>JBEKMM010000018.1:0-45528 GCA_050008515.1 Candidatus Limnocylindrales bacterium
CACTCGCGCTAGCATGACGCTATATTACGTCAGTCTCACGCTTCCAGCAACCATGACTCGACCGCAGGAGATCACTCCCATGCCTCCGAAAGACGACGAGTTCCGAGCAGCCCTCCGCAGCATCCTGACCCGATCAGGTCTCTCGATGCGGGCACTGTCGGCCGCGATGAGCCGCGACCCGGGATACATCGCAGCCCTTCTGGATCCAACCCGTCCGTCGCGGGCTCGCCCCACCCCGGCTGATCTGCTGGCGACCTCCGAAGCCACCGGGATAGCGTTTGTGGAGCTGCTCGAGTCCCTGTGGGGGATCGATCCCTCGCGCCTGGCCGGCGAACTCGCCGGACTCGGGGTGAGTCTCTCACTCGACGAGCGCTTAGCCGGCCTCACCGACGCCGAGCGAACGAGCGCCGCCGACTACATTGCCTTTCTCGCCGCGCGCCACACCCGCCGTCGGGTCTCACGCCCCGGAGCCGCGCGCCCAGACCCTAGCGGTTTGCGCTGGTGAAGTAGAACTCGGTGCCCCCCAGATCGGCGCCGTAGACCGCGGCATCGACGAAGTCGTCATGCTCGCCGTTGGGAAAGGCGACGAGTTCCGCCTCGTATGCCGCCAGACCCGGTGCGCCGCGCAGGTGGAACACCTTGCCTCCCTCGTAGCGGGCGGCGAGGGTCAGTGCCCTCGTCACCTTGTCGCGGTCGGGATAGACCGCCCGCGCTGGCAGAGCGGTCCTCGCGAGCATCTCGCGCACGAACGTGCTCTGGTGCTGGGTCGCCTCGATGCTGAGGGCGACGATCGGGCGTGGACACGGAAGGGGGGAGCCCCCCAGTCCCGCGAACCCCTCGGGCAGCAGCGTCCCCGGCCACAGCAGGCGCGGCCCATCGGAGCGCCCGAATTCCGCGGCGGCGCCCGCCTGCGTCGCGTCGGTGCGCCCGGTCAGCCAGGCCCGGTGGCCCTCGCTCAGGCGCTCGCGCCAGGCGCCGGCAAGATAGAGGTTGTGGTCGGTGTCTTCCCACCACTCGACCGCCGCGGTGTAGTCGGAGCGCTCCGAGGCGGCGGCGTTGAGATCCACCCCGACCCGGCGGGTGCCCCGCTCGGGCAGCCGATCGACATATTGGAACCATTCCCGTCGGAAGACGTTGCCGCCCATGCCCGAGGGATCGTTCTGGTACTGGAGGTTGAAGAGCGCGCTCCCCATTGCCTCGCGCTTGGCGCGCAGCTTCTCGGCCGGCCAGCACTCGGGCCACAGCGCGCTGCCGTCGTCTCTGATCGCCTGCTCCTTGAAGAACGGCACGTCCCGATCGGCGAGGGCCCGATAGAGGTCGTCCTCGTGCCAGCGGGTTCCCAGGAACAGGACCGTCGCGTCGGGAGTGAGCATGGGGTCGATGACCGCGAGATAGCGATCGAGGGCCTTGGCGCGACCGGGCGCGGTCGCGTTCTCATCGGGCCCGACCAGATCGTCGCACACGAGCACGTCCGCCCGGGCGCCGAGCTTGAGGCTCAGGAGCGACCCGGCCCGGACTGTGGCGTCCTTCTCGACATAGCTCTCGGCCCCTCGCACGGTCCAGGCCGCTTCGGTCCAGCGCTCACCGGCCACGCCGTCTCGCCCCCAGCCGAACACATCGGCAAAGCGGCGCGAGGCGACGATGTGACGGATCGCGGCCGAGCGCTTGAGCGCGTCGGCCTCGGTCGCGGTCGCGATGATCACCTTGACTCGCCCGCGCCGCTCGCCAACCAGGCGGGCCACCATGTGGATGGCCGCAGTCGTCTTGGCGTGGCCCCGCGGCAGCAGGACGCCGCAGGCTCCCGGTGAGTGAGCGTTCGCGAAGCTGACCAGACGCCGCAGGTGCGCCGGGTAGCGCAGGCCCGAGACGTACTCGGCGAAGGCGACGTCGTTCCAGGCCGCGGCCGCCCGCCAGGCGGCGGCGACCTGGCGGGTGGTGTCGGCATTGGGAGCGCTCATTGGGTCTCCTCCATAACCTCGAGGAGGTGGCGGACGCTGCTCATTTGCTCGGCGGGCAGGAGGGCATCGAGGGGGTGGGCATCGGCCTCGGCTCTTGCGCCCCTCGAGCTTCGGGCAGGTTCATCGAGCCCGAGGTACTTGGCTCGCAGTTCGATCGCCCGCAGGCTGGCCTTGAGGTACCCCACCCCCACGGGGCCCTCACGGTTTCGGGCCGAGGCGCTCGCCGCCGTGTAGGAGGCGTCCTTGAGCTGGGCCACGATCTCGGCCCGCTCGCTGCCGAGGGCCGCTGGGTCGAGGCTCTCGACCCAGCCGGCGCGGATGCTCTTCAGGTACGCCTGGACCTGACGCACGGAGAGTTCGACCGGAGTCGTGTTCTGCCTACTAGCGAAGGCGTCGCTGATGGCGGCCGGGCCCATGCCTTTGTGGTGGAGGCTCTCTATCTGCTCGCGCAGTCGGAGCTCCTCCGCCAACGGCTTACGCCCCCGGGCTGCCACCTAGCGACCCCGCGCGGGCGCCGGCCCGCTCACGCCACGTCCTCCCGGACCGCTCGTTCGCCCGTGTATGTTTGCCAGCGCTCGATCGTGAGCTGGGCGAACTTGGGGTCGATCTCCATGGCGAAGCAGCGCCGGCCCAATCGTTCGGCGGCGATCAGCGTGGTCCCGCTGCCGACGAACGGGTCATAGACCGAGTCGGAGCCGCGCAGGTGGTTGGCAATCGGGATCTCCGACAGCAGCACGGGCTTTTGGGTCGGATGGTCAAGCGATGCCTCGGATGATCCGGCGGCGACCATCTTGGGTGAGGGGGCGCGCCAGATCGTGGCCTGGTTGCGGGCCCCAAAGAAGCCGACCTTGGCTCCCCGCTTGCGAACCACCCAGGCGGGCTCATGCATCCACTGATACCACGAGCGCCCAAGGGCGAAGAGGCCCTTATCCCAGATGACCTGGCTCACGATCTCGAAGCCGATACGCTCGAGACCAGCCGCGACCGTCGCGGCATGGATCGCGGCGTGCCAGACGTAGCCGACCTGTAGGGAGGGCACCAGGGCGAACGCCTCGGACCAGTCGACGCGGGTGTCGCCCGCGAGGGTTGTGGTCCGATGACTCTTGCCGCGCCCGCCGCGGGGACTGGGCCCGACCACGCCGTCGCGCCAGCTGACATCGAGTGACACCCCGTAGGGTGGATCGCTGGACAGAAGCGTCGGGGTTGCGCCGGCGAGAAGGCGGGCCACGTCGGCGGGGTCGGTGGCGTCCCCACATAGCAGGGTATGGCGGCCCAGACGCCAGCGCTCGCCACGGTGCACATAGACCTCGCCATCAGCCGGCGGCTCGGGGATCGCGTCGGGGTCACCCTTTCGTTCGGCCTCGGCGAGGACGCGAGCGACCAGCTCATCGATGTCGTCGCGCCCGTATCCGATGCCTGTGAGGTTGCCCGTCGCCGCCTGCTCCTCTAGGAGCGCTGCGAGTAGGGCGTCGTCGTATGTGCTTAAATCCGCCGTCCTGTTATCCGCCAGAAGATAGGCGCTCGCGGTCGCATCGTCGAGATCGACCACGACTGCGGCAAGGTTCTGCCAGCCCAACTCACCCGCGGCGCGGACCACGTGGTTGCCCGCGACGATGAACCCTGTGCTCCGCTGGACCAGCACCGGCCGCAACTGGCCGAAGCGACGAAGGCTCCCGGTGATGGCTTCTAGATTCCCATGGCGTGGATTTCGGGGATGAAAGGTGAGGCTGCCGATTGGGACGACGAAGGACCGCAGCTCGGGTGCAATCGACTCGGGCGAGGAGGCCGGCGCCTCCCCGGTTCGCTCGGAGCGCGGGGCTCGTCGGGTACGAGTGGTGGTTGGAGTGAGTGTGGCGTCCATGGTCTTGGCTCCTCTGCGATCGGTCGACGCCGCTCGGCGCCGTTCACTGACGCGATCCTGCCTGCTCGCGCCGGGTCCGTCGATGGGCTCGAGGTCTACCAAGCTATCTACTTCACTCCCCTTGGGGCACAATCTACGGGTGGGTGACTTGCGCGAGCCACGCGGCGGCCTCGACTACCCGCGCACCCGAGCGGAGTTCGAGCGCTGGTTCGGGAGCGAGGCCGCCTGCGGCGCGTTCCTGTTGGGGGTGCGCTGGCCCGATGGGTTCGTCTGTCCGGGCTGCGGCGGAGCGCGTAAGTGGCTGACCGCGCGCGGCCTCTATCGCTGCGCCGATTGCGGACGTCAGACCGCACCTACGGCGGGGACGATTTTCGCGGGCAGTCGCAAGCCGCTGCGCGTCTGGTTCGAGGCGCTCTGGGAGCTCGCGGGCGAGCAGGGGGTAAGCGCCGAGACGCTGCGAGCGGACCTCGACCTCGGCTCCTACCAGACCGCCTGGGCCTGGCTCCACAAGCTGCGGCGAGCCATGGCAGAACCGGAAGGCGAGCGCCTCACCGGGATCGTCGAGCTTGCCTCGATCCCCCTCTGGAGTGTGGAGCGAGGCGTAGCGACCGTGGCGATCGCGGCCGAAGTGGGCAGGGGAGACATTGGGCGCATCCGCATATCTCGCCTTCCGAGCAATGGGCCGGTCGCTGTCGAGCGCTTCGCGGCGCAGACGCTGGCCCCAGGCTCGACGCTCCGCACCTACCCGCGTTACCCGGAAACCGCGATCATCACTGACAAGGGGTTGCCCGAGTTCGAGCGCGTCGCCTCGGGGCTCGATGAGTGGTGCAGTGCGACCCACCAGGGCGCCATCCGAGCTCGGCAGCTCGACTTCTATCTAGCCGAGTTTGCCTTCCGCTTCAACCACCGCGCCGAGCCGCAAGGCCTGCGCTTCTACCGCCTCCTTGAGGCAGCCCTCGCCGCCGCCCCCAGGTCCGCCCGGTCACTCGTGGGCGGGACCGAGGCCCCGGGCAGGTAGTTGAGCGTGCAACTATCCTCTGGAGGCATCCCGACCTTGACCCCCCTAAACGCGCTGTTTAGACAGCGTTAATGGGTCAAAGGGGGGTCGGGGGAGGTCGGGAAAGGGGCGGCACGCTCCGCTTGGGAAGCAGACACTCTGCCAGCTGAGTTACTCCCGCTCGGAGCAGAGAGAGTTATAGCAGATCGCGCGCGACGCCGGCTCTGGGCGGTAGGGCGTGTGGCGCCGGCCTCGCCTCGCAGGATGCCACCCTGGAGCTCGCGCGAGCCGGTCAACGGATTGAGTGTCTGGGCGTGGCCCTCGGGGAGGTCCCGCTCGGCCAGCGGCAGCTACAGCAGATCGAGCTTCGAGTGAGGTAGCCGCCCCAGGATCTCAACGGTAGGACCTGAGACCATGCCGTCGTCGATGGGTCCGGCGAGTTCGACCCGGACTCGGCCTAACGTTCGATCATTGGACGGCCGAGACTACCACCACCAATGGTGTATGGTGCCTGTGGACGGAGTGTGCAACCGTTCTGCTGGGAAAGGAGACGAGAGACAATGTCCTCCCCCCAAGATCGGCCCACGACCGGTACCGGCGGAGCCGCGGACGACGTGGAAGCGCTGGACAAGCTAGCCGAGGCGTCGCGGCTGTACGATCGGTACGTCAGGCTCGCGCGCCTCACTGAGATCCCTGCGCTCGCGGCTGAGGACGACGCCGCCGACTTGCCGCCACAAGATCCTCCTAACACGGACCGGCCCTTCGGGCTGTTGCTGGTGCACCCCGCCCCGTACTCGGCACCACCTCTCGGGCTCAGCATCCGCGTCACAGCCGAGTAGGCCCAGTGCCGTCCTGGGACGAGCTGCTCGAGCAGTTCTCCAAACGTGCAGTTGCTGACAGGACACCCTGGCTGCTGGCTCAACAGGGGGAGGCTCTCCGGACCATCAGCCAGCTCCGAGAAGGTCGCAATGTCATCCTCTACGGCTCGGCCTTCCTCCAGAAGCCTCAAGCTCCTTCCCAGTACCTGACGATCAATCACGAGGACCTGAACGGCTTCATGGCGAGCGTGCACCAGATGGACTGCAAGCTCGGCCTTACGTTGCTGCTTCACACGCCCGGTGGCGTCACGAACGCAGCGGAATCCGTCGTCGCGTACCTGAGGTCCAAGTTCACGCACATCGAGGTGATCGTGCCGGCATTGGCCATGTCCGCCGGCACCATGATTAGCCTGTCCGCTGAGCGCATCGTCATGGGCAGGCAGAGTCAGCTCGGACCAATCGACCCGCAGATCCCGGCAGGGGGACGGATGGTATCGGCGCAGGCCGTGGTCGAGCAGTTTGAGCAGGCGCGGCGCGAGATCATCGGGGACCCCGTAACTGGGCAGAAGGGGAACCTGGACGCAGCGCACCTGTGGGCACCCGTGCTTCAGTCGGTGGGCCCGTCGCTCCTTCTGGAGGCACAGAACGCGCTCGCCTACGGAGAGTCGATGGTGGCGCGCTGGCTGACGACTTGCATGTTCGCAGCTGACCCGCCTGGAGCCGGGGCGGGCAAAAAGGCCGCCAAGCACTTCAACGATGCGACCACGCACAAGAGCCACGGGCGCCGTATCGACCGCGACGAGGCTCGCTCGGAGGGCCTAACGGTCGAGGACCTCGAGGACAGCGACGAACTGCAGGAAGCAGTCCTTACCGCCTACCACCTCATGACAATCATCTTCGAACAATCAGCGGCAGCCAAGCTGCTCTGGACCAGCCACGGCCGAACCTGGATCAAGAACTGGGCGCCAGCGGCCGCGGTGCAGGCTTCGCAGGTTCCGACCCCGTAGGTCGGCGGCCCCAGGCGCGCTCCGAAAGCAAGTCACCATCACCTGATCGTGTCGGGTGACACGGCCGTAGGCGCAGGGTTGTCGCTTAAGGCTGCGTCGATGGCGTCAGTGAGGCCGCGCCTTGTTCGTCGAGTAGGCGCTTGGCAAGGGCGAAATCGTCACGGACCAGTGCCGTCAGCGACTTCCGACGGTCTGGGACCGACGAGCTGGCCGGGCGGCTCGCGAGTTGCCTCGCCCACGGCTCGAGCAACGAGAGCCTCGATCACAGTCGCGGGTTCGCCTGCAGCAGCGGCGCGATAGTCCTCGAGCGTCGGGGGCACCGCTTTGCCGCGCTCGAATGCCTCGGCCGCCCGCGCCATCGCCTGCTCTCCCTCGGCGCGCTCCTCCGGCGATGGTTCGTCGTATCCCAGTGCCTGTGGACTCACGGTGGCCCCTGTTCGTGCTTGCCGGTCATCCTCTCGTTTGCGCACTTCCACCGCAAGTGCTGAGGCGGCTGACTCGCTCAGGAGTCGTGCCCTCCAGCGCGACGTGCGTGCCAGACCTCGTCGGCAGGACCACGCAACGCAAGAGCAGTCGGTAGGCTGGCTGATGCCTCAGTGCGCATGGCCTCGCACTCGTGATCATTCCGCGCGGAATGTTGCACAGCCACGATTCTGCCAACGTCGACGGCCAGGGCCGAACTCAACGCCCGGGTCTACTCTTGTCGAATGACCGGCATTGAGCACTGCCCTGGATGTCCGTACCGTGAGTTCGGCCCCGCCATCGGCTCGCGAGGCAACCCGGCCAGCCGTGTCGTGATCGTCGGCGAGGCGCCCGGCAAGCAGGAGATCATCCAGGGTCGCCCCTTTGTGGGGGCGGCCGGTGGCATCCTGCGAACCGCGTTGAGCGAAGCCCGGCTGTCAGAGGCCGACCTCTTCATTACCAACTCCCTTGCTTGCCTGCCGCACCCGGTACACCCGCGTGTCGCCGCCATCAACGCCTGCCGCGGACGACTGCTGCGCGAGATCCAAGCCCACCATCGGGACGTCATCGTGGCTCTCGGCGCCACCGCGTTTCGAGCTTTGACCGACCAACGGGCCGTCCGTGTGCTCGACGCTCGCAAGCGACCACCGACGAAGACCCCATGGGGACCGGTAGTGGCGACGGTCCACCCGGCTAGGGTCCTTCGTCGACCCGCCGAAATGGACTTTCTCGTTGCCGACCTGGCCGCGGCTCGACTTCTCGTTGTCGACCGCGGCGTATCAGGATCCTCTCGACCAGATGTCGGGGAGGGCGGATGAGGGTACCCATCGAGGTCGGAGATGCTCTCGCATCGTACGTCTACGTCTACATCGACCCCCGTAACGGCCAGCCGTTCTATGTCGGCAAAGGCAAGGGCAACCGCCTCTTCTCGCACCTAGACGACCAGACGGAGAGCGAGAAGGTACGCCGCATCGCCGAACTACGGGCCGCTGGTCTAGAGCCACAGATCGACGTTCTGCGCTACGGCCTGTCCGACCCCGAGGCCGGATTGGTTGAGGCTGCGGCCATCGACCTGATCGGCAGACCACCACTGACCAACATCATGGCCGGGCATCACGCCCAGAGCTTCGGCCGAGTCACCTCCCAAGAGGTCATCGCCATGCTCACCGCCAAGCCCGTTGTCGTTCGCGAGAGGGCCCTTCTGATCACCATCAACCAGCTCTACCGGAGCGGAATGAGCCCGCAGGAACTCTATGAGGCGACGAGAGGGTTCTGGGTTGTAGGGCCGCGGCGGGAGAAGGCCGAACTCGCTCTTGCCGTATACCAGGGGGTGGTGCGAGAGGTGTACCGCATCCGAGCGTGGCATCCCGCGGCCACGCTGGAGTACGCGACACGGGATGCCGAGGCCAACCGCGGCAGCAGGCGTTGGGAGTTCGAGGGCGACATCGCCGAGGACGTCCGCGAGGACTACGTGGGTCGTTCGGTCGGCAAGGGCGGGCAGAACCCGATCAGGTACGTGAACGTGTAGCGGACCCGTTTCGTCCCAGCCAGGGATCACGATAAGGTGGTTTATCGTGTGGCGAAGTGCGAACCACTCCGGGCCGGCCACGATCGCCTAAACGAGCCACGCGATTGATTATCACGTCGTAGAGTGGACGCATGGGGGACCTGGTTCCGCGCCGAGTCGTTACCGCGTTCAAGGAATGCTTGAGCGACTACGAAGTGCTGCGGTCGATCTCCGACTACTTCGACGACCTTGGCTTCCAACTGGATCCCGAGATTGAGGCGGCAGAGGGACAGCGGACGGGGCAGCGACGCGCCTTGGCGGCTGGCTACCTTGGCCCGCTGGACCTGACCAAGGCGTCCGACGCCAACCGATTACTCGAGGCCATGTCATACAAGATGGCCGAATGGGACAAGACGAAGGAGGCGCCCTTCCGGATGAGCCTCGACACGCTAATCCGGGTCCTCGATGTCGGCGGCTTCACGTGGGATGGCCGGGCGATCGTTCGGCGAGCCGGTACGTTCACTGCCCAGACGCACGGCGAAGCTCTTCAGCAAGTCGGCCTCGAAGACGTGAACCGGGAGATGGAGCGGATCCAGGCGTCGGTTGAGTCGGACCCAGCCGATGCAATCACGGCGGCCCGCGCTCTCCTCGAAACCGTGTGCAAGGCGGCGCTCGAGGAGTTGGGCGAGTCCTTCAGCGAGTCCGACGACCTTCCGAGCCTCTACAAGAAGACTGCCCTCGCCCTGAAGTTCGACGCCACGCAGCACGAAGTCGTCTATCGACAGACGCTCCAGGGGCTAGCCAGCGCAGTCCAGGGACTTGCCGAGCTGCGGAACAAGCTTGGCGATGCTCATGGCCACTCTCGGACCGCAGTGCGGCCGCAGCCGCGTCACGCCCGAATGGCGGCCGGCGCGGCCATGACCGTGGCCACCTTCATCGTTGAAACGCTCCAGATGAGGCGTTCGCCATGAGCCAGCGAGATCCGTCGCCTGAGACGTCCGCGAACACGGCCCTCGCGGTCGCGCCAGACGGCAAGGCCGATCGAGCCAAGGCGGCTGCGTACGGGGCCGCGGTCGGCACGCTCGGGGCGGTCCCTCTCGTCGGCGGCGTCCTGGCCGGTATCGCCGGATCCTTCATCCCGAATGCGAAGCTCGATCGGGCTACGCGCTTCGTGAACGATCTCGCCGAGCGATTGAGGGCTGCAGAAGGCCAGATCGACGAGGAGTTTGTCCGTCGGGATGAGTTCGCGGCTACAGTCGAAGACGTCCTCGACCGCGTCACGCGCCGCAAGAACGACGCCAAGATTCGGTACTTCGCGGCGGCACTCGCAGCCTCGGCAACCCATACGCGCCCCAGCAGTCGTGAGCGCGATCGGTTTGTGGATCTTCTTGACGATCTGCGCCCTTCGCACCTGTCCGTGCTCGCCGGGATCGCTCGCGGAACGCCGCCCCCAGCCGCTCGTTACCCGTTCACCGTGGGTACAGCGGCTTCCGACGCGATCGCCGCGGCCACTGCTGGCAGCGAGTCCGACGACGTGGCACAGGACATGCACGACCTTGAGGTGAGGGGCCTTCTGCGCTCGAAGGGAGATGGGATCACGAGCCTCCACGTCGCGAGCGACATCCGCGCACTCATGACCCCGCTTGGCCTGCGGTTCATCGAGTTCGTGTCGCCCGCGGCCCGAGCGAGACCCGAACGAAAGACCAACGGAGTCACCCGAACTCGAAAGGCAGAGCCTTCTCGGTGATCTCCTGATCCTGGCCGTGGCCGCGCGGCCCTCGGATCAGGGCCTCCGCAGCTCGTCGAAAGCAAAGACGATCCTCTCCGAGAAGCCCTGTCGGGTGATCCCCGAGAGGTGGGCGCCGGGATGGTAGGTCCACACGATCGACCGCCCGTCGACCTGCCCACCAGCGATCAGGGGCCAATCGAGACGCGCCAAGCCTGCAAGGCCAAGAGCGCCTGCCGTCTGGTCCCAGAAGCCCTTCCCGGCGAGAATGAGGATCCGAGTTGGGTCGAGGCTGCCCACCGTCTCCCAGAAGTAGGCGGGCACGTGCTCGTACTGCGGTTCCCAGAGGCCGTCGCCCACCCAAGGGCTCTTGTTGTTGTCGCCCCAGGCCAGCGGGAACAGGTTCGACCATGCGTATCGTGCGTACCAGGGAGTCTCGCCCGCCGGCTCCAGCGCCAAACAGGTCCGCTCGCTGAGGGTCCAGAAAGGCGATCCGCTGCGGGTCGCCAGTGGCTCTTCCATTGGCTCAGCTCGCGCTGACGACCAACCACGAGTCGCGGCAAGCGCGGCTTGGCGGCCAGCTTCCGACTGAATGCCTCCGAGCGTCCACAGCGCCGGCGACGTCTTGTCGTCCCACCCGGCTAGGGCCTGCCCGACAACGAGGAGTCGGCGGTAGTCCGACCCGACGAATGGCCATTGGGAAGCGATGGTGCGCGATCCGATTTGGTCGTTGCGGCTGGCGATGCCTTCAAGCATTCGCAGGTACGCCTCGCTCGCGCCCTGATCGCTCACGCGACGCCCGCCGTGCCGGACGTATTCACGCTCAGACCTCGGCCGCTGTGACCGCAACTGCGAAGGGCACGCCCAGCTCCGCGAAGTGAGCCTGACCGCAGCGGACCTTGTCCGCCTCGCTGGTGCGCAGTTTGAGGAAGTCGCGCGTTCCCTTCGTTTCCCGGACAAGGTAGAACGCCTGCCCGTCGTCCTTGAGGATGGCCCAGTCGGGGTTGTACGTGCCCAGCGGCGTGTCAATCTGGAACCAGCCGGGCAGCTTCACGAAGAGTTTGATGTCCTCCCGATCATCTAGCTGCCTCGCGAACTCGCGCTCGATCTCCGAGTCGTAGACCACGTAGTCGTAGACGGAGTTGTTCACCTTGATGGCAGATAGGTAGTTGATCAGCTCCTCGTTCTTGAAGAGCAGCATCTCCCACTCGGCGGCCGGCCCAGAGCCCTCGACCCGCTCGTACTTGATCCCGTCCACGAGTAGTCGATGTAGCTCGCCCTTGAGGGTCGTGGCGACCATGTCCATGAAGCGTTGGGGGTTGTTGAAGAACTCCCCGAGCCGGCCGGACTCTCGGAGGACTCGGACCAGGGTGGATCGTGTGAGTTCAGTCTCGTTCTGCAGGTAGGCGAGCACGTCCGGGACCGCACGACTGCCGTACTCGACCCGTTCCTCAGCCACGCTCATCGCGGTAGCCCTAACACCGGCCAGCCCCGGTTCCACCCGGCCGGCCGCGACACGGATCGTCGGTTCTTCGATGCGTTCCATCCGCTTCAAGGCGGCAACAGCGCGACCAACGAGTTCGTCGGTAGAGAACTCCACTCGGTATGTCGTTCTCGGCTTGATGCGCTCCCACAGAGCCTGGAACTCGGGAGTGAGCGTGACGTCCTTCTTGAGACGGTTGGGGCCGTCGTCGCGCTCGCGGCGGACATGGCGTTCGATCTGATACCTGGCCAGGAGGTCTATCACGGCGGGCGCGAGGTCTTGGTGGGCGTCCGGCAGCGCCAGCCTGAAGCCGGCCTTCTTGGGATCGAAAGCAGCCTGGATGCGGCCGCCATCGTCCAGCATCTTCTGCGCGACGAGCGCCGCGCGGATCTGCGCTGCGGCCTCGGACCCAATCGGCTGCTCAACGTCGTTCACGATCCGCGTGAGCTTGGCCAAGACCGTCAGCGGCACCTTGCCGAAGGTCACGCCGCAATCTTCCTCGTACTCGGTCTGGAGGGCACGGGCGAACTCCTCGTAGCTCTCGTTCGCCATGACATAGAGCTTGTTCACCGAGTCATCGAAGACGCGGAAGCCGTCCTGGTCGACCGGCAAACGCAGCCCGCGACCTATCTCCTGCCGCTTCTTGACTGCGCTCCTCGTCTCATTGAGCGTGCAAATCTGGAAGACGTTCGGGTTGTCCCAGCCTTCCCTCAGCGCCGAGTGACTGAAGATGAACCGGAGCGGCTCGTCCAGAGAGAGCAGCCGCTCCTTCTCCTTCATGATCAGGTTGTAGACATCGTCGTCTGCCTGCGTGTCGCCACGAGTGTCCTTGAGTACGCCCTTCTTGTCCGCGGCGAAGTAGCCGTTGTGCAGCCGGTCGACAGGCTCCTTGAGCCATTCCAGTTCCCGAAACCGCTCCTCGCTGGCAAGAGCGGCCAGCTCCGCCTCGAATGCTTCGGCGAACTTTCCCTTGACGGGGTGGCCGTCACTGTCGTAGTCGCGGTAGTTGGCAACGCGGTCTACGAAGAAGAGGCTGAGCACCTTGATGCCGCGGCCACGAACCTGAAGCTCTTTCTCAAGGTGGCGCTTGATCGTGTGCCGGATTTGCGCCCGCCAAATGTCGTCGCGCATCCCCCCGATTTCCTCGCCGAGGCGCAGCGTGCGACCGCCATTGAAGCGGATCGCCTCGAGGCCAGGTTCGGCGTTGATCTCGGCGACAGAGAACCCTTGCGCGTAGGCAGCTCGCTCCCCAGAAAGCATGAACAGGTCCGCGCCCTGCTTGGCAGTGACCGTCTTCTCGCGCGGACCTTCGGGCGTCTGAACGTGGATCCGCAGCTTCGCTTTGATGCCACTCCGGTAGTCGATCTCCTCCACTCGCACGAAGGCGTCGTTGGCCGAGCCTTCGGCCACGGCGCTCGCAACCACGATCTGCTTAACCAGCTTCAACTCGAACGCACGGATGGGGTCCAGCCGGTAAACCAGGTTGTAGGGGTTTCGGTGCGTGGCCGAGTAGCGCAGCGTGCAGAGCGGGTTGAGGGCCTTGATAGCTTCCTGAGCCCGATCAGTCGAGTCGACGCTCTGGGGCTCGTCGATGATGACGATGGGTCGCGCGGCCTGGACGAACTCGATCGGCTGACGGCCTGAGAGCTTGTCGCTCTCCTTGTAGATGACGTTGCTTCTCTGTTCGGCCTCCGTGCCGGTGAAGTTCTTGCGGAAGGCGTCGATGTTGATGACCAGGATCTGGAGCGTGCTACTGGTGGCAAACTGCCGGAGCCGATTGACCCTGCGAGCGTCGTAGACGAAGTGCTCGAACGGCAGGTTGTTGTAGATGGCGCGGAAATGCTCGGCAGTGATCTCGATGTTTTTGAGGACGCCCTCGCGTATCGCCACGCTCGGTACAACGATGATGAACTTCTGGAAGCCGAAGCGATGCGACAACTCGAAGATCGTGCGCAGGTAGACGTACGTCTTGCCGGTGCCGGTTTCCATCTCAACCGAGAAGTGAGGACATTCCCGCGGTTGGTTCGCTGGCCCGTCGAAGAGCGTCCACGCCTCCAGAGAGGAGGTCGGATCCGCGGCCTCGATGTCGTTGCGCAACTGGATGGCACGGGTGTTCGTCGTGAGCACATCCTCGCCCAGCAGGAGACGGTTGCCTACGCCAAGCTCAGTCTGATCCTGTTCTGCGAAAAGGCCGGCGGTCATCCCCAGGTTGATGACACTGAACTCAGGAGCGCCCTGAGGTTGGCCCTGAAAGATGTCGGTGATGGCCGCCACGGCATCAAGCTGAAACTGTTGGTTGGCGTCGAACTGGATCTTCATCGGGAGCCGTCAGACAGTCCGGAAGGTTGTGATGCCTTGCGTCTTGAATACCTGCACGGCGTTGGCCTTCAGCTGGTCATTGCCAGCGAAGCCTTCGTCCAGACAGACCACGCGCTCCGGCTTCTGCCGGGCGATGGCACGGAGGAGGTCCAGGGTCAGGTCGCGCTCGAGGCAGACGAGGAGTGCGCCACCCGCCACGCTGAACACGGGAGTCCCCGCGAGCTCCAGCTTCTCGACACTGGTGTCGAGTGGGAAGCCACTCTTCAGAAGGATCTCGAACAGCAGATCCTCCGGGGTGCGACCCGCACGGATGTGGTCAATGTGAAGCTCGAGTTGGGCCTCGAGTGCCGATGTCTCGTGCGCGACGTCGGCGTTCCACAGCCTGAAGTTGGACTCCGCGAGTTTGAACACGCGGAAGCCCAGGTCCGGTCCTTCCTGGCTCTCGAGCGCGAGTTTCCCTTCGTCCTCTGATCCAAACGTGCTTATGACGCGTCGGGTGCGCTCCTTGGTGATTTCCGCGACGGTGGCATAGTCCTGGCGTCCCGTTGGTTCTGGGAGCTGGGCGAGGATGAACTTCCGTCGTCCACCGTCCTGTCGGTTCAGAGCCATGACGGCGTGAGCCGTCGAAGCCGACCCGGCGAAGAAGTCCAAGACCAGTTCGCCGTCAGTCCCTGTCGTCGCCATCTGGACCAGCTTCGCGATCAGCTGAGATGGTTTCGGGAAGCTAAACACCTGGGCATCGCCGAAAATGTCGACGATCTCGTTGGTCCCGTGCTGTGTGTAGACATCGTCAATGACCGAGAAGAACTTTGTCTCCCGCTGGCCATCGTCGTCCCTCAAGTACTGCTTCGAGCCGACTACCCAGGCTCCGTCCCTGTCTCTAGAGAAATACAACTCGCCCGACTTCGACGCCTGTTCAACCCGAGCTTGGCTCCAGCGCCATTGGCGCTTTGGCATCACCATCGACCCGTCGGGCGCCCGTATGGGGAACCGCAGGTTGGGCCTCTCCTCGAAGCTCTTCATCGACTCCAACGGGTGAGTCCGGTACGGTCCACGCCGGTCGTAGTTGTCGTCCCTGTTCTTGTAGTACCGGGCGATGCCGGCTTCCGTGAGGGGGACATAGATGTCAGCGATCTCGTCCTTGGCCCGCGCGTAAACCAGCACGTATTCGTGAACGGTTACGAGGTGCTTCTCTTTGGCTCCTCCACCGTAACGCTTCTTCCATACGATGTTGTCGACGAAGTTCTCTTCTCCAAAGACCTCGTCCAGTATCGAACGTAGGGCCTTGAGTTCGTTATCGTCGATGGAAACCAAGATGAGCCCGTCATCTCGGAGCAGGTTCCTAGCCATGTAGAGCCGCGGGTACATCATGTTCATCCACTTCGAGTGGAACCGGCCGTCCGCCTCCGTGTTTGTGCTGAACTTCTTGCCTTCGGCGTCGACTTGGCCGGAGTACTCCAGGTAGGTCTGCAGACTCTCGGCGTAGTTGTCGGGATAGATGAAGTCGTTCCCGGTGTTGTACGGCGGGTCTATGTAGATCATCTTGACTTTGCCGAGGTACGACTTCTGCATGAGCTTGAGGACTTCGAGGTTGTCTCCCTCGATGATCATGTTCTCAGTGGTATCGAAGTTGACGCTTTCGTCGCGGCAAGGCAGAAGCGTGCCGAGGCTCGGAAGCTGGATCGTCCTGAAGCACTCAGCCTTGCCCGGCCAGTTCATGCCGTAGCGTTCCTTGCCGACGTCCACCGCCTCGCCGAGCGCCAGCCTCAGCTTGTCGAAATCTACCCTTCCACGTTCGGTGCCTACCTCAGGGAACAGCTGCAACAACTCCTGCACCTTGTCTCCGGCGATGTCCTCCGATTGGAGGTCTAGGTGCTCGGGTTGATCGGTCACGTCTTCTCCCCCGAAGTAGTGCATTGGGTTCTCAACTTAGCTCCCACCGAAGCGCAAAGAGCGGCTCGTGCTCGACGCTCTGCTCAAGACGCTGGCCTATCTCATCGAGCAGGTTGTCCTTCTGGCGGTCGATTTCGCGGCTGGCTTGATCGTAGGCGTGCCAAGCCTCATCGCGCTTGCCCTCGAGGACGCGGACGGCGCGCTGCCGCTCAAGTTTGTCCGGAAGTGTCGGCGCGAAGCGAGCCAGCTTCTTCGCTTCTTTGAGCGCCTCATCCAAATCCGCAAGGTCAGCCTTGAGCGACGCGCGACGGTCCTCGGCCCAATGGTCGAGCTTGTCCATCTCCGTGTCGAACCATCGGCCGTTCCGGCTGGCCATTTCCTCGAGGAGTCCCTGTCGGCGGCGCCCCTGCGCCTCTTCAAGGTCGACCGCAACGGACGCGGGCATCTCCCCGGACGGACTCTGCGTGGCCTGCAGATCGAACAGCCTGCGGCACTGCGCCTCGTCGACAACGGCGCCGCTGTCCTTCACGCCGGCCAGGACGAGCAGATCCTCGACTTCCAGCGCGTTCATCGTGAGTCGCGAGCAAGCCAGCCAGCCACTCTGGCCACGCATGGAGCGTCGCCCACTCGGTCGCGGAACCTTGTCAGTCGTCCCCGATTCTCAAGGCGCCCGGCGGCGGAGGACCACTTGGTCGGGGTCAGCCTGTCCAGACGCCAGGTCGACGGGTCTAGCGGCAATTGCACGTCCTCCTCCGCACCTGGCCCAAGGAACGACTGCGCGGTTGCTACGATACGCTGCCGAGTCCTGGTCCGATGGCGTCGGCGTAGTACGCCAGCCCGCACGAATCCGTTGGTGGGTGCGCCCTCAAGCCCACTTGAGCCCCCGACCTTGCCTCGTCCGCTCTGCCGGCGCAGCAGTGCGTCGGGTCCGACTTTCGGGTCTCATTGCGGCATAACGAAGCTATGAGTTCCGGGTCTAGGGAGCGCTGGGGCGCCGAAGCTGAGGGGTGGACTTGCGTTCGGTCCCGATATGAGTGACGAATAGGCCTCCACGGCTTAGGAGGGCGATCCTCAACCACGCGGGCTGGCTGATCGAGTTCTTGTACCCCACGCGCACCGCCACCAGTTCGAGCATGCGCCGGGTCAGGAGTACGGCAGCGATGGCAGCACGCGGTGGATGCCTCCCGGTGGGGACGATCAGGCGCCGCGATGACGGCGGTCGACCGCTCGTGGCTCGTGTACTGCTCGGCCGTGGCCGGCGTCACCTGCCGATCGTCGCGAACCCACTCATCGCCGGCCTCACGACCGGATAATGGCACCCCACACGCAGGTAGGCAAGTCCCGCGTTTGTTCGACGGATAGCTCGACAGACGTGATCCCGTAACCACAACGGTTAGCCCTCGACGGTGGGCAACACGAGTCGGACACCGTAGTCGTCGGCCTCGTTCGGGTCGCGTAGCGCATTCGTTCGCGCGAGGTCGCGCTCGGCGCTCGCACGGTCCGATAGATCGAGTCGCGCGGTGTATCGCTGCACGAAGCGGAGGGTCGCTGTGAGCGGCCCAAAGGCGTTGTTATGCGTCGCGCCTTTGAGCGCGGCGAGGTAGTTGAGGCGATACACGGTCGGAACGATGATCCGCACCTGACCTGCGGCAGCGAGTTCGGCATTCATCATCACGCGCGCGATCCGCCCGTTTCCGTCGGTGAACGGATGGACCTCGGCAACGAGGAACATGAGAAAGACGGCACGCGCGAACGGGTCCACGAGCGCGCGGCCGGCGTCGAAACCCGCGCGGAGCGTCGCCTCGACGAGATCGGGCGCGACGAATAGTGTGCTGCCCACCTGGTTCGCACGGTCCTTGAAGCGGCCGGGGTTCGCCTCCGGGCGGGCGTCGAGCATGACCGCGTGGCGGTGTAGAAGAAGCTCGACGAGGCCGTCGGCCGTTTCTGGCACGCGGCGCATCTCGGACTCGTCGCTGACGAGCCGGTACGTGCCGAGGATGTCGTGTGCATCCTTCGGACGGTTCGCAGGCACGGCGGCGTCGAAGACGATCGCCGCCGCCTCGTTCAGCGTGAACTCGGTCCCCTCGATGTAGTTCGAGAAGTACGCTTCGTAGAAGGGCAAGAGCGCGCGCCGCGCGATGTCGGCGGGTAGCGCAGGCAGCGGTTCCGGTGCGAGATCGGCGAGGAACGCGGCTAAGCTCTCGAACCGCTCGATCCGCACTCGGTCGTAGGGCGTGCCTTCGGCCCAGGCCCGCAGGACAGGTGTCTGCGCGACGGTCGCGGGCGCGGTCGTAAGAGCCGCGGCGATGAGCGCATCGAGCCGCAGGAAGGCGCGCTCGCGCCCGAGAGCCGGCGCGATCTGCCGGGCGCGGTCGCGGAGGTCGTTCAGCCGCGCCGCGCCGTTTCGCTGCGCCGCGAAGTCCACGATCCACCCCTCGATCGCCGCGTCGTCGAGATACCGCGTGCTGGTCCCGCCGATGTTGTCGAGAATCGCGCGCTCCGGCGACGCGCCCCAAACGCCGAACGGGAGCGGAATGTCGCCAGTCACGGGCCCGTGGCCAGGGCGGGGGAGGATCGTGAGACCGGGCAGCCCGACCGGGCGCTTGCGGCGGTGGATGACCGTGAGCACGCCATCCTCGGGCGAATGTTGCCGCCCGCACCGATCCGACACGACCGCACCGGGGAACGTGTGCGCGACGATCGCCCAGAGGTTCCGGCGCACGATCGCGGCAGGGTCATCGAGCGAGCGAGTGTAGATGCCGCGCCCGATCCGCCGTAGGCTCCCGCGCGCGACCGCCGCCGACAGCGCAAAGCGATTGTCAGGATCGGCGAAGAGGATCTCGGGGGCAGGATCGAGGCGCGGCATCGGGTTTCACATTCTGGGTTGCGGCGCACATCTTGCGCCCCTATTCGTTGACATTCTGGGTGACGAACGCCGTAGCGTCAACATTCTGGTCACTAGTCCGTTCACAATATGGGCGCTTATCCTATGGAGTCGCCGTCGGCTGATGATGCTGGGTCTGCCGTCGCCGAACCGAGGCACGCGAAGTACGCGAACGGCTGGAGCACCACGAGTGTGTTCGGCATGACTTACCGACCTGCTGTTCCCCAGAAGGCCAATCTCTGACATTGACATCCTCACCTCTCCAAGCCGAGGATGGGGTCCTGTCCTGAGCCTTGTTGGGGGAAGGCGTTGGCGGACGTCCGCGAGCTCATAGCCAGTCAGTCTGGGGGCATCTCGCGAGCAGCACTGCTCGTGCTAGCGCGACGCGAGTTCGGCAACCCCGCCATGACGATGGGGCAGCTCGAAGGCGAACTCGAGTGGATCGCCGAGGAGATCGTCGAGGTCGGCGGCCTGCTCTACCTTGCCGGCGCGGCACCGTCCTCCTCTACCTCGACCTCGTCCTCCTCTACCTCGACCTCGTCCTCCTCAACCTCAACCCCAACCTCAACCTCAACCCCAACCTCTACCTCGCCCTCCTCAACCTCAACCTCGTCGTCGCCTTCGTCGCCTTCATCTTCATCGACTTCATCATCAGCGGCCTCAACGTCATCACGATCCCCATCGAGTGATGCGGCCGCGGCCCGCGAGGCTGATCGCGCTGCCGTTGCTGCCGCTGCCCGTCCTGCTGCCGCTGCCCCTGGACCTTCCCCTCGGTTCGGTCGTGTTGTCGCGGTCGATCTGGAAACCGTGCTGCGCTATACCGACGCGCACCCCGAGGGCGAGCGCTCGATCTTCCAGGTGGGCGCGTATCGCTTCGGCTCCGACGAGGCGTGGGTCGCGGACGCCCAGCGCTTCAACCGTTTCATCGCGCTGCCCGACGAGCTTCTTACCCGGATCGCCAATCCTGAACTGCGGGCGCAAATCACGGCAGTCGGAGAGGATGCTCGCGCGGTTCTTGAGGACTTCCTGTGCTTCATCGAGGACGCTGATGCCCTCGTGGCGTACAACGGCCGGGCGTTTGACTTCGAGCTTCTCGACCACGCCCTTCTCACCTCCTTCGAGCACCCGCTGCCCAAGGGGCTCGCCAAGATCGATGGCCTGTATCTGGCCCTCGCGGTCTGGCCTGTGCCGCCTCGTGCGCACGCCCTCTTGCGGCTCATCACCAGTGATCGGTTCACCGAGATCAAGGAACGCCTGGCCATCGATCTGACCGGCCTCACTGCGCACGACGCCGCGGCCGATGCAGAGATGCTGTACGACCTGATGCGCTTCGCGGCGGCCGAGGTCGAGACCTGGCCAACCGACAAGCAGAGCCTGGTCCGCTCGGTCGGGGCGCACTCCGATGCCTGGGACCTCGTGTTCTCGATGCTCGAGGGTGATCACCACACCGTTCGGCCCTTCGACATCGGCGAGGTCCGGGCCACGATGGCCGCGAGCCTCGATGCCAACGCCAAGCCGCCCGCGCGCCGCGCGCCGGCGCCCGCCGCCGGGCTCGATCTCTCGGCCCTTGCGGGCGAGCCCGGGCAGATCGATGTGGATCGAATCGTCCGCTCTGTCCGCGGCGAGCAGGCCCGCGTCCGTCAGTCACAGCGCGACATGGTCGGGGTTATGCGCGACTGGATCGCGGCCGGCACCGGCGCCCTGGTGGAAGCTCCCACCGGCACCGGCAAGACCTTCGCGATCCTGGCCAACGCCCTCGAATGGCTCGGCTCCGATCCGCGCAACCGCGTGGTGATCAGCACCTACACCAAGGCCCTGCAACGCCAGCTCGCCGAGATGCTGTTCGATCTGGACGAGAAGGGCGTGGTGCCGGGGCTGCTGGCCACGACTTCGCTGATCAAGGGCGCCTCGAACCGACTTTCGCTCGCGGGCTTGGTCCGAGCCCTGGCGGACTGCACCGCGACATCGCGCGTCGCTCGAAGGCGTCTCGACTACGTGGGCGACCCTCTCTTCGCCGAGTTCGCCATGTATCTCGCGCTACGTTTCGTCGCGACGGGCACGCCGGTTGAAGAGTGGGAGTCCCACAGCACCGACCCCAACGACATCGAGCCGTTCTTCGAGGCATACCTCGCGGGCGGCCCCGGCCGGCGGTCGCGACGCGACAAGTTCCTGAGTTACCTCTCGCAGGCCGAGTCACCCGATTACCGCGCCGGTGAGACGGCTCCGGCCGAGCACACGAGCCTGGTCAAGGAGGTCCTGGGCGCTCACCGGCTCCTGGTCACCAACCACGCCCTGCTGCTCGCGCACCTCTCGGACTTCACCGATCCGGAGCACACGCTCCTGGTGATCGATGAGGCGCACTCGCTCGAAAACGCGGCCACCGACGCGATCGAGACGCACGTTGATTACGGGCTGCTCGAAGAGGCCACTTCGGAGCTGCGCGACTGGATGCGGCCGCTGCCGGTGGGCTCCGCGGCTGATGCCCTGGCCCGTCATGCGATCCTCGAGAACGCCCTGCGCCGGCTCGACGGCTTCCTCGACAACGAGACCGTGCCCCGCTTCGCCTCACGTGCTCTCGATGCGGCCGGGCGCGACCTGCTCCACCCCGACGCCCTGCGGGTGGTGACCCTAGCATCGCCTGTCACCCGGCCGGCGCCGCCGCGAGACGGGATCGCCAAGGCCATGACCGAGCTTGCTACCCGGATCACCGCTGTCGCGAACGCCCTCGAGCATGAGCCTCGCCGGGAGGACCACATCGAGGATGAGCGGCGCGAGGCGATCCTGTCCCGCTTCGGCGGCCTTGCCGAAGGCTCGACCCGGATCGTGGCCGACCTGGCCGCGATCACCGATCCGGCTGACCCGGCTGGGCCGCCATCGAACCGCATCGTGTGGCTCGACGAGCAGACCCGCCGCGGCACAGGGATGCGGGGGTTCCGCTTCGGGCTCACGTCCTCGCCCATCGAGCTGTCGCGCGAGCCCGGCTATGCCGGCCTGGCCGCCACCTTCGGCCTGATCTTCTACATCAGCGCGACGCTGCGTGTGGATGGCAGCTTCGACTTCGTGCGCCGGCGACTCGGCCTGACCCCCGAGCGGGTGGCCGAGAAGCACCTGCCCAGCCCGTTCCGCATCGATGAGCAGGCCAAGTTGGTGTGCTTCACCGACTTCCCGTCCTGGACCGAGCAGGAAAGCGCCGCGATCCGCTCGGTGTCCCAGCAGGTCGGCGGCTTTCTCTCCGAGGTCAGCCACGGCCTGGCCAACGGCGCGATGGTGCTCACGACCTCGCGCAACGCCGCGAACCAGATCTATGACGGTGTCATCGCCGAGCGCGCCCGCGCCGCGGCCGAGTTCGCGATCAGTTCGGCCGGTTACCTGGGCACCGCGACCGCGGCGGAGGAGTTCAAGCACCGCGGCGGCGCGTTGGTCGGCACAAAGGGGCTCTGGCAGGGAACCGACATCGATGACCCTAGCCTCGCGCGCCTGGTCTGGATCAACAAGCTGCCCTTCGCGTCGTTCGCCGACCCGATAGTCGCGGCGCGGCGCGAGCTGGTCAGGGCCGAGGCGGAGGCCGCCGGAGTCGGTGATCCCGACGGCTACGCGGTCGAGCACTACTACCTGCCCCTTGCGGCAATGGAGCTGCGCCAGGCCGTGGGCCGGCTGATCCGTTCCGATGCCCATCGCGGCGTCGTGGTCATCAGCGACCGCAAGCTCGCGGGCCCGACCCGGCTGCACCATCGCTACCGCCAGGTGTTCCTCGGATCGCTCGATGGCATGGTCCGCGATGACGATACGTGGGGCGCCGGCGGCGGGAACCTGCGCTCGATGGCCGAGGGCTGGCGCGAGATATGGCGCTTCTTCGCCGCGGATCCGGCGGGCACGGTCCTGTCAGCCGAGCGCGCCGAGCAGCTCTGTGGCGTCGAGGAGATCGAGAAGCTCACCTTGCTGCCCTCGGTGCGAGCCGTGCGTGACGCATGCGCCTCGCCCGAGCAGCTCGAAGCGCTGCGCGCCGCCGGCGCCGAGGCGCTGTACTCGGACCTGGTCGAGCGCGCGACCATCATCGGGCGCGAACTGGCCGGGTCTCGCTTCGAGGCGCTGTACCCCTACCAGCTCGAAGCACTCGCAGGCCTCGCTGAGAACCGTGACGTGCTGGCCATCCTGCCGACTTCGCGGGGCAAGAGCTTTCTCTACCAACTGCCCGCCTTCGCGCTGCCGGGTGTGACGATCGTGGTCTCGCCCCTGGTCGCGCTCATGACCGATCAGGCGCTTGGGCTCAACCGCTCGGTTGGCGGGATGGTGCGGGCGCTGGTCGCGCCGATGCGCGAGTCCAACAGCCGCACCGGCAAGGCCGAGGTCGCGGATGCGCTTACCAACCCCGCCTCGCCCACCGGCATCAAGCTCGTGTATGTAAGCCCCGAGCGGCTCTGTCAGCGCCAGTTCCAGGCGTGGATCGCGCGTGGGGTCGAGCTGGGCATCGTGCGCCTGATTGCGATTGATGAGGCCCACACCTTTGCCACCTGGGGCGAGGACTTCCGCCCTTCCTTCAAGCGGGCCGAGCAGTTCCTCGGACGCCTGCGGGCGATGCCCAACCGACCACAGGTCATGGCCCTGACCGCGACCGCGACGCCCGCGGTCCGCACGCGGCTGCGCTCGATGCTCTTCGGACTCGCCGGTCCCGACCCGGTGCGTCTCGCCGAGGTGGTGCGCAACCCGATCCGCCCCGAGCTTGCGCTGTATCGCAAGACCCTCGCCGCGGGCGAGGCGGGTCCGGTGGGCAAGCAGCGGCTGCTCGAATCGCTTCTCTCGACCACCGAGGGCCACACGATCTGCTACACGCTCACCGTGAAAGAGGCCCGCTCCATCCACGCCGCCCTCATCGAGCATTTCGGCGAGAGCGAGCGCGACCGGATCCGCCTCTTCCACGGCCAGATGCTTGCGACCGAGAAGGAGGCCGTGGCCCACGACTTCGCCAACGCCCCGCACGTTGGGGACGAGGGCTTCTACCCGATGATCGTCGTGGCCACCGGCGCCTTCGGTCTCGGGGTGGATCGCTCCGACGTCCGCACCGTGATAGTGGCGTCGCCGCCCGCGGACCTCGCTGCGCTGTACCAGGAGATCGGCCGCGCGGGGCGTGACGGCAAGTCCGCGACCGGGATCATGGTCGGCTCGGGCCGCGCCTTCCGAACGCTGGTGTTCATGGAGGGACTGCGCAAGCACCTCGACCCGTCCCGCGTCTCGCAGATCGTCGCGCCGATCCTGGGCTCCGATGGCCCGGCTGATACCGAGGAGATCGCGGGCGTCCTGCTCGATGCCGATCACCGCGCCGGGAGGATCAGCGACGAGGAGGCGGACAAGCCCTCGACCATGGCCTCCTACAAGGCCGCGGTGGTGCGGGTGCTCGCAGCGCTCGACGCCGCGGGGCTGGTCGAGGACCGGGGCGACTTCCCAGATGCCGTGCGCGTGCTGCGCCGCGACGACGCCCCGGAACCGGGCGAATGGGCCGAGCTGCTCGGCGCGATCACCGGCGCCATCAGTGACCCCGAGCACGTCGTGCTGACCGACGTAGCGGCGGCCCTGGCGGAGCGCTTCCCCGATGACGTATCCGACCCGGGCGAGCTGTGGCTGCGGCTCCTGGAACTTCACTCGCTCGGCTATCTCGACGTGAGCCAGGGCGTCACCGGGCACTACCTGACCAGCCTGGACCGCAACGGCGGCAAGCTGCCGGCGGACTTCGCGAGCCAGTTCATCTCGAACCTCGCGACCGAGGAGCGCGTGCGCCTGGTCCGTTTCTTCGACCGCGGCCCCGAGCCCGGCTGCGTCAATAGCGCCTTCGCGGCCTACTTCGAGGAGCCGTCGCTGCCGGAGGGAACCTGCGCCACCGACGCTGTTCGCTGCTCAGGTTGCTGGCTCGCCGGCCACGGTGGCATCGCCGCGGTTCGGCCGGCACTGCTGCGAACGCTGACCGATGCCCAGCCGCGACCGACCCGGACCACCGCGGATGCACGGGCCATCGCCTCGCGGGCTGCGCGTAACATCGAGCGGCTCATGCGCGGCCGCTCGGGAGGACTGTCGAGATTTCATATGTTCAAGACGCTGCGCGGCGAGGACCGCTTCTGGTCCAAGCGCACCGGTCGCATGGAGCCGCTCTGGCCCGAGCTGACCAACAGCGCGGTCTTTGGGGCGATGCCTAGCCTGCGCGACGCCGATCTCGATGCTGCGGTGGCCGCACTCGTGGCGGCTGATCACATCAGGCTCGTACCGGAGATCAATGCCTATCGGCTCACCGAGCGGATCGTCGCGGAACATCTGCGTGCCGAGCGGGCGGCAGCGGCAGCGGCCGCGCCTACACAGCTAGGCCTCGGGTTGGAAGGGGAAGCGTGAGAAACAGCCTTGGCGAGATGCGGATCGGGATGATCAGCAGCGACCTGCTGTTCTCGCTCGAGCGGATGCCCGCCGCTGATCGCCAGAGCTACGAGGTGTTCTTCCGCGAGGTCATACGCCAGCGAGGCTTCCCGCTCCATACCTCCTCGCTCTGGAACGCCCTCTACTTCGGCTGGAGTCTCGAACGCCATTCATACCTGGGCCGGGGCCTGCGCATGACCCTCGCACAGGACGGGGCCGGTCCCATCCCGGTGGGCGCTTTCCTGGAGGTCCCGGTTGGGAACAAGGGCCTCTTGTGGGCAGAGGTGACGTACAAGGAAGGCCGATCCGAGCAGATCGATGACCTGGGCATCGTGGCCCCGGAGGCCTCGGGTCAGCGGGCTGGCCTGCTGCGCGCCGGCGTGGCCGCGGACGTGCGCGAGGCCCTGGTGCTCGACTTCGAGGCACTGGGTGACGGGCTCTCCGATGCCGACGAGGTCACCCTCGTGCGCGCCCAGCGCCGGCTCGTGCTCACCGGCGAGAACCACAAGATCGTGGTCGCCCACTACGAGGCGCACGAGGCCGGTCTTGATGATCTCACCATCTTTGCCCACTACCTGTTTGACCGCTACTCCGACCAGCTCTTCGCGAACCTGCTGCGCGATGACGGTGTCGAGGTTCCCTCGGAGGCACGCTGGGAGCTGCTGCTGGGCTCGCTCGCGAACGTCGAGGAGATCGCCAACGGCACTCGGGGCCTGCGCACCTTCGGCTCGTACCACGTGGATGACGTGACCTACCGCGCCGATTGTGCCCGCTCTTCGGACGCTCCCTTCGGCGGCGACGCCCTGCGCGGGATCGCGTCCGCCGCGGCTGCGGCACCGGTCGTTCATGCGCCGCGAGGCTTCAACGGCTGGCACGGTGCTGACGTCTCGGCGCCGATCTATCGTTCCACCGGCGGCCTGGTCAGCGAGTACTTCCACCGCGACGGCCTGGACCCGGCCGAGCGAGACCTGCTGACGGGCCCGAGCTACGCGCGCCTGGTGCTCGAGTCGAACCTCGCTATCGCCGATCACATCGGCACCGACGGGATCGTGGGCGCTACCGCGATCCGGCTCGACGACGAGTGGCAGGGCGGGGGCGTGTGGCGGGCGGTCGCGTTCCACGATGCTCCGCCTCCGGAGACCCATTTCGCACCACTCGTCGCGCTGGGCATGGGCTACGCGGAGCGCTCCGGCCTGGCCGGCATCAGTAGCGCCGCGGCTGAAACCGGCGAGCCCGAGGCTCCGGAACGCTCCGAGCGCGGGTGGCGCGTACCGCTGCGCCGGATCGATCTCGAATGTCGGGACCTGGCCCTGGCGCCCGAGGCGGTGGCGATGATCAAGGCCGGCGCAGACACGATCCTCGTCGAGATCGATGACGGCATAACCAAGGCCCGCCGCAAGCCGCTGCCCCTCGACCGCGAGCGCCGGTTCGTGCGCATGGTTCCCTACCCGCCCCGCTTCGCGCCGGGAACCATCGTCACCTACGTGGTCGGGTACGGCGGCATCCTGCTGACACTGCACGCGGAACTGCTCCCGGTCCCGGTCGAGATCGAGGGCCAGACCCTCTGCTACAGGTTCAACGAGCGCATCTTCCGCGAGGCCGCGAGGCTGCTGCCCCTCGACCGTAACGCTCTTGCCGGCGCACGGACTCTCGCCGACCAGATTGTTGCCGTGCTCAACCGCCGCGGCCGGCCAACGCCCGACGGCGTTACCAACCTCAAGGTCTCCGAGTCCCGCTACGACGGACTCTCCCGCGAGACCACGGTTATTAGCTACCGCTGCCCGGGCGCGGCAGTTGGAGGCTGCGCCTCAGGGACGCCATCCATCACTGTCAGCCAGGAAGGTACGAACGCGGCCGCGGCGGTCGACAACTACGCCGACGCGCTCGCCGGAAACGAGGTGGCCTGGAGTCAGAGCGAGGATCAGTACTTCGCCTCGGTCCGTGATACGAACGGCGCCAACCCGGATCTGTACAAGACCCGCTACGTCTACGACGGCTACCACCACGTCATCGACACAATCGCGCCGTCCGAAGTCAACTCGGACTACCGGAAGGTCGCGGCCTGGCAGGACAGCATCAAGGCCACCTACCCGATGAGCGAGGGCAGCGGCGCGACGCTGACCAGCTACAGCGGCTCGTACCAGGGCACCTACTACGGCAATCCGTCCTGGGGCACGCAGGGCACTGCGCCCTACGTCCGACACGATGCCGCGCTGACGCGCGCCGTGACGTTCAACGGCACGAGCCAGTACGCCAAGGTGACGGGCTCGAGTCTCGGCACGATCTCCGGCTCGTTCACCCTCGAAGCTTGGGTCAAGCTCAGCAGCACCGCCGACATAGCCCGCTCCCAGACCTTCCTCGGGACCCGCAGTGGGTCCGGGCAGGTCGGCTTCGATGTGAAGTTCTCGAAGGGCAATCTGGTTCACGCCGACATCGGGTCCACGTCCGCCTGGCTCAACACCGCGGCCGACGCCGACTTCGTCTACAAGGCGAACCGCTGGTACCACATCGCCTACACGGTCGGAGCCGGCATCTACACGGTCTACGTCGACGGCGTGCCGATCGGCAGCGGCTTCTACAGCGGCACGCCGATCCTGACCGACTCGAGCCACAACCTGTGCATCGGCCAAGCCTGCAACAACGACACGAGCGAGTACTTCGACGGCTCGATCAGCGGCGTCTCGGTGTTCACGACCTCACTCGATGAGAACGAGATCCGCGAGCACTATCTATCGGCCATCGGCATCGCCGAGCAGCACAGCCAGCCCAGCTACGACAGGCAGGGCCGGGTGGTCGCCCAGGACGACGAAGGCCTCGCCAACGCAGGCTTCGAGACAGGGCTGTGGGGCTGGAAGACGTCGGGCAGCGTCGCCGCCAACGTCGTGACCTCGCCGTCCGATCCGACCGTCCACTACGACGCCAACGCGCCTGTGCCCTCGTTCGGCTCGCTCAAGCTGACCGCGGCCAACGCCAAGGCGAGCCAGACGTTCTCACTCGTTCCCGGCCAGACCTTCCGATTCCAGGTCTGGCACACGAGCTCGGCCACGAGCGCAGTCGCGACCGTGAGCCTGAAGTCGTGGAACTCCAGCCACACCGCGGTGGCGCTCCTCGACGCCACCTTCACCCAGACCGCGTGGACCGGCAACGCCTGGGACGTGACCGTGCCCGCCGACGGCGACGGCCGCGTGGAACTGTCTCTGTCCGAGACTGGCACCGGCACCGTCTACTTCGACGACGCCGTGATTGTCACCAAGTGGTCCCAGGCCCGCTACGCCACCGACACCGGCAGCGTCATCTATGGCCTGCCCACCGACGCCCTGACCTTCAGCGTCGTTGGCGCCGCAGGCGGCGGAACCGGCACCCTCGCGACCCACTACGACTACACGGCAAGCTCCGGGTGCCACTGCCCGGGCATCTTCCCAACCAAGACGACGGCGAACTACGTCTACCCCGGAACTCCTCACACGGCCGACCAGAACGTCGATACGACGGTAAGCGTCGATGTTTGGGGTCGGACGACGTCAGCTGCCGACGCGGACGGCGTGACCAGCACGACCACATACGACACGACGAGCCAGACGGACGTCGCCTCGACCAAGGACGGTCTCCAGAACGAGACGACATACCAATACGACGAGGTCGGCCATCAGACGGAGGTCACGACGCCGAAGGGCGAGGTGACCAACACCCAATACGACCTTCTTGGGCACACCATCCTGGTGACCGGCCCGACCCTGAGCCAGCCGTCGTCCCACCGCATCGCGACAAAGGCCATCTACAACAACTACGGCCAGCTCACGCAGACGATCGCCAACTACCTCGACGGCACGCCCTCCGGTGCCTCCGGCGCCGACGACGTGATCACCAGCTACGTCTACGACGAGCGCGGCCGCGCCACGCAGACCCACAGCGACTCCGGCTTCGGCGCCGGGATCGACGCCCGGACGGACGTCACCTACGACCTGTTCGGCAACGTCGTCCAGAGCACCCTCTACGTGGACGCGACCAACACCCGCGTCACCAAGAACGTGTTCGACAAGGCGTCGGTCACGATCGGCACGACGACATACGACGTCACCCACTCCAAGCCGACTGGCAGCCGCGGGCCACTCGATGGTCAGGCGACGTGCCCGGACGGATCGGGCGATCACTGCAATGCCGTCAGCGTCCTGGACATGAACGGTCGGGTGACGACGTCGCTAGACGCATACGACACCCCGACCCGCCACCTGTTCGACCTCGAGGGCCACGCGGTCCGAACCGTCGCGAACTACGTCGACGGCGTCTACAACAGCGGCGCGCCCGACGAGGACATCGTCACTACGACCAAGTACGACATCCACGGCCTGGTCTTCAGCGTCATTGACGTGCTGAATCGCGAGACCAGCACGACCTCCGACGCCCTCGGCCACATCACGAAGGTCACCAGGCCCGACAACTCCTGGACCAGGACCGACTACACCACGGCCGGTCGGGTGGCCGCGACGAGCCGGCCCGGTGCCCAGGGCCAGACCGACGCCAACGTCGCCTGGACGCAGAACGTCTACGACCTCGCCGGCCGCCAGACCGCGACCATCACCAACTGGGATCGAGCCGGCAACGGCGCCGCCCAGCTGCAGATAGCGACCTTCGAAGACGGCAAGGAGGACGGTGCCACCGGGGCCACGAACTGGGCGGTCAGCGCCTCGTCCACCGTCTCGGCAAGCCTGGGCTCGGCCACGAGCGGCACGGCCAACTCGGGCTTCGGCTCGCTCACCGTCACTCCGACATCGGGTTCGGGCTCGGGCGCCAGCCTCGGACTGACCGGCACCTTCAAGGCCGGACACACCTACACCGCAGTCGTCTACGCGCGGGCGAGCGCGTCCGGCCAGTCCTGGCGTCTGCGCCTCGGTGCGAACGGCGATTCGACCCAGCCCGGTAGCGGGACCGCCGTCGCGACCGACGCCTACACCAAGCTCACGGTGAACTGGCAGGCTGCTTCCGACCATTCGTCGGGCGTCCTCGTCGCGATAACCGACACCGCGGACCCCGGCAATGCCTCAGTCGCGATCGACGATGTCGTCGTCTGGGACACCGGCAGCGCCGACAAGAACATCTACAGCCTGTCAGTCTTCGATGCCGACGGGCACCCGGTCGCCTCGATCCTGCCTGGTGGTGCCGCGGGCGACGCGCCCCTGGTCACCCGCACCAGCTACGACGAGATAGGCCGCGTTACCGACGTGACAACGGCCGCGGTCGGGGGCGCGGGCGAGAGCGCCAACGACGCGAACCTGCGCACCCACTCCGTCTACGACGATCTCGGCCGGGCGACCGAGGTCACCAACCCCAAGGGCATCGTCAGCCACTCCGAGTACGACCGCCTGGGCCGGCTTACCGCTTCCACGCTCGACTACGGCACAGGCTTGCTCAACATCCGCGCCACCGCCGGCTACGACCGCGCGGGCGAGCTGATCGCAACATGCAGCCCGCTGCAGGTCGCCGCTGGCTGCGCGACCGGCGGCACGGACGTCCGCTCCTGGCGCTACACGTACAACGGGGCGGGCCAGCAGGCGAGCGCCACGCCGCCCGACAACTCCTTCGCCACGGACATGGCCACCACCAGCACGAGCTACGAGCTCAGCGGCGCCGGGCTTGTCCATCAGGTCGTGACCGGCGCTAGAACGACCACCTACACCTACGACGACCTCCACCGGCCGACCGTCCTGAGCGTCGCGACCACCGGGGTGGGCACCCTGACCACGACCTCCACTCTCGATGGCGCCGGCCGCACGACCGCGATCGCGACCAGCGGCACCAGCTCCGACTCCCTGACCGAGGCCTACGACGACCTCGATCGGTTGACCTCGATCAGCCGCGCCGGCACCGCCATCACCACGTACACCTACAACCCCGACGGGTCGGCCGCCACCCGGACCGACCACGATGCCGCGGGCACGGACCGGGCCAGCAGCTTCACCTACACCGCAACCGGCCAGCTCGCGACCGCGACCCTGCCCGGCTCCTTCGGCACCGCGGCCTACACCTGGGGCCTCGATGCCAACCTGGCCACCCGGACCTGGGGTTCCTCGGTCAGCGGCACGTACACCTACGATCGCGCCAAGCGCCCGATCGGGCTCTCGATCAAGTTCGGTGCGAGCGTTAGCGGCTCCATCGCCCGCACCTATGACCGCGTCGGCAACGCCCTCAGCGAGACCCAGACCCTCTCGGGTGTCAGCACGAGCTCGGGTCTGGCCGGGGGCTCCACCGCGACCTTCGCCTACGACGCCGCGAACCGTCTGACCAGCAGCTACTTCGGCAGCTCGCAATCTCCGGTCGCGCCGCGGGCCTACACGTATGACCTCGACTCCAACCGCACGAGCGTGACCGAGTCGGGCACTGTCTTCTACTACTTCTACGACGCCACCGACGAGCTGATCAAGAAGGGTCCCAACCCCGACGGCAGCGGCGCCTCGGCCTTTGGCTACGACGCCCTGGGCCAGCTCCTGACCAGCCAGCCGAGCCTGCCCGGCTCCGGCGTCGTGCGCCCGACCACCTATGCCTATGACCCGGTTGGCCATCTGAGCGGCATCACCGCCGATGGCGTGACCACGAGCTTCACCATCGACACCCTGGGCCGCCATGCGGGCCAGACGGTCGGCGCCAACCCGACCACGACCTACGCCTACCTGGGCACCGCCGACACCGTCAGCTCGAGCGCGGTCGGGGGCACCCTCACGACCTATTCCGCCATCGACGCCATCGGCGATCGGTTGACAACGGGCACACCGGGCGCCTTCGCCTATGTCCTACCCGATCTCCACGGCAACGTCGTGGCCACCATGACCGCTGGCACTTCACCCGTCTACAGCGCCGCCTACCGCTACGACGCCTATGGCGAAACCTGCGACTCGTATGCCCCAACCGGTGCCATCACCTCGCCCTGGCGCTACCAGGGCCGGATCCTCGAGTCCGCCTCGGGCTCGACCGACCTGTATGACTTCGCCGCCCGCTCCTACGACCCCTCCCTGGGCGCCTTCACGAGCTTCGACTCGGCCGCAGGCTCGGCTCAGAATCCGCTGACGCTCAATCGGTATCTGTATGCCAACGCCAACCCGGCCACGCTGGTGGACCCGGATGGACACCATGCGACCTGCGATGACGATCCGAGGTTGTGCCGCCATGGCGCACCCCCTGCCCCGAAGGGCGGGGATGGCGGAAACGGAAATGACGGAAACGGCACATCGTGCCCAGACCCAACTCACTACTGCGGGAACAACACGAAACCAGGCGGGGCAGATTGCTGGGCGAACAACAGTTGCGGCGACAACCCCGACGCGGGTGCGCCACCGGACGGCAGGACGAGGACTGGGCTGTACCAGACGTGCATGATGAACGCCGCCAACAACAGGAGCGGCACGAGCCCAGACTCTGACCAGCAGTCGTCGCTGTGCGCGGCGACAGTGACAAGTCGTTTCGACTCGGTCGAGCCGGACCTGGGCGAGCAGTTGAAGGCGGCGGCGTTCGCGGCGTGTCTCATCTTCTGCACCGCCTTCGCCGTAGTGGCCGCGGCAGTGGCTGTCGCCGCGGCTCCTGTGGCCGCCGCGCAAGGCGCCGTTCTCGTAGGTGGTACTGACATGCTTAGTCAGCTTGTGGCGAAAGGGAATGTGGACCCGGCTGAGGTTGGCGTCATGTCGCTCATTGGCGCGGTCACCGCGCCTGTGGGTGCACTAGTCGGACTTGGCAGGATGGCCAATGTTGGCTTCAACTTCGGCACCGGATTGCTCGGCAACGAGGTCTGGAGCCAGCTATCTGGCAAGGGATGGATCGGCGACCCGAAGGGCGATGCTGCGTCAGGTATTTCTGGCGGGTTCTGCGCGGTTTTCAAAGGCGCTTTGGGCGTGGGTTGTTCGATCATAGCGGCGGGAGTTCAAGGTGTATTGAACAGGCCTCAGGCTCAGCCTCAAGGAGGTTCGGCAGGTGGGGGATTCTGACATGTCCGCTTTCCTCGCTCTTCAGGCACTCGCGCTGGGATTCGGAGGCCTCTGTGCTGGCATTCTCGTCAGCTACCAGATCCGACCGGATCCTACGAGGCTGCCTCGTGCCCTGGCATGGTTTGGCCGCGACGAAGCCAGGCCCGGCAGCCGGATTCCGCCGCGGATCAATGACTTGGTCGGCAGGATCGGGGCTGCGGGTATGTTGGCCTACACGCAGTACGCATTGGTGTACCGAGTCCTTCTCGATCCATTTGTCGCGTTGGGGTCGGGCCCGCCGCCAGTCCTGTGGTTCGCGGCCGATGAACTGCTACTCCTGGCGTGGACCACCTACTTAATCTGGGCATTCCGTCGGGCAGCGCGCCGTTCGAGGTAGGCACGGCCTCCGGCGCCCCATCGCACCGCCGTCAGGCCTGTGCGGGCAGCGCAGGTCGCGATCCACCCGACGTTGGAGCCGGGTCGGAACACGACAAGACGCTCACTGCCGTACGGGTGCGTTTCTCCGTCCGGCCAGCTGAGGTTTGAGGTGAGCGCTCGCACCGGCCGTCCACCGGCAGTCGCCCAGACGTTCATTCGGCCGTTCGATCGTAGGTGGGAGGGACGCCCATGCCGGATACGACCGCCTGGGGCGGGTCACCTCTGGGGTCACCGACTCCGGCTCGGGGCATCTCAACATCACCGCTCTCGCGGGCTACGACGCGGTCGGGGAGGTCCTGGCCAGCTGCAGCCCCAACGCCGTCGCCGCCGGCTGCTCGAGCTCCAACATCACGGCCAACAGCCTCGCCTGGCGTTACGGCTACGACGCCGCCGGCCACCAGACGAGCGCCACCCCACCCGACAACAGCGTGGCCACCGATCTGGCCTCCACTTCGGCGTCATACGAGCTCGGCGGCGCCGGCCGCCTCCACCAGAGCGTCACCGGCCCGCGGACGACCACCTACACATACGACGCCCTCGGGCGCACCACCCAGATCGCGGTGACCACCACCGGGGTGGGCACCCTGACCACGACATCAACTCTCGATGGCGCCGGGCGCACGACCGCGATCGCCACGGGCGGCACGAGTTCGGACTCCCTGACCGAGGCCTACGACGCCCTCGACCGCATGACCTCGATCAGCCGCGCCGGGACGGCCATCACGAGCTTCACCTACAACCCCGACGGGTCGGCCGCGACCCGGACCGACCACGATGCCGCGGGCACGGACCGGGCCAGCAGCTTCACCTACACGCCCCTGGGCCAGCTCGCGACCGCGACCCTGCCCGGCTCCTTCGGCACCGCCGCCTACACCTGGGGTCTGGATGGCAACCTGGCCACCCGGACCTGGGGTTCCTCGGTCTCCGCCAGCTACACCTACGACCGCGCCAAGCGTCCGACCGGGCTCTCGATCAAGTTCGGGTCGAGCGTCAGCGGCACCATCGCCCGGACCTATGACCGCGTCGGCAACGCCCTCAGCGAGACCCAGACCCTGGCCGGCGTCACCACGACCTCGGGTCTGGCGGGCTCCTCCACCCAGACCTTCGGCTACGACGCCGCGGGTCGGCTGACCAGCAGCTACTTCGGGCCATCGGGCAGCCCGGTCGCGCCGCGGGCCTACAGCTACGATCCCGACTCCAACCGCACATCGGTGACCGAGTCGGGCACTGTCTTCTACTACTTCTACGACGCCACCGACGAGCTGATCAAGAAGGGTCCGAACCCCGACGGCAGCGGCGCCTCCGCCTTGGGCTACGACTCATTGGGCCAGCTCCTGACCAGCCAGCCGAGCCTGCCCGGCTCGGGCGTCGTGCGCCCGACCACGTATGCCTATGACCCGGCCGGCCATCTGAGCGGCATCACCGCCGATGGCGTGACCACGAGCTTCACCATCGACGCCCTGGGCCGCCATGCGGGCCAGACCGTCGGCTCCGGCTCGGCCACGACCTACGCCTATCTCGGCACATCGGACACCGTCAGCTCGACCGCGGTCGGGGGCACCCTTTCGACCTATTCCGCCATCGACGCCATCGGCGATCGGCTCACGACCGGCACGTCGTCCGCCTTCGCCTATGTCTTGCCCGATCTCCACGGCAACGTCGTGGCCACGATCGGCTCGGGCTCCTCGCCCTCGTACTCATCCGCCTACCGCTACGACGCCTATGGCGAGACCTGCGATCAATACAGCGTCGGCTCGGGTGCCATCACCTCGCCGTGGCGCTACCAGGGCCGGATCCTGGAGTCCGCCTCGGGCTCGACCGACCTGTATGACTTCTCCGCCCGCTCCTACGACCCCTCCCTGGGCGCCTTCACGAGCATCGACTCGGTATCGGGCTCGGCGCAGAACCCGCTGACGCTGAACCGCTACCTCTACGCGCTCGCCAACCCCGCCACCCTCGTGGATCCGGACGGACACGCGGCCTGCCGGTTCGATCGCGAGGACTGCGCCGATCTGGCCAAGGCGAAAGCCAAGACAAGCAAGAAGCCGACGATCTTCCTGTTCAACGACCCGCAATGGACCGGCGTCTCCTACCTGCTGAACGGCGACGGCTCCTTCGTCGACGACTCCACCTACAAGTATGCGAAGGAACTGTGCCTCGGCCAGCATATGGATCCATCGGCCAACATCTGCCAATCCATGACCGCGACGAGCACCAAGATCGCCGCGGCCGAGGCCGCCTATTGCGCCGACCACCAGCAAGAGTGCGCGGAGCGAGACCGGGCAAAGGCCGAGGCGATTGTCACGACGATCGCCCTTGGGCTTGAGGTCCTCGCGACGATGGCTTCCCTTGGCGCGGACGAGGAGATCATGGGGCCAGCCGAGTTGGCGACTGGGGCCGCGGGCGAGCAGTCAGCCAGCAGGCTGGAGGAACTAGATTCGGAGATTGCCCAAGAGGCGGGCGAACCGCTCACCCAAGAGATGGCCGACGCACTTTCGAGACAGGAGCAAGGGAGTAACTGGCACGACAAGGTCTACGAAGCCACAGGTCTGACCGAGAATAACGTCAAGGACTATGTGTCAGGTCCTGGGCTGGCCAATAACGTCGCCGACTCGAAGGACTTCGGTGCCATCTGGGAGTTCAAGGACGTCCGGTACGTAACAAGCACGTCCCAGCTACGGGGTGAGGCCGACGTTGCCGGCGCGAACGGCGATATGTTCAACTTGATCGTGTCTGAGAACACGACAGCGATTTCTAGAGGCGTGGTTCAACTGGTCAAAGGTAACAGTGGCATGATATGGCAGTTCAACTCTCAGACCGGAGTCTTCGCCAAGTTGTTTGATTCCACAACAGGAACCGTCGGCCGCATTACGATCACGCCATGACCAGATACGTCGAAGCCAGCATCATGACGCCCTACGCAATGCGCGGCGAAACGGCGTGGATCAACCGGATCCTGGGAATCTGGAAGGAGTCCGCTCCCGGTCTGTACCCGGACCGCGTGGACGCCTTGGAGCCCCCACGTGGCTCGTCCGAGTTGCCGATCGACGAGTCGCGTTTTCGCGGCTCGGCCGATTGGTACGGACGCCGCGCAAGCCCAGGCGTCAGTTTCACGTGCCAGCCGGCGGTTCACTGGCACGCCACGCTCACCGTCGATGTCAGGGGCGCCAAAGTAGAGCAGTACCTCGGGCCTGCCAGCGATCTCATCGTTGCCCTGGGATTGGACATGGCCGCCGACTACGCCTATGTGCATCTGGCCGACGACGCCGCGGGCAACGGCGTCTACGGGGCATACTGCAACACGCTTCGCCGCGGCCTTCCGCCTCTGTACTGGCGCACGTACTTTGGTGCGCCCTATGTTGAGCTCTTCGGAGCCGAGTGCCTCGAACACGCGGACGTCTTCCGAGTCGAGCGCGTTGCCTGGGGCTACATGCTCCAGCTCACAGAAGTGCCACCGGGCCCTAGGACCTGGACCGAGTATGTGGCCGCACGCGAGCGGGCTGCAGATAGCCTGGGTCGAGACGCTTTCCAGACGCCCACCAAACCGGCCGAGCGACGGCCGAAGATGTTCGACCATCCACAGCCAATCGCCATTGATGGCTCCCCGTTCGTCTATCGGAGTGCGAACGACGACTTCGAGGAACTGCGAGCCGCCCTGCTCTCAAGGGCCAAACTCGCACTTGAGGAGCAGGGGAGGATCGAGCCGTTTGCTGCGGTCATCACGACGAGCTATGCGCTGGAACCCGTGGAGCTTCAAGCTAGCCAAGGGCCACGGAGGGATCGCGAGATTGTCGATGAGCTCGAGTCGGCCATCCGTGCTCGCGTCGCGGACGGGTCGATCCAAGCATCAGGCGTTGTATGCGACGAGGCCCGCAAATCATCGGATCCGCGCTTCACTCGGGCCGTGGTATTGTCCTTCGAGCATCGCGACGGTCACAGAGGCATACGCGTGATCATGCCGTACAGGCGGCTGGCGTCCGGCGGGTTGGAGTACGGCACGCTTCAATGGCCCGATATCAAGCAGCGCCTGTTCCAAGGCTGAGCCCAGGCGAAAGAATGCACGGCGGACGCCCTCGTCCGCCCCGAACTCGGCGTCGGCGCGCCAGCCGGCGTCTCGGGCGAGGGCGGCGTCGGCCGCGATGCTGAACGTGGATCATGAAGGTCCACATAGCGTTGGAGCCGGGCAATGACGCGATGGGGCGATCGCCGTCGTCCGGGTGCCTTTCTCCGGCCGGTCCACCTGAGGCTGTGGTGGGCGCTCGCTCCGGCCGTTCACCGGCAGTCGCGCGATCGTTCATTCGTCCGTCGCCGTCCATCGCTTGGCACGGCACCTACTCCTATGACCGCGCCAAGCGCCCGATCGGGCTCTCGATCAAGTTCGGCGCGAGCGTCAGCGGCACCATCGCCCGCACGTACGACCGGGTCGGCAACGCCCTCTCCGAGACCCAGACCCTGACCGGCGTCACGACGACCTCGGGTCTGGCGGGCTCTTCCACCGCGACCTTCGCCTACGACGCCGCGGGCCGTCTGACCAGCAGCTACTTCGGCAGCTCGCAATCTCCGGTCGCGCCGCGGGCCTACACCTACGATCGCGACTCCAACCGCACATCGGTGACCGAGTCGGGCACTGTCTTCTACTACTTCTATGACGCCACCGACGAGCTGATCAAGAAGGGTCCCAACCCCGACGGCAGCGGCGCCTCGGCCTTCGTCTACGACTCATTGGGCCAGCTCCTGACCAGCCAGCCCAGCCAGCCGGGTCTAGGCATCCTGCATCCGACCACCTACGCCTATGACCCGGCCGGCCATCTGAGCGCCATCACCGCCGATGGCGTGACCACGAGCTTCACCATCGACGCCCTGGGCCGCCATGCGGGCCAGACGGTCGGCTCGAACCCGACCACGACCTACGCCTACCTTGGCACATCGGACACCATCAGCTCGACGCTCCAGTCGGGCACCGTCAGCTACTCCGCCATCGACGCCATCGGCGATCGGCTCACGACCGGCACGTCGTCCGCCTTCGCCTATCTCCTGCCCGATCTCCACGGCAACGTCGTGGCCACGATCGGCGCGGGCTCCTCGCCCGCCTACTCCTCCGCCTACCGCTACGACGCCTATGGTGAAACCTGCGACTCCTACACGCCCACTGGTGCCATCACCTCGCCCTGGCGCTTCCAGGGCCGGATCCTCGAGTCTTCCTCTGGCTCGACCGACCTGTATGACTTCTCCGCCCGCTCCTACGACCCCTCCCTGGGCGCCTTCACGAGCTTCGACTCGGTATCGGGCTCGGCGCAGAACCCGCTCACGCTTAATCGGTTCCTGTATGCCGACGCCAACCCGGCCACGCTGGTGGACCCTGACGGGCACGGCAGCCTGGACGATGCCATCTCCGGCTGGCACAAGTACGAGGGGGTTCAGGCCGAGCGGCGCCGCCAGAGCAGGACCGCGTCGGCCTACAACAGCGCTCACGACATGAGCAGCTCGGTCTACGGGTACTTCCACGAGAACGAAGCCGCCAGCCACGACATGAGCAGCTCGGTCTACAACTGGCAGCAATCTCTGGCCCGGCCGTCGGTTCCCATCAACAATCTCAAGCCCGGACCATGCGCGGACCCCTCTCGCTGGTGCGGCAACACGAACACCGTGCCCAGCGGGCCGTCGTGCTGGGCCAACAACAGCTGCGGTTACAACCCCGACGCGGGTGCGGCCGCGGACGCGTGTGCCAACCACGCCATATGGGACGTCGGCTGCGACGCCAACGATGTCAACCACGCCTGGCAAGCGACAGGCGGGGCCGTCGTGAACTACGGGATAAGCCATCCGGCTCAAGTGCTTGCCGTCGCCCTTCCCACGGTGGCGTGCCTGGCGGGGGCCGTATTCGATCCCCTGTGCGACCTATTCTTGGCAAGTGCCGCTGGCGGATTGGGTTTCTACGCCCTTCAACATTCTGTTTCGCAGTTGGGGCATGGGAGAAGCCCGCTTGACGACATCAACCTGGACGAAGTCGCGACCGACACGCTAATAGGCGAAGCAACGGCTGGCACCGGCAGCGTGCTCTCCAAGGCGTACGGAGCCGCGCTGGGTTCCGAGGCGGCTGCGATCTGGCCGACAGGGGCCAAGTTGGGTCAGTGGGCCTGGGACCTGACTGTGGCGGGTCCGCTCGCCGGCGTTACCAACATCGGTTTGAGCCACCTGGCTGGGATGACGAGCCCCGTGCAGGATGCCTGTGGCTTCGCAACCAGCCTTGTTCCCGGAAAGTGGGGGGTCGTGGGCGGTGCCATGTGCGGGTTGGTTCCATGAGTGACTGGCGCGTGAAACGGCACAATGTCACGGGGGTCACGGTCTAGGACACGGGTGATTTGAATGGGCATCGATCCTCAAACGGCTGAACGACAGGGCATATCGGCATGGTCTATTCCCTGGCATGGAAGATCCGCACAGTTGAGCATTAGGCGGGCTATCCTGAGTTCGTGGAGCGCCATTCTCGTGGACGGTCGCCAGTTGGCTAGGATTGCCCGGCCGACGCTCGAAGCGCCGTGGGTCGAATGTCAGTTGCCTGGAACGCGACCGCCCGTTGTTGTCGTCCAATTCCAGCCACAGCGGTACGTGGTCAGGACGTTGGTCTTCCTGGATGGCGTCTCGCTGAACGACGGGATGACACTTGAAGCCTGGCGATTGAAGCAGCCGTTGCCCCTGGATAGGTTCGAACAGGCTTTCCGCAGCCGCCTATGGGGACCTGTGGGCGCCCTTCTCATCGGCGTTGTTTGCGCCCTTCCGGGGCTGGTCCAGTTCGACCGAACGGCGGGTCTGCTGTGGGCAGTCTTGGCCGCCGGGGGATTCGCGGTCTCTACTGGGTGGATGCTTACCATGATCGCTTTCACCCGCTGGCTCCGAACGCGGCGAACCTGGTCGTGGCGCTTGCGCCGGGCTCTGGTCCTGCTCGGAGTGATGCTCGGCCTGCCTGCGCTGCTCCTGTTGGGAGCACAAGTCCTCTACCTGATCGAATATCGGAGCTAGAAGTGGCCAGGCTCAAACGCTCAACGCTCCTGCTGGTCGCCTTCTCGATTCTTCTTCTCGGGGCGGCCGTGATTGCCGCCGTGGCGTTTCCTACCGAAAGGCTGATCGCGGCCCTGTTGCTGATCGCAGCTGGTGGATCGGCTTTCAACGTCGCGATCTTCGTGATGGCGGCACGCAGGAGGTAGGCTCCGAAGCGATACCGACTGGTTCGCCCTGGCTTTGATGACTCTTTTCGCCAATTGCACCGATTCGGGGACGACGCCGTCCCTACGGCAGCGCCGGCAACCCCAGCTCGTCGGTCTTGACCGGGGTGGCCGCAGGCTGACCCGGGATCGTGGGCAGGGCCGGAGTCTCGAGGCCGGGCATGCTGGGCAGGGCCAGCGTCGGCGAGGGGGTGGGAGAGGCGAGCTCGGGCAGGGGGTTGTCCGAGCGGGTGATCGTGGCCGCTATGCGCTCGCCGTGATACCAGGCGTCGAAGCGGTCGAGCGATAGGCGGGCCGCCGTTCGGGCCGAGGGCGTGCCGCTCGATCGCGCGTCGACGATGGCGCAGGCGAGCTTGCCATCGAGCACGAACGGATCCGAGAGCGAACCCAACGGAGTATCGAAGAGGGCGTGGCGGACGTCCTCGTCGGCGCCGAACTCGGCGTCGGCGCGCCAGCCGGCATCGCGGGCGAGAGCCGCGTCGGCCGGGGAGAAGCGGGTCGTGTAGGCGAGTGGATCGGGCGAGGCGTCGAGGCGGACCTCGCGCAGGGCGGCCTGGGCTCGATCGTCGAGGGCGCCGCTGAAGCGGGCCTCGACCAGGAAGAGCTGCGGGCCGGCCGAGGTCGTGATCGGCCCGAGGATGTCGCCGGTCTTGACCCTGGCGTCGAAGGCCGCCTTGGCGAGGTCGGGGATCAGGCCGTCCTTGGCCGCGAAGCCGACCTCGCCCGAAGCCTTGGACGCGTCCGGTCCGGGCGCCGCGTTGGCGGCGCTCACCAGGGCGCCGAAGAGCCTGGTTCGGTCGGACGCGGAAAGCTCACGCATGGTCTTGGCCAGTGGATCGGCATGGAGGTCCAGGCCGGTCGGGGCGCCGGCGATCGCGGTCGGATTGAGCGACGCCAGTCGATCGATCGCCAGGCCCGAGAGCTCCACCCAGGGGCCCGCGGTGCCCGACGAGGTGGGCGCATCGCCGATGACCAGCTCTCGGAAGTGCGCCAGGGTCACGCCCTTTGTCTTCCAGCGCTTCAGCAGCGCCGCGGACAGGGCGCGCCGCAGTGCCTGGGCGTTGGCCCAATCCGCCAGGGCGCCGCTGTCGACCTTGGTCGTCTCGGCGTCGCCGGGCAGCACGTTGGCGGCGCGGGACGTGTCCGCCGGAGTGAGGACTCGAGCCATGCTGACGCGGCCGTATTCGTCGGTCGCGGGCCCGAGCAGGTCGCCGACTCCGGCCGTCCCGGCTGCGAGGGCGATCTCGGGGTCGAGCGCGAGCGAGGCGTCGGCGGGTGCGCCGGTCGCGGACACGGCCACTTCCTCGCCGAAGACGTCCCAACCGGCGTCGTGGAGTCCGGCCACGATGGTCTCGACCCTGGTGTCGGCCGCGAGCTCGGTGCGCAGGCGTTCGGTGGCGGCGGCGATGTTGGTTGAGGCGGCGGCGGGCCAGGGGTTCGAGCCGCTCGCGGCGGCGGTCGAGGCGCCAGATGGCAGGCCGAAGCGGACCAGTCGAACCTGATGCGCCAGATCGCTCGTGACGTACGCGCGGGCCTCGGCCCAGGGATCTGGAGCCGCCGGAGTCGCGACGCCTTCGCGGGCCGCCAGCTCGCGGGTCAGCTCGTCGTCGATCAGGCTCTCGCGAGCGGCATTGACCGGATCGGCGAGCGGCGCGCTCGCCTGCGACTCGAGGCCGGGCAGCTCGCCGGACGTGAGGAAGCCGCCACCGAGCTTGGTCCCGAGGAACGAGTAGCGCTCCTGCGCCAGGAAGCCGACGACGCTCACGCGCGCGCGCAGAGCCTCGCGGCTGATGGAGTGGCCGTTGACGGTCGCGACCGTGGCCCAGTCGTGGTCCGCCTTGGCCATCAGGAAGGCCGCGCCCAGGGTGGCCGCGGCCAGCACGACCGCGACCGCGAGCGCGCCGACCAGAACGGCTTCGCGCCGCAAGCGCGGCCAGTGGAGGCGCAGCCGGCTTCTCGAGGCCCCCTTGGCGCGATCGCCCGTGCGCGTCCTCGCCGGCCTGTAGGTTGACGTTCGGCGCTTGGCCATGCCCCCGCGGTCCCTCTCATCGTGCAACGAGGACAGGATACCGGAGCCGGAGGAGCGGCCTCAGAGCCCCCGCGGAAGGGCTAGCCCGTCACAGCCCTCGGGGCGGGCCGGGTGCCCACGATGGTTTCATGGTGTTCAGTCCCACATTCGGGAGAATCGACGTCGCACTGCTCCATTCAGCTGGCCGGCCGGCGTTCGCTTCGGCTATCCGGGCCAGTCCGACGGCAAGCCGAAGTACGGGAGCGGATCGAAGTCCGAAGGTTCGGGGGTGATGCTGCCCATCGCCGGGTCTATGAGGACTCGATCGAATGGCAGCGGCGCAGTGAAGGCCCGGTCGGGTGACGCCCAGGGATTGGGCCAGACGGATGGCCGGGTCTTGCCAATGTCGGTGCAGAAGACGCCCAAGGCGACGATGAGCCCCGACACGCGGGTGTGCCGTGGTCGGCCCGCGCTAATGAACAGCCCGTCGAGCTTCGGGCCGCTGGCCGGCGTCAGATGGTCCTCGTAGTTCGCCGACGCCTCGCGGCCGAGCAGGGCCTCGACGATCTCGGGATTGCGGACGAGTGTTGAGCCTGCCGTCAACGCGATGAGGAACGGCTTGTCGAGTGTGGCGTAACGGGTGGCCTTCGCATGAAGTTTCTCGCGGACCTTCGGGCCCATATTGGACCGGCCCGCCCAGCCGACATACATCCCGAGAAGCTGGCCGCCGAGGCGTGCCCGGGCCGCCGGCGATTTCGCCTGCGCGTAGAGCCCTATGACCCAATCCCCGCACTCCCAGACCATTTCGGTGCCGCTTGGCGTCGCGTCGGGATCGAGCCCGTCGAACCAGCGTCTCACGTCGGTAAGCAGGCGGCGTAGCGGTAACCCGGATTTCCCTTCGCGGCGAACGACGAAGCCGAGCCAGAAGCTGGGATGCGGGTGGCTGTTCAGGTAGTCGTAGATGTGCTTGCGACGGCGTTCGACCGCGGTCGCTGGGTCCTCGGTGATGGCGAGCGCCTCAACGTAGAACTCATGGCCATGCCCGCGAGCAAGGAAGTCAGGATGGTGCGCCGAACCCGAGGTGTCCGGCTCGATTTCGAGCTCGTAGCCGGCGCGAAGAAGCGCCTCGTGCAGGTAAAGCTCCCAGAAGGCCGCGTACCAAGACTCGAGGTCGTTCGCACGGAGCCTGGCGAGGAGATCTCGCTTGGCCTTGCCCTCGGGGACGTGCCCGTACCAATCGTTGATGAGCGCCCGGACTCCGTCGTAGCCCCGGCCGCCGCGTCGGTCGAGGTGCTCCCAGAACCCTTCGGTGTGGCGCATCGACCGGGTGTCGGTACGCGGTCCGCGCTCGAATATGCGATCAGTATCCAACTCGGACATGTGCGAGCCTCCTGAGTTTGGGGCTCGCCATGGCCATGGGTTGGATCGCGTGGGCGCCCGAACTCTACAAAGACGCTCAGTCGGCCAATCACCGATAGCCGGAATCTCACTCGATCCGGCCGCCCGCAGCCTCGAAGAGCAGGTGTTCGATTACTTCTTCTTGGCACCCTTCCGTAGTGTCTTCGCTGCTTCGGTCTCGCGCTTCTCCGGTGTCCGCGGGTTCTGGAGATCCTTTCCCGCCTTACTCAGATCGGCTTTGCTGGGCTTCTTCTCCGCCATTCTTGTACTTCCCTTTCCCGAGCCGCGAGTAGCGGCGGAACTTCGGCTGGGGGTCAGCGAGTGCCGACCTCCTCGTTGCCACAGAGTCTAGCCAGTCCCGTCGCGCAGACCGCGTCGGGGCGCCAGGCCGCGGCTGACATTGCGAGGAAGACGAGCAAGAAAGCAGCCCGCAGCGCCAGGTCTCGGACGGCCTCGGGCGCAAGGAAAGGCGCAGGCAGCACCGAGATGGCCACGAGGAACAGCGCGGCCGCCCCGATGAACCGGTAGGTGCTCGGCCCCACGGTGAACCCGACGACGATGAACCCGAGCCCGATGAGGAGCCCGATCGCACCGCAGGCGAGGACCAGGCGATCGAAGTGCTTTCCGGGGCGGACATCGCGCCTGACTCGGACGCTGAATGCGGCTGCCGGCTGAGGATCGCCGCGGGCGTCGGTGACCAGCTCGCGCGTGCCCCGACACCGCGGGAAGTCAGAGCAACCCCAGAAGGCAACGCCGTCGCTGCCGCGCAGTCGGCGCACCATCGCGGCGCCGCACTTCGGACAACCGGGCTCGTCTCGTGTCTGGGACATCTGACCCCCTGCGATCATTGCGGCTCCGTTTGCTACCTCGCCCAGGCCTTGAACACGGCCTCGCGCTCCTGCTTCACGAACTCCGCTCGGTCCTGGTCTTCTTCATAGCGGCCGAGATCCCTTGCACACATGAAGAACCCCTCGCCGGGCATCGTGGTTCTCTTGTGGACCACGATCACGCTGAGGAGAGGCCGTCCCTGCTCGTGCTCGGAGCGATTGATATCGTCGAGCCGCTTGCCGACGACGTTCAAGCCGGTTTCGCTGTAGGCCATGACTTGCCGACGACCGGCACTCTCGATTAGGAGATCGCGCAAGTCGCGTAGGACCTCGTCAACCGTGCGCCTCCGCCGCTGTGTGCTCGCGGGGCGATC
>JBEKMM010000019.1:0-45277 GCA_050008515.1 Candidatus Limnocylindrales bacterium
CCCCACTCCGGGTGCTCTCGCCGTCCGGGTGAGTGGCAACAAGCTGGTGGACGCCTCGGGCAAGACCCTGGTCCTGCGCGGTGTCAACCGGTCCGGTACCGAATACATGTGTGTCCAGGGAGGCGGCATCTTCGACGGCCCCTCGGACGCCGCCTCGGTGGCGGCCATCGCCGCGTGGACCGGCGTCAACGTGGTCCGCCTTGGTCTCAATGAGGATTGCTGGCTCGGGATCAACGGCGCGAGCCCGGGGGGCTCCGCCTACCAGCAGGCCATCTACGCCTTCGTCCAGCTCTGCCACTCCTATGGTCTCTACGTGATCCTGGAGCTGCACTGGTCAGCTCCCGGCAGCTCCGAGGCCACCTACCAGGAGAACATGGCGGACTTCGACCACTCGCCGGCGATGTGGGCGTCGGTGGCCCAGATGTTCCTCAACGACCCGGCGGTCATCTTCGACCTGTTCAACGAGCCGAACAACATCGGCATCGTGGGCTGCGCCACGACGGCCCCTCAGCCGGCCTGCAATAATGCGGTCTCCGAGGCCGCCGCCGGCAACATCGAGGAGGCGTTTTGGTGGGGCGCCTACCGGGGAACCGGGGCGATCACCAATCAGAACTCGGGCAAGTTCGGCAACTGGCAGATGGCCTCGATGCAGGACATGTTGAACGCGGTCCGCGCGACCGGGTCCACCAACGTCTGTCTCATCGGCGGGGACGAGTTCGCCAATGACATGACCGGGTGGCTCACGTCTTACCCGAGCGATCCCCTCGGGCAGATCGCCGCCAGCACCCACATCTACTCGTGGAACCCCTACAACACGCTGGCCTACTGGCAGCAATACCTCCTCCCGATCGCGGCTCAATTCCCCGTCGTCATCGGTGAATTCGGTGGCGGGGACCCCTGGTCATTCGATGAGCCGTTGCTCCAGTTCGCCGATCAGAACGGCATCAGCTACCTGGCTTGGGCCTGGGATACTTGGGCGAGCCTGATCACCGACTACTCGGGGACCCCGACCGCCTTCGGTGCTGACTACAAGGCGTACTTGGCGGGTGTGGCATGAGCGCAACTGTCGATGTCACCTACGCGGCCAACCCACCGATCATCTACCGCTACGTGATCGAGACGGAATGGGCCCAGCTCGATCCTCCCTCGGGCACCCACCCGTCGCTGCACCTACCCCGCTCGGTGCTCAATCAGGGTCCGGATGCCATCCGTGTGAGCGCCCACCCCGACCCCAACGGCGGTGAGGTGATCCCCCCCACCCATTCCGCAGTCATCCAGCGACCGGGCATCCTTTGGGGCAGCACCGTCCCATAGACAAGTCGGTGAGGCATCCGGTATCTTCCCTGGATATGGATAACGGATACCCCCATCAGCGCCATGTCGTCGTGCGTCGTCCGCGAGTACGGAAGGTCAAGGTCGTGGAGGTGCCCACACGGGCCCCATGCTCGGTGGACGAGATGATCGCCGCGTTGGAGCAGGCCAAGCGCGCCGGCGCCAGCGGGTTGGCGACCGGTTGGACGGTCCAGCACGATCCGCAGACCCCGGGTATCCAGACCCTCGTGGTCACCGAGGACGAGACCTCGGTGGAGATCGCCGGTGGCTGAGATGATCGACCTCCGAGGGATCACCCAAGCCGCGCTCGATGCGGGCGCGATCCAGAAGGGCCCGGAGTTCGCCGCGCTCCTGGAGCTGGCGGGCATGGACCCACCGCGGACCATCGTGGAGATCGGCAGCGCCACCGGCGGCACCCTCCTCGCCTGGCGCCGGGCCTTCCCCGAGGCTCGGGTCATCGCCATCGACCTTCCTGGTGGCCCGTACAGCACGGGGGCCCCCATCGTCACCCCTGACGGCGTGGAGCTGATCGTCGGCGACTCCCACCAGGAGGAGACGTTCACCAAGCTGGTGCTGCTCCTCCACGGCGATCCGGTGGACTTGCTGTTCATCGACGGCGATCACACCTTCATGGGAGTGCGAAGCGACTTCGCCATGTACGGGCCGCTGGTCCGCTCCATGGGGGTGATCGCCTTCCATGACATCTGCCAGCACCCGATGATGCCCGACGTGGAGGTGTCGAAATTCTGGCGGCAGCTCAAATGGCCGGGCTGGCGTTACGAGGTGGTCACCGAACCCGACACCTGGGGCGGAATCGGGGTCCTGAAAGTTCCCGATCACTTCCCCGTTGAGGCGGTTCCCGAGGAGGTTGGACCTCCGATCGCCGTGCTGATCCCCAGCTCCGGGACGAACAGCTCCTTCTTCATGCACCGGATGAGGTTCCTCACCATCCCGCCCGGTGGGCTGCGGGAGGCATTGCCCGTGGGGCCGTACATCTCCCAGAATCTCCGCGATGCCACGCGCGAGCTGCTGAAAGACCCGAGCTGGCGGCGGTTGCTGATCGTGGAGACCGACATGGTGCTGCCTTTCGACGCTCTGATCCGTCACAACGAACACACCGAGCCCATCGTTGGCAGCGCCTACTTCATGCACGGACCTCCCTTCGACTGCTACGCCTGGCACACCAATGGAGAGGACGAGGGCACCCGCATCATTCCCCTGGACGATGCCGAGCTGGAGGCGATGCTGGAGACCCCGGGGACCTATCCTGTCGATGCCGTGGGCTTCGGCTGCACCTCGATCGCCCGGGAGGTGGTGGAGGGCTGGCCGAAGGATCGTCCCCTCTTTCACAACAGTTGGGCGCCATCCACCGCCTCCACTCCGCGCTTCGCCGGTGAGATGGGCCATGACGTCCTGTTCTGCGCTGAGGCGAGGGCCATGGGCTACCAGCCCTACCTGGACACCTCAGTCCAGTGCGGTCACATCGGCTCCATGGTGGTCGATGTCTCAACGTGGCGATCGCACCGCCAGCGGCTTGCCGCGCAGGGTGCGCCGAAGGGATAGGTTTCGGGGTATCCTTCGGGCGATCTACCAGTCCCGTACCCCTGTGGAGGCTTGATCTCATGCCCGTCACCGGAATTGGCGGTGGCCCAACCCGGCTGGCTGGGCCGGCGAACGTCCCCACCGCAGACACCGTCATCTTCGCCGCTGCCGTCCCGACCATCCTGCGGGACTTCAAGCTGTCCACCAGCACCTCCGGGACCGTGGCGCTGGGCATCAACGGCTCCGCCGTTCCCAATCAGGTCCTCCCCACCGTCTCCGGCGCGGCTTCCAGCCTGACCACCTTCGCCCTGGACATCCCGCTGGTCGCCGGCGACATGGTTCACCTCCTGGGCAGCGTGACCACTCAGAACTACACCCTCACCGGCGAGATCGCCGGGCAGGGCGCCGCCTGAGCTGGCTCGACCATCTGATCCCATCGACCACGGAGGAACCCGACCATGGTCTATGAGCCGGTCCTCCAGGACGCGGCGGCCCCTTCCACCGGGGAGGGGTCGCCGGCGGCCGAGGCAGCGGTGCCAATGCACCCCCCCGTCACTCCACCGGAACCCCCGCCCGCGCCGCCGGCGCTCAGCTCCGAGCAGCAGCTCGCTGACGCTGAGGCCAAGCTGGCCGCAGCCACGGCGGAGCTGGAGACGGCCCGGGCCCAGCTCGCGGCCCAGGCATCCCCACCGCCAGTGGTGGAGACCGGGGATGACGGGGCGCCCAGCTCTAATGGCGGGCGCAGTCCCGTGGTCGAGGGTCGGGGGCCCGTGGTCGGGGGCCACGTCGAGGGGTCATAGGGGACATGGCCGACGCCCTGGTCATGGCCGATCTCGTCCGCATCCTGGAGGAGACCCCCAAGGCGCGCTCCGTGGCGGAGCGCGCGCTGCTGATACATGCTCGGCACGAGCGGGAGCCGATCTGGTTGGGCTTCGCCTGGGACGAGTTGGGCATCCCCGGCGTCTCGTGGTCGACCTGCTCCCAGCTCACGGTATCCGGTCTGCTGGAGCGTAGTTACAACTCCCGGGCGTTCACCTACTACAAGCTACGTGATCCCCAGGCGACAGAGCTTGCGCTCCGCGCGACCCTGGAGGAGCAAGTCACGGCCGCGCCCGACCAGCCGCCGCCGGCGGACCTGTTCGACATCATCGTGGGTCTCGATCGGGCCAAGTGGGTGAGTCGGCTCGCGGTGGAGGCGGCCAAGCCGGCCGCCATCGGCTACGTCGGGCCGCCGGGATCGGCCAAGACCGAGTTCCTGCTGGAGCTGGCCCGGCTGCCCGGGGCCCGGATGGTCACCGGGGGGGCGACCTCCCGGGTCGGCATCGAGGACATGTTCCTGGACGGCCCGCCGCCGCGCTTCCTGCTCTACGACGAGCTGGAGAAGGCGCCGGCGGCCGACGCCGCGGTGCTCCTCTCGCTGGCCCAGGACGGCTCGCTTCGGGTCACCAAGCACCGCCGGACCCGGGAGTGGCGTGGCCTCGTCTCGATCTTCACCACCTGCAACCGGCTCCCCGACCGCGAGGAGCTGGTGGACCGCTTCACCTGGCTCCGGCTTGCCGCCTACACCGAGGACGAGTTCCACGCGGTCTGCTTCAACTACCTCACCCGCCGGGAGGGACTCGATCACGAGCAGGCCGGGCTCCTGGCCGCCCTGTGTGCTCCGCTCACCCGCTCGGTGCGCCGGGTGAGGGACATCGCGAGGCTCAGCGGTGGGGACCGAAAGCTCGCCTCTGAACTCGTCCAGACCCTCCTCGTGGGGACATCGGAAGGGACATCCTGAATGGACCACGATCACGCTCTCCAATTCCTCGCCGCCCTGTTCACCGTGGGCGCGGTCGGCTACGTCGGCTATCAGTTCGGCAAGGACCACGAGCAGAACCGCTGCGCCGACGCCCTGCTAGGCCTCGGTCTCCTGGCCGTGGAGGGGCAGGTGGAGCAGCTCCAGTATCCCCAGCCCTACGCGGAGCTGCCGGTGAGCTGGGGCAGTTCGAGTCCTGCTGGATGTGGATGCGGGTGAACCCTTGGCGGCCGGATTCAGTCGGACCGAGCGCGAGTTCAAGGTCCGATGTGAGAATTGCCGGCGCTACCTGCGAGCTGCGCCGAACGTGGACCAACCCCTCGCCGAGTGCGTTCTGGGGCTGATCGAGGACGTGGGTGGTCAGGTGGCCGAGTTGAGACACACCGCCGTTAGTGATCGAGCAGCGGACCGAGCCGATCGCTCTGACCTCCGCCGGGAGGTGGCCCACTTCATGTTCCGGATGATCGGTTTCGACCAGCCGATCGAGCATCCGGAGGAGGTGGGCGTCGTCGGCGATGTCCGAAACAAGGTGGACGATCTGACCAGGTGGATCCGCCGCGCCTTCTGGGGGATCATGGGCGGGGTGGGCCTGATCGCCGTGTTCTTCGTGGAACAGGTCATCGTCGGCCTCCTCCACCACTGATCCGCTGCTCATCGGGGCAGGGATAATGCGACCGTGCTGACCGGGACCACGCTTCGCACCAAGACCCTCCGGGACACCTGTGGCGCCTCCCACACCATCACGGTACTCAACCCCGAGGCCACCCAGGCGAACGCCCGGGCGCTCACGGCCACGGAGCGGTCCTGGGCCCGCCAGACGGCCGCCCAGCCGCCCGAGCAGCGTCACCGAGGCCAGCTCGCCGTGGACACCGCCCTGCTGGCCGCCATGGCCGTCACGCGGCCCCGGCCCGACTACTACATCGTGGCTGCCCAGGACGAGACCGGGACCGTCCGCGGTCTCTCCCTGTTCACCTTCACCCCCACGCCGCCGCCCGGGGTCTGGGAGCTGGACCTCCACGTGGTCTCGCCCCACGACCAGCTCGGCTCGCCCAAGGACTGCGTGACCCGGGGGATCGGCTCCGAGATGCTGGGCGCCGACATGGCGATCATGACCTCACGCGCCTGCACCCGGACCGAGCTGCACCCGCTGGACGAGAAAGCCGATCGCTTCTGGCGGGCCCGCGGCTTCGTGCCCGACAAGCCGGACGAGCTGGGTCTCTCCTGCCCGGGGATGCAGGGCCTCGCCGCGGCCTACGCGCACACCCCGACCGACGACGAGGACATGCTCACCATGCACCCCGAGCAGCTCCGTCGCGTCTCCTTCTTCGCCTACTACAGCCGGGTGACCACCATCGTCGCCGCCCGGGGCTTGCAGCCGTCAACGACCAAGGAGACCTGACCCGTGAACCAACAGCTCCTCTACGCCTTCCTGATGGCCGCCGGCGTGACCATCGTGGACTGGATACTCGGCATCCTGGTGGCCCTCAAAGGTGGCACCTTCTCGGTGCAGAAGCTGCCCGGGCAGCTCGTCACCATGATCCTGCCCTACCTGGGGGGCTCCGGGCTCCTGGTGCTCGTCCAGGGGTGGGCCAATCAGTACGTGGGCTCTGTCGCCGGCGGCACCGCCCCGGCGATCTCCCTGGTGACCGCCTACGCTGCCCTGTCGGCCTACGCCCTTAAGGTGCTCGCCGACGTGTGGAGCAAGATCGTCGCCCTGACCCCTACGCAGACGACGCCGGCGCCGGCCGCGGTGCTCCCCGTGCCCATGCACCCTCCCGTGGTCCCGCCGGCGAGCTGACCCCCGTGATCCCCTGGGTTCGCTTCCTCCACGACCAGGAGCAACCTGGACGGGCATACGTCTGCTGGACCTCTCCAGGCCACGAGAAAGAGCTGGTCGTCCACGATGGGCACCGCGCCACGATGGGCACCGCGGCAACGCCTTCCGCGAGGCGGTCAAGCGGTGGGGCTCATTCGTCTGCCTGGACTGGGACATCGCCTACGACACCTGCGACATGCACGTGGTCGAGACGGTCGTCACTGAGCGACCGGACCTGGTGGCGATGGGGCCCTATCTGATGTTCCCGTCGAGCACGTGGAAGCACAACTTCGGCTGGCATGACACCGGCGAGCGACCCGAGCCGGTGTGGAGCGGGATGGTCTGGACGGGCAACGACTGGCGGCGCATCACCCGCGACGATCAATACTGCCAGGCGTTCGGGTTCGGCCTCGTCTACCTGCCCGAGAAGGTGATCCAGCTCGCCGACCAGCTCGGGGTGCTGGATCAGTGCATCTACCCCCAGGATGACGCCGTGTTCTCGGACTTCTTCTGGCGCCAGGGAGGACAGGCCCGGGTGCTCTGGGATTGCGTCCCCAAGCACCTCCATTTCGACCTGCCGGACCATGGCTGACAACGCCGGCCTCTACGCGGTGGGCGGGCTCGGGCTGCTCGCGCTCCTGGCGCTCGTGCTCGCCGACCGCTCCTCCCCGGCCCCATCGCCGGTGCCCAATCCCACGTTCACCCCGACGCCCTCACCGACCTGCCAGGGCGTGCTCAGCGGCACCATCGCCGAGCTGACCTCCTCGATGCCCTCCGAAGGCACCTTCTACGTCCCCAGCGCCGGCACGTTGGAACTCAGCATCTCGCAGCCGGGTGGTGACCTGTCCCTCATCTACGTCTCGGTCACGGACTCCGCGGGCAAGTCGGTGTGGAGCGGCTACGCGAGCACCATCCCGGCCGCCATGCCCGTCGAGCACGCCGGCACCACCTACCTCACCATCGAGACCTACGACACCAGCCTGATCGCCTTCGGCATCGAGTACGCGGTGACCTTCTGCCCGGCGCTCAGCCTGTAACCTACTGACGGCGCCCCTCGATCGCCAGGAGGATCACCACGAGGAGGCAGCCAGCCAGGATCAGCACGTCGATTGCGAGGATGATCGCCACCAGGACGTTCATCGGTTCGCCAGCTCCAGGAGCACGTCAGCGTGGCAAGGGACGGGCTGTCCGTTGGCGTCCTCCAGCGGGCACCAGCAGACAAGGTCGTGGCCGCGAAGTCCGCTCCTGATCCTTTCCCGCTGCCGCTCGCCTCCCACGTTCACCCATTGGCGGAACAGCACCACGGCGGCAGCCCGGTCCAGCAGCACCCCTTCGGAATCGACTACGAACGGGTTGCCCCACGGGCCCGGCCTCCCGACGTAGATGGCATTAGGCGGGAGCCTGTACCCCTTGGTTCGGCGACGCTGCAACCTCACCGGCACGGCGCCACCTCCATTCCGCTCGCCCTTCTCGCGCCGGCGTTGGATGCGCTGGGGCATCACTCCCTGGGGTTGAAGCAGACGGCGTGCCTCCTCGCGACATCTGGGGTCATCACACCAACCCAGCCGGACCCAGGGGTGGAATGGGCAGGCGCCGTCAATGGCCTCCATTTCAGTCGTTGACCTCCGTGATCCGGACCAAGACCCCTTCCCAACTGCCGAGACCCCTTCCCCAGCCGCCGGCGCCGGCGTAATCCTTCTCCACGGTCAGCCGGACCACCTGGCCGTCGTCGTAGATCAGTACGTGGGTGATCCCGTCCAGGACCGCGCGAGTGAGCTTGTCGATGTCATCCTTACGGCCCACCGGCCAGATGCGCCGGCGCTTGGGAGCTGAGGCTATGGGGGCCAGCCGGAAGCGCAGATCGACACGCACCGGGACACCTTTGCCGAAGGGGATCACGTCCGAGAGGATGCCGTCACCCTGGACGGTCTGCGCCTCCTGCGCGATGCGGTCGCGCCAGCGGGTCAGCTCGCGTTGGTTGTCGGGCACCACGTTGGTGAACCTGCCAGCGCGGTAGGCGCGCATCGACCCCTGGGGGACGGCGGCGCCGGCGACTCGGAACTCGATGGTGCGGCCGAGCGGCAGGGTGCTCACAGGGGGAACCACACGTAGGTCCCGCGATGGCCGCCGTTCGGCTTCTCGCTGAAAGTCACCCAGGATTCATAGCCGTCCCGCCCATGGTCCTCTCGAACGTGCTCCTCTGAATCTCTGCTACCCGGTGGGTTATCAGCCTCAACGGGGATGCGCCACCAGGATCGGATGAACGCTCCGGGGATCCGCGAGCGGAACAGCGCATCGACGTTGCGAGCCCCGTAGGCGAGAAGCACCGAGGGTCCGCCCGCGTTGATCTCCGAGCGGGATCCGTCGAGGTGATGGAAGTGGAGCCGACCCCGGATGAACAGCATCGCGTCGGCCTTGTCCCAGGCTCCGTCAAAGAATCCCGTCGTCTCCGTCCGGGCGAAGGTCAGGGCGATCCCGTCGCCGTGCCGGGCGAGCCGCCGGAGCCAGACGAAGGTCGCGGGGCCATAGGGTGGGTTGAGCCAGACGCGGCCCTCCCAGGGGACGCGGAGCCCGTCATCGGCCAGGGTCAGGTGGCGGGCAGCGGTCGGCCAGGGCCGCACGGCCGGGGCGCACGGATCCAGGTCAAACGGCCCCAGCGCCCGAAGGATGTCGGGCGGGGTCAGCCACTCATCCGTCCGGGAGGACGCCGACTGGTGCCCTCCGATGCCCAGGTGAAGCTCAATGCTCATGGAAATCTCTGCTACCCGGTGGGTTATCAGCGGCGGCGATCATCTGCCGCCCGACCCATTCCGCGACCTGGGGGACGACGGCGTTCCCGAGGCAGCGCAGTCGGTCCAACCGAGAGGGAACCCCATGAGCCACTCGACCCACGTCGGGTTCAACGCGCCAGTATTCCGCCCAATCTCCTGGGACACGGCGTCCTCTAGCTTGCGGATGCCCCCGCCTGGCGTCGTTCGAGCCATCTGTCCGCCACCCGTCGGCGTCTTCGGGGTTGGCCACAGGCCTCGCCTCGCCATCATCGTTTCCTGGAGCGACCCGTGCCGCCCGCTCGCGGTCATACGCACCTGGCTGGCGTCGCTCGCCGTCGGCGTCGGCCAGAGGCCACGCTCCGCCTTCATCGCCAGATGGGCCTCGGGCGTCTTCCCGTCGTCTTGCCCCACGGGTGTAGGCCACAATGAAGACCCGGTAACGGAGATGCGGGGCACCGAAGGCGGCCGCGGGGATACAGTCCCATTCCGCATCGTACCCGAGCGCGGCCAGGTCCCCAAGAACCTCGGCCATTCCAGGTCCAGCAAGGAGCCCTGGGACGTTCTCCAGGAGCGCGAGGCGGGGTCGTAGAACGCCAAGGAGCCGTGCGAACTCGGGCCAGAGCCATCGGCTGTCGGCGGCTCCTCGTCGCTGTCCAGCCAGGCTGACGGGCTGGCAGGGGAATCCTCCAGCGACGAGGGTGGTTCGGGGCAGCTCATGGCCGGTCAGCTCCTTGATGTCGCCAAAGCGGGGAACGTCGGGCCAGTGCTTCTCCAGCACCCGGCGGCAGTAGGGGTCGATCTCCACCTGGGCGCGGCACGTCCAGCCGGCGCGGTCCAGCCCGAGGTCGATCCCGCCGATCCCGGAGAAGAAAGAGACATAGGTGAGGTCATCCTGCATGGGTCTGGGAATCTCTGTGGAGTTGGCCGCTGCCGAATAGCTGGTCACACCCCCAGCAGAGTTGGGAGGTGGGGACGGACGGGCGGTTCCACCGGGTCAGCAGGCAGCGGCAGACGGCGCAGCGGGGGTCCTTGTCGATGGTCTTACGCATGGGAATCTCTGCTACCCGGTGGGTTATCAGTCATTCAGGAAGCCTCCACGACGCGGGCGGTGATGCGAGGCGCCTTCTTCTCGACGGGGGCCGGGAGGCCCGGGAGTGTGGCGGGCATCTGACCGCTCAGGTAGGCCGCCTCCACCTGGGGTGCCATCCATTCCGCGACCGTCTCGCCGTTGGGGAGCATCAGATGGGCGAGGAACTCCTCCTCGAAGGTGGCGATGCCGCTCTCGATGGTTTCCAGCTTGGCCTTGATCGTCAGGGCCAGCGCCCGCCAGCGGCGTCGTACCTCCTGCTCATATGCGGCGGTCGCGGCCGTCTTGGATCGGGCGCTGTAACCGTTGGCGAGCGTGGTGAACTTCCGATCATCGGCGTCAAGCAGCGGCAGGTAGAACCGGACCATGCGAGCCTGAGCCCGGAAGGCGATCACGGCGCGGCCGTTGTCCCAGCCATACATGAACCCCTGAGCGCCGTACCGGCTCAGGATGCGCTCGATCTCGGCCCGCGACTTCTCGGGCGAGACGACCGTTCGCTCGGCGTAGCTCACGTCTGCTCCTCTCGGTGGGTATGAGAATCTCTGCTCTTGGGTGGCAGCGGTCGCTTGTCCCACGGGGACCGCAGGTTGTAGCCCTTCGGTGGGAATAGGCGCAGGAGCCGCTCTAGCCGGTCGGACGGTGACTCGGGTGGCGGGGTCCACCCGCACATCGGGCACGGCTTACGCATGGGAATCTCTGCTGAGCGGCTCGTTATCAGGGCGGGTGTTCAGCCGAGCCCTGAGCCGCCGCTCCACCTCATCGAAACAGGCACGACGCTGGGCGCGGGTAAGCGTCCAAACCCCGAACCCCCCGCCGACGGCCAGGCAAATCTCCTTCTCATCGAAACCGGCCTCGATGATGTAGTCAAGCGTCAGGGTCGGTGCGTCCCAGTGCATCTCCCCTTTGACGCGCGTCACGTTCGATGCTCATGGGAATCTCTGCTATCAGCACGAACCGGCTCCGGCTCGTCCTCACGCTCCAACGGGTCGCCGCAGTTGTCGCACTCTGGAAACTCCATGTCATCCTGGGCGACGCAGGCCCACCCGCAACTCTCGCAGACGTACCTATGCGTAGTTTCAGACATCGCTAGCTCCCGTCGAATCTCTGCTATCAGCCCAGGACCTCGCCGACCCGCCAGCGGGCCGTCGTCATCCCACTCCTCGGTCCGCCATCCATCCCTCTCCAGGCGATCCAGGACCAGGCTGGCGCCGCGTAGGAACCGCCGCGCCTTCTGGATCACGATGCGAGGGTTGCTGCCTACCACCAGCCGGGTCTCCTCGCGGTGACCATCGGCCGCACTGATGACATCCAGATAGAACTCGACTTCTCCGGTGTCCACCCACCGGATGCCAGTCGGGGCAAGACGCGGCGCGTCAGCCATGGTCTAAGTCTCTGTTTACCGGAGCAAGCCGCCAGATCACGTCCTCGGGCTTCGTGTCGGGACCGATCCACTCAGGGTATCCCTCGCGCCACACCCCGTCGATCCGCAGCAGCAGGGGGAAGTGATCCCCGCGACCGGCGAATAGGGCTGCGTTCTCCCGCTCCACCTCCCTCAGGAGTTCTGACTGGCAGAGGTACTCTGGATCGACGGTCGCGAGCATCGTCTTGATGTAGGCCATGCGCTCCGGGGTCAGGGCGTCAGCCATGGCTCTCCTCCGAGTCTCTGTTCTCGGGAGCATGGGCTGACTCCAGGTTGGGGGTCACCTGCCAATCCCTCAGAGCAACTAGGGCTGCGTGGAAAGCCGGCCATGCGTCTCGGTAGTCGCCTGCCCGGTCGAGCCTCTCGCTGGCGATGACCAGCCCCTCCAGGAGCGCGTACCGGCGGGTGAACACGATCATCTTCTCGCCGACGAACTCCACGATGTCATCGACCGGCAGTGCGGACGCCACCATGTAGGCGACGGTTCTGGGCTCGGGCATCACTTCACCCTCCAGCGGATCGGGTCGGTGCAGGTGGCGAAGTGGGAGACGTGCAGCTCGCCGGCGTGGTCGGCAGCGCGCTCCACCGTGACGATCTGATAGGTCCGGTCCGGGTGGATCAGCACCCGGCCGGTTGGGGACGGCTCCGCGTCGATGGGCATGAGCTTGCCGGTGATCGGCGTCGCCCAGTGCCGGGCGAACAGGATGCGAGCCCCACAGCTCCGACAGGCGGTCACCGGGATGCCGGCGACCTGGTCCTCAGGCATCGGGCTCCTCCGGTCCAGCCCCGAACGGGTCCTCGGCCCCGAAGGGGTCGGCGTCCGCCAGCGTCGCCACCACCCCACCGCCATCGACCACGTGCAGCGGTCCCGGGTCCTTGGCCTCGGCGTCGATGCGCTGCTGCCCGGACCGCTCGTCACGCAGCCGCTCGATCCTATCGTGGGCGTCGGCGATCATCTTCTGGGCATCCGCGAGCGGCAGCTCGGCGATCTCGTTGGTCTTGACCGTGTGGACCCGGACGACCTTGCCGTCCTTGGTCCGGTGGGACACGTCCACCACGGTGCCGATGAGCACGTAGGCGGCCTCGTCGCTGAGTCCCAGCGGGCGGGGGTCCACCTCCAATGCAGCACTCAGACCGTCGCCAGCATGGACGACCCGAACCGCTGCCTCAGTCACGTTGCGTCCCTCGAAAGCGGGGAGTGTTACTTGCTCTGTCATTTTTCCCTCGATTCTTGATTCGCGTTACCCATGCCGGCCAGGCCCCACCTCGCCCCGCCGCGCCTGACCGAACCATGCCTTGCCACAACGCGCCTGCCTCAGATCATCCATCCCCTCCGGTCACGGGCACGGGTGGGGCTCCCAGCGGCGTCGGGGTCGGTGTCGGCGTCGCGGTGGGGGTCGCAGTCGCAGTGGCAGTCGGTGTCGGCGTCGGCACCGGGGTGGGACTCGGTGTCGCGGATGGGCTCGGCGTCGGCCGTGGCGTGTGCGTGGGGCACGGCGTCGGGGTGGGCCGCGCAGTGTGCCACGCGGCGCCCATGGGGGCCGTGGCGGCCTCCTGGTGGGCCACGGTGGGCACCGCGACCGCGGCGGCCAGCGCGACGCTCATGGTGGCGGTCAGGACGGCGGCGAAGGGTGCTCTCATTGGTGGGTCTCCTTGGCTCTGATCTCGGCCAGCGCGGGCACGGCCTCGCGCAGCATCTCCCGGATGTCGTCCGGATTCTGGGTACGGACCCAGCCGGTGATGGTGGTCCCCAGCTCCCGGTTCCACCCGCGGTTGCCCACGATGTTCTCCGCCATGACCCGCGCGTCCGGGTTCACGTGGACCCAAAGGGTGTGCAGCACGTCGATCAGCTCGCCGGCAGCCTGCACGGCGGGCATGTCGGTGAACCGATCAGCGGTCGGCGTCGTGGCGGAGCTGGCCGAAGTGGGTCCAGCGTCCACGTCGGCGAAAGGGTCAGGAGCGCCGGCGGCGGGGGCGGCCGCAGAGGTAGGTGACGGTGTCGTCGTCGTGGTAGATGCGCGCCCAGCCGTCGCCTTCGACCCACCGGCCTGCTCGAAAGGGAGGACGGCCCCGGTCGGCGTCACCTCTGCCGCCGGGGCCGTCGTTGCACTGGTGGGGGACCCCAATGTGTCCTGTCCGCTCGGCATCACCTCCTTGTCGCGGGGATCGCTGGGCTGGCCGGCGCGCAGATCGGCCGCCTTCGCGTCGATGGCCTGCTCGGTGGAGGGGGTCGCCGCGGCAGCACCTTCCGGTGTCCGTGGCGGAGCCCCCTCCATGGCCCCGGGGGTAGAGCCTTTGCCCTCATCTACGGGCGTGGCGACCGATGGGGAAGGGGCCGGAGGGGTGACAGAGCCCTCGGTGGAAGGTTCGCCCTCCGACCCCGGGGTGACGGGTGGACCAGGTGGAGGCGTCTGCTCGCTGGCGGGGACAGAGTCCGCGGGCGGCTCGTTCCCCACCGGGCCCACCTCGGAGGATGGCATGTCGATGACCAGCGTGTCCACCAGGTCCGGGCGCAGCTCCGTGGTGACGGCCTCGTCCACCCGCTCGGCCCGGTCGATGTCCACCGACATCGGCATCTTCCCGCTCGTCGCGAGCGCCCGCACCGCCGTCTTGCGGCACATCGCCGCATAGTCGGTCACCCAGGGGCCTCGGTCGGACGCACGGCTCCGCCCACGGCGCTTCTCGATCTCCTGGCGGGTCAAGACCACGAACGGGGTGGCCCCGCTCGTCAGCCGGACGATGGCCCAGGCGTGGGTGATGTCCTCGTCCTTGTGCTCGCTCCCCTTGGGGATGTGCTTCAGGTGGGCGTTGGTGCCCAGCTCGTACTCGAACTCGTCCCCCTTGTAGACGACCTCGGCCTCCGGTGGCGAGGCGACCTGGCGGTGACGCGAGGCCAGCTCGGCATAGCCTCGGAATCCCACGATCACCTGGCAGAGCGTGATCCCGCGCTTGGTGTCTCGGAAGGGAATCAGGTAGACGTGGCCGAGTGCGTCGGGTTCGAGCCCGAGCTGCGCTGAGATGAGCGCGGCGCCGATGATCGAGCCCACCGTGCAGGCGAGCAGCTTCTCGTCGCGCTGCGCGGCCACGATGAGAAGCCGGCGGAACCGGGCGAAGTCCATCCCGGCCGGCAGTGACTCGGTGATCGCGTTCTGACGCTCAGCGAGGAGCTGGCCCAGCGTGGACGGGCTGGCGACGGGCCGCAGCGCCAGCTCGGCGCCGCTCTTGGCCTCGGTGTCCGGAGCCACGGGCGGCGCGTCCCTGAGCGCCTGGGCGGTTGATCTACGTGCTGGCATGGATGGCCTCCTCGTGCTCCCGTCGCAGGGTTTCCCAGTGCTCCGCCAGCTCGATGAGCTGGGCGTTGGTGAATACGTTGCGCCGCACCCGGGCGAGTAGCACCCCGGTGCTGTATGGCACCTTCGCCTCCCAGTCGGCCATGGCCGCGTCGAACCGGGCCAGGGCGCGGGCACGCCGGCGTCGGTAGAGCAGGTGGCCTCCGACCGCCATGACCAACCCCACTACGGTCCACGTGGGATACAGCAGGTGTATCAGCAGCGTCGGGTGGGGATCGGCGAACCACACGAGCCACATGAATGGGGACCCAGCCACCATCCCGAGACCGAGCGCGCGGACGGCGTTTATTCCTTCTCCTTCGGTGTCCACCACCGATCGGCCTTGGTCGTCTTGGTGAACCGCTCCGCGATCTCCGGCTCCACGGCCCGGAGCGCGTCGGCGTCGATGGTGCGCCGCTCGTACTCGGTCAGCCGGAGCACCACCTTGTCCCCCACCTTGCCGGCGCGCGACCCCTGGAGCAGCAGCCGCAGCTCGTTCTCCGCCTGGAGTCGACGCTGCTCAGCCTCCTTCTCCTCCAGGATCGCCATGGCCCGCCGGCGGAGCATCATCTGGGCCTCCCAGTCCAGCTCCACCGGCGCCTCGCCGGCCAAGGCGGGGAAGGCGGCCCGGAGCGCATCTCGCTCCTCCTGGGTGCCCACGATGACCGGCGGAGTGCGGTCCTCGACCAGCCGCCAGAAGGCGCGAGCCCGCTCCACCATCAGCCCCTCGATCTCGGGGTCGCGCTCCAGCTCGAACACCTGGAGTTCCACCCCGCCGAGCAGGGCCCCGATCCAGCCGCGGGCGCACCCGAGGATCATCAGATACCACCGGAGCTGGAGTTCCGCATCGATCGATGGTCCCTCCTCCCAGGAGCCGATCATCCGCGGCCCGACCAGCTTCCACTCGCCGACCCCCATCCAGGTCTCGCGGTCGATGACCAGGGCGTCGGGGGAGCCGAGCGCGAAGGCGGGATCAGTGGCGCGGAACAGGCCGCGCTCGGGCATGACGGGCAGGCTCAGGCGCTTCGCCACCTCGGCTCGGATCGGCTCCTCCAGGGCGTGCCCCCAGAGCATCGACTCGGACTCCTGACGCGGCGGCTGCTCCAGGTCGAGCTTCGCCAGCCACACCTCCAGCGGCGACCGCCAGCGCGACAGTCCGCAGGCTGCCGCGACCTCGGAGCCACCGAGACCGCGGCGCCGCGCCTGGGCCCATGCCTCGGGCTCGCGGTTGCGATCGGACAGGACAATAACGTGCCCGCTCATTCGTTCCTCGACTGGGTTGGTGGTGACAGGTTAGGTCGCGCGCCGCGTCCCGGTGATGACGGCTCGCTCCAGCTCGGTCAGGTCCCAGGTCGCCAGCACCTCCCAGAGATCGCCCTCGATGTGCCGGATGAGCGCAGGGTCACACGGCGCCACCGTGGTCCATTCGGCCTCCCAGAGCACGTGACAGGCGGCCAGCGGGTCCGCTGGCGCGAGCCCGTGGAGCCGGTGCCGCCTCGGCGGCCGGCAGCTCGGCGGGACGATCGGCACCATGGCGGTCCATCCCCACTGCGGGTAGTTCAGCTCCGGCCTCGACTCCTTCTGCAACCGGCGGGCAGTATCCCGGGCGTCCGGCCACGGCACGGAGACGTGCATCCCGCCGAGCGGTGTCCGGTAGCGGTAGGTGTTGAGCTGCCGCCGGTTGTCCAGGAACAGCATCCGGTCCGCCTCGATCGCCAGCTCGCAGCGGGTCGATGTGGCCCGGCATACGGCCATCTTCGGCCGGCCCTGGTCGTCCACCCCGGCCGCGTGCAGGGTCTCGTTGAGGAGGATGATCCGCCTGCCCTTGGCGGCGATGGTGAACGCGCGGGCGAGCCGCTGATCCTCCACGCTGCGCTGTTCGCGCACCGCGGCGCGGTACTCCTCGACCTTGGCCTTGGCCTCGGTCGGGTCAACGACGATCTCAGTCATGGTCGGCATCGGGTTCCTCCTCGGATTCGGGCAGCAGCTCGGATGCCGAGATCACCCGACCCGCTGCAAGATCAGCGTTGGCTCGGTCGCCGTCCCAGAGGATGCGCCCCACGAGCGCACCATCCGGGTCCGGGTGCAGGTCGATTCTCAGCCGGTCGGGGAGCTGCATCCGGCGCAGCACCGAGCCGCGCACGGTCTTGTCGGTGCGGAGCTTGAGTCCGTCCGGGCGCTCGGCCGGCAGTCCGAGGAGCCGGATCGCCTCGACCCGGCCGTGCTCGGGCGTCCGGCTGATGGCGACCCAGCCCTCGCCGCGGGCCGCGAAGTGATCGCGAGCCCCCTTGCTCAGCCAGCCCCGGACGTTGGGGACGCGGGGCGCCTTGCCCTCGCCGGGTAGGTGGTAGACGCGCAGGAACATGGGGCCCTCATCACGCTGGCCGGGGACGGTGGGCGTCCAGGTCGGATCAGTCATATCCGGCAGTCTATCCCTGCCCTGTATCGGGCGTCAATGTCTCCTTGGGCCAGTCGGTGAGTGTGCCCGCCAGCCCGAGGAGGACTGTCCCCACCTCGCCGAAGCCGCTGGGCACGTCCGAAACCCAGATGCCGGGGCCCAGCTCGACCAGGAGCGGGAAGTCTCCGGTGTCCGTGTGGGCGACCAGGAAGGGGTGTTGGCGGATGGGCCAGAGGTAGGGTGGGGCGCTCTCCAGGTGGCGGAGCGCCACATCCTCGCGGACGGTTCCCACCGTCTCCCCGTCAGTTGTGGTCAGGGTGTGCAGAATCAAGGGTGATGTCCTCCTCGCGAATCGCCAATACCATGTCCAGGAAGGCGTCGATGGCGAGATTCCCTGCGGCGACGGCCTGTCGGCCAAGTTCGGCTTGACCCGTGGGTGTGGCCCGGTCCATCTCGACGTGGATTTGGGACAGGGCCGTGCGGGCGTAGATGAATCGGCGTGCTGCCTGAGCCACGATCTCGTCGCTCACGTTGGTTTCCTCCTCTGCTTCTCCAGCTCCCGGGCGCTGGCGATCAGGTCGTATGGCCGGCCCCTCAGCGGTTCCGGGATGGGCACCCCGAAGCTCCGCAGAGAGGCGATCTCGGGGTCGTCCAGCGGCACGTTGCGCCGGCGGGTGAAGGTCGGCCACTGCTCCTCGATGATGTAGTGGTCACCCAGGACCATATCCCCGGTGACCAGGAGGATGCGGGAGCTGAGGGGCCCGTCGATAGGGGTCACTTCCTCACCCGGGAGTCCACCTCGCCGCGGGCGAACGCTCGGGCGGCCAGCCGGCGGGTCCCGTACCGCGTGGCGAAGGTGATGTGCTCCATGTAGGCCGGGCCGGCGGCACCCTTCCACCAGGACCAGCCGCGGCCGGCGGGGTACAGCTCCCAGCCCATGCGGCGGGCGCGGCGGATGACGGCCTCGGCCTCGTAGACAGGGAAGGGGGATCGCGCATCCTCCTCGGCCAGCTCGCGCAGGTCCAGCGTGGTCGGGGCGAACCCGCGGGGACGGAAGGTCATGCTCCAGAGCGCGTCTATGTCGTCACTCATCCTCGACTCCAGCCATGTGCTTCCGTGCGTCCTTGACATTCCCGAACCACCCTACGATCTGCCCATGGTGGATCAGGGCGTAGGGGAAACAGCTCTCGGGACCGTGCATGGGGATGCCGCAGCCGTCGCCGTGTCGATGCAGCTCGATCGTCCAGATTGGAGTGACACCGAATCCCGCTCCGGTGGCGTCGCTCGTTCTCGCCCGAGCCGTCAGCCGTGGCTGCTGTTCTGGCGGCACGGGGCCCACCCAGGTCATGCCGACCACCAGTGGGGTTTGAGCCCCAGGTAGACACGGGCCTGGGCCTTGCTGATGATTCCGTCCTCGACCAGCTCGGTGACCTCGCGCACGTTGCGCGGTCGAACGTGGACATCCTGGATGGCAGCGGGGGCGGCGGCCTGGCGCGTCTGCACGGCGGCCGGCGCCGCCCCCTGCGGCGTCTTGATCAGGTAGGGGGTCGGGTCGGGCATCCGCGGCGTCCCCGCGGCGACGCGCATGGCGTTAGAGCAGGCGCGGCCGTACTCCTCCAGGTCCATCCGGGCCCAGACACTCGGGTCCTCCCAGCCGTGGCCGATCTCCTCCAGCACCTTGCGGCCGAAAACGGCGTAGTTGGTGGTCTGGCTCATGGCTTCAACCCATCAGGACGATTGGCGATTCGAGTTCGGTCAGGGTGAACACGGTCCCCGGTGGTGCCGGAGGGCGAATGAACATCAGCTCTGGACCCCCATCTCGGTGCTGGGTGATCCATGCCTCGCCGTCCTCCTTGCTCGTGAACGGACCGACGTGGCGCTCGGCTCCTTGGGGCACGATCAGCACGTCAGGGGCTCCCACGGGCAGCACAACCACGGTCACCATCCAGTGCCGCGGGACGGGCTCCATCGGTATCTGCCACTCGATGAGCTGGCCCTGGTGACCGCACTGCCGGCACCGAGCGGGTGCGAGATCGCCGAGCCAGTCCCAGGCGTGAGCCGTCCCCTCGATCACGATGGCATCCCCTGTGTCCGACATCGCAAAGTCCGTGCCAGCATGGACGATCGCTCCGGGTGCCGCGCAGTTGGGGCATCTGAAAGTGCTCATCGTCCCCACCTCAGCAGGCGCGCAAGCCAGCTCCGGCGCCGCGCCGGCGGGAGCAGGACGGCCCGGGCCTCCGGGCAGAGGGGTCGCTGGAACGAGTAGGTGCAGCATTCCCGCGGGTCTCCCTTGACCGGGCAGGTGAGCGGGGGAAAGTCGTCACCGTGGCCGGCCGCGCTCCAGTCGGCGCCGCCGCTCCCCGCGAAGGTCTCCCCGCGCGGCCCGGGGCCGCCGTTGCTCGTCGTCATGATGTCAGCTCCTCGAACATCTGGGTGGTGAAGTCGTAGGCGTCACGCCAGGCGACCGACCATGCGTCGGACCCGGGGTGGGACGCGGCGCCGGCCTGGAGCCAGGTGACGGCCTGGGCGGCCTCCGGGACGGTGATGGCGGTCGTCGCGGCGACGGGGAAGCAGGCATCGTTGATCCAGGTCGCGATCTGGGACCAATTGTGCTGGGCCTGCTCGTAGGTCTCGATGTTGCCGGTCGTCTCGGAGTCCTGGCCCCACCCGGGGATGGTGAACCCGCGCCCGCTCAGGAGCAGGTTCTCGGTCTCCAGGTCATCCGAGGCGTCGGCGGTCATGGCCGATTGGGCCCACGCGGCGTCTGTAGCGTCCCAGGGACACGATGGCGCCGCGGGGGGCGCGGTGGCCGGCGGATAGACGGGCGGGGCGACGGTGAACTCCCCCGGGCCCCAGGTGATGACTCCGTGGGCGTCGGCCCCGGGCCAGGGCGTCGCCAGGACCCCGGGGTCACCCGGCAGGCCAGGCGTCGGCGACGATGGTGATGCGATTGGCTCTGACGTCGTTGCCGGCGTCAGCGGCGTCAGGGACGGCGCCGGTGGGAGGGTGGGCGTCGCGGTGGCGGCCGCGTCGGTGTGGGTGACCTCCTGGAGCTGGAGCGCGGTGCCGCGGCTCCATGCCCAGCTCAGGACCACGGTGGCGATCAGGAGCGCGATGGCCCCGGGCAGGATGCGCCTCATGGCTCCTCCTTGCAGGCGGGGCACAGATCGACCATCCGGGTGCGCCGGATGCCATGGTGATCCTCCGACCCGAGCACGTAGCGGCGGACGCGGACCCATCCATCCGCGCGTGCCAGGATGATCGCCTCCCGGCCGGTCGGGCACATGGTCGAGTCCTCGTTGCAGGCGTCGCACAGAAGCCAGGCGCCGCGCTCGGTGCTCATCGCTGGCGGTCTCGCCAGGCGAGTCCGGCCACGTAGCCGGACCCCTCGACCTCGGCCTCAGCGATCAGCTCGACCACGGCCTGCTCGGGGTCGCAGGGGCTCCCGTCGTCGTCGCGCCAGGTCTTGCCCCCGTCCTCGCTGGTGATCCGGGCGTAAGGCTGCTCGGGCGCGTCCCGGTCGGAGACGCGGTAGGTGATGGTCAGTGCTCGCATTGCTCAGTGCTCCTGTTGGTGATGTGGTCCTCTCGCCCCTGGTAAGGGCGGCCGGGTCTCCCCGACCGCCCCACCAACGGGCGAAGGTGTCAGCTCTGGCCCGCACCCACCGGCACGGGGAGCAGGATGTCGAGCGCCCGGGTGGCGAGGGAGTCGCCGCTCGTCAGGCGGGCAAAGCGGTTCTCCGCGAGGCTCGCGCCCGAGGTGTTGCGACCGCGGGCGATATGGGAGTCGAACTCGGTCACGGCCTGGAGCGCGCCCCAGGCGGTGTCACGGATCGGGGTGATGTCGTCCGAGGTGGTGTAGCAGCCCCAGATGGCAGCCTGCGTGTGCTCGGCCATGGTCCGGGACCGGCCCTCCTCGGTCGGCACCGGCACCAGCTCGTTCAGGAACGCGCGCACGTCCTGACGGCTCATCTCCTTCGCCAGCAGCTCGGCGGCGATCTGCTCGGCCTGGTCGGCGGCCATCTGGGCGAGACCGAGCACACGCTGGGCCTCGGCCAGCTTGGACTCGGCGTTGGTGGTGTGGCGGATCGAGTAGCTCACCTTCATGGCCCGGGCCGCGGAGTCGGCCCAGGTGAGGGTGTTGTTGCACACGACCCGGATGGTGGTGAGCTGGGCGCGGATGGCGGTCGAGGCGTCGTGGCTGTTCCACAGGAGGAGGTAGTGGTCGAGCGCCTCACTGTCGGGGAGGAGGTTCGACCGCTGCGGCAGGGCCACCAGGACCCAGACGCGGCGCCCGCCGCGCAGGGAGCCGGCGGTCTTGACCTTGCAGCCGCCCCCGACCAGCTCGTCAGCCCAGGCGAACGCGTCGGCGTTCTGCGCCACCCGGTACTGATCGCCCACGACCCCGAGGACGTGGTCATCGCTCTCCCGGACGGTGAAGAACCGCTCAGGGACGGTCTGATCCTTGTAGGTGCACGGGACCTTCTTGACGGTCCAGCGCAGCCCGCCGATCTCCAGGGCCTCGGTGACGCTGATGTCGTCGCGGTCGGGGAGGGTGATGCCCAGCCCGTGCCAGGCAGGCTCGCGGGTGAAAACGCCGCTCTCAAACTCGTGGCTCATGTGTCTCTGTCTCCCGTTGGTGGTGCCGGGTGGGACCCGGCGCGTTTCTCTACTCTGATCGTCTCATGTATCCCGGCGGTCTGTCAACGGCGGTCGATGGTGGCCTCCAGGCAGGTGGCATGGGACAGGGTCCGCCTCTGGCCCGGCTTCGCGTCTCCCACGGCGTAGAACCGGCGCCCGTAGCCGATCGGCTGGCCGCACTCCTGGCAGGGGGACGCGGCGTCGGCGCGGGTGCCGGCACAGTCGATGTGCTGGCAGGGCTCGACGCACGGCCCGTACTCGGTCCCGGGCTCGGGCAGGACTCCCGCGGCCATCAGTCCACCCCCCGGGATGAGGGGATGATGCGGCCGAGCGCGCCGGGCGGCCATCCGTGCCGTGTGCGCGTGTACCTCGGCCTCATAGGCGCGATCGGCGGCCATCTGCCACTCGTCCTCAGTGGCCGCCTCCTGGGCCTCATCCAGCTTCACCCGGGCGAGGCTCATGGCTATGACGAACGTGAGTTCGTGCTGGCTCACAGTAGCGCCCCCTGCTCCCCGCGGGTGATGCACTCGGGGAACGCGACCCCCTGGAGTCCCCGGTGCTCCGTCGATGTCTGCCAGTCGAGCGCGACCGGCGGAGAGACGGCCGAGCCACCCCCCGCGAAGTGCGCGGCCAGGGCGTCGGCCGCGTGCTTCGTCCGGTGGTCCGCCGAGCTGCCGGCTCCCTGGTAAGGGGACCCGGGGTAGACGTACCCGGGCACCAGCCGCGCGGCTAGCTCGCCCGCCACGTGGTCCATGGAGACCGAGGGAAGCTCGGCGGTGTCCGCGTAGTAGGTGGCCCGGTCGAAGTCGGCGGTACGCCGGCCCGGCCAGCCCAGGACCTCGCCGAATGCGCCCGCGATCTCCTCGGCGAACGCGGGCGAGATGAGCGCCCGCGAGTCCTCCCTGATCGCCTGGATTGCCTCGTCTCGCGTCATGGTCAGCGCCTCTCGTTGTGCCCGGGGCTTGCAACCCGGGTCTCAGTGCGTTACGGGCGGGGGATCGAACCCCGCACCGTGCTCCGCGTGTCAGGCTGCCGCGGCCACCTCCCCGCGGAGTCCCGCGATGGCCCGCGCCAGGGTGCGGGCGATGTCGGCTCCGCAGTCGATCTCGAACGTCGCGCCGGCTCCGCCGTGGTTGGTCTTGACGCGCACCCGGAGGGGGTCCCCGTACCGGCCCAGCTCGGCGACCGGCTCCCCGTCCTGGCGATGGGTCGGCCGGTACACCGTGCCTCCCATCAGCGCGGCCAGCTCGGCGGCCAGCTCGCCGCGGGCGGTCTCGGCCGCGTCATGCTCGGCCTTGGCGGTCAGCACCAGCGCGGTCAGCGGCACCAGCCCGGGGAGGAGCCGGCGGCGGATGTCGGCCGCGATCTGGGCCGGAGTCTTGGTGGGGGCCGTGGTGATCTCGGGCACGGTCGCCCGGTAGGGGAGGAAGTCCCGCGCGTCCCGGGGAAGGTCCCCACTGAACACGTAGCGGTCACGGTGACCCCACGAGTCCGTCATCAGGTGGACGGACACCCCATCGGCGGTGAGCCGCGCGTCCGACCCGTCCCCACGGTAGCCGGCGGACACGGCCCAGCCGGTCCCCAGCTCGGCGGCCACGGCCGCGGCGATGCGCTCGGCGTTCCCAGTGTTGGCGATCATGCTCAGAGCCTCCCGTTGACCGCGGCCGTCAGCCGGCCGCGCGAGATGTTGGCGCCGGCCTGGGCGAGCATCCAGACCGCGAATGAGGACAGGAGCCCGAACCATTCCGGACCCCCCAGAGCGAAGGTCACCAGGGACCCGGCCGCGAGGGCCAGGAGCGCGGCCAGGAGCCCGGCCAGGAACCGACCGCGGGCCGGGTCCTGACGCGGTGCCACCCGGCCGCCGTCCCAGGTCGCCAGGGGCCGGCCGGCGGCCACGGCGGGCGCCACGGGCGCGGGCCGGGAGACGTCGACTCCGGTATTCGGATGCTTGCCGTCTGGAGCGATCGGCCACGTCCAGGCCGGCGGAGTCGTCACCCGGGGCCGCGTCGCGGCGGCCGGCCGGGCAACGTGAGACGGACGCGGGCGCCACGCACGCGCGAGCCTGACGGCGGACGCGGGCGCGGCGACGGGCGCCGGCTCAGGGATGGCGGCCGGCTCGGGCTCGGTGCCGAGCGCGGCCAGGAGCGCGGACTCCAGGGAGGCAAGCTCGGCCCGCCACGTCCCCAGGGACGCGCGCAACCCGGCCGCGTCATGGTCGAGCCGGGCCAGCTCGGCGCGTAGCCGGGTCCGCTCGGCGAGCAGCTCATCAACTCCCAGTTCGGAGTCGTCCCCCCAGGAGTCGATGGCGGACACGGCCCCGCGGCCCGCGTACCGTTGCCCGGCCCGGGCGCCGGCCCCGACATGCTCGGCGATCTGGGCCCGGATCGCGTCAAGTGCGATGCCGGCCGCCTCGCGCGCCGCGTCCATGCCGGCCAGCTCGGACTCGGCCCGCTCGATCTCGGCGGACCGCGCGTCATGCTCGGCGGCCATGGTGGCAACGTCCGGGGCGGCCGTGATCATCGCCCGAGCCTCAGAGCCGACTCGAGCCTCGCCCGAGCCTCACCGCGGCGGACCGCGTCCGCCAGCTCGGCGGCCAGCTCCCGGAGCCGGCCGCGCACCGCGTACCGTTCCTCGGCCTCACGCTCGGCCGCATCGGCCGCGCGCTCCCACGTCTCCCAGACTTCGGCCGGGATCATCGCCGCGACCGCCACTCGGCCGCGGCGCGCTCGGCCGCCCGCCTCAGCCCGTCCGCGGCCACGTAGGCGGCGAACGCTTCCCAGGACTCCTCGGTGTCATCGTCCCAAAGCTCCAGACACCTCGCCCAGAGCACATCGAGCGCGGTCACGGCCGGCTCACTCCAGCCCGGCCGCGGTCAGGAACCGCGCCCGGCTAAATCGCGGGTTGTCGTGGGCCATGGCCGACGCGATCGTGTCGGCCAGCTCACGGGTGACGCGTCGATCGGCGCCGTCTGCCAGGGTCGCGGCGATGGCCGCGGCGATGGTCCGATAGTCACGCCGGCTCATGCCCGAGTCCCTGCGATCGACCCGTCACGGTCGATGCGGCGGATGATGTCTCCCAGATCGCCCATGGCCGCTGCTCCCGTTGGTGCCGGCCCCGCGGCCGGCTCACCCTGAACTCTGGGCGAGATATCCCGACAATGCATCCCCCTAAAATGGGGTGCTAGGGTTTTGCTTTTTTGTTTTTGCAAACACTCACGGTAAGAGGCAATACCGTGGCCGCGGTCACGCGCGCGGGGTGAGAGAATCGACGCGTGAGTCGCGCAAGGCGGGCACCCGCGGTGGGGGAGGCCGTGCCCACGCGCGGTGGGGGAGGGGTCGTCGCGAGTCGCCCAGTGCCTCTCCCCTCCCCTGCCGAACCGTGGCCGAGCCGGCGCGAGTGGTTCCTCGAACACTCCCGGGCTGAGGAGACCCACCGAGCCCATCGCGCGGACTGGGCCGCGTGGCGCGCGTGGGCCAGCTCCAGGGGGGCCCCTCTCCTCCCCGCCCGCCCCTCAGACGTAGCCGACTTCGCCTCCGACGAGGCGATCACCCATGCCCCCGCCACGGTCGCCCGTAGGCTCAGCTCCATCGCCTTCGCCCACCGGCTCCGAGGTCTCCCCTCTCCGGTGGACGACCGGGTCCGCGAGGTGCTCCGCGGCATCCGGCGGGCCCAAGTGGTCCCCGGCCACGGGCAGGTGGACGCGCTCCGGCTGGATGACCTCCGGCGCCTAGTGGCCGGTCTGCCCCCCGACCTGGAGGGGACGCGCGACCGGGCCATGATCTGTCTCGGGTGGGCCGGCGCGCTCCGCCGCTCGGAGGTCGCCGCGCTCCTGGTCGATGAGCTGGCCGAGACCGACGCCGGGCTGCTCCTCACCATCAGCAGGAGCAAGACCGACCAGGAGGGAGAGGGAGCGGTCATCGGCATCCCCCACGCCACCGACCCCGAGGACCCGGCGTGCCCCGTCTGCGCGGTGGCCGACTGGATCGCGGCGGCCGGGATCACCGGCGGGCCCCTGTTCCGCGCGGTGCGCCTCGGGACGGTCGGACGCGAGGCCCTGACCGGGTGGACGGTGTGGCGGGTGGTCAAGACCCGACTCGCCGATGCCGGGATCGAGGGCCAGTGGGGCGGCCACTCCCTGCGAGCTGGCCTGGTCACTGAGGCGGCGCTCGCCGGCGTGGACGTGGTCACCATCCAGGAGACCACCCGGCATCAGCGCATGGACACCCTGGTCCGCTACATCCGCACCCGCGGCGACAAGTTCACCCGGAACGCCGCGACCATGGCCGGGCTGTGACGCCTTACAACCGACCCTGAGCTGGCCCCTCCAGGGCCTTGTCGCCGCCGCCTGCCATCTCTACGATCGCGGTGGAGGTAGCGAGCGGCGTGTAGCCGATCAGCACACCGGGTCGCTGTGTCAGCCAGTTGTCCGTTTCGAGATCAAGCGGGGTGAGGTAGGGATGCGTCGGCGCCCTGCCCACCCCGCGGCTCCACCTCTGAGGGTGTACCTCCAGGGGCGCTCTCTCGCTCCGAAGGTTAGCAAGGCGCGGCCCCCGGGTCCCGACTCCGTCGGTAAACCGGGGGTCACCTCCCGCGGCTAGTGCCTTGGGCCTCTCTGCCGATCCCCGACAGGGGGGCATTGCACAGAGCATAACCGGTCGGCGCGCTACTATGGTCACCGCCATGACGGAGCGCCGCCTGGTCTTTCCCGACGAGACCACCGCCCAACACGCGGCCCGGTCGGAGACCCTCCGTCGATTCGACAACCTTCTCCTGCTGATCGAGGCTGAGATCGAGTACGGGACCCAGACCGTAGGGCCCACCCTTGCCTCCTGCTACCAGGCGACCATGGCCCAGGCACCCGGGGTCGGCAGGGTGCCCAAGGTGCTCGGTACCCCGGTCACCGCACTGCACGAACGGGTGCTCGACACCCAGGAGCTTTACACCAACACCCCCTGGGTGCAGCTCAAATCGGGGCTCGTCTCCGAGACGACCCTATCCGAGCTTGCCGGCCGCCGCGGGCCGGGTCCACCGACCCCCTCGGTACGTGCTCTCCCGTCCGGCCAGGTACAGGGCGGATAGCAGCAGCACGGCGCCGGCGCCGGCGAAGGCGACCAGCTCCTCGTTGAACCCCGCGATCTGCTGGTAGGCTGCCTGCCCGGCGAGCGCCGAGAGGACCCCGTGGAAGGGGTAGAGAACCTGCCCCTGCCAGGTCATGAGCGCCGCGGGGTCGCTCGGCACCTCCCCTGCCCACGTGGCCGCCTGAGAGGCGGCGCATCCGGCCTGGTCGGCGAGCTGCTCATCCCCGGTCGCCCCGTAGTAGGTCTGGGCGTAGCGGAGCCACTGGCTGACCGCCTGGAGACTGATTGCGCACGTCCCCGGGTCGCTCGCGTGGATCGCCAACTCCAGCTCGTAGCCGGCCTGAGCAACGTCGATGGAGGCTGCGTACCCCTCGGCGTTGACCCCGGTGCCCTGAGCAAGCAGGGCCGAACAGGCGTTCATACCGGCAGCTTCTCGACCTCGGCCCATGTGCCGTCCGGTTGCTTCGCCCAGCGGGCACGGCTGATGACGCTCTCGGTCGGCATGCCGGCGCCAATACCGCCCGATGTCGGCACGGTGGGCTCGGCCGGCTCCTCGTCGGGTCCGTCGCCCTCCACCTCGATGTTCACGGCTCCGGACCAGGCGAGCATGGCGCGCAGGTTGCGCTGATCGTCTGGCTCCTCGGCCGCCACCTTGACGATGTGGTAGGTGGCGATGCTCATGTTCTGGATGGCGGCACGGGTCCATCCACCGCTCGCCTCCCACAGCAGCCGCGTCTGCTCGGTGATCTCCGTTGGGGTGGCCTTGTAGTCCACGGTCCCAAGGAGGTAGCCGTCCTCGAACACGGCCATCACCCCGTCCTGGAGGGTGCAGCGGAGCCGCAAGCTGATATGCCGTGCCATCGCCCTACGCGGTCCGGCCCCACGGATCGGTGTGGCTCAGGGACGCCGGCGGCGCGGGAGTCGCGGTGCGCCGTCGAACGACGGCCCGATAGGTGAAATGAGCTTCCAGCGCAACCACCCCGGCCATCAGCCCCATGCAGAAGCCGCCCACCCACGGGGAGTTGCGGCGCAGCCACTTCAGCATCTCGGCCGTCACGCGGGGATGGTGAGGGTCCAGCCGATCTCGATGAGCCCGGGGTGGGTGGCGAGACTCGGGTACTTCGCCTCATTCGCCGCGGCGATCTTCGGGTAGAGCGCCCCATTGCCGTAGAAGTGAGCCGCGTAGGCCCAGAGGGTCTCGCCGGCGGTGACCGTCACCGTCGCCAGGACGGCCGGCGGTGGCGGTGGGGTCACCACGGCGGGCGGGCCCAGCACAGGGATCAGGAAGGTGGCGCCGACTGGGATGCGCGAGGGGTCAGGGTAGGCCTCGGACCCGCCGTTCGCCTGCCAGATCGCCGGCCAGTCGTTGCCGTCCCCGCTGTAGGCGGCGACCGCCATCTTCCAGAAGCTATCCCCCTCGACGGAGACGTACCTCTGCCCAGCGGTGGGGACGGCCGAGGCCGGGGGTTCAGGGGCGGGTGCCGGCGCCGGGGCTGGTGCCGGCGCCGGCGAGGGAGTGGGAGCAGGAGGGGATGCCGCGGCGAGCTTGTTGGCGAAGGCCACTGTGCCCCAGACGCGGAGCTGGGCGATGATCGCCGCGTTGCCGTTCCACTCGGCGCGGGGCAGATCGGCACGCAGCGCCGCCAGGATGTCGGGGTAGCGGCCGTTCTCCAGGGTGTTCGCGGTCGCCTCGGCGCCGATGGCCTCAGTGGGGTAGTTCCACACGTGCTCGTTGTCCCCGAAGGTGTTGAAGGGGGTCGCGCCGGGCATCTCCCAGGTCGTGTCCAGGGGGTTGTTCTCGGCCTGCGGGTCCCCCTCGGGAATCTCGTCCAGCTTCCACTCGGTCAGGATCGCCACCGTGTTGTCCGAGACCGGCGCCTTGGCCGCAGACAGGATGGCCTCGTACATGGATGCGGGGTAGCTCACCAGGGAATCCTCCTCAGACCTTCGGCGAAACGCTCCGCGGCGACCTTGATTCGCCGCCTGTACCGCTCAGGGATCGATACCCGGATGATCTCTCCGGTCAGCCGGAACCAGGCATCCAGGAATGCCGGGTCCACCACCGGCCCCTCACTGGGCTCGTCGGCGTCAGTCGCGGTGGTCATCGACCACCTCCAGGCGCAAGCCCACGATGTTCGAGAGGACGGGCAGATCGAGGCCACTGAGCATCATCTCCGCCTGCCATCCTGGCACCTCGCGCTCGACCGTGCTCCCATCGGGCAGGGTGATCTTGATTCTCACGTGGCCCATTCCACCGGAGAGTGTACGGGCCGCCGAGCACCATGGGAATCCCCAAGCTGGGAGGTGAGCACTCGCCAGGGCCCTTCGCAGGGTCCGGCGAGAAGCAAGAAGGGCGCCGCCCATGCACCTGCCGGTGGACGGCGCCCCACCAACGTGAGCCCCCCGAGCATAGCGCGGACAAGCCCCTCCGAACCCAACCTCCGCAAAGTGGGTAACCTGTGGATAAGGGTCGTCCCCCCTTAAGGGGGGACGAGAAAAACCTCCGCAGATTATTCGTATTCAAACCGGCTGAACCTCCGCAAAACCTCCGCAGATTCAGGGCCTACCCGAACAGGTCCACTCCGCGCCATTTGACCACTTTTCCGGCGACGTGCTCGGAGAGTGGCGGGATGCGCCGGATGCGTTCCTTGCGAGCCAAACGGATCAAGGACCGCTCGACCGTATCCAGCGATGGAGGCTTGTCGCCGAGCGCCTGGCGAACGTCACGAGTGGTCAGCTCCTCCGCGGTGTCCTCCAGGATGTCGGCCACCAGGCTATCCAGCTCGCGGGTCTTGACGTACCCTGCCTCGCCGAGCACGAGGAGCTGGCCGAAGTCGCTCCCCCGCTCCACGCAGAGATAGGGGCGCGGGTGGCCACCCCGGATGCGAACGCCGGAGAGGAACCGCTGATTCTCCTTCTGGGCGAACTTGTATTCGAGGGCCACGTCGAAGGGGGTCAGGATCGCCTCGCTGCCGGCGAACCGCTCCCCGTGCTCACCCTCGCTCTTGCGGTGATGGTGCAGGACGATCACGGTGGCCCCGCGCTCGCCGGCAAGGGAGAGCCAGGGATCGAGCGCGACCCGCACCTCGGCCGCATCCTTCTCGCTGACCGGCTTGCAGACCTGGCGCAGCGTGTCGATCACCAGCACGTCGAACCGGCAGGCCGCCGCATCCTTGACGAGCGCCGACGCGCTCCGCCCCGAGGCGGGGATGATCCGCTGATTGCCCCAGGGGACAGAGGTGTCACCGTAGATCGAGCGGAGCACGTCGCCGTCGTCCCGCCATATCTTGTAGTTCTCCTCCGACACCCACAGGACCCGCTTGCCCATCCGCAGCCAGGGGACCGAGGCGTGTTTGATGAGCGGGGACTTGCCGGTCCCCGTGTACCCGCCGATCACGTGGGACCAGCCATCGACCACCACGCCGTCGTGCCCGAGGAAGGGGAGCCAGGAAACCGGCTCCATCAGCTCCTCCGCGCTGAGAATCTGATCCATGCCCATGCCCGGCGGGGCCGCCGCGGGGCCGCCGAAGCCTGATCGCTGCCGGGTCGTGGCGATCACCCGCTCCAGCTCGGCCAGCGCCGAGGTCCGATCGAAGTGGCCGTTGCTCGCCGAGCGGACCAGCGCGTCACCGGTCTGGAGGAGGGTCCGCTGGAGGGAGAGGTCCTGCACCACCTGGGCGTAGTGCCGGACCGAGACCGCGGTTGGCATCTTCTGCGCCAGCTCCGCCAGGTACTCCACCCCCCCGGCCTTGGCGAGCCACTCGTGCCGCTCCAGCGCGATCTTCACGAGGAGCACGTCGATGGCCTCCCCCTGGTCGGCCAGCTCGGTCGCCACGGCGTAGATGCGTCCGTTGCGCTCGGCGTAGAAGTCCTCCGGCCTGAGCAGGTCGCGGACCCGGTCGATAGCCTCAGTGTCGATGAACAGGCAGGAGAGAATCGCTTGCTCGGTGTCGAGGTCGTGGGGGAGCGTCCTGGTGCTCACCGCTGGCAATCCACGGGGCGATCTGTGGTACGGTGCATCTCGTTCCTCGATATGGCCGCCCCCTCTTGGTGATGGACGGGGCGGCCAAACTCTTATATGGCCGGTATCAGGTTAGGTCAGCCTCCGGGGAGGGGAGCCAGCATCATGGGGTGTATCCGCCGCACCCCGACACCCCGGGGGAGCAGCCGAGGGGATTGCCGACGTTGTATTGGACCCGGTCAGTGAACTCGGGTTGCATGCAGAACTGCCAGAGGAGGTGCACCGGACCGCTGAGGGTCTCCCCGCTTGGCTCGGTGAACGACGTCTCGTATTCCGACCGCCAGGTGTCCATCAGCGACGTGCTGGCCCCCGTCCAGGAGCGGTTGAATACCAGGTTGAAGGCGGCTGCGATGAAGCAGTCCTCGGCAGGGTTGGGGCTGCCCGAGAACTCCCCCGCCGCCAGGTACTCATTGGCGAGACGCTGGACATCGCTCAGGAACTCCTGGCCACTGTCCGAGACGATCCGGAAGGCGACCATCTGGATGGGGCTGTAGCCGCAGCAGGGCGCGTTGTAGATGCTGGTCCAGTGCTGATCCTGGGGCTCCGAGCAGTCCCAGCGGCCGAGCAGCATGGCGACCACGGTGGAGGCGATCTGGGTCGGCAGCGCGGCCGAACTCCACCAGTACGGGGTGGCGGCCAGGTCAGTGTCCGCGAGCGTGCCGCAAGCCCCAACGGGGGTCGGGGTGGGGGTTGGCGTGGGCGTGGGGGTCGGCGTGGGGGTCGGGGTGGGGGTCGGGCAGGCGAGGGTGGCGGGGTACACGGTGCAGGCGGTGATGACATCGGAGCTGGCCTGGTAGAGCTTCTGCCCGTTCGCCAGACAGGTCGCTACGTCCGCCGCGTGGTAGGGGCCGTAGATTTCGGCGTTGCTGTCGGTGAGGTAGTAGTCCCCGGAGTCCGTGTCCTGGATGACCGCGTTCGCGTAGGTCGCACCCAGGATGGTGCAGTTCGTCTTGGGCCGGGTCAGCAGGTAGGCGCCGGCGCCGGCGGCGCCCAGCAGCAGCAGCAGCCCGAAGCCGCCCTTGCTCTGATTGTCCTGCCGGGTGGCGGAACTCGCACTCGGGGCCAGGGTGGCGGTGCCGTTCGGCACGGAGGTCTCCTGCTGAGGGTCAGCTCGCGCGGGTCGATGGTAGCGCGCTCTGGAGCCTGGTGGTCAGCCGACCCCATTCCCGGCTGATCGCGCCCGGGCGGCGCACGTGGACCAAGATCAGGCCGCCGGCGCCGAGCGCCAGGAGGCCGAGGAGGAGATCGTCGTTGCCGGCCCCGGCGCCGATGATGCCGATGGGCGTCGGGGACGGGGACGGGGACGGGCTAGGACTCGGGGTGGGCGTGGGGGTCGGCGTGGGCGTGGGGGTCGGACAGGCGGCGATGGCCTGGACGTGAAGCGCGAACCCGTAGGTGATCGGGCTGGTCGAGCCGGTATTCCAGAATTGGAGGCCGGCGACGAGGCCGGGGACGCATCCCCACTGGCTGAGTGGGAGGTCATCCCGGAGCGCCTGGACGATCGGCGCGTATTGGCTGTATCCGAGCAGGTTGTCGGCGAGGGCCTGGCCACCCTGCTCGGCGGTGCAGTAGCAGCCCACGCACGCCGAGTTCCATGTCCCGCAGGGTGCGCCCGGGTCCTCGATCGCCAGCATGTTGAAGCCGCCCACCCCCTCGTAGGGCCACCAGGTCAGCAGCGCCGCGAGGTTGTTCTGACCGGGCGCCGGCGCCGCCAGGGCGGCGAGCGCCGCGGTGAACACGGCGGTCGCCGCTGCCTGGGTCCCGCCACCCGAGGTCGAGCAGGTGACCGCGCAGCTCATCCGAGCTGGCCGAGGCGCCGGCGCAGCCCAGACACGTCCGAGCTGAGCCGGGAGCGGAGCCGGGGGGACCGCGCCAGCGCGATGCCGCCAGCGACCAGGCCGAGGGCCACGAGCAGCGCCAGGTCGTCCGAGTTGGAGCTGCCAACGATGATCGGGGTCGGGCTGGGTGTCGGCGTGGGCGTCGGGCTGGGTGTCGGCGTCGGCGTGGGCGTCGGCGTGGGCGTCGGCGTGGGGCTGGGAATCCCGGCAGTCGGGTGCTGCCAGCCGAGGCAGCAGGCGTAGCTGTGGCTGCCGAGCGCGCAGTAGGGGACGGCGTAGTTCTGCTCGAACACCGGGATGGTCGAGAGGGTGGCCCCGGGCATGACGATGGCGATGTGACCGTCCCCGACGTCGTAGCCACAGCCTCCCTCAAAGACGACGAGATCACCGGCAGAGGGGACATTGCCGTTCGGGCCCGTGATGTTGGCGATCCACTGCCACCCGGACCATGAGCCCCCGGCCCAGTCGATCGCGTTGCAGGGTGAGTCGCAGGGTGGAGCGAGTCCGAGATTGTCGGCCCAGAGGCAGGTGAGATCGACGCACTGACCCACCGTCGAGAAGCCGGAGCAACCGACCCTCTGCCCGAGGTAGATGGAGACGAAATCGCTGAGGGGCAGCATCTCGCCCGCAAGCCTACGACGGGCTGGGACTGGGTGGGAGAGCCTGGCCTACGCCCTTCCGTTCATCGCGAATCTGGATGCCGAGGATGACCAGCAGGCCGCCGGTCATGACCAGCGAGGCCATCGACTTCTTCCCGGTGTGGCCCCGGGTGGCCTCGGTGCCGGGTCGGGGGGTGCCCTGGTCGTAGATCACTGCGGCTGGCTCCGCGAGATCGCCACCGCCGGGATGAGCACGAGGTTGGCGATGACGATGACCACCAAGGTGCGCTTGGGGGGAAAGGTGCTCCGCGGCGGGCCCTTGGAGTAGATCACGGCGCAAGGCTACGCCGGAGGAGAGGGAACCGGATCACCGCCTCGGGGATCGGCAAGGAGCGTTCCTGCCGAGGGGATGGTCCGAAGAGGTCACCGCGAGATGCCCCGCAGGAAGTTCTCCCGCCACTTCGGGCCCTTCCCGGAGACGCTGGCGTCGAAGTCAGCCGCGGTCACGGCCCCCACCCCGGCGGAGTACGCCTGGGTCGAGATCGGTCCGGGCTGGGCTCCCGCCCGACGCAGACCCTCCGCCCACCGCCCGGTGTCGCCCACTGCGGCCTTCCACTTGGCGCCGGCGCCGGAGGTCTTGCGCTCCCACTTGACCTGTCCCTGGTCGATCGTTGCCACTTTTCCGAATCACCTCCTTTCGCGGCAGATTCGCCACCCCGCCCATCCGAGAGATGTGCTCCCACCACGGCTGGGGCCGGTTCCACGGCCCGTCTGGGCAGGATGGCGCGGCCAGCATACCCCCGGGATCAGCCGGTTTGAGCACCCTCATAGCGGGCGATCGTCTCCGGGCCCGGCTCGGCGCCGGCGGCGCGCATCCCCTCCACGTACCGCCGGGTGCGCTCGGCGGGGTCGGGCGCGGCCCGCAGCCCGGCCAGGTAGTCACCCTCCACCGAGCGGAGCCGGCGCTCCAGCAGGTCGAGCGTGGCCTGCTCGCGGATCGGGGCCGAGAGCTGGGCAGCGATCTTGCGGGACCAGCGAAGCGACTGGCGCACCGCGGCCTGAGCCTCCGCCGGCGTGGCCCCCTTGCTGACCAGCTCCAGCTCGGCGCTCTGGCAGCGCGAGAGGATGGTCAGATCGCCCATGCCAGCTCGGGGTGGCTCGCGTGGGCCCAGAACCACCAATTCACGTCACCCGCGTAGGACCACGCCTGATTGCAGAGGTCATCGGCGATCGACACGTCCTCGGGGCTGAGTTCCCCCTGGAGTGCCTGCCGGGTGCGGATGATGAGGCCGGCCAACTCCTCAGCCGCGTCCTCGCGACCTCGCAGAAGCCCCCGCCGAAAGGCGAGGTTGAGCTGGTCATACGCCTGGCCGCACCGCCAGTCGGCGAGCGGAATGGTGCCGCCAAGACCGATCGGGATGCGGTGGATCAGGTGCGCCTGGAAGCGCAGGTAGTCGAGCAGACCCCGAGCCTCGGAGAGCCGGGAGAAGGTGTTGCAGACCGGGCAGTCGTCGGAGAAGGGCCGAGCGGTCATGTGGCGCTCCTGGGGCCGGCTGCACATCCGGCAGTCGTCCTCGTCGTGGTGGGGGAAGTCCATGCCGGGCATGTGGCCGATCTCGTGGAGCATGGTGTCGCACGGGTCTCGGTCCAGCTCGATGTGCGGCTCGTAGAACACCTTGCTGACGGTCCGGTCGCCCAGCCCGTACTCGACCGCGGTGTCGGGCAGGATGGTCACCCCGAGCAGGGTGTGATCCTGGTCGGTGCGCGTCAGCTCCAGCTCCAGCTCGGAGGGCCGATCCTCCACGTACAGGTCGGCCGACTGGATGATCGCCTGAGCGTCGGCGTCGAACGTCGGCCACCATGGGCAGTCCGAGACCCGCTCGGCCATGGCATCGACATCATGGGGCGAGACCATGGCCCGGATCGTACTCTCAGGTCAGTAGCCTCGAACGTCGCCGTGAAGATCGCCCCGGGGAGCGCCGAGGATGTCCCCCCGCTTGTCCCCCTGGATGTCGCCGCGAGAGAGTGCGTCGTTCATAGCCTTTGACCTCGCTGGTGTAGCTCAGCCGACATGCAGCCGAGGTAGGGGTCGAGCCGGTCGCCCGAGGGGAGGTCCGCCACCTGGACCTTGCAGGTCTGGGCGGCCTGGGTGAACGCGGTGAGCCGATCCCGCTGCGCGTCGCTGAGGGGCCGGACCTGGATGGTGGGGCAGAACATCTCGACCTGATCTCTGTCGAGCGCCCCCACGACCCCCTTGGCGAATACCAGGTCCGGCTCGGCGTCCGGTGGGGCGTCGCGGCGGAGCTGGTAGCCGATGCACGTCGACTCCCGGGCTATGGCCGGGTCCACCACGAACCCCTTGGCGAATACCAGGTCCGGCTTGGCGTCCGGTGGGGCGTCGCGGCGGAGCTGGTAGCCGATGCACGTCGACTCCCGGGCTATGGCCGGGTCCACCACGAACCCGGGCGAGCCGTTCATCTGGGAGACGAAATCGCCGAGCGATGGCGGACCAGCGAGGAACGGGTCCTCTGACATCGCTTCTAGCTGCCGGACATCGATCCCGGCGACGGTCGCCTCAGCCTCGGAGTCGTCGTTCCCCGAGTCGTCGTCGCCGAAGTCCGGGTCCTGATCCACGTCAGCCATTGGTGAGCACCTCCTGGAGTTGCCGGTAGAACTCCTCCGGCGCCATATTCTCCCGCTGGGCTCGCTCGTAGAGGTCGGTCATGCGTTGATGGCCGCGATAGTCCCGCTCGCTCTGATAGAAGCTCAGTGCCAGGTTGCCCGCCTGGTGATTGGCCCCCTCGATGGCGCCGGCCGCCTGGCGGGCCTGCTGGATGGTCATGGTGGCCGGCTCGGGCAGGGCGAGCATCGCCTGATCGATGGCGCCCGAGGTCTCGTCGCACTGGGAGGCGAGACGAGGCACCTGGGCACGGAGCGAAGTCACCATTCCCCGCGCCCGCTCCATGCTCTGCCGGGCCAGGAGCACCAGCGGACGCACCTCCTGGGGGATGCCCCCGTTCGATCCGGAGAGGTAGACGACCTGCTCCAGCTTGCCCCGCGCCTCCCAGAGCGCGTCATCGATCTCGCAGACCGGACACCCCCCGCGGACCCCCGGCTCGGAAAGGGCCGTGGACGTGCTCCCCGGGCGCTGCGGAGGCTTCGGCATGAGCCGGTCGGCCACCCAGAAGATGCCCAATTGCGTCACGCTCTCGGCCATGCGGGACCAATCGATCACGAGGGGAGTATGGCTGATCTATCATCGGAGCGCGCATGAGCCTCAACGCGAGCGTGGATCAGACCCCCGCCTACTGTCGCTGCGGCAAGTTCGGCAGCCCGGAGGAGCCCAAGAAGCTCATCCAGGTCAGGATGCACAACCGGCACTGCAAGCTGCCAGGAGCCCCACACCCGCCGATCATCCAGGCAGACGATGGCACCTGGGTCGAGTCGGTGCCCGCCCACAAGCTGCAAACCAAGGTGGAACCGGCCCACCGTGCGCCGGCACCGCCGGTGACTCCTCCAGCACCCACCGGACCGCCCGACCCGCCACCGCCACCCCTCCCGGACTGGGCCACAGCGCCCGGTGGTCCCTTCGCGGGGGCCGAGCCGCCGGCGGGGGGGAACGGCAACGGGCACATGCCAGCGCCCCAGCTCACCACCGGCCGGCTCGCCGTCCCCCCGATCGCGCCCGGGGCCGGCCAGCCGCCCGAACCCCCGCTCACCCCGGTCACGGTCAGGCTCACCCAGTCCGCCCTCCAGTTCTACGACTTCGTCCGGCAGGAGGGGTATCTCGGCACGATTGACGACTTCGTGGATCAGGCGATCCGCGGGTACTTCCGGCACGTCCGTCACAAGACGGTCGCCATCGTTGACCTGGAGACGTGAGATGGCAGTGGGACCCAGCCTTGACGACCTGGCCCGGCGCAACGTCCCGATCATGCCGGGCGCGGTGCCGGCGCCGTCACCCGAGACCAGCCTTGACCGGGTGCTCCGGATGGACGATGACGAGCTGGCCCGAGAGCAAGTCCGCTCCACCCTGGACCTGCGGGACCTGGAGCGTGAGGCCCGCAAGGTGAGCCTCCGGGCGCAGATCGCCGAAGGCAACGCGAAGCTCCGCAAGACGACGACGATTGACGCCGCCACGGGGGAGATCACGGAGTCGGCACCCCAGGGTGGCCTCCTGTCTGACGTGTTCGGCTTTTTCGCCAATCAGAACCTGGAACTCCAGAAGGCGCTCGCCCAGCGGAGCGACGAGGCATCGGTCGCCACCCGGGAGGAGTTGAAGTCGCTGCGGGAGATGGTGGCCCAGGTCGCGCAAGGGGGAGGCCAGGGCCCCACCGCCTTTCAGGCCCAGCTCCAGATGATCCGCGACGCGATGAAGTTCCAAGCCGACCTGATCGCGGAGTCCAAGGCTCTCCAGCCCGAGCCGGCCGTGCCCGCTGGGGTGCAGCGCGTCTCGGACATGATCGCCTACGAGGACGCGATGACCCGACGCGACCGGATGCACCTGGAGATGGATAAGGAGCGGGAGACCTGGAAGGAGGAGGTCCGCGAGTTCAACGAGCAGATGCGGCTCTCCATGCAACGGATGGGCTTCGTGATGCAGTTGGCGAGCCGGCACGTTCCGGAGATCGTGGGCGCCATCACCGGCCGGATCACGGGTGTCCCGCCGCCGCCACCTCCACCGCCGCCGGACCCCGGCGTGGCCGCCAGCCAGGCAGCCGCCCCTCCAGGTACACCGCCGGAGCCGCCGCCGCTCACCGCGGAACAGCTCGTCCTCACCGAATGTCCCACCTGCCATCGCCGGTTCGGGGTCGCGCCGGGCTCCACCGAGGCCATGTGCGCCTACGCCGACTGCCCCTCGAACGGCGAGCGTCTGCTGCTCAGCCCGATCGATCACGGGCCCCCGCCGGCGCCGGCGTTTGGGAGCGCGCCGCCGGTGATGGGTACGACGCGAGACCCGGAGGAGGAATAGGATCGCCGCGTGGCGACCGCCCCGATCCCCTGCGTCAACCCCTGCCGCACCGGGTACTTTCCCAAGGACTGCACCTACGGTCCACCGGGCGAGTCGGGGTGCGCGTCTGATCAGGTGCGATGGAGCTGCGCCTGCTGCAACGCTGACACGTGTGACGCGAGCGTCTACATCGACTGCGGCTGCAACCCCAACGCGCCGGCGGCCACCGGCGGATCGGACGACTGGGCGCTCCTCCTCCTCGCCCTGATCGGGCTGGGCGGCGGCTACCTGCTCCATCGCCGCGGGGTGATCTGATGGCGAGCTGCGCCAACGCCGACGCGCTCTGCAACGCGCTCCTCCCGCCACCCGTGGGCCCGTTCGGCCTCGCCTGGGAGTCGCTGGGCTGCGGGCTGCCCTCCGACTACGGGGTTCCAAGCTGCGTGGATGTGACCGCCTGCTGCACCTGCTGGGACCCGTCCAGCCTCAAAAGCCAAACCGTGTGCTGCGACGGCTCGACCGGGGTGGGGCCCAATCCGGAGACCGGGACCTACACCTGCCCGGGCGGATCGTCGGCGCCGGCGCCTCCATCGACCGGCGGCAGCGGCGCCGATGACCTTTTCCTGCTGGCTGCCGCCGCGGCTGTCGGGTTTTTCGCCTGGCACTACCGGCGCCGGCGGTGAGTCGGCGGCGCTCCCCGCCCGGGTGGCAGCCGGCCGGGCGCAAGCCGCGGCGCTCCGTGGTCAGTCACACCCAGGCGCTCCAGGTGACCCGGGATGACCTGGCGCTCCTCCCTGGCATCGTGTTCGGCGATATGATGCAGCCGCCATGCCCGTCACCACTCCGGGTGCCCCGCCGCCCAGCACCACCGACGCCCCCGTAGCGTCCATGATCCCGAGCGGGGGTGACTGGCAGCTCATCGCTCCGCTCCAGGCCGTCTCGGTCCCCGAGGACACCTCGGCGATCGGGGTGGACATGACCGACCATCAGATGTCCCCTTACGGGCAGACCCAGTTTCTCGACTACCTGCTCGCCAACCTCCAGGAGAAGGCCGCCGAGCAGGGCAAGACCCTGTACGGGGTCTGGATTTGGGGGTCGCCCACCCAGATCAAGTCGAGCCAAGGTCAGGGCGGCCACCGCTTCGTCGTCGTGACCACGAGGTAAGCCCGATGTGGGATGTCCTGACTGCCCTGATCGCTGCGGTAGCACCGCTCATCATCCCCCTGCTCATCATCTGGCTGGTGGTCACCCACTGGCAGCAGCTCAGCGCCGCCATTCATGACCTGGCGAACATCCCGGCCATCATCATCGGCCAGACGGCCGCGGCGCTCACCAACGAGGGGCTGATCTTCGTGGGCGGGTTGGCGGTCATCTCCATCCTCGGGTTCCTGGTGATTCGCAAGGTCGAGCCGAAGGCGCCGACGCCGGTGTTCGCTGCCATCGGGCCCCAGGGCTACGGGCCCATCGCCGGGGCGGCCGCACGGGCCCCGGCCTACGCGCCCTATCAGTTCGCCACCCCCTCCACCTACACCTCGGGCTTCCCAACCGCCCGCCTGTCCTACAGCTCCCGGGCGCCGTTGCCCGTGCCGAGCCGGAGCCGCCGCCGCTCCTCGGGGTAGGTGCTCCGCCCGCTCGGGGCCGGTGCTATGCTCGCGCCGATTCCGCCGGTTCGTTCCCGGCAGCCAGCCCTTTGAGGTGAGGTCCACACCATGCCCCGGACGCCATTCCCGGTCATCGAAGCCGGCATCGCGCTCGTGGTCGGCGCCGCTGACGGAGTGGCGGCGAGTTCCGACACCAAGAACTACCGGGTCAGCCTCGGCCAGCGCCGGAGCACCTGGGTGGAGGGTGGAGCCCTCGCCCTGGGCCTGGTCGGGTGGTGGATGGATCAGCCCGGATGGGGTGATCCGCTCATCATCTCGTCCGCGACGCTGATCGGCCGCCAGGCCGGTTTCCGGGCGACCTACCCGAGCGGGGCGCTCATCACCAGCACGCCGTCGCCCACCCCCAGCACCGCGCCCTCCATCCCGGCTGGAGCCCTCGGCTACCGTGCCTCGGTGGCGCCGCGGATGGCCCCCTACCGCCAGTCCAGCCGGGTGACCGTCGCCGGCTGACCTGGACGATCCTCAACACCGCGAACATCCACCCTTCCAACCGCGTGAGGATATGAGCCCCCACGCGCGTAAGAGGAGCCTCCCATGGCATCGGCCTCCCCAGTCCTGATCTTCCCCCGGGCCTCGCTGGAGCAGTCCGCGATCACCGCGCAGCGGCAGCGGGCCAACAAGGCGGCACAGGCGCTCGCCCGCGGCAGCTCCACCATCAACAACCTGACCGCGCGCCTGCTGCGACCGACCGACTTCAACAACACGCAGGTGCCGACCGGGGCGAACATCCTGGCCCGGCTGAGCAACCCGGTGGCGCTGGTCGCCAACACCTACGCCACCGACGTGTTCCCGAACTGCACCCCAGGTCAGAACCAGGGGATCGTGCTGACCCACTTCACGGTGTTCAGCGCGGTGCCCTTCATCGATGAGGTGACGGTCTACGTCGGGGCGTTGAAGGTGGCCGTATTCACGCTGGAGGAGCTGTACGCGCAGGGCGGGGCGCAGTCCAAGGTGGGCTACCTGTTCGACCCGATCATGGTTCCGCCCACCAACCACCTCCGGATCGACCTGCTCAGCTCGGTCCCCCTGGCGATCGGCGCCGAGCAGTTCGGCCTCGGCGGCTACATCGGCGAGATCGTGGGCTACACGGTCAACCTCCAGGACAACAACGAGGACGACCTGGTGGCCCAGTTCGACGCGGGCAACCGGGTTCCCTCCTGATCTGATCGGACACCATTTCGCGAAGGGGGCGGCCTGATCGGGGCCGCCCCCAGCGCGTGCCATAGAGAGGCAGCAGCAAGGTGAGACGCGGACACGGCCAGGTCAACCGCGAGGAGTTCGGGCCCATCGCACAGATCGGGGATGTGGTCGCGATTCGCGACAACCCGAACTTCGTGACTGACGACTCGGTGCATCCCTTCTACGTGGTCACCGAGATTCTCACTGCGCAGCGGGTCGGCACCCTTAACAACTTCGCCGGAATCCTCGGCCTGTGGTGCCAGACCGCCGCCTTTGGGGCTCCCTATGCGGGAGACGCCGCGTGCCAGGCGGGAATCAACCTCAACATTGCCATCGCGGGCAAGGGCAACAACGCCCTGATCCCCAACGCCTTCCAGCTCCAGAAGCGCCAGTTCGCCCAGTGCCGGTATCTCGTCAAGGCGCTGCCCGACTCAAACGGCGCCTACGTGAGGGCGATCGATGACTTCGCGATCCAGGTGCAGGTGCCGCCCCAGACCCCGCGGAGCACACAGCAGACCACTGGGGTGATGAGCGCGCAATCCCAGGGCTCCGACCCGGGCGACGCCGTGCAGTCGCCAAGCCCGGGCAACAACGTGGCGCAGCCGAGCGCTCCCAGCAAGGACCCGTTCGACTACGTGGGACGTGACGAATTCTGGCTCTACGGACCGGATCGCAAGGGATCGGTGACGATCTACAACAACAACCCGGCCGCCACCGTCCAGGGTGCCATCGGCATCGCGCTCGGGATGTTCGCCTTCAACCTGGTCCCCCTTCCGCAGGACAACCTCACCGGGGATTGGTTCCTGGGGCAGAAGGTTGTCCGGCCGGCGAGCCTCAACCTCGATGATGTCATCGTGATCCCCTGGGGGACGCAGACCGCCCCGCCGGGCGTGGGCTCCGCCACCCAGACGACGAGCTGAGCGTAGGATCGCCCCATGGCGATCGACTTCGCTCAGGCCCCGGGACTGCTCGCTGCGGAGGGGTGTATCCCGACGCTGGCCCAGATACTTGCCTGGGTTCCCCGGGCAACGCGCAAGCGTCACTTCACGGTCACCGTGGGCAGCGGCACCCCTTTCAAGGTGCCCTTCTCCGCCGGTCGCATCGCCTCGGCGATCGTGCCCGCGGGCGCGGTGTGGGTGGGTGGGGACAGCTCAGTGACGACCACTGGCCCCTCGGGAGGTATCCCGCTGACTGCTGGTCAGCCCTTCACCTGCGGATTGGAGGAGGGAGACTCCGACACCTGGCTCATCGCAGCCGCCGGGCCTGTGACGGTGGCCTGCATGGAGTTCCTGCCGACGTAGAGCCATTGGCTGAGGAGCAGTAGATGGATTCCTTCACAGTCCCCCCCGGTCAACTGCACGACCGTCTCGCGAGCTACCTTGGCCGAATCCCGCAGGTCCAGGGCGAGATTGCGACTTACCTGGAGTGTCAGGGCGAGACGACTGGCAACTTCCACATCGAGCTGGGAGAGATACGGGTGGTTCGCGACACTCCGGTGGTCACCCCACCATGAACATCGGCGTTCCGAGTGGCATGGCCAACCCCATGACTGCGGCCGGGGACATCATCGTCGGCGGCGCCACCGCCACGCCGGCCCCACCGATCCGTCTCCCCCTGGGGGCGATCGGTGATGTGCTCACCGTAGGTGCCGGCGGACTTGGATACGCCCTCCCCGCGCCCCCTATCACCTGGCCTCTCACCAACGCCGGCGACATGGGCTTTCAGCCGGATGGGGTGGCCAACAATGCGTTGACGCTCAAGAACGCGGCCAATGCCGCCCACGGCGTAGTCATCACAGGCACGCAGAACTCACCCGTCGTCATTAGTTCCGACGTGGAAATGGAGTTCGAGATCGACGGTGGTATCTACGGTCCCCAGCTCTCGCTCACCAACAAGGGGGCTGACGCCATCGGTGGCGGCCTGAGCATCGTGAGCAACTACACCGATGGGACCAACTACGGACTACTCCTCGACGCGCAGGGGTCTCCAAGTGGGCTTTGGATCGGAGGGCCACAAGCCAGTTTTGTCTCGATAGGGAGCATCCTCTCCGTGGCCTCCCTCGTTGTAACCGGCAATGAGAACGTTACCGGCTACATGATCGCCACATCCGGGATCAAAAGCACACGGATCACCAAGCGGGTGCTGGCCGTCGCTGGCCCGGGTGCGACGCCCATCATCAACACCAACAACTACGACGTCGTCCACCTCACCGCTCTGGCCACCCCGATCACCTCGATGACTACGAATCTGAGTGGGGCGCCGGTGGACGGGGACACGCTCCGGATCTCCTTCACCGACAACGGTGCGGCGCAAGGGATCACCTGGGGCGCGAGCTTCGAGGCATCGACGGTTGCGCTGCCCACCACTACGGTCATCTCCACGCGGCTCGATGTCGGCTTCTTATGGAATACCGAGACGAGCAAGTGGAGGTGCGTGGCCGTCGCCTGAGCGGCCATGGCCCTCGCCACCCAGATCACCGGTCTGTTCACAGGCGGCACCACCCTCACCTACGGGCAGGCGGTGACTCCCGGTCACACGCTGCTCTGCGCGACCGCTGGGACCAACGAGGTGACGGCGGTATCGGACAGCGTCAACGGCAACTGGACCGTGGTGGGCGCGTACACGTACCAGGTCCCGCACTGGCTGACCCTGTGGAAGTTCGTCGGTACCGCGGCTGGCACTCCCCAGGTGACCATCAATCAGGCTTCCGACATTATCATCGCCGAGTACCCGGATGGCGACGTCGATCAATACACGGGCACCGCCAGCGGCTACGACGGTGGCGGCAATATGACTGCCGGACCCACCGCTGCCCTCGTGGCGTCGGGCGAGGTGGTGATCGGCATTGCCACCGCGACGAGCACGAGCAACGACCCCTTCACGGCCGGCAGCGGTTTCTCCATGGAAATCCAGGGCAACGGGCCGGGTACGGGCACCTACGGCTGGGAGGACATGACGGCGGCCTCCTCGGCAGGGCAGTCCATGGCGATGACGGCAGCTCAGGCGGTCAATTTCGGTGCCATCGTGGCGGTGCTCAAATTGCCCGCGACCAGTTCCAAGGGCTCCTTCATGAGCTTCATGGTCGGGTAGACTGTGAGGCCAGTGAGATGACGCTCCGAACCGATCAGAAGGTGGGCTTGGGACTAGCCCTGTTCGGTGGTCTGCTGGTGCTGTTCGGCGCAGGGGTTGAGAACCAGCAGCCCCTCACGCCGACGCCGACGCCCACGCCGACCCCCACGCCGACGCCGTCGCCGACCCCGACCCCGACGCCGACCCCCACGCCGACAACGCTGCCGCCCTGCTCGACTTGGCCACCCTGTCCCCGCTGGAGGTAACATACCCCCGCGAACCCGGGCCTTAAGGATTCTGCCATGACCGAGGTCACCCCGACTCCTACCCCGACCCCGAGCCCCAGGCCGACGCCCACCCCGACGCCCACCCCGACGCCCGCCGCCCCGGAGCCCGTGACCCTGACCATCACCCCGAGCGCCGATGGCACCAGTGTCTCCATAGCCGTGACCCTGGAGGGAGTTACCTACTCCGGCACGATCAGCCAGGAGGGGTCCACCCCGACGCCGGCGAACATCACCATCCAGGTGGCAGGACTGACCTACGCTGGCGCCCTGGCCGCCTCCAAGCCCACGCCGAGCTGATCCTCCGATGCTCACCAGCGCCCAGGAGAAGGCAGTCGGCATCGGGGTCATCGCTGCCGGGGCAATCGCCCTGCTCATGATGGGTCGGGAACAGCCGTCGCCCACGCCGTCGCCGACCCCGACCCCGACGCCGACCCCCACGCCCACGCCCACCCCAACGCCGACGC
>JBEKMM010000002.1:0-290216 GCA_050008515.1 Candidatus Limnocylindrales bacterium
TGAACTCGCTCGGCCACTGCATGCGCAAAGCCCTGAGCATCGTCTGGGGAGTCTGGCGCAACGGGCAGGATTTCGACCCCAACTGGGGCGTTGGGGCTTGACAGGGCGCTATGGGATCTGAGCGGGGCCGCCCGCCGGCGAGCGGCGCGGTCCGCGCCCCAGCGGCCTGCACCCAGCGCGGAGCTCGGTCAGTGCGGGCGAAGCCGGTTGCGGTGCGGGCCCGGCCGCCGCTCCCAGCGCGAGGGGGTGGCCTTCTGGGGCCCGGAGGCTGCCTCGCCCGGCTGATCGGCCTCGCGAGTCTTACGTCGAGCCCGGATCCGTTGCATCGCCGCCGCGAAGCCCCCGGCTTCGGGGCTGAAGAGCTCCTTTGCCAGCCGCTTGCCCGCCTCGGCGGTCACGGGGCGAAGGATGTTCCCGCCCAGCTCGGAGACCATGCCCTTCAGGTTGCGGGCTTCACGTTCCGGGCGGCTCTTGTCCAAGTAGGCGCCGAACTCGCGCTCGAGCAGCCCGCGGACCTGCTCGCCGTCGTCGCCGAGCGAGCGCAGCGCCTTGTCGATCTGATTGGGCAGCATCGACTTGGGAAGATCTGCCTTTGGCCCGAGGATCGCCCGTCGAAAGGCGCGATAGGTCCGCCGCGGCCCGCCCAGGACGATGAACGCCGTACCGGCGGCGAGCGCGGCCGTCCTGGCCGGCGCCCGCTTGATCTTGCCGGGAATGTCGAACGCGGAACGTGCGGCGGCCTCGAGCCCTATGACCTCGTCCAGCAGGAGCTGGCGGCGGGCTACGACTTCCGCCCGAGCGGCATCTGTTCGCGCACCCACTCGATAGTCTCCTTGGTGGTCTCGATTGTCTGGTTGGGCAGCAGGCGGTTCTTGAGCTCCTCGAAGTCGGCGTTCTTGAGCACCAGGAACGCGGCCAGAACCGCGTAAAGGACCAGGAAGACGGCCAGGGCGACCGCAATCGCGATTCCCCAGCTCATCGGCACGCCGAGCAGGCCGCCGAGCAGGCCGCCGAGCAGGGCGCCGACAATGGCGATGCCGACCGCCGCGGCGACGCGGTTCAAGAGGCCGCTCTCGACGACGAAGCCGACGATCGCGCCCACGACCCCGAACAAGACGGCCAGCACGATCACCCCGGCCGCGATCGGTCGATGGGCTGCCGAGATCGCGTGCCCGTCGAACGGCGAGGTGAGCGAGCCGAAGAAGCTGTCGCCGACCCAGCCCCAGGCGCGGCTGGTCAACTGCAGCCACAGGATCAAGCCGACGACGACGGCAACGAGCAGGGCGACGAAGAACGCGAGCCCGACGCGGGGCGCCGCGTGCGGGATGATCAACATGACGAGCGTGACCGTGACCGCAATCAGGAGCGTGGTGCCGTGGAGCGCGCCCCAGCCGATCGAGCCGAACGCCCACTCGTCCAGCCACAGGACGGACCCGACCACGGCCATCACTCCGGCCAGGGCCAGGACCGCCAAAGCTATGCCGCCGAGCGCGACCGCGCGCTTGATCTCGTCCATGATCTCGGACAGCTCGGTCGAGAGGAGCTTGAGGTGGGCCGAGACGAGCCCCAACAGGGCGCTCCGAGTTCGCCCGAACTGCGCGCCAAGACCGGGCGGACGCGAGTCCGCGCTCTTGCCGGAGGCGGCGCTCTTGCCGGTTGACGGCGACGGATCGGATGAGGAGGGCCGGTCGGCCAAGGGACCTCCTTCGGATTGGGGTTTTGCAGCACGGCGATCATAGCAGCGGCGCGGGCGGCTTCGGCAAGCCTGAAGGGGCCACGCCGGACGAACGCGGGCGAACCGACTACGCTCCCGGTATGCCCGAACCGAAAGCACCCAAGCTCGAAGCAGCGCCGGCAGCGCGCCCAATGCGGACTGCCGTGCTCCTGGCGGTCGGCACCGAGCTCACCGTCGGCGAGACGCGCGACACCAACAGCGGGGACCTGGCGCGGTCGCTGTCCGGGCTCGGCGTGGATGTCGAATGGATCGCGGCGCTACCGGATCGCCTGGCGGCCGTCGTCGACGCGCTGCGAAACGCGCTGGCCGCGGCCGATCTCGTCGTCACGACAGGCGGCCTCGGCCCCACGCCCGACGATCTGACCCGTGAGGCGGTCGCCGCCGTCGTCGGGGAGCGGCCCGCGGTCGACCCCGAGCTGGAGCGCTGGCTGCGCCACCTCTTCGAGCGCCGCGGCATCGCCTTTCCCGAGACCAATGTCAAGCAGGCCTGGCTCCTCCCCTCGGCCACGGCGATCCCCAACGGACGCGGCACGGCGCCGGGGTGGTGGGTCGATCGGCCGGACGGGCGGGTGATCGTCGCGCTACCGGGGCCTCCGGCTGAGATGCGGCCGATGTGGGAGGGCTGGGTGCTCCCCCACCTCGTCGCCCGGGGCCTGGGCCAGGGGCGCGTCACGCGCACGTATCGCCTGGCGGGAATCGGCGAATCGGCGGTCGCCGCCCTGCTCGGGGAGCGGCTGCTCCGCGCCGAGAACCCCGTCGTGGCCACGTACGCCCGGTCCGATGCCGTGGACGTGCGCATCTCCGCCCGCGCCGACGGCGGCCGCTCGCCTGAGGAGCTCGTCGAGGAAGCTGCGGCCGTCGTGCTCGCCGCGGTCGGCAAGCACGTCTGGGGCCGCGACGGCGACACATGGCCCAGCGTCCTGGGCCGCGAGCTGGCGGCCCGCGAGTGGACCGTGGCCCTCGTCGAGGCCGGCACGGGCGGCTCCACGATGCGGCTCCTCGGCGACGCCCCGTGGCTCGTCTCGTCGCGTCTGCTCGCACCCGCGGAGAGCGACGCCCCAATAGCCGCCCTGGCAGCCCAGGCCCGGGAGATCGCCGGTTCGACCGTCGGCATCGCCGTGCGGGCCGTAGAGTCGGGCGAGGATACGCACGTCGAGGTCGCCATCAGCGGCCCCTGGGGCGCTTGCGAGAATGGCCAGACGGCGTTTCTGGGCGGCAGCGAGGGCCGCCGGCGGGCCGGGATCGCGGCCGCCGCGTTCCTCCACGCCACGGTTCGGGACGCGCCGACCCCCGGCGAGGGTGGGGGCTAAGGCCGCGCAAAACCGCCGCTTCTGGCGGACAATACGAACCGGGGTTTCCGCCGGGCCCGCAGTTGGAGCTGAGCATGAGCACCAGGGAGAGGATCGAGGCGGCCGACCTGTCGCGCTTGCCGCTGTTCGAGGGCCTGACCGAAGCCGACCTCGCACCTCTCGCGGCCGCATCCTGCCGGCGCCGCCTGAACGACGGTGAAACCCTGGTCGAGATGGGCGACCCGATCTCCGAGATCCACTGGCTCGAGAGCGGCCAGCTGGCACTGCGCGTCTGCCACGACGGGCGCTGGGTCCTGGTCTCGTCTCTGCACGCGGGCGACCTGCTCGGCTGGTCGGCGCTGCGCGAGGACCCGACGGCCCTGTCCACCGCCCGAGCGATCGGCCCGGCGGTGATGCTCTCGATGCCGGCCGCCGGACTGCTCGGCCTGCTGACGGGAGGCTCCTCCCAGTCTCAGCTGCTGCTGCGGCGGCTTTTCGGGATCGCGACCCAGCACCTGGACGAGAGCCGCGCGCAGCTGCTCCAGCTGGGGCGCGAGGGGGTCATCTCCGCGGGCTGACGGCGCCGGGGCCGCGGCGCCCCTACCGGCGCGAGACGCGCACCAGCGCCTCGAGATCCGGGATCACGATCGTGTCGCGGTCGAGCCGCAGCAACCCGTTCTCCACGAACTCGCCCAGCAGCTTGTTCACGCTCTGGCGCGTGGCTCCGATCATCGCCGCCAGGTCGCTCTGCGTCACCGGAGCGTCCAGCCGTATCGAGCCGTCGGCAGCGCGCGAGCCGTGCTCCTCGGCCTGGCGGGCCAGCCGCGCCGCCAGCCGGCCGGTGAGATCGAGGAAGTGGAGCTCGGCCACGTGGGCGGTCAGACGCCGCAGCTCGGCAGCCAGGGCGCTGAGCAGCGCGTCCCGAATCGCCGGCTCCGATGCGACCAGGGCGGTGAACCGGTCCCGCGGCAGGGCGAGAGCCTCGGTCGCTTCGAGCGCTATCGCGCTGGCGGACCGGGGCGCCCCGTCCAGGAGCGCGAGCTCGCCCAGGAAGTCACCGCGCCGGAGCGTCGCCAGGATCGCCTCGTCGCCCTCCTCGGAGGGAACCACGACCTTGACCGAGCCCGAGGCCACGATGAAGAGCGAGTCTCCGGGGTCGCCCTCGTGGAACAGCACCTCGCCCCGCCGGAAGCGGCGCGTCCGCAGGGTCTGGGCGATCGCCTGGCGCGGCCCTGTGCCCAGCCCGCAGAAGAGCGGGCAACGGCCCAATGCTTCGACCGCGAAATCGTTCGCCATGGCCGAATGGTAGCGTCGAGCACCCGCCACGGCGGCGTGTTCCACGGCACGACCACGCTCAACGCGACGTCCCCTTACGATTGACCCATGCAACGTCCTTCCACGGAACGTGCCATCGGAGTTGGACTCGCCGTGGGCGCGGTCGCGCTCGTTGCGGTGCTGGTGCTCGGCCTGGGCTGGGAGCTGCTCGCTGGCGACTGGTCCACTCCGTCGCTCGGCCCGGTGGCCCAGGCCTCCTCGACCGCCACGCCGGCCGCCTCGTCCACCGCCACCGTCACGCCGAGCGATTCGCCCTCACCGTCGCCCTCCCCGGTTCCCACGCCCACCGCTGTCCCCACGGCCGCGCCGAGGGCTTCGCTCGGCCTGCCGACGATGCTGGCCGCGATCGGCGATTCCTATACCCAGGCGTGGAGCGTCTCGCCCGCCTACAAACGCGACCACCCGGGCTTCTCGTGGGCCGTGGGCACGACCAAGCGCGACGGCGTCTTCAGCCTGCGCGAGCGGTTCGAGGCCCTCGGCGACAAGATCATGGTGGTCGATGCGGCCACCTCAGGCAAGAAGATGAGCGACGCCGCGCGCCAGGCCACGGCGATCGTGGCTGCGGCGAAGCAGCTCCCCGCGAGCTCGACGGTGTACGTCACCTTCGAGCTCGGCACGAACGACCTGTGCGACAACCCCACCACGGACCCGGCAAGCTTCGAGGCCCAGCTTCGATCCGCAATCGCCATCCTCCAGTCCGGACTGCCGAGCGGGAGCCGGATCCTGATGCTCTCGATCCCCGACTTCGCCCACTTCTACGACATCACTCAGGCCGATGCGAAGGCCAAAGAGATGCTCAATTTGACCTCCCATTCCCAAACCTGCGCGCCTTTCCTGGGCTGGGATAGCCCGCTCTCGCTCCAGGCCGCGGAGCAGGTGCTGTCCACCTACGACGCGACCCTCTATCAGGTCTGCGACGAGATCGAGGCGACCGACGGCAGGTCCGGCAAGCTCCACTGCCTGCGCAACGACGCCCTCCTGTCCGAAAAGGACTTCACCATCAAGGATCTCAGCACGGTCGACTACTTCCACCCCTCGCTCTCGGGCCAGGCAAGGATGGCCGCCGCGGCCTGGAAGGCCGGCCACTGGGCCAACGTGCCGCTCCCGCCCGGAGCTGCCGCGCTGGCGCCCGGCGGGGCCGGCGATCCCGGCGGGGCCGGCGGGACGGCGCTGGCGGGCTTCCTTGGAGCCGCTCCGTTTGGGGCATGGCGTCGGCTGCGCGGACCACTGCCCCGCGCCAGGCGTCGGCGCCGGTTCGCGCGGCCCCGGCTCGGCTCCACCCCGCTCAGGCGACGATCTCGGGCACCGTTCGGCCGTCTCGCAGCGCCGTCGCGGCCTGCCTGAAGGCCTCCGCCTCGGCAAGGGCGCCCATCGCATCGGCCTCCACCGCCGCCCGCTCCAGTAGCGGCACGGCGCGAGCCACATCGCCGGCCGCCATCCGATGCCGCGCCAGCTCGGCGGCATCCACGGCCGGCTCCGCGGTCTCGAGCCGATCCGCCAGGGCCGTGTGCAGATGCCGCTTCCGGTCTATGAGCAGGCGGCCGTAGGCAGCGTCGTGGAACAGCTGGTGCCGGAATCGCCAGCAGCCGGTGGGTTGGGGCGCCTCTCCGGATCCCCCCGCCTCACCCTCGCAGCGCACGAGGATCCCTGCCTCCGCGAGCTGGCGCAGGTCGTCGGCCACATCCGACCCGCCCTGCAGCTCGCGCAGCAGCCAGTCCTGGAACGTGACTCCGATCACCGCCGCGACTTCCAGGGCGGATCGCTGCCGCGGCGGCAGGGCGTCGATGCGGGCCCCCAGGAGCGCCCGCAAGCTGAGCGGCACGCCGCGCTGCGCGGCCGCACGGTCGATGCGCAGCCGCTCGCCAACGCGCTCCATCCGCCCGCTCAGCCGCAGCATCCGCATGATCTCGCCGACGAACAGGGCATTGCCGGCCGTTCGCTGGTAGAGCCAGCGAGCCGAATCCGGTTCCAGCTCGGCGCCCCCCACCACCATCCCCAGCTCCTCGGTGGCGGCCTCGTCCAGGCCGCCCAGCTCGATGACGTCGACGTGAGGCAGCTTTACCCATTCGGGCATCAGCGGCGGCCTCGTGCCGGTCAGGACCACCAGCGGTAGCTCCCCGGCGATACGCACCATCTCGTCCATCAGGAGACGGCTCGACGGGTCGAGCCAGTGGAAGTCGTCGATGACGACGACACGCGGCTGCTCGGCGACCATGGACGTGAACCACAGGTCGGTCGCGACCTTGAGCCCGGCCGCGAGCTCGGCCGGATCGGCTATCCCGGGCACCTGCTGGCTCCAGCCCTCCTCAGGCAGGAGCAGCATCTCCGAGTCGCGCGCCAGGACCGCCACGGCGCCCGCGATTTGCCGCGCCGTCTCCTCGTCCAGCTCCGCGCCGAAGAGCAGCTGCCGGCCCAACACGCCCGCCTTGACGCCCTTCTCGTCGGCCAGCCAATCGACCATCGACCGCACGCCCCGATAGGGTGAGTCCACCAGATGAGGCGCGTTGTCGATCCACATCCAGGCGAAACCCGCCGCCCGCGCCGCGGATTCCATTTCCAGCAGCAACCGCGACTTGCCGATCCCGGCCTCGCCGCTCACAAGGACGGCGCCGCCGCGGCCGGTCCGGGCAGTTCGGTGGATCACCTCGGCCAGGCGGCGGCACTCCAACTCGCGACCCACCAGCCGGATGCCTCGGCCGACGTTCGGCGCGCGGCGCCGCTCGTCGCGCAGGCGGTGGATCAGGATCGGGTGGCTCTGGCCGCGCAGCAACCGCTCACCGACACGGTCGGCGCCGATCCTCGGTTCCGCGGCCCGGACCGTGGCCTCGTCGAGAAGCACCTCCGCCGGCTCGGCCAGCTGCTGCAGGCGCGCCGCGGTCGTCATGCAGTCACCCGTGAGCGCCACCGATCGCACGCCCGCGAGGTCCCGCACCGCGGCGACGACCTCACCCGTTGCGATCCCGACTCGCAGCCGCAGCGGCCGGTCGATCCCGACGCCTATTCGGGCCAGTGCGGCCTGCATCTCGAGGGCGCACAGGCACGCCCGCAGGGCGTCGTCGTCGTGGGCTTCGGGGGCGCCGAAGACGGCCAGGACGGCGTCTCCGACGAACTTCTCGAGCGAGCCGCCGAAGCGCACGACAGCCTCGCCGAGGACAGCCAGGGCGCCGTCGACGCGAGATCGGACCTCCTCGGGATCGAGCTCGTCGACGAGCGTGGTGTAGCCGACCAGATCCGCGAAAAGGGCGGTCACTACGCGCCGATCGCCCACCTTGAGGCCGGCAGACGGCGAGTCCAGCCTCCTGCCGCACTGATAGCAGAAGCGGGCTCCAGGCGCTTTCGGCGCCGCGCAATCGGGACAGAGCATCGGGCAACCCCAAACGGGAAGGGCGTCCCGATGGTACGCGAACGCGGCCGCGCCTACGAGACGGTGAGGACCGGCTGCTCCCGCGCGGCCTGGACGCTGACCTTGCCCGCGATCGCCCTGGCGACGTGAGTGAGGGCCTTTGCCGCGGGGCCCGGTTCGCGCTGAGCCACGGCCGGTACGCCCACGTCGGCGCCCTGGCGGAGGGTTATGTCGAGCGGGATGCCGCCCAGGAAGTCGATCCCGTTCTCCGCGGCAAAGCGCTCGCCGCCCCCCCGGCCGAAGATGTCGGTCGTCTCGCCGCAGTGGGCGCAAACGAAGCCCGACATGTTCTCCACGATGCCCAGGACGGGGACGCTGACCCGCCGGAACATGGCCAGGGCCTTGGTCACATCGGAGAGCGACACCTGCTGAGGCGTGGTGACCAGCACGGCGCCGGTGATCGGCACGGACTGGGCCAGGGTCAGCTGCGCGTCGGAGGTGCCGGGCGGCAGGTCCACGACCAGGTAGTCCAGCTCGCCCCATTCCACGTCGCGCAGGAACTGCTGGATCGCCCCGCCGACGAGCGGACCGCGCCACACGACCGGCTGGCCCTCGGGCAGGAAGAACTGGATCGAGATCACCTTCACGCCATAGGCTTCGATGGGCGTTATCCGGCCGGCCGGGCTGGCCACCGGCTGGCCCTCGGCCCCGATCATCATCGGGATGTTGGGACCCGTGATATCGGCGTCGAGAAGGCCCACCGACGCTCCGGCCTGGGCCAGGGCCACGGCCAGGTTCACGCTCACCGTGCTCTTGCCCACGCCGCCCTTGCCGGAGGCCACGGCCACGATGTTCTTCACGCCGGGCAGGAGCTGGGGCGTCGCGGGCGTGGCCCGGCGGACCACTGCGCCCCAGGCGACCTCGATCTCCTCGGCGCCGATCGGCCGGAGGGCGTTCTCGACCCGGACCTGGATCTCGTCCTTGAGCGGACAGGCCGGCGTGGTCAGCTCGATCGTGAAGGCGACTTTGGTCCCTTCGATCGTCAGGTCCTTGACCATGTTGCGCGAGATCAGGTCCCCGCCGAGCTCGGGCTCCTGAACGGTGCCCAGGGCCTTCAGGACGGCGTCTTGCGTGAGAGTGGGCATTCGGTCGGCTTCCTCAGATCTCGCGGTGGTGGGGCGCGGACGGCGCGCACCTGGTGTTCCAATATCCTACGGCTTTAGTAGGGAATACGCCCGCCGGCGGTCCCACCGCTACTGGACGCAGAACTCGTTGTCCTCTGGGTCGTTCATGCGGACCCAGAACTCGTCTCCCCGCTCGATGGCGCCGCGTCGATCGCTGGCTCCGAGCGCCTTCAGGCGGGCCACCTCAGCCGCGATCCGAGCCTTGCGCTCGTCCATCGTGGCTTCCCGACCGCCACAGACGTTGAGGTCGAGGTGCATCCGGTTCTTGGCGACCTTGCCCTCGGGGACGCGTTGAAAGAAGAGGCGAGGGCCGGCCCCGTCCGGGTCCTCGGCCGAGGCCCAGTCGTTCCAGCTCTCCTCGGGGATCCCCTCGGCCCTGGCCCAGTCCTGCCAGTTCGCGAAGCCCTCTGGGGGCTCCTGCAGGTGGTAGTGGAGCGCCTCCGCCCAGAACTGCGCCTGTCTGCCGGGGTCGGCGCAATCGAACACGACCTGGATTCGGGTAGCCATCGCCGTCTCCTTCCTCGTCTGCGCGGAGAGTATCCCTGCCGGCAGACATGTGACGTCAGGTATCGAGCTCCGCGCGCCTCCGAGCCGCGACCTCGAACCGGTTGTCGAAGTACGGCCGCCGACCGCGCAGGACGCCGACCAGCGACAAACCGAAGTACAACGGCAGGTACAGCGGCCCGAAGCGGCGCCACTGGCGGATGTGCTCGCACTCGTGGGCCAGGACGCGCTCGTCCATGGGCCCGCGGCAGAAGACGTAGCGGCCCACCGTCTGGGCGTGGATCGGCATGAAGCCGGTATCGAGGTAGCGGCCGACCCTCGGGTCCTCGACCACGAGAGCGGTGACATCGCCGGCCTCCGACATGCGGTTCGGCCGCGACACCCCGCTGCATCGCATCACCATGAAGCCAAGGAGATCTCCCGGCAGCGTCCGCCACGCCCAGCGGACCCCCTTGGCCGCCGCCAGCCAGAGGTCGATCAGCTGAGACGCCCGAAAGAAGACCAAGCCGTCACGCCCCGCGGCGATCGGCCGCGACCCGGCCGCCCTGCATGACGAACACGATCCGGGCCGGGTCGCGCCACAGCTCCGGGTCGGCCAGCGGGTCGCCCGAGACCGCGATCAGGTCGGCCTGCTTGCCCGCCTCCAGCGTGCCGACCTGATCGGCCAGGCCGAGAAGCCGAGCCGCCTCGGTCGTCGCGGCCTGGAGCGCGCGGAACGCGCCCAAACCGTGCGCGGCCATATAAGCCAGCTCGGCCGGCGGGTACATGCCCCTGAAGCTGTCCGTGCCCATCACGACACGGACGCCGCGCTCGACCGCGTGGCGGAAGTTGACCTGCTGGCGGTCGAACAGGTAGCGCACCTTGTCCACGACCCAGGGCGGTATCTCACCGCGGGCGACCCGACCCTCGTCCATGAGCGCGAAGTTGATCGCGAACGTCGGCACGAGCGGCACGTCGCGCTCGAGCATCAGGTCGATCCCCTCGTCGTCGATCAGGTCGCCGTGCTCGATGCTGGTGATGCCGGCGCGAAGGGCGTTCTTGATGCCCGCCGTCCCCTCGGCGTGGGCCATCGTGCCCCTGATCCCAGCCGCCTTCGCCTCTTCGACGATGGCCCGGATCTCCTCGATCGTGAACTGCGAAGCGTCCGGCGTGTCGGTGGCCGAAAGCACACCACCGGTGGCCATGACCTTGATCCAGTCTGCTCCGGCACGGATCTGGAGGCGGGTCGCCCGTCGGACCGCGTTCACGCCGTCCGCCACGCCGCACGGCAGATCGCTCATCTCGGTCTTCACGATCGCGCCCGACAGCGTCCAGTCGTCGGCGTGGCCGCCGGTCTGGGACAGCGGGTGAATGCTGACCTGGGTCCGCGGCCCGGGGAACGCGCCCGAGGCGAAGGCGCGCCTTATCCCGGCTGGGGCGTAGCCGGCATCTCGGACGGTAGTCACGCCGCCTTCCAGGAACTCGCGGCCGGTCTGGAGGGCGCGGACGACGACATCGGTGGACGAGTGCCGGACCTGTTCGTCGAGAGGCTCGAGCTTCAGGTAGGCCAGGTGGACATGGCAGTCGATGATGCCGGGCAGGACGGTCAGCCCCGCGGCGTCGATGCGCTCGGCATCCCTGGGGATGGCGGTGGCAGAGGCCGGTCCGGCAGCCGCGATTCGGCCCCGGTCGTCCGTCACGACGACGCCGTCCGCGATCGCGTCGGGCGATCGGCCGTCCAGCAGGCGCGCGCCGAGCAGAACGACTGGACGGATCGGCGCGGGCATGGGCTGGGCCTCCGGATGTGAGTGGGCGTTCGAGCGGTCTAGATCGTAGTCGGCCTGAGCGCAAGGCGTTCGGCTCTTCGCAGAGTCCCCTCAGTCTGGCGAACTCCCCGTTGGACTGCGCCGCGATTTTTCGCTCGATCGCCGAGCCGCTCATGGCGCTCAGGCTCGCCATGGCCTCGACGGTGCCGCTAGACGGTCTTGGAAGCGCGCACGCGGGAATCCGGCGGCACGACGGTGCTGGGCTGAGGGAGCAGCCCGAAACGCATCGCGTGGCGCGCCCACTCGGGATCGTCGGCGGCCCAGGTGTGCTTGACCACGCCTTCGCCGTCGACCTGGCCGATCGAGCCGTCGGTGTGGAGGACGAGCTTGCCGCCCTCCACGAGCTCGATCTCACGCCTCTTGAACCGATGGCCCGGTGCGGTGGGCCGTTTCTGCCGTACTTCGCGGGCCACCTACGCGCCCTTGGTGGGCGGCTGCGGCGCGGGCTTCGGCTTCTTCGTCTTCGGCGGTCGCTTCGGTGTCTTGTCGCCCATGATCGTGCCTCCATGTGTGTTCGCCAATGGTCGGCCCAATGGCATGTGAGGATCGTAGCCCAGTGGCGGGTTCCTCGGCTAGCGCGGCCGCCTCATGGCCGAGACTCGCCTCGCAAGCGCCGCAGCAGATCGTCGTGGATCAGGCCGTTCGTGGCAACGGCGGAGGGCCCGTCGATGCGGCGCTCGCCCGCGGCGGTCGTGAAGCGGCCGCCGGCCTCCTCGACGATGACCGCCGGCGCGGCCCAGTCCCAGGCATGCGCGCCGGTCTCGATCATCGCCTCGGCGGCCCCCTCCGCCACGAGCATGTAACCCCAGAAGTCCCCGAAGCCACGCTCGCGCCACGCTTGGGCGAGGGTCGCGTCCAGGCCCGGCATCTCACCCGAGCGCATGTCGTCCGTGCGGCTCCCGTACAGCAGCTGCGCCTCGTCGATTCGGGCGATGCGGCTCACGGTCAGGCGCCGATCGCCGCGCCAGGCTCCCCCGCCCCGCCAGGCGACCCAGCGCTCGTGCAATGCCGGGGCGCTCACGACGCCGAGCTGCAGCTCACCCTCCACCGCCACGGCCAGCAAAGTAGCGAAGACCGGCACCCCGCGCACGAAGTTGGCCGTGGCGTCGATCGGGTCGACGTACCAGCAGATCGCGGCGTCGGCGGCCTCAGTCCCCTCCTCTTCGCCCACGAATCCGCAACCGGGGCAGGCAGCCCGCAAGCGCTCGCGCGCCATGCGCTCGATCGAACGATCAACCTCGGTGACGTAGGTTCGGTCGGGCTTGGTCTCGACCCTGAGGTCGCGTCGGAAGCCCGCCAGGGCGATCTGGTCGGCTTCGTCGCAGATGGCGAGCGCCGCGTCGCGCCATCGGGTCAGCTCGGCGGAACCTGCGATGCGTTCGGTCATGAGCGGATCGTAGCGGCAGGAGCGCCGGACCGACGGCTCGCGGCGACGAGGCCAGGGGCAATGGCCCGGCGCCGCATTCGTGACAGTCGGCGCTTTCGCCCGCATCTCAGGTGGCGGAAACTCCGGAGACGCCCGAGCTAGGCACGTCCGTGGCGGCCGGGCCGGGCACGTACGAGGAGTCACGAATGGTCGAAGGTAAGCCGGACGTCGCCGTCGTGTCGGCCACCACGGGGAAGGCCGGCTGACGTGGCCAGCCGACCGAGCCCGCCCGGAGCGGCGACGGCGATCCCGCCGAACTTCCTCGACCTGGCCGACTGCCCGCCCGTCGCCGCCCTGACGACGGTCATGCCCGACGGCGCCCCCCAGACGTCGGTCGTCTGGTGCGACTTCGACGGCACGCACGTTCGAGTCAACACCATGCGCGGCTTTCGCAAGGAGAAGAACATGCGCGCCAACCCGAAGGTGACGCTGCTGTGCTTCGATCCGGGCGAGCCGCTGCGTTACCTGGAGGTCCGGGGCACGGTCGTGGAGATGACCGAAGACGGGGCGATGGACCACCTCGACGGGCTGTCCCTGCGCTACGCCGGCGTCGCCCCCTATTTCGGTCGCTGCATCGACGCCCGCTTTCGAGAGACGGAGACTCCCGTCCTGTGCCGGATCCTGCCGACCCACGTCGTGACGCTGGACTGCCGGGAGGGCTCCTGATATGGCCGAGCCGAGCGCGCCCGCGACCACGCCCGCGGCCGCGCCGCCAGCGGCCGAGGCCCGCGTCCCCGACTCCCACGTTGACCTGCTGACCCGGCCGGTCCATGGCGTGCTGACGACGATGCTGCCCGACGGCCAGCCCCAGTCGAGCCTGGTCTGGGTCGACTACGACGGCCAGTGCGCCCTCGTCAACACGACTCGCCAGCGCCGCAAGGGCCGCGCCATGGAGGCCAACCCGAAGGTCAGCCTGCTGGTGATCGACCCGGCCAACACCGGCCGGTTCATCCAGATTCGCGGCCTGGCCGAGCTCGTCGAGGAGGGCGCCATCGACCACCTGGATCGCCTGACCCGCAAGTACACGTCGCACCCCTGCTACTACGGATACGTGTATCCGGTCGAGCAGCGGGCGCTGGAGACGCGCGTGATCGCCCGCATCCATGCCACTCGGATAACGCTCGACGCCATCCATGCCTGAGCAGACGGAGGGCCGGGCCTGGAGCCGGCGGTGCGCTATCCCCGCCGCGTTGCGAAGAGGTAGAGGGCCCAGCCGAGCGTTTCTCGACCCCAGGTCACGTATTCGTGGCGGTTCTTCGCGACGCGGGTCACGAGTTCGGCTACGTCCGGATCGTCCGGGTGCGCGTCGGCGTAGCGGGCGGCGGCGCGCCACCGGAGCGTCTCGTAGCGATCCCACTCGTCGCCGTTGCTCACAAGTGCCAGCAGTGGAATCAGCCCTTCGGCCTCGCCCGTTTCTAGGTTTTCGGCGTGCGTTCCGAAGTCGCCCCGGCCCATCCCGGACCAGGCCAGGTACTCGGCCGCGGGCTCCTTCTTCCAGAAGGGCTCGCCGGCCAGAACCAGCCCGCCGGGCCGGGTCGCGTCGGCGAGGGCGCGCAGGGTCTGGCGGTGCCCGCCGTAAACCCAACTAGCGCCAATGCAGGTCGCCAGATCGAACGTCCCGGGCTTCGGTCGGTAGTCGGCGCCGTCCATCTCGAGCACCTGCAGGTCCGCCTCGGGAACGCGGGCGCCCACCTTTGCTCGTAGCTCGGCGGCGCAGAACGGCGAGATGTCCACCGCCACACCGTGGAAGCCACGCCCGCGGGCGCCTCCCCAGCGCTCTGCGGCCCGGACGATGAACTCGCCCTTGCCTGAGGCGATGTCCAGGACGCGGGGCTCGGACCCGAGGTCCAGCAGTCCGATCAGCTCGTCGAGCTTCCCGACGCTCGTCGGATTGCAGCTGACGTGATCGCGACACGTGATGTCGTGGAACTTCCACCTGTCCATGTGACACTCCTGGCGACCGATTGTCCGATATTGGCTCGAGGCGCGACAAGCGATTTCACGCGCCTGGCGGGACTAGCTCGCCGCGCCCCACCAGCCGCCCGCCACGACCCCGGTCGGAAAGAGGATCGAGTCGTAGCCGCTCCCGCCCGACTGGTGCGAGGAGAATCGAGAAGGGCGCCCCTCGCGGGGCGCCCTTCGAGCGGATTCGAAACGCGAACCTACAGGGCAGCCTTGACGGCCTCCGGAAGCGGCCTGTGGAACGCGACCGGCTTGATGTACTTCTCCACGAGAGCCCGGCTGCCGGGGGTGCCGAGCTGCTTGAAGAGGAACGCGACCTTGGCGGCCTGGGACGCGAGGATCACGTCCTTGGTCGGCAGATCCCACAGCTGGCGCTTGAACGGACCGATGGCCTTCTTGCGAGCTGTGTAGACGAACTGCGTGTCTGTCTGGTCGGGCTTACGCTCGTCCTGACAGTTGGCGAAGCACCACTCCTCGATCGCCTTGTGGAGCTCGGCTGGGAAGGCCGGGTGCTCGAACAGGGCGTTCTGGAAGCCGGTGGCGAGATGGATCTCGGCGCAGCCGGTGGCCGGGAACTTGTGGAACAGCTCGTCCGGCAGGGTGCTGGCGCCGTGCTGGACCGCGCCCGAGAGGCCGTACTCGCGGGCTACGGCGGAGAGCTCCGTCAGGACGCCGAAGTCGAGGGCCACCTCGGCCACACCGCCGCCCGGCAGCGGAGTGCCGCCGTGGCTCGTGCCGGTCTGGACGGATACCTTCGAGAGGCCGATCGCGCCTTTCGCTCGCGCGTCGAGCTCGCGGCGATAGCCGTCGAGGTAGGCCTTGAGCTCGTCCGTCGTGGAGTTCTTCTTGCCGACCTCGCCGATCTCGCCGCCGACGCTTATGGTCACGCCGTCGGTCTCGAGGGCGCGGATGAGGGCGGTCAGCTCGGCCGCCCGCATGTAGTTCTCATGCTGCTGGGCGTCGAGCGTCGGAAGGGACAGATCCACGAGCGTGGAGCTGTCGATGTCGATGTTGCGGTAGCCGGCGGCGATGGCGTCGCGGCAGGCCTTGCGGATCTCCTCGGTCATCTTCTCGGGGTCGGCCGCGTACTTCTTGGCGTTGAACTGGTAGTGGTCGCTCTGGATGAAGACGGGACCCTTCCAGCCGGCCGCGATGGCGCCGGCCAGGATGCTCGTGGCGTACTCGAAGACGCGCTGGAAGGTGTAGGTCTGCTCGGAGCGCGCCAGCTCGAAGATGACGGCGGCCGAGTCGTTCTTCCTGGCCGTCTCGAGGATGATCCGCGCCATGTCGAACGACTGGGCGCGCAGGTTGATGGCCGGGACGGTCATCCCCTCGTATTCGTTGCGAGCGCGAGCGTTGTACAGCTCCTGGATGCTCGCAGAGCGAGCGCCCGTGGCCTGGCTGGCTTCCCAGACGATCCAGCGAGCGGCCTCTACCGTGGCCTCGTCTTCACTGAAAGTGGCGGTCCAGGCAACGTCGTAGATACCGCGCGTCCGGAGGCCTGCCTCGTCGGTGACGACGAGTCGCTCTCCCTCGATCCGCGCGATGCCGTCGAGGGCGGCGAGGAGCTCCTTGACGGAGCCGGCAACCTTGGGCATTGCGTTCGTTCTCCTGAGCATGCCCGGCCACGGGCGCAGCGGGCGCACCAGAGCCGGGAACGGGTCCATTGATGGCTGGTGAATGGTACAGCTAGCCTGGGGCCTGCCACCGTGCCGCATGGACCTTCCCCCGCCGCCGAGCGGACGGCTCAGGCCGGGTCGGTCGGACCGCTCGACGCGCCCTCGAGAATCGCCGCGTGGGCCGTGGCGGCTGCCGCCCGATCTCTCCGATCCCGAACGCGGGCCAGCAGCTGGTCGGACACGTACGGCTTCTCGATCAGGTCGATGTCCGCCGGCAGCTCGCCGAGACGGGGTGTATCACGCGGGCCACGTCCGCCACCTGCGGCCCCCGTATGTCCGGCAGGATGACGTCGACCAGGAGCAGGGCGAGCGGCTTCTTGTGCCCGCGCAAGAGGCCGATGGCGCTCTCGCCGCGATCGGCCAGCAGAACGCGATACCCGCCGCTGGGTTCGCTCTGGACGCGACTCAGGCCGGCGTGCCGGCGGCCTCTTTCGCCGCGATCTTGATCCGCTTGAGCGTCTTCATGGCCGGATCCCCGCCGGGCCGGCCGAAGAGGTCGTGGAGACGCGTGTACTCGGCGTACAGCTGGTCGTACACGCGACGGTTGGCCTCGATGGGCCTGTAGACCTCGTCTCGCAGATGGGCCATGCGCTTTGCGGCATCCTCGATCGTGGCGAAGCCGCCGGCCTCCGCCCCAGCCGCGACGGCACCGAACATCGCCGAGCCGAGGGCCGGAGTCTGCGCCGACGCCGCGATCTGGATCGTCCGACCGGTCACGTCGGCGTAGATCTGCATGAGCATCTTGTTGCGTTCGGGGAGCCCACCGCAGGCGACGACGTTGTCGATCTTGATGCCGCCGGCCTCGAACGCGTCGATGATCGTCCGGGTACCGAAGGCCGTGGCCTCGATCAGGGCGCGGTACATCTCGGGCGCCTGCGTGATGAGAGTCATGCCCAGGATCAGGCCCTCCAGGTCCGCATCGACCAGAACGGACCGGTTGCCGTTCCACCAGTCGAGCGCGAGCAAGCCCGACTCGCCGGGTGCGAGCGCATCGGCCTCTTCCTCGAGGATCTCGTGGACGCTGACCCCGCGCGCCCTGGCCCTGTCGTAGTAGAGCGGCGGCACGCAATGCTCGACGAACCAGCCGAAGATGTCGCCAACAGCCGTCTGGCCCGCCTCGTACCCGAAGTAGCCCGGGATCACGCCGTCCTTGACGACGCCGCAGGCACCCGGCACGACCGGCGCGCTGTTGGCGAGGATGATGTGGCACGTGCTGGTGCCCATGATCGCGACCAGCGTGCCGGGCTTCGTCGCGGTGCAGGCCGGCGCCGAGACGTGCGCGTCGACGTTGGCCACGGCCACGGCGGTCCCGGGAAGCAATCCGGTCCACCTGGCCGCCTGCTCGGTCAGGCCTCCGGCCTTCTGGCCCAGGAGATCGATCTGGCGCGCCATCTTCTCGTCGACGACGTTGGCGAAGCGCGGGTCGAGAGCAGCGAAGAATGCCGGCCTGGGAAAGCCCTCCTCGGCCGACCACATCGCCTTGTACCCGGCCGTGCAGTTGTTCCTGGTTTCCCTGCCGGTGAGCTGCCAGATGACCCAGTCCGCGGCCTCGATGAGGCGGTCGGCGGTGTTGTAGATCTCCGGCGCTTCGCGCAGGATCTGGAGGGCCTTGGGGACGAACCACTCGGAGGAGATCCTGCCGCCGTACCGGCGCAGCCAATCTTCGCCCATCTCCGCGGCAACGCGGTTCACGTCATCCGCCTCGGGCTGGGCAGCGTGATGCTTCCACAGCTTCACCCAGGAGTGCGGGTTGCGACGCCACTCTGGGAGCTGGCAGAGGGGCGTACCGTCCGCCTCCGTCGGGAGCATGGTGCAGGCGGTGAAGTCGATGCCAATGCCGATCACCTGGGAGGGATCGATACCCGCCTTGGCGACGACCGCGGGAATGGTCCGCTTGAAGGTCTCGATGTAGTCGTTCGGATCCTGCAGAGCCCAGTCGGGACCAAGGACGACGTCGTTGTCGGGCTTGGGCAGTCTCTCGTCGATGACGCCGTTCGAGTAGCGGTAAACCTCGACGCCGAGCTCACGACCGTCGGCCACGTCGACGAGCACGGCACGACCGGACTCGGTCCCGAAGTCGACTCCGATTGCGAAGCGAGCCTGCGCCATCAATTCTCCTTCGACAGACTGACAATGACGGGTTGGTACGGGGCTGTCGGGCTAGGGTCGCTTCTGCCCGTAGTAGGCATCGGGGCCGTGCTTGCGCTGGAAATGACGCTCGGCCAGGTAACGCGAGATCGGCTGGACATCCGGGTTCAAGGCGAAGGTCTGCCTGGCCATCGCCGCCACGGCCTCGAGGGCTGTGGCGTTGTCCGCGGCGTCCTCCGCATCGTGGCCCCAGGTGAACGGCCCGTGCGAAGCCACCAGGGCCGCGGGCATCTCCGTGGCGCTGAGCCCCAGGCGGTCCAGCGTCTCGACGATGACGACTCCGGTCTCGTGCTCGTACGCGCCCTCGACCTCGCTCTCCGTCATCTGGCGAGTGACCGGCACGGCGCCGTGGAAGTGGTCGGCATGGGTCGTTCCGAGAGCCGGGATGGACCGGCCGGCCTGGGCCCAGGCCGTTGCGGCCGTGGAGTGGGTGTGCGCCACGCCGCCGATCTCCGGATAGCGCTGGTACAGGACGAGGTGGGTCGGCGTGTCGGACGAGGGACGCAGATCGCCCTCCACCACGCGGCCGTCGTCGAGGGACACGACCACGAGGTGCTCGGGGCGGAGCTCGTCGTACGGCACGCCGCTGGGCTTGATAACCAGCACGCCGGCCTCACGGTCCACACCGCTGGCATTCCCGAACGAGAGAGTTACGAGACCGGCTCGCACCAGGCTCTGGTTGGCGCGCCAGACCTGCTCGCGGAGGTGAGGAAGAGAGAGCGGCGGCACGGTAGCTCCTAGTCAAACCCGCAAGGCCGGCGTTCGCGGTATCAGCGGAGCCCGCGAGCCAGATGGTAGTACGCCTCGTTCCAGCGGAGTTCCTTCTTGAAGCCTGCCACGGTGGTGTCGGCGTCGATCAGCAGGAACTCGACACCGGCCATCTCGGCGAAGTCGGCGATCGCCTCGGCACCGATGGCCCGGGTCAGGACGGTGTGATGAGAGCCACCCGCCATGAGCCAGGTCTCAGCCGCCGTGGCGAGGTCCGGGCGAGGCTTCCACACCGCCCGTCCCACCGGCAGCTTGGCCATCGGCTTGTCAGGCGGCACCAGGTCGATCTCAGTCACGACGATCCGGAAGCGATCGCCCATGTCCATCAGGGCCGCGACGATGGCCGGCCCGGAGCCCGCATCGAAGACCAGCCGGACCGGGTCGCTCTTTCCGCCGATCGACAGCGGGTGGATCTCGCAAGAGACCTTCTTGTCCGAGATCGTCGGGCAGACCTCGAGCATGTGGGCGCCCAAAACCTTTGGTCCGGCAGGGTCGAAGTGGTAGGTGTAGTCCTCCATGAAGGACGTTCCGCCGGGAAGACCCCTCGCCATGACTTTGACCAGGCGAACCATGACCGCGGTCTTCCAGTCGCCCTCGGCGCCGAACCCGTAGCCGTCGGCCATCAAGCGCTGGGCGGCGATGCCGGGCAGCTGCTTGAGCCCGTCGAGATTCTCGAAGGTGTCGGTGATGGCACCGTAACCGCCCGCAGCCATGAATTCCCGGAGCGCAATCTCGATCCGCGCCGCCTCGCGCAGCGCCTCGCGGTTGGCTCCGCCCGCGCGCAACGACGGCACGATGTCGTAGCTGGCCTCGTAGACCTCGACCAGCTCGTCGACCTTTCTGTCCGACACGGCCCTCGCAGCATCGCCGAGATCGCTGACGCTGAACCCGTTGACGGCCACGCCGAACTGCATCTGAGCCGAGACCTTGTCACCCTCGGTAACCGCCACGTTGCGCATGTTGTCGCCGAAGCGGGCGAGCTTGAGGTGCTTCGCCTCGTAGAGCCCGCATGCCGCTCGGGACCAGGTGCCGATCCTGGCGTGTACGCCGGCCTCCTGCCAGTGGCCTGCCACCGTCTTGCGGGCCAGCCCAAGCCTGGCCTCGATGTGCGCGAATTCGCGGTCCCCGTGAGCGGCCTGGTTCAGGTTCATGAAGTCCATGTCGATCTCCGTCCATGGGAGATCGCGGTTGAACTGCGTGTGAAGGTGCAGAAGCGGCTTCGCCAGCGCTCGCAGCCCGGCAATCCACATCTTGGCCGGCGAGAAGGTGTGCATCCATGCGATGACGCCGACACACTTGTCCGTCGCGCTGGCCTCGATGCAGGCCGCGAGAATCGCCTCCGGGTTCCTGACGACAGGCTTCCACACCACGCGGACGGGAATCGACTCGGATCCGTCCAGCCCGGCAGCGATCTTCTTCGAGTTCTCGGCAACCTGCCGCAGCGTCTCCTCGCCGTAGAGGTCCTGGCTACCGGTCAGAAACCAGACCTCGAATTCGCCCAGCGCCTTCAACTGATCTACTCCCCAACTACCTGCCGAACCACGGCGCGCCCAAGCAGCGCCATAAGCGTTACCGATGAACGTAAAGCTGTCCAATGAACCCTATAGCGAGAGCTACGTGTCGGTGATATCCAGCACGTGGTCGACGAAGTAACTTCTCCTGCTGCGTCTCCACGGGCAGGAGGATATAGGAACCGGGAACATCCTTCGGAGCCGGTACCGTCATAGTCCACGTTCCATCACCACCGGCAGGCGTGATCGGAGTGTCCGCAAGATGCGGGCTCTCATAGAACCCGAACATAATCCCGTCCGCGCCGATGTCCGGAGGCTGCCCGATATGCACGTACGCCGGATACTGGGTAGGGTTCAAGCTCTGCCAGCTGAACTCGAATCCCGTCTCCGTGCGCTTGACGCCCGTCAACTGGACCGTACATTTGTTGATCCCAACGATCACTGCCTCGGAGCCGACCCTCTGAGCGAGGCGTCGCGCCGCCCGACAGCTGCTACTCGAACCGGCGCTGGAGCATGGCGTGAACTGACACGGCGGCTAGGACGATGGCGCCGTAGAAGAGGTTCGTGTAGTAGTCGGTCAGGCCTACTGCCACGATCCCGGCCTGGATCGCGCCGATCATGAAAGCGCCCAGGAAGGTGCCGTACACGCTGCCCCGTCCACCGAACACCGAGGTCCCGCCGACGAACACGGCGGCCAGAGTCGGGAGCAGGAAGCCGTCGCCCATCGACGGGTAGAAGTTGACGATCTGGAGGCTGGTCATCAGGCCGGCCAGCGCCGCCGCCACGCCGGTGAGGACGAACAGGAGGATGCGAGTCTGCCGGATGGGGATGCCCATAAGCCCCGCAGCCAGGCGGTTGTCCCCGATGACGTACGCGTTTTGGCCGAGCCGGTGGCGGTTGAGGAGCACCCACGCGACGACCGCGAGGATCAGGAGCCCGACGAACTCCATCGGGATGATGCCCCCCAGCTTCCCGACGAGAAGTTGGTACGACGGGGCCGTGCTGGTCGTGACGAGGGCGTAGCTCTTGCCGTTGACGAGCACGAGCGTCAGGCCGCGGAAGAGGAACTGGGTGCCGATCGTCACGACTAGGGAGGGGATGCCGATGTACGTAACGACGAGACCGTTGAACAGGCCGGCCAGGGCGCCGACGCCGAGCGCCGCGAGGATCCCGAGCTCGACGCTGCCGGTCGCCTGCCAGGTGAAGACGAAGCCGACCATGCCCAGAGCCATCTCCGACGGGAATGAGAGGTCGATGTCGCCGGCGATGATGACCATCGTCAGGAACATGGCGACGATGCCGAAGTACGGTGTCGTCTGGGCGAAGGACAGATAGATCCGGTCGGACAGGAACGTGCTCGGAGCGAGGACGATGAAGCCTAGCCAGAGCGCGCAAAAGGCGACGGTGATGCCGATCTGTGACGCCCAGGTGGAGGTGAACGCGGTGAGGGCGGAGCGGGGTCGCGGCGGCGTCCTCGTGGCGACGGCGGGGTTCATTCGTGCTCCTCGCTGGCCCCCGTCGTTGCTTCGGGCGGCCTATCTGCCAGGCGGTAGCGCTCCTGTTCGGTGAAGGTTCCTCCGGCGGCGACCTCGCGCATAATGTCCAGGAGTTCGTCGAGCGAATAGCGTGAGGTCGGGAACTGGCCGGCAATGCGTCCGCGGTCGAGGACGATGATCCGGTCGGCGACTGAGTAGACGTGGAAGATGTTGTGGTCGATGAAGATCGCCGACTTCCCGGCGGTCCGGATGCCCTCCACGAACCGCAGCAGCTTCTCGGTCTCCTTGAGCGATAGGCCCATTGTCGGCTCGTCGAGGATGATGATGTCGGCGTGGAAATGGAGCGCCCGGACGATCGCCAGGCCCTGGCGCTCGCCGCCGGACAGCCCCTTGACCACGGTGTCGGGGGTCAGCACGGCGGAGGTGAAGCCCATCGACTCGCCCATGAGCTCGGCCGTCATGCGGCGCATATCGCCGACCTTGAGGAAACCAAGCGGACCGCTGATGGCACGGCCCATGAAGATGTTGCGCCAGAGCGGGAGCTGGTCGGCAAGAGCGCGTTCCTGGTAGACGGTCTCGACGCCGAGCTCTCGGGCTCTCTGGACGGTCAGTCCCCCGACGCGCCTGCCCCCAAAGAGGATCTCGCCCGCGTCCGGGCGGTGGACCCCCGTGATGATCTTGATGAGGGTCGACTTGCCCGCGCCGTTGTCGCCGAGCAGGCCGACGACCTCGCTCGATCCGAGATCCATGTTGACGTCCTGGAGGACCTGCACGCCCCCGAAGGACTTCGATATGTGGCGAAGCTCGAGCCGCTTCTCGCCTTTCGGCGGGGGCGCCGCCGCGGGCTCGAGAGCGGCGATGATCGGGTTCGCGAGTTGAGCCGGCTGGCGAGCGCTCTCGCGCTCGCCAGCCGGCATGCCGTACTCGCCGGCAGGCGGGAGGGTCATGTGCTACAGGGTCTTTTTAGCGAATCTGGGCGGTAACGAGCGGCCCGATGGCGTCAATGTTCGACTTATCAACGAAGCCTGCGCCCGTATTGATGAAGAGACCACCGAAGCCGTACTTCTTGGAGAGACACAGCTGCTCGACGGCCATGAAGCCCTGGAGGTACTCCTGCTGGTCGATGACCAAGCTGATGTAGCCGTCCTTGACGCCCTTTACCGTGGCCGGCGACATGTCGAAGCCGGCGGCGTAGATCTTGCCCGGCTGCAGGTTCGCGGCCTGCATCATCGTCTCGATTGCCGAGGTGAGGTCGCCGTGGTCAATGAAGACCGCCTTGACGTTCGGATGTGAGGAGATGTAGCCGGTGAAGATCGGCACGCCGAGGGTGGCATCCTTGTTTGTGGCGTCGTCGATCTCGTAGTAGTCGACCTGCATGCCGGCGGCGGTGAGCGCATCGGTGATCCCGAGCGTCCGCTCACCGCGGCCGGCCTGGGCCTTGAGGCCCCAGACCATCACTTCGTCGCCCGACTTGAGGCCAGCGCGCTTGATGGCCTCATTGGCGAGCGAGGCGCCGGCATCTTTCAGGACCGCGCCGACGTACCCCGTGCCGGCGGACCCGTATTGGGCCTCGGCCTTTTGCAGCTCGGTGTTCATGACAGTCACGATGATGCCCTGCTTCTCGGCGTCCGCGATGAGCGGGTCGAAAGCGTCGTCACCGGGGTGACCCATGACCGCGATGCCGTCGGGCTTGGTCGCCACGGCCTGCGAGAACTGGGTGAGCATCGTGGCGGGGGCCCAGTTGGACCACTGGTACGTCACGTCCGGTCCGAAGGCCGCCTGGGCGGCCTTGGCGCCGTTGTAGACAACCGTCTCAAAGCCGCCGCCGGGCGCCCCGCCGGGGAAGAAGGTGATCTTCATGCCACTGCAGAACTGGGCCGCGGGGGCCGCCCCGCCGGAGTTTCCCGCCGACGAACCGGCACTGGGCGTGGCGTTGTTGCTGGAGCAGGCTGAGGCCGCCACGACAAACGCCGCCAACAGCAGCGGCAGTCTCATCAAGGGTCTAGACATTCCTATTGCACTCCTCAAGGTGATGGGTGAAGTGGAAGGTGGCGGGTTGAGTTGACCGTCGAGCGTCGGGCACCGCTTCATCCTAAGCTGGAACTACCTCCCTTCTCCTCGAGCGTCGGCGGTTCAGGGCGTGATCGCGGAGGTGGATCTCGGAGATCGCGCAAAAGCCCGCCGGAGGCGCAGCCGTCCGGTGGCCGGGAGCAACCGGGCGATCGGCGGACCCGCCCCGATCATTCACCCATCCTCGCTCTTCCCTAAGCTTCACAAACCCAGCTCCGACCGACGACCGGGGGGCACATACGGGCGCATTCCTGGGCCACCCGTGTTTGCAGCCCCGTGCGATCCTCCCTGTGGCACCGGACTCGCCGTTGCGCCTGAGCTGTGGTTCATGTTACCGTTCCCGGGAACGTTCCCGGGAGCGGCAACAAGCTAGCACGGGCGTCAGACGCGAGTCAATAGTCGAAGTCAGACGCGGGGAGATCTTTTGAGACCGGCTCTCGGGTGAAAAGGGAGGATCGGACCGGTGGCGCATAGGAAGCGCTTGACAATCCGGGACGTGGCCGCCGCAGCCGGCGTCTCGACCCAGACGGTCTCGCGCGTCCTCAACAACCGGCCGGACGTCGCACCCGAGACGCTGCAGCGCGTCCAGGAGGTCATAAGGGAGACCGGGTATGCGCCCAACATGCTCGCCCGAAGCCTCACCCAGGGTCGCAGCCACACTCTGGGCGTCGTCGCCTACGGGCTCGAGTACTTCGGACCTTCGCGGGTGCTAACGGCGATCGAGCGACAGGCGGCGGAGATGGGCTACGGGATCTCGCTGAATCTGATCCTGGAGCCCGAAACGGACGACGTCGACCATGTCCTGAACGCCCTTCGCGCTCGCCAGGTGGACGGCATCATCTGGGCCATCCCCGAGGTCAGCAACAATCGCGCCTGGTCTCGGACCAAGGGCTCGGAGCTGCCCGTCCCGGTCATGCTCGTCGGCGGGATGGCCGGCAAGCCGTACCTGCCTTCCATCGGCATCGACAACGCGGCGATCGGTTGTCTCGCCACCGAACATCTACTCGCCGGCGGCGCGAGGTGTGTCGGGATCATCACCGGCCCGTTGAGCTGGTGGGAGGCGCAGCAGCGCCTGCGAGGCTGGCGCCAGACTCTCGAGGCGCACGGGCTTGCGGCCTCAGACCGCCTCATCGTCGAGGGTGACTGGACGGTCACGAGCGGCGAACAGGGTCTGTACCGCCTGCTCGAGCAGTGCCCGGATATCGACGCCGTCTTTGCCAGCAACGACCAGATGGCCTTGGGCGTGCTCCATGCGGCCCATCGGTTGAGCCGGCGCGTGCCCGAGGAGTTGTCCGTGGTCGGCGTCGACAACATCGCCGAGGCATCTCACTTCTGGCCGCCTCTGACCACGGTCTCCCAGCCGCTCGGCGACGCCGGCGCCCTGGCCGTCGAGCAAATCGACCAGCTGATCGGCAAGGCGCGGCAAACGCGACGCTCTCACGAAACGGCACCCGAGATGACCCTGCTGATGCCCGAGCTCATCGTCCGGGACAGCACCCGACCCGTGGCTCTTCTCGAGCCGATGGCCCTGAACGGCGTCCATCCCGCCCGGGTCGCGCGCAACTGACCGTACGCCGGCCCGGATCGGCCGACGGGTCCGGGCATTGACAGTCTTCCACCGCTTCTCGTAGACTCCCCCAGGTCTGCCAGATCGGCAGCATCATCGCGAGGTGTGTTCGTGCGCAATCTCTTCAAGGCGCCGGCAGGGACCGCTCGTGCGAGCGGTAGCTCTGCTGTGTGCGGGAGATCTGCGCCCACCGAGAGGTAGCCCAGGCGGCAGGACCGTCAGGAAAAACCTCTGAGCCGTGGGCCAGATCGGGCCCCCGGCTTTTTTGATGCCCTCTGCAGGCGACATTCGCCGCGGGGGCAGGCCGCGAGCCCGTGCCCATCCGATCCAGCTCGCGGTTTCTCCACGCCGCGAGCGCCACCCACGAGGGAGGTGCCATGAGCATCGCGGTCCTGGACACGACAACTTCACCGGCTCCGAGCCGGCTCATCGTCAGATCCATCCCGGCCGGTCCGGCAGCCTTGCTGGTCGACCACGCCACCAAGCGATTCAAGGTCGACCGGCGCAAGCCGCCGGTCATGGCCGTGGACGACGTCTCGGTCCGCATCGAGCGGGGCGAGATCTACGGACTGCTCGGGGCGAACGGAAGCGGCAAGTCCACCTTCATTCGCCTGGTAAGCGGCCTGCTTACTCTCGACGCAGGTCGGGTCGAGGTCTTCGGCCACGACCTGGTTCGCGAAGAGATGGCGGTCAAGCGGCTGATCAACCGGGTCAGCGTCGACGCCGCCTTCTTCAAGAAGCTCTCGCCGGCCGAGAACCTGTCGTTCGCGGCCCGTCTCTACGGCCTCGACTCGGGCGAAGCCCGTCGAAAGGCGGCCGAGATCATGGCCCGGCTGGGGATTGGCGAGAAGCGGATGGGCCGGCCGGTCGAGCAGATGAGTCGGGGCATGCAGCAGAAGGTCGCGATCGCCAGGGCAATCCTGACGAGCCCGGCGCTGCTGCTGCTGGACGAGCCCACGACCGGGCTCGACCCGCGCTCCAAGCTCGACGTTCAGACCTTCATCGAGGAACTTCAGGCCGATCACGACGCGACGATCTTGCTCACGACGCACGACCTCGCGGAAGCCGATCGGCTGTGCGGACGAATCGGAATCCTGGCCGGCGGGCGACTGACGGCCGAGGAGACGCCCGAACGGCTGAAGTCCGACATCGCCATCGAGCACGGCCTGCCGCCTACGCTCGAGAGCGTGTTCATGAAGTACACCGGCCGCTCCCTCGACGACGACGTCGAGGAAGGCGAAGCCGAACCGGCCGAATAGGCGGTCGGCCGGCGCATTCCGTCGTTGGCTCCTGCGCTCCTCGCTCACGCACCTTCAAGTGCGCTCGCTGCGGTGCTCGGAGCCGCCCAGGACTGCATCCGGCGGCCCGGCTATCAGATCGGACCAACAGACCTGAAAGGGACACTTCGTTGCATTCGCACAACCTGGCCCTGGAGATACACAGGGAACGCCAGCGGGAGATCGAACGGCGGCTCTATCTCCGGTCGGTAGACCGGAGCTTGATCCGACGCCGCTCTCTCCGCCACCGCCTCGGTCACGGGCTGATCCAGCTGGGGTCGATGCTCGCTTCCGACGGCCCGCTCCAGCTGGCCGCCCGACGTTGAGGCGTCGGGCGGCCACGCCCACAAGGAGACTCACACCGTGACCGCATTTCGGCGCGACGCTCGCGCCGGCTACGCATTCGTCGAGCGCAACTTCAACCTCACCAAGCGCTACTGGGGCTGGGAGGTCGCATTCCTGGTCTACGCCGTCGCGGGCGCCCTGTCCGTATCTCTAATCGGGCAATCCGTCGGCAGCCGGCGGCTGCTCATGTCCCTCGTGGTCGGAGCCGTCTTCTGGAACTACCTGTCGGTCGTCTTCCAGTCGATAGGCGACACGATCACATGGGAGCGCTGGGAAGGCACCCTCGAGTACACGATGATGGCGCCGGTCCGACGCTCGGTGCAGCTGCTCGGGTCCGCCCTGTACGCAGTCGTGTATGGCCTCATCCACACGGCCGTGCTGCTCATCGTGCTCGCGCTCTTCTTCTCGCTCGACCTCGGGCACGCGAACCTGGGCGCGGCCGCGATCTTCATGGTGGTCGGCTCCGCCAGCCTCATCGGCATCGGCATGCTGGCCGCCATCCTGCCGATGATGTCCGTCGAGCGCGGCTCGCAGATGGTGTTTGTTCTGCAGTCCTGTTTGCTGCTCATCAGCGGCGTGTACTACTCGACCGAGATCCTGCCCGGCTGGATGCAGGTTCTGTCCCGCATCTCGCCGGCCACGTACGTCCTGGACGCCGTTCGCAAGGCCCTCATCGACGGAGCGTCGGTGGACCAGCTGCTGCCCGACCTGTGGCCGCTGCTGGCGATGGCCTGCGTCTTCATCCCGCTGGGCATGTGGGGCTTCGGCCGGGCCGAGCGCTACGCCAAGCGGACGGGAAAGCTGAAGAGGGTGGGTTGAAAATGACGATCGATTCGAGCGCCACGGGCAGCTTGCTGGCGGCGCTTCCCTGCTCCCTGGATTCCTGGGGCTGGGATCGCAACTGGGCCGCGGCGTTCGGGGCCGGCGCGGATTCCGGCGGCAACGGCCGCTCCGCGGCCCGCGTCATCGCCCAGCACCGCGGCCTGTGGCTGCTCGCCGCCGAGCTGGGCGAGCGGCCGGCGTCACTCACCGGCCGATTTCGCCATGAGGCAGGCGAAGGCGAGTTGCCCGCCGTCGGAGACTGGGTCGCGTGCGTGCGCTCCCCGCACGACGGCGCGGCCCGCATCGACGCCGTGCTGCCGCGTCGCTCCGCGTTCCTGCGGCGGGCCGCGGGACCGCGGGTGGGCGCCCAGGTCGTGGCCGCCAACGTCGACACCCTGTTCGTCGCCACTTCCCTCAACGGCGACCTCAACCCGCGCCGCCTCGAGCGGTACGTGGCGATGGGCCGCGAATCCGGAGCGGAGCCGGTCGTGCTGCTGACCAAGGCGGACCTCGTGGCGGACGCCGGTGACGTCGTGGCCCGCCTCGAAGGCGAGCTGCGCGTCGCGGTCCTGGCGCTGAGCGCCAGGTCCGGCCTTGGGGTGGAGGAAGTCGCCCGCTGGTTTGCGCCGGGCCGGACCATCGCCCTGGTCGGCTCGTCCGGCGTCGGCAAGTCGACGTTGCTCAACCGTCTCGCCGGGAAGCAGCTGATGGTGACCCGCGACATTCGCGACGACGAAGCCCGCGGGCGCCACACCACGACGCACCGCGAGCTGTTCCGGCTCCCGGGCGGGGCCCTCATGCTCGACACGCCGGGGATGCGCGAGCTCGGGTTGTGGGACGCGGCCGAGGGCGTGGACGACACCTTCGCCGAGATCGTGGAGCTGGCGGCCCGGTGCCGCTTTCGCGACTGCACCCACCGGACCGAGCCGGGTTGCGCGATCGTGGCCGCGGTTCGCGAAGGCCGGCTCGACGAGAGACGCCTGCGCAACTACCGCCGCCTGGCCCACGAGCTGGCCGATCAGCCGACACCGACGAGGCGGCGAGACGAACAGCGGAAATTCCACAAGGCGGTCCGAAACGCCTCGGCCGACAGCATGGCCCGCAAGGCGTATCGGGGATAGCCTAGATGATCGGCTATTGCGACGTTCAGGCTTGACCGCGCGGCCGGCGGCAGGGATGCTCAGGTGGATGAGCCGCTTGCCAGCACCTTGCCGCGCCCGACTGGCCGCTTTCACGGTGGTCTTGTGGTGCGCGGCCTGCTCGAGCGGTGCGGCTACGCCCGCCCCTGCATCCCAGTCCGCGGAGGAGACCGATATGGCCGGCTTCGAACTCATGAGCCCGAGCTTCGTCGAGGGCGGCGCGATCCCGATCAAGCACAGCTGTGACGGCCAGGACGTCTCGCCGGCGCTGGTGTGGGAGGGCGCTCCGGCTTCGACCGCCGCGCTGGCCCTGATAGTGGACGATCCCGACGCCCGCGGTTTCGTCCACTGGGTCGCGTACAACATCTCCGGCGGCCCGGCCGGTGGCCTGCCCGAAGGAGCCGGGGCGGCGAGCGCTCCGCCGCAGGGTCGCAACGACTTCGGCCGCGCCGGGTGGGGCGGCCCGTGCCCGCCCGGCGGCACGCACCACTACCGATTCACGCTCTATGCGCTTTCGGCGCCGCTCACGCTGAGCGGCACTCCGTCGGCGAGCGAAGTGCGCGGGGCACTGGCCCGCGTCCTGCTCGGTCACACGACCCTGACCGCGACCTACACGCGCAAGAAGTAGCCGCGACCGCGACCAACCCCGAGTGCCGCTCTCGACCGGCGTCGCTACGCTTCGGCCTCAGCCTCCTCTGCCTCGAGCCGGGCCTTCAAGGAGGCGAAGCCTTGATTCGCGGCCTGCTGCATCGGGCCCTGGATCATCGCGTCGAAGCCGCCCAGCATCCCGCCCAGCGTGGCGTCGGCGACCCAGGTCGCGCGGGTCGATTTCGGTCCGAGCTCGGTCAGGTCGATCGACCCGCTGCCGTTGATCGGTCCGCCCATGATCGCCCCCTCGATGGTCGCCGCCAGCCGGGACGGCGCAGCGAGATCGGTGAGCTGCAGGTCCAGCACGACGTTCATCGGCATCATCGCCGCCGGCGCCGTCACCGTGACCCTGTAGTGGCGGTCGTCGACCTTCTCGATCTGGGCCTGGCCCGAGGAGCTCGAGGCGGCCGCACGGTTCGGGTTGCTGACGGTGTCCCAGACTCGCTGGCGACTGGCCTCAATGTCCGTCTCTCCAGAAAGATGCATCGGTCCTCCCGGGCGCGAATCGGTGGGTCAGGTTCGGGGCTTCGTCATGGTATCCGGTGACCGGGTCGCCCGGCCGGCGCGGCCGGCGCCGCTGCGGACGGCGCCGCTGACCGAAGGCCACGTCCCCGCTCGGTTCTCCTCGTCTTACGCCCGGCTTACATACGCGCCACGGAGCTGCCGCCGGCCGACGTATCCTGCCGTCATGAAAACGATCCTCGTCGTCGACGACGAGCGGAACATCGTCGAGCTGGTCCGGCTCTACCTCGAGAAGGAGGGCTTTGCCGTCGTTGCCGCCAGCGACGGCGAGCAGGCGCTGGTCCAATACGAGCGCAGCGGCCCGGATCTCGTGGTGCTCGATCTGATGCTGCCCAAGCTGGACGGTTTCGAGGTCTGCCGCGAGCTGCGCCGCCGCGGCGACGTGCCGATCCTGATGCTGACCGCCCGCTCCGAGGACGTCGACGCGATCGTCGGCCTAGAGCTGGGCGCCGACGATTACGTGACCAAGCCCTTCAACCCGCGAGCGCTGGTGGCGCGGGTCAAGGCGATCCTGCGCCGGACGGACGTCACGGCCAAGGGCGGACGACCGATCGAGGTCGGCAACCTGCGCATCGATCCGCGCCGCCGCGAGGCGACCGTCGGCACCCGCCGGCTCGAGCTTCGGGCGCGCGAGTTCGACCTGCTGGCGGCGCTGGCTCGGGATCCCGGAGTCGTGCTGACCCGCGACGCGCTGCTCGAGGACGTCTGGGGAACCGATTTCCCCGGCGAGACGCGCACCGTGGACGTCCACGTGGCCGAGGTGCGCAAGAAGCTCGGCGACGACGGGCCGCAGGTCGAGACGATTCGCGGCCTCGGATACCGGCTGGTTCCTCCGCCTCGGAGCGCGGCCGAGCCCGGCTTCTCCCCCACCCCGGACTAGGAGCGCCCACCGATGCTGCCGCGCAGCCTGACCGGCCGGATCGTCCTTGCCTTCGCCGGGTTGGCCACGGCGATGCTGCTCGCTGTCGCGGCGACCCTGTTCCTCGTCCTCCACGAGCTTCACGAGAACGAGATCAAGGACTCGCTCTCGCGCCAGGTCGTGCTCGTCGTCGTGACGCTCGCCGGCGAGCCGGCAGGCCAATGGGATGCCACTCTTGCGGATACCGGCGCCTCCATCGCCGACGACGGCGGCTACATCCTGGTCCAGAACCCCAACGGCGCCATCCGCGTCCTGGCCGGCAGTCCTTCGTCGTTGCAGATGCCGCCCGGTCCGACCGGCTCGGCGAAGACGGCCATCGGGACCACCAAGACCTCGGACGGCAAGCCGTTCATCTACATCGAACCGAGCAAGGACGCCACGCGCGGCCGAACGATCGTGTTCGCGGTGCCCGACCGATCGGTGCAGCTGGCTCTCGGCGACCTGTCTCGCGCGTTGCTCATCGTCGTCCTGGTGCTGCTCGTCGTGGGCATACCGGTCGCCTGGCTTCTCTCACGCTCCCTGACCGGGCCGATGCGACGGCTTGCCGGAGCGGCCGCTGAACTGCCGGCCGCTTCGGGGGAGACGCAGCCGCTCCCGCTCGAGGGCCCGACCGAGGTGAAGGTCCTGACCGAACGTTTCAACGCCATGGCCCACGAGCTCGCGTCGACCCGGCAGGAGGAGACGCAACTGCTCGCCAACCTGCGCCACGATCTGCGGACGCCGCTGACGAGCATCGGCGGTTTTGCCGAGGCGATCGCAGACGGGACGGCCTCGGGCGATCGAGCCACCGCGGCGGCGCGGACCATCGCCGAGGAGGCCCAGCGGCTGGAGCGACTCGTCGGCGAACTTGGCGTCGTGGAGCGGCTGCGCCAGGGTCCCGCGGCGCTCCGTCCGGAGGCACTCGACGCAACCGCGCTGCTGACCGAGGCCGCCGCCCGTTTCGAGAGCCGCGCCGCCGGCCTGGGTCTGGCCATCGAGGTCGCCGGGGCGATCCGCGGAGAGCCCGCCCTGGCGTTCACCGGCGACCGGCTGGCCGTGGAACGGATCCTCCAGAACCTCGTGGAGAACGCGCTCTCGGTCGTGCCCAGAGGCGGCCACGTCTGGCTGCGGGCGGCGCCGCTCCGGATGTCCGGACGCCCGCCCGGGATCTCGCTGAGCGTCACCGACGACGGCCCCGGGTTCCCGCCCGGAACGTCGGAGCGGGTCTTCGAGCGGTTCTTCCGCGCCGATCTGTCGCGGACCGGCGGCGGCTCTGGCCTGGGCCTGGCCATCGTCCGTGAGCTGGCCCGCGCCCACGGAGGCGAGGCCTGGGCCGAGAACGTCGCCCCGCACGGCGCCCGAGTGACGGTCCTGCTGCCGCTCAGCCCGGCGATCGGCGGCGTGGCGGAGTCGGGGGAAGACAGCCCCGAAGCCGGGGCCTGACAGGCCTTGGTCTCGGGCTTCCCGGTCGCGCCGGCGACCGATCGGCGCCTCCGGCTATCCTTCGAGGGTGAGCGACCCCACCAACCCGTCCGGTCCGCCGGCCGAGATCACCCACCTGGTCCGCCAGCGCACCGAAGCCCGGGCCCGCCGCGACTGGGCCGCCGCGGATTCCCTCAAGGTCGAGATCGAGGCCGCCGGCTGGAAGGTGGTCGACCACGGCGGTCGAACCTCCGTCAGCCGCGCCGCACCGCCCACCGTCGAGATGAACGGCGAGGTTCGCTACGGATCTGCCGGCGCGGTACCGTCCCGCCTGCAGGAGCCGCCCGACTCGCCCTGGACGGCGATCGTTCTCGCGTCCGAGGCGCCCGAACGCGTGTCCCGGCTGCTGGCCGGCCTGCGCGCCCACGCCCCCGATGGAACGCAGGTCGTGGTCGTCGCCAACGACCCGAGCGAACCGCAGCAGGCGGCGCTCTCGGCCGGATCTCCGGATCGTGCCACGATCGGTGGGCGCGAGGTCGAGGTGCTTCGGACCACCACCCGCCTGGGCCACGCCGCCGCGCTGAACATCGGGCTGAGGCGCACGGCCGGCGAGCTGGTGCTGCTGGCAGACGGCTCGGCCTGGCCGATCGGGGACGCACTCGCACCGCTGGCCGATGCGCTGAGGAACAACGAGGTTGCCGTCGCCGGAGCCTTCGGACTTGCGACGGCCGAACCCGGACGTCTTCGGTCGTCGGCGCTCGAGCCCTCGGATGGACGCGAGGTCGGAGCCCTGCTGGCCGGCTGGATGGCGTTCCGCCGCACCGACTACGTGGCTCTCGGGCCGCTCGACGAGCGCTTCGTCACTCCCGCCTGGCTCGATGTCTGGTGGAGCCTGCGGCTGCGAGCGGGCGAGGACCCGGACTGGACCGATGACGACGCAGCCGAACGGGAAGAGGGCGATGCCGCCGAACCCAAGGCAGCCGAGCGGCCGGCGGCCCCAGGTGACGCGGGCGCCGAGCTCCCGCCGCCGCGCCGGGCGATGCGCCTGGATCTGCCGCTGGACCGAGAGGAGCTCCCGTGGCCGCCCGATCGATCTCGCCTGGGCCGGCGCAACATGTACCGCGTCCTCGACCGGTGGGGCTGGCGCGAGGACCTCTCTTGAGCCTCGGCTAGTCCAGCTTCAAGTCCAGCAGCTGCGGACCCGCAGTCACGGTCGCGACAGGAGCCGGCGCAGAGCTGTAGTAGCGATAGAGCGGATCCGCCTGCCATTTGCTCGTGCCGGCGACGTAGCCCGCCACCAGGACCGCGACCAGAGCGACGAAGCCGAGCGCGGGCAGCGCCAGCCGGCCGAGCTGCGACTTGCCTCCGCCGCCGGGCGTCTGCCAGAGCGAGCCGAGCGTCGGAACCCGGCCGGGCGGCATGGCCAGGGCGAGCCACACGCCCGCCAGCAACCCTCCGACGTGGGCGAAGTTGTCCACGTTGCCGAAGACACCGGAGATCCCGAGAACGAGATTCAGCACGATCAGAAAGCCGACCTGCGACGCGATGGCACGCGACTGCATGTCCAGGATGGCGTGGTGGTAGCGCGTCGCCACCAGCACGATACCGAAGAGCCCGAAGATCGCTCCCGACGCGCCGACCGAGGCGCCGCTGTCCCCGAAGACGTAGCTGGCGATCGAAGCCGCGATCCCGGTGAGGACGTAGAAGAAGAGCAGCAGCCTCGCGCCGTACATCCGCTCGACGAGCTGCCCGGCATACCAGAGGGCGTACATGTTGAAGAGCAGGTGAAGGATGTCGGTCGGGTCGTGGACCAGGACGACCGAGAGCAGCCGGTAGATCTCGCCGTGGGCGACGGCGAACTTGTCGAGCTCCAGCTGGTACTCGAGGGGGCCGCCGGCGTACGTGAAGCCGCCGATCTGCTGCACGCCCTGCATCGCGACCAGGGACGTGACCATCGTCACCCCGATGATGAGATAGGTCATGAAAGACGGCAGCAGATCGCCCCGGCTGCGGGCGAAGTAGCGGCCTGCGGCGCGCGTGTTGCCGGTCTCCTTGGAGAGCCACCCCAGGCGGGAGGCGATCAACGCCTTGTCGGCGGCGGGGGCGCGCCGCTCGCACTGGCGGTAGGCGTCGAGCGCCCCCTCCAGGTCCTTGGCGCGAACCCGCGCCGCCGCCACCTGACGCCAGGCTCGATACGTCGCCGGCGTTTCGCCCATGGCAGTGACTCGCTCCCAGGCGTCGAGCGCTTCGGCATCGCGATCGAGGCGATACAGCGCGTTGCCCAACCCGAACAGGCCAGCCGCGGCGACGTCCCTGTCAGGCACGCCGACGGTCCGGCTGTAGAGCGCAAGCGCCTGATCCGGCTCGCTCGCCTCCATCAACTCGTCGGCCCGGCGGATCACGGCGATGGCGGTGGGTCGATCCAGCGGACCCCCGGCCGCAGGGTCGAAGCCGGCCGGAACGGTGGGCGAGCCCTCGAAACGAAGCCCCTCGGAAGCACGATCCATGGCGGGCACTCTACAGGAAGGAAGATGGCCGGCGCAGCGCCGGACGTTGGCCCGTGCGCGGGCGTCGAGCTATCAGTCGGCGACGGGCTCCCAGCCCGCTTCCAGGACCGCCTCGGCGAACGCTGCGGCGGGTTCCGTCCCGGCGTCCAGCCCGGCCGCGAAGGCCCCCACCACGCGACCGAACGAGCCGTCGTCCACTGCCGGTGCCTCGAGCAGCGTGGCCTCCGGCGGGAGAGGGGGCGGCGTGGCGCCGGGCGGCACGAGCACCACGAGCCGGGCGCCGGCGAAGGTCGCGCCCTCGACGACGGCCGCAACCGCGTCTTCGGGGAGCGGCTCGGCGAGCACCACCACCCGCGTCTCGGCCAGGTATCGCAATGCCAGGGAGATGTCCCCGGCCTCGAGCCCGGGGCGCGCGGCCGGGTCCGGGGGAAGCAGCTCGACCTCGAGTCGGGGGCCGTCGTCGCCGCCGTCGCCCGCCAGCACGTCGGCGGGCAGAGCGTCGGCGGCTTCGCCCGCGGTTGCTAGCTCCGTCGAGACCGCGACCGCCGAGAGCACCGGCGTGGGGCGCGCCGGATCTCGAAGCAGCGCCGCGTGTCCGACACCGACACGGCCGAGCGCCAGCACGACCGCGTCGCCAGCCCCGTCGTCGCCGATCTTGCCGACCAGCTCCACCGAGCTGCCCTGGGAATGGGCGGCAGCGGCCACGTCGGCGGCCAGCCCGCCGGCACTCTCCTCCCCGCCCGCGGATCCCGCATAAGCGGGCAGACCGATGACGACGATCATTCGCCCTCCTCGGCGCCGCCGGGGGCACCGGGCCCGTCGGTCTCGCCCGGCGGCTCCTCGTGAATCACTTCGAGCTCGCCGAAGCCGGCCGCCTCGAGGTCCCTGACCACGACATCGGCATCGCCGACCAGGACGATCGCCAGCCGCTCGGGATGGATGTGGTCCTGCGCCGCCTGGCGAACGTCCTGCGCCGTGACCGCCTCGACGAGCCCGCGGTAGCGGGCCAGCTCGTCGTCCGGCAGGTCGTTCACGAACAGCCCGCCGATCGCGCCGACGACGGCGCCCGGCGTCTCGAAGCGCAGCGGGAAGACCCCGACCATGTAGTCCCGCGCCAACGCCAGCTCCGCGTCGGTGACGAGGGTCTCTCGCATCCGCCGCAGCTCCTTGAGTGCCTCGGAGATGGCCGGCACCGTGACCGCGGTCTGGACAGCCATCCGGACGCCGAACGGCCCGGCGCCGCGCCGCATGTCGAACCCGGCGCCGACGCCATAGGTGTAGCCCTTCTCCTCGCGCAGGTTCAGCTGCAGGCGGGAGTTGAAGAGGCCGCCCAGGATCGCGGCCATAACCTGCACGGCGTGGAAGTCCGGGACGCGCCGGGGCAGGCCGACGTGCCCGATCCGAACCTCGGACTGGACCGAGCCCGGCCGGTCGTAGAGGCGCACGATCGGCCGATCGACGGCCGGGTTGGCGACGGGGGCTCGTCCGGCGAGGGGCGCGCCGGGCCCGCCCGAAGCGCCCGAACCGTCGCGCGCCAGCGACCCAAACACTTCCTCGGCCATGCGAGGCACGTCCAGCCCGGTCAAGTCGCCGCCGACCACAAGGGCCGCTCGATCGGGCGAGAGCACCGCCCGATGGATCGTCCTCAGCTCGTCGCGGGTCAGCCGCTCCACGGTCGATTCGTCGCCGCCGGCGAGTCGTGAATAGGGCGACTCGGCGGTGTAAATCGTTTGCGAGAAGGCCTGCTCGACGCGGCGGCGCGGTTCGGCGCGCAACTGCAGCAGGTCGTTCAGTCGCTCGTCCCGCAGTCGCGCGACCTCCTCCGCCGGAAACGTCGGTCGCGCCACGAGCTCGTCGAGCAGCTCGAGCGCGGCCCGCAGGCGCGACGCCGCCACCTCGACACTGGCCGCGAAGGCGTCCCAGCTGGCGTCGGCGTGAAGGGTGGAGCCGAGTCTCTCGGCGGCCTCGATCAGCTCCAGCCCCGGGTACCGCTCCGTGCCCTCGGTCATCGACCGAGCGGTGAGAACGGTCGCCCCCGCCAGATCGGCCGGTTCGTCGGCGGCCCCTGTCCGGAAGATCAGGTTGGCCGACACGAGCGGCCGGCCCGGGACGTGGACCGCCAGGACCTGCAGGCCGGACGGGAGCACCGTCCGCTCGAACTTCGGGAAGCTGTAGGCACGCGGCTGGCCGGGCGACGGCCGGACGGCGAGGACCTCCTCGAGCGTCATGCCGCGGACTCCTCGTCCTCGCCCATGCCCGCCGGTCCGGCGGCGGGCATGTAGGTCAGCACAACACGGTTGTCCGGCCGAAAAACCTCCGCGGCGACGGCCTGGATCTCGGCCGGCGTCACCATCAGATACCGCTCCAGCTGGCGGTTGATGAGGTCCGGATCGTCGACCAGGGTGGCGAACATCGCCAGTCGGTCGGCCCGCTCGTCCACCCGCTGGAGCGCTTCGAGCTCGTAGGTCTCGATGAGTGCCCGGGCGCGGGCCAGCTCGTCGTCGGTCACCGGCTCTCGACCCAGGCGTTCGAGCTCCTCCTCGAAGGCGCGCTCGACGATGTCGGGATCGACTCCCGGCCGGACCGTCGCCTGACCTGCCGCCATCGATGCCCCGCCGATGAACGGGAGAGCGAAGAAGGCGACGTCCTGTGCGATCCGCTCCTCGCGCACGAGGCGCCGGTAGAGCCGGCTGCCCTTGCCGCCCGCCAGGATCTGGGCCGCAACGTCAAGCGCGTCCAGGCGCGGATCGCCGAAGCGCGGCGCCCTGAAGCCGAAGTAATGGCGGGGCAGCGGCACCCGATCCTCGACCACCTCGCGGCTCTCGCCGCCCAGCGTCGCCGGGAGGCTGAGATCGCCGAGCGGCGGGATCTTCGGGTTCGGCGCGATCTCCCCGAAGTAGCGCTCGACCCAGGCCCTCGCCTGCGCCGGGTCGGCGTCGCCGGCGATCGCCAGGACCGCGTTGTTCGGCGCGTAGTAGGTCCGGAAGAAAGAGGCCACGTCCTCGAGAGAGGCCGCGTCGAGATCCTCCATGGACCCGATCGTCGGGTGGTGATACGGATGCTCCGGCGGAAAGAGATGTTCCTGGAGCTTGTTGGACCACTGGCCGTAGGGCCGGTTGTCGTAGCTGGAGCGCTTCTCGTTCTTGACGACGTCGCGCTGGTTGTCGAGGTTCTCCTGGTTCAGCGCCTCCAGCAGCGTCGCCATCCGGTCGGCTTCGAGCCAGAGGGCGAGCTCGAGCTGGTGGCTGGGCATCGTCTCGAAGTAGTTCGTTCGGTCGAGCCAGGTTGTGCCGTTCAAGGTGCCGCCGGCTGCCTGCACCAGGCCCATGTGCTCGGTCTTGGCGACGTGACGCGACCCCTGGAACATGATGTGCTCGAAGAGGTGGGCAAAACCGGTCTTGCCCGGAACCTCGTTCTTGGAGCCGACGGCATACCAGATGCAGACCGCGACCACCGGAGCGAGGTGGTCTTCCGCGATGATCAGCCGCAAGCCGTTGGCCAGTCGCTCGTCGGTGAACCTGACGATCGGTGCGGTCATGCGGTCCAGCTCCTCGAGGATGCGCGATCGCCGATCAGGGCCTGCGACGCCGCGGTGCGTGCATTGTAGGGGCCGCGCTCGGCCACGGTGTCAGGCGCCGGTTGCGCGACCCTCACGGTGAGCCGCTCCGGGCACAGCCACGCAAGCGCCGACCGGACGCACCGCTTTCCGGTCGCGCATCGCGGCCCGACTCTTGACTTACTCCCCCGAGGCTGTTAGATTTCTATCTAACATGAGTAAGAGGAACTACTAGAAGTGGCAGGCCTCAAGAACCCGACGCGCACGACTCGAGATCGATCCGCAGGCCTCGTCAGGCCGGGTCTGACGACGATTCAGTTGCCGGTGGTCGAGTTCGACGTGCGCCCGGTGTACGACTTCCTGATGAGCGCCTGCAACGACTGCGGCGAGCTCGAGGATCTTCTGCCCGAGGATCGCGGCTGGCTCCAGGAAGGCCGGGCGGCCGTGCTGGCCGAGGTGGGTGGGACCGAATCCGCCAGGGCCTGCATCGGTTTCGGCGGCGAGATCGGCCGCCTGCTGGTGGTTCGCCCGGAGGTCAAGACCGCCCGTCAGGTCGTGGCCGCCGTCGACGAGCTTTCCGACGCCGAGCTGCTCGAGTGCCTGTTCGGCGAGCTGATCGACAGTCCGGAAGTCTCCGACTTTGCCCGCCGGGCTCTCAACGGCGACGGCGAAGCCTACGCCGCGCTGGGCGACCAGCTCAAGCACTGGAAGGGCCACGCGGTCATGCCGGAGACCCTGGCCGAGCTGGCTCCGGGCACCCGCCGAGCGCTTCACGGGTGGCTCCCCCGCTTCGAGCGGGTCGAGGATCGCGTCGGTCGGATGCTCACCCGAGACGTCGCCGGACGGCACGCAGACGACGCGGTCGCCAATCCGCTGGGCTTCGTCGAAAAGGCGACCAACGGCATCCGAATGGTGCCGGACCAAAGGACCCGTCGCATCGTTCTGGCGCCGAGCTACTTCGGCCGGCCGTACAACTCGCTGACGAAGGTGGGCGAGATCACGCTGGTCTGCTACCCGATAGCCGACTCGGCGCTCGGGGCGGGCGGACGGTCCACTCCCCCGGTGGCGACGGTGCGCCTGTACCGCGCCCTTGGCGACGAGAGCAGGCTGCGCATCCTGCGGTTGCTGGCCGAGCGCGACCTCTACCTCACCGAGCTCGCCACCGCGCTGGATCTGAGCAAGCCGACGGTCAGCCATCACCTGGCCCAGCTTCGCAGCGCGGGACTCGTGACCATGACCGAACAGGGAAACCTGACCTACTACACACTCCGCCGGGACCGCGCCGCTGAGGCCGGACCGGAGCTGAGCGCCTTCCTGGCGCGATGACCACTTCGAACCGGGCACTGACTCTAATTGACTTCGTGTTAGATGGACAACTAACGGTGCACACGCAACTACCTAACTAAGAGAGTGGGACGAATGTATTACCAACCACCCGAACAGATGCTCCTGATGGTGCGGGAGCGGCAGGCGGAGATCCGCGCGGCAGTCAGGGACATTCGCGGCGGTGGTCGATCCGAGGAGCCAGGCAGGTCGCTGGTACGGGTCAGCGGACTCCAGTTGCGCCTGGGCCGACTCCTAATCGTCGTTGGGCGTACCCTCCGCGAAGACGAATCGCCCTGCCCGGACCTGGTGAATTCGTAACGCAGGATTCGTAAGGCACGCTGGAGTGGGGAATCTGTGACTCAGGCCCTGGTCCGATACATAAGGAGCTTCACGGGATTCGGTCCCGATGCGCGGCGGTTCCTCATCACGACCGTCGTGTACGGCGCGGCCGTTAGCCTCTACTGGATCGACTTCAACCTCTACCTCGAGGCTATCGGGATCGATCGGCCGACCATCGGCTGGCTGATGGCCGTCTCGCAGCTGGCGGGCGTGATAGTCGCCCTGCCGGCCAGCGCGATCTCCAATCACCTGGGGCGCCGGACGGTCATGGCCGCGGGCATGGCCCTGGTGGCCGTGGCGCTGTTCGCGGTCCTGCCGGGCAACCTGCCGCTCATGTTCGTTGGCGTCGCTCTATTGGGGGCCGGGTCGCAGATCGTGAACGTGGTCCAGGTCCCGTATATCACCGAGCACACCCGGCCGGAGCAGCGCAACGAGTTCTTCGCGACCTGGTCCGCGCTGGGCTTCATGACCGGGCTCGTATCGGCCCTCCTGGGCGGGGCCATCGCCCAGACCCTGGCGGGCCAGCTTCACCTGACCTCCTCGGCCGCCCCATATCAGGTGCTCCTCGTGGGCGTCGCCGTCCTCGCGGTCGCCGGCTTCGCGACGGTACTTCTGCTTTCGGACGATCGCCGCTCACTCGCCGCAGAGCGAGCGCGGCAGCCCAGCCGACCGGGGCGATTCGGGCTGCACGTGTCCAACCCTGGTCTCTTCGTGAAGCTGCTGCTGCCGGGATTCATCACATCACTGGGTGCGGGCCAGCTGATCCCATTCCTCAACGTCTTCATCCAGAAGAAGTTCGGCCTGGACCTGGCGTCGGTGAACGCGGTCTTCGCGATCACCAGCCTGGGCACGGCTCTGGCCATCCTGATGCAGCCGGCCATTGCGCGCCGCTTCGGGCGGATCGGCTCGATCGTCCTGGTCCAGGGCGCCAGCATTCCATTCCTGGTCGTGCTCGGCTTCTCGCCCCTGCTCTGGTCGGTTGTCATTGCCCTGGCCGTGCGCAACTCGCTGATGAACGCCGGCAGCCCCATCTTCGATGCATTCTCGATGGAGAAGGTCTCCGTGGCGGAACGGGCCACGCTCTCGGCGCTGATGACGTTGCTCTGGGCTCTGGGCTGGACCGTGGCACCGCTCTACTACGGCACGCTGCAGGCCACCCTGGGCTTCACCGGGGGCTACGCGGTGGACTTTGTCACGATCATCGTGCTCTACTCGATCGCCACGGCGCTACTCTGGAAGTGGTTCCGCAGCGCCGACCGCGCGCCCCGGGAGGTTCCGGAATCCGTCCCGGGGGCCGAACTCGTGCCGACCCTGGTAGAGACGCCCGTCAGCCTGCTCGAGCACGCCTGATCCGGCTTCAAGGAGCAGGCTACCCACGACCGGATCAGCCGGCCGGGACGGCACTCCGCAGCTTCGCCAGCAGCTCGGCGACCTTCCGGTCCGCGCCGAGCCGCGCGATGTCGCCGAGGGCCGCGTCGGAGAGTCGAACCGGGCCGAGCGCCAGCGCTCGCTCCAGGGCTGCTATCGTCCGCTTCCGATCGCCCGCCCGGGCCGCGCTCCGCGCCTCCAACACCGCGCTCCGGGCGCCCCCGGACCGCCCTAGAATCGACGCCGCGGCCATCGAATCGTCGAACCGGCCGAGAGCGTGGAGGCCGACCTGCAGCTTCAGCAGGGCCGGAACTCGATCGTCCGTCTGGTCGCGCCGCAGCGCCCCGAGCAGCTGCGAGACCCGCTTGCTCTCGACGACGCGGGTCACTATCCCGAGCACCGCCAGCGGGTCCGTCTCGGTCGCGAGGCGGGCGGCCACGGCCGGGTCGTCGCGCCGCGCGACCATGCCGCTCACGTCCGGCAGAAGCGGCGCCGGCCGGCGCTCCAGCTCGTCGAGGTCCACCGCCGGGGCCCGGCCCGCGTCACCCGGCAAGGTCTCCGCAAGAGCCTCGCCGAAGGCGCGACGCGACTCCGCCGCCACTATCGCGATCGGCTGCCTGTCCCGTCCGCGCTCCTGTGCGGCTGTCCGGTCCCCACCCGTGTCCTGACGCGACTCCGCTCGAAGCCCCGCCCAACTCCCCTTCGTCGGGGCGGCGTCAGCGACCCGAGGCCCACCGGAGGCGAGACGCCAGAGCGCGAAATACGGCTCCGGGTTGAAGATCCCGAAGAAGACGATCACGACGGTCAGGTAGGCGAAGCCGACGAGGATCGCGCCGATGGCTACAACCACGCTGCACAGCGCGACCGCGACCAGGCCCGGCTGCTTGCCACGCTGGCCCAGGACGACCACGAAGAGGTTCGTCAGGATGTTGCCGCCGTCCAGACCGGCGATCGGCAGCAGGTTCAGGATGCCCCACCACAGGTTCACGAAGATCAGGTCGCCGGCCGTCAACGCAAACGGGTCGCTCGACGGAAGCCAGGGCTTCACCAGCATGACCGCGATGGCGACCGGTATCCCGACCAGCGGGCCGGCCAGGCTGACCAGGATCGACCTGCGCGGCGGCAGCACGAAGCTCGAGATCGTGAGACCGCCCATGCCCCACAGCCGTATCTCCGGATGGATGTTGCACATGCGCAGGGCAAAGCCGTGCCCGAACTCGTGGATGAGGATCGAGACGGCCACGACCACGACCCACTCGAAGATGTAGACGCCGGGTCGGGCCTGCAGGCCGATGATGAGCGTGATCAGCAGGAAATCGACGCCGATCGTGACCGGGAAGCCGAAGAGGCGAAAGCGAAGTCCGGGGAGCGAAGGCGACACTGATGACATCCTGGCGGCGGGACCTGATGGTGCGCCCGATTGCGGCGCGCGCTCAGGTTAGCCGAGCCGGGGCCCGACGCACAGGCCCAACTCCCCTATCCGGCCGCGGCCACCCCGAGCCTGACCCCTCGCGGTTTGCCCGGTTCCGGGACCCACTCGCCCAGTGAGCGAACCTCCGCCAGGCGCGTGCGGAGGTCGGGGTCCAGCGCCTCGGCCGCGGCCACCGCGGTCTCGATCGCGGTCAGGCACAGGATCCCCTCCGCGGTGGCGGCCAGGCGAATCTCGGCCGCGTCTCGGACCGGGCCTGACCTGGGCGCCGGCGTGTTGACGACGAGACGGACCGAGCCGCCGGCGATCAGATCCAGGATCGGCACGCGCCCGTTGCCCGCCCGCTCCCCCACCTTGGCCACGATCTGCGCTTCGTGGCCGAGCTTGCGCAGCTCTGCCGCCGTTCCGGTTGTGGCCGCAAATCGATACCCCGCCCGAGCGAGGGCGGCGGCGACACGTGGCAGCTCCGCGTGGTCGCGGTCCGCGACTGAGATCAGGGCAAGGGCTCCGCCCGCGCCCGGCCGCGGCGGGATCAGCGCCGCGCCCTGCATCGCCTTGGCCAGCGCCACGCGCGGATCCCGGTGCAGCCCGATGACCTCGCCCGTGGACTGCATCCCGGGGCCAACCGAGGGGTCCACGCCACGGAGCTTGGCCGTGGAGAAGGCCGGGGCCTTGACCGCGACCAGCGGCGGCGGCTCCAGCAGCCCATTCCCCCACCCCATCTCACGCAGCGTCTCGCCGAGAGCGATCCGGACCGCCAACCTGACCATCGGCACGCCCGTGACCTTGCTCATGAACGGCACCGTCCGACTGGCTCGCGGGTTCACCTCGATGAGGTACACGCCGTCGTCGCGGACGATGAACTGCGCGTTGACGAGGCCGTGGACCTCCAGCGCCCGAACGATCCGGTCCATCGCGGCGACGATCAGCTCCTGGTCGGAGGCCGAGACCGTCTGGGGCGGGAACATCCCGACCGAGTCGCCCGAATGGACGCCCGCCCGTTCCACGTGCTCGAGCAGGCCCGGGATCAGGACCGTCTCGCCGTCGGCGATCGCGTCCACGTCGACCTCGATCCCCTCGAGGTAGCGGTCGATCCGAACGGGCCGGTCGGGGTCGACCACGGTCGCGCGCGCGAGCTGCTCCACAAGGTCCGAAGGCGAGTACGAGAAGTCGATGGCGAGGCCGCCGATGACGAACGAGGGTCGAACGATGACCGGGTAGCCGATCTGGTCGGCCAGCGCCAGCGCTTCCTCGATCGACCGGGCCATCCCGCCTTCGGGCTGCGGGATGCCGACCGACTCGACCAGGTTGGCGAAGCGGATGCGGTCTTCGGCCTGGTCGATCGTCTCCAGGTTCGCGCCCAGGAGCGGAATCCCGGCGGCGGCGAGCGACTCGGCGAGATTGAGAGGCGTCTGGCCGCCGAACTGGACGAAGGCGCCGAGCATCGGCCGGCCGCCCGGCGATTCGGCCTCCACGACCGAGCGCACGCTCTCCGGATCGAGCGGCTCGAAGTAGAGGCGCGAGCTGGCGTCGAAGTCGGTCGAGACCGTCTCCGGATTTGAGTTGATCATGACCGCCTGCCAGCCGCGTTCGCGGAGCTCGGCCGCGGCCTGGACCGCGCAGTAGTCGAACTCGATCCCCTGCCCTATCCGCACCGGCCCCGACCCGATCACCAGCGCCGCGGGCCGTTCCACGGGCGGCAGCTCCGGCTCGGAGCCCGACGCCGCGTACGTGGCATAGAAATACGGCGTCTCCGCGGCGAACTCCGCGGCGCAGGTATCGACCATCGCGTAGCCGGGCACGAGGCCCAGCTCCATCCGTGCCAGGCGGATCGCCTCGGCATCGATGCCCGCCATCTGCGCCAGCTCGCGATCCCCGAAGCCGGCGCGCTTCACCGTCGCCAGGAGAGTGGCCGCCTCGTCGTCCCGTGGCTCCGCGATCCGCGCGCCCATCCGGCGCACCTCGCGCTCCAGCGCGATCGCCCGCTCGAACTCCCACAGGAACCAGGCCGAGATGCCGGTCACGCCCCGGATCCGCTCCGCCGGCATCCCCCGCCGCAGCAGGGCCAGGATCCGCCACAGCCGCGAGTCGGACGGGGCGAGGAACCGCTTCAGCACGATCGGGTATGCCATCCGCTCGGCGTGCGCCTTTGCCTCGCACACCAGGCCGCTGTTATCCACGGTGATGAACGCGGGTTCGGCAACCGCGGGCTCCATCAGGTAGTCGAGCGTCGCCTGCCAGCCCGCGTTCTCGGCCAGGAAGCCCGCGCCGGCCTGCTCGAGGGCGCGCAGCGCCTTGTTCAGGGCCGAGCCGAAGGTTCGGTCGATCGCCATCACCTCGCCGGTCGCCTTCATCTGGCTGCCGAGCGTTCGATCGGCCGTCGGGAACTTGTCGAACGGAAACCGCGGCAGCTTGATGACGACGTAGTCCAGGGCAGGCTCGAAGGCCGCGACCGTGGTCCCGGTCACGACGTTGGGGATCTCCGCCAGCCGCCGGCCCGCGGCTATCTGGGCCGCGACGCGCGCGATCGGGTAGCCGGTCGCCTTCGATGCCAGCGCGGAGGATCGGCTGACGCGCGGGTTGACCTCAATCACGGCGTATTCGGTGTAATCGGGCGAGAGCGCGAACTGGACGTTGCAGCCGCCCTCCACGCCAAGCGCCCGGATGATCGCCAGGCTGGCCGAGCGGAGGCGCTGGTGGACGGGGTCCGGCAGCGTCTGGACGGGCGCGACCACGATCGAGTCGCCGGTGTGGATGCCCAGCGGATCGACGTTCTCCATCGAGCAGACGGCGATGCAGGTGTCGTCCGCGTCGCGCATTACCTCGTACTCGATCTCCTGCCAGCCCACCAGGCAGCGCTCGATCATGACCTGGCGGATGGGGCTGAGGCGCAGCCCGGTTCGCGTCCGCTCCCAGTAAGCGTCTTCGGTCTCGACGATGCCGCCGCCCGTGCCCCCGAGCGTAAAGGCCGGCCGGATGATCGCCGGCAGGCCGATCTTGCGGAGCGCCTCGTGGGCCGCGGCGTCCCGCTCTTCGTCGGTCTCGCCCCCGACGACGTGACTCGGCGCGTACGGCTGGCCGATCCGGTCGAGCAGGTTGCGGAACAGCTCGCGGTCCTCGGCCATCTCGATCGCCTCGAGGGGCGTGCCGATCAGCCGGACGTTGTACTTGTCGAGGACGCCGGCCTTGGCCAGCGCCACGGCCAGGTTCAGGCCGGTCTGGCCCCCGAGCCCGGCGAGCAGCCCCTCCGGCCGCTCTTTGGCAATGACCGCCTCGATCGCCTCAACCGTGAGCGGCTCGAGGTAGACGGCGTCCGCCACCTCGGCGTCGGTCATGATCGTCGCCGGGTTCGAATTGACCAGGATCGTCCGGACGCCCTCAGCCCGAAGGGCCCGGCAGGCCTGCGTGCCGGCATAGTCGAACTCGGCCGCCTGACCGATGACGACCGGCCCTGAGCCGATGATCAGCGCGCTCTTCGGCTTAGGCCGCTCGGCGCGCGGCGCCGGGTTGGCGGGCACGGGCATGGTGGGGGTCGGCAACGGGGCCTGCCTCACACAAAAAGGCCACCGGCCTCGTGGGCTCGGTGGTTCAGCTTACACGCGCTCATCAGGTCTCCTTCCCGGCCTCTCAGGACCGGTACGCCGGCCTCACAGGACCGGCCGCAAAGGTTAGGCGTAGGTTAGCACGAAGGGAGCCGTGGGCGTCTGCTGTCCACCTCGGATCCGGAGGCCTTGGGGGCCGACCCGCGGCGCCAGGCCTACACGCCAAGGCGCCGATCGGCAAACCGTTGATCGGACATCAGGAGTGGCCGGTGGTCAGAGCCTACTTCAGTGCCAAGCCATTCCACAATCGGATGCGCGCGACGGCCTGATCCAAACGAGTGGCCAGATCCAGGCAGGACGCGAGCGACTCCTTCGAGAGAAGCGGGCAGATCTGCGCGGCGAATCGGACCTTGTTGCCCAAGAACCTCTTGCCCTCGCCTGGCCTCAAGCTCTCGAGCGACCTCTCAAACTCGGCGTACTGGTCAGCCGCAGGCTGAGCCGGGAGCTGGAGGTAAGCCTGGAGGGTTGCCGAGGGAATGTAGTTCTCGACCTCACGGCCACTCGAGACCCATGCGAAGCCCCCAAGGGCTTCCACCTCCGATACCAGGCGACTCTTGGTTGCGTTGAGGCGAGCCCACTTCTTGTGTCGGTCGCTGTCGATCAGGATCATGGCATTCCGATTCACGTTGAGTATCCTGACGAGATCGTCCACTTCAATCTCTGGGTCCTCGCCCGAGAGGTGCGCGAGCAGTCTCCCTCCGTAGAACACACATTGGTAGTGCGCCCCTTCCTTCAACTCGGAGTCGCTCCAAAGATCAATCCACCTCTTGAAGTAGAGACGATCCGACGGCCCCTCCACCCAGACAACACCGTTGGCCTGAAGGAGGTCACTGGCACGTATGTCAAGGTCATCGAGGATGCCGCGGCGCTGCACATATGCCAGGGCCCTCGATGCCTTGGCGCTTGTCCCGTCATGCTCTACATGGACAATCTGAGCAGCCTCGTCGTCGCCGAAGAGATCGATCACAACGTTTGAGTGCGTTGTGACGAAGATGGTGCAGTGGCTGTCGACCGCAACTCCCCGGAGGTAGAGGAAGAGCCGGCGAAGAAGGGCCGGGTGAAGGTTGTTCTCAAGCTCTTCGAGGCCGAAAACGTAGCTGTCGAGGGGCCGGCTTTCGATGACGGGCACCAGGTGAAGAAATGTCAGAAGGAGCAATACCGTCTTGAGCCCGCTCCCAGACTGGGATAGGGGGATTCGCCCCTTCTTCTCCTCACCAAGGTAGATCTCCCAGCGAGTGTCTGGGAGTTGCCTCACGGTGATGTCCTGGAACCTGACGTCCGGCTCGAAAATCTTGTTGAGTTCGGACAGGAGACCCTTCTCAACCACCGTGCTCGATAGGGACGACTTCGTCAGAAAGTGCCTGATCAGGGTTGTCGCGCCCTCTCCATTCTGCATCACATCCGTGTCGTGGCCATCTGCCTCAGGGGAGATGTCTCGGTCGGATCGCAAGCGCTTGAAGATCAGACCCGCGAGCGGGCTCGGCAAGTCGGACGCGATCTCTTTGAACTGCTGGAGTCCAGTGCCCTGTGGAGGCGCTGGGTCAACGCTGATGAAGGCTCCTTTCCCGGACCTGCCTAGACTCCATGTAATAGGCCTTCCCACCCACTGTTGACCGAACTTCCAGTGATTGCCGGGAATGGGGCCATGTGAGGTGGTCTCTGAGAAACGCCTGCGGAGGGATCCTTCGGTCAGGGTCGTCGTGAGAATGACCTCTGGAGGACGACCTTTGTGCCCGAATGCGGATATGTCGGTCGGCCGCACGACGTATTCCACCAACTCGAGAAGGCTGGACTTGCCCGAGTTGTTCCTACCGATGATCAGATTCAGCGGCAAGATGCGATCAAACCCGGCACCCTCGTCGCTGAAGCACTTGTAGTTGCGCAGACGCATCGAGAGGATCTCGTCGACACTCATCTAGCCGTGCCCTTCATGCTCCTGCGGCAGATCGGAGATCCGACTGCAGACTGGCGGCTCCGGACGATATCACCAGTCGACGCCCGGGCCCAAGTAGACCGACTTTCGCTCGCCGACGGAATCTGTAGATGAGCGCATGTCGGCTTCCACTGGATCCGGACGTGGATCGACCGGCGGCATCGCTCGAGTCTCCCGTGCCGAGGCTGACATTACTATCTTGACTCTTCACGGAGTCACCCGGGGCCCATCCTGACGTCAGTGAGGCTGGGCAGGGCGGTGGCGATCCTTCTCGTCCCGGCGCTTCGATTCCAGGCGGAGTCCGATGCTGATCGATGGCGCCTCCTCTCTGTCCGTCCAATCGCCTCTTCCGCCCTATTGGCCGAAGGCCGTCCCCAGCAGACGGACTCCCCCATTTCTGCGACACCTCCCCTCCTTTCGAGCCGACAGGTAAGCGGAGGAGAGGGATACCCGTCCGAGACGAGGGTTCGGCGCGGGTTCCGTGTTGTCCACGGCGACAAGGAGCTGGCTGAGAAGCTCGACCGGAACGACCTCTGTCCGTGCGGCTCGGCGTTGCGCTTTCAAGAGCTGCTGCATGCGCTCGGGCGACTTCGACGGCAGCGAGCGGGACGACTACTCGCGCTAGATCCGAACTGCAGGCCTCGGGGCCATCCGGGGCCTGCCTACCCGCCGCGCGCCCGTCAGGACGACAAGCCCGCCCGCGCAACGCAATTCCGGGGCGTTGCATGATCACGGGTACGTCGCCCGAATCGTTCAGCGCGGAAGGGACACGTGACGTGACCACGGCTCGTCTCGAGCTAACACGCGAACAAATCTTGACATACCGCCGGTCCGTCGGCGCTCTCGATGAGCGGCTGCCACCCGGCCCCGAGTCTCTCAGGCGCGCAGCCTGGGCGGGCCTGCAGGACAGCATGCCAAGGGCGGCGGTCCTCTCGATCCATGCCCGTGTCCACGGAACTGGACCGGACACGTGGGAGGACCCGTCGCTCGTGCAGCTGTGGGGGCCGCGGTTCAGCGCCTACGTCGTCGCTGCGAGTGACCACGCGGTCTTTTCGCTCGGGCGGCTCCCCGACGACGCCCCGGGGCGACGCCGTGCGGAGGACCTCGCCGGCCGCCTCCACGCCTTCCTCGACGGCCGAAAGATGAGCTGCAGCGAAGCGGGGCACGCGCTCCGCGTGCACCCGAACTCGCTGCGGTACGCAGCGCCGACCGGCACCGTGCTGATCCGCTGGGACGGGGCGCGCCAGCCCAACGTCTGGACCGTGCCGCCGCCTGACGTCGACCCTCGCGACGCACGCCTCGAGCTCGCGAGCCGATACGTGCACGCCTTCGGTCCGGCAACGCCCGCGGCATTCGCTCAGTGGGCCGGGATCCGGCCGCGGGCGGCTGGCCGCGACGCATTCGACGCACTCAACGCATCGCTGACGCCCGTGCGAACGCCCGTCGGCGATGCGTGGATCATGACCAGCGACGAGCCGACGTACCGCGCCCCCGGCGGGCCCGCAGCGTCCGCGCGGCTTCTCCCGAGCGGGGACGCGTACTTCCTCCTGCGAGGAGCCGATCGGGAGCTCCTGGTCCCCGACTCGGACCACCGTCGCCAGCTCTGGACCCCTCGAGTCTGGCCTGGCGCCGTCCTCGTCGAAGGCGAGATCGTGGGGACGTGGAGACGCGCGCAGACCGACGTCAAGGTCGAGTCGTGGCGCCGGCTCTCCCCCGCCGAGCGCGAGGCGATAGAGGCGGAGGCTGCATCCATGCCGCTGCCCGGTATCCGGCAGGGTGTCCGGGTCAGCTGGGACGACTGAGGACGGGGGACGGCCCGTCACGAACGGCCCGAGGGTGGAAGCCTACGGCCAGTACAGCTCCATCGTCTTGTCCTGGTCATGGCCGACCATCGGGCCGCCGCCGACGAGAAGCACCCTGCCGGTATTCAGCCGGACGGCATGGTGGCTAGACCGGCACAGGATCGTCTTGCCCGTGTTGGCGAAGTGTCCGGTAGCTGGGTCGTACAGCTCGGCCGGCGTATCGGCCGGGCAGGGCGTGACGGGTGGATCGACGACGCCGCCTGTCACAAGGACCTTGCCCGACCCAAGCAGAGTCGCTGTATGCCCGGCGCGCTTGGAGGACATCGAGCCGGTGGGGCTGAAGATGCCTGTGGCGACGTTGTACACCTCAGCCGTCGCTTGCCGCAGGAAGGTGGCGGTCCAGCCGCCTGTGACCAGGACCTTCGTCGACGAGATCAGCGTCGCGGTGGGGGCATTCCGCGCGACGGTCATCGGGCCGGTCAGGCTGAAGGTCCCGGTGGCGGGGTTGAACAGCTGGGCCAGAGCCGTCGCCTTGTCGCCGCTGCCCGTTGGAGCCACTCCTCCGACGATCAGGACCTTGCCGCTCGGCAGCAGTACCGTCGTGGAGGTGCACTGCGTCCTGACCATGGACCCGGTCGTGGCGAAGGTCCCTGTCGCGGGGTTGTAGATGACGGCCCTGTTCAGCGCGAAGGACCCGATAGACCAGCCGCCCGCGAAGAGGACCCGGCCGTCCTTCAGCGTCGTGGCATTGCAGGGCCCGTAGTCGATGAAGGGCGCGGAGCCGGTCAGGCTGAAGGTCCCGCTCGCGGGGTTGAACAGTTCCGCAGACGTGGGTAAGGCGACGGCGCTCTCTCCGCCGGCTATGAGCACCCGGCCGTCGTTCAGGAGCGCGGCGTAATGGTCGTAGCGCGCCGCGTGGAGCGAGCCGACGGCGTGGGATGCGCCTGTCGCGGGATCGTAGATCTCGGCGGTCTTGAGGACCGTAGTCGCGTCGATCACTTCGGAGGAAAGGCCCCCGACAATCAGCACCCGGCCGTCCTTCAGCTTCGTCACCGTCTCGAAGGCGCGCGGCTTGGTCATCGAGCCCGTCGCGAGGAAGACTCCGTGGGGCGTGGTAGGCGCCGCGGTGGGCGCGGGCGTGGGCGTGTGCGTGGGCGTGTGCGTGGGCGTAGGCGTGGGCGTAGGCGTGGCTGTCGGCGTGGGCGCGGGAGTAGGCGTCGCCGTCGAGGTGGCAGACGGTTCGGTCGTGGCCGTGGGCTCAGCGGTCGGCACCGACGAGGCGCTGGCCCCGGCCGATCCACTTGGAGTTGGAGTGCTCGTGCCTCCCGTACACGCGCCAGCCAACAGGAGGGCGAGCAAGGCGCTCGCCAAGCGTACCGATCTGCTCACAGCATGTCCCCCTTTCTCAGACGCGTGAGCAATGGAACTCCCTGGCGACCTCGCGGTCAAGACCGCGAGCGTCGACGGCCGCGGGGCGATTCCTCCGGGGCCTGTCCCTGTCCCGTGCTTAGATGCCCTCCGGGGCGACCACCGGCAGGCCCAGATCTAGCGCCGCGGCGGAGAGGCGGGCGTCGTAGCTGACGAAGGCCGTGAGCTCGTCCCCCAACTCGAGGGCCGTGGCAAGGTGGATGGCATCGAGCGTGCGCAGGCTGGCGGGACTGAGCGCGGCTGCCCAGGCGGCGATCCGGGCGTCGAAGGCCAGCACCGACAGCGCCTCGAACACGGTGGACGTGGCGGCCCTCGCTTCGGGGGCCACCCGGGCGACAGCCCGTGCTACCTCGACGCTTGCGAGAACGCTCGAAGTGAGCGATCCGGCCGAGGCGAGATACCGCCGCAGCGCGTCGGTCTCGGGCTCGCGGACGATGAGCTTGACGAGGGCCGACGAGTCGACATAGGCCGGGCTCACTGGCGTTCATCCTCGCGCATCCGCCGGAGCACATCCGAGAGGCTCTGGGCGCCCGGCGTGAGCTCGATCGGCTCTGGCAGGGCGCCAATCGGACGGCTGGCCGGCGTGGCGCGGCCCTCGGCGATCAGTCTGTCCAGGACGCTGGCCTCCGGAGGTGGCGCCGGCGCGAGGCGCGCCACCAGGCGCCCGTGTTCGGTGACGTCGAGCGTTTCGCCCTTCTCCACGCGCCGCAGGTACACCGATAGGTTTTGACGGAGTTCACGCACGCCTACTCGGGCGCGCGAGCCAGCTTCGCTCACACCCGTTCGTCAGTCTTCATGTAGCACATGGTAGCACAACTCTCGACCCCCGGACGCATATTCGCCTCGGGGCTGTTCGGACCGATCAGGCGGCATGCATCGGCATGGCGCGACGGACAAACGCCAGCAGGCGATCGATCCACGAGCAGTCGATCTTCGGAAGGTCCCGGGCATGGCGGCCAGCGGCCTCCGCTCGACAAGCCGACTCCACCCGGTTCTTGCGGCGCGCTTCGGCCGCCAGACGGTTGGAGGCTCCTTCGGCGTGCAGTTCCGAGATACGAGCCTTGCTCAGCATGTAGGCGGTGTTCGGATCCATCGAGATTTCCTCCTTCGCCGCTCTCGGCTTCGAGCTCTATCGGCGACAGGGGTAATCTGCGTCTGGCGACTTATCCCTTGGTATCTCGGCGAAGACCGGCTTCCGGTCGGCAGGGCGACACGTCTGTCGCGCCCGACGGAACGCCGTCCTGGCGCACGGTGACATTTCCGAGGTCGACATCACGGCAGCGCGGCTGCCGTCGAACCAAGCCGGCACACGGGGATCGCAGTTGTCAGCCCATCCCCTGCAGCCGTCGCTTGAGCTCGGCCGTATCCAGGTGGACCGGCTCGACCTTGCCGACCGTCGGTTCGGGCGCATTCCCGCCATGTCGAGCGCGGGCGGCGCTCACGAACCGGTCGAAGACGGCCAGCGCGTCGAGCGGGCCCGGGCCGCCTTCGGGGTGGTACTGGACCGTCTCGATCGGCAGAGTGCGGTGGCGCAGCCCCTCGACCGAGCCGTCGTTTAGGTCGATCTGGCTGACCACAAAGCCGCTCGACTCCGGCAGCGTCTCGCCGATGACCGTGACTTCGTGGTTCTGGGCGGTGACCTGGACCAGGCCCGTCTCGAGGTCCTTCACCGGGTGGTTCGCGGCGTGGTGGCCGAAAGGCAGCCGCCGCGTGTTCGCCCCCGCGGCACGGCCGATGATCTGGTGTCCAAGGCAGATGCCAAGCAGCGGCCGCCCGTCCGCGATCGCCGCGCGAGCCAGCGCCACCGGGCCGTCGAGGCGGGCCGGGTCGCCGGGACCCGGGGAGAAGACGATGCCGTCGATGTCGGGCGCGAGCGCCTCGGCGGCTGGGGCCGTATGGGGCAGCACGCGCACCCGCGCCCCACGCCGGCGAAGGCTGCGCACGATGTTCGTCTTGAGCCCGAAGTCGAGGATCGCCACGAGAGGGCCGCCCTCCGAGGGATCGCCTTCGTCGCGCGCGGCCGCCGGTGAGACCTCCGCCACGAAATCCTGGTCTTCCCAGCGGGGCACGGCTCGCGCGAGCGTGCGAGCTTCTTCGGGGTCCGTCTCGCCGGGAGCGGTCAGGATCGCGCGCAGGCAGCCGCTCGATCGGAGATGTCGGGCCAGGGCTCGGGTGTCGACCCCGGCAATCGCCGGGATGCCGGCCTCGCGCAACATCGTGGCCAGCTGAAGGGCGTCGTCGAGGACGGCGGCAGTGGCGTTGGCCACGATCAGGCCGCGCAGCCAGGGCCGCTCGGACTGGTCGTCGTAGCGGATGCGGCCGTAGTTGCCGATCAGGGGGTAAGTCATGACGACGAGCTGGCCGGCATAGCTGGGATCGGTGGCGATCTCCTGGTAGCCGGTCTGGCTGGTGTTCACGACGAGGTCGCCCTGCCCGGCTACCTGCGCGCCGAAGGCAATGCCGGCGAAAAGGCGACCGTCTTCGAGGGCCAGGAGCGCTGGCCCATAATCACCGACTCTGGGATCGACGACGGCGCTGGATCGTGGGAACGGCGGCTGCTTCACACAAAAAGGCCACCGGCCGAGTGGGCGCGGTGGTCCTCATTGCAGGCGACCATGGACCTCCTTCCCGGCCTCACTGGACCGGTACGCCGGCCTCACAGGACCGGCCGCAAAGGTTGGCGGTAGGTTAGCACGAAGGAGAGGCAGAGGAGGAGCCAGGCAGCTGAGCCGCACGTATGTCGACGCCGATTTCAGCGCGGCCGGGTTCGAGCTGGCGGTCTGAGGCGTCGGTTCCTGTCGCGGTAGCCCGCGTTTCGGCCGATCACCCCAAGCGCGCGCTTGGGACCACGAGCAAGGCCACTATCGCAAGCATCGCCAGGATCACGGCGGCGACTGCGAGGAGCGCACCTACGCGAAGGCGAAGCTGCTGCACCGGCATTGGAGGACCGAGCCCGCCCAGGGTGTTCGGGAGACCCTGATCGTGGAGCACGTTGAGCCCCTCGAGCCCCTGGTTCTGCATCGACGTCATGACTTCGCCTCTGTTGGGGCGATCGGCTTGGCCGGACGCAGGGCGATGGCCGCGCCCATGATCAGCGCCGGCGCAACGCCTGCCACGATGACCAACCGCCGCTTGCCGGCGAGGTAGAGCCCGGCGCCCAGGCCGACGGAGCTGGCCGCCAGCGATCGAAGCGTCGCGTCGGGCAGTGTCTGCAACGCGCTCGTCGTGGCATGCGCGCCTGCCCGCGTCGCGCGCACCGTGGCGGGCGCGCGCTCGATGAGTTTCGTGGCGCCCGTCCGGGTGACCTTGAAGGATCCCGACACGCGCCGGCCGATGCCCGTCAGGTGGTCACGCACGGGGTGTCGCTCAATCTCGAGGATCGTCATGTCTGGCTCTCTTTCCGCTTGTCGCTGGTACGAACACAAGAACAGGACCGGCTCGCAGGGAGTCGGTCCTGTTCGGAGTCCATCTCGCTTTGTGAGACTCCCCGGAGACGGGGGCTACCTCCAGGAGCGGCGACCGCTCCGCGAAGCGCCCACCAGGAAGATGACCGCGATGGCGCCGGCCGTGGCGATGGCGATGCTCTCGATGTTGAAGCCGTTGACCGAGCCGATCTTGAGCAAGGTCGTTGCGACGAACCCACCCAGGAGGCCGCCGATGATGCCAAGAACGATCATCAGCAGGAGGCCTTCACGTGAACCCATGATCTCGCTGGCTAGGAAGCCAGCTATCGCGCCGACGACGATCCATGCAATCAAACCCATTGAAGCCATCGAAACGTTCCTTCCGTGACACGCGGCCGCGCTCCGGCCGACGCTGTCTGCGAACCATGCCCGGCGCGCGGGGAGCGCTATGCGGTCGAGTTCTTTCCTGACCCGACTGTACGCTGGATCCGGCGCCGGCCGCGAGGATGAAAACCCTCGGGCATGATTCCCCGCCCGCCGACGTTAGAGCCGCGGTGCCATCGACGCGAGCTGAGATCGGGGAATCAGAACTCCGCGGCCCGCTGCCCCGAGGCCTGGCTTCGGGCGAGGGCTAGGAGATCGGCCGATTCCTGCTTGGCCGCGACCGCGTCCTCGGACGATTGGAGAAGGGCCCGCCCCTCGCGCTTCTCGGCGGCCTCGCGCAGAAGCGTGTGGAACTCCTCGTTCAGCAATTCGTTGGCGCTGGCCTGCCGGCTTGGGCGGTCGGTGCGATCGTTCGTGGCTCGAGTCATGGTGTGGTCCTCCTGGCTCAGCTTGGCAGGGTGCGTCTGGCCGGGGAGCCGGCGAAAGCGCGTATTCGGGCGAGGAATTGCGGTTCGGTCATGGGGCCGCTCTTGTCCACCTCGATGCGCCGGCTGGCGGTGCGACCGTAGTCGCGTGCCTCGATCTGGCGCGCCAGGTGCTCGACGACCTCGCCGTCACCAACGAGCAGAAGGTCATCTTCGAGGGGCACGGTGGCGCTCACCTGAGCGAAGAACGCGCGCATATGCTCGTCTCGGTGACCCTCGCCCGCCGGGTGATCTTCGGTCGGCGGACGCCCGGTGGAGCGGTGCCGGCCAGGGACCAGGGAGTCGATATGCTCGCGGATCGTGACCCCTTCGGGGCCCCACCGCAGGATCGTTGCCGAGGCGGCCGAGATCCACACGCCGGTGGTTCGTGGAGTCGTCACCGCGCTCCTCCTTCGCAAACGCCGGCCAGGGCACACGACAAGACGAGGGGGAGCATCGGCTTCTTCCCGCAGCCGGCCTGACGCAGTCTCGGGGCCGAGGCATCGGCACGGGGGTCGGACAGGCGCCAAGCATGCGCTTCCCCGCGTCCGAAGGCAATCGGCGAAGCGCTGCCCGGTCCGACGCGTGAACGGCGGGCGGCCACAGCCTCCGCCATCAGCAGGTGAAGCTGCCTTGTACGGTCCCTCCGGGAACCAGCGTGGCGCCCGTGAAGGTCCCGCTCAGCTTGCCGGGCCCGAACGCGACCGGATGGCTGTTGAGCAGCCAATGCTTGTGCGCGACGACGCCGCTGATCGAGCCGCTCCCGGTCGTGGAGTCGACGTTGATGATCAGGAGATCCGGCTCCTGCGAAGAAGCCGGCGATCCGAAGAGCTGTGTACCGATCGAGACGAAGTAGGTCGACCCCATCGTGGTGCACGAGCCGCTCGCGATCTGGACCGTCGTGCCACCGAGAGTGATCGACGCAGTCGCGGGGCCGCACATGTGCCAGGCCTCGAACCCGTCGAGGGTGTACTTCTCGTGTCCGCTGAGCAGCGTCGTCGGGCATTCGCCCGCGCCGCCCGGCGCCCCGTTCGCGGTGCTCGCCGCCGGAGATGCGGCGGCGAGGGTCTCATCGACCGCCATTGACGCAACCGCCGATGCGGCACTCGAGACCTGAGGCCCGTCCGAGGCCGGTGGCGCGCCGCTGCCGCTCGAGCTGCAGGCTGTCACCGCAAGGCTGAGCAAGATGAGGGAAGCCGGCCGCAAGAGCGCGGAACGAAGGGGCTGCATCGGATGCCTCGGGCTGCCGGATCGGGATCGCTCTGCGAGCGCACGCAACCAGGACCGCAATCATCCACTGCCCCACATCCCAGAGTGGGAATCGGCGCACTCCGTTGCGCGGGCTGGAGGTAGTGACGGCCTTCAGCCGGCTGCCGCCGTTGCGACTGCCGGAGCAGGTTAGAGCGCGACCGAGCGCGCCAACCTGGGCGCCGTTCGATCGCTTCCGCTGCGCGGCGCCGGCTCAGCGCAGGACGGCTTCCACCTGCACCGTCATGGTGCCGGGCGCCGGCAACGGGGCGACGTCACCCTCGATCGCCCGCCCGTCCACGACCAGCGAGACCGAGTTTCCGGGCCCCTCGCGCCGTACCGAGATCTCGTACTCGGCGCCACGGAACCTGCGGTGGGCCTTGAACCCGGGCCAGGCCGCCGGGATAGCCGGCGCCACGCGCAGGCCCTTGAAGGTCGGCTGGATGCCGAGGATCCACTGCGTGGCGGCGACGAACGTCCAGGCCGCCGCGCCGGTGAGCCACGCGTTGCGGGCCATTCCGAACGACGGGTGGGCCGGCCCGCAGATGTTCTGCGGGTAGACGTACGGCTCGACCTTGTAGACATCCGAGTCGGTCCGGGCCAGCGGCAGGATCTGGCGGTAGTAGCGGTAGGCGTCGTCACCCCTACCGAGCATCGCGGCGGCAACCATCGACCACGGGTTGGAGTGGCAGAAGATGCCGCCGTTCTCCTTCGCCCCTGGAACGAAGGTCGAGGTGCCGCAGACGCGCGGGTCGAAGCCGTCGTAGGGCGGCCACATCAGCGCCAGTCCGAACCTCGTGTTGAGCTTCTCGTCGGCGGAGCGCATCGCCAGCTCGGCCCGCTCGCGCGGCGCGATCTCGCCGATCACGGCCCAGCTCTGCGCGATCAGGTCGATGGCGTGGTGCGGCGCGCCGGAGACCCCGATCGGCAGGCCGTCGTCATCGAAGGAGCGCGCGTACCACGCGCCGTCCCAGGCGCAGCCGTTGACGACCGCGGCCATCTCGGCGTGAAGCCTCTCGAACCGCTCGGCTTCCTCGGCCAGCGCGACGCGGCCGGCGTGCTTGCACAGGTCGGCCAGATCGAGCATCGCCCGGCAGAACTGCATGCCCGTCCAGACGCTCTCCGCCTTGCCCGATCCGTGATCCGCGTTGAGGGTGTCGTTCCAGTCGGACAAGCCGGAGCGCGGCAGGCCGTGCGGCCCGCGGTTGGAGAGCGTGAACTCGACCGCCCGCAGCATGTGCCCCCAGACCGACTCCTCGCCGCCGTCGGCAAACGCGACACGCTGGTCGAGATAGCCGAAATCGCCGGTCTCGCGCAGGTAGGCGCAGACGGCGATCACCAGCCAGAGGTGATCGTCGGAGAACCATTGCGGCCAGTTCGGGTACTCGGCGGCCAGCCCCGGGCCGCCCTCGCCGGTGAGCGGGAAGAACTGGTGCCAGGTGTGGCCGTCGGCGAACTGCATCTCCCAGATCCGGGTCAGCATCCGGCGGGCGTGGTCCGGGACCGTGTGCATCGTGCCCAGGGTGTCCTGGCCGCTGTCCCGGGTGCCCATGCCGCGGCCCATGCCGCTCTCGTAGCCGGAGACGAAGCGGGACCAGTACAGCGTCGTCCGGCACTGAACCTGGTTCCAGAAGTTGAGCATCGCGTTCGTGTCGGCGTCCGGCGTCTCCACCGTGAAGCGCGAGAGGTAGGCGTCCCAGTCGTCGCGCAGGGCGGTGAACGCGGCATCGACCTCGGCCGGGTCGGTGAACCGGGCCACGGTCGGGGCGATCTCGGCGGGTTGCTCCGTGGCGCCCATGACGAAGACGAGCCGGCGCTCCTCCCCGGGAGCAAGCTCGATGTCGTGGGTCAGCGAACCGACGCTATTGCCGCGCGGCGACGGAGCGTTGGAGGGCCGGCCCGTCTCGACGACGATCGGGTCGGCCAGGTCCCGGCAGCGCCCGACGAAGTCCTCGCGATCGCAGGTGTAGCCGGCCGGCTTCTCGCTCGAACCGAAGAAGTAGACGAGCGGGTTGAACTTGGTGCGGACTCGAATGATGCCCTCTTCGCACGAGCTGAAGACGATGTGCTGGGCCCAGTCGAGGTTGACCATGTCGTTGAAGGCGTCGAAGAAGCTGAACTCGGCGTAGCTGAAGCTGCGCAGCCGCCGCGCGGCGGTGCCGGTGTTGCGAACGCTGAGCAGCCACAGCTCGCATGGGGCGGGCTCGTCGACGGGGCCCGGCGGGACGAAGTAGCGCAGCTCGGCGGCGATCCCGCGATAGGCGCTCCGGATCGTGGTGTAGGCGGTTCCGTGGCGGCACTCGTAGCCCTCGAGGTCGCGGCGGACCGGCTGCCAGGTGGGGCTCCAGTACTCGCCCGTTTCCTGGTCGCGCAGGTAGACGTACCGGCCCGGCTGATCGGCCGGGATCGCGTTGTAGCGGTAGCGAGTGACGCGGCGGTTGCGAGGGTCGCGATCGAAGGAGTAGCCGCCGCCAGTGTTGGAGACGATGCCGCCGTAGCGGCCCTCGCCGATGTAGTTGATCCAGGGCGTCGGGGTATCCGGTCGAGTGATGACGTACTCGCGGGCCGCCTCGTCGAAGTAGCCGTACGCGTTGGCCCCGACAGGGCCCGCATTCTGGCTCACTCGACGAAGGCCTCGACGAGCACGACTTGCCCGGGCCGGGCCGGCAGCGGGGCGAGCCCGCCGGCGATCCCCTGCCCATCGACCACCAGGCGCGAGACGCGGCCGGCGATCCCCTTTCGCTTGCGGACGGTGATCCGGTACGTGGCGCTGCGGAACCGGCGCGTGACCGTGAACTCGCCCCAGTCGGCGGGCACGCATGGGTCGATGCGAAGGCCGTCGTGCTCGGGCCGGACGCCGAGGATCCACTGGCTGATCGCCACGAAGTTCCAGGCGGCCGTGCCGCTGAGCCACGAGTTCTTGGCCTCGCCCTGGGTCGGGGCATCCTTGCCGGCGATCATCTGGGCGTAGACGTAGGGCTCGCAGCGGTGGATCTCGGAGATCCCCTCGCGGGCGGAGGGGTTGATCCGCATGTAGTAGTCCAGCGCGCCCTCGCCGTGGCCGGCCATCGCCTCGGCGATCATCAGCCACGGATTGGTGTGGCAGAAGACGCCGGCGTTCTCCTTGTAGCCGCCCGGGTACGTCGAGATCTCGCCCAGATTCAGGTAGTAGTGCGTGTAGGCGGGGTTGTTCAGGACGATCCCGTGGGGGGTGGTCAGGCGCTCCCGAACCGAAGCCAGCGCCTTCGCGGCGAAGCCGTTGGCGAGGCCGATGCCGGCCATGACGCACATTCCCTGCGGCTCGATGAAGATCTGGCCTTCCTCGTTCTGGGCCGAGCCCACGACGTTGCCGAAGAAGTCGTACGCGCGGCGGAACCATGCGCCATCCCAGCCGGCCGTCTCGACGACGCCGGTCATGGCTACGGCCGAGTCGCGGCAGAGCCTGGCCTCGGTGGCGTCGCCGCGTCTGGCGGCGATCGCCTCCATCTCATCGGCCGCCAGGACGAAGAGGCCGCCGATGAAGACCGACTCGGCGACGCCGCCGGCCTTGTTCTCCGTAGTCTGGAACGATTCGCCGGGCGTCTCGGAGAAGCAGTTGAGGTTGAGGCAGTCGTTCCAGTCGGCTCGGCCGATCAGCGGCAGGCCGTGGGGACCCAGCCGTTCGAGGGTGTAGTGGATCGAACGCTGGAGGTGCTCGTACAGCGGCTGCTCGGAACCGGGCCGGTTGTCGTACGCGACCGGCTCGTCGAGGATCGCCGTGTCGCCGGTCTCTTTCAGATACGCTGCCACGCCCAGGACGAGCCACGCCGGGTCGTCGTTGAAGCCGGACCCGACTTCGTTGTTGCCGCGCTTGGTGAGCGGCTGGTACTGGTGGTATGCGCCGCCGGTCGGAAGCTGGGTCGCGGCAATGTCGAGGATCCGCTCGCGGGCTCGAGCCGGGATCATGTGGACGAAGCCGAGCAGGTCCTGGTTCGAGTCGCGGAAGCCCATCCCCCGACCGATGCCGGACTCGAACGACGAGGCCGAGCGCGACATGTTGAAGGTCACCATGCACTGGTAGGCGTTCCAGATGTTGACCATCCGATCGACGTGCTCGTTGCCGGTCTCGACCTGGAACGTGCTCAGCAGCTCAGTCCAGTAGTCGCGCAGGGTCTGGAGGGCCTCGGCCACAACCGCCGGCCGAAGGTACCTCTCGATGAGCGGCTTGACGGTTCGCTTGTCGATCGTCTGCGAACCGGGCGGATCGAACTTGCGGTCTTTGGGATTCTCGCTGTAGCCGAGTACGAAGACGATCTCCCTCGTCTCGCTGGCGGCCAGCTCGAGCCGGACGTGGTGTGAGCCGATCGGCTGCCAGCCGTGGGCCTCAGAATCGGTCGCCTGACCGCGCTCGACGACGATCGGCCGGTCCCAGCCGCGGTAGGGGCCGAGGAACACGTCACGCTGGGTGTCGAAGCCGGCCAGCGGCTCCGAGCAGGCGAAGTAGGCGAAGTGGTCGCGCCGCTCGCGGTACTCCGACTTGTGATAGATGACGCCGCCCTCGATCTCGACCTGGCCGATCGAGTAGTTGCGCTGGAAGTTGGTGTTGTCTTCCAGCGCCTCCCAGAGGCAGAACTCGATCGAGCTGAAGAGCGAGACCTTCGCCGGCTCGGCCCGCTCGTTCGTAACCCGGACCCGCCAGATCTCGAGGTCCTCGCCGAGCGGCACGAAGTAGCAGGTCTCGGATCGGACGCCCCGATAGCGCGAGCCGATGATCGAGTAGCCCAGGCCGTGGCGGCAGCTGTAATCTTCCAGCTCGCGTTGGGTCGGCTGCCAGCTCGGGCTCCAGAACTCGCCCGAGTCATCGTCGCGTAGGTATATGTAACGCCCCCCGAGATCGAGCGGCGCGTTGTTGTAGCGGTAGCGGGTCAGACGGCGAAGGCGTGCGTCGCGGTAGAACGAGTAGCCGCCGGCCGTGTTCGAGATGATCCCGAAGTAGGCCTCGCAGCCCAGGTAGTTGATCCAGGGCAGCGGCGTGTCCGGTCGGGTTATGACGTACTCGCGCTCCTCGTTGTCGAAATGGCCGTAACGCACGACTCTCCTCCTGGACACGTCGACGCCGCCGACTCGCCACGTCGCGACCGCCTGTCGACCGGCGACCAGGGGCAATGGCGAACCGAGGCGATCCTCGGCGTTCCGAACCGTCGGGCCGATCGCCCGCCCTAGACTTTGCAGACCCCCTGGCCGAGCTCGAAGCAGCCGACGTAGTGATCGTCCTCGACCTTTAGCATGGCCGGCCGATCGTCGGGGCCATCGGCCACCTGGGCCATCGGTCGATAGAAACGGTGATAGAGGCATACGCCCGCGTCGTCGCCCCCGCGAGCCCGGATCTCCGCCTCTACGTCGGCCCACTTCTTGTGGAGCTGCGGGACGGAGGAGATGAGGATCTTCGTGTATGGGTGAGTGGGGTTGCCAAAGACTTTGTCCGTGGCGCCCATCTCCACGACCACGCCCCTTCGGAGGATGACCGTCTTCTCGCTGATGTAGTTGCCGAGTGACAGGTCGTGGGTGATGAAGAGAATCCCCATGCCGCGGCCCTTGAGCTCCGCCAGCATGTTCAGGACGTCGATCCGGGTCGAGGCGTCGAGCATGCTGATGATCTCGTCGGCGACGAGGATCTTGAGATCGAGCAGCAGCGCCCGCGCCACGAGCAACCGCTGCAGCTGGCCGCCGCTGAGCTGGTGTGGGTACTTGTTCAGGACCTGGCCGGGCTCGAGCGTGACGCTGCGCAGGGCCGCGTCCACCTTGTCGTCCCACTCCGAGCGGGCCATGTCCGCGAAGTACTCGCTTCGGATCATGGCGAAGACACGGTCCGCCTTGAAGATGGGGTTGTACGAGCTGAACGGATCCTGGAAGACGCCCTGAACGTGGCGGTAGTACGACTTCACCGCCCCGCCCCGGATCGCGGCGACGTCGGCCCCATCGCAGGTGATCGATCCGCGGCTGATCTCGATCAGCTTGAGAGCCATCTTGCCGATGGTCGTCTTGCCACTGCCGCTCTCGCCGATCAGCGATACGACCTCGCCCTCGTTCACGTCGAAGCTGACATCGCGCACCGCCGCCAGCTCCTTCCCGCCGAAGGTGCCGACCTTGTAGAACTTGGAGACCCGGTTGAAGCTAAGCATCTGATCCGGTGGCCTTCCAGCAGGCGACGTCGTGGTCGCGGGCGATCTTCACGAACGGCGGCTCTTCCGCGCACTTGTCGAAGGCGAGCGGGCAGCGCGCCCGGAAGCGGCAGCCCGTCGGAGGGTTCAAGAGCGAGGGAGGACTGCCCGGAATTCCGGAGAGCTTCTTATTCGCGTACCGGATGCCCACCTCGGGTAGCGACGAGATCAGCATCCTCGTGTAGGGGTGTCGAGGATCCTGGATGATGGTCTTGGTCGGCGCCTTCTCCGCCAGCTTGCCGGCATACATCACCAGGATCGTGTCGGCAGTCTGGTACAGGATCGAGACGTCGTGGGTGATCACGATCATGCTCTTGACGAAACCGTGGTCTCGGAAGCTGACGAGGGTCTCCGCGACGGCCCGTTGAGTGGACACGTCGAGGGCTGAGGTGATCTCGTCGGCGATGAGAAGCGATGGATCCAGCAGCGTCGAGAGGACCATGACCATGCGCTGCTTCATGCCGCCGGAGAGCTCGATCGGGTACCGGCTCAGCACGTCCCGCTGCAGGCCGACCAGGTCGATCCGGCGCAAGAGCTCGGGCCTGATCTCGGCGAAGCTCTCGCCCCGCGACTCGAGCAGCTCGGCCGTCATCTTCCCGATCTTGCGGGTCGGGTTCATGGCGCTCATGGCGTACTGCGGGATCACCGAGACGTCCCGGTAGCGAAACTCGTTCATGGCCGAGTTGTCCCAGATGGGCAACTCGTTGTTGTCGAGCTTGACACTCCCGGCCACGTATTTCATGCGGCCGTCGAGGCGGATCAGGCTGTTGCCGAGTGTCGACTTGCCGCAGCCAGACTCACCCGCCAGACCCATGATCTCCTTGTCGGCGATCGAGAAGGTCGCGCCGTCGAGCGCTTTCACGTCTCCGGCCAGAGTTCGGTAGTAGACCCTGAGGTCTGAAACCTGGAGGCTCACGGGTCAGATTTCCCTGAGTTTGGGGTTGAAGATCTCGTCGAGGCCCACGTTCATGACGTACAGCGCCCCGACGGTGGCCATGATCCCAATGCCCGGCGGGATGAACCACCACCACAGCCCGAGCAGCAGAGCCGCTCCGTAGCTGAAGGAGTTGAACATCATCAATCCGAGCGATATCCCTTGCGTCGGCCCCAGGCCGATGAAGTCGAGGCTGGCCGCGATCAGGATCGCTCCGCCGAAGAGCAGGATGAAGGTCATGAAGAGGTAGGAACTCATGTTGGGCGCGATCTCGAAGGCGATGATCTTCCAGCCGCGTCGACCGCTCAGCTTGGCGAGGTCGATGAAGTCACGCGAGCGCAGCGAGAAGGTCTGGGCCCGGATCGCCCGAGCCGCCCACGGCCACGAAGTCAGGCCGACGAAGACCGATTCGAAGGGGATGCCTCTGGCCTCCGGCCAGGATCGCTGAAGGTATGACGAGATCACGATGAGGAGGGCCAGGGTCGGGATGACAAGCATCACGTTCGTGGCCATGTTCAGCATCTCGTCGACCCAGCCGCCCCTGTAGCCGGCCGTGAAACCGACTGCCATGCCGATCACGGCTGCAAGCCCGCCTCCGAGGAGACCCACGAAGAAGGTCGCACGCAGGCCGTGCGCAAACTGGGCGAAGACGTCCTCGCCGAAGTAGGTCGTCCCGAACCAGTAGCCGGTCTCGGTCGTCGGAGGACGCATCGGCAGCAGGTTCTGAGCGAGCGGGTCGTTCGTGTCGACCATCGGTCCGATGAAAGCAATTCCGATCAGGGTCAGCAGGACCCCCGTCGCCAGCAGGAACTTCCTCGAGCGCAGGGCGAAGTACAGGAACTCGCCTCTCTTCCGGCCGGCCGGAACGGCGGTCGCCTCCCCTCCTGGCGGCCCCTTGATGAGCCCCTTCTTGGGCTCGCCCGTGACGACGCCGGTCATGCCGTGCCTCCCCGCATTCCGACCCTGGTCCGCGGGTCAACGATCACGTACACGACGTCGACCAGGAAGTTGGCTATCAGCACGCCTGCGATGATGAACAGGAAGATCCCCTGCAACAGGAAGTAGTCCTCGCTCTTGATGGCGTTGAAGAGCAGGTTTCCGATGCCGGGATACGAGAAGACGATCTCGGTCACGAGATTTCCGGAGACGATCACGCCGAGCTGCAAGGCCAGGCCCGTGATCTGGGGGAGCATCGCGTTTCGAAACGCGTACTTGCGAACCAGCCCCTGCGGGGCGCCGAGGGCCTCCAGGTAGCGGCTGTAGTCCGACTCCAGCTCGTAGATGATCATGTTCCGCATCCCGATCGCCCAGCCGCCGAACATCACCATGAAGAGCGACAGGAAGGGCAACATCCAATGCCCGAACAGATCGGTGAAGAAGGTCCAGGTGAGGCTGGGCTCGAGGTTGTAGCCGTACCCGCCGGACTGCGGGAAGATCCGGAGCGAGAAGGCCAGGACGAAGGAGAGCACCAGCGCGAGCCACATGTACGGCGTGGCGGTGAGGATGTAGCCGACCGGCAGGACCGCATTGTCCAGCCACTTGCGGCGCGCGGCCAGGGCCCCGAAGCTGTTGCCGGCCCACCAGCTGAGCAAGATGGCCGGGATGAGAAGGGCCAGCGTGTACGGCACGGCGGCCATGATCGCTTGCGTGACCGGCTGGCCATGCTCGAAGACGCTCCGCCCCAGATCGCCGTGGAGCAGTGAGATCCAGAAGTTGAGGAACTGCTCGTACAAGGGCCGGTCCAGCCCAAAGAGGTTGTTGTAGTACTGGACGAGAGCGGCAGAGCCCTCCGGCGAGATCCCGCCCGTGCGGGACACGAGGCCCTGCACCGGATCCCCGGGCATGAAGCGCGGGATCATCCAGTCGATCGTCGCCGCGATGAAGAAAGTGATCAGGTAGGTGATGAGCTTTCGCCCGAAGTAGCGTCGCACGCGATCTCCCGGTCGCCGACTCTCTCGGTCAGAGAATAGCCCCTCCCTCCGGGGTTGCTCGGAGGGAGGGGCCCAGTCAGTTGACTGTTACTTGGCGGGCGGCACAGCGGTGATCTGGGTGAGCATCAACGTCGCACCCATCTGCCAGTAGCCGTTCCACGTTGCCGGCAGGACCTGGGCGCCCTTTTCGGACGGCCAGCTGGTCCAAACCGCGTTGCTGCTCTGCGACCAGATGCCGTTGTACCAAAGCGGGATCACCGGCATGTCGGTCAGCTGAATCTTCTGCAGCTGCGAGCACAGAGTCTTCATGGTCGCCGTGTCTTCGACCGGCGTCTTGTCAAGCTGCTGGACGAGCGCCCAGGCGGCGTCGTTCTTGTAGCTCTCGAAGTTTCGGTTCTTGGCCGCGCCAACCTGAAGTGGCTGGCGGAAGACGTAGTCGTACCACGTCCACGGCGTGTTGCCGATCTGGACGTCGTTGTTGATGATCAGATCGAACGTCGGAGCCTTGTCGGCGGTGCCGTTTCGATCGGCAACAACGGTGTTGTAGTCGGGATGCTGAGGATCGATGTTGATCCCGGCGAGCTTGGCGCTGGCGGCGATCATGCTCTCGGCCGCCATCCAATCAGACCAACCATCCGGAACCTCGAGTGTCAGCTTGAGCGCAGACCCGTCCTTGTTGGTGACGAAGCCGTCGCTGCCGACCACGTAGCCGGCGTCCGCGAGCATCTGCTTGGCCTTCGCCGTGTCGAACGAGAAGCCGAGCGAGTCGCGCTGAGCCGTGTCGACGTACTTGCTGAAGGTGGGCAGGAGCCCGGTCGCATCGGACTTGGCGACGATGTTGCCATAGTCCTTGTTGACAATGTCGTCAGTGTTGATAGCCGTCGCGAGAGCCTTGCGGAAAGCAGGGTCGTCGAGGGGCTTCTTGAGCGTGTTCGGAACGAGGACCGCTGTGTTGCCCGAAAGCATGTACGGGGGCCCCGCGAAGTAAGTGGTGATCCCGTAGCCGCCGGTGACGATGTTGGCGATGCCCGGGAAGTAATTGTTGCTCAGGTCGAGCCCGCCCGCGAGGAGCTGGCCGAGGGCGACGCTGTTGGCGCCGTTGACGATGTCAACGATGTACTTCGGCTTGACGTCGAGGTTCAGAGCCGTCTTCGCCCACCAGCTGTCGTTCTTCTGCCAGACCATGCGGTCGGCGGAAGCCGTCTTGTAGGTGTACGGACCGGTGCCTACGCCATTCTGGTTGACGTCCTTGAGGATGTCCTCGTTGGCCTTGTCATTCCAGATGTGCTTGGGCAGGATCGGGCTGTTGTACAGCCACTGGGCCCACTCCTGGTACGCCGGGTTGCTGAACTTGACGACCACGGTCGAGGCGTCCGTGGCGGACGCGTCGGTGACGTAGGTCCACAGGTTGGATCCGACGGCCTTGATCTTGGCGAGGCCGATCGTGAAGGCGACGTCGTCGGCCGAGAAGTCCTGGCCGTCGCTCCACTTCACGCCGGAGCGCGTCTTGATGGTGTAGGTCGTCTTGGCGCTGTCCCAGGTCCCGCTCTCCGCGAGCCACGGGGTGTAGACGTCCTTGAGCGGGTCATACATGAAGAGGGTCTCGTACTGGAGACCGACCACGCCCATGGCGGCGTTCGGATCGAGCGGGTTCCAGGTCGACGGGGCGCCCCACTGCTTGCCGGTGGTGTAGAGCGTTTCTGCGCGCGGGTACGTCTCGTTGCTGGTGGCGCCGCTCGCTGTGGCACTCGACGAGCCACAGGCCGAAACCGAGGCCACGATGCTCATAATCGCGAGCAGAGCTAGAACCCTGGATTTCCCTACTTGCATCCCTTTCCTCCTTCCCCATGAGGAGCGCAAGAGCAGCGCGTTGGGCCTGACCACGCTCAGGCACGCTGGACGCCCCGCATGGCTATGCCAACACCAACTCCGTGGGTCGCCCCTGTGACGGGGGGCTGGGCATCGGCATCCGGACAGTAGACCACGTTTAGTAGCCTGTCAATCTGAGAAGCTGCTAAATCTTTAGCTGAAACTGTGATTCCACGTGGCCTGCCGCTCACGTAGCCGGTCGCCAGCCTCAGGCCAACTGAGATCCGCGTGAGGAATAGGCAGACCCGCGAGACGATCCGCTGATATCATGCACTGAACGTTCAGTAACTCTGGAGGCGGCGTGCCCAAGCGACTCGGACAGAAGCCCGCGACCCTGGCAGACGTCGCCGCGGCCGTCAGCCTCTCTCCGGCCGCCGTCTCGCTGGCCCTGCGGGGCAAGGATGGCGTCTCGGAAGCCACTCGCAGGCGCGTCGTCGAAGCTGCGAGAGCGCTCGGCTATCAGCCTCTGGCGGGGGCATCGCGGCAGCATCAGAAGCCGATGACCATCGGCCTGGTGATCAACCCGGTCCACGGCGGTACGCAGGAAGCGAATCGCTTCTACGCGCCGGTCATAGCCGGCATCCAAGGGAGCTGCCGGAGCCACCACATGGACCTGATGCTCGCAACGATGCCGGTCGACCAGCACCAGTACCCGATAGAGCTTCCGCGCATCGTCACCAACCGAACCTGCGATGGTTTGATCGTCGTCGGCGCGCATCTCTCGCAGGCCACCGCGGAGATCCTTCGGACCGCGCCGCCTGCCGTCCTGGTCGACGCGTATGCGGAGGATGACCCCTTCGATTCGGTCGTGATGGACAACGTGGGCGGGGCGCGAACTATGGTCGAGCATCTCGTTTCGAGGGGCCATCGCGACATCGCGATCCTGGCGACCGAGCCGCAAGCCTACCCGAGCATTCTGGAGAGACGCCGGGGCTACGGGCAGGCGCTCACCGAGGCCGGGCTGTCTCCCCACTACATCGACGCCCTGTACTGGCAACCAGAATCGGCTGCCGTGGCCGCACTGGCCTACCTCAACGCCCACCCCGATGTAAGCGCCGTCTTCTGCGCCAACGATTTGGTGGCAGTCGCCCTCCTCCAGGCCGCCAGACAGGCGGCCATCTCGGTGCCCGGCCGGCTCTCGGTCGTCGGCTTCGACGACATCGACCTAGCCGGGTTTGTCTCGCCGGCTCTGACGACCATGGCTGTGGACAAGGTGGGAATGGGCCGGATAGCTGTCACGCTGCTCGCCCATCGTCTCGAGATCGGTAAGGAATGCGTCACGCAGACATTCGTCCGGCCAACCCTCGTGGAACGCGAGACCGTTCGAACCTTGGAACCGGTGGCACCGCCGGGGGAGGCCGCCCCCGCGCTTCACCTGGATCCCCAATTCGCGTAGCGAAAGGGCCCCCGATGGAATCCGTCAACGGACTGACGCTACCCACCGCGGGCGCCACGGCCGCTCTCCCGAACATACCCTGGGAGAATCGTCCCGCCGACTCCAAGGCGGTGCTCTGGCGGTCGAGTCGCAACCCCATCATCAAGCGCGACGCGATCGAGCGGTCGAACAGCATCTTCAACTCGGCGGTCGTGCCCTTCGGCGACGGGTTTGCCGGTGTCTTTCGGGTGGACGACACGACCCGGATCATGAACGTCCACGCCGGGTTCAGCCGCGACGGCATCGACTGGAGGATCGAGCAGCCAACGATCGAGTGGCTGGCGACCGATCCGCGGGTCCGCGAGATCCAGGAGACCTTCGAGCACGCCTACGACCCGCGGGTCACCTGGCTCGAGGACCGCTTCTACGTGACCTGGTGCAACGGCTACCACGGCCCGACGATCGGCGTTGGCTATACCTACGACTTCAAGTCGTTCCACCAGCTCGACAACGCCTTCCTGCCCTTCAACCGCAACGGCGTGCTCTTCCCTCGCCGGGTCAACGGGGTGTACCTCATACTCTCGCGCCCCAGCGACAACGGCCATACCCCGTTCGGCGACATCTACCTGTCGGAGAGCCCGGACCTGATCCACTGGGGGCGCCATCGCCAGGTGATGACCACGCGGCGCTGGACCTGGGAGTCGACCAAGGTGGGCGCCGGTCCGACGCCGATCGAGACGCCTGAAGGCTGGCTGCTCATCTACCACGGCGTGCTGACGTCCTGCAACGGCTTCGTCTACTCGATGGGGGCGGCGCTGCTGGACCTCGACGAGCCGTGGAAAGTGATCGCGCGCAGCCGCGACTACCTCCTCTCGCCGCAGGTCCCCTATGAGCAGATCGGCGACGTACCGAATGTCGCCTTCCCTTGCGCCGCCCTACTCGACGGGCCGACCGGCCGCCTGACCATCTACTACGGCGGCGCCGACACGGTCGTCTGCCTCGCCCACGGTTACCTGCCGGAAGTGATCGACTTCGTTCGGACGCGCAGCTAGCCGGACGCGAACCCGGTCTTTTCGTCGCGCGGCGGGCGCAGCCGGCGCGGCTGCTCGCGGGCCTGCTAGCGGCGCCTGTTCCACTGCTGGCCGGACGCCGCCCGCCCGGAGGCCGGGGCGCTCTGCCTCAAGAGCGCGTCGATCTCGGCCCGCAGCCGCCGCCCGAACGTGGCCCGCTGGAGCCACTCCAGGTAGACCTTGTCGTGGCGGGCGATCTCGCCGAGGGACCAGCCGGCATATCGGCCGAAGTCCAGGACGGTCCCCGACGGCCGGCCCGGCGGCGGACCGGCGTGGTTGGGGTCGGTTTCTCGCGCGGGTCCGGTCTCGCGCGGTGAGCCGGTTTCTTGAGGTGGCGGCGCGGCGGCCGCTGGCTGCCCGCTCGATCCGATGCGCGAGGCGTCGTAAGCCGCCCGCCGAGTCGGGTCGCCCAGCACATCCCAGGCGTCGTTCAGCGCGATCATCCGACTCGCATCGCCACCGTGGTCGGGGTGGTACTTCCGCGCGAGGGTGCGGTATGCAGCCCGAATGACTTCCGCCTCGGCGCGTGGGTGGACCTGGAGCACCGCATAGAGGTCGCGCATGGCCGAGAGCCTACAACCTTGTCCCGAGCCCGTGACAGGGTTCACGCGCTCGGGGGACTGGGCCTGAGCTCAGCGGCTCCGCCGAGTCGGGGCGAGTTCGCGGCGATCGGTCTCGTCGAGGATCGCGCCCCAGAAGACGCTGGTTCGCGGCCACAGCCGGTGACGCCCTTCTTCGAGTACGGGCGCCAGGTCTCCGACACCGATGGCCGGCTGCCACGGCTCGCCATCCGTGCGGAACCTCAGCCAGGCGCGGGCCGATGCCTGCACGCCGTCGACGAAGGAGGCCGTGTCGTCGCGGCGGTACGAGTCGAGCTCCCGGATGAGCCCGGTGAAGCGCGCTTTCTGCTCCGGCGTCGGTTCGGCCGCGCCGCACTCCGCCATCTCATTGATGACGCGGTAGAGACGCCAGCGGAAGGTCGCCTCCTGCTCTTCGAGTTCGGGCGGGCGAACCTCGTCGCCGTACAGCTCGCGCTGCAGGTCGTAGATCCGGATGGATCGGCGACCCAGATCCAGGGGCCTCTGAGAGCCGTCGATCCAGTCGTCGTAGCGGGCGATCAGCAGGTCGCACAGTTGCGCGGTCTCGGCGGTCCGGAGGCGGGTCACGTAGCGAACGATGTGGTGCATCGCCTCGGCGCCGTCGCCAGGCATCGGTGAGGGGTAGCGGGCCATCAGCTCGGCGGCCTCCGCCTGGATGCGTCGCAGCTCCCACTTGGGGTCTACACCGCCAACCGCCAACATCCATGAGGAGGGCACGGCGATGAAGGCGAAGGCGGCCAGCCCGAGTCCGAGGGTCGCCAGCGGGCGAGGCTGGGCAACCGGCAGGACGAAGAACATCGCCGCCACCGCAGCCAGGCGGACTCCGTCCATGACCAGGGCCCGGCTTCGCGCCCGCCCCGCCTGCAGCACCCTCCGTTCGGTGCGGAACAGGAAGGCCAGCACGATCACGAAGAGAATCGAGGCCAACCAGAAGACGATCATCGATTCGATCCTCTGCCGACAGGTTCGCGGCCGACCCGTGTCCCCGCGCGCGACCCGACCTGGGACGATAGGTTATCGCCGCCACCGACATCTCGGTCGGACATTCCGCGAGATGGGCCGGTCGAGAGAGGCACGTGCTGCGAGCCCAGGCCGGGCGGCGTCTCGCCTGGCGGCCGCCGCCTCGATGTCGAGAGCGGTCTCCCGCGGCGGAGTAGAGTGACGGACGGGCGTTTCGAGGCCGAAGCCGCGTCTGTGCCCCCGGAGTCCAAGCCCAATGCCCGACAGTCCGATTCCGGACGAGTTGCACAAGTCGATCGTCGACAATCTGGCCGACGGCGTGTACTACGTCGAGCCGGACCGCACGATCAGGTATTGGAATCACGGCGCCGAGAACCTCGCCGGCTACGAGGCCTCGGAGATCGTGGGGCGGCGCTGCTACGACAACATCCTCGCCCACGTCGACGCCCAGGGGAATTCGCTCTGCCACGCGACCTGCCCGCTCGCCGCCTCGATGCTCGACGGCGAACCTCGCGACGTGACCCTCTGGCTGCGCCATCGTGAAGGCTACCGCAAGCCGGTGCGCGTCAGGACGGCGCCCGTTCGGGACGAAGCAGGCGCGATCGTGGGCGGCGTGGAGACCTTCTCCGATGCATCGGCCGTGGTGAGGGCGGCCGAGGACGCGGATCGGGCTCGTCATGAGGCCCTGACCGACGATCTCACCGGCCTGCCCAACCGTCGAATGTTCGACGCCGCGCTGCGTGGCCGGCTGGAGAACCTGGCCCGCTACGGCTGGCGATTCGGCCTGCTGGTCGTGGACATCGACAACTTCAAGGCGGTGAACGACCAGTTCGGGCACGCGTTCGGGGACGCCGTCCTGGCGGGGGTCGCGAAGACGATCCAGGGCGCCGTCCGGGCGGGCGACATGGTGTCCCGCTGGGGCGGCGAGGAGTTCGCGGTGCTGGTCGAAGCCTCGGACGCGGCCGGCCTGGCCGAGACCGCCGAAAGGGTGCGCGCGCTGGTGGCGCAATCGGAAGTCCGACACGAGACGTTGGTGCTGTCGGTCAACGTCTCGGCCGGCGGCTCGCTGGCCTCCCGCGACGACACGGCGGAGAGCCTCTTCGAACGCGCCGACGGCGCCCTCTACTCGGCTAAGCGCGAGGGCCGCGACCGCATCGCGATCGTGGAATAGCGCAAGGCCCCTCGCCGACCGAGTCGGGAGGGGCCGCCGTGAATCGAGGGCTGGTGAGCCCGCTCGGATTCGAACCGAGAACCTACTGATTAAGAGTCAGTTGCTCTACCGTTGAGCTACGGGCCCACGGCCGCGAAGGATACAGCAACCGGGGCTACCGGTGCCGAACCAGCCTCCGGGCACGGCCGGCGCCGGTAGAAGCCCCGCGACGGCGGTGCGGCAACGCAGGTCTCATCAGAATGGACTAGTACCATTCGGGACCCTCGGAGCCTACAGACGGGACCCCGCCGGGGGCTACGATAGGCGGCGCGATGGAGGCCCCGACGTGAGTTCGGAGGGACAATCGCGCCCGGGGCGACAGGACGTGGTACAGGCCTTGTCTGGAGAGGATCTCAGGCTGCTGGAGCAGCTCGGCGCCGGATTGGCGATCGTCGATCCGGGCGGCCAGATCGTGCTGTGGAACGACCACGCAGCGCGGATCCTGGGAATCGCGGCCGGGGACGCACTGGGCACGCCTTGGGTGGACTGTCTGACCCTGATCCGCGGCGATGACACCGGCGGCGCCACGCTCCGCGTGGAGATCCTCCAGATGGGCGGATGGCACGGTCCCCTTCAGGTGCGCACCCGCGACGGGCGCACGATGTGGCTCCGGGCCCACGTGCAGCCAATCAAACTGCCGGAGTTCGCCGGCAGGGCGGGCGTTGCCGCCATGTTCTGGGACGGCGAGGGACCCGATCGAGCGGTGTCCGGACCGGAAGCGGCGCAGCTTCCGTATCGCGATCTCTTCCTCCACTCGCCGGAGGCACTCTTTCTCGCGGACATGGCCAGCGTCATCATCGACGCCAACGAGGCGGCCGCGGCCATCCTGCAGACCACCCCGCGGGACCTGATCGGGAAGGTCCTCATTCACTACATGGTCGGGCGGACGGACGCGGACACCGCCTCCGACCGTGCGGAGTTGCTCGCCTCCGGTTCGATAGTCCGCCATGTCCCCGTCCAGCCAGCGTCGGGCGAGCCCTTTCCGGCGGAGATCATCGTCTCGCTCGCGACACCGATGGCCGGCGGGTACGGCTACGCCATGATCCGGATTCGCGACAGGACGGACGAAGAGCGGCTGGCGGAGATGCTGCGCAACCTGGCCGCACTTAGGGGGCCGGGCGAGCGGCTGCTCGAGGTCGAGGAGGTGGCGCAACAGGCGCTCGAGGTCGTCGCCGCCAGCTGGGCCGCGGACGCCTCGGTCGCGATCCTGGACGGCACCGATGGATTCTCGATCGTCGCCGGGTCGAGCACTCCCGAGGCGATCAGGGCCACCCTGAGCGGCGTCGACCCCGCTCGGTCGCCGCTGACGCTCCTGGTCAAGGATGCGAAGGCTCCGTTCGCGATGGATCTGGGCGAACCTCATTCGCCCGCGTGGGCCAAACGGGCGAAGGCCCTGGGGATGGGCTCCCTGCGCGCGATACCCCTGTGGTACGAAGATCGTCGCATCGGGGCGATGGTGCTGCTCTGGGCAGGCGATCCGTCGCCCTATCTCGACACCGCTGGCCTCGAGCAAATTGGCCGTCACGTGGGCCTGGCGATCGGCGGCGCAGAGATGCGCTGGACGATGCAGCGCGACGCCGCGCTGCGGGCGAGCCTGGCCGGATCGGCTCGGATCGGCGTCGTCGTCGTCGAGCAGATGACCGACGCGATCGTGACGACCGACACCAGCGATCGGATCACCGCCGTCAACCCCGCAGGCGAGCGCCTGTACGGCCTGTCGGAGGAGGAGGCCGTCGGGCGCCGCCTGGACGATGTGATCGAGCAACTTCGACTCGACGGCTCGCCCCTGGGGACCGACGCGACCGCCGAGGCGGGCTCGATGGGCTACTGGCACGGTCGAGTCGTCCATCGACCGCTGATCGGCAGGCTCGCCGGCCGGCACATCGTCGTCGACCTGTCGCTGACCTCCTTCCGTGACGACTGGCACAAGCCGGCCGGTCTGATCGCGATGAGCCACGAGGTCGCGACCTCCGCCCACCTCGAGTCCGAGGCGGCGGCACTCAGCTCGCTGGCGGTGGCGACGGGGCGGGCGCGAAGCCGGCGGGAAGTGGCCGAAGCGGCCCTCGAGCGCCTGTGCGAGGCCACGATGGCCGACATCGGGATCATCGTGACCTGGGGGGACAAGGGCGCCACCGTCATCGAGGCGAGTCGCGGGCTGAGCCAGGAGTTGCTCGACGTGCTCCGCGACGCCCACATTCGGGAGATCGCCTCCGCCCTGGAGACACCGGGTTCCGTCATGGCCTTCGAGAGCCTCGGGCCGGCCCTCGAGGGAAGAGAGATAGGCGCGGTCCTCGCCAAAGAGGGGCTCACCACCGGCTTCCTGGTCGACATGCGCAGCCGGGACGAGTCGGTCGGCTTCCTCGCGCTCGCGGCGCGCCGCCCGGCCTGGGGCCGGCCGAGCGACGAGGTCATCCTTCAGGCCGCAGCCCAGGTCGTCAGCGCGCTCGAAAACGCTCGGCTGATGGAGCGGCTCGAGCGAGGGCTGGGGCAGGAGCGCCGCCTCACGGCGCAGCTCGAGACGCTGATGGGCCTGACGCTGCTGCCGCAGGGCGAAACCGACGAGAACTCCCTGGCCCTGTTCCTCCTGGAGCGCGTCGGCGGCGCGCTGGGGGCGGAAGGCGGGCTGGCGGTCAGGACCAACGGCGATGGCCTCCGAGTCGTCGCCTCGCACCGGCTCCCGCCGGGGATTGCCACGGCGCTCGAAACCCGACCTGCGAACTCGTTTCATTTCTGGCGGCGCCTGACGACTCAGCCCGGCGCGGGAGCCTTCCATCAGCGCCTCAGCGAGATCGCCGATGAAACCGGACTGACCCAGAAGATGACGGCCGCCGGGGTGGTCTCGTACGCGGCCTTCCCCGCTCGCGACGGCGATCGGGTCATCGCGGCATTCCTCTGCTACTTCCGCGACACCGATGAGACGGTCAGCCTGGCCGACGACCGAACCATCGATGCGGTGGGCCGGATCATCTCGATCGCGTACGCCAACGTGCGAATGAGCGAGGGCCTCAACGAGGCGGCCGAGCACGAGCGCCGCCTGACGGCGGAGCTGCGCGCCCTCCAGGAGCTGACCCTGCTCGGCGCGGCTACGGACGATCTCGCCCGTCTGGCCCAGGAGACGATCGAGGCGGTCGTGGTGTCGACCGGCGCCGCCGGCGGCGGCTACATCCTGGTCGACCCCTCGACGTCGAAGGTGGACCCGATCGTCTGGGTCGGGCAACCGAGCCGCAACTGGGCGGCCTTGAGCGAGTCACCGACGATCCCCGCCGACTGGCCGCCGATCGAGCGTCTCGGGTCGGAGCAAGGCGTCTGGCTTTCCAGAGGGAGCGAGACCGGAGTCGGCTCGGAAGGTGTCGGGAAGGCGAGCGGCGCGCAGGCTGTGCTGCCTCTGCGCGTCGACGAGCGGCTTGCCGGCGTGCTGCACCTGGAATGGTCGGCGTCGCCGCGGGTGGAGCAGTTCGACGACCACTTCCTCGAGCCTATCGCCCGCATCTGCAGCATCGGTCTGGCCAACTTCCGGCTGCGCTCCGAGCTGCTCCACCGTGCGGCGGCGCAGCGCGCCCTCGGCCACCGCCTCGACACCCTCGACGAGCTGACGCGGATCGGCGAGGAGGCGAGCTCATTCGAGGAGCTGGCTCACCGAACCGTGAGCCTTGTTCGCGAGGCGCTCGGCGCGGTTGGCGTCTGCTACTTGCTCATAGAGCCGGGACACCACTTCGATACGCACGCCGTGGCCGGCGAGACCGGCGCCTTCCGGCTGTGGCTCAAGGGCGTGCCCGCCAAGGAAGCCCCCGGCGGAGCCAATCTCCTCTCCGGCGGAGGGAGCGTCCTGGGCGACTTCGATGCCACTCAGGTCAACGAGCGCGTGCTGTCGCTGGCGCGGGCCACCGGCTTCAAGTCGTTCGGCGCCATTCCGATCCGCACCGGCGAGGAGCTGGCCGGGGCGCTGCTGTGCTTCTTCGAGCAGACTGCGGCGGCCCTGCCCGTCGACGAAACGGCGCTGGACTCGGTCGCGCGGATCGCCGGCATCGCCCTCGCCAACTTCAGGTTGCGCGAGCGCCTCGTGTCGTCCGAGGAGCGATACCGGACTCTCTTCGAAGAGTCGCCCGATGCCCTGTTCGTGTCCGCGCTCGACAACACGGTCCTCGACGCCAACGAGGCCGCCGTGCGGTTGTACCGCGTCGACCGCGGCGAGGTCCTGGGCCGCTACTTCGGCCAGCTCGTCTCCGCCGACGAGCGCGAGATGGCTCGCCGCCGGCAGATCGTCTGGGCCCAGGGCAGGGGCACGTTCGCCGATCGCGGACGCCGCCCCGACGGCACCGAGTTCCCCGTGGAGGTGGAGGTGCGCGTGGTCGAGCTGGGCGGCCAGCGGCGCTTCCTCTCGCTCGTGCGCGATCTCTCGGACCAGGAGCGCCTGACCAACGAGCTGCTGCAGGCGCAGAAGATGGAGGCGATCGGCCAGCTGGTCTCCGGCGTGGCCCACGAGCTGAACAATCCCCTCGCCGCGATCATCGCCTTCAGCCAGCTGATGCGCGGCGACCAGCGCCTGCCCGACGACATGAAGCACGACGCCGGCCTGCTGGTCCAGGAGGCCGACCGAACCAGACGCATCGTCCAGAACCTGCTGGATTTCGCCCGCCAGCGCCCGCCCGAGCGACGGCAGACGAACATCGCCACGCTGGTTCGCAGCGTGCTCGAGCTGCAGTCCTATGCCCTGAGCACGAACCGGGTCCAGGTCTCGGTTGAGATACCCGACGATCTGCCCGAGGTGGATCTCGACCGCGCCCAGATGCAGCAGGTTCTCCTGAACCTGACCATCAATGCCATTCAGGCTTTCCGGACTCGCGACCGGGTCGTCCCGGCCCACCTCTGGGTCAGCGCCAACGTCGCTCGGACCAGCCGGGGACCGGGCGGGCCCAAGTCCGAGAAGTTGGCCGACGACCAGCAGCGCGTTCGGATCACCATTCGCGACGACGGCCCGGGCGTCCCCGAAGCGGCCCGGGTGCGGCTATTCGACCCGTTCTTCACGACCAAGCAGCCGGGCGAAGGGACGGGCCTCGGACTGTCCGTTTCCTTCGGCATCGTCGCCGCGCATGACGGCCACCTCTGGTACGAGCCGGGCCCCGGCAACGCGGGCAGCTGCTTCATGATCGAGCTGCCCGTTCGGGCGAGGCCGATGCACGAGCGGCAGCTGGACACGGCCTTCGACGCAGGCACTCGGCCGGTCCTTCGCGTCGCCGGCGAGGCGTCGGCGAAAGCCAAGCCGGCGGCCGGGACGGGGGCGACGAGACGTGGGCGCGGCTCGGCGCCGACAGAGAGCTCGCCGCCGCGGGGGGCTCGCGGTGCCGCCGCGGGGGCCCGCGCCCGGAAGACCGCCGATACGGCGGCGGAGACAGCCCCGGTGGCGCCCAGGGCCCGCAAGCGAGCAGCCGCTCCGGCCGGTCGTGCCGCCTCGCCCGCGGCTCCGGCCGTCTCGCCCGCGGCTCCGGCCGCCTCGCCCGCGGCTCCGGCCACGGCGCGCGAGCCCGCCGGTCTGCCGGTCGATCGGGCGCGCATTCTGGCCCTGGACGACGAGCCTTCAATCCGGGCCTTCCTCAAGAAAGTCCTCGCCGCGTCCGGCATGGACTGCGACGTGTACCAGGACGGCGCCCAGGCGCTCGAGGGTTTGCGCGACGCGACCTACGACGTGATGCTGATCGACCACCGCATGGCCGGTATGAGCGGCACCGAGTTCTACGACGCCGCCATCGAGTTCCGGCCCGACCTGGCCAGACGCGCCGTGTTCATGAGCGGCGACGTGCTGAACCCGGACCTGCGCGGGTTCGCGACCAAGCACGGCATCAGGCTGCTGGCCAAACCATTCGACATCGACGCGGTGATCCGGGTCGTGTGCGAGGCGATCTCGTCTGCGGAGGCGGCCGAGCACCAGAGCCGCTAGCGCCAGGGCCGCCAGCACGGGCCCGGGTGGTTACTTCGTACGACGACGTCCGGGGCCTGAGGCGGCGCCGACGAGCCAATCCAGGATCGTGTCGGCGGCGGCATAGGGGTCGATCTCGTGAGCAGCTACGGAGCGGAGCAGCTCACCGGCGGGGGGCGGCGCGGTGCTGGTGCCCCCCGCCACGGCGACTTCCTCGGCGCCCTCGAGCGCGCGCACCCGGGTGTGCAGGCGATCCACGAGCACGGCCCAGACCTGGGCCTCGGCTCGCTTGAGGCGGACCGATTCGCCGTCGGAGCCACGGGCCGCGGAACGGTGACGGTCGATCGCGGACAGGAGCTCCGCCACTCCCTCGCCGGTGGCGGCGGTGGTCACCAACACCTCCGGGTGCTTGGGCGCGGCCCGCCCCGACCGCGCCTCTTGCGGGGCGGCGGCGAGCATGGCGTGGAGCTGGCCCGCCGTCCGGTGCGCCCCGGGTCGATCGCCCTTGTTCACGACGACGATGTCGGCCACTTCGAGCAAGCCGGCCTTGATGGCCTGAACCTCGTCGCCCATCTCGGGCGCTTCGACGACGACGGTGGTGTCGGCCGCGGCCGCCACTTCGACCTCGCTCTGCCCCGTACCTACGGTCTCGATCAGGACCGCGTCGAAGCCGACGGCGTCGAAGACCGCGGCGGCTGCGGTGGCGGCGGAGGAGAGCCCGCCCGCGTGGCCGCGCGACGCCATGGATCGGATGAAGACGTCTGGGTCCGCGGCGTAGGCCTGCATCCGGACCCGATCGCCCAGAACGGCACCCCCCGTGATGGGGCTGGAGGGATCGACGGCCACGACCGCCACGGGCCGGCCGGCGCGGCGAAGCTCGGCGATCAGCGCCGCCACGAGCGTGCTCTTGCCCGCGCCTGGGGGCCCGGTCACGCCGATCAGCTGGGCCTGGCCGGCGCGCGGGTACAGGCGCCTCAGCGCCGCCTCGGCCAGTGGAGTCCGGTTCTCGACCGCGGTCAGGAGCCGGGCCAGAGCCCGGCGATCTCCGGCCAGCGCGGCATCGCAGAGCAGGTCCGCCCTCTCGACGACCGACCCCTCGGCCGCCTTCGACCCTGCGGCCGCCTTCGACCTCCGCGAGTCGGCCATCCGGCCGCCCTAGTCCCGCGCCCTGGCGTTGGCGCGCAGGAAGTCGGCCACCTGGGCGATCGTCGTGCCGGGGCCAAACACGGCAGCGACGCCCGCCTCCTTCAAAGCCGGAACGTCGTCGTCCGGGATGATCCCGCCGGCAGCCACGAGGACGTCGTCCATGCCCCGCTCGCGCATCAACGCGCAGATCCGGGGCAGCAGGGTCATGTGCGCGCCCGACAGGATCGACAGGCCGACGACGTCGACGTCCTCCTGCAGGGCGGCCGTGACGATCATCTCCGGCGTCTGGCGCAGGCCGGTGTAGACAACCTCGAAGCCCTCGTCGCGCAGTCCGCGCGCGAGCACCTTGGCCCCGCGATCGTGCCCGTCGAGCCCAGGCTTGGCGATGAGAACCTTGAGCGGTCTGTCAGTCATGGCCGAATGATAACGGCGCCGGACTCCAGGGCTTGGGCGCCGCTCGCTCAGACCCGCGGCACCGCCCGTTCCAGATGGGCCATGAACTCGTCTCGGGTTTCCTTGGTCGTGCGGAACGCTCCGAGGACACTGCTCGTGACCATCGTCGCGCCGCCCTTCTGGACGCCGCGCATGGCCAAACACAAGTGCTCTGCTTCGATGACCACACCCACGCCGTACGGGTTCAGTCTGTCCTGAAGGAAATCGGCGATCTGCTGGGTCATGCGCTCCTGGACCTGCAGACGCCGCGCATACATCTCCACGATGCGCGGGATCTTGGACAGTCCAATGACGCGACCGCGAGGCAGATAGCCGACGGACGCGATGCCGAAGAACGGGAGCATGTGGTGCTCGCACAGCGAGTAGAACGGGATCCCCTTGATCACGACCATCTCGCTGTAGCCGACGTCGAAGACGGCGCCGTTGATCAGCCGATCCGGATCGACGCGGTAGCCGCACGTGAGCTCGAGCCACATCTTGTGCATCCGCTCCGGCGTTCGAAGCAGCCCCTCGCGCTGGGGATCCTCGCCGATCTCGATCAGGATCCGGCGAACCGCCTGCTCGATGCCGCCGTCGGCGCCCGGCAGCCCGGCGTCGAGCCCGCCCGCGTCTTCGGCCCCAGAGGTCGTGCGCTCGCCGTCCTCGCCGGCCTCGATCTCCTCGACGAACTTGCGCATGTGCGCTTCAAGGTCGGGTCGATCGGTCGAGTCGGGCTGGTCGATGGGCATGCGGCTGGCTCCTTCGATGCCATCGTACGCCGCGGACGCTACCGCGGCTGCCACCGGCGCGCCGCCCAGCGCCGCCACCCGGCTCGCGGACGCGGGCCGTAGCATATGGGCCATGCCCGACCAGAAGCGGGGATCGTCCCGCAGACACCCCCATTCGCACCGTGCGCGCTCGTCGAGCCAGTTCCAAGACCTGGTCGCTCGCGCGCTGGACTCGATTCCGGAGCCCTTCGCCGGAGCGCTGGACGAGGTGGTCGTCGTGGTCGAGGACGCGCCGTCGCCGCAGCAGCGCCGGGAGCTTGGCCTGGGCCCGGGCGACGACGTATACGGGGTTTTCGACGGCGTTTCGCGGACGGAATGGGCCGCCGACTGGTCGGTCATCCCAAACAAGATCACGCTCTTCCAGGTCGCCCTGGAGGAGGACTTCGAGGATCCGACCGAGCTCGAGCACGAGGTCCGCGTGACGGTCCTCCACGAGCTGGGCCACTACCTGGGGATCGACGAGGACCGCCTGCACGAGCTGGGCGTCGACTGAGGGACGGCCGAACCTGCCGGAAGACCGGGCGCGGCCTCGCGCGGCTACTCCACCGCCGCCGGGATATCGAGTGGCGCCGCGCCCGCCAGCAATTCGCCGAGCCGCCCCATCTCCACGTTGCCGCCGCTGAAGACAACGCAGAGTCGCTCGCCGTCGTGGATCGGCACGTGGCCGAACAGCACCGCCGCCAGCGCCGCCGCCCCGGCCGGCTCCACGAGCTGCTTCATCCGCTCCAGGGCGAAGCGCATGCCCGCGAGAATCGTGGCGTCGTCGATGAGCGCGATCCCGTCCAGGTAGCGCCGGGCCATCGCCATCGTCCACTCCCCGGCGAACGGCGAGCCCAGGCCGTCGGCAACCGAGGCGGGCTGGATACGCACGATCTCGCCGCGCTCCAGGGCCAGCGAGAGCGCGTTCGACTTCTCGGGCTCCACGCCGTAGACGCGCACCCCGGGCCGCGTCTCCTTGATCGCGGCAGCCGTTCCGGTGCAGAGCGCCCCGCCGCCGATCCCGGCCACCACGACGTCGACTTCGGGCAGGTCGTCGAGGATCTCCAACCCCACGGTCCCCTGCCCCGCGATGATCCACGGATCGTCGAACGGGGGCACGAACGTCAGCCCGCGCTCGGCCTGGACTTCCTCCATCCGCGACCACGTCTCCCCGACGTGCTCGCCAAAGAGAATGACCTCGGCCCCGTAGCCGCGACACGCGTCGACCTTCGACCGCACCGCGCCGGCCGGCATCATGACCACGGCGCGGACCCCGGCCTCGTGCGCGGCGAGCGCCACTCCCTGGGCGTGGTTGCCGGCGGAGAGGGTTATGACGCCCGCCGCCTGCTCCGCGACGGATAGGGCCGCCATCTTGTTCAGCGCGCCGCGGATCTTGAACGCGCCGGTCTTCTGGAGATGCTCGGCCTTGGCGTAGACGCGCCCGTCGGCCACGCGCACGCCGCGCGCCGCGAGCACCCGGGCCGCGGTCGACGAGGCCAGAATGGGCGTGCGATCGATCCGTCCCTCGAGGACGCGCCGGGCTTCATGGAATCGTTCGAGCGGGACGATGCGGTCTGGCATGGCGGAAGTATGGCGCCACCGGCCGCGCCGCCGCGCCGTGCCGGACCGGCGATGCAACCTGGAGCCCGGCTCGAGCATCGATACAGGTAGAGGCAACAAGAGGGAGGCAGATTGGAGCGAGCGCTCGTCGAGAGAGCCCGGTCGGGCGATCGCACTGCCTTCGATGCCCTCGTCCGCAGCCGGATCGATGCCGTGTACCGCACCTCGCTCGCGATCCTTGGCGATCAGGCCGACGCCGCCGATGCCACGCAGGAGACGTTCGTCTCGGCCTGGTGCCACCGCGAGGCCCTCCGCGACCCGGACCTGTTCGATGCCTGGCTCGGGCGCATCAACCTGAACGCCTGCCGGGCGCAGCTTCGCCGTCGGGGTCGAATGAGCGTGCGCGAGCTTCGTCTGCCCGAGCCTGAAGACGACCGCGAGCCGGCCTCGACCGAACGAGCGCTGGACGACCGAACGAGCGACGCCGACGTCTTCGATCGAGCCTTCGCCCGCCTGTCGGTCGAAGATCGCGCCGTCCTCGTCCTCCACCACCTCCAGGAGCGGCCCGTGGCGGAGATTGCGGCGAGCCTGGGCGCGCCCATTGGAACGATCAAGTCCCGCCTGCATCGCGCCCGTGCCGCCCTCGAGTCGGCGCTGGCGAAGGAGTCGCGATGAACGGCCCGCTTCCTCCGATCGACTCGGACATCCGCGACCAGCTGATCCGACGTTCGGCTGGCCGGCTGCCCGAAGGGCTCCTGGCCGACGTGGCCGCGGCGCTGGACAGCGTCCCGATGGAGCGACCGCGACGGCTGCGCCTCGCCGCGCCGGTTGCGTGGCGTTCACGTCGATTCGCCGCCGCGGCGAGCATCGCCCTGATCGCCGTCCTTGGCGCCGCCTTGATCGCCGTCCCCAGGTTCCGGACCCAACCCGGCCTGTCGCCCGCCGGCTACCCGGCGGGCCGGGCTCTGACCACCGCGGAGCTGGCGGCGCTCATGGCCGGGCCGTCGCTGGCCGCCAACACGACCCTGGTGGCGTCCGTGACGATCGACGCCAGGACCGACGTCTGCCCGATGAACAGTCGCCCGACGATCGGCGTCGTCGCGGGCATGGGCTCGCAGGTTTGCGTCTTGGGCTCGAACATCTCCGAGTACCTGATGCAAGCCGCGGGTACGGGCACCTTCGCCTTCCGCTACATGGCCCCCGGCTACCTGGGTCTCGTGGGCGAGATCACCCCGGCGTCCACTTCCAGGCTCGCCTTCCAAGTCGCCGACGACTGGCCGCTGACCGGCAAGGCGTTTCTGGTCGACGGCTATCTGGGCGCCACGGCGCTCCATTGCGACGTAACCGAGACGCCCGATTTCGGCGACATCCTGAATCCATCCGGGTACGAACCGTGCCAGTTGAGCTGGCTGAGCCAGGATGGATCTCCGGCACCGGTCATCGAGAATCAGGCCGCGGTCAGCCCGGCGGAATCCGGCGGTTCGGCCGCCTCGCCGGCTCCCTCCATCGACCTGCTCGCGCTGCACGGAAAGGCCCGCTACGTCGCAGCCGGCGGAGCCCGTCAGGTCGACTCCATCCCGCTCGAGACGACTCGTGGCGTCTATGCCGTTCGCCCCACGACCGGGCCATGCCCCGGCGCATCGCCGGCGGATAGTCGCGGCTGCACGACATGGCAAGTCCTGGCGAGGGTGGGCGACATCTCCCTCCCCGCGCCGACGGCGGCTCCGACGGCGAGGACGAGTGCCACTGCGATTGCCGGCTACCCGGCGAACCGCGCCCTCACGAACGCCGAGCTGGCCCAGCTCATGGCAGGCCCGGCCCTGCCTGTGAACACCGTCATCGTCGCGGCCGTGACGATCGAGTCCCGAACCGACGTCTGCCCGATGAACCGCTATCCGACGATCGGTGTCGTCGCGGGCATGGGCTCGCAGGTGTGCGTCATGGCAGCGAACGTGGGCGCGTACCTGAGCGGCGCCAGCGTCACCGGGATCTTCGCCTTCCGCTATCTCGCCCAGGGCGTCCTGGGGCTCATCGGCCAGCTCACTCCCGCCTCGACTTCCAAGCTTGCCTTCCGCGTCGGCGAAGACTGGCCGCAGGCCGGCCAGACGTTCCTCGTCGATGGCTGGCTGGGAGCGGACGGGCTGCTGGTCGATTGCCTGTCGGCTCCCGTAGCCGGCGACGTCCTCGACCCCAACGGCGAAGACTGCCCGTATGACGACTGGCTGAGCGACGCCTCCACCGCCCCTGGGATCCAGGCTGACCACGAGTACCACCCGCCCTCACCACCGCCGAGCTACGACCCCCTCTCGCTGCGCGGCAACGCTCGACACGTCGAGGCGGGCGGCATGCGACTGATCGACTCGATCGACCCGGCCGCACCCGTGTTCGGTGTGTACGTCGCGAGGGCCGACACTGACGCCTGCCCCTACCCTTCAGCCGCCGACACCAGCGGCTGCGCCACGTGGCGAGTCCTGGCCAGGGTGACCGACGCGCCGAAGCCGCTGCCGAGCGCCGCGACTCCGTCGCCGACGCCGACGACCGCCCCACCGGCGACGCCGGTCGTCCTTCCGACGGGCGCAACTGGCGCCGCGCCGATCGGCCTCATGGGCTCGGGCAATCGCCCGCTGACCGAGGGCGAGTTCGCCACATTGTGGGCCGCCGACCCGGCGCACCTCGCGGGCCGAATCGCGATCGTGAAGGGGCCGGTGCCCACGGGTTTCGAGTGCTGGTCCGCCGGTGCAGCGGATGCCTCGGCGCCGCCTGGCACCTGCCACATCGCGATACTCGACGGCCAGATAGCCGCCGACGGTCACTACTGGGCGGTTCGCGTCGGGGCGGACGGCAAGCTCGCGATCGTGGGCGAGTTGTCGACCCCAACGAGCAGCTTCGTCTTTTCGCTCGACGGCGTGAATTCGGCCACGAGCTTGAAGGACGGCAATCTCGTGGTCGTGGATGGATGGCTCCTTGAGGGCCTGCTGACGTGCAATTCCGGCGCTACGCCGTTGCCAGGCAGCTGTCTGTACTCGGCCATCGAGTCCACCTCATCGTTCAACTCGCCAGCATGGATTGGTGTTCAACGGGGCGCCTATCAAGAGATCACCGGAACGGCGGCCGACTGGACGACAGAAGGTCCGCCCGTCCACGGGCTATTCCTGGTTCGCGTGAGCAACAACGGCGAGGGAACGCTCCTGGCCCGGCTCGAGGCGGCGACTCCATAGGCCTCATTCGGCCTCCGACCCGCCGCCCTTGGCGGTAACATTCGGGCACACCGTCGCCAGCCGCGCAGCTGGTCCAGCCGCAGCCACTCAGGAGTGGGTCGAATGCCGGGCTTCACCCCGTTCACCAGCAACTACCAGGACCTCTCGACCAACCAGGGTTACCAGTTCGAGTTCCGCTGCGACGTCTGCCAGAGCGGCTACCGCAGCGAATACCAGAAGAACCTTCTCGGCACGGGTGCATCGATCCTCGGGGGCGCCAGCAACCTCATCGGCGGGCTCTGGGGAGCACGCAACGCGGCCGACGCGGCACAGGAGATCACCGACCGCGACGCCCGGGACAAGGCCCTGCAGAAGGCCTCCAACGAGATCATGCCGTTGTTCCATCGCTGCGTGCGATGCAACAACTGGGTCGACGAGACCTGCTTCAACAAGGCGCGCGGCCTGTGCGTCAACTGCGCCCCGAACCTGGCCGCGGAGATGGAAGCGGAGCGCTCATCTGTCGAGCTCAGCCAGATGCGCGAGGCGGTCCAGGGCCAGAAGGTCTTCTCGGGCGACACCAGCGCCCGCGCCACCGAATGCCCCAACTGCGGCAAGCCCGTCGGCAGCGAGAAGTTCTGCGGCAACTGCGGCACGCCTCTGGGCACTTCCAAGTGCTCCAAGTGCGGCGCCGAGCTGGCAGCCGACACGCGCTTCTGCGGCAACTGCGGCAACAAGGTCGGCTAGCCCGCTTCGGGGCCAGCCTCCGCGAACACCGGGCCCGGTTCGGCTTGCCTATTCGCCCCGGCATGAACAGAGGCGGCCTCGCCCGCTCAAGCCGAAGGGCGGCGCCCCCGGCGCCACAGGATGAGACCGAGCGCGACCATCGCCAGGCCGACCACGAAGTAGATCGGTTCGACAACCGAGCGCGGACTCGTGCTGGCCGAGTTCTGATTGAGCACCAACAGCTCGCCTGAGATCCAGCCCACGAGCACCAGACCGGCGACGACCGACGCGGGCGCGCCGACCCGTGGACCGCGGGCGGCGGTCGCCGCGGCAAACGCAGCGGTGCCGCCGACGACGACCGCCAGGATCGCGCCCGGCAGGACGTAGTCGCTGAAAGGCGACCCGGCCAGCCACTCCCGCGGGAAGCTGTCCACGTTCACGGCCACGGCGATCCCGCCGATGACCGCCGAGACGGCGGCGGAAAGATCCAACACGAACAGGGCGAAGCGGATGCGGCCCGATCCCAAAGGCTTACCTCCGTGGCTCAAGTAGCGCTGGAAGGTGTCTGCGGCCATTGTCCGCGGAGAGGGCCATTCAGCTCGACTCAGCTAGCCATCGTCCCGCAGATCGTGCAGAAGCGAGCGCCGGCGGGGAGCGGCGCCCCGCATCCGGCGCATGTGCCGGCTGGCGCCGGGGCAACGGCCGGGGCGGGAGGCTGGGTCTGGGGCGACGTCGAGGCCGCTGCGGGCGGCGGTGGGGGTGGGGGCGGGGCAGCCTGACCGGCGGCGGTCCCTCCGGCCGCGGTGCCCGAGCCCGCGCCAGGTGCCGCCGCGACGGGCATCGTGAGTGACGCGCCGCACGACGGACACACGACCCACGCCGGATCCTCGACGATCTTGCGGCAGTTCACGCAGCGCTTGGGTGCGAACGGCTCCAACTGGCCGCAGTACGGGCAAGCCGAGACGATCTTGTCGATGAACTTGCCGCAGAAAGGGCACGGGTGCTTGAAAGTCGGCATCGTCCGCTCCTATCAGCCTAGTGTGCCCGAAGGCTTCGACTTCTTCGCCTCTGTTCCGCCCGTCCCCTTGCCCGATGATGCCGAGCTCGGCGCCGAGCCATCATCGGCAGCGTCGGGGGTCGAAGCGGACGCGCTCTCGCCGCCCTCGTCGCCCTCGCCATCATCGCCGCCGTCGCCGCCGGCCGCGGAGATCTGCGATTCCTGGGCCGCGCGGCCCGGCCACTCGGCCGCTTCGTCACGCGCCGAGCCGTGCCAGCGGATGAGGTCCGCCACCGCCGCCGACCAGCTGGCCGGGTCGCGATGGACGATCCGGGCGACGAATCGTGCCCGCGCACAGGCCAGGCTCGGCAGCACCGCCAGGGCGAGCCGGTAGCGCAGGTACTTCGGCAGCCGCAGCTGATCATCGGGCAGGGCCATCGGCTCGCGCAAGAAGCGCATGTCGACCAGCGCCTCGCTGACGTCGCGGACCGCCTGCTCGGCCGCGATGCCCAGCTCCTCGGGCGGCTCGCCCTTGTACTGGGCCCGGGGCACGACGCGGAAGAAGTACGTGGCGTGGGCGCCGGCCGTGACCAGCTCCAGCGCGACGAGGTTGCCCGGCATGGCGATCAGGAACCAGATCTTGGGCTCGTCGCCGCCCGGATCCACCGGCGACATCGCGACCCATCGCGGCGCGGCCGGCCCGACCATCCTGCAGAGGGACTCGTAGCTCTCGGCGAAGGTCGGCTCGCCCAGGACCGCCGTCTCAACAATGGGCCAGCCCGAATCGCTGAACTCCTGGGGTCGTGTCGGCCGTCCGTCAACGAGCAGTTCGCCGGCCTTCTGGCGCACCCCGAACGGCGCGTCGGGAAGCAGCTGCTCCACGAACCCGGCGGCGTCGTCGAAGGCGCCGTCGCGGAGCTTCTCGAGAGTGTCGTGGAGCCGTGTCGCCGCCTGCCCGAGGCCCCGCAGCGTGAGCGTGCCGGGCGCGCCGTCCACCACGACTTCACCGGGCGAGGGCAGCGTCACCTTCACGATCGATGCCCGCCGGTAGTGGATCCACGTGGCCCGCTCGTCCACGGGACACACCACGAAGCCCCAGGGATGGATCACGAATTGGCCGACACCTACCGTCGGGGCGGCCGGGCCATCGGGGCCGGGACCGAGCGGGGCCGTCGTCGGCTTCCAGTCGAACTCGAGAAGCTCGGCCGGATCGTCGGGCACCTTCACGAGCCCATCGGTCAGGCGCTGCTTCAGCCGTCGCTCGCGCAACTCGCGCACGATCGGCCCGAGCTTGTCGCCGAACTTCTCGAGCATCCAGCGCAGCGCGTCGGGGCCGTCGCCGAGGACGACCAACGCGGTCGACTGCTGGATCGCGATCAGGCTGAGGTCGCGGTAACCGGCGCGGATCGGTCGGCCGCCGCCGACCTCGAGCGTCAGGCCGGTGTCGTCCAGCTTGAGCTTGGCTTCCTCCGGCGTGGTGTTCGGGCCCGCAGGCCGAGCCTGGCCCTCGTACTCGATGACCGCCATCTTCGGCGCCGGACCGTCGCGCACGACCTTGTCACGCCCGCCGGCCTCGCGCGGGTCGCGCGCATCGCGCCCGCCCAAGCCCATAGGTCCGCGCGGATCGCGAGCGTCGCGTCGCTGCTGTGGCATGCCCAGCATGCCGGCCAGACCCTGCAGGTCGGCCGGAGTGCCAGCTCTTCGGGGATCCCGGGGGTCGCCCTGGTCGAAGTTGCCGTCATCCATGGCGCCATCGTAGCGGGACGCGAAAGAGTCCGCGCCGCGGGCGCGGCGGGCCCGCGCGACGCCTGTTGCATCGGCGGAACCGCCGCCGCCACGCACGCCGGGCGCCCAACCCAACGGTTGAACGCGCGAGGCTGATACGGTGCCAGGGATTGCTATGCTAGCCGGGCCCTGGCCTACGATGGGTCCCGAGAGCGCCGGCAGTTAGACCGGCGAACCGATGGCCAGACCCCCTGCTCAGGCGGAGGCTCTCAGGTTGCTCAGGCGAGACGACCGACCCGGGGCACCGAGACGCGGGAGGATGTACGCCTCTCGCGTGCTCCGGCTTGTCGCGGTCGCGGCGCTCGTCCTCGTGGCGGCCATCGCCATTGGAGCCGCCAGCCGGCCGCACTCGGTCGAGCTCTCGCTCTCGGCCCCCCAGCTGGGCGAAGTGGCCGTCCTCGCGGTGCTGGTTCTCGCTGGGGCAGTGGGCGTGCTCATGGGCTCGAGCCTGGTTTCGATTTGGATCCTCCCCCGAGCCGGCGTTCCACGGCAGGGCGGGAGATCGCGGCTCCCGTGGGGAGTTCAGGTGGTCCTCTTCCTGTTGCCGCTCATGGCGATCGCGTTCCTGATCGCCTCGGCGGGACATCTCTCCGGCGCAGGCCGCCAGCCGCCGGGCATGCTCCCGGTCCACCCCGTGGTCGCCACCGATTCAGGGGCGGCAGGCGGGGCCGACCTCTTCCTGGCCTGCCTCGGCGTGGCCCTGGCCGGCTTCCTGGTCGCCGCCGTGCTATTCGGACGAGCGCGGCCGGTCACCCTCGTCGGGACCGCTCCGCAGGAGTCGGTCACGGCGATCCTGGACGAGGGCCTCGGAGCTTTGCTGGCCGAGCACGATCCCCGCAAGGCGGTCATCGCCGCGTACGTCGCGATGGAGCGGTCGATGGACCGCAAAGGCTGGGCCAGGCGCCCGCACGAGGCGCCGACGGAGTACCTGGCCCGCGTTCTGCGCGTGGCCCCGAGCCGGGCCCAGGATCTCGACGAGCTGGTGAGCCTGTACGAGTTCGCTCGATTCAGTGAGCACATCGTCACCTCGGCCATGCGCGACGCCGCCGTCGATTCGGTCCGGCGGCTCCGAGCCGAGCTTGCGGAGCCGGTGTGACCGAGCCCGGCGCCGACGCCCCGAGCGAACGTCCCAGCCGCCATGCGCGCCCCGTGCCGCCGCCGATGCCGGATCCGCCTGACGCGCCGGACAACCCTGCCGCCCCGGGCATAGCCACGACGACAACCGGATCCTGGTCCTAGGTGACCACGATCGCGCGGCTCGCCGGGCCACCGGCCGCACTCTCGGTCCTCGCCACGATCGCCCTCGTAATCGCCCTGGTGACACTCCAGGGAATGCGCAGCCTGGCCGTCAACGCGTGGCTGCTGGCAATTGGCGGGCTACTGGTCTGGACCTGCTGGCGCGCCCTTGCCGCGGCCCTGCCCACTTCCGCGGTCTCCGCGTTCGACTCCGTCGGAAGCCGCCCACCCGAGCCACCGTCCGAGCTTCGCGACGTCAAGGCAATCGTCGGGGTGATCCTGGACGCCGAGTGGAGCTGGCGCCTCGCCGAGTTCCGCCTGCGCCCTCTCCTGCGGACCATCGCCGCGGCCCGCCTGGTCGAGCGCTACCAGGTGGACATGGAAGCCGAGCCGGCGGCCGCCCGTCGGATCCTCGGCGACGAGTTGTGGGCGCTGGTCGGGCCCGGAGCCTACGGCCCGACCGAGGCCGCCCGGGTCGGCGCCGAAGGCCCGGCGCAGGCCACGACTCGTTGGACTCGTACCCACCCGGCTCGTGGCATCCCACGCGCGACCATCAGGCGCGCCGTCGACCTACTGGAGGCACTGTGAGCAGAGACACCGGCGTCAACGACACTCGCCGCGCCGCCGAGCTGGCGGGGAGCGTTCTCGACGAGATCGAGCGCGTCGTGGTCGGCAAGAGATCCGTCCTGGAGTTGGTGTTGCTGGCCCTGCTGGCGGACGGCCACGTCCTGATAGAGGATCTGCCCGGCCTGGCCAAGACTCTCATGGCCCGCTCTTTTGCCAGCGTCATCAACCTCCGCTTCGCCCGCATCCAGTTCACTCCGGATCTGATGCCTTCGGACGTGACCGGCGCCGCGATCTACGACCAGCGCAGTGGCGAGTTCGTCTTTCGGCCCGGACCGGTCTTCGCCAACCTCCTGCTCGGTGACGAGATCAACCGGGCCCCGGCCAAGACGCAGTCCGCCCTGCTCGAGGCGATGCAGGAGCACCAGGTGACCGTCGATGGATACACTCGGCCGCTGGAGCGGCCGTTCCTCGTGATCGCAACGCAGAATCCCATCGAGGCCGAGGGGACGTACCCGCTGCCGGAAGCCCAGCTGGACCGTTTCCTGGTCCGCATCTCGGTGGGCCACCCCGAGCGCCGCCACGAAATCGAGATGCTCGAGCGCAGGGCGGCGCGCCGCACCGACGACCTCGAGCTGCGAGAGGTGGTCGACCCCGCCACGCTGCGCTGGATGCAGGGCGTCACCGAGGCCGTGTACGTCTCCCCCAGCATCGCGGCCTACATCGTGGACCTCGTCGCGGCCACCCGCTCGAGCCCGCTGGTCCAGGTCGGGGCCAGCCCGCGTGGTTCTCTGGCGCTGCTGAAGCTCTCGCGCTCGCGGGCCACGATCTCAGGCCGCGACTTCGTGATCCCCGAGGACGTCAAGGCCGTGGCCGTGCCTGCGCTGGCCCACCGGATCATTCTCAAGCCAGAGGTCTGGGTCCAGCGCATCCGGACCGAGGACGTGGTCGGCCGCGTTCTCGAGAGCGTGCCGACGCCCAGCGCGGACGAAGCGGCGCCGAAGCGAACTTGACCCTCACCGCCTCGCCCAAGCTCGGAGCCTACTCGGCCCTCGGGGCGACAGGGTTCCTGGTCGCCCTCGTCTGCGGCTACCCGGAAGCGGCCGTCCTGGGGTTGCCCTTCATCGTCGCCGTGCTGGCCGGCCTGGCGCTCGTCGAACGCCCGGACCTGCGGGCGTCGGCCGAGATCGACCGGGACAGGCTGCTCGAGGGCGACGACGTGCATCTCGCGGTCACGGTCCGCTCGACAACGGACGTGCCGTGGCTGCAGATGGCCTGGCCCGTGTCCCGGAGCCTGGCGGCCCGCGGCGGCGGCTACGTCCTCGGCGTGAGACTCCAGATGGAGACGCCGGCAGTCGTGGAGAGCGTCTTCGCGACCACGCGCTGGGGCGTCGTGCCGCTGCCGAACCCGATCGTCCGAGCTCACGACGGCCTCGGGTTCTTCCGTTTCGAGGGCTCGATCGACCTCGAGCACACCCTCCGCGTCTACCCGCGGCCCGAAACGCTCCGGCGGGCCCTGTCTTCGGCCGAGACCCAGGTGTTCAGCGGCAACGAGCTGTCCAGGGCTCGTGGCGACGGCATCGAGTTCGCCGACGTTCGGCCCTACGCGGCCGGAGACAGGCCCAGGCGCGTCAACTGGCGCCTGAGCACGCGGACCGGCCAGCTCCACGTGAACGAGATGCACCCCGAGCGGAACACCGACGTGGTCATCTTCCTGGACCTCTTCAGCGACGTCCGCTCTGGCGGCCAGGGCACGCTCGACCACGCGGTTCGAGCGGCGGCGGCACTGGCGGAGCACTACCTGGCGCGGCGCGACCGGGTCGGCGTCATCGGTTTCGGGGGTGCCCTGCGATGGCTCCAGCCGGATATGGGCTCGACCCAGATCTATCGGATCGTGGACACCCTGATCGATTCGGAAGTCGTGCTCACCTACGTCTGGAGAGGCATCGAGTTCGTTCCGCCTCGCACGTTGCCCCCCAAGTCGCTCGTCATCGCCCTGACGCCCCTCATCGACGGCCGAACGGTCGACGCCCTGCTGGACCTCCGTGGGCGCGGCTTCGACCTGGCCGTCGTGGAGGTCATGCCCGAGCCGTTCGCCGTCCCGAGGCCAAGCGACGCTGCCCGCCTGGCGCACCGGATCTGGCAGCTCGAGCGCGCGGCCACCCGGCTGCGCTATCGCCGCCTGGGCGTGCCGATCGTGCAGTGGCGTCCGGGTGAGCCGCTGGCGGGCCCCATCGCCGAACAGCGGGAGTCGCGGAGGCGCAACCGATGGCTCCACGTCTGATCACTGCCGCGCTCGCTCTTCTCGGCGCCGCGGCCTTCGGCGCCGTCTCGACGGCAGCCGCCACCGACGCCACGAGCGTGGCCGCGGCCGCGGGACCTTCGGGCTGGATGATCCCCGGCCTCATGTCCCTGACGGCGCTGGCGTGCCTGACCCTGGCGCTACGCCTGCCCAACCCACGCCCCATCGTCCTGTCGATTGCCCTGCTCGGCGCCGCCTGGCTGGTGGGCATACCCGCATCGGGCGGATGGCGATCTCTGACCGCTCTCGCGGGCGGCTCGCTGCTGGGGGTCGCCGAGCTGGCCTACTGGTCGCTCGACTTCCGAGTGGCGGGAACCAACCAGAGGACCGTCTACATCCGGCGCGCGGCGACCGTCGCAGCCCTGGTCGGCGCCTCGGTGGCCCTGGCGCTGGTGCCGGAGCTGGACCTCTCCCAGATCCCGGTCAGCGGCGTCGAGCTCACGGTCGCCGGTCTGCTCGCCGCAGCGGCCCTGGTCGCGGTGGCGGCAACTCTCGCCTGGCGTCTGCGGCCGGAGCGCGACGCATCCGAATCGGCAGCCCGGGCCCGGCCGGAGTAACGCCGAGATCCTCCCGGCAGGCGCCCGCGCGAGCCCGACCGGACGTTCAGTGCCTACCGCAATGCCTACTTGCGTAGTTGCGCAAGCTGTTGTAGAGTAGTCGCGTGCTCGAACTAAGCGATCTGGAGGCAACGCGGCAGCGTTCCGCGGCGGTGGCCAGGGCCCTGGCCGACGCAAAGCGGCTGTGCGTCCTGCAGTGTCTCGGAGAGGGCGAGCTGTCCGTTCGGGATCTGTCCGATCGTGTCGGGTGCCATGTCCCGAACATGAGCCAGCATCTTGCGGTTCTCCGCAACTCGGGCCTGGTCCTGACCAGGCGCGACGGAAATGTCATCTACTATCGCCTCGCCGACACGCGAATCCTCGAGGCCTGCCAGCTGCTCCAATCCATATCGAGCTGAGCTCCTCGCGAACTCGGCGTCAAGCCACTAGGGAGAAAGGACCATCCGCCAGATGGCCAAGGTCAAGCAAGTCACGGACGAGACATTCGAACAGGTCGTCCTCAACGCCGAGCGACCGATCATCGTAGATTTCTGGGCCACCTGGTGCGGCCCCTGCGCGATGGTCGCTCCCGAGCTCGAGCGGATCGCCAACAAGTACGAAGGCGCGATCGATGTCGTCAAGATGGACGTCGACGCCAACCCGGCCGTCTCCCAGGCGCTCCAGATCATGAACCTGCCGACGGTCGCCTTCTTCCGCCCCGGCCAGCAGCCGATGGCGGTGATCGGGGCCCGGTCGGCCGAGCAGTTCGAGGCAAGCTTCGGGCTTTCGCAGTACGCTACGGCCAAGAGCTGAGGGCGAAAACGCCCCGCTGAAATTCGAATATCCCAAAACGGGGCCTCCCCCTCGGCCCCGTCTAGCGACCCCGGCCTACCCCCTCAGGCCGGGGTCGTGTTTTGCCCGGCTCCACCGGCCACGCGCCGCAGATCGCCGGGCCGGCTCGGAACCTCAGTTCGGTCTGGGCGGCGCCGGCCGACCGTCGGGCGCCTCGCCGGCCAGGCGCCAGGCGCTCTCGAACCAAGCCAGCGCCCGGTCGAGCGTGAAGCCATCCACGACCCGCCACTGGAGAGTGATCCAGCCGGCTCCGCGCGAGGAACGCACCGTGTCGGCCGTTCGGAGCGCCGCCTCGGCGATCTCCGGTCGGAGGCGAAAGCTGGCGATCGCGCCCTGGCGGACGGCGAAGACCGTGGTGCCGCGAACGTATTCGACGACGGTCCCCGACTTGTGGCGATGGACGTCGTCCAGCTCATCCGCCAGCCGGTCGATGGCCTCGGTCAGACTCGGCGCCGGAGCGGGCCTGTTCTGCGTTCGGTGGTCGGTCACGTGAGTCGCCTCCTCTCCCCCCAAAGGTAAGCGATCAGCGGCCGGCCGCGGCGAGCACGGCCCGGAGATCCGTCATGTGGTCGCCGTAGTGTTCCGTGGTGTTCCCGAGCAGCGACCGGAGGTGGGCCGGATCCTTCAGCCAGCGCGTTTCGGGCACCACCGTCAGGTAACCGCGCAGCTCGCCGGGGAGAGTGGCGAAACGATGCCTGACCTCGGCCATCGGCAGAGCCGCCCATTCGGCCTGGAAGCGCGCGTTGACGGCATCGCCCTGCGCATCCCAGTCGGCGCTGACCTGCTTGAGCCACTCGAAGGCCGGACTCTGAGGCCCGACGGCCAGCTCCTGGGCGATGGTCCGCCAGCCCTGGAGCCAGGCGCCGAGGTGCGCCATCAGATCCCTGCCGGTCCAGCCATGAGCGCCTTCGACGGGCTGCTCGAGCTGTTCGTCGGTGAGCTCGAGGAGGGCCTCGAAGGGGCGCCAGGCTTCGCGTTCTTCGTCGAGGAACGACAGACCGTCGGCATACATGCGTCGATGGTAGCGTCCGGTGCGTGGGCGCGCCGGACTTACTGGCTGTCGTACGTACGCCCGTACGGGTCATTGCCGCGAGGCGATCTCACGCTACGGTGGGAGTGGCCGCCGATGACCGGAGCACGAAGAGGCCAGGGGCGTCGGACACGGGCCGGGGCAACCGCGACCTCCACCTTGAGACGACCGGGGCGTCGTACCGGAGGCCGCCAGCCTCGACCACGACCCGAGCAACCACGGATAGCCGGCCAGCATGGCCCTTCGATCGGCGGCCGCCAACCTGTCAGCGGCGCGGGAAGGCCGTGTCCAACCGCCGTCGCCGCATGGCGCCGGAACGGTCGAGGTAACGCAGGACGACGCGCGCCGCCAGCACCAGCCCTGCATCGCGGTCGATGGTGCGCACGATCCAGTCGACGTATGTCGGCTCCAGCTCGGCGACGTCGGCCAGCGTCAACCCTTCGAACTTGCCGAACTTGAGACGCGTCTCCAGCGCGTCGGCGATGGCTGGCAGATCCCCATCCAGGTTCGGGCCCGGCCGTCGGCGCGTTGGCCCGCTGGGAGTGGACGCGCGGGGCGGCTCGCGATCCTCGGCGGGACGAGGCCGCGGCGGAAGCCCCGGCAGCTGACTGCGGTCGAGCGGCCGCAGGGTCGAGTTGCGGGGGCGCATCAGCGCGCTGGTGTCTATCCGGGCGGTGACGGGCCGGCCGGTGCGAGGTTGCGGGACGCGGCCGGAGCGATGGTCCGGGACCGTCGACTCGGCGTCGGCGGCGGCCGCTCCGGGCCACTCCCAGGGCTGACCGGCGCGGGCCGCTCGAGCCGCCGCTTCCCGATGCCGCCGCCGCCGCTCCGGGTCGCTGAGCTCGTGATACGCGGCGTTGATCTCCGCCATGCGGCGGTTCGCGTGGCGCTCGACGCCCTGATCGCCGCTCGCGACGTCGGGATGATGCTGGCGGGCAAGACGGCGCCAGGCTGCCTTGATCGCATCCGTGGTGGCGTCGAGCGGCAGCTCGAGAACGGCGAACGGGTTGCGTGGCGGCATCCGACCAGTCTAGCGGTCCCGGCGTCGGGCACCTCCGGCGCCTCTCTTGTCCGCTGCCGCCGACCGCTGCCACCGCGCCGCACAGTCACGCCCTTGACAGCGGCGCCGCGGTGCCGTCCCCTACCCTCATGCCATCACTCCTGTCCGTTCTACGACCGAGGCGCCTCGCGCTTGCCGCGGGCGTCCTCGGCGCCATCTCGTTCGGCCTGGCCTACCAATTTGCGCTCAAGTACCGCGAGAGAGCGGGGCTGCCCCATCGAAGCCCGGTCGAGGGCAGTCCGGCCGACTTCGGGCTGGCCTTCGAATCGGTCGAGGTTCCCTCGGGAGACGGAAGTCTGGCCGCCTGGTTCGTGCCGGCCGAGGATTCGGGTGGTCGCCGCGGCTCGGTCGGGCCTCGGCCCGCGGTCGCGATCGTGCATGGCTGGGAGTCGAACCGCGGCCGGTCCATGGCCCACATCCGCTACCTGCACGCCGCGGGGTTCCACTGCCTGGTCGTCGACGTGCGCGGCCACGGCGACAACCCGCCCGAGGAGCTGCCGGTCAACGTGCCCGAATTCGGCGAGGCCGCCGCCGCCGCCGCGCGCTGGCTGGCCGGTCGACCGGAGGTTTCGGCCGTCGGCCTTCTCGGACATTCGATGGGCGGCGCAGGGGCGATCCTGGCCGGCGCCTCCGAGCCCGTGGTCCAGGTCGTGGTGGCGTTGTCCTCGCCGGCCGATCTGGTCCGCATGACCCGCAAGACCTTCGAGATCGCGGAGATGAATATACCGGCTCCAATCGCCGCTCCCCTCGCCTACCTGACGGCCGCCGTCCTGCTTGTTCCACGTCGCCATTCCATCGACGACGCCAGCGCCTGCGTCGCCGCCGCCCGGTATCGCGGCCCGCTCCTGCTCATGCATGGCGAGGACGATCGCGGTGTTCCGGTGGCGCACCTGGGATTGATCGCCGACGCGGCTCGCGGCACCCGCACCGACCCGGGCTCTGCCCCGATCGAGACTCTGATCGTCCCAGGCTGCGGTCATCGCTGGCTGTACGAGGACGCCGAGGTTCGCCGGAGAACGGCGTCATTCTTCGCCGCAGCGCTCGGCGGTCCGGTGGCACCGGAGAAGGCCGGTGAGCTCGCCGCGGCCTGCGTCGTCGAGCGGCCCGAAAACCCGGTCTACGGCTTCGGCGCAGCGAGCGCAGCCCAGAAGGCCGAGGCCGAAGCCCGCGACAAGGCTCGCCGTGAGGCTCGCACGAAATCCGACCGTCCGCCCCTCAACTGATCCGGCCACCCACGCCGGCCGGCGCCCGCCCGACGCCCGCCCGACCTCGACCCGCCGTCCGTCGCCCATCATCGTTCGCGCACCTGGAGAAACCCAATGGACACCTGGCAAGCGATCGACACCACTCGTGCCATCCGCAAGTTCGCCGATCGGCCGCTTGACCCCGCGCACCTCCGCCGCATCCTCGACGCGGGCCGTCGCTCGGGCAGCTCCAAGAACCAGCAGAACTGGGACTTCGTCGTTTGCACCGACAGAGTCCACCTGGCCGAGCTGGCCGGGGTCGGCCCCTATGCCCAGCACCTGGCCGGCGCCGCCGTCGCGATCGCGCTGGTCACGCCCGACCCGGCCACTGCCGACGCCCCGCTGTCGGTCATGTGGGACCTTGGCCGGGCGGCCCAGAACATGACCCTCGCCGGGTGGGAGCTGGGGATCGGCAGCGTGCCCGCCACGGTGTACGAGCAGCCGCTCGCGCGCGAGCTCCTCGGCCTGCCCGCCGGCCGCCATTGCGAGTTCCTGCTCTCGTTCGGCTACCCGGCGGATCCGGCGGCCCTCACGTGGGCCAAGCGCGCCGGCGGCCGCAAGCCGCTCGACGCCATCGTCCATTACGAGCGCTGGTAGAGATCGACCTCTCCGAAGCGCATCTTCGGCACTCGGCGCGCTCTTTCCTCATCGTCACCCGGGGTGGCGTTAGGCGCGGCTGCGGGCGGTCCCTCTGCTCAACGTCAGCCGGGGTGACACTAGGTGGGCGGGACCTCATGAGGGCTGCCGGATCCGCCGGCTTGGGCCCGAAACGGACCGCTGATCCAAGCGTGAACTCGCCCTCGCCGGGCTCGTCCTCCGCCGCCGGACGCGCATCGCGCCGCCCCGATGTCGCCGTGTGCCACCCGGGGTGTCGTTGAGCAGAAACCAGATGCCACGCAGGTCGCGGTCCGGTTGGCGGAGCCACCGCCGCACTTCGGCCGTGCGGGTCGGCAGCGCCGCGGCGAAGACCGGCCCGAAGCGGTCAACGGCGTGGCGCGCCCAGGCCTACTCCCAGCGGAACGAGCGAGCGGCGATGCCCAGGCAGACGACCAGCCAGCCGGCGAGGATCGCGACGTCCACACCGAGCGGAGCCACCTGGGTCCCGTTGACCATGACCTGTCGCAACGCGTCGCCAAGGTAGGTTAGCGGCATGAAGCGCGCGATCGTCTGTAGAAAGCCGGGCAGGAAATCGAACGAGAAGAAGATGCCCGACAGGAACATCATCGGCATCTGGACGACCTGCACCACGCCCGTGGCCTGCTCCTCGGTCTTGAGGAAGGACGCCAGCGCGAAGCCGATGGCGAGGAAGGCTCCGGCCCCGAGGAGGACGAGGCCGGCCGCAACCAGGAGGTTGCCGACGATCTGGACGTTGAAGAAGACCAACCCGATACCGAGGATCACGACCGCGTCCACGATTGCCACCATCAGGCGCATCAAGACGTTGCTGCCGACGAGCTTCCAGCGCGCGAGCGGCGTTGCCCCGATGCGCTTGAGAATGCCCTTCTCGCGCTGCTGTACGAGCGGAATGGCGGCGAAGACGCCCAGCTGCATCAGCGCCATCGCCAGGATGCTGGGGACGAGATATGCGACGTTGCTGATGTTGGTGGATTGCAGGGTCATCTGCTGGACCTTGACGACTTCCGACCCGCCGGCCAGGCGCAGGTTCGAGGCGCCGACGATCTGGTCGGCTATCTGCTCGACCACCTGACTGACCTGGCTGCTGCTCGGATCGACGTACAACTGAATGGACGTCGCGCTCTTGGCGGCGACGGCGGCACCCGTGCCACTGGGAACGACAACGAACGCGGAGATGTCGCCATGCTGCATGGCAGCCTTCTCCGCCTCGAACGAGCCGGTCTTTACGGTCAGCAGCTTGACGCCGGAGAAGGCCTGCTGGAGGCCCATCGAAACCTGGGTGTTGTCCTGGTCGACGAAGCCGATGGCGACTTTGCTATCGCCGCTGCCGCCGAAGATCCAGCCGAACAGGAAGACGAACATGACCGGGAAGAAGAAAGTCCAGAACAGGGCCGCCCTGTCGCGGACCAGGGACCTGATGTTCGCGGCGGTCAGCCGCAGGAGGGTGCTCATCGATCGGCTCCTAGTCGCGCAGCGCTCGACCGGTCAGGTCGAGGAAGACGTCTTCGAGGGTGGCCTGGCGGATCCCCAGGTTGTGCGGGTCCACGCTCAAGCTGTCGGCCAGGGCCAGGAACGCTCCGATAGTGCCCGGGACGTCGCGCGAGTAGAGCACGGTCTGGCCGTCTTCCTGGGCTGCCCGCGTGACGCCGTCCAGCTTGCCCAGCTGGTCCATCGGAAGCTTGGGTGTCGTGTCGAAGAAGACCGCGCGCTCCTTGAAGCGGCGGCCGATCAGCTCCGGCACCGTGCCCATCTCGAGGATGTGGCCGTGATCCATGATGGCCACGCGGTCGCACAGCTCGGCGGCTTCTTCCATGTAGTGGGTCGTCATCAGGATCGACTTGCCCTGAGCCTGTAGTCCCTTGATCAGGTCCCACAGCGAGCGGCGCGCCTGCGGGTCCAGGCCCGTGGTCGGCTCGTCCAGGAAGATCAGCTCGGGATCGTTGACCAGCGCCAAGGCGATTGAAAGACGCTGCTGCTGGCCGCCCGAGAGGTTCATCGATCGAGCCTTCGCGCGCTCGCCCAGGTCGACCGCATCGATCAACTGCTTGGTCGGCAGATGGTGCGCGTAGAAGCTGCTGAAGAGATCGAGCAGCTCTGTGACCGTCAGGCGCGGGTAGAGCGACACGCTCTGGAGCTGCACTCCGATGCGCTGCTTGATCGAAGGAGCGTGCCTGGTGACGTCCATCCCGAGGACCGTGGCCGTCCCGGAGTCCGGCTCGCGCAGACCTTCGAGGATCTCGATCGTGGTCGTCTTGCCGGCCCCGTTGGGGCCGAGCATGCCGAAGACTTCGCCGCGCCCGACTGTGAAGCTGATCCCGTCGACTGCCTTGACGTCGCCGTAGCACTTGCACAGGCTGGCGACGCCGATCACCGGCTCGCCGTTCTGCGTCATCTCACTCCCTTGCTGTCTTCCTCAACGGCGCCCGTCCTCTAGCGCCGTCCCTGCAGGGTGGAGTCTAACGAGCCGGGCGCGACACGTCCGTCAGTCTTGAGAATGATCCCGACCCGTCCGCTCGACGGAATCTCACTTCGGCTTCGTCTGCAGCATGTCGGCCGATCGACCGCCCAGGATCGAGAAGCCGAGCCGCTCGTACAGCCGGATGGCCGCGGTGTTGTCGGCGTAGACGCCCAGGTAGATCAGATCCACGCCGTCGGCAAGCGAATCAACGGCCAGGACCCGAGTGATGTGTGCGCCGAGGCCTCGACCTCGCCATCCCGGCCGCGTCCCGATGGAGGAGATGTAGCTCGCTCCGTCAAACGTGTAGCGCTGCCCGGTCGCGACCGGCTCGCCGTCCACCGTGAGCATGTAGGCGTGGAAATCGGGCCGGCCCAGCGTCAGACCTATCTCGCGGACGAGGTTCGAATGGCGGCCGGCAGGGATGTCGAACGCGTCAGCGATGACCGAGGCGAGAGCCTCCGCGCGGGCGGGGATCTCCTGGTCGGTCGAGCGGTTCCAATGCTCCAGCGCCGAGCCGGCGGGGAGCCGGCGATCGGTGGCCGCCCCGGGCTCGCGGACGAGGACCATGTCGTAGCCGCCGCCCTGGTCCACGAAACCGTTGGCCGCCAGGCGGGCGACGAGATCGTCCGGTTCGCTGAGACCCGGAACCGCCCACACGTAGGGCCGGCGCTCCAGTGCCGTGAACAGCTCGCAGGCCTCGCGCAGTCGGGCATCGAAGACGCCCGGATCGGACGGCCAGCGCACGGCGACAAGCCGATTGAAGAACGGCTCGCTCTCGGTCGCGGAGAAGAGCATCACCGCGTCGCCCATGTCGCGCCAGCCGCGGCCCGGGATCGTGACCGCCCTGACCTGGTGCGCCTCGATGAAGCGCAGGGTCTCGGCGTCGAGCCCGAAGAAGGGGGCGGCCGGGTCCGGCAGAGCCATGCCCTCACGTTAAGACATCGAGTTGGGCGCCGTCGGGTCGGTGCGGCTCTCTTCACCTCGTGATCGGCACGCGTCTGCGCCGCTGTCGTCCACAAGCCTGTCGGCCGGATCGCCTGGAAGCTAGCCGGTCGCCCGGGCCGTCGGGTGTGAGGGTCAGGCGCTCCAGCGCTCCAGGGCCCGTACCCATCGTTCGGCCGTCCTGGCCGGTAGCAGCTGCTGGCGGTGCACCCGCCGCTGCTCCAGCTCCACGAGAACCGGCCGCAGCATGCTGAGCCAGCCCTGGGCCCTGTCGTGGGACAGCTCCTGCCAGGCGAGAACGTCTCCGACCACGCCGCTCTGAAGGCGGCGCCAGGCCAGGCAGATGCCCGTGTCGCTGTACTGCAGCGAGGCCTGGGTTGCGGGACCGCCGAGGACCCCCGCCACGGTCAAGAACCGCGGCCAGTAGGAGACCGTCTGCGGATCCTCCAGGGCCTCGATCATTCGAGTGACGATCCACCACATTCCGTTCGACCCGAGGCGCATCCGGTCCTGGCCAAGCGCGTGCAGGTGGCCGTTGCCGCGCTCGTCCATCTGGAAGGCCAGCCCGTCCGGTGCGCCCGGGAGCGAGAACGACAGGGGCCCGACCTGCAGGACCGAAATCCGGGGCTCGGCGGCGAAGTCCGTCGCCGCGCCCGGCACGACGTCCAGGACCTTGAGCTTCCGCCCCTTCCGGGACGCCGGGCCGATCCGCACTGGCACCGCGGGCACGACGACTTCGTCGGTCGGCGGCAACGTGCCGCTCAGCGTGGCGTCAGGTTCGAGCGCGAGCAATCGGGCCAGCCGGTTGTTGTCGGCCAGCCTCGACATCACCTTGATGGTCCTGCCGTCGACGGTGAATTCGCGCAGATCCTCCGCGGCAGGCGTCTTGACACGTCTCATCCCGTTCCTCGCTTCGTTCGCTGCGCTGTACCGACCATCGCCAAAAACGATCGATCGGGCCCGCCCGAAGGCGGGTCGAGTCCAGCACAAGCGACCGCGCAAGGGCACCGACGCCGTCGCGATGCGCCCGGGCAGCAGCCCGGTGCCTCGAAGTCTAGCGCGTCCGCGGGCGTCGAGTGGGACTTTTGGCGCAAATCGGCAGGACTTTCGGGTGCCATGCAAGCGCTTTGCGACGGTTTCGGCAGCAAGGGCGCGGCTGAACTCTATACTCGGGATACCCCGCCGGTCGGAACCGACCGGCGAACCGTGTCTTGAGGAGCCCGCGTCATGGATCGCACCGGACAGGAACCCGCCGTCTCAGCCACCGCCGCCTCCACGGCCGGCGCACCGGCCGGCGACCCGCGTCCGGCAGGCGCCCCCGCGACCGAAACCGGCCTCGTCGCCAGGGGCGATTTCGGCGCCCTCTCCAAGCCGCACCTCTCCCCCATCCTGGGGCGCTACTACGAGCGCAGCTGGGACCACGGCGAGGGCCACACCCTGTACGACTCGGCCGGGCGCGGCTTCCTCGACTTCGCCTGCGGCATCGCCACTACGTCCCTGGGCCACCACCACCCGGCGGTCACGCAGGCGATCAAGGACCAGGCCGACAAGCTGCTCCACATCTGCAACGCCCTGGGCTATCTGGAACCGGTCGCCCAGCTGGCCACGCTGCTCGCGGACGCCTGCCCGGACCCCCTCGACACCGTCTTCTTCGGCAACTCAGGCACCGAGGCTGTCGAGGGCGCGCTCAAGCTGGCCCGCCGCGTCACCGGCCGGCCTGGCATCGTCGCGTTCAGGGGCGCCTTTCACGGCCGAACCTTCGGCGCCGCGTCGATCACCAGCTCGAGCATCAACTACCGGCTCGGCTATGAACCGCTCCTGCCGTCGGTCTACCTGACCCCGTTCCCGAATGTCTACCGCTACTTCGGCGACGACGAGGAGGCGGCGACGGCCGGCGCCATGGGCGCGCTTCGAACCCTCCTGGGGCACGAGATCCCAGCCTCGTCCGTGGCGGCGATCATCTTCGAGCCGATCCAGGGCGAGGGCGGCTTCAGCCCCGCCCCGGCAGGGTTCCTGCGGGAGCTGCGCGCGCTCTGCGACGAGAATGGCATCCTGCTGATCGCCGACGAGATCCAGTCGGGCATTGCCCGGACCGGCAGGATGTGGGCCTTCGAGCACGCCGGCATCGTCCCGGACGTCGTCTGCGTGGCCAAGGCTCTTGCCAACGGAATGCCTATCGGCGCGATTGTCAGCCGCCGCGAGCTCCAGGAGCGCTGGGGCGTGGGCGCCCACGGCACCACCTTCGGCGGCAATCCCGTTTCGTGCGCGGCGGGCATCGCCGTCATGAGGACGATCGCCGAGCAGGGCCTCGTGGCCAACGCGGCGACCCGCGGTGACGAGCTGATCGCGGGCCTCAGGGCCATCATGGCCGCCGACAACCGCATCGGCGACGTCCGCGGCCGCGGCCTGATGGTCGGCGTCGAGCTGGTCAAAGATCGGGCCACGCGCGAGCCGGACACGGAGACCAGCGAGGCCCTCGTCCAGGCCTGCGCCGAGCAGGGCCTGCTCGTCCTCAACTGCGGCACGCACCACAACGTCATCCGGTTCCTGCCCCCGATCGACGCCGCGGCCGACGAGATCTCTCGGGGAGTGGAGCTGTTCGGAGCGGCCCTGCGCAGCCTGCCGCAAACGGGGGCATCCGCCGGGAACTAGCCCCGGCCTCGACCCCTCGCAGAAACGTCGATGCCCGAGACAGCTGCCGCGGGCATCGACTCAGGCTCGACGGATCCGGACACAGGGCCCGGTGACGGAGTGCCGGCGAACCGGGGATTCCGCGTGGGTTCTAGCGGTTCCGGTCCAGGAAGCTCATCACGTCTTCGAGGCGGAAGCGTCGATCGCCCCGCTTGCAGACGCGATAGAACGGCAATTCGCCGCGATCTCCCAGCCGCTTCACCGTGTTCACGTGCAGGTGAAGCATCTCGGCCACCTCGCTCGCGGTAAGCATGGGACCGAGTTCGTTAGCGGCCACGGCAGCCATGGGTTTCCTCTGCGTCTGCATCAAACTGAGTGCGTTCGACTTCGTTGGAACAGCTAAGCCTGATCCGGCCTAAAGCGACGCGAACCGTACAGACTCCACACAACTACCACAAGCCGTACTTCCGGCTGCCGCCACCGGTACCAGGCAGCCGGGCAAGTCGTACCGGCCCCAGCCGCCGTTTGGGCCGGTCGAGGTGGGCAGGCAAGGCATCGCGGCGCGAATCCGTGGCCGGTCGCGATAGCCGTCAGGCCGCACTCGTGCGCGAACGCCGTGTGGGGTCGGGTCGGTCGGCGCTAGCATCGTCATGGTCCAACAAGGAGAGAGAATGCGGCGCCCGCGGTTTCGGTCGGTTTCTTCCCATACCGCGGTCAGACGCGCGCTCACGCTGTCCACGCTGATCGCGGTCGTCGCTGCCTGCGGCGGCCCCACTCCCACCGTGAGTCCGCCGTCAGTCACGTTCGTTCCGACCCCCTGGGTTTCGCCGACGCCGAGCGCCACGGCCACGCCCGTGCCCACGCCCACACCCACGCCCGCGCCGGTCGACTTCCCGATCGCCGTGGTCGTCCGATTCGACGACGGCAGATCCAGCATCACGCCCGAAGCGCTGACCGCCGCGGCGACGGCCGGGCAGCTCCTGGTTCCATGCGAGGTGACGGCCGTCAGCCTGAGCGGCAAGCCGCTGGCCCTCGCGACGGGCACGACCTGCCTGCCTGCGGAACAGATCGGGGCCAAGATCCACACCACTGCCAAGGTCATCGGGCTGCTGCCTCCAGGCCTGGTGACACCCTCGGTCAAGGTCCTGTCCATCGGGCAGGCCGATCTGTTCGGCTCGCCGACGCACCGGGCCCTCCCGTATCCGTTGACGGCCCGGACCGCTGATCGCGCTCCCTGGACGGCGTATGACGTGAACGACGTCCGAACCCTGATCTCCACGGGGGACACCTGCCCCGATCGGGGCGTCAGCCTTCTGGCGGTCACGAAACGCAAGGGCTGGAACTGGGTCCTGAGCGGCGGCAACGCCCACTACGCCAGCTTTCACATGGACACCCAGTACTCGGGCCCGAACGGCAAAGGCTGGCCCGTCCCGACCATTCGGCGCAACGGCAACACCGGAACAGTGGCGGCGCTCATCGCGGACAACGACGTCAGCGCCAACGATTTCGAGTGCCCGATGATAGCCAACTGGACTCAACACAACTCGGGCATGATCTTCACCATCGACCCGAAAGTCGCCGCCATGCTCGCGACGAAGGGTGGCCTCAAGGTCGTCACCCTTGGCTCGAACCACATCACCAACGGCGGCAGGGCGGGCGTCGTGGAGACTCTCAAGTACCTCGACGCGGCCGGCATCAAGCACACCGGCGCCGGCAAGAACCTAGCCGACGCGCTGGCCCCGGCCGTGGTCGACGTCCGCGGTGTGAAGTTCGCCTTCGTCGGCTGGGACGACATCAAAGGCTCCGCGGCCGCGACATCGACTCACGCAGGCGTCGCGCCGATGACCGACGCCAACGTCTGCAACTCGATCAAGGCGGCTCGCCAGGTCGCCGACGTCGTGATCGCCATGCCTCAATGGGGCTGGCCTGAGTACCACAACACCATCACAAAGGAGCAGATCGCCCAACGCGCCCGTTTCTACGAGTGTGGCGCGGACGGCATCCTCGGCAGCGGGACCCACTGGGCATCGTGGGCTTCCATCACGCCGGGCGCCAACGGCCCGCAGTTCGCCATCGGCAGCCACGGCAACTTCCTGTTCGATCAGAACTGGAGCCAGCAGACGATGGAGGGAGTCGTCGTCGAAGTGACCTTCGTGGGGACGCGGGTGGCCCAGTTCCGGCTGCACCCGTACGTCGTCGTTCAAGGGGCGCAGCCGAACCTGCTCGACCCGTTGGGCGACGGCAAGTACGTTCTGGCGCGGGTCTGGTCCGTCAGCGATATCCGCTGACGCCCGGGCCCGACTCTCAGCTTGGGCCGCTGGTGGGCGAAGCCGCGCCGCTCGGCGATGGAACCGCCGACGCGCTCGGTGCCGGCGAAGCCGAGGCGCTCGGGCTGCCGGACGGGGCGGGCGAACCGCTCTCCCCGGGCGACGTGATGGGCGTCGGGTTCACCGACGGGAGCGCCAGCGGCGAAGGCTGGGGGCTCGCTGCCGCAAGGGCGAAGTCCTGCCTGATCGTTGCGACGTTGGCGCTGAAGGTCGAGTCCCACTGGCTGACCGTGTCGCCCAGCGCGGTCACGTCGTAGGGCGTCTTCGCGGCGTTGATCTGTTCCAGGACAGCCACGTACTGCTGGCCAGTGTTGAGGAAAGTGGTCACGTCCTGGCCCCCAACGCCCCAATTCGAGACGGCCTTGACATCGTCCACCCAGCCCTTTGTCTGGGTGTAGAAGTCTTTGTAGTCCGCCTGCTGCTTGGCGAAATCGAGCGTGTCGGCGGCGACGGCCTGGCGGGCCTTCTCGCGGGCCGGCGACCACTTGCTCTCGATCTTGGCCCACTGCTGCGCGGGCGTTGGCGGGGGCGGGTTGATGAAGCCGGTGTAGATCCACAGAGCGGCCAGCAGAGCGAACAGCCCGGCCATGATCGGCAGGTAGGCGACGATCCAGCGATAGGCCGTGCCGTGCTGCCTCTTGCGCCGGACAGGCGGCACCTTGGCCCGCTTGCCCTCAGTGTGCAAGTGCGACTCGACCGGCGCCTCGGCCTTGGGGGAGTCGGCAACCGGCTCAGGATTGGGCCCGGCGTCGGCGTGGCCGCGCGCCTTTCGACTGGCCGGCACCGCTCGACCGTGGCGCGTCTGTGGCGACAATCTGGACCTCCTGACAGTTGGCTGGGAGCGTTCCGGCACCCGCCTCGCCCGGCCGATCCCCGGGACCGATCTGCGCCGGGGAGGCGTCGGAAGTCTAGCGCGATCGGCCGCGCCGCGCGGCTCGGCTGGCCGCGAAGACCCCAGACGAACCGCCTCCACGACGGGGTCGGATCGTCGTCAGGCGCTCCGCCGGGAGACGCCGGAGCCGTGCGCCGGGCTCCAACGTTGCCGTATCGTTCCCAATCGCAACCTTCGCAACCTTGACCCCGGAACCCCTCTCGGTGACACTCGGGTTTCCGCAAACGGATAGAGGGCTCCTGCCCACGGAGCAGGGACCCCTATCGGCGTCTCCACCGGGTACGGATCGGCGGGGGCAACCGAATCGAGGACGGAATCCAAGTTGGGGCAGACTGGCGGTCCGCGAGCCCAGGGTCTGTATGACCCGGCCTTCGAGCACGACGCGTGCGGCTTCGGCTTCGTCGTCGACATCGCAGGCCGGCCGTCACACGCCATCGTTCGCGATGCCCTGACCGTCCTCGTCAACCTCGAGCATCGCGGCGCCACCGGGTCCGAGAAGAACACCGGCGACGGCGCCGGCCTGACGATTCAGATACCCCACCGGTTCCTCCTGGAGCAGGCCGCCAAGTCCGGTCTCAAGCTTCGCGGCCGCGGCGGCTACGGCGTGGGCATGGTCTTCCTGCCGCCGGACAAGGTCAGTCGCGTCGACTGCTTCCGTCTCTTCGAGCGGGTCGTGGAGGAAGAGGGTCTCCGTTTCCTGGGCTGGCGCGAGGTCCCAACGGACAATGCGGACCTGGGCGCGAGCGCGAAAGCCAGCCAGCCCCTGATCCGCCAGGTCTTCATCGACCGGCCCGAGGGCATGGTCGAGGACCTGGCTTTCGAGCGGAAGCTGTACGTCCTCCGCCGCCTGGTCGAGAAGGCCGTCTCCCGCTCGGCGATTCCGAGCCGCGGCGACTTTTACATCCCCTCGCTCAGTTGCCGGACGATCGTCTACAAGGGAATGCTCAACGCCTCCCAGCTGCGGACGTTCTATCCGGATCTGCTCGACGAGCGCGTCGAGAGCGCGATCGCCATGGTCCACTCGCGCTTCTCCACGAACACCTTCCCCTCGTGGGCGCGGGCGCATCCGTACCGCTACATCTCCCACAACGGCGAGATCAACACCCTGCGCGGCAACGTCAACTGGATGCACGCCCGCCAGTCGCAGTTCGGCTCCAAGCTGTTCGGCGACGAGCTGACCAAGGCCCTGCCGGCGATCGACACCGAAGGATCCGACTCGGCCATACTCGACAACACTCTCGAGCTGCTCTACCTCTCGGGCCGGTCGCTCGCCCACGCCCTGATGCTGATGGTCCCGGAGCCGTGGCAGCACCACGAGTCGATGGCGCCCGAGAAGAAGGCCTTCTACGAGTTCCACGCCTGCCTGATGGAGCCGTGGGACGGGCCCGCCTCGATCGCCTTCACAGACGGCATCCGCATCGGCGCCACGCTGGACCGCAACGGCCTGCGCCCCGCCCGCTACTACGTCACCGCCGATGGGCGCGTCGTGATGGCCTCCGAGGCCGGCGTGCTGGATATCCCACCGGACCAGATCGTGGCCAAGGGCCGCCTGCAGCCCGGGCGCATGTTCCTGGTCGACACGGCCGAGCAGCGCATCGTCGCGGACGACGAGCTCAAGCACCGCGTGGCCACCGAACACCCTTACCAGGAGTGGCTCCGCGAGTGGCTGGTCAAACTGACCGAGCTGCCGCCCCCGCCGCGCGTCATCGAGCCGGACCACGAGACCGTCCTGCGCCGCCAGGAGGTCTTCGGCTACACGGCCGAGGACGTCCGCATCCTGATCAACCCGATGGCCGTCACCGGCACCGAGCCGGTCGGCGCAATGGGCAACGACGTCGCGCTGGCGGTGCTCTCGGAGCGGCCGCAGCTCCTCTACTCATACTTCAAGCAGCTCTTCGCCCAAGTCACGAACCCGCCGATCGACGCCATCCGCGAAGAGATCATCATGGCCACCGAGATGGCGATCGGGCCCGAGGGCAACCTCCTGGAGCCCGACCCGAAGGCGGCTCACCAGCTCGAGCTGCCGTCGCCGGTGCTCTCGAACGAAGAGCTCGAGAAGATCCGTCACCTCTCCACGGGCGACCAGCACGGCTTTAAGACGATCACTCTGCCGATCCTCTATCACGTCGCCGACGGCGGCGCCGGGCTCCGCAAAGCGATCGAGCAGCTCCGCGACCGCGCGTCGGAGGCGATCGCCGAGGGTCACAACATCATCATCCTGTCGGACCGCGGCCACAACGCCGACGAAGCCCCGATCCCGGCTCTCCTCGCCGTCTCGGCCGTCCACCACCACCTGGTCCGGGCCGGCACCCGCACCCTCGCCGGCCTCGTTCTCGAGTCCGGCGAGCCGCGAGAGGTCCATCACTTCGCCCTGCTCATCGGCTATGGCGCCAGCGCCGTCAACCCCTACCTCGCCTTCGAGACCGTCCACGACCAGGTTCGCCTGGGCATGATCTCGGGCGCGGCCGAGCTGGCCGAGAAGAAGTACCGCAAGGCCATCGCCAAGGGCATCGTCAAGGTCATCTCCAAGATGGGCATCAGCACCATCCAGAGCTACCACGGCGCCCAGGTCTTCGAGGCGGTCGGGCTCAACCAGGACTACGTCGACGAGTACTTCACCGGCACGCCCACTCGCATCGGCGGCGTCGGCATCGACGTCATCGCCCGCGAGGTGAAGATGCGCCAGGACCGGGCGTATCCGCCCAAGCGGCCGATCTACCACAAGCAGCTCGGCACCGGCGGTAACGTCCAGTTCCGGGTCGACGGCGAGCATCACCTCTTCAACCCCCTCTCCATCGCCGCGCTCCAGTACGCCACCCGCAGCGGCAGCTACACGGCGTTTCGGGAGTACTCGCATCTGATCGACGACCAGTCCGAGGGCCTGTGCACCCTGCGCGGCCTGATGGACTTCAAGCCGAACCACCGTCATCCGCTCACGCTCGACGAGGTGGAGCCGGTCGAGTCGATCGTTCGCCGCTTCAAGACGGGTGCGATGAGCTACGGTTCGATCTCGCGCGAGGCCCACGAGGCCCTGGCCATTGCCATGAACCGCCTGGGGGCCAAGTCGAACACCGGCGAGGGCGGCGAGGATCCGGCCCGCTTCGAGACCCTGCCCAACGGCGACTCTCTCAAGAGCGCGATCAAACAGGTGGCCTCGGGCCGCTTCGGCGTCACCAGCGAGTACCTGGTCAGCGCCCGCGAGATCCAGATCAAGATGGCCCAGGGCGCCAAGCCCGGCGAGGGCGGCCAGCTCCCCGGCCACAAGGTCTACCCCTGGATCGCCAAGGTCCGCCACTCGACACCGGGCGTCGGCCTGATCAGCCCGCCACCGCACCACGACATCTACTCGATCGAGGACCTGGCCGAGCTGATCCACGACCTCAAGAACGCCAACCCCGACGCCCGCATTTCCGTGAAGCTGGTGTCCGAGGTGGGCGTGGGCACGATCGCCGCGGGCGTCGCCAAGGCCCACGCGGACGTCATTCTGATCAGCGGCCACGACGGCGGCACGGGCGCGTCGCCGCTGTCATCGATCAAGCACGCGGGCCTGCCCTGGGAGCTCGGCATCGCCGAGACCAACCAGGTTCTGCTCATCAACGACCTGCGGTCCCGCGTGGCGATCGAAGTGGACGGCCAGATGAAGACCGGCCGCGACGTCGTCATCGGGGCGCTGCTCGGAGCCGAGGAGTTCGGCTTCTCCACCGCGCCGCTGGTCACCCTGGGCTGCGTGATGATGCGCGTCTGCCATCTCAACACCTGCCCGGTCGGGGTCGCCACGCAGGATCCCGAGCTGCGCAAGCGCTTCGCGGGCGATCCGCAGTACGTGGTCAACTTCATGACCTTCGTGGCCCAGGAAGTCCGCGAGCTCATGGCCATGCTGGGCTTCCGGACCTTCGAGGAGATGGTCGGCCACTCCGAGCGGCTCGAGATGCGCCGGGCGATCGATCACTGGAAGGCCCACAACCTCGACTTCAGCCGGATCCTCTACCAGCCCCAGGTGCCCAAGACGACCGGCCGGACCTGCCAGATCACGCAGGAGCACAAGGTCGAGCAGTCGCTCGACGCCACCACGCTCATCCCGCTCTGCGCCCCCGCGCTGGAGCGCGGCGAGAAGGTCGAGGCGGACCTGCCGGTCCACAACACCAACCGTGTCGTGGCCACGTCCCTCGGCTCCGAGGTCACGCGCCGCTACGGCGCCGCCGGCCTCCCCGAGGACACGATCAAGCTCCACTTCCGTGGGTCGGCCGGCCAGAGCTTCGGGGCCTTCATCCCCAAGGGCATCACCCTGACCCTCGAGGGCGACGCCAACGACTACCTGGGCAAGGGCCTGTCGGGCGGCAAGCTCGTCCTGTTCCCGCCGCGCGAGGCTACCTTCGTGGCGGAGGAGAACGTCATCACCGGCAACGTCGCCTTCTACGGGGCCACGTCCGGCGATGCCTACATTCGCGGCGTCGCCGGCGAGCGGTTCGGCGTCCGCAACTCCGGCGTGAGCGCCGTGGTGGAGGGCGTGGGCGACCATGGCTGCGAGTACATGACCGGCGGCCGCGTCGTCGTCATCGGCAAGACGGGCCGCAACTTCGCCGCGGGCATGTCCGGGGGCATCGCCTACGTCCTCGACGAGAGCGGCGAGGGCGGGGCCGCCGGCGGCGGCTTCGAGCGAGTCTGCAACAAGGAGATGGTCCAGCTCTTCCCGCTCTCGGACCCAGGCGAAATCGCCGAGATCCGCCGGCTGCTGGAGCGGCACGTCGAGTACACGGCCAGCCCGCGAGCCCGGGCTCTGCTCGACGAATGGGACACGACCGTGAGCCGGTTCATCCGCGTCGTCCCCAACGACTATCGCCGCGTCATCGAGGCGCAGGCTCGAATGCGCGAGAAGGGGCTCTCGCAGGAGCAGGCCGAGATGGCCGCCTTCGAAGAGAACGTCATGGACGCGCGCCGAGTGGCGGGGAACTGACGATGGGCAAGCCGACCGGCTTCATGGAGTTCGAACGCGAGCCGGCCCACGTTCGCCCGCCGCTGGAGCGGGTCAAGGACTGGAGCGAGACGCACCCGGAGTACGCCGAGACGACGCTGCGCGACCAGGGCGCCCGGTGCATGGATTGCGGGATCCCCTATTGCCACACCGGCGCGCTGGTCAACGGCCTGGCGCTCGGCTGCCCGATCAACAACCTGATCCCCGAGTGGAACGACCTGGTCTACCGCGGCCAGTGGCGCGAGGCGATCATCCGCCTCCACAAGACCAACAATTTCCCCGAGTTCACGGGCCGCGTCTGCCCGGCCCCATGCGAGGGTTCGTGCACACTCGGCATCAACCAGCCACCCGTGACGATCAAGACCATCGAGGCCGAGATCATCGAGCGGGCCTTCCGCGAGGGCTGGGTCGTGGCCGAGCCGCCGCTGGCCCGCACCGGCTTTCGGGTCGCGGTCGCCGGCAGCGGACCGGCCGGCCTCGCCGCCGCGGCACAGCTCAACCGGGCCGGCCACGAAGTGACGGTCTACGAGCGCGACGACCGGATCGGCGGCCTGCTCATGTACGGCATCCCGAACATGAAGCTGGACAAGGCGGTCGTCGACCGACGCGTCAAGCTGCTCACCGAAGAGGGCATCCGGTTCGTGACCGGCACCGCCGTCGGCAGGGACGTGGCGGCCGAGAGGCTCATGGCCGACTTCGACGCCGTCGTCCTGGCGACCGGCTCGACGGTGCCGCGCGACCTGAAGGTCGAGGGCCGTGAGCTCGCCGGCGTCCACTTCGCGATGGATTTCCTCGTCGGCAACACCAGGAGCCTGCTCGGTGGAGCGGCCACGCCGATCTCCGCCGCCGGCAAGAACGTGATCGTCATCGGCGGCGGCGACACCGGCACCGACTGCGTCGGGACGGCCATCCGCCAGGGCGCGAAGAGCGTCGTCCAGCTCGAGATCCTGCCCCGTCCGCCGGAGGCCCGTGCCGCCGACAACCCGTGGCCGCAGTGGCCCAAGGTCTACAAGATGGACTACGGCCAGGAAGAGGCCGATGCCCTGTGGGGCGCCGATCCGCGCCGCTATCTCGTCAACACGCGCCGCCTGATAGGCGACGAGGGCGGCAAGGTCAGCGCCATCGAGACGCTCGAGATCGACTGGCTGCACGGCTCCAGCGGCCGGCCCGAGATGAAGGAGCGCCCGGGCACGGAGAAGGTGTTCGAGGCGGACCTGGTCCTGATCGCCATGGGCTTCGTCGGCCCGGCGCCGGAGCTGCCCACGGCCTTCGGCTGCAAGCTGGACCACCGCGGCAACATCGTCCACGACGACGAGATGATGACCACCGTCCCCGGGATCTTCGCCGCGGGCGACTGCTCGCGCGGCCAGTCTCTCGTCGTGTGGGCGATCCACGAGGGCCGCCTGGCGGCCCGCGGGGTCGACAGGTTCCTCATGTTCGGCGAGACCGTTCTCCCGGGCTGAGACGGCTTCTACGGCGCCGAGACCCCTTTTCAGGGCCGGTTCCGCGCCCTACCGTTGCTCCATGCCCGCCCGAGATGTCGAGACCGATCGGATCCGGCGGATCTACGACCGGCGATCTGCGTCCGCGCGCTCGAAGAGCCGGGACTCCGGCTGCAAGTGGCTGTGCTCGCAGGCCTACGGCGACACGCTCGAGATCGGCGTCGGACGGGGGCGAACCCTGCCGTTCTATCCGCAGGGCGTCCGCCTGACGGGGATCGAGCTGAGCGGCGTGGCCGTGGATCTTGCCGAGAGGCGCGCTCGCGAGCTGGGCCTGGACGTGACGCTCCGCCAGGGCGACGCGGCGGCGCTCCCCTACCCCGACGAGCACTTCGACACCGTCGTCTTCTGCTACGCCCTGTGCACCATCCCAGACGACCGAACCGCGGTGGCCGAAGCCGTGCGCGTCCTGCGCCCGGGCGGTCGGCTGCTGCTGATCGAGCACGTCCGCAGCCCGAACCGGATCGTCCGAACTATCGAGCGCCTGCTCGAGCCGCTCGAGCTGCGCCGCATGGGCGACCACCTGATGCGCGAGCCACTTGACCACCTCCTGGCCGAGGGCCTCGAGGTGGAGAGGCTGGAGCGCAGCTGGTTCGGCATTGTCGAGCGACTGGTCGCCCTCAAGCCCGAAGGCGAAGAACTCGCCCAGGCGGTCTGAGCTGCCGGACCCATGCTCGACTCAGGCAGGGCTGCCGTCTCGAAGACTCGGAGCGCCTCGAACCTACTGCGGCGAATGCCCCCTCGCGAGGCGGTCGAATGGACCCTGCGGGCTGTCGGAGGGGCCAGTCGCGTTCTGTCCATCGCGCCGCTTCGAGGCGGCAAGTCACATGCGAACCACGTACTTCGCATCGAGGCCGGCGGAGAGATCCGAGAGGTCGTCCTGCGGCGCTGGGTTCGGGGCGACTGGCAGGAGACCGACCCCGAGTTCTCGCCCGCTCAGGAAGCCGCCACCTACGGTCTGCTGGCGTCGTCGCCGGCTCCCGCGCCTCGCCTGCTCGCCGCCGACCTGGAGGGTCGCGAATGCGACGTGCCGGCCCTGCTTCTGACCCGTGAGCCGGGAACGAACCTGACGACGCCGAATGACATCGCCTCCCGCCTGACCGAGTTCGCGAGCGCGCTTCTTCTCGTGCACGGCTTCGATCGCGATCGCGCGTCGCGAACCCTTCCCCCGTACCGACCCTACTACGGTCGCGAGCGCCTTCGCGTCCCTGCCTGGACGCGATGGCCGTCGATCTGGGAAAGGGCCATCGAGGTGGCGACGGGACCCGAGCCTGGCGAACCTGCGGCGTTCATCCACCGGGACTACCACCCCGGCAACACGCTTTGGATCTCCGGCAAGCTCACGGCGATAGTCGATTGGACGACCGCCTCGTGGGGACCTCCCGCTGTCGATCTCGCTCACATGCGTGCCAATCTGGCCATGTCGTGCGGGGTCGAGTCCGCCGACGAGTTCCTCGACGCCTACCGAGTCACGCTGGGGAGTCCCTACGTCCACGATCCCTACTGGGATCTCCGCGTTGCGGTCGACTTCCTGCCGGACCTGCCCTCGGACGGAAGACGGGCCGCACGGCTCGGCCGGCTCGACGACTTCGTCGCCCGTTCGATCGGCCCACTTTGACCGCTCGAGGTCAACCGAATCCGAAGCGCCGCTCCGCCAGCTCCGCCAGCTCGCGCCCGATCGCCAGCGAGGCCGTGGCCGCCGGCGAGGGTGCGTTTCGGACGTGGAGCACCCGACCCGTGCCCGCGATCGAAAAGTCGTCGACCATCTCCCCGTTCAGCCGCACCGACTGGGCGCGGACGCCGGCCGGGCCCGGCTCCAGGTCCTCGTCGCGAAGCTCCGGGAGATAGCGGCGCACCTGCGCAGCGAAGGCGGGCTTCCAGGCGTCGCGCAGCATCTCGGCCGCGCCGGATCGCCAGAACCGCAGGGCCAGCCGCAGGAAGCCGCGATCGGCGAGCGTCTCGGCCAGCTCGCGCGGCGCCACGTCGGTCCGGCGGTAGCCCTCGCGGGCGAAGGCGAGGACGGCGTTGGGACCGGCCCACACGTCGCCGTCGATGCGGCGGGTCAGGTGGATGCCGAGGAACGGGAAGCGCGGGTCGTTGACCGGGTAGATCAGGGCCCGGACCAGGTGGCGGGCCTGGGGGCGGAGGCGGAAGTAGTCGCCCCGGAACGGAACCACTCTCTCGTGGCCGGCGTGGCCGGTCATGGCGGCGACACGATCCGACCACAGGCCCGCGCACGCGATGACGGCACCGGCGCGCAACTCGCCGTCGCCCCAGCGCACGAGCAGCTCCTCGGTCGTGCCCCAGACGTGCCGTTCGATCGCCTCGACGCGGCAGGCGAGCATTATGTCGCCGCCGCGCGCTCGAACCTCCCCGGCGTAGGCGCGTCCAACGACCCCGAAGTCGACGATCGCCGTCGTCGGCGAGTGCAGCCCCGCCACGCCCGCCGCGTGCGGCTCGATCTCGGCGATCCGCTCCGGTCCGACCATCTCCAGGTCGGGTACCCCGTTGGCCGTCGCCCGCTTCGCGAGAGCCTCCAGGGCCGGCGCCTCCGTCCGATCGACCGCCAGCACGAGCTTGCCGCAGCGTTCGAGCGGAATCGAGTGCTCGGCCGCGAACCGCTCCAGCTCAGCCTTGCCTTCACGGCACAGCCTGGCCTTGCGCGAGCCGGCCGCGTAGTAGAGGCCCGCGTGGACGACCCCGCTGTTGTGGGTCGATTGGTGGAGCAGCAGCTCGCGTTCCTTGTCGAGGAGCACCAGTCGAAGGTTCGGTCTGCGCTCCAGCAAGCGGAGCGCGGTGGCCAGGCCGACTATGCCGCCGCCGATGATCGCGACGTCGTACCGCCCGCTCACCGCGACTCCGGCATCGGCTCAGGGCGCCGGCGAGGGCGACGGGTCGGGGACGTTGTCATACGTGGCGGACTGCACGAAGCCGAAGGCACCGCCCCAGTAGCGCAGCCAGGCCCGGCCGATGACGGTCGATTTGGCGATCGGCCCGAACACCCGCGAGTCCTGCGATTCCTCGCGGTGATCCCCCAGGACGAAGAGATAGCCGCTGGGGATCTGCCAGACCGACTGTCCGCCGATGGCGCCGGTCGTCTGACCCTCGTAAACGTACGGCTCCGAGAGCTGCGCACCGTTCACCCAAACGGCACCGTCCTTGACCTCGACCGTGTCGCCGCCCACGCCCACCACGCGCTTGATGAACGGGATGTTCTGGCCGTCCTCCTGGAAGCCGTCCGGCGGCTCGAAGACGATCACGTCGCCCCGTCTGTAGTCGCTGAAGTGGGGCGAGAGCTTGTCCACGAGCACGTACTGCCCGGGCTCGAGCGTGTGCTCCATCGAGACCTGGAGGATCTGGTACGGCTGGGCGACGAAGTTCTGGACCACGAAGAAGATGAGGAGAGTCAGCAGGATCGTCTCGAGGATCTCGAGGAGACAACCGCGCCAGCGTGAGCTCATCCGGGTTCGCCCTCTGCTTCATGCGGGCGCACACCCGCGACGAATGGTCGAGTGGCCTAGAAGGTAGCACCTCCCAGGGTTTCGGCTGCGGCGGGCGCGCCAGGAGGGGGCCGCCTCGGCCTCCGAAATCGCGCCTGCGCAGCGGTTCGCTGCGCAACGATCCCCCGCTCGGGCGGTCCCTGGGCTATCGTCTGCGGTGTGAGCACCATCGTCGAGTTCCGGGGTTCCTTCCGTCTGGTCGAAGAGGATTCGAATCGGCTGCGCAAGATCGGCAGGGGCACGTGGTACTGCCGCTGTGGCGGCCTGGCGGACTCGACCCACGAGAATCCCAAGTGCGATACCTGCCGCGGCGGGGGCGACTGCGGCCTCGACTGCGCCCTGACCAGCCTCTACTGCCCCAAGTGCGGCGCCACGCTCTGAGACGCACCGCCCGCCATGACAACCGCCCCACCAGCCCAGCCCCACCCGATCTACCTCGCCGGACGGTGGGTCGATTCGCCCGATAGGCTCGTCGTGGACAACCCCGCGCGCGCCGACGCGCCGGCCGGCGCCACGTACAACGCCACTCCCGAGCAGTACGAGGAAGCGGTCACGGCCGCCGTGGCCGCCTTCGAGAAGACGCGCCGGCTGGCGGCTTACGAGCGGAGCGCGGCCCTGCGCAAGATCAGCGCCGGAATACAGGCGCGACGCGAGGAGATCGGCCGGCTCATCGCCTGCGAATCCGGCAAGCCGATCCGCGACGCCCTCACCGAGGTGGATCGGGGCATCCTGACCTTCCGCATCGGCGCCGAGGAGGCGGAGCGGATCGGCGGCGAGGTCCTGCCGCTGGACCTCAACCCGGCCTCTCGAGGCCGGACCGGGATCACGCGCCGCTTCCCGATCGGCCCGATCGCGGCGATCAGCCCGTTCAACTTCCCGCTCAACCTGGCCGCGCATAAGCTCGCCCCGGCCATCGCCTCGGGCAACCCGATCGTGCTCAAGCCACCCTCCAAGGACCCGCTCACGATGCTGGCCGTGGCGGAGATCGTCGCCGAAGCCGGGCTCCCCGAGGGCGCGGTCAGCATCCTGCCGATGACCCGCGAGCTGGGCGACCGGATGGTCTCGGACGAGCGCTTCAAGCTGCTGACCTTCACCGGCAGCCCTTCGGTCGGCTGGGGGATGAAGGAGCGAGCGGGCAAGAAGCGTGTCGTGCTCGAGCTCGGCGGCAACGCCGGCGTGATAGTCGACCGTTCGGCCGACCTCGACTGGGCGGTTCGGCGCATCCTCGTCGGCGCCTTTAGTTACTCGGGCCAGGTCTGCATCAGCGTCCAGCGCATCTTCGTCCACGAGGCGATCTGGGACGACTTCATGGGCCGGTTCGTCGAGGGGGCCCGGAGGCTCCGGGTGGGCGACCCGCTCGATCCCCAGACCGACCTCGGCCCGATGGTGGACTCGAAAGCGGCCGCGCGAACGCAGGCCTGGGTGGACGAAGCCCGATCGATGGGCGGCAAGCTCCTCCTGGGTGGCCGCGCCGACGGCTCGTACTTCCCGCCCACGATCCTGACCGACGTGCCCGCCTCGGCGCAGGTCTGCCGCAGCGAGGCCTTCGCCCCGCTGGTCGTCGCCAGCCCGTTCGCCGATTTCGATGCGGCGGTCCGCGCGGTGAACGACAGCCGCTACGGCCTGCAGGCGGGCGTCTTCACGAGCGAGCTGGCGCAAGCGTGGTCGGCCTTCGAGGAGCTCGAGGTGGGCGGGGTCATCGTCAACGACGTGCCCATGTATCGCATCGACCACATGCCCTACGGCGGCTCCAAGGATTCCGGTCAGGGCCGTGAGGGGATCCGCTACGCCATCGAGGACATGACCGAGATCCGCATCATGGTCCTGGCGCAGCCGGGCTAGCGCAGGCTTGCCGGCGGCGGCGTCAGCGAGCGGTAGCGACCTCGGCCGTATCCGCAGCGGCATGTCCCGCGGCGGCCGCCGCGGTCGCGCGCTCGGCGTCGAGGAGCTGGCGCTTGCGGGCCAGGCCATAGGCGTAGCCGTGGAGCGACCCGTCGGAGGCCAGGACCCGATGGCACGGCACCACGATCGCGACCGGGTTCGCGCCGCACGCGGCGCCCACCGCCCGTGCCGCCCTCGGTGCGCCGATCGCCGCGGCCACCTGGCCGTAGGAGCGGGTTTCGCCGGCGGGGATGCGCCGCAGCGCCTCCCAGACCCGCCGCCGGAACGCCGTCGCGTGGACGTCCAGCGGCAATCCGCCCACCTCCGGCCGCGGCCGGCCGGCCGCCAGGTCGGAGACCAGGGTCGCCATCTCGGCCATGCCGGAGTCGTCGCGGATGACCGCGGCGCGCGGAAACTCGGCCCGCAGCTCCGATTCCAGGGCGGCCGGCTCCTGGCCCAGGCGCACCGCGCAGAGGCCCCGATCCGTGGCCGCGACCAGCGCCACTCCCTCGGGGATAGGCGTGGCGGTCCAGCGGATCCGCTCCCCCACCCCGCCGGTCCGGTACCGTCCCGGCGCCATGCCCAGCTCGCCGCCCGCCGCCTCGTAGGCCGCGCTCGAGGACCCGTAACCCGCGTCGAAGAGAGCGCCTAGAACGTCCCGCCCGCCGGCGAGGTGGGCGCGCAGCCGCTCCGCCCGCCTTGCCGCGACCCACCCCCGCGGCGTCACGCCAAGACGCTCGCGAAAGACCTCGCGCAGCCGGCGTTCCGGCATTCCCACGGCCGAGGCCAGCTCGCGGTCGCCAGGAGTGTCGTCGCCCGCTGCGAAAGCCGACGCCAGCCTGGCCACGGTGGCCTCGACGGCGTCCCGCTCGCTCGAGGTTCCGGCGGCCCCGCCGGTCTCCGCGCCGGTCGCGTCTCGCCCTGACCTGCGCCTGTCCGGGTGGCAGCGCAGGCAGGGCCGGGCACCCGCGGCGAGTGCCTCAGCGAGACTGCCGACGATCCTGACCCTTTCGCGGCCCGGAGTGCGGGCCGGGCAGCCGGGCAGGCATGCGATGCCGGTGCTCGTCACCACGAGCAGCCACGTCGCCCCGGGCTCCGGCCGCCGCGCCGCGATCACCGCCCACTGCTCGTCCGTTGGGGCCGTGCCGATCTGACCGAGTCTTTGTCTCTGGTTCATGCGCCGATGCTAGACCGCCGGGCCTCAGCGGGCTTCCGGATTGCGGTTTCGGCCGAGCGAGAGCCGCCCGCGAGACGCTAGAGTCGAATCCATGAGAGTCGGCATCGCGATCGGCGGGAGTCTGCCCGAGGTCGCGGCCCTGGCCGGCCGGGCAGAGGCCGCCGGGCTCGAGTCGGTCTGGCTGGCCGAGCTCGATCATTCGGCCTTTGTCCAGGCTGCGGCCGCAATCTCGGCGACCGAGCGGATCGGCGTCGGGACGGCCGTCGCGCTGGCGTTCCCGCGCTCGCCGACGATCACCGCAATGACCGCCTGGGACCTCGACGAGATGTCGGGCGACCGCTTCATGCTCGGCCTTGGCCCGCAGGTCAAGCGCGTCATGGAGGCCCGCTTCTCGGTTTCGGTCGAGAAGCCCGCGCCCCAGATGCGCGAGTACGTGCAGGCGCTCCGAACCGTCTGGGCGGCCAACCGCGGCGAGCCGGTCGTGCACGAGGGCGAGTCGTACAAGATCACGATGCCGACCTTCCACGGCCAGCCGCGCCCCGAGCGGCGCGACACGCCGATCCTTCTCGCGGCCGTGGGCCCCCTTCTGTCACGTGTCTGCGGCGAGGTCGCCGATGGTCTGCTCGGGCATCCCCTGGCGTCGCCGCGTTACCTGCGCGAGGCCGTCGCGCCCGCCATAGCCACGGGTCTGGAGCGCTCCGGCCGGCCGAGCGGCGCCTGCCCGATCTCGGCGATGGTGATGGTCTCGGTCGGTCACGACGAGGTTGCCGCCCGGCGGGCGGCCCGTCGCCAGATCGCGTTCTACGCGACCACGCCGTCGTACAGGCCGATCCTGGCGATGCACGGCCGCGGCGCCCTGCCCCGGGATCTGCGTCGCGCGTTCGTCAACCACGATCAGGACCTGATGGCGAGCCTCATCGACGACGAGCTGCTCGACGCGATCGCGATCGCCGGTCGCCCGGACGAGGCGCTCGATCGGCTTCGAGCGTGGGAGGGCGTGGCCGAGCGGGTGATCTTGGGCGTGCCCTGGTACGGGATGACGCCGGATCGCCTGCGGGGTGCCATCGAGGCCGCCCTCGATCTGGGCTCGCACCTGGCCGATACCACCCGAAGACGCGAGCGGGACCGAGCCTGAAGTGGCAGAGCGAACGGGCTCCCGAGGCGTCCGTCTCTCGCAGGCACCGCAAAACCGGTTCACAACGCCACAGACACGCTCCGCCGGCGTCGTATACACATTGCGGCTCAAGGGGGGCCGCCACGGAGGTGCGACATGTTCGCCAGCTCGTCCAGGGAGTGCGAGGGGCCTGGCAGTCCCCGCCGGCAGAGATCCGCGCCCAGAGGTCTAGCTGGGGCCGCCGCGATCTTCCTGGTTGCCGCCCTGGTCGGGGCCTGCTCGAGTTCCAGCGTCGGGACTCTGTCCAATTCGCCTTTCGCCTCGCCCGGGCAGACCTCCGGCCCGCTGAGCTCGGAGCAGCCGACCGTAACGCCGTGGGCAACGGTACCCGCGCCGACCGACACGCCGTTGCCGACGGTCGCGCCGAGCCCGACCCAAACCTCCCAGCCGACCTACGGGCCAGATCCGACGCTGGCACCGAACGCGCCGTTCAAACCCCGCTCGGGCACGCTCGAGGTAGCGATGGGCAAGGCGGGCCCGCTGGCTCCGGCCGCGGACGGAGGTGCCGCCGCCGCCACTGAGATCAACGATTTCGGCTTCGATCTCCTTCGCCGGCTCGACCAGCAGGGCAACCTGTGCGTGTCGCCTGCCAGCATCGCCTTTGCTCTGGCTATGGCGCGCGCCGGCGCGCGCGGTCAGACCGCGACCGAGATGGACAAGGTCCTGCGGTCTTTCGGCTCCGATGCCCAGGGCGCCGAGATCGTGGCCTTGCTGAAGGCCCTCGCGGCTGACAACTACATGCAGCATGGCTACGACGAGAACGGGAATGAGGTGGCAGTTCAGAAGGCCAGGCTCGACCTCGCCAACGCCGCCTTCGCTCAGCGCGACATGACTTTCGAGCAGGCCTACCTCAACGCCCTTAGCTCTCGGTTCGCCTCGGGGATGTACCTGGTCGACTACCGGTCCGACCCGGACGCGGCGCGCAAGGTCATCAACGACTGGGTCTACGACCACACCCAGGGCCGGATTCCGCAGATCCTGGGGCCCGGTGACATAGACACCACAACCAGATTGGCCCTGGCCAACGCCATGTACATGCAGGCGCACTGGCAGGTGCCCTTCTCCGACAGCGCGACCGCACCGGCCCAGTTCACTCGCTCCGACGGCTCGAAGGTCTCGGTGCCGACTATGTCCGGGGAATCCGTCGACTGGAGCTACGCATCCGGCACGGGCTGGCGCGCCGTCGATCTGCCCTACGAGGGCAATACCATGTCGATGACGATCATCGTGCCGGACAACATCGGGTCGTTCGTCTCCGGCCTGAACGCGGCCTCACTGAAGGCACTGTGGAAGTCGGAGCGAGCCTACGACGTCACGCTTACCCTGCCGCGCTTCCACGCCGGCTCCCACTTCAACCTCAGCGACTATCTCTCGGCGATGGGCATGCCCACTGCGTTTGACCCGTATGCCGCGGACTTCTCCGGAATCGCGCCGATAACCCCCAGCAGCCCGCCTCTGTACATCCAGCGGGTGATCCACCAGGCGAACATCGACGTGGACGAAGAGGGCACGACGGCGGCCGCGGCCACCGTCGTGTACATGGGCGCAGGAGCCGCTCCGCCGGAACCGCTGCCATCGGTGACACTCCACGTGGATCGGCCGTTCGTCTTCCTCATCCACGACAACGCGACCGGCGCGGTTCTCTTCGCCGGCCGGATCGACGATCCATCGGCGACCAGCTGAGGCTCAGCGCGCTCCATCCAAGGGAGCGCCGGCCTCCGGCTACTGCGAGGGCCCCCGGTCGTGGTTGGCGCCAGGCTCGTCTTGCGACGCCGGCGGCTCGGCCGGGGGCCGCGCCGCCTGGGGTGAAGCCGCCTGAGGCGGCGCCGGCTGGGCGGGGGCGCCCTGAGGCGGATAGCCCGGCCACGGCTGAGGCGGATAGCCCGGCCACGGCTGAGGCGGATAGCCCGGCCACGGCTGAGGCGGATAGCCCGGCCACGGCTGAGGCGGATACGGCTGGCCCTGTGGCGGGCGCGGAGGACCTTGAGTCGGGTAGGAGGGCCACGGCTGCGGGTACTGGTAACCCGGCGAGCCCGGGGCACCCGGCGTACCGGGCGCGGGCCAGACTGGCGTTCCTTGAGGCGGGTACGGGTACGCGGGCCAGACGGGAGTCGGCCGTCGCGCGGGAGCGACGACGATCGACCCGACGAGCCGGTCGTGGAGACCGCGGCGGGCGGGATTGGTGCCCGCCGAGATGATCAGAACGATCAGCCAGATGGTGCTTCCCCAGGACACGAGGGTGGAGATGAGCGCGATGCTCCCGAATGATCCGGGGCCGAATACGGAGCCGTAGTAGCCACCACCCAGCCACTCGTTGGTCGGGGTTCTCGCCAGGACGTCCATCAGCTGGACCAGGAACACCGCGCCGATCACGACGGCCAGCCCCTCCAGCAAAGCCCAGCGCGCGATGGCGGTGGCGACGGTCAGGTTGGAGCCTGTCTCGACATCGAGCGCCCAGAGGCCGAGGCCGCGCTGGCAGGGGGAGCCGCCGAATCTGACCCAGCCTCCCACGAAGTAGAGGGCGTTGATCAGGACGTACACCGCGGCCGCAACGATGAGCAGGCTCATGTTGACGTTGAACATCGGGGCGGTGACGTTGGCGAACGGCTGATACGCCTCCGGATCGACGTCTCGGAGCTGGTCGAGAGCCTGCTGGTTGAAGCCGACCGCGCCGGTCACGATGGCCAGAATCACCGGGATCACTCCCAGGAATCCAACGAGGATGCGGTCGAGGATCCACGCCCCGACGCGCCGGCCCATACCGGCCACCTCGACTCCGGGCGGAAGCTGTACGCCGATCCCCTGGCTCGCCGGCACAACCCAACCGCTCACGAAGTCACCTCCCGCAAAGGTCTTGCGCTTGACGCCACCCCTATGGCGCGGATCTGAGCATACGCGTGCCCGAGCCGGCGCGGGAGGAGCGTGCGGCCTTCCGCGTCCGGCCGTCGTCCGAGGAGACGTGCCCGTTCAGCAGAAGGTCTGCCAGCTCTCCCACTGGAGCGTGTCGCCGAGCGTGACGTACGCGTACGGCATCCACGCGTGGCCGAGCAGGCCCCAGCTCGAGCCCCACGAGTTCTGCATGAGGAACGCTCCACGGCCGTCGTCGTAGCCGACGAACTTGTAGGCGTGGCCGCCGGCGGGCGCATCGGCCGGCGGCAGGGTTCCGTCGGGACCGGGTGTGAACCAGCTGTTCGCCCAGGGGCTGCCGATCCAGACGTCGCCATATGCGGCGATGGTCTGCCGAACCTCGGTCAGCGTCCGAAGCCCGGCGTACGCGGGGATCTTGAGTCGATCGCCGGGCTCGACCGCGGCGGCGGGCGCAGGTGGCGCAGGCGCCGGCGTCGGGTTGTGACGGTGGGTGCGCTCCAACCACTCCACGAACGAAAGGGTGGCGTCAAGGGCGGCGGCCCCTGCCGGCTGCCTCGCTTTCGACCGCTCGCGCGCGAGCGCGCGCCTGTTCGGGCGTGAGACCCGGCAGTACCTGCTTGACCAGGCCGCCCTGGCTGCGGAGCACTTTGCACGCGACGCGGATGAACGTGCCATCGGCGTTGGGCGAGCCGTCGAGCTTCTTGCATTGCGCGTACAGGTCGTCGGCGTCGAAGAGCAGCGCTTCATGCGCCTCGAGCATGGACTCGATCTGGCGGCCGAGCGCGCCGGAATTACCAACGCAGCGCGGCGTCAGGCCCTGGTCGAAGACCGTCCACAGGTGGGCGGGCGCGTACGAGGGCGGTGGCGCAGCCGAGGCCACTGCCGGGGCGTGGGCAGCCAGAGTGAGGTCGCGCGAATCCCCCGGCGAGGGGAGGCGTCCCAGCCCGTAAGGAGTCATGGTTTCCCCCGGATGCGGGTATCCGTCGGCGTCAGCCTACGCCGTGGCACTCCCCGCGGCCCATCCGGCTCCGCTCCCCGGAACACGCCACGCGCTCGGACCGCAAGGTTGGCGTCCCCGGCGGGATTCGAACCCACGACCCGCCGCTTAGAAGGCGGCCGCTCTATCCACTGAGCTACGGGGACACCGAACGGCTCGGACGCCGCCGGTAGAGTAACCCGCTCCGCCATGCAGGGCCAGCCCGGGCGGGCAGTCGAAAGCCCCGCCAGGCCGGCGGTCGGGCCCGGGCGCCGCATCGTCGGACGCTACAGACCTGCCTTTGCTACTCGTTCGGGACCGACCTCCGATATCGTCCTTTAGTCCCATGGCCGGCGGTCGGGCCGGTGCTAGACTCCATATCCTTCGCGTTCACCACGTACGCGCCTGCTGTGCCCTCGGAGGTCGTATCGGTGTCGTCGCTTCCGCTTGAGTTTGGGCTGACTGCCATGACGTCGCCTGCGGACGAGCGGTCGGACGTACGATCGGAAGCCGGGCCCGTCAAGGCTCGAACCGGCGCTCCCCTCCCCCCAACCTATGGCCAGCTTGCCCTACAGCTCCCGAGCGAGCTGCCGCACCTCTCCATCGCGCCCGAATGGAAGGACCAGCAGCGGCTGTGGGGCCACAGCTTCCACCCCATGTGCTCGTACCTGGCCAGCTTCCCGGCCGGCCTCGTGCACGCGTTCATCGCCCGCTACACGCGCCCCGGCGACGTGGTCCTGGACCCGTTCAGCGGCCGCGGCACAACGCCGCTCCAGGCCTGCGCCGAGGGCCGAGTTGGCGCCGGCAACGACCTCAACCCGTTCGCCCACATCCTGACCGCGGCCAAGGTCGATCCGCCCACGAAGGCCGATGTCAGGACCCGCCTGGCCGCCCTTCGAGTGGCCTGGGTCGCCACCGCGGGCGAGTGGAACGAGATAGCGGATCGCGTCGCCGCCGACCCGCACTCGAGCGAGGTCGCGGTGCCCGGCCCCGGCAGCCGTCCGATCGGCGGCTCGATGCTCGCCCGTCCGGACGCCGCCGTTCCGGCCGAGGTCGCGCTGGCCTTCCATCCTCGAACGCTGGCGCAGCTCCTCTACCTGCGTGCCGGCCTGGATCCGGACGATCGGACCGATCGATTCATCCTGGCGACGCTGACCGGCATCCTCCACGGCAAGAGCGCGAGCTACCTCTCCGCGGTGATGCCGAACACCTTCAGCATGGCCCCGCGCTACGTCCGCGACTTCGTGGCCCGAACCAGCTTCCGCTCGCCCGAACGGGACACCTTCGGCCTGCTCGAGGACAAGGTCCGCCGGCTGTACCGCCAGCCCGTGCCGGCCACGCGGGGGATTGCCCTGCTCGGCGACGCTCGCGATTCGGGCCTCCGCTTCCGCGAGGCGCTGCGGGCCCGTGGCCTGCCGGAGCGGGCGCGCCTCGTGGTCACTTCACCGCCCTACCTGCGAGTGGTGAAGTACGGCTACTACAACTGGCTTCGCCTCTGGCTCCTGGGCTACGACGCCGCCGCGATCGACGATCTCCTCGATGACGCCCACCACCGCGACGCCTATCTCGTCTTCATGCGCGAGGTGCTGCGCGGCCTCCGCTCCGCCCTCGCCGACGACGCCGTCGTGGCCCTGGTCATCGGCGACGTGGAATTGGACCGCGGCCGGCCCGCCAACGGCGGCGTGGGGCTGGCGGAGTCGGTCTGGGAGCTTGCCGCCGCACCTGAGGGGTACAGGCTGGCGGGGATCGCCCTGGACGACGTGGCCGCTGGCCGCAAGATGACCAAGCTTTGGGGCGACGAGGCGGGCCAGGCCACGAAGCACGAGCGGATCCTGGTTCTGTCCACGAGCGAAGCCGGCCGGCGCCGCGCCCTCAACAGCGCCTCCCTCCCGATCGACTGGACCTGGCCGCCCCGCACGCCGCGGGCGCTGTAGGGACACGCGGCCGTCGCGTCCCAAACCACGGCGACGCTCCCCGGCCCGGCCCAATACAATCACGCCATGAAGCCGATGTACGACGACAGCGACCTGGCGGCCATGGATCCGCTGGTCCTGATGAAGAACCTGGACCACGTGCGGATGACGAGCCGTCGCCTGAGCTACATCCTCCAGCAACAGGTCCACCTGTACACACCGCCGGCCAACGAGCTGCGGCAGCGAATCGATTCGTACACCGAGGCCGAGCGCCAGATCGAGGCCGAGATGGCCCGGCGGCAGCTCCGCGCCTGATCGGGCGGGCCGTCGCGCCCTCGTCCGCCGCAGGCCCCCCGGCCGCCGACCCGGCTGCAGACCGCACAAGAAAAGGCCCTCCCGCGCGGGAGGGCCTTTCTCGATCGATGGAGACGGCGGTCAATGCCGCCGGCGCCGAACCTGCGGGCGCGACGCGCCCGGGTTCAGGTGGCGGTGCCCAAGAGCACTCGGGCGTGCCTTGCCTCGTCGGACGCCTCCTCCGGCGCGTCCGATCGCATGGTCAAGGGGGCCATGACGCCGACGAGCAGCCGACCGCGCCGCTCGACCTCCTCCCGCGCAACCTGGGTGGCGAGCCCGGCGAGGCGCGGCATTTCTGCGAGTCCAAAGGCGATGCCGTGTTCGGCAAGCTCCCCGAAGCCCCAGCCGTGGTACAGGCCCCGGCTCGCGACGGCGCACATCTCGTCGTATAGCTCGGGCCAGCCGACGCGCCGGCGGCGATGGCAGAATCGGACGAAATCGAGGGCGGCGTCGGCGGCTGCGCGGTCCTCGGGGCGCCTGCGCGAATCCATTCGTTGCCTCGCTCCTCTATCCACTCCCAACCGAAACCACTACCTCCAGACGACCGCTGACGAACGGTCAAGACTGGTTTCGGTCCCCCCGCGCGTCTCTCCTCCGCGGTAGGCTGCGGTGCATCCTAGGGGGCGGCTCGATGTCATAAAAGGGGGTTCTCCACCAAGTGGTCCACCAAGTTGTCCACAGAACGTCCGTTCGCTGACCGTTTGTTCGACCGGCTCCAATGGACCCGGAAAAAGGGCTCGATTCGACCCTTCTTGGGCGCCCGGACGGCCTCGAAAGCGAGCGACATGTTCCGCCCGATGCGGTCGGCGTCGCGACTGGCAGGACCTCTCCGCCGGGCCCCGGCCAAAAGGGAAGGGCGGAGGCGCGAGGCCTCCGCCCTTCCGATGGGAGAGCGAAACCTAGTTGGTGTGGATCACCACGGTGCCGGCCGCCATGTCGTGCCAGGCCCGCTTGCGCGGCTCGAAAGCCGCCCAGATGAACCCGAGCAGGCCGATGAGCCAGCCTGAGAAGAACCCCTCGACGTAGAAGACCAGCGCGCGAATGCAGGCGCTTCCACCGGAGATCGGTCCGCCGTCGATATCGCGCACCACGCGGAGCCCGAGAGCCCGCAGTCCGGCAGTGGCCCCCCACTTCCACCAGCAGAAGGGGAAGTAGCCGAGAAGCACGAACGGCAGGGCGAAGATGCCGACGATCGTGATGATGCAAACGAAGGCCAGGGCGACCAACACGATCACGTCGATGATGTACGCCACCAGCCTGATCCAGAAACCGCCGTACTGGGGCATCACGCCGTAGCCTGGGGGCGGATAGCCCATCGGCTGGCCGTAGCCGGGCTGAGGCGGATAGCCGGGAGGCGGCGGGTATGCCCCGGGGTAGCCCTGGGGCGGAGCCGGCGGATAGCCCCCGGCGGCGCCCGGCCATGCGCCCGGAGCGGGCTGGGCCGGAGGCGGAGGCCATGCGCCCGGAGCGGGCTGGGCCGGAGGCGAAGGCCAGCCGGCAGGGGCAGCCGACCAACCGGGCGGCGGTGGAGTCGAACCAGCGTCGGGAGCCGGTGTCGGCTCAGAAGGCGGGCGCTGCGGATCGTCGGCCATTGCCTCTCCTAACTATCGCGAGCCGCGAAACCGTCAGAACTCCCCGGCTCCCAGCTCCGGATTCGCCGCAGTCATGGTACAGGCGCGGCAGCGGCGAATCCCGCCGCAACCGACGCCTCAGAAAGCGAAAGGCGGAGACCGAAGGCCTCCGCCTCTTGTGCCGAATCAGGCTCGCCTACTTGGTGTGGATGACCACGGTGCCCGCCATCATGTCGTGCCAGCCCCGCTTGCGTGGCTCGAATGCGACCCAGATCAGACCGAGATACAAGCAGATCGCGCTCACGTAAATCCCGATGAATCGGATGAAGGCCGCGCTTCCCGAGATCGGACCGCCGTCCACGGCGCGTACGACTCGGAGGCCAAAGGCCATCTGGCCGAGGGTTGAGCCCTTCTTCCACCACATGACGGGCATGTAGGGGATCGCGACGATGATGCCGATCACGGTCACGGCGAGGATGCCCATGATGATCGCGTCGATGATGTATGCCACGACGCGAATCCAGAACCCGGCGTACCGGGGAGCCGCAGCATATCCGGCCGGCGGATAGGCCGGGGGCGGGGTCCAGGCGGCGGGGGCGCCGGGCTGCTGGACGGGCGGTTGCTGAGCCATCGCATTCTCCTGACGGCAGTCCTGGCCGAGCCGACGGAACACCCCAGCCTCGCTTCTGGCCAGACCCTGTGCCGCAATGCTAGCAGGCGCAGATGGCCCGATTACGCCTTCGTGCGCAGCGGAAGTGGCCGCAACAAAGGAACGCCCCCGGGGCGCGGTCCGGGGGCGTGTGGTGCTGGCGAGTTGGTACCGCATATCGGATTCGAACCGATGATCTCAGCCTTGAGAGGGCTGTGTCCTGGGCCTCTAGACGAATGCGGCATCGCGCCGGCCGCCATTACGGCGGGCCGGGCGGGATGATAGCAGGAGCCGCAAGTGCGCGCCATTCCCCTACAGGCGGTGCGTCTCCAGGAAGGCCCGAACGCCTTCGGCGACCTGCTGGAAGCTCTGCTCGCCGATGATCAACCCGTAGTGAGAGTGAGCCCCGAACGGTTCGTACGTGCCGCCCAGCCAGTCGGCCAGCCGGCTGGCGCCGGTGGCGGCCGAGGTCCCGTCCAGCCCGGCGCCCACCACCAGGATGGGTACGCCGGCCAGTCGGGCTCGATCGATCGCGATTCCTTCGAGGATCTCGCGCTTGGCCAGACCCGACTCGTGTGGCTTCTGCCCGAACAGGTGCTGCAGCCGGATCACGTCATCGATCGTGAGGTCGCGGTTCTCGCGCTGGAGCATCTCGGGCAGCGTCTCCCAGCCGATGTGGTCGCGGCCGTAGACGTCCGGGATCTCGCGCAGCTCGTGCGGTCGAACCGGCGGGCGCAGGTCGCGCGGTAGCTCGCTGTCGAGCAGGACGATCGCCCCCACCGGATAGCGCTCCGCGGCCTTGAGGATGAGCAGGCCACCCATGCCGTGCCCGACCGAGACGGTGTTGGGGCCGAGCCTCTGCATGACCGACACGACATCCTCGACGTACGTCTCGAAGTCGGTGGCGGCCATGTCGGCGGTCTGCGACCAGTAGTGGTTCCGCAGGTTGAGGGCGTGGCCCTCCCAGCCGCGACTGGCGAAGTACGAGAGATACCTCTCCCAGACCCAGGAGCCGGTCAGCTCGCCGTGGACGAAGAGCAAAGGCCGGCGCCGCGAACGCCGCTCCGGCATCCACGACTCGACGTACAGCCCGCGATCGGTGACCTCGATCTCGTCTTTGCGGATCGGCCGGCCGTTGGCGCCGACCGAATGCGGCCGCGCGACGCGCAGGCCGTCGGGAGTGGTGTCGCTCATATACCTCGGGTTCCTAGATTCCGCCTCGGGACGCCCACCCGCCCCGATTCACCATTCGTGAGGGTTGATGATGAGCCCCGTGAGGGCCTTTGGGTAGAAGTAGGTCGACTTCTGGGGCATGACGTCGCCGTCTGTTGCGACGGCCGCGATGTCGGCAACCGGCGTTGGATCCAGCAGGAACGCCATGTCGGCGCCGTTGTGCGCCTGATCGACCCAGTCGAGCGCTTCGGCCACGGACTTCGTGTACGCCAGCCGGCCCGCCAAGATTGCCTCCCGGTCGATCCTGCACAGGCGATCCAGGGCCGCCTGGAGAAGCGTCACGTCCAGGCGCCGCAGAGCCGCTCCGCCCGCGGGCAGGAACCTGGTGAACGCGTCTCGCCGGGCCCGCAGAACGGCGCCGCCCTGACGGGTCCAGAGCCCGAACCGGCCCTCGCCGCCGGGAGACCTGTCCACCGACGCAAAAACAGTCTCGAGCTCTGCGCGCCCGGCCACGGGCTCCACGTCGAACAGCTCGTGGGCGCGCGAGAGGAAAGTCGCGACGCCGGCATCGCCGAGATCGCGCACGATCCGGTGGGTCGGCAGGACGGTCAGCTTCTGGCGCCTCGTCTCCAGGAAGAGCATCAGGACGTAGTCGGACGCGGGATCCGCCTCCCCGGTCCTGTTGGCGTGACGCTCGTCGCGGTAGCGGATCGCGGTCTCGTAGCGGTGGTGGCCGTCGGCGATGGTGATCGGCTCGCCTCCGGCCGCGGCCAGGACGTCGCGGACCTGTACGCCGAAGGGGCCGTTCTCCGTCGCGGCCCAGAGGCGGTGGCCAACGCCGTCGTCGTCGGTCACGTCGATGTCCGGGGGCGTCGCGGCGATGGCCTTCAGCGCCTTGACCGATGCCCCGCGCCGATCCGCGTATAACCCCACCACCGGGCTGGTGTTGACGCTGGTCGCCTTCATCAGCTTGTAGCGGTCTTCCTTGGGGGCCGAAAGGGTCCGCTCGTGCGGCAGGACGCCGGATCCGGGCCCGAATGTCTCGAGGCGAAGGAGTCCGAAGAACCCGACCTGGGTCCTAGATCTCCTGCTGCCGGGGATCCGGTACGTCTGCTCGTACACGTAGATGCCGGCGTACATGTCCTTGTGGAGAGTTCCGTCGGCGCGCCACTCCGTCAGAAGCTTGCCGGCTCGCCGGTAGCGGTCGTCGGGCTCGTCGCCGGGCCGGCTCTCCGGCAGATCGATCCGGACGGCGTTGCGCGAGTTGCGGCCCAGCAGCTTCTCGTGCAGTTCCGGCCCGATCACGTCGTAGGGCGGGCAGATCACGGTCTCGAGGTCGCCCGCCACTCTCGGGTCGAACCGAAGCGCACGAAATGGTCGGATCTCAGGCACCCGTTGCTCCTCAGAAGGCCGGACTGGCCCGCGCTGCGGCTGTGACCGGCGGCGGCGCAGCTTGACGAACCGGCGATCACCGACGGGAACAACGTGGATCGTAAGGTAACGGAGCGCGTTGGGCCACTCCGCGCCGTCGCGCGCGTCCCAGCGCGGCTGACACGAGGCCGGCCGGCGGTCGGTGCAGGTTTTGGCGTTCGCTGCTACTTTTCCCGAATGCATCACGATCGGGCCGTTCATGCGGAGTTGCCGGCCAAAGACACCGCCGCCACGCTGCCCGACACCGGCGCCGTGACGGCCCCGTCGACGCCAGACCCGGCGCCCGCCGTCCCCTCCCGCACCGCCGCCGCCTTCACGGGCGCGCCGTTCGAGCACGGCACCGACGCCGACATGATCGAGCGCCGCGTCCGGACCGCGAACCCGCTGATCACGCCATCTCCGGGGCCGGGCGCCTCCTCGACCCTCCGCCGCGACGTGCTCTACGCGCTGCGGACGGGCGGGCCCGCCGCTCCGGATCAGGTCGCCGATCGCGTCGGGGCGAGCCGAACCGGCGTCCTGCAGCAGCTTCGGACCCTGGAGACCGCGGGCCTGGTCACGCGCAGCCTGAGCCGTCACGGAGTCGGCCGGCCGCGCCACGTGTACGATCTCACCCCCGCCGCGCAGGATCTCTTCCCCGCCAACTACGGGGCCCTGACGCAGTCGGTGCTGACGGCCATTCGGACGGTCGGCGGCGACAAGCTGATCGAGGAGGTCTTCGAGGCGCGCCGCCAGATGCTTCGGGCCAGGATCGGGCACCGCATCGAGGAGCGGTTGCCGGCCAACGCCTCGCTGTGGGAGCGGGTCAAAGAGGTGGCGAGCTACCAGGACGAGACCGGATACCTGGGCAGGGCCACTCGCGACGCCGACGGAACGATCCACCTCCACGAGCACAACTGCGCGATCTACGGGGTCTCGGGCACATACCAGATCGCCTGCGCCGCCGAGCTGCAGCTCTTTGGCGAGGTGCTTGGGGCGAAGGTCACGCGCGAATGCCACATCGCCTCGGGCGGTCGCAGCTGCACCTACCGCATCGAACCGGCCGACAGCTAGCGGCCCTCGGCCCGCGCCCTCACGCCGCGGCCGCTCGTCCCCCTAAGCCTCTTCTCGCTCGACTTCGTGGCGCGGGGCCGGCTCGATGATGGCGGCCGGAACGGCGCTGACCCGCGGCACGAACGAGGCCGCCAGCGACGTCTCGGCGGCCTGGACCTGCTCCTCGTAGGAGAGGATGCCCAGCCGCCCCAGTGTCGCCAGCTCGTCGCGGATGTAGGTCCGCAGCATCTCCGGGCCGTCGGTGCTGATGGCATAGCGGATCTCGTTGCGGCGGAACTGGTCGAAGATCCAGCGGAACTCCTCCCAGCTCGAGACGACCTCCGTCTGCAGGTTCGAGGTGGGGCAGATCTCCAGCACGATCCCTCGTTCGCGCAGCATCGCCATCGTTCGCGGGTCGTAGGCCGACTTCACGCCGTGCCCGATGCGGTCCGGCTCGAGCTGTTCCACCACCTCCGCGATCTCCTCGACCGGCCCCGACTCGCCGACGTGGACGGTGATCCCGAGCCCGAAATGGCGAGCCCGCCTGAAGAGCGAGCTGTAGTCGGCCACCCGGAACGCCCCGAACTCGGGGCCTGCGATGTCGATCCCGACGATGCCCCGATCGTGCCAGGCGATGGCCTTCTCCACGATTATCTCGTTCAACTCGTATGGGAAGGCTCGGTCGAGACAGAGGATGAGCCCCGGCCTGATCGGGTACTCGAGCATGGCCCGGTCCATGCCCCGCAACGCGGCCGCGATGATGTGGTCCAGGTCTTGCTCGCCGCCCCGGTTGCGCTTCATCGGATTGAAGCGCAGCTCGGTGGTCGTGACGTTGTTCTTGCGGTAGGCGCCGCCCACGACCTCGTACACGGAGCGTTCCATGGCCAACGGCGAGGACTGGATCAGCTCGGTCCAGTGGAACAGCTGCAGGTAGCCGTCGAAGGAGTGGCCACGGGTCGGGGAGGCGGTGATCATGTCCCGGAACTGCCAGTAGTCCTTGGTCGGGAGCTTGATCCCCTGGTCGTGGGCGATGCCCCACATGACGGCGGGCGTGACCGCGCTGCCGAGGTGACAGTGAAGCTCGGCGAGCGGCGTCCGGCGCGGCAGCTGGCGGGCCATTGCGGAGAGCATATTCCTTCGGCCGCGGGCCGGCGGATACCCGCCGGTGTCGTGCGCGCCTTGCACGCGAACGCTCGCGAGGCTACGCTGCGGCAACCTAACACCGAGATGCCCGTCGTGGGTCCACGACATGCAGCATCGGGGACCCAGCGATGACAGGGGAACGGTCATGACCTCGCCCAAGTTCCGGTTAACCGGCCTGCTGGTCGCGGCCGCAATCGCCGTCGGGGCGTGCGGCAGCGCCACGCCGACGCCCTCGCCGACACCGCCTCCCACGCCCACGCCGGTCGTGACTCCCACGCCCAAGCCCAGCCCGACCCCCACCCCTGCGCCGACGCAGCTGGTCGTCGCCTCAATCCCGGCCGATCAGCTCGTCGTCGCGGGACGGCTGACCGTTTGCTCCAACATCGGGCTGCCGCCGCAGGAGTTCTTCGACGCCAAGGGCAAACTGACCGGTTCGGACGTCGAGATCGGCAATGAGATCGCGAACCGGCTCGGCCTCGAGCTGGAGATGTTGAACACGCCCTCGACCCTCATCGCCGCCGCGCTGGCCGCCAGGCATTGCGACATCGCCATCTCGGGCCAGCTGGTCACGCCAAGCCTGCTCGCGAAAGTCGACATGATCCCGTACTTCCACGCCGGTCAGGCCTTCCTGGTCGCAAAGGGCAATCCGGCCGGCATCAAGACCGTGTACGACCTCTGCAACAAGCCAGTCGCCGTCATAAAGGGCACGCTCGAGGACAACCGCCTGAACGGACAGGGGCCCTACAGCCGCGCCCGGGGGCTGATCGCCATGTGCCAGGCAGCTCGCCTGGTTGCGGTCGCCGTCAAGACCTTCTCCAAGGACACCGACGCGCTTGCGGCGCTCGCGGCCAACAAGGTCGCGGCCTACTTCACCGACTCGCCCGTCGCGGGCTATGACGCCATGCTGCAGCCCGACAAGTTCGAGCTTGCTCCCGGCCTCGTACTCGAGGATGCCAACGAAGGCATCGCCCTCGCCAGGAACCGGGGCGAGGTGTACCTGGCTGTCAAGAACGCTCTCAGCTCGATGATCGACGACGGCACATACCTCCAGATCCTAAAGAAGTACGGCGTCGAAACAGGGGCCGTGACCTCGACCAACCAGTAGGCCGAGGAGTCACCGGGCCCTGCGACACCCGCGCGACCATGGTAGCCTCCGACGGCGGCCGGGCTTCTTCCGGCAACTGCCCCATCTACAACCCGGTCGCAACCGTGGATGTCGTGCGCGTCTTGCGCGTGAACGCCCGCGAGGCTACGCTGCGCCCACCGATCCCACAAGCGCGTCGAATGGGGTGGACGGCGGGCAACATCGTGGGATTCCAGGAGGACAGGAGGAGAGACCCGAAATGAAATCCAGATTCGGCATTGTCGCTTTTGTGGCCATGGCCGCAATCGCCGTCGGGGCTTGCAGCAGTACGGCGACCCCCGCGCCGACCGCGCCCCCCACCGCCGCGCCGGTCGTGACCGTTGCGCCCGCCGCGACGCCTGCTCCGACTCCGACTCCGACTCCGGCGCCGACTCAGAAGGTCGTAGGCTCCGTACCGGCCGCCCAGCTCGTCGTCGCCGGGCATCTGACCATCTGCTCCGACATCCCGTATCCGCCGCAGGAGTTCTTCGACGCCAACGGCAACCCGACCGGCTCTGACATCGACATCGGCACGGAGATCGCCAACCGACTGGGCCTCAAGGTCGCGGTCCAGAACACCGTCTTCGACACGATCATCGCCGCTTTGTCGGGCAACAAGTGCGACATCATCATCTCGGCCCAGAACATCACCACGGACCGGCTCAAGGCAGTCGACATGATCCCGTACTTCCACGCCGGTCAGTCGTTCGTCGTTGCCAAGGGCAACCCGGATGGCATCAAGACAGCCGATGATCTGTGCGGCAAGGCGGTCGGCGTCGAGAACGGCACGACAGAGGCGGACCACCTCAACGGCACCGGCGACTACAAGCCTGCCGACGGGCTGAGCGCCAAGTGCGTGGCGGCCGGCAAGGCGAAGATCAACGTCCAGCCCTTCACCAAGGACAGCGATGCGCTCCTCGCATTGCAGTCCAGCAAGGTCTCGGCCTACTTCACCGACTCGCCAGTCGCCGGCTACTACACCGTTCAGCAGCCCACGCTGTTCGAAGTGGTCCCCGGCCTCATCCTTGACGACGTCAACGAAGGGATCAGCGTCGGCAAGGCCAATACGGATCTCGAGGCAGCCGTCAAGACAGCCCTCCAGTCGATGATCGACGACGGCACGTACGTCCAGATCCTCACGAAGTACGGTGTCCAGGCGGACGCCGTCACCTCGACCAACTCGTAGGTCCCGACAAACGCGCGACACGATGAGTGCGCTGCGCAATCGAGGCATCCGGCCGGCTTTGCTGGTCGGATGCCTCTTTCTCCTTGCCCTCTCGGTAGCCGGCTGCTCGAGCGGCAAGGCACAAAGCTTCAACTTCAAGCCGGACATCTTCCTCCAGGACCTCAACCCGACCTCGCAGGGCGTTCTCGGCGCGCTGTACGTGACGATCGTCATTTCGGTGGTCGCCCAGGCGCTCGGAGTCGCACTGGGCGTGCTGGCGGCGCTGGGCAAGATGGCTCGGATCCTGCCATTCCGGGTCATTGCCAACGTCTACATCTGGTTCTTCCGCGGCACTCCGCTGCTCGTCCAACTCGTGTTCTTCTACTTCGGTTTCGGGGCCGCGCACATTTGGGGCTGGGATGACATCACGATCTTCGGGTTCTTCATCCCAGGAGCCCTCCAGGCGGCAATGGTGATTCTCGGCGTGAACGAGGGCGCCTACATGGCCGAGATCATCCGCGCAGGCATCCTGGCCGTCGATCCCGGCCAGACCGAGGCCGCCAAGTCCCTGGGCATGACATATCGCCTGACGATGACCCGCATCGTCCTGCCACAGGCCGCCCGAGTGATCATTCCGCCTCTCGGCAACGAGTTCAACAACATGCTCAAGACCACCAGCCTGATCTTCGTGCTTGGCGTCGTGGAAACGTACAACCACTACGTCATCCTGCAGGGCCTCAACTACCGGCCCTTCGAGGCCTACGCGGCCTGCGCCCTGTGGTTCCTTCTACTGACCACGATCTGGGGCTTCATCCAGTCCCGGATCGAGCTGCGATTTGCGCGGGGCACTGCCACGGGATCGTCGGCGGCTCAGGGGCCGGGTTGGCGGGCACGGATCTTCGGCGGCGGACCTCAGGTGGATGAGATTGGGGCACTGGGAGGCCACTGATGACGACTCCGATGGTCAGCAGCAACCTCCTGGGCGCAATCGGCGGCGTGCCGCGCCCCGATGTGGACGTCGTGGTCGACGCTCGCGACGTCAACAAGTGGTTCGGCCGACTGCACGTCCTCAAGGACGTGTGCATCCAGGTGAAGCGTCAGGAGACCGTCGTCGTGATCGGCCCATCCGGGTCGGGCAAGACGACCCTCATCCGCTGCATCAATCACCTCGAGAAGATCCAGGGCGGCCGAATCTTCGTCAATGGCCATCTCATCGGCTATCGCGAAGCCGGCGACAAGAAGAAGCTGGTCGAGGACAAGGAGAAGAACATTGCGGCCCAGCGCCAGGAGATCGGCATGGTCTTCCAGCGCTTCAACCTGTTCCCGCACATGACGGCCATCGAGAACATCATCGAGGCGCCGATCCATGTTCGGGGGATGTCGCACGACGAGGCCATGGTCATGGGCCGGGCGCTGCTCGAGCGCGTCGGCCTCGCGGTCAAGGAGAATGTCTACCCGAACCAGCTCTCCGGCGGCCAGCAGCAGCGCATCGCCATCGCGCGGGCGCTCGCCATGAAGCCGGCCCTGATGCTCTTCGACGAACCGACCTCCGCGCTCGATCCCGAGATGATCGGCGAGGTCCTGGAGGTCATGAAGGAGCTGGCCCGTGAAGGCATGACGATGATCGTGGTCAGCCACGAGATGGGCTTCGCCCGTGAAGTGGCCAACCGGGTCGTCATGATGGACGATGGCGTGGTCGTCGAAGAGGGCACGCCGGACCAGGTCTTCAGCTCGCCCATCCAGGAACGGACGAAGGCGTTCCTCTCCAAGATCCTGTAGGTCGGGCGGCGCGGCCGGGTCGGGCAGCCGGGTCGGGCGGCGGGCGGCGCGAGGCGGCCGGGCGGAGGCAGCGCGGCCGGGCAGCGGCGCGGCCGGGCGGGCGACGGGGACGGCCGACGGTCGGGCGTCCCGGGCGAGCAACGAGCATTCTTGCGCGATACCAATACCAGTACTGCTATGCGTGAGCGCGGGCCCCTTCGACCCCGGCCGACGCCCACGGCGGCGTTCGGCGCCCGGAGCTCGAACGTGGGCCGCCGAGCGATTTCCCGCCGGCAGGCCTTCGAGCCCGGGACACGCCGCCACGGCCTCGCGCGGGATTACCGTCATTGCTATTGCGCAAGAACCCGATGCCGGCGATCGCCTGCGCGGGCTCGCGCAACCAGCGTCTGACGCCGATATTCCGGGATGGAAGGGCTGCGGCGAAGATCTCGGAGTGGCGAGCCACCGCCTCTCGGACTCTGGTCGTTTCGGGCACGACGAGCAGTCGACCCACGAGGTTCGGACGCCAGCCAAGTTCCGCAGACACGGAGGCTAGGACGACGCGACGCTTCCGATCGAACGTCGACAGCAGTTCCTGAACGTCCACGATCTGAGTCTTGACCTCGACGATCAGCAGCACGTCGAGGGCAGGCAGCCAGCCGAGGACATCGACCGAGCCTCGTTCGCCGCGAACGTTGAAGGAGTACTCGACACGAACCTCCCAGCCACGCCGGCGCAGTTCGGCAACCACCAGCCCGACCAGCTCAGCGTGGCGCTCGTCCAGCAGCCGTGGAAGATCGGCGCCCCGCCACCGCGGCTCCAACTGGAGCCAGACATCGACCGCTCGCGCGACCGCCCTCACGCTGGCCAGGGTCAGCGACTCGAGATGGCCGCGCTCTACTAGCGAGACGGTCGTCTGGCTGACGCCGGCGATCGTCGCAACATCGCTCTGGCGGAGGCCGCGACGCATACGCACCGCTCGAACGGCGGCACCGACTCGGATGTCTTCCACCGGCGCAGCATCCTCCGTCCGGCTTCGCTCCGACTCAACAGCGGCTCATCCGCGGCTTATCGCGTTCGGACCTGCCGGGGATCGAAGCAGGGTCGGGGTGGGGGTCGAGGTCGGAGGTCGAGGCGGAGGTCTAGGTCGGGGGTCGACGGCGGGGGTCGAACAGGGGTCGACGGCGGGGGTCGACGGCGGCGCGGCCGGGTCGAGGCGGGGCGACGGCGCGGCGACGGTCAGTCGGGCCGGTAGATGACGCGACCCTCGGCATCGACTGTTGGTGAGCGACGGTCAGGCGCCGCGGCGCCCGGGACGGTGGGCGCAGCCGGGTCCGGGACGGCGGCCTCTCCCCCACTACGCGCCGCCCGCTCGGCCCGCTCGGCCCGACGCGCCACCGCGTCCGGGACCTGGTCGCGGGCGTGGTAGCTCGACCGGACCAGCGGCCCCGACTCGACGTGCTTGAACCCGAGCGCCAGCGCCTCCTCGCGCATCTCGGCGAACTCGTCGGGGTGGTAGTAGCGCACGACGGGGAGATGCTCCGGCGAGGGCCGCAGATACTGCCCCAGGGTGAGGATGTCGCAGTCGACCGCGCGCAGGTCCACGAACGCCTGGTGCAGCTCCGGCCGGGTCTCGCCCAGCCCGACCATGATCGACGACTTGGTGTGGAGCGCCGGCACACCAGCCGGCGCCGTCGCCAGCCCGGCGGGCCCCGTCGCCACTCCCGAGGCCGCCCCGTACTCCCGCGCGTACGCCTTCGCCCGCTCGAGAACCCCGAGCGACCGGTCGTATCGGGCCCGCTTCCGAACCGGCTTCTGCAGCCGCGCGACCGTCTCGACGTTGTGGTTGAGGATGTCCGGCCCGGCCGCCATCACCGTCCGCAGCGGCGCCTCCTCGCCGTTGAAGTCGGGGATCAGGACCTCTACGCCCATCCCGGGGCACGCGTCCCGCAGCCGCCGGATCGTGTCGGCGAAGACGCTCGCTCCGCCATCGGCCAGGTCGTCGCGGGCGACGCTCGTGACGACGACATGGTCCAACCTCAGACCGCGGATGGCTTCGGCGACTCGGCGCGGCTCGTCAAGATCGTGGACGGTGGGCTTGCCCGTCTTCACCGCGCAGAACCCGCAGGCGCGGGTGCACACGTCCCCGAGGATCATGACCGTGGCGGTCCGCTGGTCCCAGCACTCGCCCACGTTGGGGCATTGGGCCTCGGCGCAGACGGTGTGCAGCGAGAGACCGCTGAGCAGCCGCTTGACCTCGTGGTACGTCTCGCCGGACGGGATCCGGGCCTTGATCCAATCGGGATGCCGCCGCAGGGGGACCGACCCATCGGCGGCCGGCTCGAACGTCCCGCCGCCCATGGCGATCGTCGGCGGCAGGAGGCGCGACAGCGGCTGTTCGTTGTTCATGGCTTCGAGTCTAGTAGATCGGCGTGTCGGGGCCGATCGCCTCGAGCCTGCAGATCACGTCGCGCACGAACCGGCCGATCTGGGCCCCGTCGGTGGCCCGGTGGTCGTAGCCGGCGACCAGGTTCATCATCGAGCGGATGGCGATGACGTCGCCCTCGGGCGTCTCGCGGACGATCGGCCGCTTCACGACCGCTTCGGTCGTCAGAATGCAGACCTCGGGGATGTTGATGATCGGGACGGTCAGGATCGAGCCGAACCAGCCGGTGTTGTCAACCGTGAAGGTGCCTCCCTGGAGGTCTTCGAGGCGCAGCTTGTTCGTTCGGGCTCGCGTGGCCAGGTCCTGGATGGCCCGGTTGATGCCGCTGATCGAGAGCTGATCGGCGTCGTGGATGACCGGGACGATGAGCCCGTTGTCCACGGCGATGGCGATCCCGACGTTGATGCGGCGCTTCCGCAGCAGGCCGCCCTCGGTGTAGTGGGCGTTGAGGTCGGGGTTGTCCATGAGCCCCTCGACGACGGCCTTGACCACGAACGGCAGGAAGCTGAGCCCGACACCCTCTCGGGCCCTGTACGCCTCCCCGAGCGAGTTGCGCAGATTGACGACCGCGGTCATATCGGCTTCGAAGGTGCTGTGCGCGACCGGCACGGCCGCGGCTCGCGTCATCTGGGCGGCGATGCCGCGACGCATCTGGTTGTGCGGGACCAGCACTTCTTCCTGGCCGGGCTCCCAGCTTACGGCGGGCGACGACGGCGGGTTTGAAGGGACCGACGGTGCCAGGCCCGGCGCATGGCTCGGGACCACACGCTCGGACGACGAAAGGACGGACGGCGAGACGGCGGCCTGGGCGGCCGCAGTGGCGGCTCCACGCACCGCGGCACCCGGTCCCGACCCGAGCCGCTGAACGACGGCCATGACGTCGTCGCGGGTGATCCGGCCGCCGTGGCCCGTCCCGACGATCTGGGCTGGAGTCAGGCCGTGCTCTCGCAGCATGCGGCGGACGGCCGGGGTCATACGCGCGTCCGGGTCCCCGCTCTGGGCGTCCGGCCCGATCTGCATCACCGGCACCAACGCCGGCGTGGCGGAAGTGGCGGGAGTGGCGCGGACAACGGGGAGTGGCGCGGTCGGGGCCGTGGCCGGGCTCGCGGCGTGGCCCGTGGCGGGGCTCGCGGCGACGGCCGGAGTTGCGAGGGCCGGCGCCTTCGCGGCGGCCGTGCCCGCTCCCCGGGGAGTGGCCGCTGCCCCTGCCACTTCCTCGATCTCGGCGATCTCGGCGTTGTACGGCACCAGCTGCCCCTCTTCGACGAGGATCTTGCGCAGGACCCCCTCGAAAGGCGACGGCACCTCGGCGTTGACCTTGTCGGTGATGACCTCCAGCAGCGGCTCATCCCGGGCGACGCTGTCGCCGGGCCTCTTGAGCCACTTCCCGATCGTCCCCTCGGCCACGCTCTCGCCGAGCCGGGGCATCGTCACCTTGGCCACGCCACGCTCCTCCGGTGAGGTCTCCCTGGCGCCGGCATCGCCGCCGCCGTCGCTAGTTTGGCGCATTTGGCCCAAACCGAGCCAGTCGCGCGCCGAAAGGGCCCGCACCGCGGATTTCGAGGCCCCCGGCCGCTCGCCGAGATCCACGGCCTTTCCCATTTCTGCTTATCTCCACCCGGGGTGGCGCTAGCCCTCACCGAGGACGACTCCCCTGCTCATTGCCACCCGGGGTGGCGTTGAGCAGAAATCCGCCTTCGCGGCCCGGCCGCAGCCAATGCGCCTCGCGCCGGCCGCAGCCAATGCGCTGCGCGCCGGCCGCAGCCAATGCGCTGCGCGGCCTGGCGCCGCGCGTCTCGCCCGGCAGCCCGCCACGATCCCGTCCGCGCGTGACACGCCAGGCGCCGCCCATCATGCTTCTGGCGAGCCGAGCCGGAGCCCGCCCAGGGAGGATCGAGTGTCGAAGACGATCGTGCTCATCCACGGGGCGTGGATGACGCCACTTTGCTGGGAGGGCTTCGTCAGGCGCTACGAGGCCCGGGGCTACCGCTGCATCGCCCCGGCCTGGCCCTACGACGACCGCCCCGTGCGCGAGCTGCGCCGGGCGCCCGCTCCCGAGCTGGCCCACGTCGGCTTCGGCGAGCTGACCGACCACTACGCCCGGATCATCGGGGCGCTGCCGGAGCCGCCGATCATCATCGGCCACTCGATGGGAGGCCTGGTGGCGCAGCAGCTCCTCGACCGCGGCCTCGGCTCGGTGGGCGTCGCGATCGATCCGGCGCCGCCGCGCGGCGTCCTCGCCGGCCCTCGCGCCACGTGGAGCGGGCTGCCGACCGTGCTGGCGTGGGGCAGCTGGCGCAAAGTAAGACCGATGTCGTTTCGGCACTTCGCCTGGAGCTTCTGCCACACCCTGGAAGCGGACGAGCAGCTGGCAGCCTACGAGCGCCAGGTCGTGCCGACGCCAGGCCGGCTGTACTGGCAGCTGCTGTTCGGCCGGGCGACGAACGTGGACTTCCGGAACGCCAACCGCGCTCCGCTGCTGATCACCGCCGCGTCGAAGGACCGCGCGGTGGACGCCTCGACGATCCGCGCCAACCACCGCAAGTACCGCCACTCCACCGCCGTCACCGACCTCCTCGAGTTCCCGGACCGGACGCACTGGCTCATCGCCGCCCCCGGCTGGGATGAAGTCGCCGACGAGATCCTGGGCTGGGTCGAGAAGCAGTCGAAACAGCCGCGCTAGGCGTTGATCTGGCGGCCCGCGACGGCCATCGCCGCCTCGCCCAAAGCCTCCGCGAGAGTCGGATGCGGATGCGTGGCCGCGCCTATCTCCCAGGCCGTGGCCTCGAGCGTCATGCCCAACGCCGCCTCCGCGATCAGGTCCGTCACCGCCGGCCCTATCATGTGCACGCCCAACACCTCGTCCGTGGCCGCGTCCGCGATCACCTTGGTGAAGCCCTCGGTCTCGCCCACGATCACGGCCTTGGCGATCGCGGCGAAGTTGAAGACGCCCTTCTTGATGGCGATCCCCCGCTCCGTGCACTGCTGCTCGGTCAGGCCGATCGACGCGACCTGGGGATGTGTGAAGGTGGCCCGCGGCTGGTGGTCGTAATCGATCGGCTCGGGTCCCTCGCCGGCGATGTCGTGGGCCGCCACGATCCCCTCGTGAGCCGCGACGTGGGCGAGCATCAACCCGCCGATCAGGTCGCCGATGGCGTACACGTGCGGCTCGGCGGTGCGCATCCAGCCGTCGACCTTCACGAACCCGCGCTCGAGCTCGACCTTCGTCGTCTCGAGGCCGATCTCCTCGGTGTTCGGCGCGCGCCCGGTCGCCATCAGCAGCTGCTCCACGCGCAGCTCTTCTGAGACCCCGCCGTCGGGGCCGACAAGCATCGAGACGCCGTCGGCAGTCACCTTGACCGACGCCGCGTCGAAGCGGGCCTTCGTTACCACCTTGATGCCGCGCCGGGTGAAGCTGCGCTCGAGGGCCTGGCTGATGTCGCGATCCTCGAGCGGGACGATCGCCGGGAGGTATTCGAGAAGCGAGACCGCGACGCCCAGGTCGTGATAGAGCGAGGCGAACTCGGAGCCGACCGCCCCCGCGCCCACGATGACGATGCTCCTGGGCAGCTCGGCCTTCGTCGTGACGTCGTCGGAGGTGATGATCCGGCGGCCGTCGGGCACGATTCCCGGCAGGCTCTTGACGCGGCTGCCGGTGGCCAGGATCACGTTCTTCGCGTGGAGAACGGTTTCGCCGCCCGCGCCGGGCGTGCCGTCCTCGCCGTTCAGCGAGACGCGCATCGTGCCCGCGCCCTCGAGGCGCCCGCGACCGCTCACCCACGTCACCTTGTTCTTGTCGATCAGGCCCTTCAGGCCGGTCCACATCCGCTTCACGACCTGATCGCGCCGCCGGGCGATCGCCTCGAAGTCGAGGCCGGGCTGGCCCTCCAGAAGGATCCCGAAATCCTTGGCCTTCTTGAGGCGCGCGAACAGCTCGGCCGATTCGAGGAGCGCCTTGGTCGGGATGCAGCCGACGTGGAGGCACGTCCCGCCGATCTTGCCCTGATCCACGAGCGCGACGCGCATGCCTAGCTGCGCGGCCCGAAACGCGGCCGTGTAGCCGCCCGTGCCTGCGCCCAGGACGATCAGGTCGAAGTCGTTGCTGGAGCCTGCGGCCATGGTTCGGCGGCCTCGCGCTGCGGGAAGTGGGTGGATGCCCGAAGCGTACCCGCCGAGCCGGGAACGGGCAAACGAGCCACTCGCGCCGGGCGCTCAACGGAACATCGAAGGGACGTAAACGAAACGACCCGGGCGCGAGGCCCGGGTCGTCGCGGGATTGTTCGGCGGTTAGGTCAGTTGCCGCGGACGCTCCGGAAGCAGTCGCTGCAGTAGACCGGCTTGCCGTTGGTCGGCTGGAACGGGACCTCGGTGGAGCGTCCGCATTTGCTGCACGTGGCGGGGAACATCTGGCGGGGGCCCCGATCGTATCCGCCGCTGCCGTAGCCGCCGCCTTGGCCGGCGCCGCCCTCCGGACGCGAAGCCTTGCGCGCGGTACGGCAAGCACCGCATCGCTTGGGGTCGGAGAATCCCCGCTGAGCGTAGAAGTCCTGCTCGCTCGCGGTGAATACGAACTGCTGGTTGCAGTCAGCGCAGACCAGAATCTTGTCCGTGTACACGAGAACCTGGAACTCCTCTCAGTAGCCGCTCCCTCCGTGTCCTCGCGGCTAGGCGTGAGAGGCCCGGTCGTCGTGCTACCTAGACGCCCACGGCCAGCCCGCGAGCTTTGCGGCGGGATTGTACGTCTGGCATTTGAGCGTGCATAGGGTCTTGTGAGCTCAGGTATGAATGCCGCAGAGCGACACGTTTCGGTGGTTGACAGGGCTCGTGTGGCTGGTAATAAAGGACCGGACAGACAACCGGACCCTCGTCGGGTTCAATTCGAACGCCACTTGGACTATGGTGACCCGCATGAGCAGCCGCCGTCGCCTTCTCTCCGCGCTGGTTTCTCTGACCGCGGCCGTCCTCCTGGCGGGCTTCAGCGACATCTCGGCGGCCGCGGCCGCCGCGGCCACTCCCGTGGCGACCTTCGTCACGCCCACGCCCGGCCTCGTTTCGGTGACCCAGACGGGCTCGTTCGACGCGAGCTGGACGATCGCCAACACCGCCACGGTCAGCGCGACCACGCTCATCGTCCAAACCTCGCGCCCGATCGGGGTGAGTGGCTGCGACCTCCGCTGGCTGCCGGTCCGGTCCGAGGCCGTCTCCGGCAGGTCGTATCACGTGGACGGTCTCTCGCCCAACCGGTGCTATCGGTTCGTGCTCCTGCTCACCACCGGCTCCGGCGCTCGGACCGCGACTTCGTCGCCGTTCATACCCTCTCCGGCAGGGCTCGGCGCCACCGCGGACTTCACCAACCCATTCGTCGACGGACTCGTCGTCTACGAGACGACGGCCAGGATCGGGTGGACGGAAAGGGACACCTTCGGCTCGAAGATCGTTTCGCGCAGCCTGGCCGAGCAGTCGGCCCCGGCAAATGGCGGCAGCTGCGCGGGCGTTACGTGGGCGACCCCGACCAAGCTCTCGTTCACAGGATCCGCGGTCAACCGGACCCTGCAGCCTTCGTCCTGCTACCGATACCTGCTCACGCTCCAGGACGCCGCCGGCTTCCGCAGCGATCTGACCTCGGGCGCGATGCTCATGGCGAGCGGCCTGCCCGACTGGACCGGCGCCCTCGATTTCTACCGGCCCAGCGCCTTCGCCTCGCAGGCGACCACGACGTGGTGCGTGGCCGCGAGCAGCCAGATGATGCTCAACATGATTCTCGGCCAGAGCGACTCCTCGACCAGCGCGCAGTCGACCTACATCGCCTACGGCCAGGCCAACGACGGCGGCAGCTACTCGGCCGGGACGAACCCGGCCGGCTGGGCCGCCATCCTCGACCGCTACGGCGGTTCAACCTACTCCGTGCAGAGCTTCGCGAACTCCACGTCGGCGTTGAAGAAGGCTGCCACCCGAATGCGCCAGACGAACAAGCCGGTGGGGATGCTGGTGTGGAAGGGCCGCCATGCCTGGGTCATGACCGGTTTCAGCGCGACGGCCGATCCGGCGACCACGAGCAACTTCACGATCACGTCGGTTTACGTGACCGGGCCGCTCTGGCCGAGGCCGCCGAACGCGTCGGGCTACGACCTCCTGCCCGACACCCAGCTCACGCCTGCCCAGCTCTCCAAGTACTTCCTGACGTACACCGATTCAATCGTTAAGACGTGGAACGGCTACTACGTTCTGATCGTGCCGTAGGGATCGGGCAACCGGAGGCGGCCGAGGCGGAGCGCCTCAGAGCCTGTCCGCTTCCTGGGGGATGCCGATCGGCGCCACCAGCACCCTGCCCGCGACGGCCGCGCCGCGCCGCGCCAGCAGCCCCGTCTTGGGTCGGTGGAAGGTGACCGTGAGATGCGCCCGGACCACCGGGTCGGAGAGGTCGCCGCTGGTGAGATCGACGGCGGTCGGGCAGTCGACCGCGACGATCGGGATGCCCACTCGCCGCGCTTTGCCGATCAGCTCGACGGCGCCGCGGATCGGCTCTCGCAGCGGCCCGGCGGTGCCGGTCCCGAGCAGCGCGTCCACCACCACGGCCGCCTTCTCGATGCCCTGAGAGAGGATCCCCACGTCCCTGGCGATGGGGGTGTGGACCCGCTCGACGAGATCCTCGTGGTCGAGGCGGTCCCAGTTCCGGGCCGCGTCCTTGCCGGCCGGGCGCCCCTCGCCGGCGACGAGCGCGACCACGACCTTCGCCCCGTGGCGCGCCAGGTGACGCGCAGCCACGAAACCGTCGCCGCCGTTGTTGCCGGGGCCGCACAGAACGAGGATCGGCCCCTTGCCCCAGCGCTCCGTCTGGACCGCGAGAGCGTGAGTGGCCGCGGCCACGGCGCAGCCCGCCTGCTCCATCAGGCGCGTGCCTGTCACGCCCATGGCCTGGGCTCGCCGGTCGGCGCCGCGCATCGCCTCGGCCCCGATCGCGGAGGACTCCATCGAGCGCGACCAGCGGGCCGCCAGCTCGTCCAGGCCGAGGGTGAACAGAGTGGCGTCGTCCGCGGGGAGTGGCGGCGTCTGCCACGCATCCGTCTCCGGGGTTCCGACGGTGGCCGCGGCGGGGGCGCCGGCCGAAGCGGCCGAAGCGGCGGGGGCGGCCGAAGCGGCGGGGGCGCGGCGGCTCGAGGCGGTGCGTCTCGGCGTGTGCATCGGGTATCTCCTGGCGGCCCTAGCCGGTGTTCTGCAGGCCGGCCGCGACGCCGTTGACGGTGAGCTGCACGAGGGTGGCCACGCGGTCCCGATCCGGATGGCCCGGCGGCAGCGAGCGAAGCCGGGCCAGGAAGCGGACCTGGATGTGCGACAGCGGGTCGATGTAGGGCCGCCGCAGCCGGATCGAGCGGCGCACGCCCGGATCGGTCTCGAGCAGCTCCCGGCGTCCGGTCACCCTGGTCAGCTCCTCGATCGAGAGCTCGTACTCGGCCCGGACGCGAGACCACAATCGCTCCCCGGTGGGAGTGTCGGCGAGGGCCGCGTACAGGCTCGCGATCTGCGGCTCGGACCGATACAGGATCAGCTCCGCGTTGTCGAAGGCGCTCGAGAGGAACGGCCAGTCGCGATAGAGGGTGGCCAGCTTTTCCGTGGACCTGGCGCCGTGGGCCCGCCGGTACGCCTTGAGCGCGGAGCCCAGGCCGTACCACGCCGGCAGCCCGATCCTCGTCTGCGACCAGGCGAAGACCCACGGGATGGCGCGCAGCGATTCGATCCCCGGCGCCGGCGGAGTCGGCTCCACGACCCAGGCCTGCTGGGCGAGCCGCCGCGGCGGTTCGACACTGCCGCGGCGCGCGGGCCGCGACCCGAGAGCCATCGCCGAGAGCTCCGCCACGGGGGTCGCGGCGCGGAAGAACTCCGGGAACCCGGGCTCGTCGTACACCAGCGAGCAATAGGCGTTCCGGGCGAAGTCGGCCAGCTCGTCCATGACGGCACTGCCGCGGGCGTCCACCTCGGCGACGCAGTCGTCGTGCTCGTGAGTGGAGGCTATGACCGTGGCGCTCGCCACCAGCCCTAGGTGATGCTCGGCAATGGCCGTGTTCGAGTAGTTGGCCGCGACCGTCTCGCCCTGTTCGGTCATCTTGAAGCGGCCGTCGATCGAGCGTGGCGCCTGGGCCAGGATGGCCCGGTTCGTGGGGCCGCCGCCACGGCCGATGGCGCCGCCGCGACCGTGGAACAGGGTCAGCTCGATGCCGTTGCGGCGAGCCACATCGGCCAGGCGCGACTGCGCCCGGTAGAGCATCCACACGGCCGAGAGGAAGCCCGACTCCTTGTTCGAGTCGGAGTAGCCGAGCATCACCTCCTGGCGATTGCCGCGCGCCTCCAGGTGGCGCCGGTAGTCCCGGTCGGCGAGCAGCTGCTCCATGACCTCGCCGCAGCCGGCCAGCGCGTCCGCCGATTCGAAGAGCGGCACGATATCCAGGTTGGCCTGGCCGCGAACGAAGCCGCCCGTGGCCACGGTCGGGACGATTCCGCCGGCGGCCATGTCGGTCAGCTGCAGGACGGCCCTGATGTCGTCGGCGGTGCGGGCGAAGCTGACGACGTAGCGATGACAGGCATCCTCGCCGAAGCGCCGCTGGATCGCCGCGACTGCTCGGAACGTGGCTAGGACCTCGCCGGGCGAGACCCCGGGGACGAGCTCGCGGGCCAGGTCGGGCGAGGTCACGCCGCGAGTGTGCAGCAGCGCCCTGAGCGCTTCGGTGTGGACTTCGGAATGCTGGCGGATCTCTAGCGAGGCGAGATGGAACCCGAACGTCTCGACCTGCCAGCGGAAGTCCTGGATCTCCCCGTAGGCGACGCGCGGCAGCTCGTCCTGGACGAGGCAGGTCTGGAGTTCGGCCAGCTCCTCTACCAGCTGCTCAGCGGTCTCGTAGTGGCCGGCTACCGGGCCCGCCTCCTCGGTGAGGTACCAGCGGGTGCGGCGCAGCCGCTCGGCGATCGCTCCCATGCGGCGCCGGTAAGGCTCGTCGGGAAAGCGGCGAGCCAGGTCGCGCATCGTCTCGGGCAGGTCCTCGGCGTCGCGGGCGAGGCGGTTCTCGAACTCCGGATGGACCCCCTCGCGAGAGATCTGGACGGACAGCGTGGACAGGAGCCGCGTCGCGACCGCCTCGTACCCGCGCATGACGTGGTCGGCGTGGATGCGCGGAACCTGCCGCGTCAGCTCCGCCGTGACGGCGGGGTTGCCGTCGCGATCGCCGCCGATCCACGAGCCCCAGGCGAAGAAGGCGGGTACCCGCGGCGGGCGCGTCCCGCTCAAGCCGGCGTCGCTGGCCAGCCCAGCGCCGCGGCGCCCCCGGCCGCGGCTCATGGCCCGATCCATGGCCCGATCGAAGGCGCGGTAGACCCGCGGCACCGCCCGGAAGAGGGTCTCGTCGAAGAAGGCCAGGGCCGTCCGCACCTCGTCGATCGGGGTCGGGGCCGTTTTGCGCACCGAGGAGGTCCGCCACAGCAGGCTGATCTCCTCGCGCAGCTTGCGCCTGATCTCCGCGTCGTCGAGGGGGCCGAGGCGTGGGTCGTCGAGCTGTTCGAGAAGCCGGTAGCAGCGCCGCAGGGTGATCAGCATCGTGCGCCGGCGGGCTTCGGTGGGATGGGCGGTCAGGACCGGCGTGATCCGCAGCCGCCGCAGCAGCTCCTCGATCCGATCGGCCGACCAGTCGCGCTCGCGGAGCCAGTCGATCGCCGAATCTGGCGAGCCCTCCTGCGACCGGGCCGATTTCTGGGCGATCCTGAGCTGGCGAACCTGGTCGCGCTCCTCGCACAGGTTGACGAGCTGGAAGTACAGGCTGAACGCGTTGGCCAGCGCTTCGGCCTCGTCGATCTCGAGCGAGTCGAGCTCGGCCGCAAGCGCCTCGCCGGCCGCCCTGTCGCCCTCCTCCCGGAAGGCGATCGAGCCGAGGCGGATCCGTTCGATCAGCTCCAGCAGCCGCGGCCCGCCCTGCTCCGCGATCACCTGGCCGAGCAGAGCGCCCAGCAGCTTCACCTCACGCGAAAGCGGGTCGGCGGTGCCGCCGGCCTTCGACTCCGCCGTGACGGCGGCGTTGCTTGCGGCGCGGGCTCTCGGTTGGGTTGGGGAGGGGCGATTGGCGGGCATGTTCCGGGAGCATACAGCGGCGGACGATTCTGCCGACCGCTGTTACCACAGCGGACCCTCGGCCGGCGATGCCGTGAGGCCGCCTTGAGACGCGGTCCGAGCTCGGCCGGAGGGCACCTGCGGTGTCCGGCGCAAGCTGATCGGCTAGTCCTGATGGTACGAACGGGGGACCAAGAATTCTCCGTAAGGGACGACACCTAGAGCAGGAGAGACCCGCTTCGATGGGTGCTCGGTGCCGGAGACGAAATGAACCGCAGCCGAAGCCACGGGATCGTCATCGCGACCATCGCCGCCACGTCCGTTGCCAGCCTCGCCCTCGGGATCGCGACCCTGAACGGGTTCGGCGCCTCCGGGGCCGGGGACCTGCTCGTCTCGTCGACCCCGGCGGCCAGCACCGTGCTTCTCCTCATCGGCGTTGTCGTGCTCATCGAGCTCGAGCTGTCGCACCTGGCCGGCCGACGATCGCGCCGCACGACTCGAGCTGCGGCCCTAGAGCCGGCTCACGCCTGAGCGAGCGAGCAGCTTGAGCCCGGCCGCGTGCCTCCGCGCTGCCCGCTGCGTCTCCACCCGCACTGACAGGATTCGATGACGTTGGCCCCACGATCCGTCGCCGCCGCAAGGATTGCCGCCGCCGCGGCAGCCGCCGGCGCCGCGGCAGCCGCCGGCGCCGCCGCCTCGGCGGGAGCCTGCCGCCGCTCCGAGGCCCGGCCGCTCCCCTTCCCCGCCCTTTCCGCGCGATCCGAATCCGCGCGTCCATGGACCGCCCCGCCGCCGAACTATCCGCCGACGGGGCGGCCCGCCACTCGCCAGCCCCGGTGCTGCCGCTAGGCACCATCCGCCCCGAATCCGAGCCGTCCGCCCGCGCACGACTGCTCGCCGCGCGCTAACATCCCGCAGTGGCAATCGAGACCCCGCTTCGTCCAACCAGCTCCGACGACGACCCACAGGTCGGCACGTCGCTGACCGTCCTCTATGACGGTGGCTGCGGAGTCTGCCGCGAGACGGTCCGCCACCTGCGCCGCTGGGACCGCGAGGGCCGGATGGAGTTCCTCCCCCTCGCGATGGCCGCGACCTCAGGCCGGCCGATCCTGGAGCGACTCGCGTCCGAGGGTCATCTGGCCGACGCGATCCACGTCGTCAACGAGTCCACCGGCCAGGTGGTGACCGGCGGCCATGCGGCGCTGGCCCTGCTCGACGCGCTGCCGGGCGGCTGGTTGCTCCGACCTTGGGCCGCCCTGCCGCCCACGGCCCTCGCCGCCGACGTCGTCTACCGGGTCGCCAGCCGCCACCGCGACCGCCTGGCGTGGCTGATGGGCATGCGCGACGAGGTCAGCTGCCCGGTCGGCCCCGCGGCCGAGCCCGTGGACCCGGACCGCTCGCACTAGCGGATCATCGCCCCGGCCTCGGGCATGCCTGCCGGGACGGGTAGGTTCGGTCGGGCCGTTGGTACTGCCTCTGGGTGACGGTCACCCGGTCCCGCGCCGGGGGCGATCCGATAGCATCCGTCGATCATGACGAGCGTCCCCAGCCACGTCACGCCCCTCAAGCTCACCCAGCGCGCCTCGCTCGACCCGGCGCAGGGCTGCCCGCCGGCGGCGCTGGTCGATCCCACCTGGCTGGGCGCGCCGGTGGCCTCCGCCCGGGCCGGCACGCGCCGCTATCTCACCGATCTCAGCCTGCCCGTCCGGGACCGCAGCCCACTGCTCACGTTCAAGAAGGCCGCGTACGTGGACATCGGCGAGGCCCGAGCGGCGGCGGATGGCTGCGATGTCGATATCAGCTGGCAGTCGTCGTCGCTCGCGCCGCTCTTCCCCGTCTTCGCCGGCCGGCTCAGGGTGACACCGACCGAGATCACGCTGGAGGGGTTCTACGCGCCACCCGGCGGTGAGTTCGGGGCCGCGCTCGATCGCGCCTTCCTGAACATTGCCGCCCGCGGCACGGCCCGCTGGTTCCTGCACAGGGCGACGGCGGCGCTCTCGCCTGCCGTGGCGCCTGAGCTGGAGACGCGGGCGGCCACGGGCTCGACCGCCGACCCCGCGTCGGCGCCGGCCAGCCCCTCCACGCTCCGGGGCCGCGCCCTTCCCTAGCGTGCGCCGGCCGCCGCGCGGCCATCGCCGGCGGCGACTGCATGCGGTGACGCAGAATGCACGATTCTTGCGGGAATGGAATGGTCCATATATGGATTCGCAACCCCCATCGGAGTAAGGTGGCGCTCCCGCCGGTCGTACCCGGTGCGAACCCCCGAAGGAAGGAGGGTCCGGTGCCTGAACCATCCGCCATCGAGGGGGTCCTGCGAGCTCTTGTCGAGGCCATGGAGGCTAGAGAGGCCGCCGAGCCGGACCTCCCGGAGTGGGAGGCCAATGCCCGCCTTCGAGCCGCCGAGGCCAACCTCCTGCGGCTGTATCGCGAGTCTGGCCACAACCACTCTCACCGGGTCGCCATCGACATCGAAGTCGGCCAATCCTCCGTGGGCCCCACCTCGGTAGAGGTCGCCTGACGCCCGGCCGCCGGGTCAGGCGAGCCGTCGCGAAGCCGTTTCGGTAGACCCCGGTTCCACGCCCCGCCCGCGTATACGCGCGCGTGCGCGCAACAGTTGGCAGCTGCGACGGCCGATACCTCGGACGGTTGGGCAGACCGTGCCAATGGAGCCTGCCGTGCTTACTGGGGCAACGGAGAAACCCGACGCCAGCGCCGCCCAGAAGGATCGTCGCCTGAGGGCCGTCTATCGCCGGGAACTCCAGGATAGCGTGCTGTTCTCGGCCCTGGCCGTCACGGCCGGGATCGCGGTCACGACCGTGATCGCGTGCCTTGTCGCGCCGAGCGTTGCCCTGGCCGAGATCGCCCTCGCCACGCCACTGGTGCTGACGGGTCTCGACGTCTCGCGCACGGTCACGCGCCGGTGCCGGCGCTACGCCGTTCAACTCGGCATGCTGGTGGGGCTGCTGCCGTTCCTGTCGACTGCCGCCACCACCACCCTGATTCCCCAGACCGAGCCCATCGCCCTGGGATCGCTGGGCGTGATGCCACTCGCCTTCGCGGTCTTCATCCCGCTCGAGCGCAAGCAGCACCTCATCTGGCTGATGCTCGCCAACGCGATCTTCTTCGGAGTGGTCGGAGTCTTCGCGAGAGACGTTTCGTGGTGGGGAGAGACGCCGGCCCTGGCCTTCACTGCCGCCCTGGCATTCGGGCTGAGCCTCGGCGCCAACGAGATCCAGCTTCGGCGGCGCCAGCAGATGAACAGGCAGCTCCTGGCCGTGCGCGGTCTGTACGGCCGCATGAAGGAGCACGAGGTCGACCTTCGCCGGCAGGACGAGTTCCTGTTCATGCAGCAGGAGACGCTCGTGGTCCAGCAGGCCGAGCTGCTGCGGCTCAACGAGGAGCTCGAGTCGATCGCCCGCCTCGACGCCCTCACGGGCCTGGGCAACCGCCTCCGCCTCAACGAGGACCTGGCCCAGACCGCCGCCCGGATCGAGCGCAGCGGCGGGACGGTCGGGCTGCTGCTGATGGACCTCGACCGCTTCAAGCGCCTCAACGACTCCATGGGCCACCTGGCGGGCGACGCCGCCCTGCGGGGAGTGGCCGACGTTCTCCGCAAGACGAGCCGCCTCGGCGACGGGCTCTATCGCTACGGCGGCGAGGAGTTCCTGGTCGTGCTGCACGACTGCGACGAGGCGGCCCTGGAGGCGGCCGGGCAGCGTTACATCACCGCCGTCGCGGCCGCCGCCATGCTCCATCCCGACAACCCGCCGTGGAACCTGGTCACCGCCAGCGCCGGCGCCCGCGAGCTGTCGCAGCGCAACTGCACCGACATCGACTCGGCCCTCCACGACGCCGACGAGGCCCTGTACGTGGCCAAGGCATCGGGTCGAAACCGGCTCGAGATCCACTCGGGCCCGACAGCAGGCTCGATCGTCCCGATCGACCAGCAGCGAGCCGCCAGCTAGGCCCGCGCGCCCCTGGCTGCGCGCAGCGGATCGCCGCGCCGCGGATCGGCGGCGGAGCTCCTAGATCGGCAGCAGCGCCGCCACGATCGCGACGCCCGCGCCGATGGCGAGCGAGCCCACCCCGATGCGCAGCGACTTGGCCCGATCGAGGGCCCTGGCCTCCGGGTCCGCCACATCCTGGACGGTCCCGAGCGACCCGAAGTTGTAGATGCCCCGAGACCCGAAGCCGGCGCAGAAGTGGAACCACGCCTGCAGGTATCCCGAGGCCGACCCACCCGCGGGCAGCACCAGGATCAACCTCGTCCAATGCGGCGCCCCGACGGCCACCAGCCCCGCCAGGACGGCGGCGCTCACCAGGAGTCCGATGTGGCCCGCCATCCGGCGGCGGGCGATCTCAGCCGGACCGATGTTGCACACGCCTGGGCTGTAGTCGCCGACATTGAGCGGGCTCAAGCCCGCGTTGCTGGACATCGTTGAGACCTCAACTACTTGCCGTCCGATCGTACATCGGACTCCGACGCGCAGCCCGCGGGACGCGCGCGAGGCCACCATCCGCGACGACCCCGCTTCAGGCGTGTCGGTCGGTGCGCCGGTGTTGGGAGTAAACTGCTGGTCTCCGCCTCGCGCCGGACGAAGCAGGAGTCCTTTCGGGTCATTGAGACCCGTACAATCGAGGAGCGATACTCAGGACCGGAGGGACCGACTATTCCGATAGGCGGGCTGCCAACGATCCTGTCCGGCAGCCTCTCCAGGAGGATCCAGGGTGCTCTTCAACCGCAAGCGATCGAAGGACGCCGAAGAGCGGCAGCTCGATCAGGCGGGGCTGGTCGAATTGCTCCTCGGCGCGGACGACGTCGAACGAAAGCGGCTCCTCCTCCTGGCCCTTCAGACCGGTGAGCTCCGCAAGTCCGAAGCGGCCGACCTGCTGCGCCTGGTCGACCGACTGGAAGCCGTCTCCGCTGGCTCCTCCTACCGCACGTCATCGGGCAACCGCTAGCGCTCGCGCGGCCGGCAGCCGCGGCGAGCCACAACCGTCTAGCATCCTGGCATGACCACTGCGGATTCACTTGTCGCATTGCGGGCAGCCGCCGAGCGTGAGCTGCGCCAGGACATCCTGCCGTATTGGGCGACCTGGGCGGTCGATCGCGAGCAGGGTGGCTTCTTCGGAGCCCTCTCCTGCGACGGCCGGCCGGACCCCGGCGCCGACAAGGGCGGCGTCCTGAACGCCCGCATCCTGTGGACATTCTCGGCCGCGTTGCGGCGCCGGCCGGAGCCGCTCTACCGCGAGATGGCGGATCGGGCGTTCGGCTACATCCTGGAGCACTTCTGGGACCCGGAGTATTCGGGCCTGTACTGGGCCGTTGACCACCGCGGCCGAAGGTCGCAGGATCGAAAGCAGACCTACGGCCAGGCCTTCGGCATCTACGCCCTGGCCGAGTACTTCCGCGCGACGGGCGTGCAGGAGGCGCTCGATCGAGCCATCCGGCTATTCAACTCGATCGAGGCCCGGGCGTTCGACCCGATCGGCGGCGGCTACTGGGAGGCGCGTGGGCGTGACTGGGAGCCGATCGACGACATCCGGCTCTCCTCGATCGACCTGAACGCACCGTTCTCGATGAACACCCACCTCCACCTGCTCGAGGCCTACACGACGCTCGCCCTCGCCTGGGAGGACCCGCGTCCGCGAGAGATGCTCCGGGCGCTGCTCGAGCTGATGCTGGACCGCTTCGTCGACGCGCGGACGGGGCATCTGGCCCTCTTCTTCGACGAGCGCTGGCGGTCCCTGTCGGAGGTGATCTCGTACGGCCACGACATCGAGACGAGCTGGCTCATCTGCGAGGCGGCCGACGTGGTGGGCGACCCGTCACTCCAGGCGCGGGCCAGGGCGGCAGCAGTCAGGATGGCGGACGCCGTGCTGGCGTCGGGCTTCGACGCCGAGCGAGGCGGCGTGTACCACGAGCGGAGCTCCGACGGCCGCCTCCACACGAACAAGGACTGGTGGCCGCAGGCCGAGGCCGTCGTGGGCTTCCTGAACGCATACCAGATCTCGGGACGCAAGGAGTACCTGGCCGCCGCGATCAAGACCTGGGACTTCGTCGACGCCTTCGTGATCGACCACCAGGCCGGCGAGTGGTTCACCCGGGTCAGCCGCGAGGGCGTGCCGGTGCCGGACCAGACCAAGGTCGACTTCTGGAAGTGCCCCTACCACAACGCCCGGGCCATGCTCGAGATCATGGAGCGGGCTCGCGACTAAGGCCAGGGCTGCCAGGCGAGCCAGTCGTCCCCTTCGGTCCCGTCCAGGAAGAGGGCGCCCTTGCCGCCGGCATCGCCAATCAGGATCTTCCCGACGGAGGCCTGGCCGGTGCCGAAGTTGCTGATCGTCGAGGCGGCGAGAAGCGAGTCGTCAGGCGACCAGTCGAGGTTGCCCTCCGCATTCGACGTCAACAGGCTGCCGCAGTACACACCCCACGCGTTGGTTTTCTTGGTGGGGTCGTACTGGTAGTACTCAATGAATGTGCCACTGCCAAGCACGGCGTCGGGCTGCTGTCGGACAACTGCGAGGTGCCCGGAGTCGCTGCCCCAGACGCCGTAGACGTCCTGGCCGTTGGCCACGCCGAGGTCGTAATCCTGGTGGCGAACATTGGCGGGACCGGTCCCGACGTTGCTCGTGACGTGCATCCGCCACTGGGTCCCGACGTACTTGGTGTACGCCAGGAGCTTCCCGTCTGGAGAGACGTTCACGGCCGCGTACGTGCCCGACGCCAGGATCTGAGTCACGCTCTTGGTCGCAACGGTGATCCGCTGGACGGGCCCAACATCGTTCAGGGCTGCGTGGCGGGCGATCACGACAGCCGAGCCGTCTGGGACCCAGGAAGTGGGTTCAACCCTGGGCAAGCCCGGCGCAACGTTGGTCAGTCCCGTGCCATCGGCCTTGACGGTGTAGAGGTCACGGTTGGTGATGAGGTTTATGCCGTTGCAGTGGTAGCCGTTGGGGTTGCGGTAGAAGGAGAGCCGGGTGCCGTCGGGGGTCCACCCGAAGGCGTCGTCGCCCGCCGCGAACGGGATCGAGACCGACGTGGCCGCGCCGCCGCCGACCGGATAGACCTTGAGGCTGGGCACGCAGCTGGAGTCGTAGGCGATGACCTCGACCGCGCTGCCGTTGGAATTCCAGTGGGCGTAGCGCCCCAGGGCCAGCTTTTGATTGCCCGTGCCGTCGTACTTGATCAGCGAGAACCAGCCGTTGAGCGAGCCCTTGATAGGCGTGCGGTACAGGATCAGGTTCGCGTATCCCGGGGGCGGGGGCGGAGGCGGAGGCAGGGTGCCCAGTTTGCGCCCCGTGGCCGCGGACGGTTTGGCAGTTGGAGCCGGCGTGGGCGCCGGGGTGGCCGACGCGCCGGCGGTGACGCTGGGCGCGGGCGTCGGCGTCGCGGCGCTGGAGCCTGGGCTCGCAGCAGAGGGTGCCGCGGTGACGCCGGCCGCCACAGATGGGCCGACACTCACCCCCGGCGTAGGAGTCGCGCCGGCGGTGCAGGCCCCCAACACGGCCGCGAGGAGGGACCCCATCGCCAGCAGCCGGATAGATCGACCAGAGCGTCCCATGACATCTCCCCCGTCTGGGCCGCGCAAGCGCGCCCAAACATCCTAAACCTGCGAAAGCATCCGAGCCAGCTCGCTCGCTCGCTCGCTCGCGCGGCCGGCCGGAAGCGCCAGAGGCCCGTATGAGTGAGACACTGCAGGCGGCTCGGCCGCGTTCCATGAGCGTCGGAGGTGCCACATGGCCGCCACACGGGTCGGGATCATCGGGGCAGGCTGGATTGCCCGAATGCACGTGCGCGTTCTTTCGGGCTTCGACGACGTCCGGGTGGTCGGCATCTCCTCACGCAGTCCCGATTCGGCGGGCCCGTTGGCCGAGTCCGCCGGCGCCCGCGTCTATCCCGACTACCGGTCCATGCTCGACCAGGCCGAGCTCGATGCGGTCTTCGTCTGCGTGCCGCCCTACGCCGCCGGCGAGCCGGGGCTGGCCGTCGCGGAACGCGGCATCGGCCTGTTCGCCGAGAAGCCGCTCGGCATCGACGAGGAGTGGCCCGCACGGATCGCGAAGGCGATCCACGAGACGGGCATCGTGTCGTGCGTGGGCTACCAGTGGCGTTACCTGGAGGTCGTCGATAGGGCCCGCGAGCTCCTCGAGGGCCACCCGCCCCAGCTGGTCGTCGGCTCGTGGCTCGGCGAGACGCCCGGCGCCGAGTGGTGGATTCGGAAGGATCAGTCGGGCGGTCAGATAGTGGAGCAGGCGACGCACATCTTCGATCTGGCGCGATACCTCGCGGGCGAGATGGAGCCCATCGCCGCCTCCGGCCGCCGGGTCCCGCGGCCGGCCTACCCGGACAGCGACATCCTCGACGTCACGGAGACCTCGGTGCGCTTCGCGTCGGGTGCCATCGGCTCCTTCTCGACCACCTCACTGCTCGGCAGCCCGCACAGGGTCAAGCTCGAGACGGTCTCCGACGGGCTGGCCCTGACGCTGGAGGTGCTCAACCACCGGCTCCTCGTCCGGCAAGGCGCCGAGACGACGACGTTGCAGCCGCCGTCCATCTTCGACACGCCTTATGAGTTGCAGAACCGGGCGTTCATCGATGCGGTCCAGGGCAAGCCCAACAGGATCCGCTCCCCGTACGACGACGCCCTCCTGACGCACCACCTGACGCTGACGGCGTCGCGGCTGGCGAACGAAGCGGCCTCGGCCTGAGGGCTGGGGTCAGCGGGTCAGCAGAACCGCGACGGGTAGTCCTTCCCTCACCTCGAGCACGGTGCGCTCACCAAGGGGTGCGGACAGCTCGACCACGGCCGTGCGTCGGGCGCCGACATCTGTGCATGGAACCGGGAGTCCGTTTGCGTGCTCCGTGACGATGACCACGATCGCTGTTGGCGATTCGACCGCCTGGGCGCTGTAGTCGGCGCCGCATGGCTGATCGCCCGGCCCTGGCGCGCCGACGAAGCCGACCGTGAGCTGCCGCCCGCCGACGGTTCCGGTTGCCGAATCGATCGTAATGCCGACGGGCGGGTCGTTGGGGTCCCAGGGCGGAGGGACAACGGTGACGCGATCAGCGATCGCAACGCGGGTCACCCGAACCGCCGTGCCCTGCAGGGTGAACTCCCACACCGCTGCCTCGGCCGGGCCGCGGCTCGTCTCGACTGACCCGCTGGTGAGTCGCGCCCCGGTGATCTGCAACGGCACGCAGTCGGGACAGGACCCACCCCCATCGGACTTCAGTGCCGCCAGGGCCTGCTGAGCGGAGATCAGTCGAACGGTCTCGGAACTGCCGTCCTGCCAGCGAAGCTCCCCATCCGGCGGCGTCTCCGTCGGCAGGCTGATGGCCGCCTCGACCAGGCCGGCCATCAGGGCGGGCTTGTTGTTGTTGCCAACCGCCTCCTCCCAATCGCCCACCTGGCCAGTCAACTCGCCCACGGGAACGAAAGCGGGATGACCGCCGGCGGCTGCGACCGCGTCGGCCCATCTCGCCAGATCGGCCTGTGCCTGCTGGTGGAGCTTCGCCGAGTCATTCGGCAGCAGGGCACAGCCGGACAATCCAGCCGCGAGTGCAACTGCCGTGAGGATGCCGAACCGCCGGGGCCGTCCATCCATTCGTGGTTCCACCCCCGTTCGCGTTTCGACTCCCCTGTCGCCGCCGTCAACTCCGCAATCGTCAGGGCCGTGCCGCCGCTCAGTCTATGCGCTTCAACCGAGATCAACGACACGAACCGGACGGCCAGGACCCACGTCAGCAACATCCTGGGCAGGCTCGGGCTTGCCAGCCGGACGCAGGCGGCCCTGTACGCGGTGGAGCACGACCTCGTCCCGAAGGCAGCCCATCCGGGATAGTTGAGTCACTCGCGGCGGGACGGCCGGGTCAGTACCCGGAGCCGGTGTCCGGAGTCACGTGGGTCTCGGCGATCACGTGGCGAGCCGCAGTCTCAGGCCCGGGGCCGGCGATCGCGACACGGCCTTCGGGGAATACAGCGGAGAGCTCGAGCTTTCCGCCAAGAGCCTCCACGAAGCCGCGCAACGTCGAGAGATACAGGTCCTCGCGCCGCTCGATTTTCGAGACGCTCGCCTGACTCGTCTGCAGCACTCGCGCCACGTCCACCTGGGTCAAGCCTCGATGCGTGCGGATCTCCGCGAGCGCGAGGGCATCGCTGACCGCGTCGCGCAGCGCCGCACTCTCCGGACTCTTGTCATCGCCGCGCCTGACCTCACGCCAGGGTCTATGACCAGTCATTGCAGTCACTCCCGAGACAAGAGGCCTTCCGATCGGAGGTCGGCCAGATAGGCGTCGTACAAGTCGCCTGCGGCCGGGATCGCCGTCCGATACCAGGCCTTCCACTCCCCCTCTTGTCGCCTCCGATCAGCAGAATCGCCGCCCGGCGGGGATCAAACCGGAACAGGATGCGAACGGTGCCGATGCGCAGCTCCTTGAGTTGGCCTTGGCGCGAGCCGACGATCTCGCCGACCAACGGCCGGCCGAGGCCTGGACCGCGCTCCTCGAGGGCATCCACAGCGGCGTTCACGGCATCACGGTCCGGGTCGGCCAGACCGACGTACCAACTCTCGAATTGGTCTGTGACCTCGACTGGCCACGGCATAACGAACTATAACCTCTACGGAATATGCCCGCAATGGCATGGTCTCTCCGCAGAACCACGGCGGCCACCACGGAGGAGGAGTCTCTCACCACGCCATTTGCGGCCGCTTATCCAGCGGCGGCGACCTCGGCCTGACGGGCCGGGTAATCACCGGCCAAACCGCGTGTTGGGTCAGCGGATGCCGGTGTCGTAGTCGAAGTCGAGGCGCCTGGTTTCGGTTGGCTCGAGCGTCACCGTGACCGGGGCCGGTGCGCCCATCAATCCCGCAAGCGGCAGCGCCGTCACCGTGACTGTTCCGTAGCCGTGGATGGTGATGCGGTAGCTGCCGTCTGCGGCCGTAGTAGCCCTGGCCACCTCACCTTGATCCGCGAAGCTGACGGTTATCACGGCGCCGGCAACGGGTCGCGGGTCGCACGAGGAGGGCGCCGGGCTCTGTACGACGGGGCAGACAGGCCCGGCCGTCACGGAGCCGACCACGTATGCGATGGGGCCGGCCGGGGTTGGTTCGGGCGACTGCCCGGACGCGCCAGGCGTCTGCCCGGCCCGCTGCGCCGTTGCCGCGAGGACCACGACCACGGCGGCCACCAGCACGAGCGCCGCCAGCCATCTCCACGAAACCTTCACTGCGCCACGCATCATGGCCCCCTTTGCCTGGTCGATTTTCCCACCGTAGTCGATGGCCCCGTGCTGACGGCTCGGTCCGGGCTCGGGCTCGATGTGGCCCGGCGCCGCATGCGCGCCGCCGGCTGACTCAGGGCTCCGGTTCGACGAGCGTCGGATATCCAGGTCGTGCAGACGACATCGACTTGTCCGACCGTACGGCACTAGGGGCGGACCGCCACTCTGGGTGAACGCATCAAGTACCGGACGGCGAGTGATTGGCTGCGCGAGCCACGGCGTTCTGGCGGGGGTCCGAAGCAGACCGGCAGCGAGAGGGTGCAGCGGAGTCCGGCCCCGGCCTTGTTGACCGTGTCAGGCGAGAAGCGATCGGCGTGGCCGTTCTCGTCGTGGTAGGGCTCGTCTTCCTCGCCGTGTTGGCCTCCTACCCTACGCGATGCCCGCCGCGGCGCGGCGTGAGGCGACACGCGGGAGGCACTAGAACCAGTCAGTGGTACGTACGCGCCGGGCACATCGTCCTGGTCGCGCCACGCGAGTCGCTAGCGCGTCCCCAGCTCCACGAGACCGGTCTCGTAGGCGAGGATGGCGGCCTGGACTCGATTCTGGAGCTCGAGCTTGTCGAGAACGCGCGCGACGTGCGTCTTGACCGTCGCCTCGCCTACGATCAGCTCCTCTGCGATCTGGGCGTTCGATAGCCCGCGCGACACCAGCTTGAGGACGTCAAGCTCGCGTTCGGTCAATTGGTCGAGCGCGACGCGCGAGACCCGCGGCTGCGCGCGGCCGACGAATCGGGTGATCAGTCGTTTTGTGACCGCCGGAGCGAGGATGGCATCGCCGGCCGCGACGACGCGTATCGCCTGGATCAGCTCGGCCGGCGGCGCATCTTTGAGAAGGAACGCGCTGGCGCCGGCGCGCAGGGCATCGACCACGTATTCGTCCAGGTCGAACGTGGTGAGTATCAAGATTCTGGCCCGGTCTCCGACGGGCAGATCCGGCGCGGCGAGGCGTCGGGTGGCTTCGACGCCGTCCATGTTCGGCATCCGGATGTCCATCACCACGACGTCGGGTCGCAGGCGGCGGTGGCATTCGATCGCCTCGCGCCCGTCGGCTGCCTCTCCGATGACGTGCAGGTCGGGCTGGGCGTCGATGATCATGCGCAGTCCGCCCCGGACAAGCGCCTGATCGTCGACAACGAGGACGGTCGTCACTCAGCCAGCCTCCTGTCTGGACTCTGCTCGTGCGTGACTTGGGAGATCGTCAGCGTCGGGCGTTGGATCGATGGGGAATCGTGCGCACACTCGGAACCCCGCGCCGCGGATCAGTCCTGTTTCGAGCGTGCCGCCATACAGTGAGACCCGTTCCCGCATGCCGATGAGGCCGTGACCGCCGTGCTCGGCTCGCTCTCCGGGATGCGCCTCGGGCGCCCCGCCGCCGTCGTCGGTGACTTCGACCGTGAGGCAGTCCCGCTCATATTTCAGGGCGACGCGAGCCGTGGCCCCCCGGCCGGCATGGCGGACGGTGTTGGTGAGAGCCTCCTGGACCACGCGATACGCGGAGACGTCGACGCCGGCCGAAAGCCGCCGGGTTCTGCCGGCGTATTCGAGTGTCGTGGTCACGCCGGCCTCGCTCATCCGCGCGACCAGGACCGGTATCTGTGAGACACCGGGTTGAGGCTCGCGGCCCTCCGACTCGGACTCGGCCCCGGCAGCTGCGGCGTCGCTCGTCGGCTCGCGCAGGACGCCAAGCATGTGGCGCATCTCCGTAAGCGCCTCGCGACCAGAATCGCGGACAGCCCCTAGTGTCGCTCGTGTCCCTTCGGCGTCCGCCGGGAGCGTCGCCTCTGCCGCGCCGGCCTGAATGACCATCACGCTGACGTGGTGTGCAACGACGTCGTGAAGCTCCCTGGCGATACGGGCACGCTCCACGGCGATGGCCTCACGGGCGAGCAGCTCGCGCTCCCGTTCGAGCAGATCGCGTTCGCGCTCGAGGGCGGCGTTGCGGTCGACGAGCGACTGGATGTGCCCGCGGCGAGCAGCGACCCAGAGACCGATCGCAACGACGCCTGCCGCGAGCAGGGCCGCGATCATCGAGTTGGTGACGGCGGTGCTCATCGGGTTGCCGCGGTACGCGACCTTGACCGCCTCTGCGAAGACGAACGAAGCGCAGGTGACGCCCCACGCCACTGCAGTACTCAGCCAGCCTCGGCGCGTCGCAACCGTGTACAGGGCGGCCAGAACGGGTATCCCGGTGTCGGGGGCGTGTAGCAGGTCGGCGGCGGCCGCACTGCAAACGGCGATGACGAGCAGCTTACCCCCGAGCCGGGTCCGCCACGCAACTGCGGCCGCTGGTATCTCTGCCGCGGCGAGACCGGCGGCGGCCAGGATCGGCGACCCAAGCCTGGAACTACCAAGCCAGTCGCCAAGCGAAAAGACGGCGACGGCGACCGCGAGCCCGACATCGAGTTTCGAGGTCGGCACGAACCGCCGGATGTTCGAGGTTCGTTCCCTCAGGTCGGATCTCGTCACGTCTCCTCCGCCAACTGCGGTGCCCGCCGGGCAATGTACGCCTGCCGGGCACCGGACATCTGGTCGTTCGGCAACTTTCGCCTAGACTTCGCGCCGGCCGAATTGGACCACCGCCACGACCATCAACAACGCCGTTCCCATGACCCACGCGACCAGCGTCTCGGGATGCGTGGGTGCGCCCTTTCCATAGGCCGTAACAAAGTCGTAGATACCGCTGGGCAGGAACCGCTGGAGGTCCTGGGACAGCAGTCCTGCCATCGCCGTGATCGTCAGGACAAAACAGAGAGTCGTACCCACGACGGCGGCCTGGCTCCGCACGAAGGTGCTCACCGCGAGGTTCAACGCGATGACGAAAGCACCCGCAGCGAACCCGCCGAGCGGCTCCCAGAAGAGTTGCTGGCCATGGGGAAATCCGTCGTAGACGAACCGGATCACCGCAACGGAAACGATCTCGGGAATGACCACGGCGGTGATCCCAATGAAAGAGACGGCCGCGAGGAGCTTCGCGAGCAGAACGGCCGGCCGGCTCAGCGGCATCGAGAGTGACCACCCCAGCGTTCCTCGCTCGCGTTCGGCCGTGAGCAGGCTCATGGTGCCGAAGGCTGCAAGGAGCGGGACGAGGCTGTCCCAGCCAACGTTCGTGAGGTTGAAGCTCGGGTCCAGGTTGATCGGCTTGCTGGTGTCGCCCGTCAGCTGATGGACGCGCTCGATAATCACCCCAGACAGAGCGAGACCGGTTGCCGCCAATGCCATTATCACGAAGCGTCGCGTGCGGACCCACTCGCGCACCTCTTTCGAGAGGAACCTGCCGAACCCGGTCATCGGGCTCGATGCATTTGCCTGGACGCGCCCGCCCAAGGCGATCGAATTTGCGTTCACGCTACCTTCTCCGTGCTGGCCTGCGCTTCGCGGACGAGGCGCAGGAAAACTTCCTCCAGGTCGATGACAAGCGGACGGGCCTCGACGACTGCGTAGCCGTGCGCCAGGGCGAGTGCCGTCACTGCGAGCTGGACGGCTGCGATCGCATCGGGCACCGCCAGCCGCAGGGTGAACGCGCACGCTCCGTCGCGCGACTCGCCGACCGCCACGTTCTCGACTCCCGGGATGCCCGCGAGGAGCGAACCGGCTTCCGGCGATGCGCCCTGCAACACGACGCGAATACGGTTCCTGCTGGAGCTCGCCAGCAGGTTCTCGGTCGTGTCAGCCGCGAGGAGCCGACCGCGATCGAGGACGGCCACGCGATCGCTGACACGCTGGACGTCGTCGAGGATGTGCGTCGAGTAGAAGATGGTCGTGGTCTCGCGCAGAGACTCGATCAGATCCAGGACGTCCTTGCGGCCGAGCGGATCGAGGCCGGCGGCAGGCTCGTCGAGGAGCACGACCGGCGGCTGCCCGACGACCGCCGCCGCGATCCCCAGCCTCTGACGCATCCCGCCCGAGTACCCGGAGACCTTGCGCGCGGCGGCGTCGGCCAGCCCAACCTGTGCCAGCAGAGCCTCGACCCGCCTCCCCGGCTGCTCTATCTCGGGATAGAAGCCGGCGGCGTAGCGGAGCACCTCACGTCCTGTCATCCAACCGTAGAACGCGGGCTCCTGACAGAGATAGCCGAGCTGCCGGCGATACCGCGCTCCTGCTGAGGCAGAGATGCCTGCCACCGTCACCGATCCGGCCGAAGCTCGGCTCAGGCCGGCGATGACGCGCATCGTCGTTGTCTTCCCTGCGCCGTTCGCGCCCAGGAAGCCGAAGACGGCGCCACGCGGTATTGCCAGGCTCAGGTTGTCGACGGCCACCAACTGGCCGAACCGTTTCGTCAGTCCGTTGATCTCGATTGCCGGTGTCATGGTTGTCCTCGTTGCTGTTCGTGCAACGAAGGGTAGGAATCTGCCGGCGCGGGGTCGTCAGCAGGAATGGGGAATCGGGCTCCACCGAAATGGTGATTCCCTTCAGAGACCGAGCCGGCCCACGGAGCCCGCCGCGCGCTACGCATCGGCAGGCTCACCTGGCGAACCCCGCCCGGCTGCGGCGAGACCCGGCGCGGGGCTGCGCTACCGTCCGCGCTCAGGAGGCACGGAATGGCGCAGACGACGACATTGGACACCTACTCAGCCGCCGATATCGAGACCAACCGGGCGGGCCGCCTGAGCGACAGCCAGCGCCGCTACCTTCGGTCGGCGGCACGCTCCTTCTCCCGGAGCATGCTGACCGGCGCGGTCCTGGCGGCCGTGATCGGAGGGCTGCTGGCGACCTCGAACGGACCCGCGCCCAATGCCTGGGCTCGGCCGGCTGCCACCGCCGCCTTCTTCCTCGGCGCGCTCGTATGCCTGTTCTTTGCTTTTCGCCCCAACCCGGAAGCCGGCGATGCCTCGGCCGGACGGGTCGACGCGGTCGAGGGAGCGATCGGCAAGAGACACTACAGCAGCTCGAGCGGGAACTCGAGTTCCACGACGTATCTCCTAGAGCTCGGCGAGAAGCGCTACGAGGTGGGCAGAGCCGTATATGACGCCGCGCCGGATTCGGGCTGGGTCCGCCTCTACGTCACGCCTCGCAGCCACAAGGTCGTGAACTTCGAGCGCCTTCCGGACCGGGTCGTGCCGGACGCGGCCAGCATGACGCCGGCGTCTCTGCTGGGGCAACTCGGGTCGGCGTTCCTCTCGCGCGATCAACAGACCAGGAACGAGACTCGAGCCGAGATGGAGGCGATGGCCCGATCGCTGAAGGCCCAGATGGCGGTCTCCGATGCTCCTGCCACCCCGCCGGCGGCGAGTGAGCGCGATCCCCGACCGCTGGCCCAGGCCATCCTGGGCACGTGGAAGATGGGCCCGATGTCGGTGACGTTCATGCCCGACGGAACGATGGTCGCCACGTTCCTGGGCGGTCAGCAGAGACAGGGTCACTGGTCCATCGGAGCGGACGGGAAGCTCCACGCGGATGCCACCGGATCGCCCGGAGCCGCCGACGCGTGGATCGCGGGCGACACGCTGACGATCTCGCAAGAGGGCGGGGCCGCGGCCTTCCATCGCGCCGCCAACTAGCCTGCAGAACTGTGCCCGAGCTCAAAGCGGGGGTCGACGGGCGGGGCGAGCGACAATACCGATCGATCAAGCCGCATTCCGAGGGACGCCATGACGACTGATATCCTCCGCGAGCAGCTGCTCGCGCTCATCGACGGACACGGCGCTCACATGCCGTTCGATGCCGCGGTCGCGGAGTTTCCAGACGACGCCATCAACCGGTTGCCGCCCAATGTCGGGTACACGCCGTGGCACCTGCTCGAGCACATCCGGATCGCCCAGAAGGACATGCTGGACTACATCCGAAACCGGGACTACCTGGCGCCCGCCTGGCCGGAGGAGTACTGGCCGGAGCGCGACGCCACCGCCACGCCGGCGCAGTTCGCGCTGACGCTCGAGAGTGTCAGGTCCGACCGAAAGGCACTCCATGACCTGGTCGCCGATCCGGCCACCGACCTGCTGGCAACCATTCCGAACACACCCGGGCACACCATCCTCCGCGAGGCGCGCCTGGTCGGCGACCACAACGCCTACCACGTCGGCGAGTTCGCGATCCTGCGCCAGGTCATGGGCTCCTGGCCGCCGGGCCGGAAGGAGTAGCCGCGGTGGACGGCGGCTACCTCTACGAGGGCGCCATACCCGACGTGCTATTCACGCCCGGCGTCGACCGAAAGGCGACCAGTAAGGGGATGCAGCAGCAGGTTAGAACTCGGCGCCAACTCATGGAGCTTGCGTACGCCCGGCGTGCCGACGCGAGGATCAAGGCAAGCTCACCCGCGTGGAGTCCAAACCGGCCCGAATCGATGGGCTCACCTGAGGGCGAAGGGTGGGTACGGCACCGGCAGTAGCAACGCGTACGACATGACGCGTGCCCAGTAGCGGAGGTACGACCCGAAGATCTTCGCCGCCAGATTGGGGATCCGGGCGTTGATGAAGATCGGGATCCACACGATCAGCCAGACGAGGCCGACGTAGAACCCAAGCACGAACAGGACCAGGAAGTGGGGGGCGAGCGCGATCTGCCTGGCGCACAGACCGATGATCGGAATGCCCCACCACCGGTTCATCGTCCGGCCTTCGAGATTGAACCTCACGTCCACCGGGCCCGGCCGTCCGATGCCCAGGGGCGGATAACCGGGCAGCAGGTACATGTACGCGCCCATTCGGCTGCCTCGATGGATCAGTTCCTCGAAGATCTCGGCCTGAATGCTCGGTACCCGCCCCCGGAGCAGGATCGGGATCCAGCCCACCAGCACCAGCCACAGCAGACCAATCGCCCCGATGACCAACATCGCCAGGACGTGCGGTGCCAGAGCCACGGCCCTGACTATCACGCCGAGCAAGGGGTGGCCCCAGAACCGGCTCTCGGCGCGTTCGTCGTTGATGACGAACTGGACGGGATAGTCGCCGCTGCCGCGGGCGACCAGGACCTCACGGACAGCGAACAGGTCGGGGTAGACGTCGCTGCGGTCGGGGGCCGGGCCCTCAAACATGATCGGAGCTCCTCCGCAACTCGGGCGGCGTCGTATGACGGCGCGGACCCACGGCCAGGATATCCAGCTGGCTGGCCTCGGACCACCCATTCGTTCGTACCGACGCCAGCCGCGGACGCTGGGTGGCGGCCCGGCCGGAGGTGAGTAAGGATGACGCCGGAATCAGAAGGCCCTCGGAGTCGCCTCCGAATGAATGGCGGTCTCGGTCGGGCCTTGCCAGTGACGCCGGGCCGAGCATCATTCCTATGGGGGTTTCCGAGACGATCTGGATGAAGGACGAGTTGATCGCTGGCGACGCAATGTCCTTTGCGCGGCAGCTCGCGGACATGGGGTGGGACGTCCTCGCCGAGGCCGGTCCACTCGCCGCGATCCTCCACGGGTCGCTTGTCACGGGCGACTTCGTTCCCGGTCGGAGCGACGTTGATCTGCTGTTCGTCGTCGAGCGCGCGCTCACAGATGATCAGACCGGCCGGCTGCTCGACGCTGTTCGCGGAGCGGATCATCGAGGGCTGCCTCTCGATCTCCGGGTCGTCACGCGGGCCGTCGCAGCCTCGCCGACTATGTCGCCGCCAATGGAGCTTTACCTCGGTCGGCACCCGGGAGAGCCGGACGAGATCGAGATGCGCTCGACCGGGGAACCAGATCTCGTCGTCGAGTTCTGGGTTGCCCGCAGGCACGGGCGGAGCCTCCGCGGTCCCGAGCCGCGCGAGATCATCGGCCCGGTCCCGGACACGTGGGTTCTGGGATACGGACTGCGTCTCCTGGATCGATGGGAGGACCTGACCGACGACGATGCGAACGCGGAGTTGATGGTGCTCACCGCCTGCCGGATCTGGCGCTTTGCTGCGGTCGGCGAGATCGCCTCGAAGTCCGCGGCTGCCAGATGGGCCTTCGGGCAAGTCCCGACCCTGTCGGCGATCCCCGCCGCCCTGCGTCGTCGCGCAGGAGAGGCGGGGGTCACGATCACCGAGCGTGAGGTCGGGGACGTCCTCGCGACCGCGAAGCGCGCCACGAAGGCCCGGCTCTCGGCCACCTCCTGCCCCCGCTGAACCGCCTTCCCGGCGTGCCAGCTCTCAAAGGGCAGACTTTCGCCAGTTGGGGGCTCGTGACCTGCCCGGATGATCTCGACAGCGCCGAGACGCGGCCGATCGATGTTGGGACTGCGGGCGCTTCGGCCCAACGCGAGCATGACCGTCGCGCGGCCAGGCGTGAGGCTGCGACCAAACAGAGATTCGGCAATCGCCTCGGTAAGGTCGTCCTCGCGATCACCGACGAAACCGAGGCGTGCGATTGGAGAGCCCGCGTTCACTGCGCAAGCTGATCACCCGGACGCAGGCCCTCGACGCGGCCGAGATCGACAAGCTGGCCCGCATCCTGGCGACTGCGTTTCCGGCCAAGTAAGACACATGTGCTGGAGGCGCGGACGTTGAGACCGGTGCTGTCGCACGCGTACCAAACGGCCTACGAAGCGCCCTACGGCTGCCAGGAGACCTGCGTGGCCCTGGTGGTGCCGGGGATCGTCTTCACCGGCCCGCCGTTCGCGGCGACGACGAAGACGCCGCCGCCCGACGACTTGATGAAGGCAAGCTTCGATCCGTCGGGCGACCAGCTCGGGCTCTTTGCCGTGAAGGCGAAGACCACGGTGCCAATGCCGGTCGTCGCGTTGACCAGTCTGAGCGTGCCACCCGACACCGCCAGCGCCGCGCTGTTGGGACGCCAGGCGAAGTCGGTCGCCGCCCCCAGGTTCTTCGAGGCTCCGCCGAACAGTGGCTTGACGTAGAGCATGCCGCCGCTCAGAAAGGCGACCTTCGTGCCGTCGGGCGAGACGTCGAGCCGGGTGGCGGTCACGAGGAGCGAGACCGCCGAGCCGTTGGAGAGGCTGACCCTGTACCAGGCGTCGTAGTCGTTGACCGCTACCAGGCCCGAGCCGTCCGGCAGCCAGGCGCTCAGCCGGTAGGTGACGTTGGTCTTGACGGTCGTCTTCGTGCCGCCCGCGGCGTTCATCCACGCCAGGTCGTGGATGTTGTCGATGCTGTTCTGCTCGCAGACATGGTCGGCGCCCGAGTAGTGCCAGTAGGCGATCTTGCCGCCGGTGGGCGACCAGCGAAAGAGCCAATCCTTGTCGGTCATCGTGACCACCGGGATCTCCGTGGCGGCGCCGACCGGCAGGTTCGAGATGTGCGCGGCGCAGTTCGGCCACCTGGTGATGTGGATCATCGAGCCGTCGTGTGACCAGATCGCGTCGAGGTCCACGGGCGGCGGGCTGTAGGGCCCGAGCGAGAAGCCCTGGGCTATCTTCCGCGCCCCCGTTCCGTCCGGCTTCACCAGCCAGGCCTGCGGGATGAAGCTGTCTGGGGTGTCGACAACCGAGGTCAGGTAGAGCAGGTACTGGCCGTGGACGACCGGCGGCAGCGTGGGCGCCGGCGTGGGATGTGGCGTCGGAGAGTGCGTCGGGGTGGCGGTCGGAGGAACCGGCGTTGGAGTCGGCGCCTTGGGTTGCGTCGGACCGACGGTCGGCGCCGGAGTCGGCGTTGCCGGCGCGAGCGAGGCCGAGGCCGAGCCGGTGGCGGCGGGCGGAGCCGTCGGCGGAGCCGGAGATGCAGTTCCGGCCGCCGAAGAGCATGCGGCCGCCGCGATGGAAAGCGCGGCCATCAAGACCGCGACACGACGGTGCGTTCCCATGGGTCCTCCCTCGACCGGACTGGTACACATCCGCGCCCCCCAACCGGGGCGACCCTATGATGCGCCGCCGGGGGACCAGAGGGAAGTAGATCAGCTCAACGGCGGATCATCGCTAACGATGGTCGAAGCGGCGGCGAACAACGAGGAAGTCGACCGATTCGACTTTGGGAGGGACTGGTGGGCGACCGAAGTCGCAGACGAGTTCAAAGTCCGCCAGAACTGGTCCGATCGCCACGATGCCCGACGGTTCCCCTCCTGAACGTGGCTGGATGGCCGGCCGTCTGGTCGACGGGTTCGAATTGGCGGTTGAAGGGCAACCCCCGAGGGGAGTCCGCCGCGGTGGCTTCGCGCACTGGAGGCCCAGGGATACGACCGATCGGTCGACGGCGAGCCCTTCTTCGTCGTGTCGCACATCACCGACGGGGAACTTCGAAGATTCGCGACAGTCAGGGACGCGCTCCGCTACGGTCGATCGCTGATCCTTCGGCGTCGCAGGCCGGTCCATCCTGATTCCATCTCGATCGACTGTCGGACGACGTCGGGGCTCATCGTGCCGGTGGTCTGGGGTCGCGCGCTCGTAGGAATGGCCCGAGGCGCGCTCGACGCGGATCCGATCACGGTCATCGGGGTCCCCGCGGACTGAGGCGCTCTCCGAGCGCGGCCAGGGCCGCTACTCGTCGCCCTCGGGTGGCGGTATAGCCGGAGGCGCCTCTCCGTCAGCTAGCCCGCGGGGCGTCCGGTACGTCCGCTTGCCGGTGGCCCTCGCGCGCGCCTCACGTGCGAGGCGGAGTTGTTCGCGCCGGATGGGGAGCTGGAATGGCTCGTCGCCTTCGGTCGGGCCCGGAGAAAGCGCTGCCGGGGATCCCGGCCTCGATTCGTTGGGCGGCGCCGCCAGAGAATCGTACAGACGCGGCACAGGCGCCGAAGCCGGGCGCAGCCGATCGTTCGCGAGTTGCGCGAGCGCACGGACATCCTCGGGCGCGAGTTGCCGCTGAGCCTTGCGGAAGGTCTTCACCAGCCCGCGTCCATCCACGATCGAGACACCCTGCGGTGACGCCGTGAAGAAAGGCAGGTCGGCCCGATGGACGCACAGAATCGGCCGAACCTTGAGGCCCCGGCGTTCGAGCTCGTCCGCCAGGGCGACGGTGACGGCAAGGGCCTCCCGCTTCGCTTCATCCACGGTCTGCGAGGTCTTGCGGTATCCGCCGACGTAGACCTCGCCGCCCTTGACCCGAACCTTGCCCCCGAACGACTTGGTCTCCACCACTGCCACTCCGGGCGGCCCGATGACGATGTGGTCGATGTTGGCCGACGAGCCGGGTATCCGGCGGTCATGAAGGATGACGAAGCCTTCGATCTTGAGCTGCTCGAGGGCTCGCGCGGTTAACACCTCGCCCTTCGCGCCGGTCGCCCAGCTTCCCGTGGAGTCCGGCGGGAGGACCACCCTGACATCGACGGCGAGGACCAGGACCAACACCATCATTCCGGCGCGCGGTTCCCTGAGCACGAACGCCACCACGACGCCCGCAACTGCTCCGGCGACGGCACCGGCGAGCAGCCAGGGCCCGAATCCCACGAGTCGATCCTGGTGCCGCTTCGCGCGGCGTTCGTACTCGGCTCTTGCGGATACACCCGCCGCCGAGATGTCGTCACCAGTCGGAACGTCCCCGATCACCATGGCCCTCAAACTGCCTCGCAGGCCGAGCCTGCACCAGGCCCCAGCAAATCTCCAAGCGGAAGATCGGTCAGGCACCGCACCGCGGCAAGGCTCCGAAGGTCCTAAGGTGGTCACCCACAATTGAAGACCCGGGCGAGCCCATGGTCTCGCTGGACTCCATTTGGCTGGCGAGGAAGGATTCGAACCTTCAATCCCCTGATCCAGAGTCAGGTGCCTTACCGTTAGGCCACTCGCCAGCGACGGTGGGAGAGTGTAGCGGATTCTGTCCGCGACCGAGTGAACGAGACCGCCGAGCTGACTACGGCGATCCGCGCGGAAGGGCGTCCGTCAGAGCAGAGCTTGCGGACCCATCGACCCCGCCCGCACCCCGCGGGCCTCCAGCTCAAGCGCCGCGGCCAGGACCTTGTCGCGATCCCGACCGGCGATCTGCAAGCCCCCGATGGCAATGGCCGGCCAGCCCAGGAAGTTGAACGGGCGCGTCCAGCGGGTCATGGCGGCGCGGACGTCCGGTTCCCAGCAGCCCACCGGGGGAGGATCGATCTCCATCACCGGGCTGAGCAGAACGTCGAAGCGCACCTCGAAGCGGGCGCGACGCCGAAGCTCCCGGAGCTCAGCCAGACCCCTTTGCCACCGGACCGCCGTGATCTCCTGCGCGGCGTCCAGCTTGACCCGCAGATCTGGCCCGTATCGCTCGCGCTCGCGCGGGAACCAGGGCACGTGGGTGACGGCGCATTCCGCCTCATAGGCGGCCATCAGGTCGGGGTCGAGCTCGGGAAGGTAGGCCGACTCGACCCTCGTGCCCATGTCGGCCAGCGCGTCCTCGATCCCCGTCTTGGCCAGCACTCCGACCCGCAGGCCAGCCAGGTGCGGCGCCGGAGAGGGCCGGCCGGTCAGAACGGCATCGACGAGCGCGGCGTCGGCCACGGTTCGAGCCATCGGGCCGACTGTGTCCAAGGACGGTGAGAGTGGGAAGACGCCGCTCGTCGAGACGGCACCGTATGCCGGCTTGAACCCGACGACGCCGCAGCAGGCGGCCGGGATCCGGATCGATCCGCCAGTGTCCGTGCCGAGCCCGATCGTGGCCGTGTGGTCGGCCAGGGCTGCCGCGGTGCCCCCACTCGAGCCGCCCGCCACGCGGCCGGGCCTGGTCGGGTTCGCGACCGTGCCCCAGTGCGGGTTCTGGCTTGAGACCCCCCAGGCGAACTCGTGCATGTTCGTCTTGCCCACCATGATCGCGCCGGCGGCCTCCAGTCGCGCCACGGCCGTTGCCGTGCGCCGCGGCACGTGGTCGGCGAAGATAGAAGAGCCGTAGGTGGTCCGGACGCCCGCCGTGTCGAAGATGTCTTTCACGGCCAGGGGGACTCCGGCGAGCGGTCCTCGCGGGTTCTCGCGGGCGCGCATCAGAGCCGCGTCGCCGGTCGCGGTGATGTATGCGTGGCCGTCCCAGCGCTCTTCGATCCGCGCGAGGGTCGCCTCGACGACATCGACGGCCTCGAGCGTGCCCTCGTTGACGGCGGCCGCGATCTCCGCGGCGGACAGAGTCAGGAGTGGGTCGATTGGCAGAGGCTCGGGCGACACGGGCGGCAGGATCGCCTCCGCGATGCCCGACGTCAAGTCCTCGACCGCTTCTCTCCGATCTCCCCTACCCCTCGCGGCCCTGCGCCTGGAGCTTGGCCCACGTGTCCTTGAGGGTGAGCGTGCGGTTGAAGACGGGGTGGCCGGCCGTCGAGTCGGGGTCCGGAGAGAAGTAGCCGAGGCGCTCGAACTGCACGGTTTCGCCTACCGGCACCTCGGCAAGGGTCGGCTCGACGAGACAGCCCTGGAGCACCTTCTCGGAGTCGGGGTTCAGGTCCGCGAAGAGGTCGCGGCCATCCGCTCCAGGGTCCGGACGCGTAAACAGGTGGTCGTACAGCCGCACCTCGGCCGCCATCGCATGCGAGGCCGAGATCCAGTGCAGGGTCGCCTTGGGCCGGCGGCCGTCGGGTGAGTCTCCGCCGCGGGTGGCCGGGTCGTAGGTGCAGCGGAGCTCCACCACCTCTCCGGCCGCGTCCTTCACGACCTCGCGACAGGTCACGAAGTAGGCCGAGCGCAGCCGAACCTCGCGGCCGGGGGCCAGGCGGAAGAACTTCGCCGGCGGCTCCTCCATGAAATCTTCGCGCTCGATCCACAGCTCGCGGCTGAAGGGCACCTTGCGAGTCCCGGCCGACGGGTCCTCCGGGTTGTTGACGACGTCCATCTCCTCGACCTGGCCCTCGGGGTAGTTCTCGATGACCACCTTGAGCGGCGCCAGGACCGCGAAGCGGCGCGCGGCCTTCCGATTGAGGACGTCGCGCACGGCGTGCTCGAGCTGGCCGAACTCTATGACGTTGTCCGCCTTCGCCACCCCGACCCCGGTAACAAAGTCGCATAGGCCCTCGGCCGGGAAGCCGCGGCGGCGCATGCCTGCGATCGTGGGCATCCGCGGATCGTCCCAGCCGCGCACGAAGCCGTCGTTGACCAGGCGCAGCAGGACGCGCTTGGACAGGACCGTGTACGTGATGTTGAGCCGCGCGAACTCGATCTGGCGGGGGCGCGAAGGAACGGGAAGGTTGTCGATGAACCAGTCGTAGAGGGGCCGGTGGATCTCGAATTCCAGGCTGCAGAGCGAGTGCGTGATGCCCTCGATCGCGTCTGACTGGCCGTGAGCGAAGTCGTACATCGGGTAGATGGACCAGGCGTCGCCGGTGCGCGGATGGTCGGCGTGCAGAATTCGGTACAGCACCGGGTCGCGCAGGTTGATGTTCGGTGAGGCCATATCGATCCGGGCGCGCAGCACGCGCGTTCCGTCGGGGAACTCGCCCTTCCGCATTCGTTCGAAGAGATCGAGGTTCTCCTCGATCGGCCGATCGCGCCAGGGGCTGTTGCGGCCGGGCTCGGTGAGCGTGCCGCGATGCTCGCGGATCTCGTCGGCCGAGAGGTCGTCGACGTAGGCCTTGCCGGTCTGGATCAGGTAAACGGCCCACTGGTAGAGCTGCTCGAAGTAGTCGGACGCGAAGTAGAGGTGCTCGCCCCAGTCGAACCCCAGCCAGTGAATGTCCTCCTGGATGTGGTCGATGTACTCCTGCTCTTCCTTCGTCGGGTTCGTGTCGTCGAAGCGCAGGTGGCAGCGACCGCCAAAGTCACGCGCGATGCCGAAGTTGATGGAGATCGCCTTGACGTGACCGATGTGCAGGTAGCCGTTCGGCTCCGGCGGGAAGCGGGTGACGATCGTGCGGTGCCTGCCCTCGCGCACGTCGGCGGCCACGATGTCGCGAATGAAATCGCCTCGTTCCGGCGAGGTTGATTCCTGGATGCTCACGTGCGGCGGCTCCCGACTCGTTCTTGGACGGCTTCTGGGGCCGTGAGAGGAGTATGCCTGAGATCGGGGCGCCGGGCGTGCCACGCCGACCTGCCGGCCCGCCCGGTTCAGCTTGGCCCCGCGGACCTCCTTGACCGACACGACATTACTGCTATGCTGCAATCATGAAAACGTATCTCGTCACCGTCCACCCTCGCGGGACCGTCGCTCTGCCGGTCGATCTTCGCCGCCGCCTTCATATCGATGAGAAGGACTCGCAGATCAAGCTGATCGAGCACGACGACGGGCGCGTCGAGCTGGTGCCGGTCGTAGCGGTGCCGGCCGATCAGGCATGGTTCTGGACGGAGCGCTGGCAGGCGATGGAACGAGAAGCGAACGCAGATATCGCCGCGGGCCGCGTCGCGATCGTCGAGGGTGCCGACGAGCTGATCGCGCACCTCGACGCGTAGGTGAAGTACGTCGTCGTCGACTCGTTCAAGGCCGACTACAAGCGGCTTTCACCGGACGAGCAGGCAACGTTCAAGACCAGGCTGAGGGTCTTCATGGAGGCCTGCGACCGATACGCCGCCGACCCCTCGGTGGCGTGGCCGGCCTCGCTGCGCGTGAAGGACGTCGAGAAGGCACCGGGCATACTGGAGATGACCTGGAGCTTCAGCGGACCCGACGGCCGCGCGACCTTCGAGTGGATCCAGATCGACGGTCGGCTGGGGCTTCGCTGGCGTCGGATCGGCGGTCACGGGATCTTCAAGAACCCGTAGCCTCCGCGACCGCGGCCGCTACGCCACCGGCGCCACGATGACCCATTTGCCGTCCCACTCGGCGTTGCCCTGCTGGTGGTCCAGCGAGTCCACGTACGGTGAGTTGGTCATCAGGTAGGGCGTGAACCTGATGTGCTTCGCCCCGCCGCTCCAGGTCGCCAGCGGGATGTAGGCGTTGAGGTAGCCATCCGATTTGAGTGGATCGCTCAGGTAGACGCCCAGGATCTCGAAGTTGGTCGAACCCGTCCGCGGGTCGTACCCCTTCACCCGATAGCCGGTCACGACCTGAGCGTGGTCCCCTTTCAGGGCCAGGATGCCGACCGGCTTTCGGTACATGGCCACCGCCATCACGGTGGCGCGCGCGGCGTCGGCGAACGATTTGTACGTCAGGTCGCGGTAGACGTTCGCCTTGATGCTGCCCCAGCCGTAGTAATTGAGGGAGTTGCGCCAGCCGTGCGCGTCGGCTCCGGGCCAGGAGAGGAGCATGGTCCCGTTCTTGCGCTGGTACGCGAGCAGGGATTCCATGCGCGTGTACGACACGCTCACGTTCCAGCCGTGCGGTTTGGCCGGCGCCGCCTGGCCCGGGGCCAGCGGCGTGTAATCGGCCCACGTCGTGGCCATGTTGAGCATGATTTGGGCCGAAGCCGCGGTGCAGGCCGTCGTGTCGGGGTTCTGGTAACGAAAGCCGTGGGCGTCGTAGACGTTGTAGTTCCAGACGCCGGAGACCGGAGTTGGGGTCGGGGTGGGGGCCGGAGTTGGCGTCGGCCAGGGGGTGAAGGTCGGGTAGATGGTCGGCGTGGCGGTGGCGTCGGCCGTGGCAGTAGCCGTTCGCGGCGCCGTCGGCGCCGGGGTCGCGGTCGAGCCGCAACCCGCCAGCACCAGCGCAATGAGCGCAAGCGAAAGAAGGGCGGGACTTTCGAGCCGCGGGCGGCGGGACTGCCCGTGCGCGCCCGTCATGCGATGCGGCCGCATCCCCTACCCGACGGCCTTGCCGACGAGCGTGCCCAGGCCGAACGTGACCGCGGCCGCGACCATGCCGAGGAGGACCTGCCGGCCGCCGGTCCGCAGCACGCTCGAGCCCGTGACGATGGTGATCGCCGCGCCGACGAGCATCAGGGCCGCGGCGCTGACGACGATCGAGGCCACGACCGCCGGCAGCCCCGAAGCGAAGATGAACGGCGAGACGGGCACGATCGCGCCGAGCGCGAAGAGGAAGAACGACGTCGCCGCCGCGACCCAGGCGGAGCCGCCCAGCTCGTCGGGGTCGATGCCCAGCTCCTCGCGGGCCAGCGTGTCCACCGCGTGGCCCAGCTCGCCGCCCACGATCGACTTCGACATCAGCCGCGCCTGTTCGGCCGTGAGGCCCTTGGCCTGGTAGATGAGCGTCAGCTCCTCTTCCTCCTCGTCGGGGACGTTGAGCAGCTCCTCGCGCTCGACCTTGACCTGGTGGGCGTACAGCTCGCGGGCGCTCTGGACGGAAAGCCACTCACCGATCGCCATCGACAGCGCGCCGGCCAGCAGCCCGGCGAAGCCGGCCACGAGGACGGCGTTGCCGCCGCCCGATGCCCCGGCCACGCCCATCGAAAGGCTCAGGTTGGAGACCAGCCCGTCGTTGGCACCCAGGACGGCCGCGCGCAGTTGATTGCCGCCGCTGCCGCGATGCCGGCCCTCGATCCGGGCGATCGTGCCGCCCTCGACGCCGCGGCCCCCCGCCAGCTCCCGGAAGAGCCGGGCGTGGGACCGCTCGTCGCCCGGCATCCTGTCGAGCGCCTCGGGCTGCTCGTCGTACATCGCCTGGTCCGACGCCTCGCGCTCGGCGATCGTCGGGACCACCAGCTGCGGCCCGAAATGGCGCGCCACGAACATCAGGGCTCGCGCCCGCCAGGCCGGATGCATCCGGCTCGTGTCGACGCCGGCTGCCGCGAGCCGCTCGCGCCAGACCCCCTCGTGGACCCCCTCGATCTCGACCATGCGGCGGTAGAAGTCCTTGAGCGCCTGGCTCTCTTCCTCCTCGGCCAGCAGGGCGTAGAGGGCGACGGCATCGATCTCGCCCTGGAGGTTCTCGCGATAGCGAGCGATGTCGGCCCGGGTGACGGGCGCGAGCGTGGGCGTAGGCGTGGGCGTGGCCTTCGTCTTGGGGCTCATGGGCGTAGTGTCGCGGATGGACCCTAACCGTGCTCGACGATGAGGTCGGGTTCCGGACGAGGGGCGCTCGGCCCCGGCATCGGCCTCGTGGCCGGCACCCATGCCCGGAATCGCTCGCCGAGCTTGGACCGCCGGTCGGCGCCCCACACGAAGACGTCCGCCCCGCCGCCGTACGGGCAGAACGCGTCGCCGGTGGCGGGAGAGAAGACGGCCACTCGCCCGATGCGATCGCTGGCGACGGCAAGCCACACCCGGTCGAGGCAACCGCGCTGCCAGCTCAGGGTCGTGGCCACGAACTCCGCCCGGCTCGTGCCCGGCAGGTAGTCGCGCAGGGCCTCGATCCAGGACGGCGGCGGCTCGATCGGCGTCGCGCCGACGGCCCTCAGCTCGCCGGTCGCTTCGTGTCGCGGATCGAGGTGGATGGCCAGAAGCAGCACGGTCGCGCCGGTGAAGAGCGCGCTGGCGACGGCGTCGAACCGCGCGGCTGTTCGCTGGTCTTCGTCTCGGGTCGCCGGCTCGGCGCCGTCGCGCAGGTAGTGGACCCTCGTCCAGACGGCTTCGTGCGTGAAACGCAGCATGAAACCAACCGGGGGTTGACCCGAATACTGTGCTTGCCACGCATCCAGCGCTTCGGGGACGTCCAATTCGGCGCCATCCTCTCCACGTCGCCCCTACGACGTATGCAGGAGCCGCGCGTGGGCATACCGTACCCGCAATCGGGTTCGCAGACAACATGATGGGGCACGGGCCCGCAAGACTCACCGGGTCATGGTGCGGACCCGGGAGATTCCGGTGCAGCGGAGCAAACCGGCGGGCTCAGATGCCACAGCCGGGCGGCTAAGGTTCCCGGGCGGGGCGAGTGGCCGCGATCGGCACCGCGGCCACGGTCGGATCCACGACCTCGTAGTGCTGGATGTCGAAGTAGGCGAAGACCTCGGGCGCGGTGCCGGCGATGACCGGGGCATTCACCAGGTCGACGCCGCCGACCCAGTCGTACACGGCCTCGAGGCCGCTCCACACGCTCAGGAAGACGACTTCCTCGGAGCCGTCCTTGTGGGTCTGGCGACCGATCTGGGCGAACGAGCAGCCCGCGTGCCCGCGCGTCCGCGCCAGGGCCAGTCCGGCCTGCTCGCGAAAGAGGCCGATGCAGTCGGCCTTGACGCGACCGTGTAGCAATCGAACGATCAAGCTCAACCCCGGCGCTCTGCTTCGCTCCCGGTCTCGATTGTCGGGGCCAGCCCGGGGGTCGGCAATACCAGCCGCATATCAACCAGGCCCCCGGCCCGTTCACCGGCCTTACACGGCGCTTACCTGGACCGCGAATAGCCCGAAGACGGCGCCCCGACGATCTCCTCGTCAGCTCGACAGAGTCCGACAAGGAGACCAACCCGGTGAACCTTCAAACCAGCTCAGCCGCCAGGCTCGCCAGCGCGCTCCTGATCGCCGGCATCGTCACGGTCGGCTGCGGCCGCCACGACGCAGGCCAGGGAACGCAGCCGGCAGGCACCGATCCCGCCGCGGCCGCCAGTCCGGTGGCGGCGGCGACCCTGACTCCCCCGCCGGGGGACGCGACGCCCGACGTCACGGCATCGCCGGACGCCTCCGACTCGGCGGCTCCGGCCGCCTCGTACTCACCACCCGCCACAGCCGACGATCCGGTGACCGGCGACATCCAGTCGATCGACCAGCTCCTCAAGGGCATCGACGGCTCGGTCTCCGGCGCCGACTCGGGTTCCACCGGCGGCGAATAGCCGACCGCCCAGACAGGAGAACCACATGAAGACACCGACCCGCTCCATCCTCGCCGGCCTCGCCGTGGCCGCCCTTCTCGTCGTCTCGTCCGCGGCCGTCGTCACGGCCGCCAGCCCGGCCGTCGCGGGCGGACCCGCCGGCAAGGGGATCTGCGTCGTGCAGGCCACCGCCGTCAAGGCCGGAGTCTCGATCGAGACCCTGCGCGCCTTCGGCGACTGCGAGGTCGCCCGCCGCTACACGACCCTCGACAAGTTGTCCGGGCGCATCTCGAGCTCCAAGGTCTTGACCAGCTCCGACGCGGCCGCGCTCTCCAGCGAAGTCGCCTCGACCAAGAGCGGCCTGGTCAGCCTCAAGGCCCAGATCGACGCCGAGAGCTCCCTCGACGCCCTCAAGGCCGAGGTTCGCAGGATCGCGACCGACTTCCGCGTATACCTGCTGGTCGTCCCGCAGGTGAACCTGGTGAACGGCGCCGACGCCGTCCAGGCGGCCAAGGCCAAGTTCGACGACGTCTCCACCAAACTGACCGCTCGCATCGCCGCCGCCAAGGCCGCGGGCAAGGACACCACGGCCGCCCAGGCCGACCTCGACGCCATGAACGCCGCGGTCGCCCAGGCCGTCGGCCTCGCCAAGCCGCTGCCGGGGGCGCTCCTGCCGCTCACCCCGGCCCAGTACAACGCCGGCACGGCCGGCCCGGTGCTCAAGAACTCGCGGGCGGCCCTGGTCCAGGCTCGCGGCCTGCTCCAGTCGGCCCGCAAGGACGCCCAGGCCTGCCGCGACGCGCTCAAGTAGCGCACCGCTCCATCGCGGCCCACCACAGCGCGGCTCCCGACCTCCGGGTCGGGAGCCGCGCTTCTCTATCTGGCGGGCGTCCGGGCGGCCGGGCGTCCTGCCGCCGGGCGTCGCGGCTCAGGCCCGGCCCCAATCCCGATACGGGCGGCTCACCAGGCTGGCGTTGTAGTAGCGCGGGTCGCCGGTGACCTCTTCGCCGATCCAGTCGGGCAGTGCCACCGCGGTGGCTTCGGATGGCAGCTCGACCTCGGCCACCACCAATCCGTCGTTGTCGCCGCTGAAGACGTCGATCTCCCAGACCAGCCTGCCGACCGCCAACCGGTAGCGGGTCTTCTCGATGAGGGGCCGCAGCGCCAGCCGATCCAGCAACTCCGCAGCCTCGGGCAGCGGGATCTCGTACTCGTACTCGGCCCGGCTGGCTCCGCTATCGGAGGGAGCGCCCTTGATCGTGACGAAGGCGCGCCGGCCCGATACCCGGACCCGCACCGTGCGCTCCGGATCGACCGACAGGTAGCCCTGCCTCATCGCGGTTCCGGCCAGACTCGCAACGATTGATCTGTCGCGCACGAGGAACTTGCGCTCGATCTCAGCGCCCACGGTCAGGCATCCTCGTCGATCGGTTGGAGGGTGAAACCGAACTCCGCGCCCGAGCCGTCGTCGCGGGGCCGCGCCCAGATCGTGCCGTCCATCGACTCTATCAGTCGATGCGCCAGGAAGAGCCCTATCCCCGACCCGCCGATCTTGGCCGTACGCGGCGACCTGTAGAAGAGCTCGAAGAGCCGCTCCGCCTCCGCCGGGTCGATCCCGAGCCCGCGGTCGAGGACACGCACCCGCGGACGGCCGTCATGGACGTCGGCGATGACGTCGATCCGGCCGTCGGCGGGGCCGTACTTGGCGGCGTTGGTGATCAGGTTGCGCACGACCTGCTCGATGAAGGCCGACTCGGCCCTGGCGACCGGAAGATTGCCGATGATCGTCAACTCGATGCGCCGATCCGGCCACCGCGCCTGCTCCTGCGCGCAGACCTTGCGCAGCACGTGAGGCAGCAGGACGGGCTCGGTGTGGATCTGGATCGTGCCGCGCTCCACCCTGGCCAGCACCACCAGGTCCTCGACCAGCCGTCGCAGCCGCTCCGCTTCCTGGCCGATGTCGTCGAGAAGCTCGGCCCGCTGCTCGTCCTCCAGGCCGGCCCGGCTGAGCAGCGTGCTGGCCGCGTGGATCGAGGTGATCGGAGTCCGAAGCTCGTGCGACAGGATGCCGGCGAAGGCCTCCCTGAAGGCCTCGGCATCCCTCCGGTCGGTGATGTCGAGGTTTATGCCGGCCCAGCTCGTGACCCGCCCGTCGCCTTCCCGGATCGGGAGACCGCGCGAGAGGATCGTGTGCGACCGGCCGTCTGTGCCCCGGACCGTGTATTCGAAGCTCCAGGGCCGCCGGGCCGCCACCGCGGTCCTCCAATCGCGCAGCGTCGCCTCGGCCGTCTCGGGCGCCAGGGCCGCCACCCACCCGAGACCCTGGGCTTCCTCCTCCGTCCGGCCGATCAGGGTCAGGAACGACTGGCTCAGATAGCGCATGCGGCCGTCCACGTCGGCCGTCCAGAAACCGAATGGGATCGACTCGCTGATCACCTGCGCCTGCTTGCGCAGCTCCGACAGGGCCGCCAGGGCTTCTTCGCGGCGCTTGCGCTCGGTGATGTCGACAACGCTGAGGGCCAGGCCGACGGCCTCTCCGGTTTCGTCGTGGAGCGGCTCCGCGCTCAGCAGCCACGTCCCGGGTTGCGCTCCGGCCGAGGCCCCGCCACTGACTTCGACGTCCCGGATCGGCCGGCCGGAGGTGATGACGCCTTCCAGCATGACGCCCGTCTCGTAGCCGAGCTCGAGTGACACCCGGTCCATGCGGTGACCCAGATGGGCCATCGCACCAAGCCCATCGATCGCGGCGAGCGCCGGATTGACGTACAGGTACCTGAGGTCCCGGTCCAGAACCGCCAGGCCGATCGGCGCCGTTTCGATCAGCGGCGTCGAGACGGCCGACCCGAGACGGACCAGGTCCAGCTCCGCCTGCCGGCGCTCCAGCACCAGGCGCCTGACGCTGGCCGTGGTCCAGGCCCCGATCGCCACGAGCACGAGGGCCTCCAGGGTGACCAGGATCGAGAGGCCGACGGACTCGTCGTACAAGCCGGCCCGCTCGCCCACGAGCCGGAGCCAGGCGCCCACGGGCACGATGACGACGGCGGCGGGGAAGATCCGGCGCATGACCTGGCCTGCCGGACCGGGGTCGGTCATCTGCCGGGCCAGCGTGTGCTCGGGATCCGCGGCGATCAGGCCCATGGGCAGGACCGTGAGGGCGAACGCGGCCGGCAGCGCCACCTGGTTCGCCGATCCCACCGACAGGAGCGGCTGCGCCCCGTACAGGTATCCCAGCAGGGAAACGCCACCGATCGCCGCGCACACCGCGGCGAACAGCTCGGTCAGATGGACGCCCCGCACGCGACGACCGATCGCGAGGATGGCCAGGGCCGCGGCCACGAACCCGCAGGCCGTCTGGACCGCGAACCGGCCCGGATGGGGGGAGGCCGCGCTGGGCTGATCCGTGACAAAGAGCTGGTCGATGCCGAAATCGACGCCGGCGAAGTGCTCGATCAGGGTGGCCGCCGCGACGACGATCACGAAGATGGCGAGCACCGCGGCCACGGGATGACGCTTTCGAGGATCGGAGGCGACCAGCGCCAGGGCGATGGCCAGGCCGAGAAGGCAGATGGCGGCGTTGAACTTCGTCTCAACGCGCCCGGGCAGCCACGAGGCCAGGTCCGGGACGCCGAAGGCCCAGCCCGCCAGCACGCCGACCGCGACGAGGCCCACGACCGCGGCAACGCCCAGGGCCAGGCCGGCCAGCGTGAGCCGGAGCGGGCGGAACGGCCACCGCGTACCTGTCGCGGCCGCGCCGTCGCCGGCTTCATGGCCTTGCCCGGCGGCCGCGCCCGACGCCGCATCGGAAGCCAGTCGCACGTGACTCACGGGGCCTCTCCACCTGCCTGGTCGCCCCGCCATGGTACGTCGGCGCCTGGGCCGATTGTAGGGCCAGGTATGCGTGCCGAACGGCCCTGCAGGGCGAGCCGCCGGTCGCTTATCGTCAGCTCCTGAAGCGGTCGCCGGCCACGACCGTCCGACCGCGCCCATTGGCCTGGGTCCTGGAGCGGAGCACCGTCATGATCTGCCCGAATTGCGGAACTCAGATCGAGAAGCCCGGCAAGTTCTGCGCCAACTGCGGGACCCAGCTCCCGCAGGCGGCGCCGCCACCTCCGCCGCCCCCGCCCGCCGCCGAGGTCCCGCCACCTCCGCCGCCCCCGCCGGCGTGGGCGCAGACACCGCCTCCGCCGCCGCCCCCCGTGGCGGCCGCACCGCAATGGGCCGCGACCCCCCCGCCGCCCCCGCCCCCGCCGCCCGGCGCAACGCAATGGGCCCAGACCCCGCCCCCGCCCCCACCGCCCGGCGCAACGCCGGTTGGGGCGCCGTGGAGCCAGACTCCTCCGCCTCCCCCGGGCGCGTACTACGCGGCGCCGCCCGCGGCCGTGGCCGGTGGTTCGGCGCGTGGCATGGGCGGCCTGCTCGCCCTGATCGGCGGCGCAGTCGCCATCGGATCGGCGTGGCTGCCCTGGCTGATCTCCGGCAGCACGTGGGCCAAGGGCATCGACGCCACCACGCCGGACCTTGGCCTTGCGAACGGCGACTACCTGGTCGGCGCCGGCGCCGTCGCCGCCGTGTGCGGCCTGCTCATGGTGCTGGGCGTCGCTCGCAGCCCCGGCATGCAGCAACTGCTCGGAGTAGGCGCGATCGCGGGCGCCATCGGCGTCTGCGTGGTCGAAGGCGCCGCGTACATGAAGATGAGCGACTTCGTGACCAACTACGGCGCCGGCTTCGGCGGCGTGGGCAACGTGTCGATCGGCTGGGGTATCTACGTCGGCGCCGTCGGCGGCGTGCTGGCCGGCCTGGGCGGGCTTCTCGCGCTCTCCGCCAAACCCGGTGCCGCGGGTTCGCCCGCCGGGTCGAAGACGCTCATGCCGATCATCGGAGTGATCGTCGTAATCGCGCTCCTGGGTGGGGCGATCGTCGCCTGGCCGCAGCTCTCCAATCAGATCAACGGCTCCAAGAGCTCGCCTTCGGTCGTCATCGTGACCCCCAAGCCGACCGTCGCACCGACCGGCAAGCCGACGAAGACTCCATCGGCGAAGCCGAGCACGGCTCCAACGCCCGCCGGATCGTTCTACACGAGCGGGTACTCGACGCCGGAGCTGGCGATCAACCAGTTCGTCCACGACCAGGGCTACTCGTATGGCGGCGACTGCGACACGGCGAGCTCCGGCTCGGACTACTGCTCGTCCCACGTGAGCGACGGCAGCAGCGGCAGCGTCTACGCCGTCGGTGGCCTCGGGTCCGAAGCCGAAGTCTGGGTCCTGATGCGCAAGATCTCCGGCAAGTGGTACATGGTGGACGTGGCCAAGGCCACGGCGTCGCCACCCTGGGACTAGCCTCGATCGCCCGGCCTCGAGACGGGGCGCTCAGGTAGAGCGATCGCTGAGCCCGGCCGCCGACGTGGCCCGGGATCCCCCGCGCCCGGCAGGCGTCAGGGGGTCCAGGTCCGCGGGCGCTTCGCCTCGCGCTCGCTCGGCTCCGGCACTTCCCAGACCGCGCCCTCGGCCGGTTCGCCGGCCCTCGCCGCGGCCGCAGGCTGAGCCGCGGGATGAGCGGCCGGCACGGCCGGTCGCTTGGGTGCCTCGGGCTTGGCTGCGGGCGGCGCCACGACGGGCGTCGGGGTCTTTGGGGCCGGCAGCCCGATGGGATGCGGAGCGACCCAGACAGGTCGGGCCTTGCCGCTGGGAGTCCTGGCAGGCTTGCGCGCGGGCGCCTGATCCGCGGCCGCGGCCGCGGGCGCTCCTTCGGCGGCCTGGCTCGCGGCTTCCTTGGCAGTACCCGCCGGGGCGGCGGCCGGCGTGGGCACGGCCTTGAGTCCCGGCTTGGCCCCGACCTTGGGCGCCTCGGGCTTGACCACGGCCGGCTTGGCGAGCGAAACGGCCGGCGGAACGACCTGCGGGACGACCTGCGGCACTGCCTGCAGAACGGCCTGCGGCACGGCCTGCAGCACAACCGGCCCGACCGCCTGGTACGCCCGGCCGTCGATGCCGGCCAGGAGCCCGAGGACGAATTCGCAGATCTGATCGGCCTCCTCGTCGGTCCCCTTGAGAACCTGGCCTTCGATCTGGGTGGCCACGATCCGATGGCCGCCGGTGGATTCGACACCGAGCTCGGTGACCTGGAGCTTGCCCCACCGAACCAGCTTGCCGGTCGCTCGCGGGCCCTCGGCGCCGCCGCTGACGCGGATGGCCACCGTGATCAGGCCGGCCGGCGTGGGCGCCATGACCGAGTACCGGAACTCCGGATCCTCACCCCAGAGGACCCAGCAGGCCGGATCGTCGTCCGCCCCGAGGTCCGTGAGCACCGGCTTGAGCACGGCGAGAACCTTGTTGCTCATGCACTCACGGTTAGGGGCCGTCTTCCTCCACTCGCTCAGAAGCATCGACTGGCCTTCCCATCGCAACCGGCTCGGGACCGCGCCGGCGATTTCGCGCGTCGCGGATGAGGCTATCACGCCAGACGCCCCGCGCGAAGCCGGTCGGCGGCATCGGTCTTTCGAAGGATGCGAACGCTACCCCGGAAGGACGCGGACGCGTCCCAAGGAGTAGTCGGTTGGCGCCTCTGGAAGGATGCGCCGGCGGAATCGAGGCGCGTATTCTCACCGTGACGCCGACCTGGCGCTGCAAGCGAGGGCGTCGGCAGGCCGTCCCGAACGGGCAGCTAGGAGTGTCGCGGGGCGGATGACGCAGGAGAGGTGACGGGCGTATGAAACTGAACCGCAGCCGACTCAATTGGGGAGTCTTCTTCATCGTTCTGGGAGCCGTTCCCCTGGCCTACCACCAGGGCTCGGTCTCGCTGTCCACGCTCGCCGACGCCTGGCGGCTCTGGCCGCTGGTCCTGGTCGGCATTGGGCTCGGGCTGGTTCTATCGCGGACCCCGGCCTACTTCGTCGGCGGCCTGGTGGTCGCGGCGTGCCTGGGTCTCGTCCTGGGCAGCCTCTTCGCCGTCGGTCCTCAGCTCGGCTGCGGCCATCCGAGCGGCGCCGCCAGCACGATCTCGCGCGACGGCGGTTTCGAAGGCGCCGGGCATGTCGAACTGGACCTCCAGTGCGGCCGGGCCAACGTCACCACCTCGCCGGACAGCCAATGGCACGTGCGTGCCTCCAACACCGGCCGGAACGACCCGGACGTGATCTCCTCCGCGGGCTCGCTGGTCGTCCGCTCGGGCAACCGGGACGACTGGTGGGTCGATCGCGGTGACGAGAACTGGGACGTCGCGCTGCCCTCGGCGCAGTCGATAGGTCTCACCGTCTCGATCGACGCCGGCGACGCACACCTCAACCTCGGCGGAGCGAACCTCTCTTCCGCGAACTTCTCGCTCAACGCCGGCTCGCTCCACGCGGATCTGACCGGCGCCAGGGTCGGCAGCCTCACGGTGTCGACCAACGTGGGAGCGTCGTCGCTGATCCTCGACGGCAACTCGACCGTGTCCGGCACGATCTCCACGAACGTAGGATCGCTCGAGCTGTGCGCGCCGAGCCAGCTGGGGCTTCGTCTGGAGTCGAACGAGAGCCTGGCCTCGAGCAACTTCGCCAGTGCCGGCCTGGTCCGAGTCGGCAATGCCTGGCAGACGCCGGGCTATGAGACCGCGGCCAGCAAGGCCAACTTCACCGTCAGCACCAGCGTCGGAAGCCTGACGCTCAACCCCGCAGGAGGCTGCAAATGAACCCTCGTCGTCTCTATCGCTCTACCGATGATCGCTGGATCGCGGGTGTGGCGGCCGGTGTCGCCGACTACTTCGACGTCGACCCGATCCTGATCCGCATCATCTGGCTCGTCTCGATCCCGCTGACCGGCTTCGTCTCGCTGGTGGCCTACGTCATCATGATGGTCGTGGTGCCACTGGGGCCCGGGGAGTGGTCGCAGCCGTCGCCCTGGCAGCCCGGCGGCGCGCCGGTCGGATACGGCGCCTACACGCCACCTGCCGCCTCCGCAACCGAGCCGGGCGCCACGACCACCGGTGCCGGGCCCGAGACCGGCGCAGCCGCTCCGGCGGACAGCGCCGCCGCCGGCGCCCCGCAGGGCGCTCCGGTGCCCGGGCCCACGCCCGGCTGGGACTGGCGCTGGCAGGCTCGTCAGGATCGCTGGCAGCAGCGAGCGGCGCGCTGGGAGCAGCGCCGTGAGCGCCACGGTTCGGGCGGCATCGTCTTCGGCGCGCTGCTGATCGTGGTCGGCGGCCTGATCGCCTGGCACGAGATCGACCCGCGGCTCGACCTCAACCTGGCCTGGCCGATCGCCATCATCGCCTTCGGAGTGTTCCTGGTGATCTCCTCGGTCGGCTACCGAAGAGCCAAGTAGCGCCTCAGCCGGTAGCCCGGTCTCGCGGGCGACGCTGCTTGATCGTCAGCAGCAACCCATAGAAGAGGCTGAACACGGCCGTCATCGCGCCCGCGGCGACAGGGAGGTTGCGGGACGTGGCCGGCACTCCGGCGCCTCCACGCGGCGGGTCGCTCTGCGGCCCGCCTTGCGCCGCCCCGGCGAGACGAGCGGCGTCGGGATCGGGCGACGGCGTCGCCTGGACGCCTGCCACGACCGCGGTGGGGCCCGCCGTCGGGCCGGTCGTGGCGCTGGCCAGCGGGTCGGTGGGAGATGGCGACGCCGCGGGCTGCGTGGCGGCCGGCGGTTTGGCGGCCCCGCCAGAACGCGGCGCGGTGGTCTTGGGCACGGTTCGTCCGCCCCGACTGAACATGCAGTCGTAGTAGTACGCGCCGTTCGAGCCGATCCATGCCCCGCAGCCGACCCGGTCGTAGCTGCCCACGATGATGGCGTAGTGACTCGAGCTCGAGGTCCAGTTCCCCATCGCGTGGGCGGTCGTCGAGTAGCTGGACGTCGTCGATCCCGGGCACGTCCGCAGTGCAGGCGTGCAGCCGTAGGTGTAGGCGACCTTGGCAGTCCCGTAGCCGCCATTGAGAGCCGTTATCTCGCCGCGAGCGCCCTTGTAGCCCCATTCCTTCATCGCATCCATCGACGTGTAGGTGGGGCAGAGTCGAAGCAGGTGCGAGTTGGCGGGGTACCCGTACACGGCGAAGTCCTTGGCTCGGCCTGCCATCACCAGGCTGGCATCGTTGGGACAGGCGACGGCGCCGTCCCGAGCCTTCGAGGCCAGGAATGTGTCGGTGCGCAGGGCCGCCTTGCCCAGGTAGGCCCGCTCGCCGTTGATCAGGCGAACGAGCTCGGTGGCCTGGGCGTTGGCGGGACCGGCCGCGAGCGTGGTCGGCACCGACCAGGCAAGCGACAGTCCGAGGCTGAGCGCGCTGAAGATCAGGGCGCCAAGAAGGACGGCATAGCGCGGCTGACGGTGGTTCCGCAAGATGGTCTCCTCCGACGGAAGAGGCTGACGCGTCGGTGCGTTGCGACGATCCCCCCGGGCCCCAGGGTGAGCCAAGGGCCGGAGTGCCCATTCTCGGTTCAGCCGACAACCACCCTTTCGGACGGTTTCGGCAGGCTGACCTACCCGGGAAATGCCCCGATCACGAGTGCATCGGCCGGATTGGATGATTCTGGTGGCCCCTCAACGTGAAGGAAACCCAACGATCGGTCTGCCTTCCCTTCACTTTGGTAACTACCCGTTCGCAGGGCGCTGCCTCGAACCGAGCTCAACTAGCCCCAGCCTGCAGGCCAGGATCGCCCGCCAGCTACCGGGCGTTCTTCCGAACGCAGGGGGCGAGCTGGGTGTCCGTGCGCTTGATGTGGCCGGTCAGCCAGCGCATCAGCTCGCTCTCGACGCGGACGACGAGATGGGCCGTTGCGCCGTCCCGCTCGAACTCCTGCTTGAACGAGCTGAACGTCGCGACGAAGTCCTTGTGGGCCGCCGCGTTGGCCTCCGCCACCGGGCACTTGTAGCGGGTCATGCACTCCTCTTCCAGGCCGAAGTGCATGCCGGCGTAGTTGCCCAGCTGGGCCAGCAGGCCCTCGATCTCGGACCGGCCGCGGCCAAGGCTCATGGCGGAGAGCAGGTCATTGAGCCAGGAGATCAGCTGCCTGTGCTGGGCGTCCAGGGCCTCGACCCCGGTCGTCATCGATGGATCCCACGAGATGTTCGGCATCGGGCTCTCCCACGGACTGACTCCGCGATTCTAGGCCTCGCCGAAGGCATCGAAGTTTTCAGGAAGGGTTTCGGCGACCTGCCGGCTTGCATGAGCGGACAATCGCCCGGACGTCGGAGAACCGTCGTCGCGCGGGCGGCGTTGCGGCGGACTCTGGCCCGCGCCCGGCCCATCTGGCGGCCGTCTCGCCAGGTGGATTATGCAGCCCCTTTTCAGCAGGCTCTCAGTAAGCGAACCTACGGTCGTGCAGGGTCCGCTTCCGCGGACCGAAGGCGCACGCCCGGGCGCCCGGAGGCTTCAGATGACCGCTCCCAACTCCCCTACCCCGCCCGCAGCGGCGAGGCGCTCAAACACGACTCGCAATCTACTGCTGGCTCTCGTAGCCGTGGTCGTGCTCGGCGGCGTCGCGGTCGGCGGCTACGGCCTGTACTACCTGTTCCTGAGCCCGGCCGGTCCCGCGGCCGTGGCCTCCGCCGCGCCCGTTCTCCCGACCGGTGCCGGCGTGGCCGCGCCCGCCTCGCTCGACGGCACCTGGAACGTGAACGACAGCCTCGGCACGATGTCCGACTTCTCCGCCTCGTGGGCCGGCTATCGGGTCCAGGAGCAGCTCGTTGGCGTCGGCGCGAACACGGCCGTCGGGCGGACGCCCCTGGTCACCGGCTCGATGACCCTGACCGGGACCGTCGTGAACAACGTCCTGATCACCGCCGACGTGACCGGCCTCAAGAGCAGCGATTCGAACCGCGACAACCAGCTGCGCCGCCAGGCGATCAACACCGATAAGTTCCCGACCGCCATGTTCAAGACGATCGCGCCGATCGACCTCGGAACCCTGCCGGCCGAGGGCAAGACGGTCACCGTGACTGCCCAGGGCGCGTTCACGCTCCATGGCGTCACCAAGACCGTCGACATCAGCCTGCAGGCAGTGCGCCAGGGTGGCGTCATCGCCGTGACCGGGACGTTGCCGATCGTCTTCGGCGACTACGGGTTCCAGGGGCCCAACAGCTTCTCGGTTCTCTCGGTCGACGACCATGGCACCATGGAACTGCACCTGTTGTTCACTCACGCCTGAGGCCAGGCGGGAAGGAAGAGGCGATGTCATTCATGCGGTTCCTGGGCGGCCGTCCGACCGCCGGCCAGGCGGTCCCCGCGCCCCTGCCGATCGAGACCGAGACCGAGGCGGTGCGCAGCATTGTCGCCCGCCTGGAGTCGCTGCCTCCCGAGAAGGCCCGGTTCCTGGCCGGCGTGGCCTACGTCCTGGCCCGGACCGCCAACTCAGACATGGTGATCACCGACGTCGAGATGCAGGCCATCGAGAGCGTGCTCGTCGAATCCGGGCTCGATGAATCGCAGGCGGTCCTGGTGGCAGAGATGGCCAAGCTCCAGGAACGGACCACCGGCGGCACGAGCGACTACCTGGTGACGCGCGAGTTCCGCGAGGCTTCGAGCCCGGAGGACTGCCTCGCGCTCCTTCGGGCCTGCTACCGGATCACGGCCGCGGACGGCGCGATCACGGCCATGGAAAGCTCGGCCCTCACCGAGATCGCGAGCGAGCTCGGCCTCGATCGCGAGCAGGCGGCCGCGGTCCGGGCGGAGTTCGCGGACAGGATCAGCGCCAGGCTGAGCTTCCGACCGAACGGCTAACGGCGCGGCGGTCGGCCGCCTCAGCGCGTGCGCACCGGCTGGTGGTTCCGGCCGGCGGACTGCGAGGTCAGCCTGCCGAACAGCTCTCGGAGCGGGCGACCGAACCAGCGCGAGACGCCTTCCGCCCGGTCCGGTTCGTCGCGCGCGGCGATGAGCCTGTCCGCCAGGGTCTCGATGTCGCCGACGACCTTGGCCTTGGGGTACTCCTCCACCGCGGAGCGATGGCTGTTGGCCGCCCGGACGAACAGCATGCCGGCAGATCGAACTTTCGCGATGGCGCCGAACCCGACGACCTTCTCGACGTCGCTGGCCGAGATGCCGCTGTTCGCGCGGTTGACGACCAGGGCCAGGCGATCGCGAATCTCGAGCTCGACCGCAACCTGCCGGAACTGCACCGCCGCCCGGATGGTCGGGACTTCAGGCGTGACGGGCACGAGGATCTGGTCGGCTAGGGCGAAGATGCCCTGGTTGAGCGGCCCGTAGTCGGGGTGCATGTCCACGATGACCCAGTCGTAGGCGTCGCGGGCCGCGCTGACGGCCTGGGTGACGCGCTTGGGCTGGAGAACCTCGGTGTGGAGCGGCGACCGGGACATCGTCAGCACCGCCACGCCGCTGCTGTGGGCAGAGGCGATCTCGGCCAGCGAGTGGTTGGCGCCGGTTCCGAGATCCGCGCTCCAGACGTCCACGACGGTGGGGTTCTCGACCATGCCCAACGACGTGACGACATGGCCCGTGACGGTGTCGCAGTCGATCAGCAGCACGCGCTGGTGCTTGTGCATCTGGAGCATCGCCGCGGTGTTGATGGCGATCGTGGTCTTGCCGACGCCGCCCTTCGGATTGAACACGACGACGATCTGGCCGCGGTGGGCGAAGGCCGACGACGAGACGCCCACTTCGCCCTCGAGAATGGCGGCGCGGGCATCGTCGCCAAGGGCCTCGGCCCGAATGAGCATCGTCTCGGCCCGAATGAGCATCGCCTCCACACGCCAGCGCAACGAGGCGGCCGAATACGGGCGGGTGACGAACTCGCCGTTGACGCGGGCACGGCCGGCGAGGCTCAGCCGATCGACGGCCGAGGACGAAACGACCATCAGCGACGCGACGTTGCGACCCGCCTCGTGCAGGAGCGAGTACATCTCGATGGTGGCGTCGAAGTCCCTCTCGCCATCCAGAATCGCCAGGCCCACGTCGGGGCGACGTTCGAGCAGCACTTCGAGCTCGTCGGCGCTGGAGACCTCGATGGCCTCGTATCCGGCTTCCTCCAGCTCCGCACTCACTGCCACGAACTCGTCCCCGGGCAGGCAGATGGCGACAGCTGACCGCGGCACTAGGCTCAGACCTCCCTGGTAGGACGAAGGTACCGTCCTCAGTCTAGCCGAAGGTCATAGTCCGCGGCCAATCGTTGCAGATCGGTTCCGGGGGGACTGGTAGAGTTGAGGTGGCCGCGGTGGGTTCGGCCGGATGGGGAATCTGCGCTGAAACGGTGCCTGCAGGCCACGGTCCGGACCGGTAAGCGAGAGGGCCCGGCCGGCGATACCCTGCTTCGGCGCGGGACGGGGCGCTTCGCGATCGCGCGAGCGCGGGGATGGGAGATCGGATGAGGAGCTTCTGGCGCGGGGCGCTCGACATCGCTCGCGGGTACGGGAGGATCGCGGCCCTGGTTCCGGCCGGCGGCGTCGGCCTGGTCTCGGTGTTGATAGCCCTCAACATCCTCCTCGGGCTGCTGCCGGTCGTGTTCGTCGTGGCCACGAGCGTCATGATCGGGCGCGTGCCGGAGGCCGTGGCCGGCGGGGTCGGCTCGGCCGAGTGGGTTTCGCTCGTCGTCGCGTTCGTCGTGGCCGCCTCGGCCTTCGTCGCGCAGCAGATCATCGCCCCGCTGCAGGCGGCCCTCGGCGAGCTGCTGGCGCGCCGCATCGACGGCTATGTCGTCGACCGCCTGATCGCCGCATCGCTCCAGAGCACCGGCATCGGAACGCTGGAAGACCAGCGTCTGCTCAACGACCTGACCCAGGCCGTGACGACCATCGAGCAGAGCTTTCGGACACCCGGGGCCGCCTGCGCGGGGCTTCTCGCCCTGGTAGGTCGCTACACCCAGATGCTCGGCTGCGCGGCGATGGTGGGGCTGGTCTTCTCCTGGCCCGCGGCGCTGGCCCTGGTGGCTGCCACGATGGTCTTCCGCAAGGGGCAGCGAGGCGGCCTGCGAACCTACGGCCGGCTCTTCATCGATACCATCGCCACCTGGCGAGAGGCGCGCTACTACCGCGCCATCGCGCTGCAGGCCGGGGCGGCGAAGGAGATCAGGGTCTTCGGCCTGGCCGGCTGGCTGTCCGAGCACTACCGCCAGCTTCAGATGAAGCGGCTGATGCAGGTCTGGGCCGAGCGGCGGCGGATATACCTTCGCCCGTACCTCGCCTACACGGCCTTCGGTTTCGCGGTGGCGGCGATCACGCTGGCTGCCCTCGGCCGGACCGCCGCGGCCGGCGGCATCTCGCTGACGCAGCTGGCCCTGGGCCTTCAGGCGGCCCTCGCCACGCTCCGGCTGGGCGAGCATTTCCCGGAATCCGACACCCAGACGGCGTTCGGGATGATGGCGTTCGACGGCGTCCAGGGCTTCGAGCGGGGCGTGGCCGCGTTCGACGAGAAGACGGTCCAGCTCGAGCCCCGTCAGGACCCGCACGGCCTACCACGGCGCGAGATCCGCTTCGAGGGCGTCGATTTCCACTACCCCAGCTCCGAGCGGCCGGTCCTCGACCATCTGGAGCTGACGCTTCCGGCCGGACGCTGCACCGCCATCGTCGGGCTCAACGGCGCCGGCAAGACGACGCTCGTCAAGCTCCTCGCCCGGCTGTACGAGCCGACCGGCGGCCGCCTCCTGGTCGAGGCATCGACGTCCGGTCCTTCGGCGTGGACGACTGGCGCCGCCGGATCGGCGTCATCTTCCAGGACTTCAACCGCTACGAGCTGACCGCGGCCGAGAACATCGGCTTCGGGGCGGTGGAGCTGCGCGACAACCGCGACCGGATCCGCGAGGCCGCGCGGCGGGCCGGCATCCTGACCACGCTGGAGAGGCTGCCGCGCGGCCTCGACAGTCCCCTCGCACGTCAGTACAAGGACGGCGGGGAGCTTTCCGGCGGGCAGTGGCAGCGCGTGGCCATCGCGCGAGCCCTGTTCGCGCTGGAGAACGGGGCCTCGATCCTGGTCCTCGACGAGCCCACGGCTGCGCTGGACGTCCGCGCCGAGGCCGCCTTCTTCGACAAGTTCGTCGACGTCACGCGCGGCGCGACCGCGGTCCTCATCTCGCACCGTTTCTCCAGCGTCCGCCACGCCGACAACATCGTCGTCCTGGCCGGCGGCCGGGTGATCGAGCAGGGCAGTCACGAGGAGCTGCTCGCGGCCAACGGCCGCTACGCCGAGCTCTTCCGGCTCCAGGCGGAACGGTTCACCGAGGACGAGGAGACCGAGACGGTGGACGCGGCCGACCTGGCCGGCGACAGGACTGCCGACGACGAGGCGGCCGAAGGCCGGGCCGAGGCTGGCGACGAAAGGGCAGCCGCCGCAGCCGAAGGCCCGGCCGCGAGCGCCCGGCCGGAGCCCGTTCGATGAGAGAGACGCTCCGCAGCGCAGCCTGGCTTCTCCGCCTCTCGTGGCAGCAGAACCGCAGCAAGACGCTGATCGCGCTGGTGCTTGTGCTCGGCAGCGCGGTGTCGGCGCCACTGCTGGCGCTTTCGCTCAAGTGGCTGACCAACGCCGCGGTCGCCGGCGACGGCGAGACGGCGACCCTGGCCGGCGTGGCGGTGGCCGCATGCGTCATCGGCGTGCTGACGCTGGGCCATTTCGCGCACATTGCCTACTTCGAGTTGTCGGAGATCAATACGCTCTCGTCGGAGCTGAGGCTGATCGCGCTGGCCAACGGCTCGGCCGGGATCGAGCACCAGGAGCGCGCCGCGTACGCCGACCGGGTGGCCGTCCTCGAGCAGGAGCTGCAGCAGATCCAGGACGGTTTCTACGCTGTCCTCTCGCTTTCGAGCCTGGCCGTTGCGATCGCCATGACTGCCGTCCTTCTCGCCATGGTCAACCCCTTGCTGTTGCTGCTGCCTCTCGTCGCGTTCCCGCCCCTCATCACCGGCCGGCGGGCGCAGTTGATCATCGACCGGGCGCGGGAGGAGACGGCGGCGAACACACGGCTGGCGATGCACCTGTTCCGACTCGCCACCGGCGCCGGACCGGCCAAGGAGCTCCGCGTCTTCCGGCTCCAGGACGAGATCCGGCGCCGTCACCGCCAGCTGTGGGAGAAGACGACCCGCACGCTGTGGCGGGCCCAGGCCCGAGCCATGGTCCTGCGCGCCGCCGGGCAGCTCGTCTTCGCGGCCGGTTACGTGGCCGGCGTCCTGCTCGTCGTGAACGACGCCATCGGCGGGCACCGCAGCGTCGGCGACGTGGTCCTGGCCATCACGCTCGCGGCCCAGGTCAACCAGCAGGTCTCGGCCGCGGTCTCGCTGCTGAACGACCTGCAGCGCATCGCCCGGGCCTTCACCCGCTTCGAGTGGCTGGAGAAGTACGTCGCCGAGCGCGAGCCCCGGAACGCCGATCAGCCGGTCCCGGAGCGCATCGACCGGGGCATCCGGTTCGAGAACGTGGCCTTCCGCTATCCCGGCACGGATCGAACCGTACTGGAAGGCGTGAACCTGGACCTGCCGGCCGGCTCGACCGTTGCCATCGTCGGCGAGAACGGAGCCGGCAAGAGCACCCTGGTCAAGCTACTGTGCCGCTTCTACGAGCCCACCGCCGGCCGCATCACGGCGGACGGCGCTGACCTGGCGAGGATCCCGCTCGACGCCTGGCGCACCCGCATCGCGACCGGCTTCCAGGACTTCGCCCGCTTCGAGTTCGTCGCCCGCCAGACGGTCGGCGTGGGCGATCTGCCCTTCGTGGACGAGCAACCGGCGGTCGAGGCGGCCCTGGAGCGCGCCCAGGCCGGGGACGTTGTGGGGCGCCTGGAGAATGGCCTCTCGACGCAGCTCGGCAAGTCGTACACGGACGGCACGGAGCTCTCCGGCGGGCAGTGGCAGAAGTTGGCCCTCGGCCGGGCGATGATGCGCGAGCTGCCCCTGGTCCTCATCCTGGACGAGCCCACCTCCGCCCTGGACGCCGAGGCGGAGCACGCCCTCTTCGAGCGCTACGCCGAAGGCGCGCGGCGCGTCGGCCAGGCCACCGGCGGCATCACCGTCCTGGTCTCGCACCGCTTCTCGACGGTCCGCATGGCGGACCAGATCGTGGTCGTGGCCGATGGCCGTGTCATGGAAGCCGGGCCGCACGCCCAGCTGATGCGCAACCACGGCCTCTACGCGGAGCTGTACGACCTGCAGGCCAGCGCCTACGAGTGAGCATGGATGAGGCCCGGCGAGCACGGAAGTCATGCGAGCGCCCCGATCGAGCTCGGGATCCCGTGATAACTGGCAGATAAGGGGCGATCGGTACCGTCTGGGGCGTGTTCGATTACACGTGGGATGCGGACAAGAACGACGCCAACGTCCGCAAGCGAGGCATCGATTTCGATGAGGCCAAGAGCGTCCATCTCGATGAATGGTGCATCGAGACTCAAGATGATCTCCATTCGGACGACGAGTCCCGGACCTTGACAATCGGAGTCTCGTACCGGAATCGTTGCCTGGTCGTGGTAACGTCCTATCGCGACCCAGAGTCGCCCAGGATCATCTCTGCATGGCGCGCCACGAAGCGCGAACGAAATGAATACGAACGACGACGCTGACCTCGAACGAGTCGAGTTCGACTTCAGCCGCGCCAAGCTCGTGAACAGTCCGAGGTCCCTCGAGGGCTTCGGCATCGTCATCGACGGAGCCGTCGAGTACTCGCTCCGGTTGACCCCCTCCAACAAGATCCTCGGCCGTTTCGCGTCCACGCGCGAGGCTTGGCCGGCGGTCCTTGCCGCGGTTGAGCGCGGGATGCCAGCCAAGTGCCTCGTCCTTGACTGGCACTGGGCGAATGGCAGGCGCGGCCAAGTCAGTTCCGGTCGCATGCTCGTCCTCACAGCGCGGTCCGGGCTCGGGCTCGACGTCGCACGGGATCGCGTGCGAGCCGCAAGCTGAGAGCCAACGGATCGGGGACTCTTCGACTGCATTGGGTCATCTCCGCACGGCGCGCCACGCGGATGGCCACTGGAGTTGCCGCGACGCTTAGGATCGAGCGTCGCCGGGCCGACTCCTACAGGGCAAGGGTCGTCTTGACCAATGCGAGTCGGCCTCGTCCAGAGGTCGGAGTGACGACTCGCGCGACCCGCCAGGGTGAATGTCGATGATCGACAGAGATAGCGTCGAGAACGAGCTCGCGATCCAGGATCGGGTGCTGGTGGAAGCCGATCTCCGCGATCGACCGATCTCGTTCAGGGCGGTGATCGTGAGGGTCTGCCCGACCGAGCTGTGGCTCGGCCTCGCATCGCCCGATCGGCGCCTGGAGACGATGCGGCCGAACCAGAAGATCCGCCTCTCGGTCGCCCGCAATAGCGCCGCCCTGCTCGGTCAGTCCGACTTCCTGCGGCCGCTGGGTGACAGCAAGTCGCGCGTGTTCGCGGTCGCCCGGCCAACGGTCCTGGAGCGGGTGCAGCGTCGAGGTTACGTCCGTTACCCGATAGACCTGCCGATCTATTTCCGCCACGTCGATCCGGCCACGTGGGAGCCTCGCGGCAAGGCCGCCTCCACTGTTACCAGGAACCTCAGCCCAGGCAGGTTGCTCTTCGTGAGCAACGCCGCCGTCAGCGTCGGCGACGACCTGGATCTGACGCTGCCCCTATCCGGCGGGGACCGGGTCTCGATGAACGGCGTCGTGAGGCGATTGGGACGAGGGACGGACGACGGCGAGTCGGGCCCGCACGGCCAGCCCAACCACGCGGAAGTTGCGGTGATGTTCACGCGCATCACCTCGCTCGACCAGGACCGCATCGTGCGGCTCATCCTGCTGACGGAGCATCGCCGACGCGAGGCCGCGACCGCGGGAATGCCGCTGTGATCTGCCGAAGCCGGCGCGACCTGTAGCGACCGCGCCGGAGCCGGATCAGCTCTTGGAGGCGGCCAGGGCCGTCAGCATCGCCTCGATACGCTCCAGGCGAACCCGAAGGTCGTCGTCCTTCTTATCGGCTTCCTCCGCCTCGGCCGCGGCATGCTCCAGTGTGGCGCGATCCCGAACGGCGGATTGATTGCTCGCGAGCAGGATGAGAGGCGCGGCATACGCCGCCTGGGTGCTGAAGGCCAGGTTGAGGAAGATGAACGGATACGGGTCGAAGTGGAAGAGGAGGTAGACGTTCCCGGCGACCCAGGCTGCCACCACCAGCGTCTGGAGGATGATGAACCTCCAGGAACCCATGAAGCCCGTCACGGCGTTGGCTATGCGCACCCCTAGCGGCGCGTTCGCGTGAAGCGCGATGTTGACCGGGTGCCGAAACCTGCTGGCGGCGGTGCGGTAGCTCTCCATTGCCTGTTCTCCTCCACCGGATCTATTCGGCGCTGCGCACCTGGCGGCTCGGGTTGATGGTGCGGGACCGTCAGGTGACCGACCGTGCCACCCAAGGTGTCACGGCGACCCGGTAATGTTGGCACAGCACCGCAGAGGTGCGACCTATCCAGAGCGGGCGAGAGACCTGGCTCGACGACCCCGCAGCAACCGACCGGCCCCCTCAGCCGGCATGGTGCTACCGCCAGACGCGATAGGAGACGAGGAATGAACCCCACGACCGCGCCCGCCCGGACGCGATCCCCCAGGCCAACCGCGCCGCCCACTTTCGACGGCTACCCATACCTGGTCACCCGGATCGGCCGCACTCCCCTGCGGAACATCGCCGTGCTGCCGACCGACTGGTCGCGCGAGCGCCTCCTCGACCTGGCCATCCGGCAAGCGCTGGCGAACCGGCTCGACACCTGCCTCTGCCTCGGCCCGGCCGACGCCGTCTATGTCAGCGCCGATGGCAAGACCACAGAGGCCACCTTCGTTCCCTTCGGCATTCCGGTCGTCGAGCGCCTGGCCCTCGCCGAACGCCTCCCCGAGACGCCCGAGCTTCTGGCCCGCCGGGAATCCCTGCGACGGTTCAGGCAGGCGAGCGATGCCACCGGCTACATCGTCGGGGACGGCCTCGAGCGCGGGGAGCTCGCGAGCGATGCCGACAGGGAGCGGCTTTCGGGAACCAGCGCGCAAGGCACCCCGGCCGGCCTGAGCCGCTGCCGAGAATGCCACTGTCTGCGAGGCGACTACCTGGCGCTGGACGGCCAGGGCAACGGCGACATGCGGCCGCGGGTCATCCGCGTCCACTGCCCCTGCGAAAACCACAATCGCTGCGCCGGCTGCGGCGAAACGCTCGCCGATCATCGGCTCTCCGCCTACTTCTGGGACGAGGCGCAGCGCAAGGTCTGGTACGTCGCCGCCTACTCGGCGCTCGGCCACGACTGCCGCTGACGCCCGGCGCTGGCGACGGTGGCCTCCCGGCTCAGGCAGCGCGCCTCGGGAGGCCGACCGCGTCGGTGCCGAACCACGTGCCGGAGGCGCCCTTGACGATCGCCACCGCGTTCTCGAGGGCGCCGATGGCGGCGAAACGGCCACCGCCCTGGACGAACTGGGCGCAGGCGCGGACCTTGGGCGCCATCGACCCGGCCGGCCACGCTCCGGCGGCCAGCCCCTCCATGGCCTCTTCGACCGACAGGCGCAGGATCGCCTCCTGGCGAGGCGTGCCCCAGCGGCGATACACGGCGTCGACGTCGCTGAGGAGCAGCAAACCGTCCGCTTCCACCGAGCGGGCGAGCACGACCGCGGCGAGGTCCTTGTCGATCACCGCCTCGACGCCCAGGTACTGCCCGTCGGCCTGCTCAACGACGGGCACTCCCCCACCCCCCGACGCGACGACCAGCACGCCCGCCTCCACCAGCGTGCGGATCGCGGCCGCCTCGACGATCCGCACGGGAGGCGGCGAGGGAACCACCCGGCGCCAGTTCTTGCCGTCGGGGGCGACGCTCCAGCCGCGTGTTCGGGCGTGCTCGCGGGCCGTCTCCTCGTCGTAGATCGGGCCGACCGGCTTGGTGGGGTTGGCGAAGGCCGGATCGTCGGCCGGGACGACGGTGCGCGTGACGACCACGGCGATCTCGCGCCGCCTGCCCCGCTCCAGGAAGGCGTCGTTGAGAGCGTTGGCCAGCAGATAGCCGATCTGGCCCTGCGACTCCGCGCCCAGGACGTCGAGTGGCGGCGCCGGCACCACGGAGGCGGCCATCTCCGCCCCGATCGCCAGGAAGCCGACCTGGGGGCCGTTGCCGTGGGTGAGGACGATCTCCGCCTTGCTGCCCTCGGCCAGGGTGACGATGCCGCGCGCCGCAGCGATCAGGTTGTGTCGCTGGACCTCGGTCGAGCCGGCTTCGCCTCGCTTTATGAGAGCGTTTCCGCCCAGGGCGATGGCGAGCCGGGTCATCCCAAACGCTCCCCGCGTTCGTCGCCGGTGATGAGCAGGTACAGCAGCGCCTGCTCGGTGTACCAGCGGTTCTCGGCCTCGTCCCAGACGCGGGACTGCGGGCCGTCCATCACCTCGTCGGTGACCTCGTCGCCGCGGTGCGCCGGCAGGCAGTGCAGGAAGATCGCCCGCGGCGCGGCCAGCGCCATCAGCGCGCCGTTCACGCAGTATCCGGCGAAGATGCGGGCCCGCTCCTCGCGTTCCTTCTCCTGGCCCATGCTCGCCCAGACGTCCGTGTACACGGCGTCGGCGCCGCGGACGGCCGCCTTCGGGTCGTGGCCCAGCTCGATGCCGCCGCCGTTCCTGCGGCAGTTGGCCTGGGCCGCGGCCACGATCTCGGTGTGGGGCTCGTAGCCGGGCGGCGTCGATATGGCGAGGGCGAAGCCGAGGTGCCCGGCCGCCTGGATGAGCGAATGGCAGACGTTGTTGCCGTCACCCACGAAGGCGACGCGCAGCCCGGCCAGCTCCTTGAACTCCTCTTCGAGGGTCATGACGTCGGCCAGGGCCTGGCACGGATGGTGGTCGTCGGTCAGGGCGTTGATGATCGGGATCGTGGCGTAGCGAGCGAGCTCCTCGACCTTCGCCTGGTCGAAGGTCCGGATCGCCAGGGCCGAGAGATAGCGCGACACGACGCGGGCCGTGTCGGCGATCGTCTCGCCCCGGCCGAGCTGCAGCTCGTCGGGGCGGAGCGCGATCGGCAGCATGCCCAGGCCCCAGATCGCCGCCTCGAAGCTCACGCGCGTCCGGGTCGATGGCTTGTCGAAGATCAGCCCGACGCGGCCGCCGGCCAGCGCGTCGCGGGTCATCCCGCCGCGGCTCTTGATGCGGACGGCCATATCGAGGGTGTGGCGGATCCCGTCCCGCCCCAGGGAATCGAGGGTCAGCAGATGCCGAGCCATCGGAGTCCTCCCTCAGCGATGAGCTGCCGGCGCCGAGCCGGCGCGAGCCTTCTCCACAATACCGCGAAGCAGGTCGACCAGCCTGGGCTGGGCCGCCTGCCCGGGCTGAGCCAGCTTGCCTGTCATCTCCTCGAGCTCGTAGCGAACCCGCACGACCGGCTTCGTGAGCTTCAGGACGCGGGTCAGGTCGATCGGCGTGGCCGAGAGAACCAGGTCGGCCGGCATGGCGTTCAGCGTGGTCTCAAGCTCGTGCATCTGGCCCTGCCCGTAGCCCATGGCCGGGATGAGATGCTCGAGGGCCGGGTACTTGTGCAGCGTTTCGGCCAGCTCGCCCATCGCGTACGGCACCGGGTCGACCAGCTCGGCGGCGCCGAAGCGCCGGGCCGCAACCACGCCGGCCCCGAAGGTCATGCCGCCGTGAGTGAGCGTCGGGCCGTCCTCGACGACCGCTACTTTCTTGCCCTTGATGTCGCCGCCGTGGAGCGTCAGCGCCGACCGGGCCAGGAGCACCTGGGCGCGCGGATTCATCTCCGCGATGTCGGCCTTCACTTCCGCGACCTGCTCGGGCGAGGCCGAGTCCACCTTGTTGATGACGACCACGTCGGCCAACCGGATGTTGGTCTCGCCGGGGTGGTAGTGGAGCTCGTGGCCGGCCCGGAGCGGGTCGGCGACGACCACGAACAGGTCCGGCTTGAAGAACGGGAAGTCGTTGTTCCCGCCGTCCCACATGACGACGTCGGCCTCGGCTTCGGCCTGGCGCAGGATCGCCTCGTAGTCCACGCCCGCGTACAGGACGCGCCCGGCGTCGAGGTGCGGCTCGTACTCCTCGCGCTCCTCGATCGTGGTCTCGTAGCGGTCCAGGTCGGCGTAGGTGGCATAGCGCTGGACGCGCTGCGCGATCAGATCGCCGTACGGCATCGGGTGGCGCACGACGACGACACGCAGGCCGAGCTGCTCGAGCAGGGCGGCGATGTAGCGCGTCGTCTGACTCTTGCCGGCTCCTGTGCGGGTCGCCCCGGTCGCGACCACGGGCTTGGTGCTGGCCAGCATCGTACGCGCCGGCCCGAGCAGCTCGAAGTCGGCGCCGCAGGCCAGGGCCCGGCTGGCCGTGTGCATGACGTGTTCGTGGGTGACGTCGCTGTAGGCGAATACGACCAGGTCGACCGCCTTCTCGGCAATCACCTTCTCGAGATCCGCCTCCGCCAGGATAGGAATGCCCTTGGGGTAGAGCGACCCGGCCAGCTGCGGCGGGTAGTTGCGGCCGGCGATCCCGGGGATCTGGGTCGCGGCCGTGAACGCTACGACCTCGACGTTGGGGTCGTTCCGATAAGCGGTGTTGAAGTCATGGAAGTCACGCCCAGCGGCTCCCATGATCACAATCCGGGTGCGATCCATGGTCTTCCGGCCCTTCCGCAGTCGCGCCGTAGGGCAGTCCCCGGCAGCGAACCTGGAGCTGACGAGCCGGTTCCGCTCTGGCCCAGCGGTCGTCCAGCGATTGGTAGTGTCTCCGGCGCGAGGCGCGCGCGCAAGACCCGAGTGGACCGGCGGCACCGGAGCCCACCTGGCGGTCCGGCAGCTAGGTCAGGTACTGGTACATGCCGAAGACGCCCGCGAGCAGCACCGCCGCCGTCAGCAGCCAGAGCAACGCCTCGTGGCGGCGGGAGTTGGCCAGATCGCCGAGCAGCTCGCGGTCGCTGGTGAGTCGAACCAGGAAGGCGAGCGGCAGCGCCAGGACCACGACGTTGAAGACCATCGCCCCGACGCACAACCGCACCAGGTCCGCGGAGACGAGGGCCACGACGGCCGCCGGCAGAACCTCGGCGAAGTAGACGGCGTAGAAGCGACGAGCCTGGTTAGGCTTGAGATTGAGACTATGAGGCCAGCCCATCAGCTCCCCCACTCCCCAGGCGGCCGAAAGAGAGACCACTACCAGCGCGAGCAGGCCCGAGCCCATCAGGCCGATCGCGATGAGCCACGCCGACCCGCCCATGGCCAGGCGCGCCAGCCCCTCGGGCAGCTCGGCAACGTTGGCCGGGATCGCCGCCGGCGGCGCCGCCGACTCCATCGCGGCCGCCGCGGCGATCACGATGGCCGCCATCAACGCCTGGCTGGCGAAGGCGCCCAGGAGAGTCTCGAGCCGGGAGCCCTTCAGGTCTTCGCGCGTGAGCTTCTTGTCGACGCTGGCGGATTGCTGGTAGAAGAGCATCCACGGCATCACCGAGGCCCCGACCATCGCCACGACCAGGGCGAAGTAGTCGTGCGGCACGTCGCTCGGGACGGGGTTCAGGTCCGAGACGAGGTGAGCGAGGTTCGGGTGGCCGACGATCGCCAGGACGACGAAGCTGAAGAGCGCCAGCGAGAGCACCAGCGCGAACCGCTCGAAGACCGAATAGCCCCCGGTGAGCACCATGCCCGCGTGCAGGGCCAGCGCGCCCCCGATCGCCACGGGCCCCGGAATGCCGAGGATCGCCGCGCCCAGGGCGATGCCGGCGAACTCCGAGACGTAGGCCACGAAGTTGATGACGGCCATGCCCATGACCGAGACGGCAGCCCAGCGCGGCCCGTAGCGAGCCCCGACCAGCTCCGCGTGGCCCTTGCCGGTGGCCAGCGCCAGGCGGGCGGTCATCTCCTGCACCAGGAAGAGAATCGGCACCAGGGCGAACAGAGGCAGCAGTATGGCGTAGCCGGAGACGGTCCCGCCCTCGCCCGCCGTGACAACGCTCGGGGCGTCCACGTCGGCGAGCATCACGACCCATGCCGGCCCGACGACGCGCAGCCAGCGCGCGATCGCCGGGGAGCGAATCGCTCCGGCGAGTGTGCGGACGCCGGCGGTGACGGACACGCCGATATCCTAGCTGATAGGTCGGCTTTGTCGCCGGGCCATTCGGACCTCGAACGGGGGTCCTCCGGGCTTACCGCGCGGCTTGTGGTTCCGCGACCGGCGGCTGCAAGAGGTCGACGCCCAGCCGCTCGAGTGCGCCGAGGACCGCCTTCATCGAGGCCGTGGTGATGTTCGGGTCCATGCCCACGCCCCAACGCACGTCGTTGTGGGAGCGGACCTCGACGTACGCCACAGCCGTGGCTTCCTCGCCCGCGCCCAACGCGTGCTCGGCGTAGTCGAGCACGTCAACCTCCACGCCAAGATCATGACGGAGAGCGTGGACCAGGGCGGAGATCGGGCCGTTGCCGTGGCCGGAGATGGCGTGAGTCGACCCGTCGGCGAGCCGGGCGCGGACGATCACGCCGTCGGCATCGGACGAGGTTTCGTAGCCCGCCAGCCGGACGCGCGGCGGATCCGGCAGGTACTCGGCCGCGAAGGCGTCCCACATCTCCTCGGCCGTGATCTCGGTGCCGCTGCCTTCGGTGATCACCTTGATGCAGCGACTGAACTCGATCTGGAGGCGGCGCGGCAGGTCCATGCCGTGCTCGGTCTTCATGATGTAGGCCACGCCGCCCTTGCCGGACTGGCTGTTGACCCGGATGACCGCCTCGTAGCTGCGGCCGACGTGCTTGGGGTCGATCGGCAGGTACGGCACTTCCCAGATGTCGTAGTCGGGCGGGAGCGCCTCCATGCCCTTCTTGATGGCGTCCTGATGCGATCCGGAGAACGAGGTGTAGACCAGGTCGCCGACGTAGGGATGGCGCGGCTCGACGGGCAGGCGGTTGCAGTGCTCGGCCACGCGGCGCAGCTCGTCGATGTCGCTGATGTCCAGCTTCGGGTCGACCCCCTGGCTGAACATGTTCCCCGCCAGGGTGACGACGTCCACGTTGCCGGTCCGCTCGCCGTTGCCGAAGAGCGTGCCCTCGATCCGGTCCGCGCCGGCCATCAGGCCGAACTCGGCCGCGGCCACGGCCGTGCCCCGGTCGTTGTGCGGGTGCAGCGAGAGGACGATCGAGTCGCGGCGCGGGACGTTGCGGTGGAACCACTCGATGGCGTCGCCGTAGATGTTCGGCGTGTACATCTCCACCGTCGCCGGCAGGTTCAGGATGATCTTGCGCTGCGGCGTTGGCTGGATCACGTCCATGACCGCGGCGCAGACTTCGGCCGCGTAGTCGAGCTCCGTGCCGGTGAAGCTCTCGGGCGAGTACTCGTACCGGATCTCGGTGCCGGGCAGCCTAGCCTCCTGCTCCAGGCAGACGCCGGCGGCGTCGACGGCGATCTTCTTGACGCCTTCCTTGTCCAGGCGGAAGACGACGCGCCGCTGCAGGACCGACGTGGAGTTGTAGAAGTGGACGATCGCCCGCTTCGCCCCCCGCAGGCACTCGTACGTCCGCTCGATCAGTTCGCGGCGGCACTGCGTCAGGACCTGGATCGTGACGTCGTCGGGGATCAGATCCTCCTGGATCAGCTGGCGGATGAAGTCGTAGTCAGGCTGCGACGCCGAGGGGAAGCCGACCTCGATCTCCTTGAACCCCATGCCCACCAGCGCCTTGAACATCTGCAGCTTGCGCGCCGGGTCCATCGGGTCGATGAGAGCCTGGTTGCCGTCCCGCAGGTCCACCGAGCACCAGATCGGAGCGTGCTCGATCTGGCGGTTGGGCCACTCGCGATCGGCGAGGCGGAGCGGCAGGGGTCGGAAGGGCATGTACTTCTCGACCGGCATCTTCCTCGGGTGGGCGGGTACGGGAGGCATCTCGGGTTCCTTCTGACTCTGTCGTGTCCGCTGTCGTCACTGCGGGCCTGGGCGGGTTATCCAGGGAAACAAAAACCTCCTGCGCTGGCGCAGGAGGTTGCCGGCGAGCACCGCGAGGGCGCTCGCCTCAAGTAAGGAGCAGGCTGCTGTCGAAGAGATCCCAGTTCATCGTGCCCGAAAGTGTAGCCTGTGGCGCCGGATCGGGTAACCGCCAATTGCATGAGAAGAAAGTCGGGGGTAGCTCCGAACCCGTCGTGGCGCAACGCGCCGCCGGTCGCTCCTGGGCGGGGCGGGATGGTAACGTTCGAGGCCATCGCACCGACGAAAGGGACGCAATGCCCGAGCTCTCGCCCGAATACACCAGCATGCGCGAGACGTTGCTCGCGGTCTCGCCCGAGACGAGCGCCATGCAGCCAACCGACGTGCTGCCGCACGTCTACGGCATCCTCATCGACATCGGGTTCGAGGTGCTGTACACGGTCGCCGCATACGCCGACGGGACGACGAGCGCCTACGACAGCACCGGTGGCGCCGTTGGCGGCCTGGGCGACCTCGGCGACATGGCGATGATGAACCGCGTCTTGTTGCGTGAGATCGAGGCCCATCTCGATGAGTTCAAGCCGGTCGAGTCGACACCGCTGCCTGCCTTCGGGCGGGTCCGCTTCACGGTCCTGACGCACGACGGCCGGCTGGGGATCGACGTCGACGGGGCGCCCTTGCTCAAGGGCCAGCACGCGCTGTCGAAGGCGTTCACGGCGGCGATGGAGATCATCCAGCGGGCCCGGCAGGTGGCTGCGCAGAAGCAGCAAGAGGCCGCGAGTTCGCCGAGGCCGGAGGGCCTCAACTAGAGCCGAGCGGCAGAGTACGCCGAAGGGAAGGGTTGGCTCCGGCAGGCCGGTCCCGGGGCTGATTCTGAGCGCGAATGTGGCCCTTCTCGCCGACTCTGTCAGTCACGCAGTCAGTCACGAGGGACATGTGCTCGGGACAAGAGGGTTAGCGCCGTCGGGCCAGTAGGCCGAGTACCCGCACTCCTCCCGATCGGCGAGACCGCGGTGGCAGACGGGGGGCCGGCGCGCTCGCCGCTAACCACCCAGCTCTGCAACCAGTTTGGCGGGCGTCGTGCCCGACGAGACGTGGATTCGGGTGATCACGAAGCGGTTGGCCCACGTCTGGTAGATGACAGGGTGCTTCCCCTCGATCACCGCGATCCGCAGGCCCTGACATGCGGCAACGGCGGCAACAACCCGGCTGTTCTCGCTGCCGTATGGATAAGCCAGGGACTCCGGCCAGTAGCCCGTGACCTGGGCGATCCGAGCGGCGGCCGCATCTATCTCATAGGTCAGTTTCGCGCCTCGCTGTCTGGTCAGGTAGACGTGGTCCATGGTGTGATCGCCGATCTCATCACCGGCGGCTACGAGCGCCTGGAGGTCAGCGGACGTTAGGAAGCTTGGGTGATCGATCCGGCCGGTGATGACGAAATACGTCGCCACGAAGCCATGCTGCGCAAGGATTGGGAGCGCGTACGTGTAGCCGTCGTCCCAGCCGTCGTCGATGGTGATCACGAAGGTCCTCGCGGGCGGCTTTGTGTGTACCTGCAAGTCGTTCGCGAGCGTCGCCATCGTGATGGTGTGCCAGCCCGCCTTTTGGAGGGCGCCGAGCTGGGCGGTGAACTTCTGCGGGGGGACGACCAGGCTGCGACGCGAGTTGCCAGCCTCGGCGAGGGGCACGATCCGGTGATACTCGAGGATCGGCACGTGCAGTGCGAAGGAGCCGGCTTTGCCGCTCGCGGGCGCCGCCACCGGAATTGCGCCAGGCACGGACGCCGGGTTGCAGCTGTTCACCGGGGGGAAGCTTGGCTCCGGCGTCGCGGTCGCGGGTGCCAAGGTGACCACCGGTGCCTGAGTCGGGCTGGTGGTGGGATTGGGGCTGTGGACCGTGGCAAGCGACGCGCCCGGAGTCGATGGCATCGGCGTGGGTATCAAGCCGCCCGAATGCAGGGTGGTCCAGCCGGCAGCGACCAACACAACGGCGATGCCCAACGCCGCGGCGAGGGCGCTATATCGACGGCCGCGCTGTCGGATCAGGCTTCGGAATTGCACGGCAGCAGCAACTCTATGGCCTTGTGCGACGCGTCGATAGAGCTCACCGGCCCAGATCCGCGAGCCGAACGCGGCGCTCGCTGAGCCTGCCCGCTGCGCCACGCTCGATCTGGTCGGGGATGCTTCGGCGGCGGGCGGCGTTCGCCGAGCGGCGGCTCAGAGTGAGCGGGGTGGGCCGAAGTGAGGCCGCTCTTCGACGAGGATGCGGCTCCACGATATGCGGCACGGGGCGGCGAGCCTGCTCGTTGACGCCGATGCCCACCCGCGTCGCGCAGGTGCTGCGCCGCGTGCCCGGGAGCAGGGTTACGATGGCGTTGTACGCCTACATCACGGCAGGTCAGCAGCGTGAAGACTCCGACTTGCTGGAACTGGCGGTGACGGGGTCCGGGCAGTCAGTCACGCAGTCAGTCACGGACCCCGGAAACGGGGTCGCCAGCAGTCGGCTGGAAGAGCCAGAAGTGGGCGATCTACGAGGAAGAAGTGGCTCCGGCGGTAGGATTCGAACCTACGGCCAAGCGGTTAACAGCCGCCCGCTCTACCACTGAGCTACGCCGGAGCGAGTCGATCGCCCGAAGCGATCCGTGACGCCGTCGCGGCGCCGCGCGACAGAATAGCACGGCGTCGGCTGGGTTCGTGACGCGGACGCGGCGCGATCGTCCGGAGCGGCGAATCGAGGCTCGCGGACGGGCTAACTCCCGGGAGGACCAGTGACCAGGCAGTCTCTCAGTGGCGCGTGGCAGCTCCGGCAGGCCGGCTCGAGCGAGTGGCTGCCCGCCCAGGTCCCCGGCGGGGTCCACACCGACCTAATGGCCGCCGGCCGTATCGCCGACCCGTTCTTCGGCGACGAGGAGCTGCGGGTCCAGTGGGTGGCCGAGCGGGACTGGGAGTACCGCCGCTCCTTCCAGGTCGACGGGGCCGTGGCGGCCGAGGAGCGCCTCGCCCTCGTCTTCGACGGCCTCGACACCCTGGCCGAGATCCGTCTCAACGGCGATCTGCTGGGCAGCGCCGACAACATGTTCCGAACCTGGCGCTGGGACGTGACCGGCCGCGTCCGACCCGGTGAGAACCAGGTCGCGGTGCTCTTCCACTCGGCTGTCCGCCGCGGAGCGGAGCTGGACGCGGTCCGGACGCTCGACCGGCCCAGGGAGACGCTCCCCGGCGGTCCCTACCTGCGCAAGGCGCCGTGCCACTTCGGCTGGGACTGGGGCCCGAAGCTGCCGAACATCGGCATCTGGCAGGAGGTGCGGCTGGAGGGCTGGAGCGCCGCCCGGCTCGCCGACGTCCGGATCGGGCAGACGGTCGAAGTCGAGGGCGTTCGCGCGCAGATCTCCGCGCGGGTCGAGGTCGAACGGACGAGCGCTGCCGGCGCCCGGGCGGTCGAGGCCGTCATGCGAGTCGCGCACCCGGGCGGTCGGGTCGAATCCGTCGCGGCTGCCATTCCCGCGACGGCGTCGTCGGCCAGTCTCTCGCTCCAGATCCCCGAGCCGAACCTGTGGTGGCCCAACGGTCTCGGCGAGCAGCCGCTGTACCGCGTCGAGGTCGAGCTGGCCGAAGACGGCCGAGAGCTGGATCGGCGCTCGTTCCAGGTCGGCCTGCGGACGCTGGAGCTTCGGCGCGAGCCGGACGAGTGGGGCGAGTCGTTCACCTTCGTCGTCAACGGCGTGCCCGTCTTCGCCAAAGGCTCCAACTGGATCCCGGCCGACTCTTTTCCGGCCCGCGTGACGCCGGCGCGGCTCGAGGCGCTGCTCGGCGCCGCCGCGGCCACGAACCACAACATGATCCGGGTCTGGGGCGGCGGCTACTACGAGACCGAGGCGTTCTACGATCTGTGCGACCGCCACGGCATCCTGGTCTGGCAGGACTTCATGTTCGCCTGCAGCGTCTACCCGCTGACCGATCCCGAGTTCCTGGCCAACGTGGAGGTCGAGGTGCGGGAGCAGGTCCGGCGGCTGCGGCACCGGGCCTGCCTGGCCCTGTGGTGCGGCAACAACGAGATGGAGCGGGGCTGGACGATCTGGGGCTGGAGCCGGCCCGAGAACGAGGACCTGCGCGCGGCCTACCTGCGCTTCTTCTCCGAGACGCTGCCGGCGTGGGTCGCGGCCGGGGATCCGGCCACTCCCTACTGGCCGAGCTCGCCCTCGTCGGGACGGCCGCTGGAGGAGCCGATCGGCGGCAATCGCGGCGACGAGCACGAGTGGATCGTCTGGCATGCCCTTGCGCCGTTCTCGGCCTACCGCCACGAGACCTACCGTTTCGTCAGCGAGTTCGGCTTCGAATCGCTGCCGGCGCTGGCGACGGTGGCCGCCTTCGCGCCCGATCCGGCCGACTGGAACCTGGGCTCGCCTCTCCTGGACCACCATCAGCGCTGCCCTGTCGGCAACGCGCGGATCCTCTACTACATGGCCCAGCAGTTCCGGATGCCGAAGGACTTCGCCTCGATGGTGTACCTGAGCCAGGTCCTCCATGCCGAGGCCATGCGCGTCGGCGTGGAGCATTGGCGCCGCCAGCGTGCCCGCTGCAGCGGCGCGCTGTACTGGCAGCTCGACGACTGCTGGCCGGTCTCCTCGTGGGCCGGCATCGACTACTTCGGCCGCTGGAAGGCCCTCCAGTACGCCACGCGGCGGTTCTACGCCCCGGTGCTGCTCTCCGCCGAGGTGGAGGGAGACGGTGTCTCGCTGGCCGTCACCAACGACATGGCCGCGCGATGGCGGGGAGAGGTCCGCTGGTCGCTGGAGCGGCTCGACGGCGGAGTGGTGGCGTCGGGCCGAGAGTCGGTAGAGGCGGCGGGGCTCGCCACCACCTCCGTCACGCTGGTGCCCGTCACGGCGCCGGCCGATGAGCGGCGATCTCTGATCCTCGTGTCGGAGCTTCTGGTCGCAGGGTCGCGGCGGGCGCTGGTCGTGACTCCGTTCGTCCCCGACAAGCAGCTGATGCTGCGGCGACCGACGATCGAACTGGCCATCGAAACGGCGGTCGAGGGTTCGGCGGGTCGCGCGACCGTCCGACTCCGGTCCGACACCTTCGCGCGCTGGGTCGAGCTCTCGCTCGACGGCGCGGAGGTCGTCCCCGACGACAACTACCTCGACCTGCCGGCCGGGCGAGACGTCGCCGTCTCGTTCGATCTGCCGCAAGGCTGGGACCTGGACCGAGCGCGGAAGGCCCTTCGGGTCCGTTCGGTCATCGACACCTACCCGTAGCGTCTCGGGCGGCGACCTCTTCGACGGCGACCTCTTCGACGCCCCGCTAGCTCTCGACGGGCAGGTCCAGCCGGTTGCCCCACTCCTCCCACGACTCGGCGTAGTTGCGCACCTCGCTCAGGCCCGCAAGCTCGTGCAGGACGAACCAGACGAGCGCGGCCCGGACGCCGCCCTGGCAGTAGGTAGCGCGCAGCTGGGCCGGGTCCACGCCGGTCCCTCGCAGAATCGCCAGCGCCTCGGCTCCGCTCCGGAGCCGCCCAGCGGGCGCGACGAAGTCACTGACGACGCGATGCTTCGCGCCCGCGATCCGGCCGCCGCGGGCCGCCCTCACGTCCGTGCCCACGAACTCGTCGACGAGCCTGACGTCGAGGAGACGCGTTGGGCCGCCCGGTGCGCTCGCCTCGCGGCTCCACGCCATGACCTGGTCGGCGGTGGCGATGAGCGAATCGTCTCTATCGTGGAGCGGCTCGGTGGCCGCGGCCCGCCGCGGCCCCACGACCGCGGCGGTGGTTGGCCGCCCCTCCGCCCGCCAGACGGTGATACCGCCATCGAGGACCTGCAGCTGGTGGCGCGGGAACCCGTACAGGCGCAGCAGCCAATAGCCCCGAATGGCGTGGCGGTTCTGGCCCTCGTCGTCGTAGAACACGATGTGCTGGCCCGGCCTGACGCCCCACGCGGCCAGCGACCCGGCCACCTGTTCGCGGGTCGGGACGAGGTACTGGCGCTCCGCCGTGCCCGTCTTGGGCCGCCTGCCGGGTTTGGCCAGGTCGACGTGTAGGTCGACAAAGACGGCGCCCGGCATGTGCGCCCGGCCGTAGACCTCACGGTCGGTCGACACGTGCACGATCCGAAGATCGGGGTCGAGAAGGTGGGCCGTAAGCCACTCGGCCGACACAAGCGGTCCGGGGTCGCCGGTGATCATTCGTTTCCTCCGGCTATCGGCCAAGACCCCGGTAGCGTACCCGGGCTGCGTCCCGGGTGGGGCGGTGCGCCGGACCCGTGGTCGCCCTTCGGCGCGGTCGGGCAGAGGCGGCGCGCCGGATCCGTGGCCGCCCTTCGGCGCAGACCGGCGCGGCATCGTGGCCACGAGCCGCCGGCCGCGCGGCGAGCGCATCGCGGCCACAGGGCCCCGAGCACGCCAGGCCCGATTCGTCAGGTCAGCACGACGCCACTCCCTCCCGGATCGCGCCCCTCCGCCAGGGCCTGCAGAATTCCCCGTGGCGCCATTGGAAAGTCCGCGCACAGGGCCTTGCCCTGCTGCCGCAGCAGGTTCCGGTTGTGGCGCGTGTCCGCGAGCAGCAGCACCACGCCCGACACACCGGGGTCGTCACGCCGCTTTAGGGCCACGCGCCGCTGCAATGCCTGCACGTCCCGAGGCCGCGTTTCGGCCTCGACCGCCACCTCCGCCGTCTCGATCAACATCACCGCATCCCACGCCCGAGGATCGCCCGCCCTCCCTATCGGAACCTCGAACCGCCAGGCGATCGTCGGCGCCACGCGTCGTCGGAACCGCTCGATCAAGGCCCGATGCGCTGCATCGCGTTATCGGCGGGCCGGCCGGGTACACGCGCACGCTCAGGTCAAGTCCGACCACGGCACACAGACGCGCCAGAACCGCCACGGGCACCCGTGGAACTTCCGCGCGCTCGATCCGGCCGACCTGCGAGCGTGAGATCCCCGTCGCGGTCGCCACGGCGGCCTGGCTCAGGCCGTGCTGCAGCCGCGTTCGATGCAACTCCTCGGCCATCTCCGAAAGAATGCGCCGGGCTCGTTGGCTCCCGATGTCGGCGAGACGTTCCTTCACAGCCATTGACCGATCCTAGAGTCGCGGCCTTCGCTACGACTTCATTCGGAATTCACGAGATCGAGACTCGGGCGCCCGCGCCATTGCCGGGGCCGTCCACCCACACGGCCGCCCGCCCACCAGGGGCCGCGCCCGCTCCCTGGCCGACGCCGCGGGTCACGTGCGCGTCCGCAGATGCACGTCCGACCGATCTGCCTGACTCGGAGTCGCAGGGGCGTCGATACTGCGCGTTCTCAGATACCGCAACGACAAACAAAGTCCGCGCGGAGTTGATCCTGCGCGTGGCGGACTACATTGCCGACCAACCCGATCCGGCGCCGGGTTTGGGTCGTTCGACATGCATGTCCGCACGCGCACGCAGACACACTCGGGGCGCTCATGGACGAGAGTGCATGCCTGGACGGGCGCTTGTGACGGCGGGGCGTCTCGCCGGCCGCCGCCACACGCCGGCCGCCACACGCCGCCGCAACTCGCCGGCCGCTGCCCCCCGCGCCCACTACTCCAGGTAGTCCTTGAGCTTACGAGAGCGGGACGGGTGGCGGAGCTTGCGCAGGGCCTTGGCCTCGATCTGGCGGATGCGCTCGCGGGTGACGTTGAACTCCTTGCCGACCTCCTCGAGCGTGCGGGCCCGGCCGTCCTCCAACCCGAAGCGCAGCTGCAGGACGCGCCGCTCGCGGCCGGTCAGCGAATCCAGCACCGCTTCCACCTGCTCCTTGAGCAGCTGGTGCGAAGCCGCCTCGGCGGGTGCCAGGGCTCCGCGGTCCTCGATGAAGTCGCCGAGGTGCGAATCCTCCTCCTCGCCGATCGGCGTCTCCAGCGAAACCGGCTCCTGCGACACCTTGATGATCTCGCGGACCTTCTCCGGGGTGACGACCACTTCCTGGCCCTTGGACATCGCCTCGGCGATCTCCTCGACCGTCGGCTCGCGACCGAGCTCCTGGAGCAGGGTGCGCGAGACGCGGATCAGGCGGTTGATCGTCTCGACCATGTGGACCGGGATGCGGATGGTGCGGGCCTGGTCGGCGATGGCGCGGGTGATGGCCTGGCGGATCCACCACGTCGCATAGGTGGAGAACTTGTAGCCCTTCTCGTAGTCGAACTTCTCGACCGCGCGGATGAGGCCGATGTTGCCTTCCTGGATCAGATCGAGGAACGACATGCCCCGGCCGATGTACTTCTTCGCGATCGAGACGACCAGCCGCAGGTTCGCGGAGGTCAGTTGCTCGCGCGCGTCGCGCCCGATCCGGACGAGCTCGCCGCGCCGGTCGCGGAGCTTCGTATTGGCCGGCACCTCGGGGTCGTGGCCGAGGCGGCGCAGCAGGTCGACGTCGTGGCCACCTTCGATCCAGCGCTGGAGCGCCGGGTACGCGACGGCATCCCGGCTCCAGTCGTAGATCGCGCGCAGCCCGACGTTGTCTCGCGAGTCGAGGTCGCCGTTGTGCACGGCGAAGTAGGCCCGGTCGAGCAGGGCCAGGAATGCGTCCGCGGAGAGCGAGTCGTTGTACGCGGTGACCAGGTGGCGGGCCTCCTTGAGAAGTTCCTTCGTCCCATCGGTCGTGGCTTCCTTGCCGGCCTTGATCAGGTGGAAATCCGGCGAGGGCACGAGCAGGTCGGCGGCCTCCTCGGACTTGACGGCATCGGCGACCATTTGCGCCGACTCGACCGCGAAGGGCAGCTTGTACTGCGGCTTGATCGTCCGGGTCTTGCGCTCGGTCTCGTGGTGCGTCCACTCATGGAGCGAGACGATCCCCTTCCACGGCTCGTCGACCATCTGCTCTCCGAGCTCGATAGCCTTGGCCAGCACAACTTCTTCCTCGGCCGTGAGAAGCGCGACCTTGCCGATCTCCTTCAGGTACATCCGGACCGGGTCGTCGATCCCGATCATGTCCGCCGAGAGCGCCTCGAGTTCCTCGGGCGTCGGCTCCTCGAGCGCCTCGGCGTCCAGCTTGACCGGCACGTCGCCGACAATGCGCGGCTCGATGAGGCTGTCTTCCTCGATGACCTCGACGCCCAGATCGACCGAGTCGTCCTCGATGGCCTCCGGCGGCACGACCTCGTCGTCGTCATCTGCCAGCAGCTCGTCATCGTCGAGCGGCTCGTCTTCGCCCGAACGGCGCGGGCGCACGCCGGCGAGCTTGGCCTCCTCGAGATCCGCCTTGCGGCGGCCGCCGCCGGAGAGGGCCACCTCCACGAGCTGCTTGTCCAAGGGGTCTGTCATCGGTGTCCTCCAGCAGATGAGAGAAGGCTCGTGTCCTCGCGACGTCGGTCGAGCGATCGTCGAGCCTCGTTGAGATGGCGTTGTATGGCGGCCAGCCGCAGGACTTCCTCTGAGTCCCCGGCGGCCTCCGCCTCTTTCTGTTCGCTGCTGTTGAAGGCGATCTCCTGTTCGAGCCGGTCCGCCTCAAGGGCGAGCAGGCATTGGTCCACGCCGATGCCGACCCGTTTCGGGTCCAGCTCGTTCGGGTCCGGACCACGCTCCGCGTACAAGGCGATGGCCAGGCTGTGGAGCTCCGGTGGAAGGGAGTCCAGGAAGCGCATTCGTTCGAAGCCGCCCGGGCCGCCGGCTTCGCGATCCCGCTCGCGGTCGGCCAGCATCTCGGCCAGCAGCTCGCGCGCCGGAGTGCTGGGAAGCCGCGCGTTCTGCGCCGCCAGCGCCTCGGCGACCCGCTCCTGCTGCTCCGGCACCAGCAGGAGAAGCCGGAGAAGGCGGCCCTCCTCGAGCGTCAGGGACCGAAGCTCGGCCTTCGTGTCGATCGTGTCAGGGGCCGACATCACGGCGTCGGCGGTGAAGCGCCCCGATCCCGCGCCCGCCCCGGAGCCCGAGCGTCCGTCTCCACCGCGGCCCGTGCCGTGGCCGACGGGTTCGGGCGCCCGCAGGGCCTCCAGCAGCACCCGCTCCTCCACCCCGGTTCGACGCGCCAGCGTCTGGAGGTAGCTGTCGCGCACTATCGGGTCACGAATCTCGCGCAGCATCGGCATCAGCGCCCCGACGGCGTGGCGCCGCCCTTCGGCCGTCCGGATCGGGAATGCCGTGGCGTAGTAGTCGATCAGGAATTCGATGATCGGCTGGGCGGTGCGGATCGCCTCCCGCCAGAGATCGGGCGTGTCGCGGATCACCTCGTCCGGGTCCTTGCCCTCGGGCAGTCGCGCGACGCGAACGCGCGTGATCTCGACGCCGGTCTCCTCCGCCGCGAGCGACCCGATGAGCCGGAACAGCTCCGCGCCGCCGATCGAGCCGGCGTGCTGGCCGGCCGGGTCGACGTCGTAGGCCAGGACGATCTCGCGGGCGTAGCGGGCGATGAGCGCGACCTGGGCAGGCGTGAGCGCCGTGCCGAGTGACGCCACGACGTTCTCGAAACCGGCCTGGTGCGCCATGAGTGCGTCGGTGTAGCCCTCGACGAGGACGGCCTCCTCACTCCGCCGCATTTCGCTGCGGGCCCGCTCGATCAAGTACAGCGTGCGGCTCTTGTCGAAAAGCGCGGTCGCCGGGGAGTTGAGGTACTTGGGCGCGTTGGCGTCGGGCGCGCCGCCGGGGAGGATCCGCCCGCCGATCCCGACCGCGTTCCCGGCCGCGTCGCGGATCGGGAAGATGACCCGCGAGCGGAATTTATCGTATGCCCCTCGCCCGCCCGGACGCTGGCTCGTCAGCCCCACTTCCGCGAGTTCCGCCACCGCCACGTTGCGGCGGCTCTGGAGCATCTTGATCATCTGGTCCCAACCGGCGGGCGCCCAGCCGAGCTGGAAGCGCTCGATAGTCTCGTCCGTGAAGCCGCGGCCGTGCAGGTATTCGAGCGCCGGGGCGCCGGTCTCCGACTGCGTCAGGACGACGTGGTAGAACGCGATCGCCTGCTCGAGCACCTCGCGCAGGCGAGCCTTGTGGGCGTCCTCACGGCTCGTCCGCTCGTCGACCTCGATGCCGGCCCGCGCAGCCAGACGCTTCAGGGCCTCGGGGAAGCTCAGCCCCTCGCGGCGCATCACGAAGCTGAAGATGTCGCCGCCCTCGCCGCAGCCGAAGCAGTGCCAGCTGTCGCGCGCCGGGGTCACGACGAAGCTGGGGGTCTTCTCGCCGTGGAACGGGCAGAGCCCCTTGTAGGTGGTGCCCGCCTTGCGCAGTTCCACCTGCTCGCCGACGATCTCCAGGACCGATAGCTTGCTCTTGACTTCTGCGGCAACTCCTACGGCCATAAGCATCTCCGGCTCATCAGACGGCCCACAAGCCCTCGACGTTCACTCTTCGTCATCTCCGACCCGTTGGATCGTCCCGACCCGCCCGATCGGCCAACTCCGACTGCCCGCGAACCGCCCGGCCTCGCGCCCTGGCCCTCCGCGGACCACCCTGACACGACTAAGGGCCTGTCAAGTCTTGACAGGCCTTTGCTGGGTGATTCTTACCACTTTTCGTCGCGTTTGTATACCCCTGGGGGGTATTGACATGTCAAGAGGGCGCAGGCCCTCTGAGCCAGCCGGCTCGCACCTCACCTGGTGACAGACGGGCCAGGAGCTCGAGAAGAGGGATCGCGGCCGCGAAGGTTTCCGAGAGCGTGTCCGGCAGGTTCGGCGAGAAGACGTCGTCGTCGGACAGGGGGCGGCCGAAGGTCACGTCCTTGAGCTTCAGCAGCTCCGCCCCGGGATGGTCCGCCGCAAAGCCGGTCGGGACGCGCTTGAGGCCGTCGCCGCTGACCGACCCGAAGGTGGCAACGAACGTTGAGCTCTTGAGCGTCGCCTCCACCTTGCCAAGGTTGTGCGCCACCGTCTGCCGCCACGCCGCCAGCTGGGCCGGTTCCGGGTGCCACATTCCGCCGCCTGCGAACATCTCGCCGGGCTGGAAATGGAAGTAGGCGCCGACGCCGCCGCCTTCGCCAGTCCACGGGAAGCTTGCGGAGACATGCGTCTTGTAGGGCGACTTGTCTGCCGAGAAGCGGACGTCGCGGTAGATCCGGAAGGGCGAGCGCGCGGGATCGGCCCGAAGGGGAAGGCCGCCTGCCTCGAAGCGCTCCGCGAGGGCCCGGCACAAGGCCTCCATCGGCTCCTTCAGCAGATGCTCGTACTCGGCCTTCCGAGGCCGGAACCACGACCGCTCGTTGTGGAGCGCCAGCTCGACCAGGAACTGGACGGCGTCGCGCGAGAAACCGGTGAAGGATGCTGCCACGGCCATCGGTTCTCCTCCGGAGGGCGCTTGCGATGAGCAGAGCGATCCTCTCACTGTGGGTGTGGCGCGCACAATGCCCGGCCCGGCGTCCCATGGCACGGCTGCCGAACGCTGACGATGACTCCGGCCGCCCGTCCCTGCCAGCACGGTCGCCGACCAGGCGGCATCCCGGCCCCTCAGGCATCCCGCGCGAGGCATCGGCCGGGCCGCTCAGCGCCCCACGCCGCCACCGCTGCGCGTCGTTCTGCGTTCGATGCCTCTCGGTGCCGCTGGGCGCCGGTCCCGCCGCGCTTGCGCGTAGTCCGATGCCTGCCTCACACTGCCCGATCTACGGAGACGGAGGAAAGATCGCTTGGACGAGATGACGCCTCGGCCCGGCAGGCCCGTGGGTCGGCTGGGGGGGGCCGTCGATTCGCGCCGAGACGGCGGGTGGGACGGGCCCGACGAGCGGCGGCCAAGCCTTCGGGAACGCCTCCGTCCGATCGTCGCGCGAGCCCTGCCCAGGGGCGCCCTCATCCTCTCGTCGGTCACGTTCGTCGGCTTCGCTGTCGGGCTCCTCGAAACCAAGGTGTTGGCGCACGTCTTCGGCGCCGGGACGGAGACCGACGCATTCAATGCCGCGTTCGTTCTCCCCCAGTTCATTCTGGAGATCCTTGTCGTCGGCGGCATGATCTCCTGCTTCGTGCCCCTCTTCGTCGGGCTCCGGGACGAGGACCGGGCAGATGCCCTGGCATTCGGTCGAACGATCCTGACTCTGGCCGTCCTGGTCATGGCGGTGGCGATCGGGATCATGGTCGTGTTCGCCCCGCAGTGCGTCTCGTTCGTTGCCCCGGGATTCACGGGTGATCAACGGGACACGGCCATCAGTCTGTTCCGCATTCTGAGCGTGACCCAGATCATCTTCGCGGCGACGTGGGTCCTGGGCGAGGTCCTGATCGCCGAGAAGCGGTGGCTCGCCTACGCACTCGCGCCTCTCATGTACTCGGGCGGGATCATCGCCGGCTCGCTTCTGCTGGGCAATTCGATGGGTATCTACGGCGCGGCCGTCGGCGCAGTGGCCGGCGCACTCGCCTACTTCGTCGTTCGCCTCATCGGTGCCCTCCAGGCCGGCTTCCATCCCTGGCCGAGCCTCAACCTTCGGACGAAGGGCATCCGAGAGTACGCCGTCCTGATGATCCCCAAGATGCTCAGCCAGCCGCTGGAGTCGTCGGTGATCCTGCTCTACTTCACCGCGCTCGCGTCCAACATGCAGGCGGGCTCCGTGACCGACCTTGCCTACGCTCGCAAGTTCCAGACGATGCCCGAGCTCGTCATAGGCGCGCAGTTCGCCATTGCAGCCTTCCCCGCCCTCGCGGCGGCCGCGGATCTGGGCGACCGGCGGGCCTTTCGGAAGGTCTTCGGTACGAACCTGGCGACGATTGCCGTCCTTTCGACCGGCGCCGCCCTCGGCGTGCTGTCTCTTGGCTGGCTCGCGGTCCGGATCGTGCTGGCCGGCGGCGCCTTCGACGCCGCGGACGTCAGCATCACGACCATGCTCGTCGCGGTGTTCGCGGTGTCGATCCCTCTGGAGAGCGTGGTCGAGCTGCTGGCCCGCGCCATATACGCGACGAAGAACACGCTGATCCCGACACTGGCCTCCGTGGCCAGCTTCATCGCCCTGTTCGTCACGGCCCAGGCCCTGGCCCCGGCAGCCGGTCTGGTCGCGATCCCGGCCGCATACGGCGTGGGGATGGCGGTCAAGCTCGTGATCCTGGCCGTCGCGCTGGCGCCGCGGATGGACCGGATCGGCCGGCCGGCGCCGGCATGGACGCCTGCGAGCGTGCAGATTCGGTTGGCGGAGAGCCAGATGGGACGCGCGTACGCGAACCGCGCAAGTGGGCACGCGCCACAGATTGCATTGGCCGTGGTGGCCACCGCCTGCCTGGCGGTGGGTGGACTCTACACCGCAACCCAGGCCCTCCAGGGGGCGAGCTTCGGCTACGCGCCCGTGGTCACGCCGTGGGCGCGGGTGCGACCCACTGCGGACCTGTCAACCCCGACCCTGGCGGCCACATCGGCCGCCAGCGCCTCAGCCACCGCCGCGGCAACGGCGGGCGGGACGGCCGCCGCGACTCCGACGCCTGCCGGGCCCACCGCCACTCCGACCCCGACCGGCCAGTTCGCGATGGATCTTTACCAGGAAGGCGACTTCATCGGCGAGTTCAAGAACACGTGGTGCATCCCGGCGGCGATGCAGACGTCGATGAACATCATGGACGCAGGCTCCGACACCACGGAAGACACGCAGGCCAAACTGTTCGACCTGGGCAATTCGATCGCGGAGAGTCGTAACGGCAGCCCGGATCCGGAGGGTTGGTCGGGGGGTCTGCAGCAGCTCGGCTACGGCAACTATGAGGTCCAAGCCACGACGACGATGGCCGCGGCGATCAAGCAGGTCGTCAAGCAGATCCGTCTCACGAACCGGCCGGCCGGGCTCCTGGTCTGGTACGGCTGGCACTCCTGGGTCGTCTCAGGCTTCGTCGCCTCGGCCGACCCGGCCGTGACAGACAACTACTCCGTCCAGTCGCTCTACATCGAAGACGTCTGGTACAACCGCCACTCGACGCTGTGGAACAAGACTCGAGGGGGCTACTCGCGCCCGCCCGACTCGCTGGTGCCGTATGGCGAGCTCTCGCAGGACTTCAAGAAGTGGGACCAGGCGGTCTACTACCGCGGCAAGCAGAACCAGTACGTGTTCGTGATCCCGGTCAAGTAGCAGCCGGCCGACGCCCCGCTCATCGGGTCACCACCCTGCGAGACGACGCCGCCGATTTCTTGACACGTGACCATTCGGTCACCTATGGTCGCGCCGATGGACGAGGTCTTTCGGGCGCTGGCCGACCCCAGTCGCAGGTTGCTCCTGGACACCCTCTTCGAGCGAGACGGCCAATCGCTCGTGGAGCTACAGGCGCACCTGCCGATGAGCCGATTCGGCGTCATGAAGCACCTCCGGGTCCTCGAAGCAGCCGGCCTCGTGACCGCGCGCAAGGTGGGGCGCGAGAAGTGCCACTACCTCAACCCGGTGCCGATCCGGCTCATCCACGACCGCTGGATCAGCAGATACGCCGAACCGATGGTCGCGCAACTCACCGCACTCAAGGCTCACCTGGAGGAGCAACCCATGGGCGTCCCGCCCCGCCATGTCTACGAGATTCTCATTCGCACCACGCCGGAGCGGCTCTGGCGGGCCATCACCGACCCGGCAGACACGCAGCTCTACTACTACGGCACGAAGGTCCAGTCCGACTGGAAGCCCGGCTCCCGCCTCGTCTATCTCGAAGGCGACCAGGTCACGCTCGACTGCAGGATCGTCGAGATCGAGGCGCCTCATCGGCTGGTCCACACGTTCACGATGGTCTACGACCCCGAAATGGCGGCCGAGCGACCGTCGCGCGTCTCCTGGGTGATCGAGAAGCAGGGCGAGGTCTGCCGGCTGACCCTGGTCCACGACGACTTCGACGGCGAGACCAAGACCTACCGCGAGGTCGAGCACGGCTGGGCCGAGATCCTCTCGGGGCTCAAGACGCTGCTCGAAACCGGCCAGCCGCTACACGTCGGCGAGGAAGCGGAGATGCCCGCCTGAGACGGGCGACAGACTGACGACCCGGTCGGGGTCGCGGCTGTGTCCGCGGCCCCGACCTGCGCGTCCGGTTCGCTGGCCGCGCCGGGCCATACCGGCACTGCCTCATCGGGTAGAGTGGCGCCGTTAGCCACCCGGGGTAGTCCCCGCCACCGGAGGGAGCAATGCCTGGCCAGCTGTTCGAACGCGCCTCTACCGAGTCGCCGGTTGTCGCCGTTTCGGAGATAGAGGTCACCGCTCACGGCCGCGGCCACGGCGGCGTGGCGATCCTGCTCGCTGTCGCCGCTGTCGTGGCCGCAATCATCGGCGCTCGCGCCTCGATGATCTCGAGCGATGCCAACGACTCCTGGCAGCACGCCCTGCGCACCGAGGTCAAGCGCTCCGCCGGCGCCATGAACGACGTGCAAACGCTGTACCAGTCCGACCTGCCGACGGCGATCGGGGTCCTCCAGGCGCAGATCCTCGCCCGGGAGCTGCAGGCCGCCGAGGTCGGCCAGAGCCCGGCCGTCACGCACGCGCTCGAGGTCGAGGCCAGCGTCCAGACACAGCTCGCCCAGAGCCTCTCGTCCAGCGCCCAACTCGTCAACGACTCGACCTACGCTCTGCCGTCCGGAGGCTACGACCTGGGCAAACGCCTGGCCGCCGTCCGATCCGGGACCCCCGATCTGGTGGCCCTCGATCCGGACACGCTGCAGGCCAGCGGCGATGAGCTTGCCCACAAGGCGCTGCTCCTGACCTACGCCCTGATACCGACGAGCCTGTGCGCCCTGCTCGGGGTGCTGGCCCAGCCGCTGCGGCGTTACCGCACCGTGCTGCTGGGGAGTGGCGTCGTGGCGCTGGCAGTCGGCGCGGTCATGGCCGTCGGAGTGGAGGTGCTCGCATGATCGCCCCGGACGCGGCCGCCGGCCTCCGGGCCGAGCGGCGCTTCGATCTCCTGGCCGCCGTCCTGATCGGCGCGATCGCCATGCTGGCCGCGGTGCTGGCGGTCATCCAGATCGGCTCGGGGCAAACGTCGGGCCGAGCCCAGATCGAGGCCGCCCGCCTGACGGCCGATCTCACGGCCCGCCTGGAGGTCAGCGCCATGGCCCAGAACGAGGCGGTCGTGGAACAGCAGGGCGCCCTCGCGCTGTCGCTGCAGGGCGTTGGTCGGCAGATCGCCGGGCTTCAGTACACCGACGACGGGGCCGGTGCTATCGGCGAAACCGAGCGCCAAGCCGCGACCGATCTGGCGGCGGCGCTCGCCGCCACATCCGCGACGAGCGGCGGCTCGCCGCTGGACTCGTACACCTCGGGCCTTGTGAAGGCAACGACTCAGCAGCTGTGGGCTGAGGTGAACGAGCAGAACCGCCAGGTGGACATCGCCAACGACGCCAGCGGGCGCAACTCGAGGTCGATCCTGGGGTTGTCGTTCCTGGCCCTGGCCGGCGTGCTGACCGGCCTGGCGGCCGTGCTCCGAGAGGGCCGGGCCGGCTGGTTCGCCCTCCTGTTCGCAGGCGCCATGGCGGGCGCCGCGGGTGCGCTGGCGGTCTGGGCGGTGATCTGAGGCCGGCGGCTCGGCCGAAAACAGCCCCGCGGTACACTCGCCCGGGCGGTCTGCCTTGACATGCAGAGCGAGAGGCGCGACGTGAGCGACGGCACCGGGGCGTACAGATACGGTGTTCTGGGCGCTGGACGGCAGGGGACGGCAGCGGCTTTCGACCTGGCGGTTCGCGGCGAGGCCGCAGCCATCGTGCTGGCGGACCTGGACGGGGCACGGGCAGAGGCAGCGGCGGCGCGCGTCAACCGGCTGGCGGGCCGTGCCATCGCCACGAGTGTGGCGCTGGACGCCGGCGACTCCCCTGCCCTGCTCGAATTCCTGCGGCCGCTCGACGCAGCGATCGGGGCGATCAGCTACAAGCTGAACCTGGGATTCACGGAAGCGGCGATCGAAGCCGGGACCGACTGGTGCGACCTCGGCGGCAACACCTCGGTCGTGCTCGGGCAGCTGGCGCTCGACGAGCGGGCGAAGAAGGCCGGCGTCCGCGTCGTGCCCGACTGCGGCGAGGCGCCCGGGCTGGCGAGCAACCTGATGGCCTATGCCATGTCGCTCCTCGACGAGCCCGAGGATCTCGTTCTGCTCGACGGCGGCCTGCCGCTTCACCCGACACCGCCCTGGAACTACCGCCTGACCTTCTCGATGGACGGGCTGACGAACGAGTACGCCGGCGGCAGCACGTACATTCGCGACGGCAAGCCGGTCGAGGTCGCCTCATTCGACCCGGCCGAGTACGAGCTCGTCGACCTGGGGGAGCCGGTCGGGCTCCTCGAGGCATTCTCGACCGGCGGCGCCTCCACCACTCCCTGGACCCTCGGAAAGAGGCTGCGCTCGATGCGCAACAAGGTGGTTCGGTATCCGGGCCATGTCGTCGTCTGGAAGGGCTTCATGGAGGCAGGGCTCTTCTCGGAGGAGCCAATCCGGATCGGGGATCAGGAGGTCGTGCCGCGCCAGCTCTTCCACGCCCTGATCGAGCCGCAGATTCGCGCCGACGAGACGGTGGACGACATCGTCATCGCTCACGTCATCGTGACCGGCCGCAAGGCCGGGCAGCCGATGCGCGCGGTCGTTGACATGCGCGTAGTCCGAGACCGCAAGCTCGGCTTCTCGGCCATGGAGGAGACCACCGGCTGGCACGCCGCCATCGTGGCCCACCTCATGGCCCAGGGCCGGATCGCCGCCGGGGCCGCCCCGGTGGAGCTGGCCACCGACAGCGCCGAGATCGTGGCGGAGCTGCGCGCCCGGGGCTTCCCCGTGACCGAGTCGGTCGAGCCAGCCGGCTGATCCGGCCGCTAGCTGTCAGTGGCGGAATGAGACCGCCAGCGCCTTGTCCATCGGGGCGGACTGGGCCTCGAGCTCGGGCAGGACGCGTTCCAGATCGGCCAGGAAGAGCGCCGCCAGATCGTGCGAGAAGCCGTTGCGGACGACGATGCGCAGGACCGCCACGTCCTCGCGGTTAGCCGGGAACGTGTAGGCGGGCACCTGCCAGCCGCGCTCCCGCAGCCGCCGCGAAACGTCGAACACGGTGAAGTTCTTGATCTCCGCCTTGACGCGGAACGCCACCACTGGCAGCTGGCTGCCGTCCGTGATCAGCTCGAACGGTCCGATCTCGGCCAGCTTCGCGGCGATGGCGCCGGCCACGTCTCGACAGACCGCGTGAACCAGGCGATATCCGTCGCGTCCGAGGCGCAGGAACATGTAGTACTGGGCCACGATCTGGGCGCCGGGGCGCGAGAAGTTGAGGGCGAAGGTCGGCATGTCTCCGCCCAGGTAGTTGACGTGGTAGATCAGCTCCTCGGGCAGGGCTGCTTGATCGCGCCAGATCACCCAGCCCACTCCGGGGAACACCAGGCCGTACTTGTGGCCCGAGGTGTTGATGCTGGCCACCCGCGGGATGCGGAAGTCCCACTCCAGGTCCCGATCCAGGAACGGGGCGACCATCCCGCCCGAGGCGCCGTCGACGTGGATCGGGACGTCGAGACCGGTCCCCGCCTGGAGACGATCCAGCGCCCCGGCGATCTCCGCCACCGGCTCATAGCTGCCGTCGAACGTGGAGCCGAGCACCGCCACCACGCCGATCGTGTTCTCGTCGACGAGCTTGATCGCCTCCTCGCCGGTGAGGTGGAAGCGGTTGCCCTCCATCGGCACGAGCCGCGGTTCGACCTCGAAGTAGTTGGCGAACTTCTCCCAGCAGACCTGGACGTTGATGCCCATGACGATGTTGGGCTTGTCGGTCGACTTGCCGGCCGCCTTGCGCTTCTGCTGCCAGCGGCGCTTCATGGCCAGGCCGCCGAGCATGCACGCCTCCGACGAGCCGACGGTCGAACAGCCGGGAGCCTGGCCCGGATCGGGGGCGTTCCACAGGTCGGCCAGCATCGAGACGCAGCGATGCTCGAGCTCGGCCGTCTGTGGGTACTCGTCCTTGTTGATCATGTTCTTGGGCAGGCACTCGGCCATGAGCATGCCCACCTCCGGCTCCATCCACGTGGTCACGAACGTGGCCAGGTTCTGTCGGGCGTTGCCGTCGAGCATCAGCTCGTCGTGGATGATCTGATAGGCCGCCGCGGACGACATCTCACCGTCGGGCAGGCGCCTGGTGGGAATGGGGGCCAGGACCGAGCCCTGGGCGAATAGCGGGTTGACCGAGAGGTGCTCGGCGCTGCGCCGTCGACGGTGGCTCGAACCCAACATCCGAGTGTCCTCCTGTGGCGCCGTGCCCCGATCGCTTGCCGGGGCGTCCGGCCTCTGCTCCGCGGCAACTCTAGCGCCGGCCGCAGCGGAGCGGCGCCGTGAGCAGTCTGGCTGGCGCGGTTACCATGCGACCCATGTCCAACTCGCTGAATTCGGGGGCGGAATCCACCGCCGCGGCCGCTCCACGCCGGTCGTTGTGGCGCCACGCCGACTACATGAAGATCTGGCTGGCCGCGACCGTCAGCCTCATGGGCAGCTCGGTCAGCCAGCTCGCGATTCCGTTCATCGCGACCGTCGTCCTGAAGTCGAGCGCGATCGAGGTCGCCCTGCTCGGCGTCGTCGAGATGGCGCCGTTCATCCTCTTCGCGCTGCCGGCCGGAGCCTGGCTGGATCGAGTGCGCCGCCGGCCCGTGCTGATCGCCGGCGACCTCGGCCGCGGCCTGGCCCTGCTCACGATCCCGATCGCCTTCGCAGCCGGCGCGCTCACGATCTGGCAGCTCTACGCCGTCGGCTTTGTCACCGGCTCCCTAACCGTCCTGTTCGATGTGGCAGACCAGTCGTACCTGCCGGCCCTCCTGGAGCGCGACGATCTAGTCGAAGGCAACGCCAAGCTGCAGTTCCCTCAAGCCAGCGCGCAGGTGGTCGGCCCGGCGTTCGGCGGCGGGCTGATCGCTCTCGTGGGCGCCCCCTTCGCCGTCATCGTCGACGCGGTCAGCTTCTTCGCGTCGGGCGGCTTGATATCGCTGATTCGCAAGCACGAGCCGGTACCGGAGAGGCGCGTCGCTAGCGACGGCTCGCACACGAGCCTGCGCCAGGACATAGCCGAAGGCCTCAGATACGTCCTGGGTAACCGGTATCTGCGCATGATCGCCGGCTCCACGGCCACCTCGAATCTGGGTACGAGCATTGCCTTCTCGATCTTCCCGATCTTCGTCTACCGGGAACTGGGACTGAGCGTGGCTCTCGTCGGGGCTGTCTTCGGACTGGGCAGCCTCGGCGTCCTGCTCGGGGCGGTGGTTTCGGCCGGCCTATCGAGGAGGTTCGGCGTCGGACCGGCCATCGTCGGCTCCATGTTCATCACCGGACCGGCAACCATCCTCATCTTCCTGATGCCGTCGGAGGTGCCGGTCGCGGCAACCTTCCTGCTGGCTTCGAGTTTCCTGACCGGCCTGACCGCGGTCGTCTACAACGTCAACCAGGTGAGCTTCCGCCAGGCGATCACGCCGCTCGACATGCAGGGCCGCATGAATGCCACGATGCGGTTCGTGGTATGGGGCACGATCCCCGTGGGCTCGCTCATCGGCGGCCTGCTCGCGTCCTTCCTGCCGGTGCGGACGACAATCGGCATCGGCGCGGCGGTGGCCTCGACCGCTTTCCTGTGGGTCCTTCTCTCGCCGGTTCGATCGCTGCGGGAGATCCCCAAGAGCTAGGCCTGACGCCCGGGTCGTCATGCGGCCACCGATTCGGGCCGGGTGCGCTTGGGATGCGTCTCGCCTGAGCGAACAGGGGGGCGCAGGATGGGACAGTCTCGCCGCTCCAGACCCGCGCAGCGGGGCGCTGCGTACTCCCTGTGAACCCTCAATGGAGGGGGACAGAGTCCAGGAAGGAAGCTATGCGTCCCATCAATCCGTTGTTCTCGCTTGCGGGGGTTGCGACCGCCGCGCTGCTCTTCGCCGCCGCGTGCTCCTCGGCCGCGGCCACTCCCCAGGCATCGGTCCTGGTCGCCACGGACGTTCCCTCGACCGCGCCGGCGGCCAGCCAGGCCGCTACCACCTTCACCATCGGCGTGGTCAACGATGCCACCCTGGGTGCGTACCTCACGGGCCAGAACGGGATGACCTTGTACATCTTCACGGCCGATGCGCCGGGCGTTTCCAACTGCTCCGGGACATGCGCCACGAATTGGCCTCCCGCCACACTCGCCGATGGCATGACAGTCACGCCGCCGGCCGGCGCGACCGGCGCCTTTGTGCCGATCATCCGGGCCGACGGAACGCGTCAGCTCGCCCATGACAACCAGCCGCTCTATTACTACGCGGGCGACTCTAAGCCCGGCGACACGACCGGCCAGGGCCTCAACGGCAAGTGGTTCGTCGCTCCTCTAACCTCTGGCGGCGCGGCGGCATCGCCGGCCGCCTCCGCAGCAACCGGGTACTAACGGCCCGGGCTTTCGCAATGGCGACTGAAATCCAGACCCGCCGGTCCGACAGGGCCGGCGGGTTCTTCCTGTACGCGGGGCGGATCGGCTCGGGCAGGGCCACGCGCTCGCCGGCCGGCCACGGCAGCGGCTACGACAGCAGAACCTTCGCGAAAGCCTCGGCGATTGCGCGATACCCCTTCGCGTTGGCGTGAGGGTCGGGTCCGAGCGGCGGCGGCGAACCGGCCCAGGTCCACTCGTGGATCCGGGCCACGTTCAGCGGGGCCGGGCCGAAGCCGTCCAACTGGACGATCGTCTCGAAATCGGAGGTGGCGAAGGCGCCCTCAACATCGGCCACGGCCATCCCCGCCGCGGCGTAGATGGCAGTCAGCCCGGCGTTGATGGGCAGCACACCTTCGTAGACCGACGCCCTGGCCAGATCCTGGCCGTCGGACCCGCTCACCCAGCCGGCCAGGAACGGGTCGTAGATCGTCATTCCTGCGATCGGAGTCTCGGGCCCGGCAGCCTCCCGCAGCGAATACAGGATGCCGGGCAGGTTCCGCGACACCGCCTCCAGGCCCGGCGCAATGCCCGCCAGATCTCGAGTCGGGAAGTCGTTGAAACCGATGTCGAGGGTGACGAAGTCGACCTCGCCTCGATGGCGTCGCAGGAAGGCGACGGCTTCGGAGAGCTGATTCCCGTGTGGGTATGCGAACAGGCCGCCGTCCAGCATCGTCGTCGTCGACTCGCCCGGGTAACCGAGCTTCACCACGCGAAGGCCGGGCAGTCGGTCGTGCGCGAGCGCGCACAACTGATCCGAGTAACCCTCGTCCGTCCGGAACTGGCGATCCTCCGGGCCGATGGGTTGAACCCCGGTCGACAGCGAGTCGCCCAGCGAGAGGTAGTAACGCGGGTCGTGCTGGCCTGAGGTGGAAGGCCGGCATGAACTGCCCATAGCAGGATCTCCAGGTTCGTTGGGCCCGAGCCTAGCAGCCGGGCGCGGGGACGGGTGTCGGCTTGCGGACAGCCGAACGCTGCGTCGGCGCGCGCCAGCGGCGATACTGCCGGCATGGAGACGAGCAGCCCCACGCACGACTCTCACGGCCGCCCAACCCAGCTGATGCCGCTCAGCCACCTGATCCGGATCTCGGCCTACTGGCTGGGCATATCGACGGTCTGGAGCGGGATCCTCGACATCGTGAACGGGCGCCTGCAGTTCACCGGCCTCGTCCCCAAAGGGGGTGAGGGCATCGGGGCGTTGCAGATCGCCGTTGTCGGCATGGCCATCGCGATCGTCGTCCAGCCAACGGTCGGCACGATTAGCGACTACACCACCAGCCGCTGGGGCCGCCGCAAGCCCTACATCTTCATCGGCTCCGCCCTCGACGTGGTCTTCCTCTGGGGCGTCGCCACCTCCAACACCGTGCCTGCCATCGCCGCCTTCGTGGCCCTGCTGCAGTTCAGCTCCAACTTCTCGCAGGGCCCGTTCCAGGGCTACGTGCCGGACCTGGTCCCCGCCAAGCAGGTCGGGCTCGCGTCCGGGCTGATCGGGCTCTTCCAGGCGCTCGGCAACATCGTCGGCTTCGTCGTCGCCGCCGTGGCCATCTGGGCCAGCAGCACCGACTCCAACGCCTTCCTGTACGGCACGATGGCGATCGGCCTGATCGAGTTCGCCTCGATGCTGAGCGTGGTCATGCACGTCCACGAGGGCCACCGAACCAAGTCCCGCGCCGGCCGCTCATGGCTGGCAGTCGCCGCGGAAGCATGGAGCATGGACATCCTCAGGGAGCGCAGCTTCCTGTGGCTGGTCGGGTCGCGCTTCTTCGTGCTCGCCGCCGCCGCCTTCCTCCCCACGATGAGCACTTTCTACCTGGCCCAGGTGTTCGGGATGGGCGAAGTCCAGACCGGCCAAACCAAGCTCGTGCTGCTCGCGATCGTGGCCGTCTGCGTGACGATCTCGGTCCTTCCCGCCAGCCGGCTCTCCGACCGTGTCGGCCGCAAGCCGGTGATCTACGCCTCATGCGCCGTGGGGGCGACCGGCCTGGGCCTGGCGGCGCTGGCGCCGGTGGTGCCCGTGGCCTTCGTCGGGGCCGCGCTCTTCGCCGTCTCCGCCGGGGCATTCCTGGCCGTCGACTGGGCGCTCATGAGCGACATCGTGCCGAAGGCTTCCACCGGCCGGTACATGGGGATCTCCAATGTGGCCACTGCCTCGGCGGGCACCGTTGCCCTTGCCGTCGGAGGGGCGCTGATCATGGACAACGTCAACCGCTGGCTCGGCTACGGGGCGGGGCCACGGGCTGCGCTCGGGCTGGGCGTGCTGTGCTACCTCCTCGGCGGGCTGCTGCTGGTGCCCGTCAAGGAAGCGCGGCGCGAGGAGACTGTCGAGGAACTCGCGCCGCTGGTGGCCGGGGCCTGACAGCCGCCCCGCATCGCCGAGCGCCGCCGGAAACTCGCCGCCCCTCCCCTGCCCTCGCTCGAGCCGGGCGCGCTGTACCCTGTCCGATCGTGGAGATGCCATCCATGGCCGAACCGGGGGCGAGCTCCGAGCGAGGGCTCGGCCAGCACCTGCTGCCGCTCGTGTCCCAGTTCCGCGAACGCGTCTGGGGCGGGCAGCGTCTGCGCCCCTCAGATCCGCCCACCGGTGAGGCCTGGATCGCTTTCGGGGCGAGCGTAGTGGCGACGGGGCCGCTTGCCGGACGCAGGCTGGCCGATCTGGCCGCGGAGCACGGCGCCGCGCTGCTCGGCGCGGCGGTCCACGGCCGCTACGGAGGTCGCTTCCCGCTCCTGGCCAAGATCCTCGACTGCGCCGACTGGCTGTCGGTCCAGGTGCATCCCAATGACGAGCAGGCCAAGCGAATGGTCGGTCCCGGGGAGTTCGGCAAGACCGAAGCCTGGTTCTTCATCGAGACGGCCCCCGATGCCCGAATCCTGCTCGGAGTCAGACCCGGGACGACTGCCGCGGAGCTGGCGGCCGCGATCCGCGACAGACGCGTCGTCGACGTTGCCGCCACCCTGCCGGTCCACGCCGGCGAGGCGGCGCTGATCCCCGCCGGCACGCTCCATGCTCTCGGCCCCGGGTTGCTCCTCTACGAGATCCAGCAGGAGAGCGACACGACGTATCGCGCCTACGACTGGGGCCGGCCGCAGTCGACGGGGCGCAAGCTGCACGTCGAGGAATCGGTCGAGGTGACCACGACCGACGTACCGTGCCAGCCGACCGCCCCTGCCATCGCCGGCGCCACAGGCATCGCCGACGCCGTCGACTGCGCCTACTTCGACCTGGATCTGGCCCGCGTCGGAGCCACTCCCCTGCCTCTGGACACGGGCGGCCTCAGCTTCCACATCTTGACGGCGATCGAGGGCGTGGCCCGGATCGAGGTTGGAGACGAGATCGCCCGGCTCGAACGGTTCGAGACGGTGCTGGTGGCCGGCTCGACGGGCTGTTACCGGATTAGCGCGCCCGATGGCTCGGCTACGCTGCTGAGGGCCTCCGTCCCGGTCTGACCCGACGAGCCGGCCCGATCCGTCGCATCATGGGCCCAGTTCGAGCGGTTCTCGCCGTAACTACCTCTGGAGGACACGATGCAGGTCGGCCTGCTGATCCCGCAGGGCTGGAAGTACGAGTACAACGGCTGGGACCCGGCCGTGGCCTGGGCCCGCACCCTCGAATTGGCGCGTCACGCCGAGGAGCTGGGATTCGAATCCGAGTGGGTGTTCGATCACTTCCACACCGTCCCTGATCCACTCGACGAGATCACCTTCGAATCGTTCACGACGCTCACTGCGCTGGCGATGGTCACTTCGCGCGTGCGCCTCGGTCACATGGTGATCTGCACCGGCTTCCGCAACCCGGCAGTCGTGGCGAAGCTCGCCTCAACACTCGACGTCGTCAGCAACGGCCGCTTCGAGCTCGGCATCGGCGGTGGCTGGAAGGAAGACGAGTGGCTGGCGTACGGCTACGGCTTCCCGCCCATCGGCGACCGCCTCGGCGCTCTCCGCGACGGCCTCGAGGTGATCACGCGGATGCTCGCCCCCGGGCACGCCACCTACGAGGGCAAGTACGCCAGGGTCGAGGACGCGATCAACGTCCCCAAGGGAATCCAGAAGCCGCGGCCCCCGATCATCGTCGGCGGCAACGGCCCCGAAGTGACCTTCCGGCTGGCCGCCCGTTTCGCAGACGAACTGAACCTGGTGTACGTCGGGACGCGGAGAGCGGCCGAACTGATGAAGATCGCGCGCCAGAGGTGCGAGGAGATCGGGCGCGACCCGGCGACGCTTCGGCTCTCGCTCTACTGCGCCGACGAAGACGCGAAGACGCCCGGCCAGCGGCGAGTCGACTTCATCGGCCGCTGCGCCCGGATCGGGCTGGACCGGCTCGTCGCCTTCCCGACCTGCGAAGAGCCAACTCGCGAGACGCAGGCCGGATACGCCGCCGACTGTCGGGCGGCGGGCGTCACGCTGGCAGGCTAGTCGAGCCCCCGTCCGGCCGAGTCGGTCCCGAACCCGCGCCGGTGCGCTCCACGGCGGTCGCGACTTGGGCCAGATCGTCCGGGCCGAGCCTCAACGTGCCCCCGCCGAGCCAGCCGTCGACCTGCTCGGGAGACCGAGCTCCGACGATCGCGCCCGAGATGCCCGGCCAGGCCAGAACCCAGGCCACTGCAACCGCCGAGACCGTCGTTCCGTGGCGCCCGGCGATGGCCAGCAGGGCGTCGCGCAGGGCCACGTTGCGCGAGAGCGCCGGTTCGTTGAAGTTGGGCGCCTTGCGCCGCCAGTCGTCCTCCGCCATGGCGGCCACGCGCTCCGCCGAGAACGAGTCGGTCAGGATGCCCGAGGCCATGGGGCTGTACACGATGACGCCGGTGCCGTGCGCCGCGGCCCACGGAATCACGCCACCGGCTGAGTCGCGCAAGATCATCGAGAACGGCGGCTGGAGCGAGTCGACGTGGCGGACCCGCTCGCAGCGCTCGAGGAGCTCGACGCTGTAGTTGCTGACGCCGATCGCGCGGACCTTGCCCTCGTCAACGAGGCGGCTCATCTCGCCCCAGGATTCCTCGGCGGGGACGCCCGATTCGTCGGGCCAGTGGATCTGGAACAGGTCTATGCGCTCGACGCCGAGACGGCGGAGAGAGGCTTCGCAGTCGCGCCGCAGCGAGGCCGGCTCCGCTATCCGCTTCAGCGGAGTCCTGGGGTTCTGCAGATCCCAGACCAGGGCGCCCTTGGTGAACACGAGAGGTCGGTCCGAGGCGGGGATCCGCGCCAGGGCCCGACCGACGACCTCCTCGGAGTGACCGAGGCCGTACACGCCGGCCGTGTCCACCCAGTTCACGCCCTTGCCCACCGCGTGGACTATCGCCCGGATCGAGTCGTCGTCGTCCTGAGGTCCCCAGCTGAAGGCCCAGCCTCCGCCGCCGGCCGCCCAGGCGCCGAAGCCGACCGTCGTGATCTCCAGGCCACTGGTGCCGAGCCTTCGGGTGCTGATTTTCATGCGCCGTCTCCCTTGTCCGCGGCTTCGTGCGGAACCATTGTGCCGCGCCGGGTCGAAAGCCTCCTCCACGGCCCACCCGGCACCGCTTCGACCGAGCCGTTCGGCACTCGCGATCCGTGCGATTCGGGCTATCGTTGAGATATCGATGTGATATCATCACCGCGCCAACTCGAAAGGAGTTAGTTCGATGATCACTGAGAAGCCGGCTTTTGCGTTGTCCGGCTGGCCGACTCTGTTTGCGCTGATCGTTGCGTCCGTCGCGATGACCGTCGGCTTCGTCGCCCTGGCAGTCCTGAATCCCACGTTCATCGTGGAGCAATGGGTCCTCTTCACCGTGATGGTGATCGTGTACCTGCTCCACTGGATCCTGTACGGGGGCTTCACGGCCGTCGCGCCAAACCAAGCCCGCGCCATCGTCCTGCTCGGCCGGTACAAGGGCACCATTCGAGGGCAAGGCTTCTGGTGGGTCAATCCCTTCGCCTACCCGCGCCGCAGTATCTCGATCAAGGTCCGCAACTTCGAGAGCGCCCGCCTCAAGGTCAACGATCGCGACGGCAACCCGATCGAGATTGCCGCGGTCGTGGTCTGGAAGGTGGTGGAGACGGCCGAGGCCCTGTTCCAAGTCGACGACTACGAGCAGTTCCTCAAGGTCCAGACCGAGGCCGCCATACGGACGGTGGCCACGTCGTATCCGTACGATTCCCACGTCGACGGCGAGATCTCGCTACGCGGCAATCCTCACGAGATCGGCGAGAAGGTGAGCGCCGAGATCCAGAGCCGCCTCAAGCAGGCCGGCATCGAGATCGCGGACGCCCGCCTGAGCCACCTCGCCTACGCGCAGGAGATCGCCAACGCGATGCTCCGCCGCCAGCAGGCCAACGCCGTCATCGCGGCCCGCACGCGGATCGTCGAGGGCGCCGTCAGCATGGTCGAGATGGCCCTCGCCCAGCTCAGCGAGAAGAAGATCGTCAACCTCGACGAGGAACGCAAGGCGGCCATGGTGAGCAACCTGCTCGTGGTCCTGTGCAGCGAGCACGAGACTCAGCCGGTGGTCAACGCCGGCACCCTCTACCAGGGATGAGCAGCCGGCACGTGAGTGGCGGTTATCGGCGGCCGGCGCATGCCGGCCGCCGGCTCGTTGCGACGGTCGCGCCGCCGGGGGCGGGAGACTGACATGGCCGACCGCGTCCCCTTCCTCGTTCGCCTCGATCCGGAGGTTCTGACGGCCCTGCGCCGTTGGGCCAACGACGACCTGCGCAGCCTCAACGCCGAGATCGAGTTCCTGCTGCGCCGCGCCCTCATCTCCGAGCGCCGCCTCCCGGCGGCGCGCGATCCCCTACCCGAGCCGGACGGAGACGCCGGCTGAGGGCGCCCGGACGGCATTTGCGCGCCTCGCGTACCCTCTCGCCATGAGCAGTCGCAGAAGCGCCGGCATCCTCCTGTTCCGCCTTCGCGGGGGCGGGCTCGAGATCCTGCTGGCTCACCCCGGCGGCCCGTTCTTCGGTCGCGGGGACGCCGGCAACTGGTCCATCCCCAAGGGCGAACCGAGCCCGGACGAGGTCGACATGGAGATCACGGCCAGGCGCGAATTCGAGGAGGAGACCGGCCATCGGGTTCCCACCGGGCCCCTGATCGACCTCGGCACGGTGAAGCAGAAAGGCGGCAAGATCGTCTACGCATGGGCCGCGGAGGGCGATCTCGACCCGGCCAAGACGACGAGCAACACCTTCTCGTTCGAATGGCCGCCGTTCTCCGGCCGGATGAAGACCTACCCCGAGATCGATCGGGTCGAATGGTTCGCGCCCGAGGAAGCCAGACGTCGCATCAAGGAGGCGCAGGTACCTCTACTCGACCGATTGGAGGCCGCGCTGCCGGACCGCCCCGGCAATCCCGGTTCGCCCGGCGGCGACGGAGCGGCCCTGTGACGGCATGCCGGGCGCGCTCGCGCAGGTCGACCTGACCGCCTAGATCGCATGCCGCCCCGCGGATTCCTGGGGAGCGACTACGGCCGCAGCCACGAGATGCTGGGCCACTGCTCCTCTGAGCTGGCCTCGGGGGCGGGCGCGACCGCGAGCTGCGCATCGGCCGGCCCGGCCACTTCGGCCGAGATAGCGGCCCTCGTCGGGGCCTGGGCCCGGACCGACGCCGCGAGGCGCAGCCTTCGCCGTCGGGGAGAGCCGCCGATCGCGCGGCTGGCCTTACGGACGGCCACTTCCCGGGCGATCGAGCGATTCCGTCGCGGCAGGACGGCCTCGGGCACACGCGCCCCCAACGGTTCCGGCGTCACGTCTATGGCAACCCGACGACGTGCTCTCTTCGGTGGCTCGTTGACTGCCTCGAGCGGGGCCAATCCCGTCGGCTCGTCCGCCTTCGCGCCGATCGACGGCGCCGCCTCGCGCGTCCCGGGGATGGTCATGACCCGCAGAGCGTCGAGCCGGCTGATGAGTCGAAGCGCCTGCTCCACCTCGCCGGCCCGGACGTCGCCCTCCGCCACGGCCAGATCCATCCGAAGGCGGCGTTCCTCCGGAGTCAGCTCGATCAGATCATCGAGGACCTTGCCACGCCGCGCCTCGCGCGCGGCTCGATTCCAAAACACGTGTCTGCTCCTGCCGCTGGCGTTGGGACGACGGCCAAACGAGAACGGAAACCGCCTCGGGCGTTCCACCAGTGGTGGTCGAGATTGGACCGGCCGGCCCTACCCAACCAGCCAAGGATCTGGCTGCCACAGCTCCGTTGAGGAAACGGCGGTGCCACCCGATTGGCGCACCAGCCGGCACACAGGAGGAGTTCCATGCCGCTCGATCGGGCTGGGATCCGGCCTCCGCGTCCTGGGGGCACGGCAACGCAAGATACGGGGCGTCGTCAGGGGATCCCAACGTGCCAGAGAGGCTGGCATCGGGTCCGCCGACAGCCGCCCCGGCTCGAGCTCTCGAGCGGGCAAGGGCGGAAAGGGTACGAGGCCCGTGGAGCTCGTACTAGCGAATGAGAAGCACTGCCTTAGCGGGGGATGATCGTGGATCCACCATCCGCCAGCACCGTTGCAAGCGGAAGCAATGCCAGAGCCACTGCCAGGATCCAGGCCAGAACGAAGGCGCGAACGCTGAAAGAACGGTGAGACATTGGGCGACTCCTTTCAGGAGGTGGTCGCCCGCCTGAAAACCCGGCCGGAACGGCTCGGTCGGCGCTTGAATCGTAGGTAGGGTGGCGAACGCGGTCAAGTGTTACTGAACCTGGGGGCGTCGGAGCAACACTTGCTGTTCAAACCGGCTGACATAGGGCGTAAACTGCGCGCATGCCCAGAGTCAGCGCTAACCGTCCCAGAGTCGACGATTCCCCACTTGCTAGAGAGATCGGCGAGCGCCTGCGGAAGGCACGGCTCGCCGCGCGATTGACCCAGACCCAGCTGGCCGAGCCACGGTACACGAAGGCCTACGTGAGCGCCCTCGAGAACGGCTTGAGCCGGCCGTCGATGGCGGCCCTCAACCATTTCGCCGGGCGACTCGGGATTCCGGCCAGTCAGCTGATCAACGACGAGCCGGCGGCGTGGGCCCGCCTGGAGGCGGACCTGCTGCTCGCATGCGGTCACTGGACCGAGGCCATCGCCGCCTATCGCGACCTCCTGGAAGCTTCCCGGGCTTCTGGCGCGCGCGCGGAGCTGTTGCGGGGCCTGTGCGAGGCGATGATCCGCAAGGGTCAGGTCGGAGACGCGGTCGCGTACGCGACGGAATCCGCGGAGCTGTTCCGTCTCGCACATCGGGATGCCGACGCCGCCCTGGCCGAATACTGGGTGGCCGCCGCGCATTACCTGCGCGAGAACACGACCGAGGCCAAGGCCATCCTGCATGCGATCCTGGCTCGCGTGAGAGCCGGCCTTCGGGTCGAGCCCGACTTCAAGGCCCGCATCCTGATGTCGCTCTCATCCAACGAATCGCTGGAGGGTCACCATGCGGCGGCTCTGTCGTACCTCGAGGAGGTCCGCGGCCTGGACGCCGATCTGGACGACCGCAGGCGCGCTTCCTATCTGTTCGATCTGGCCTACAGCTACCGCGAGACCGGCGACTACGAGGCAGCGGTTCGAGCGGGTATCGCCAGCCTGGAGCTCTTCCGGCGGGCGGAAGCCGAGCGCGAAACCGGGGCGCTCGAGAACGACCTGTCGATGTCGTATCTGGCCCTCGGCAACACATCCAGAGCAGCCGACATGGCTGCCTCGGCTCGCGCTCGGTTCGAGAGACTGGACGACCAGTGGTGGCTTGCCTTCGTGCTCGACAGTCAGGCCCGCGTCGCCCTCGCTCGCAGCGCCGCCGACGAGGCTGCCCGTGACGCGGAACAGGCGCTGGGGCTTGCGCGACTGACCGGCAACGCCAAGGCCTCGGTCGATGCCCTGCTGACTCTCGCCCGTGCCCGGACCGCCCTGGGCGACAAGGCCGGTGGGCTGGCGGCGAACGAGCAGGCCGCCGAGCTGGCCCGATCGGTGGGCAGCCCATCCCTAGTCCGGAAGGCGCTGCGCGATCTGGCCGACTCGCTGGCGGACTCGGGCGATCACGAACGCGCCTTTGCGCTGATGCGGGAGGCTCTGGCGGCGTCCTGAACCAGGGCACTATCCGACGGCGCGGTCGAACTGGTTGCCCAGCCCGGTATCGGTGCCGGCCTGCACCACTTGCTCCACACGAAAGGCCTGGCCGCGTGCAGTCACGCCTCAGCATCGGTGTGACTTATGTGTACCACGGACCGGCGGTGGTATAGTGCAGTTTGACTTGCAGCCCGGCAGGGGGTAATGGCCATTCCATCGCAGACGATCGCGGTCCGTGCTCTTCGCAAACTGGGGCCCGTGCCCTGGTTCCACGACGGGTGCAGCGGGCTGGCGGTGCGGGCGCGGGCCGACGTGCCGTCCTTCGACGATTCGATGATCCGCGGCGCCCTCCTTCGCGGCGTCACGTCGTGCGAACGGCTCGCCACCCTGGACCGGGCCATCAACCGAGAGCTCTGGCCGCTCGGCTACGTCGCCCACCTGGAGCGCAGCGCCGCGGAAGGTGGAGTGGTTCTGGTGGAGATCGCCGCCGGCCGTTGACGCGTCGTCGGGCCGATGCCTCGTTGGGGGGAGAGCCTCGGCCCGACGACCTCAGCCGTATCTGGCGGCCATCTCTCCGGCCACTGCCGCGATCCGATGGCGCAGCTCGGCCGGCTCCACAACCTCGGCGTCCGCTCCGAGCATCAGGATCTTCGGCTCGGCGTGCGCCACGTCTTCGAGCGTCAGCCGGAGCGTGAGCCAGCCCGATTCGTCGGCGTCGCCGGCAGCCGCGATCGCGGCTTTCGCCGTCTCGACGCCAAGCGCTTCCTCCAGCCTCCAGAGCCTCTCGGGGCGAACCCGGAGAACGGCCTCGAACGAGGGCATGCTCTCCTCGTAGGCGGCCACCGAGCGCTGCCAGTAGTCGGCCAGCTCGAAGTCGTCGGGGCGCAGGAACCTGCCGTCGAGCAGGTCGAGGTCTAGGATCCGTGACACGCGGTACGTCCGGAGGGTCGTGTCCGCCCTGGCCACGAGGTACCAGATACCGCCCTTGAGGACCAGGCCGAGCGGGTCGACGACGCGCTCCACCACCTCCCCGTCGTCGGCGACGCGGCGGTAGTGCATGTGCAGCCGCCGGTCCGACCACACCGCCTCCGCGATCGGCTGCAGGTGGGCTGCCGATTCCGATTCCTGGAACCAGCCCGGGGCGTCGAGGTGGAACCGCTGCCGAATGCGGGAGGCGCGGCTGCGCAGCTCGGGCGGCAGAGCCGCGAGCACTTTGAGCTGGGCCGCGGCCAGGACCGTGCCCAGGCCGAGCTGGGCCGCGGGGCCCGGGTAGCCGGAGAGGAAGAGAGCCTCGGCTTCTTCGGGAGTCAAGCCGGTCAGTCTCGTCCTGTATCCCTCCACGAGTTGGAACCCACCGTGACTTCCGCGCTCGGCGTAGATCGGTATCCCGGAGGCGCTCAGCTCCTCGACGTCGCGGTAGACCGTCCGAACCGACACCTCGAGCTCGCCGGCCAGTTCCTGGGCGGTGATTCGACCGCGCGTCTGGAGGAGAAGCAGGATAGAGATCAGTCGACTGGCGCGCATCCCGGCAGCGTAGCCGATTGTTCGACCGAATACATGACAGGAATCGTCATATTGGCGAGCTACTCTGTCGTCACAAAGCAGAAGGCCGGAGGAAACCGGGCAGCCGACGAGCTAGCTTGCGATCCAGGCACAACGGAGGAACAACCAACCATGCGTCCCTTTGGATTCGATGAGGTCGAGCAGCTTCGATACGCCAGGTCCCGAGCCGAGATGCTCCGGGAGGAATGGCGGATGGCCAACTCGTCCGCGCCTGGGCGGCGGGTGGGCGCGTCGTCTGCACTCACGCTCAAGCGCGTGCGCAAGAACGTCGGCCACGCCCTCATCGAGCTTGGGCGGCGGTTGCTCCCGGCCGACGCCGGCACCCGTCGTGCGGTCGTGACCGCTCGTCGCCCCGACTGGGGCTGCTAGGCCCGCGCCCCTGGCACGAACCGCGCCGATGCGGCACGCTGAGCGCATGCCGACTCCGCCGCTCGAACCTTCGCCCGAGGCGAACCCGCACGATCCCGGCGCGGATGTAGCGGGAGAGCGGGCCATCCCCGTGGCCCGGGCCGCGGCCGTGCCGCTGGTGACCCCCACAGGAACCACGATCCGGATCGGGACGGCTTCGTGGACCGATCCGACGATGACGGCGCCGGGCGTCTTCTACCCTCGCGGCGCCGATTCGGCCGAGGAGCGTCTTACCTACTACGCCGAGACCTTCCCGATCGTGGAGATCGACGCCACCTACTACGCCCTGCCGAGCCCGCGCGTGGCCGAAGCCTGGGTCGCGCGCACGCCGCCCGACTTCGTCTTCGACGCCAAGGCCCATGCGCTGATGACCGGCCAGCCGACCGAACCGAAGAGGCTGCCGAAAGACATCCGAAACGCGCTGCCGGCCGAGCTGGCGGCCAAGCCGCGCCTCTACGCTCGCGACCTTCCAACCGAGCTGCGCGACGCGGTTTGGGACATGTACCTGGCAGGGTTGCAGCCCCTGCTTGCCAGCGGCCAGCTGGGCTCGGTGTTGCTGCAGTATCCGCGCTGGTTCTTCCCCACGAGCGAGGGCCGCGATCTGATCCTCGAGGCGCGGCAGCGGCTGGGCGAGGTTCGGTCGGCGGTGGAACTGCGCAGCGAAACCTGGTTCAACGAGAAGAACCGAGAGCGGACGCTCCGCTTCCTCTCCGACAACGCGATCCCGTTCGTGATGGTGGACGGGCCCCAGGGCTTGCGCAGCAGCGTGCCGCCGATCGTGGCCGTGACGTCGCCAGAGCTTGCCCTCGTCCGGTTCCACGGCCGGCGGGCGGAGACGTGGGAAGCCAGCGGCATCCCGGTCGTGGAGCGGTTCCGCTACCTCTACAGCGAGGAGGAGCTGGCGGAGTGGGTACCACGCCTTCGCGAAGCGGCCGAAGAAGCGCGCGAGATGCATGTCCTGATGAACAACTGCTACGCGAACTATGGCTCGACGAACGCTCGCGAGCTCGCCTCGATGCTCGAGGCCGAGCTGGCGGGGAGCTCCCCAGGGGCGACCGAGAATCCGAACCTGGCCGGCTGAGGCGCGCCACCCCAGACACGGCAAACGGCCCGGGGAGGGGGTGCCCGAGCCGTTTGCTAGAGAGCGCGCCGTCACTCGCGCCCGTGGGATTTGGCCCGAAGCGTAGGCTTTCCAACGCGGCCGGCGGCCACGGCACGACCGCGTCCCATCGTGTGGATCATAGAGGCACAGGCCCGTCTCACGGCGCGTCCCAGAACCGGCTCGGTCCTCGGGTCAAGGGCCTCTTCTCGGGTTCGTCGGAGTACGATGCCTGCCCGCAACCCCGCCCACAGGATGTGACCTCACGAGAATGCAGCATCGTCCCCGGCCTCTCCGCGCCGCCTTCGATCCCAGACCGCATCCGCTCGAGAAAGCCCTCGAGACAGACGACGTCGAGCTCGCCAGGGTGGGGGCGGATCGGAGTGGCTCGGGCCCGAGGAGCCACGCCCTCCCAACTCCAGGCGAGGCGTGGGGCACCGAAGTCGAGCGCGTGGGAGGTCGGCGTCGCGTCCGCGCGGAGATCGTCCTGGTGGTTGTGGGACTGGCCTTTCTGACCGGCGCCGTGCTCAAGCCGTGGGCGAGCCCACCCGGCCCGTCGCTCTCGCCAACCGCGTCTGGCGCGGCTGTCGTGCAACCCGGCGCTTCCGGAGCGGAGCCCGGCGCGACGACACCACCTGCCGGCGCCGCCCCAACGGACGGCCCCGACGAGCCGGTCTACTGGAGCCTGGTCGACTGGAGTGCGCTGGCCGTTGCCGACCCCCATTCGAGCTGGGGCGCAGCCACGGCCACGATGCCAGAACGCGTCCACGGGCCGCAAGACGTCCGGAGGCCGGCACCCGTGATCCGCTGGCATGCCACCGACTCCGACACTTCGACCGCCACGATCCAGCTGGAACCGAATGTGCAGTTGTTCGCCGTCGCGATAACGTGGCCCGGCGGGGTCGCCGTGCAGGACGTCGCGTTCACCTACGATGGCTCATCGTCGCCCTTCTCCGGTGGGGACAATCGCAGCTTCCCGCCCCTGACCACGCTTACCCCGACACCGGCCGTCGAGGTTGCCGCCACGCCTTCGACCGCGCCTGACGGCTCGGCCGCACCCGAATCCGGGCAGTTCTGGATTGCCCCCCGGGACGAGTCCCGCACGCCCTGCCTGTGCTCCTCCGCCTCACTGTGGAAGACTCTCCCCTGGACGTGGCCGCTGGGTGAGTACAAGGTCACGCTCCGTGCGAGCGGCAGCACGCACACGATGATCCTGCTCCTGGAGCCGCTCGACCAGAGCTAGACGCACGAGCGACGGCCGCAATCCAGGTCCAGGACCCCCCGCCCAGCCTGGACTGCCGCCTATTCAACCTTGCTGAGCTCGATGTCGTCGAGGAAGGCCCAGCTTCCACCATCGGAGGCGGCCTTCAGCCCCACCGTGCACGTCCCACCGGATACGGCGATCTTGTCGATTGCCGGTTGCGTCCAGTTCTGCCACCCGGTGTTCACCACGTCCACCGTCAGGGTTTCGCCGCCGCAAGTCACGAACAGCTGCAGGGTCTTCTCTCCTCCGCCACCCTGAATCCACGCGCTAAGGCGATAGGTGCCGCTCGACAGACCGCTGATGTTCTGGGAGAGAGTGAAGGCGAACGGCTTGTCCAGCCAGTAATGGGCCGCGTAAGTGCCGGCGTGGACATTGGCGGCTTCCTTGCTGACGTCCACGGCGCCGGTATCGCCGTCAACCGTCCAAGGACCTAAGGCGCCCGACTCGAACCCTGGGTTCTTCAAGACGTTGGTGTTCCTGGTCACCGTCAGATTGGCCGTCACCTTACGATCCGTGCCGTTCACGGTGCCGGTCGCAGTCACCTGGCCTTCCTTGCCGAAGGCCGCAGCGTCCAGCGCTTCCCAGGTGACTTGAGTATCCCTGACGGAGTCGTCGCTATACGCGGCTTTGACCGCCGCCGGAAGCTGCGGGGCCGTGCCCAACGGGACCTCCAGCGCGATGGGGGGTATCTCCGTGACAGTCGCGGGCACGAAGAGGCTGCCGCTCGTTGGCCTGACGAGCCTGAACACGTACATCGACTGCAGTGCCTCGCCATGGGGGTTGAACATGGCCTGGTTGTCCCACTCATCGCCCTGGCCCGCTTTCCAGCCGGCGCCATTGAGGGCGATCCAATCGGGTTCCCAGTAGAAGACTCCCAACCCCTTGCCGTCGGGAACCTGGGCCACGGCCTCGATGACGTCTCTGACCGCCGTGGCCTGTCCCTGCACGGTGGCTTTGTAGCCTCCCAATCTCTCTTCATTCGGGCCAAAGAGATTGGGGAAGAGGTCCGAATCGGCCATGGTGTAGGCATAGGCGGTCTCCGCGACGACGACGGGCTTGTGATACCGCTGGCTGATGTCGTTCATGTTGGCCTTGAGATCCGCCAGCGGTCCGTGCCAGTAGCTGTAGTGGGACAGGCCGATCACGTCGAAGTCGACGCCCCGTGCCGTCAGTTCGTCGAACACGGTGCGATAGAGGGCGTTGTCTCCCCCGTTCGCCAGATGGATCACGATCCGGGTCCTGGTCAGGGGATCCGCTCCGTTCGGATCCGTGTCGCGGACCGCCTTGATCCCCGCCTTCAGGAGAGCCGCGAGCCCGTCATAACCGCCGATCGTCTCGGACCCCTGGGCGGCGGTCTGTCCAGCCGGCCACATCATGCCGCCATTGAGTTCGTTGCCGACCTGGACCATGTCGGGCATGGCGCCCGCCTTCGCGAGGTCCCGCATCACTCCGGCCGTGTAGTCGTACACCGCCGTGTTCAGCTCCTGCGAGCTCAGGCCTACCCATGCCTTGGGCATGTTCTGCTTGCCTGGATCGGCCCACCAATCGCTGTAGTGGAAATCGAGGAAGAACTTGAGGCCGAGCCGCTTCGCTCTGGCGGCGATGGCCGCCGTGGTCTTCAAGTCGCTGTTGCCGCCACCCAGATAGACCCCATTGGCGTCCGTCGGATCGTTCCAGATGCGCAGCCTGATCCAGTTGACGCCGTGGTCCTTGAGAATCGCGAGGCAATCCTTGGGTGCATCGTTGACCCGAAACAGCGCGCCGTTTTCCTCCAGCTGTTCGAGCATGGAGACATCCGCGCCCATCATGAAGTCGGGGCCGAGACCGCTGACCGGGTTCACATGAATGGCGAGATCAGCAGGTATGGGCGCTTGTGTCGGCTGTTCCGTGGGTTCCTGCGTGGGTGACGGTTTCTGCATGACTACCTCGAATGCGGCCAGCGAGGCGATGACCGCGATGATGCCGATGACGGCTACCGCGAGCGCCCCCTTCCTGCCCTTCATGTCCGCCTATCCTCCCTGTTCCCAACCCCGTTCGGCCCTCCGGACGGACCGGCACATGCTCTGGGCTCCGCAATCCAGTCCCGGCTTGACGTGACGACACGAGGTGGCGGCCGGCGAGGCGCCCGGCGAGGCGCCCGGCCGGGTGGGCGGACAACCGGGAGCGCGTCTGCCCTTGGGCATCCGCGCCTGGACGCGCCGGCATTGTCCGCCGGCCCCTCGGCCCGGGACTAGCACGCCAGCGGGATGTTGTTGACCGATTCCGGGGGCCGGCGCGGGGAACTCGGGACTGGGCCCGCCCTTGCCCCGCGCTCGAATCAGAACGCCCGGCGGAACCCGCCGGGCGTTCCAGTTACGGATCAGGAAGTGGTTACTTGTCGCGCTCCGCTGCGCCGAGGAGGGCCGCCTGGGCCGCCGCGAGGCGCGCCACCGGGACCCGGAACGGCGAGCACGAGACGTAGTTGAGGCCGATCCGGTCGCAGGCAGCGATCGACATCGGGTCGCCGCCATGCTCGCCACAGATGCCCACCTTCAGATTGGGGCGGGTCTTGCGGCCGAGCTTCACGGCCATGTCCATCTCCTGGACGACGACCGGATCGAGCGACTGGAACGGGTTGTAGGGGAGGATTTTCTCCTCGACGTACTTGAGGAGGAACCCGCCCTCGGCGTCGTCGCGGCTGTAGCCGAACGTCATCTGGGTCAGGTCGTTGGTGCCGAAGCTGAAGAACTGGGCAAGCTCGGCGATCTCGTCCGCGACCCAGCAGGCCCGCGGGATCTCGATCATGGTGCCGAACTTGTAGTCGATCTTGACGCCGGCTGCCTTGACCACGGCGGCGGCCTCGGCCTCGAGGAGCGCCTGGGTGGCCTTGAGCTCGTTCACGTGGCCGACGAGCGGGATCATGATCTCCGGCCGCGGGTCCTTCTTGGCCTGCTTCACGGCGACTGCCGCGTTGAGGATGGCCCGGGTCTGAATCTTCACGAAGTCGGGGATCATGAGGCCCAGGCGGCAACCGCGCAGGCCGAGCATCGGGTTCTGCTCGTGCATCGACTTGATGGTCGCGAGCAGATCGAGGTCCTTGGCCGTGGCCTTCGGGCCCGCCTTGGTGACCTTGACGAGCTGATCCTCGAGGTTCGGCAGGAACTCGTGGAGCGGCGGGTCGATCAGGCGGATGACAACCGGCAGGCCGGACATCGCGGCGAGGATGCCCTCGAAGTCGCCCTGCTGGAGGACTTCGAGCTTGGCCATCGCGGCGTCGAACTGCCTGACGTCGGCCTTCTCCGCCGCCGTGAGCTTCTCGCCGGCGGCTAGCTTCGCCTTGGCGCGTGTGGCGGCGTTGGCGACCAGGATCGCGCTTCGGACGATCTCGAGACGGGGGCCCTCGCGGAACATGTGCTCGGTTCGGCATAGGCCGATGCCCTGGGCGCCGTAGGAGCGAGCCTGAGCTGCCTCTTCGGGCTTGTCGGCGTTGGTCCAGATCTGCAGGCGGCGAGCCTTGTCGGCCCACTCGAGGATCTTCTGCAGGTCCTTCTGGTCCTCGAACCGGGCGGGGCTGGTCGGCAGAGCGCCGAGGAAGACCTCGCCGGTCGAGCCGTCGAGGCTGATGAGATCGCCTTCCTTGATCTTGACGCCGCCCGCGGTCGCGGACTTGGTCGAGTAGTTGACTTCCAGCTCGGCGCACCCGGCGACGCAGGGCTTGCCGATCTGGCGGGCCACGACCGCGGCGTGGGAGGTCGCGCCGCCCTTGGCAGTCAGGATGCCCTGGGCGACGGCCATGCCGTGGAAGTCGTCGGGCGACGTCTCTTCGCGAACGAGGACGACCTTCTGGCCCTTCTCGACCCACGCCACGGCGGTGTCGGCGTTGAAGACGACCTTGCCGACCGCGGCGCCGGGAGAGGCGTTGAGGCCCTTGGCGACCCGCTTGGCAGTCTTGCGGGCGGCCGGGTCGAACTGGGCGCGGAGGAGCTGGTCCACCTGGGCGGGCTCGATGCGGGCGACCGCCTCATCCCTGGTGATGAGCTTCTCGTTGACCATGTCGATCGCGATCCGCACGGCGGCGTCGGCCGTCCGCTTGGCGCTGCGGGTCTGGAGCATGTAGAGCTTGCCGCGCTCGATCGTGAACTCGAGGTCCTGGACGTCGCGGTAGTGCTTCTCGAGCTTCTCGGCGATCTTCTTGAACTCGGCGTAGGCCTTGGGCATGTCCTGGGCCAGCGACGAGATCGGCGACGGCGTGCGGATGCCGGCGACGACGTCCTCGCCCTGGGCGTTGACCAGGTACTCGCCGTATAGGACCTTCTCGCCGGTGTTGGGGTTGCGGGTGAAGGCGACGCCGGTGCCGGAGTCGTTGCCCATGTTCCCGAAGACCATCGTCACGACGTTCACCGCGGTGCCGAGGTCGTGGGCGATTTTCTGGCTGTTGCGGTAGTCGTTGGCGCGCTTGCCGAACCACGAGGCGAAGACCGCCTTGATGGCCAGGTCCAGCTGCTCGTTCGGGTCGTCGGGGAAGGAGCGACCGGTCTGGTCCTTGACGATCTTCTTGTAGGTCGCGACGAGCTTCTTGAGGTCGTCGACGTAGAGGTCGGTGTCCTTGGCGTCCTTGCCGTGCGTCGCCTTGACGGCCTCGAGGGCCTCGTCGAAGCGGTTGTACTCGACTTCCCTGCCGTCCTTGTCCTTCGACAGGCGCGGCGCGACGTTGAGGACGATCCGGCCGAACATCGAGATGAAGCGGCGGTAGGCATCCCAGCCGAAGCGTTCGTTGCCGGTGAAGGCGACGAGGCCCTGGAGGGTGGTCTCGTTGAGGCCGAGGTTGAGGACGGTGTCCATCATGCCCGGCATCGAGAACTTGGCACCGGAGCGGACGGAGACCAGGAGCGGGTTGGTGGCGTCACCGAAGCCCTTGCCCGTCTCCTGCTCGACGACCTTCACGGCGGCCAGGACGTCCTCCCAGAGTCCGGGCGGAAGCTTCTTGCCCGCGGCGAAGTAGTCGTTACACGCCTCGGTGGTGATGGTGAATCCGGGGGGAGTAGGAATATCGGCGCTGGTCATCTCGTGCAGGCCGGCTCCCTTGCCGCCCAGCAGGTCCTTCATCCCGCCGTTGCCCTCGGCCTTGCCATCGCCCCAGGCGTAGATGTAGCGCTTGGCGGCCTTGTGGGTCCTGGTGCCAGAGTCGGCCATGGGGTGTCTCATCTCCTTGATGCGGGGAGCTGGTCGCGCCGCGGGCGGCGGGGAAGCGCCCGAGCGACGGGATAGCGCACTGTCCGTGAGATTGTACCTTCGCGCGAGACGGCGCCTCGCGTCCGAGAGGCACCGGAGGCCGGGACGAGGGGACCCCCGATGGCGGCCCTTTGGCCCGAAATGCCGGGACTCTCGGCCCGCGGGGGTGCGGTAGTCTTGGCCAATGACACGACGCCGCCTCGCCGCGCCTCGTTTGCTCGTCGGCCTGGCGGCCGTGGCGGTCATCGGCGGCGCGGCGCTGGGCGGCCTGGCCGCCTTCGGCGCAGCAGCGGTGGAAGGCGGCGATCCATCGCTCGACGCCACTCTCGCCGCCCCCACGTCGTGGGCCTCGCCGAGCGCCACTCCCCTGCCCCAGCTCGTCACTCCGGCCCCGGCGGCGGCACAGACCGCGCCGTCCCCGGTTCCGCTGGTCCCGATCGTGGGCTACTGGTCGACCGAGCGGTCGATCTTGCGCGCCCAGCTCGCGGCGCTCATCGGCGGTGGTGGGGCTCCGGCGGGCGAAGGGCCGATGCCCCCTTCGCGGATCGTGGCCGTGAGCGCCGCCGACCTTCGGCCTCTCGCCGACTTCCTGGGAGTGGAGCCGCGCCGGGTCATACAGATTCCCGCGGCGCAGGTGAAGGACCTCGTCAAGACCTACGCGAATGTGCTCGGCATCATCCGGGCGGACGACGTTACGGTCGACGTCCGGGCCCTGGCGGTCGACGGCCGTCAGCTCTTCGGGGCGGCCCGCGTCCGCGATCCGCGGGCCTGGCCGCTGCTGGTCGATGAGCCGGGCGTCGCCTCGGCCTTCATGACGGCCCAGGAGTGGACGATCGCCGCGGGCGGCGACGTCATGCTCGACAAGGCCGTCTACAACCAGTCGATTCGCAGGCGCCAGGGGGTCGACTACGCCTGGGTCGGCGGCACGGCCGTGATCGACAGGCGCTACTGCTGCGGCTGGGGGCACAAGCCCCTGGCTCTCGGTCGCCGGACCGGGAACGCGGGCGCGGTCGGAGATCTCTTCCGCCAGGCGGATCTCGCCATCGTCAACCTCGAGTCGCCCGAGCCCAACAGGTACAGGTACCACGCCAGCGGCTTCACGTTCACGGGCGATCCGGAACTCCTCGTCGGGCTCCAAGACGCCGGTATCGACCTGGCTGGGTTGGCTAACAACCACCTCGGCAACGGGGGGACCAGGGGTGTGCTCGACACGATTCGCCACCTCGATCAGCTGGGCATCTCCCACGCCGGCGCGGGCACCAGCCAGGCGAATGCCCGCAAGGCGGCGTGGCTCCAGGCGGGCGGTCTGCGCGTCGCCGTGCTCGCCTACTGCCAGATCGACCCGTTCACGTACTGGACTGCGCCGGGCCGTCCCGGATCGGCGGCGTACTCGTTGCCCGCCATCGTCCGGGACATCAAGGCGGCGAAGAAGGCGGGGGCGGACATCGTCATCGTCATGCCGCATTGGGGCATCGAATACACCGACGCGGTGCTGCGGGTGCAGCGCACCGATGCCCGCCGAATGATCGCGGCCGGAGCCGATCTGATCCTCGGCAGCCACTCCCATTGGGTCGGACCCTTCGAGCAGATCGCCCCGGGCCGTTTCGCCTTCTACTCGCTGGGCGATCTGGTCTTCGACTGGACCCATGACGAGCGGACCCAGGAGGGCGTCGTGGCCGACCTGACCTACGTCGGCAACCGCCTCGTCCAGATCGATCTCCACCCGACCCTCATCATCGCCGGGCAACCGAATCTGCTCGACCCCGCCGGAGACGGTCAGGCCGTACTGGGCCCGCTCCGCCGCACCTCCCAACCTTCGCTGCGCTGGTAGTCGGCGCCGGGCCGCTACCCGTCCGGACCCGCACGATATGACCTTCGGCCCAGCGCGTTGGGGCAGACTGGGCGTTTGGACGGTGGTCTCTCCCGGGCACCATTGATATAACTCATACTGGATCACGCAACATTCCCGCGAAACCACCCATTCGGAGTGAGATGCACCCGATCGTCGCCAGGGCGCAGCTGTCGCCCAACGTCACCCGCCTCGTCGTCGAGGCTCCCAGGATCGCCGAGATCCGCCAGCCCGGGCAGTTCGTCATCGTTCGGCGCGGGCCGGGCGCGGAGCGCATTCCGCTGACGATCGCCGACGTCGACAGGGCGGCCGGGACGATCACGCTCGTGATCCAGGCGATCGGCAAGAGCACCCACGACCTGACCGCCCTGGCGGTCGGCGACGCCATCACGGATATCGCCGGGCCGCTGGGCAACCCGACGACGCTGCTCGAGAGCGGGCACGCGGTGTGCGTCGGCGGCGGCGTCGGGACGGCCGTGGTCTACCCGATCGCCCAGGCCCTCGCCGGGAATGGCGTCAAGGTTACGAGCGTCATCGGCGGGCGATCGCGGGAGTGGGTCATCTACGAGGACGAGCTGCGCGCCGCGGGCGAGGTGATCGTCTGCACCGACGACGGCAGCTACGGCCGCCCCGGCTTCGTGACCGAGGCCCTCAAAGAGCTGTGCGAGGCCGGCGGGATCGACGAGGTCTTCGCCATCGGCCCGGTGCCGATGATGCGGGCCTGCTCCGAGCTGACGCGCCCGTACGGCATCAAGACCACCGTCTCGCTCAACTCGATCATGATCGACGGGACGGGCATGTGCGGCGGTTGCCGGGTGTCGATCGATGGCAAGAGCCAGTACGCCTGCTGCGACGGCCCCGAGTTCGACGGCCACAAGGTCGACTTCCGGCTGCTGGCCGATCGCCTGAACACTTACCGAGAGTTCGAGCAGGCCGCCCTGGAGCGCTGGCAGGCCGCGCACGCGGAGGCCCACTGATGGACGACCTGACGCTCTCCGGACGGGCCGCCGCGCACGCGGAGCCGCTTCCCAAGAAGGAGCGGATGAAGATCGCGCGCGGCTCGATGCCCGAGCAGGACGCCCTGGCCCGGGCGCGCAACTTCGCCGAGGTGAACCTCGGCTATACCGAACAGCTGGCCATCATGGAAGCCGACCGCTGCCTGCAGTGCCCCAAGCCGTACTGCATCGACGGCTGCCCGGTCGCGATCAACATCCCCAATTTCATCCGCCTCCTGGGCGAGGGCAACGTCAAGGCCGCGGCCGAATCGCTGCTGGGAGACAACGCCCTCCCCTGCATCACCGGACGCGTCTGCCCGCAGGAGACGCAGTGCGAGCAGGTCTGCCTGCGCGCCAAGACCGGCACCCCGGTCGCCATCGGCCACCTCGAGCGCTTCGTCGCCGACTGGGCTATCACCCACACCGACGTCTTCGCGCGCGCCAATCCGGCCCCATCGGGCAAGAAGGTCGCGATCGTCGGCTCCGGCCCGGCCGGGCTCACCGCCGCCGGCGAGCTCGCCAAGCGCGGCCACAAGGTCACGATCTTCGAAGCCTTCCACGCGGCCGGTGGCGTCCTGATCTACGGCATCCCGGAGTTCCGCCTGCCGAAGGACATCGTCCAGAAGGAAGTAGACCGGCTGGTGGCGGACGGCATCGAGATCCAGCCGAACTCGATCATCGGCAAGACTTACACCCTGCCCGAGCTGCGCGAGAAGTTCGACGCGGTCTTCGTCGCGGTAGGCGCGGGCCTGCCGGTCTTCATGAACGTTCCGGGCGAGAACCTCAAGGGCGTCTACTCGGCCAACGAGTACCTGACCCGCGTCAACCTGATGGGCGCCTACAACCCCGACTCGGACACTCCGGTCCTGCACGGCCACCGCGTGGCGGTCGTGGGCGGCGGCAACGTGGCCATGGACTCCGTCCGGACCGCCCGCCGGCTGGGCGCGGCCGAATCGGTCTGCGTCTACCGCCGCTCTCGAACGGAGCTACCGGCCCGCATCGAGGAAGTCCATCACGCCGAGCAGGAAGGCGTCCGCTTCGAGTTCCTGACCGCCCCGGTGGAAGTCCTGGGCGACGAGAAGGGCTGGGTTTCGGGGCTGAAGTGCATCCGGATGGAGCTGGGCGAGCCCGACTCGTCCGGCCGCCGCCGCCCGATCGAGATCCCCGGCTCGGAGTTCATCTTCCCCTGCGAGATGGTCGTGGTGGCGATCGGGACGAAGGCGAACCCGCTGCTCACCGCCACGTCGCCGGACCTGCGCGTCAACAAGTGGGGCTACATCGAGATCGACGACAACCTCCAGACCTCGATGGACGGCGTCTTCGCCGGCGGCGACATCGTCCGCGGCGCGGCCACGGTCATCCTGGCCATGGGCGACGGCAAGAAGGCCGCCCAGAACATCGACGCCTACCTGCGCGGGGCGCTTCCGGAGCCGGTGGAGGCGGCGGCAGAAGGCGCGGCCGCGCACTGAGGAAGAGGCGGCCGCCAGGGCTGCCCACCCAAGGCCGGCCCGGCGCGAGCGGGCGGCACCCGGTCTTGCGGTTGGCGGCCGGTCTGCGGTTGGCGCCCGGTCTTGCGGTTCCATTCTTGCTCAACGCCACCGGGGGTATCGTTATGCGCGTTTCGGCTCAGATTCTTGCTCAACGCCACCGGGGGTAGCACCAAGCGAGCGCCAGGCCCCGGGATCCAGCCCTGAGCGACGCGCCACCTCTGGACGGGGCCAGCGGCGAGCGTGGATCGGGCGCTCTCCGCTCAGTCTCGCGGCGCGTAGTCCGGGCGTGAGCTGCTCCGCCCCAGTCGTGCTACCCGGGGTGGAATTGAGCAGAAGAGCCCACGCTTGCCCACGCTCGGTCGGCAGGCCGGTCACTGTGCGGGGAGTCAAGACTCCTATTCGACCCTGGGATCTGGCCGTGCCCGCAGCTGCGACTTCGTCCCGGGCGCGAAGCCGTCCGCGCGGGCCGCGCGCCAGGACCGCGGCCGCCACCGCCAGATCCACCAGGCGGCCGCCGCCAGCACGATCACAGCCACCGAGCTGACCTGAGTGGCAAACGAGAACATCCATAGCAGGCCGCCCAGGTAGGCCGCGACCACCACCCGCGTTCGCCACGGCTCCCCCACTCCGCCGGCCAGGACCCAGCAGACGAACGGGAAGGCCAGCGCTGCCTCGTAGCCCCAGGCGCGCGGCCCCGCGGCCAGCCCCACGAGACACGCCCCCGAGGCCGCCTCCACGATCCCGGCTCGCCGCAGGCCAGGGATCGCGGCCACGGCCAGCGCCACTCCCCCAATGACCGGCACGAGCCACGGCACGGGCAATCGCCCGAGCAACCCGGGCAGGCTGATCGCCTTGTCCGCGTTCTTCGCCGCGTCGGCGGGTAGCCACGTGCGCGCCCCCTCAAGCCACACCGCCAGCCAGCCCCAGTCCCCGCCGGCCGCGGCCACGGACAGCAAGAATGCCACTCCCCCGGCGGCGATGGCCACCGCCAGCTCGCGCCACCGGCCACGAACGAGGAACAGGACCACGAACCCCAGCGCCAGCGTCGGCTTGTACCACAGCACGCCCACGGCCGCGCCCGCGACCCACCACCGACCGCTCGTCAGCCCCCAGATCGCCACCATCGCGACGAGCAGCGCAAAGGGCGCGTTCTGGCCGATGACAAGCGAGGCCGTGCTCGGCGCCCACGCCAGCGCCGCCAGAACCGCCAGCTCCGGCGTCAGGCCGTAGACGCGCGCCGCGACCCAGCCGGCCGCGGCGAGGCAGGCCAGCATGACCGCCTCCTCGGCCCAGAACGCCACGCCGACGGGCAGCTGGGCGAACGGCCAGAAGAGCCAGGCGGACGCGGGCGGATAGGCCCAGAAGGCCTGGGCGACGCCGTGCGAAGCCTGCCAGGCGACGTGCCGTGCCGCATCGACGAGATCCGGGCCACCGGCCGTCGCGCCCGCCGACCAGATCGCTCCCCAGTCGTGCCAGTTGTTCACGGGCGCGCCGACGACCGCCACGACTCCCATGGCGAAGAGCCCGAGAGCCCACAGCCGAACGCGCCCGGCGCCGAGCCTCAGGGCGGTGTCGACGCCGACCGCTGGGTGAACGGTTGGCCACCCCGCGGGTCGCCCCTCCGGCTGCCCGTTCGGTCGCCCTGCCGTTTCGGGCGAGCCTGCCGCCGTCATCGCGAGCCCTCGGCTCGCGCTACAGGCATCGGATCGCGCGCCCTCCATGGGCGCCAGCGCCAGATCCAGAGCAGGCTTGCCGTGAGAACGACCACCGCCACCGCATTCAGCCCAATGTACAGCGAGATCATCCAGCCCGGGCAAATCAGGTAGGCGACAACGATGAGCCGAGTCCGCCACGGCTCCGCAATCCCACCGGCCAGGACCCAGCAGACGAACGGGAAGGCGAGGGCGGCTTCGTAGCCCCAGGCGCGCGGTCCCGCGGCCAGGCCCAGCAGGCAGGCGGCCGAGGCCGCCTCGACGATCCCCGCCCGGCGCAACCCGGGCAGGGCGGCCAGCGCGATCGCCGCTCCGCCGAGAACCGGCACGAACCACGGCACGGGCAACCGCGACAGCAGGCCCGGCAGGGTGATCGCCTTGTCGGCGTTCCAGATCGCGTCGGGAGGGAGCCACACCTTCGCGCCCTCGATCCAGGTCGCGAGCCAGTTCCAGTCACCCCCGGCCGCGGCCACCGACAGCAGGAACACCACTCCACCGGCGACCGCGACTACGCTCAGCTCACGCCAGCGGCCGCGGACCAGGAACAGGAAGATGAACCCCAGGGCATACGTCGGTTTGTAGAGCAGTACGGCCACCGCGGCGCCAGCGAGCCAGGGCCTCTCGGACTGCAGAGCCCAGATCGCCAGCAGAGCCAGGAGCAGGGCGAAGGGAGCGTTCTGGCCCGTGGCGACCGAGGCCGTGCAGGGCCCCCAGGCCAGGGCCGCGAGGATCCCCAGTTCCGGGGTGAGGCCGTAGATCCTCGCCGCCAGCCGCCCCGCGGCGACTATGCAACCGAGCATCAGCACGGCCTGCAGCCAGTAGCTCACGTCCACCGGAAGCCGGGCGAACGGCCAGAGGAGCCAGGCGGTCGCAGGAGGGTATTTCCAGAACGATGCCAGGATGCCGTGCGCCACCTGCCACTCGGCGTGGCGAGTGGCATCCACGAGATCGGGGCCACCGACGGTTGCGCCGCCCGACCAGATCACGCCCCAGTCCTGCCAGTGGTACCAGGGGCCGGCGCCGATCAGCACCGTGCCCAGCAGGGTCAGGAAGACGGCCGCCACGCGTGTCAGCCTGGCGTTCACTCGGAGCGCGTCGGCGACACCGATCGCTGCTGCGGGGGATCCGCCTGCCGCAGCGGTCGGTCCGGCCATCTCCGCTGGGCCTCCAGCCTGCCTCGCCACTCGGCCCCCGCTCCCTACCCCCGCGCCCTCGCCAGCCGCTCGAGGATCAGCGGCTTCACCTGCGAGATATCGACCCGGACCTGCTCCATGGAGTCGCGGTCGCGGACCGTGGCCTTGCCGTCCTCGAGCGAGTCGACGTCGATCGTGACGCACCATGGCGTCCCGATCTCGTCCTGGCGCCGGTAGAGCTTGCCGATCGCGGCCGTGTCGTCGTAGACGGCCAAGATGTCCTTCGCCAGGTCGTCGCGCAGGTTGTGGCAGATCTCCACGATCTCGTCGCGCTTCTTGAGCAGCGGCAGGACCGCCACCTTGTACGGCGCCAGCTCCGGGTTGAAACCGAGCACCACCCGCTTCTCGCCTCGGACCTCTTCCTCGCGATAGGCGTCGATCAGGAACGTGAAGGCCGCGCGGTCGCCGCCGGCCGAGGTCTCGACGATCCAGGGCACGTACTTCTCTTCAGTCGCCGGGTCGAAGTACTCGAGGTTCTCGCCGGTCGCCTCCTGGTGGCGGCCCAGATCCCAGTCGCCGCGGTTGTGGATGCCCTCGAGCTCCTTCCAGCCGAACGGGAAGCGATACTCGATATCGACCGCCTTCTTGGCGTAGTGGGCCAGCTCGTCCGGCCGATGCTCGCGGAAGCGCAGCCGCTCGGGCATGACGCCGTAGCGCACGTACCACGCCAGCCGCTTCGGCATCCAGTCCTCGAAGGTCTGGGCGGCCGTCTCCGGCTTGACGAAGTACTGCATCTCCATCTGCTCGAACTCGCGCATCCGGAAGACGAAGTTGCCGGGGCTGATCTCGTTGCGGAAGGCCTTGCCGATCTGGGCGATGCCGAACGGGAGCTTCTTGCGGCTCGTCTCGCGGACGTTGCGGAAGTTCACGTAGATGCCCTGGGCCGTCTCCGGGCGCAGGTAGACCTCGTTGCCGTCTTCCTCGACCGGGCCCATGTGGGTCTTGAACATCAGGTTGAAGCGGCGCGGAGCGGAGAGCGGGCCGCCGTCCACCGGGCACTTTAGGCCGAGGCGGTCGACGACGGTCGGGTCGGCCATCTCGGTGTTGGTCAGGTTCTCGGCCCCGGGCAGCTCGTCGAGACGGAAGCGCCGCCGGCACGTAGCGCATTCGACGAGTGGGTCGCTGAAGCTGGCGACGTGGCCGGAGGTGACCCACACCTGGGGCGCCATGATGATGCCCGCGTCCAGGCCGACGATGTCGTCGCGCTCCTGGACCATCGCCCGCCACCACGCCCGCTTGACGTTGTTCTTGAGCTCGACGCCGAGTGGCCCGTAGTCCCACACGGCGTTGATGCCGCCGTAGATCTCCGAGCTCGGGAAGATGAAGCCGCGCCGCTTGGACAGCGAGACGATCGTTTCGAGATTGGCGACGGACGGTCCTGGATCGTCGACCGGCGTCGGCGGCTTGGCGGCGGTCACGGTTGTCTCCTCGGGCACAGGCGGTCGAAGCCTCCTGCGAACAGCTTGTCGGACGGCGGGCGGTCGAACGGTCGAACGGCTCGATCGCTCGGGCCGCAATTCTCGCACGAGCGCGAGCGGCCGGGCGGGCGCACTAACCGTGTCACAGCGCGGCTAGTGCTTCCACGGCCGCCCCGTGGGCGCCGAAGCCCCGGCTAGGCGAGCTCGGACCAGTCTGGGCTCTGCGAGAAGCTGCGGACCATGGTGCCTTGAGACGACGACCCCTGATGAACCCCGGTGCCAACTACCGAAGTTCCCGTTACGAAGTGCAGTTCAGAGGCCCCATAGACAACCCGCTGAGCACCCTCCCGCAGCACGTCCGAAACCGTCATGCCGTGCGCTTGGGCGTATGTTGAGATACCAGTCAGCAGATCACGCGGAACGCGGACCGCAACGACGGCGGCGCCTGTCGGCTTTCGTCGCGTCGCGACCTCATCGCCCAGTTCGACTGCCTCCTCTTCAGACTTCTCGTCATTCACTATCGTCTGCTCCTGTATGCCTTGGTCTGTTGCGGCGTAGGCTCGAACGCGGTCACTGGTCGCCAGAGCCCGGGCCCGATCCGCTCAATCGGCACTACCTGCATCCTGCCCCCGAAGGTCGGTCCAAGCATTACGTGCGTCGCGCGTCTAGGTTCGCGGTTGATGTAGAACCTCGGCTCGTTGTCGTGGACGTCCGCGACCTCGGCAACGCTGATGCCGTGCAGCCTGAACTTACGCTCGTTCTCGTCATCGAATAGCAGTTCATCCGCGTCGATCACGCCCGCCTCTGCATGATACCGTTGACCGCGCCTCTGTCATACAGTACGTTATACGCACGCCAAACAGTACCACGAGACGCAACTCATGAAGCAAGAGTTCCTCATGCTCGCCGACGGCGCGGAAGCCGTCAACGGGAAGATCTACATCATCGGGGGAGGCGTCGAGAGACACCTCGCGCCGGCGTTTCCCGCGGCGCTGCGCGCCGACATCGCGGTGGGCATCCTCGTCGATTGGTCTGAGACGAACCAGCGTCAGGCGCTCAAGATCCGCATCGCGGATGAGGATGGCAAACCCATCGCCACGATCGAGGCCGAATTTGAGGCCGGACGGCCGCCTGGAGCTAAGCCCGGTCAGGATTTCAGGACGCTCATGGCGATAAAGGGGCCGATACCGATTCCGCGCGCTGGTGCTTACAAGATCCAGCTGGAGCTGAACGGTGTCGAGCAAGATCCTCCCTTCAGGTTCTGGGTGGACCACCTCGATCTCGTTCCGGCCACGGCTCCCCCCGCGTGACCGGGGCGAGGAACCCGAAGGAGAGGGCGTCGCGCTTGGCCAAACAGTGAGAGAAGGCGCACATGGGACCTTCTTTCACCCGTAGCTGTTCTCAGTTCGTTCCACGGCGCAAGGGTGGGAATCGTCAGCTCTCCCGGGTCAGGTCGGGCCGCCGGGCACGCGGACGGCCCGGAGCGGTCATCATGGGTGGACCGCGCGAGTGCGCCGCGATCCATGAAAAGGGGAGAAGGACCTGTGGCCTCCGACCGGCCAAACGAGTCCAGGACGAGCCACGCCGTTCTTGGGCCGGCGGTCGCCATCCGCGACGACCGGGCGAGGATCTGGCGGACGCTCTTCTTCGAGATTGCGATGGTCCCGCTCGGCCTTTTCGGCATCTTCCTCGGGCAGGGCGATATCTCCTCTGGGAACCTGGGGTTCGGAGTAGCGCAGGCCCTGGGCGGAGTCGTCCTGAGCCTGTACGGGATCAGAGGCATCGTTGTCGACGCCCAGCGTCTGGCGAACCCGGTACGCCTGCTGATTGCCAGGGATGGGTTCGAGCTGTTCCCGGGTCGGCGCCGGATCCCCTGGCTCGAGCTGTTCCCGAGTCAGCGCCCGATATCGTGGGACGAGGTCGCGACCATCGGCGACCCGAAGTATCCCGAGCAACCTAGGGCTCTCAGACTCCAGCTGGACGATCCACGGGGCTTCGCCGAGCGGCAGGCCCTCGGGCCGCTCGCTCGCGTCATGCTCAGGGTCAATCGGGGCGACCTGGTCCTCGGCAGCGGCATGGCTATGCCGATCGCGAAGGTCGAAGGCCTGATGCGGAGGCAGCTGGCCGAGTTCCGCCGTTCCGCCACGGCGCCGAGGGGCCGCCGCCCATCGGGCAAGCGATAGGCCGTCGCCGCGGGGCGCCTAGCCCCGCCTGATCTCGTCGAGGAACTCGAGCGAGCGGGCGTCGCGCTCCAGGGAGACGCGCAGGAAGTCGCGCATCGCGGCTTCGACCTCGCTTTCCACGGCGGGCGGGAGTCGCAGCGCCGCCAGCGCCTCCACGTCGAGCCGCTGGTAGGCCTTCAGCAGCTTGAGCGCTTCGACGGACAGGCCGGCTCGCTCCGCCGGCGGCCCCGGGCAGCGCGAGCAGAGCACGCCGCCAAGCGGCGGGACCCAGCGGAAGCTCTCGTCCGCCTCGAGCATTCGGTCGCATTCGACGCAGCGGTCGACCTCCGGCCGGACGCCCATCTCGTCGGCCAGATGCATCTCGTACCAGCGAGCCACGCGCCCGGCGTCCATGCCCGCGTCCAGCAGCTCGTAGGCGTGGCGCAGCAGCGCATACAGCCCCTCCGCCTCGTGGCGTTCCTCGAGGGAGCGGTCGGCCAGCTCGGCCAGGTACCAGGCCGTGGCCGTCGACTCGAGGGAGTCGCGCAGGCGTAGCCAGGCGTGGCTGACCTGCACCTGCGTCACGACGTCGAAGGTTCGGCCCCGGGCCAGCGCCACTCGCAGTTCGGCCAGAGGCTCGAGGCTGCCTCCGAGCCGGCTCTTCGTCCGCCGGACACCCTTGGCGATCGCCTTGAGCTTGCCGTAGGAGGGCGTGAACAGGGTCATGATCCGATCCGCCTCGCCGTAGTCGAAGCGGGTCAGGACGATGGCGTCGGTCACATACAGGCGCGGGCTGGGCACGGGACCACGCTACCACGCCCGGTGGCGCCGCTCCGCAGACAGGCGCCGGTCCGGAGCCGCTCCGCACGGGCGCGAACGTCAATCGGCGTACACGGGAGTCCGGACGATGTCGGGGTCGGTGAAGACGTCGAGGTCGTCGCGACTCTGCGTCGAGAACTCAGAGACAACGGCGCCATCGGGTCCGCCCTGGAACCAGTGCTTCGTGTTCGGGGGGACGGTGAACTGCTCGCCGGGATGGAGCACGATCTCGCGCTTCGCGGTGTAGACGCCGCGCTCGGCGCGCACCGGGTGCGCCCTGGGCTCGGGGGCAGGCTGGCCACCCTCGACGTGCAGGTACACGACCCCCATCCGGACGCGGAAGGTTTCCTCCTTGCCCGGAGTGCCGTCGAACGGCGGATGGCGGTGTTCCGCACAGGTCTGGTGCGGAAACAGCACCAGCTCCTTGGCACAGACGCGCTCGGTGTTGACGTAGACGACGAGCTGGAGGCCGAGACGCTCGAGGTCGTCCAGGCCGAAGTCCACCACCTCGATCGCCGCTCTCTCGTCCGGCGTGATCACGATCCCGGCTGCGGCGAGCATCCCGGCGGCGCGATCGCGCGCCTGCTGAACCTGCAATGCGGTCAACATGGCGTTTTCAGGCCTCCTTGTCACGTGGTCCGTGATAGACGCGATCGGGGCCGATCGACCAGCCGGATCGCTGCGCCCTTGCGGGTTCGGTCGATGCCGCCAGCTCGTACGCCTCGCCGATCGGGCGGCCCGATATGCGGGCGGCGGCCGCGGCGGCGGAAAGCGACGCCGACTCGGCCGAGCCGCGGCCGTGCGCGAGCCCGGCGAGGAACCCGGCCGCCGCGGCATCGCCGGCGCCGGTGGTCGCGAGCACGCGCGTGGCCAGGGACGGCGCCCAGAGCTCGCGGTTGGCCCAGTCCGGGAGCACATCTCGCAGCGGCCGGGCCGCGGCACGGATCCTGGCCGCCGCCGCGGTTCGAACGTACAGCCCGTCCGCTCCGGCGGTGACGATCGCGACGGCGGCACCGAGCTCGACGAGCGCGTCCGCCCAGGCGATGGGCTCGAGGCGGGCGCGATGCGGCAGCATCGCCTCGAGGTCGTCGACGCTCGCCTTCACCACGTCGACGCAGGGCAGCGTGCGCGCCAGGAGGCCGTCCCAATCGACGGCCCTCGCCTCCGACGCCGGGTCGACCTCCGCCACGTCGATCGAGATCGTTGCGCCGGCGGAGCGCGCCGCACCAACGAGGCGGATGAGAGCTGCGCCGCCATCGGCGTAGAGGGCGGGCAGATGCGTCGGATAGCCCAGGTGAAGGATCGTGTCCTGTGGGCCTGCGACGTCCGCCCCCGGCAATCGCGCCGCGGCCTCCATCCGATCGATCACGCCGCTGCCGTCGAAGGCCGCGTTCGCGCCGATGTGGTGCCAGAAGGTCCGGTCGCGACCCGGGACGTCCAGAACGATGGAGTAGGACGTGCCTTGACCGTCGAGGCAGGTTATGCCGGTGGTGTCGGCCGTCGATGTCGCGAGCAAAGCGACGAGGACGCGCCCGAGCTGGTCGTCGCCTGCGCTCGCGACGAGCTCCGTCGGAATGCCGAGAGACGCGAGCGCGAGCCCGGTGTTGCCGACGCAGCCGCCGGCCGACAGTGCCAGGGGACCGACCTGTATCAGCCGGCCGGGCTCCATGGCAGGGGGCGCGTCGAGGGCGGGCGTGAGATCCACGCACACATGCCCCGCAACGATGACAGGCTTCACACCACTCCCGAGATCGCTTCGTGGCGCGGCCGGCGACGGTCGGCGCTGACTGAGCGGATTCTAGGGCATGCGAGTCGCCCGGCTCGCGCGTCGGATCGCGCCCTTCGCCTGATGGGATTGATTCCCACGGTCTAAGCTGGCGCCATGGACGACAAAACAGCCCGCCACGACTACCCCGTCCCCCAGCCTCGCACCGATCGGACGCGCATTCGGCGGCACGCCGATCGCGCAGTTCCGGACCGGATCGAGGAGTTCCTGCGGGCCGGGCTTATTGCCCACGTCGCATACGTCGACGGCGGCGAGCCGCGCACGGTCCCGTTCTTCTACCACTACGAGGCCGGCCACATCTACGTCCACGGTTCCGCCGGTAGCGGCACGCTGCGGCTGCTCGAAGACGGCCGGCCGGTCGCGGTCTCGATCGCCGTGCTCGACGACCTGGTCGCCTCCAAGACGGCGTCCGACCACTCGGCCAACTACCGCAGCGTGGTCGTCTACGGCCGAAGCCACCGCGTGTCGGATGTGGCCAGGAAGCGGCGCATCCTCGAGGCGACGACCGAGCGCTACTTCCCGGGACGGCATGCCACGGCTGACTACGTACCGGCCACCGAAGACGATCTGACGCGGATGGAGCTGATCGCGATCGAGATCGAGGAGGCCCAGGCGAAGGCCCGAACCGGCGGCCCCATGGGCCCGACCGACGACGACCCGAACGCGCCCGGAACGGCCTTCGTCCGGCCGGCCTGAGATCTGGCGACGCGCCGCCCCAAGTCGGCGCCGGCGCCCCGACGGGCCCGCCTGACGGGCTCGAAGCGTTGCGCCGCCCGCAACGGCTCGGTTGCTGAAAGCGGGTTGCTATGATCCGCCCGTGCAGACCCACGCCGCCCTACCCGAACTGATATCCGAGACCGAGCAGGAGATCCTGCGCCTGCTGTCCGTGCGCGACGGCCCCACCGCCGGCCTGTACGAGATGATGCGCTACCACCTCGGCCTGGACGACAGCGGCTCGTCCGGGAAGCGGATGCGCCCGCTGCTCGGCCTGCTCGCCTACTCCTCGATTAAGGGCGACTACCACGCCGCGCTCCCGGGAGCGGCGGCCGTCGAGCTGGGCCACAACTTCAGCCTGGTCCACGACGATATCGAGGACGCCGATCGCGAGCGCCGCCACCGCGCGACGCTGTGGGCGCTCCACGGGATCCCGCAGGCGATCAACGCCGGCGACATGCTCTTCACCCTCAGCCGCGTGGCCCTTCACCGCCTCTCGGACCTCGGCTTCTCCGACGCCAAGGTGCTGCGGCTGATGCGCCTCTACGACATGACCTGCCTGGCGCTGTGCGAGGGCCAGTACCTCGACATCTGGGCCAGCGAGCGCACCGAGCCGATGTCGGTCGAGCTCTACTTCGACATGATCGGCCGCAAGACCGCCGCTCTCATCGCCGCGTCGGTCGAGGCGGGCGCAGTGCTCGCGACCGACGACGAAGATGTCATCGCCCGGTACCGCGCCTTCGGCTGGGCGCTCGGCGTCGCCTTCCAGCTCAACGACGACCTGCTCGGGATCTGGGGCGACCAGGCGAAGACCGGCAAGGAGCCATCCGATGTGGCCAGGCACAAGATGACGCTGCCGGTGATCTACGCCTTCGAGCACGCCGGCCCCGAGGATCGGGCACGGCTGGAGGCGGTCTGGCGGACCGACGCCCCGCATGACGGCCAGGTCGCCGAGGCGGTCGCGCTGATCGAGCGGCTGGGCGGTCGGGACTACACCCGCGACCAGGCCCACCAGCACCGCGACCGGGCACTGGCCGAGCTGGATGCCGCCGGCGTGATCGACGCCGAGGCGCTGGACTCGCTCCGGGGCATCATCCTGGGCGTGATAAGAGCTTAGGCCGCCGGCCCCCAGCTCCCCGTCCCCCGGCCCCCGGCCCCTACCGCTCGTCCGTCTCTTCGTCGGAGGGCGCCCGGTCATTCTCGCCCGCCGGCTCGCGTACGGCGAGGATCTTGCCGACGCGGCGGCCGTCGGTCGACTCGACAGTGAGCGTCAGCCCCTGCTCCTCGAGGCGGACCTGGTCGCCCGGTCGCGGCACGCCGCCGATGCGGTGGTAGATCAGCCCGCCGACCGTGTCGTACTCCTCCGAATCCTCAAGCCCTGCCAAGTCCAGGTCGAACAGCTCGCCCAGGTCGTCGACCGAAGCCCGCCCGTCGACCCGAGCCTTGTCGTCCGAGAGTCGGACCGTCAGCGGCTCTTCTTCGTCGAACTCGTCCTGGATCTCGCCGACGATCTCCTCGATCAGGTCTTCGATCGTGACCATGCCCGCCGTGCCGCCGTATTCGTCGAGCACGATCGCCAGGTGGATCCGCCGACCCTGGAGCTTGTGGAGCAGGTCGTCGATCGACATCGACTCCGGGACGAATAGCGGAGGCCGCAGCAGCTTGCGCAGATTGGGCTTCTGATCGACACCCTTGAGGTATGGCAGCAGGTCCTTGGCGAGGAGGATGCCGACGATCTCGTCGATCGTCTCCTTGTAGACCGGGATCCGGCTGTGGCCCTCGCGAACGAATGTGTCGATGACCTCGTCCATGGTGGCCGTGACGGCCAGAGCGGTCATGTCCGTGCGAGGGACCATGACCTCGTGGACACGGCGCTCGCCGAGCCCGATCACGGCGCTGATCATCTGCTCCTCTTCTGCCTCGAGGATCCCCTGCTCGCCCCCGCGCTCTACGATCAGCTTCAACTCCTGCGTGCTGATCTGGGCCTGCCGGGGGTCCGCGCCGAAGCCGCCCGCGATCTTGCGAGTCAGCCAGGTGAGCAGGCTCACCAGCGGAGCAAGGATCCGACCGAGCATGTCGATCGGACCGGCCAGAGCCAGGGCGAACCGATCCGGCCGCGCGAGGGCCAGCGACTTTGGCACCAGTTCGCCGAAGACGACGAAGAGCAGGGACATCAGGATCGTGACGATCAGGAGGGCGATGCCGGCCGAGTAGTTCTGGACGACCGGGATATCGGCCAGGGCGCCGTCCAGGCGGTCGGCCAGATTGACGGCCGCGTAGGCCGAGGCCAGAAAGCCGGTGAACGTCACCCCGATCTGGACCACGGCCAGGAATCGGGCCGGGTCCTGAACCAGCCGCCGGACGCGACGGGCGCCGCGGTGGCCCTCGTCGATCATCTGCTCGATGCGGCTGTGGCGCAGGCTGATCAGGGCGATCTCGGCCGCCACGAGAACGGCCTCGATGAGGACGAGTAAGAGGACCACCAGCAGCTGCAGGACGACGTCGCTCATTCGGCCTTGTCTGGCGGCGTCTCACCGCCCGATGGGCGAGGTTTTCGGAGCCGGGCCGGCACCCCCAGGGCCAGCATCCCGGGGGGCACGTCTCTGGTTACAACGGAGCCGGCGCCGGTGCGGGCGTCGTCGCCCAGCTCCACCGGCGCGACGAGCATCGTGTCCGAGCCAAGGAAGACCCGCTTGCCGACCGTGGTCCTGTGCTTGCGGACGCCGTCGTAGTTGCAGGTGATCGTGCCCGCGCCGACGTTCGTCTTCTCGCCCAGGACCGCGTCCCCGATGTAGCTGAAGTGGTGCTGCTGGACGCCCGGCTCCAGGCGACTCGCCTTGACCTCGGCGAAGTTGCCAAGCCTCACCTTGCGCCCGATCGACGACCTGGCCCGAAGGTGCGAGAAAGGCCCGATCTGGACCTCGTCCTCCACCTCCGAGCATTCGAGGACGCTGGCCCAGATGACGCAATCGCGGCCGACGACGGTGTCGATGATCTGGCTGCCGGTTCCGACACGCGTCCCCGAGCCGATGCGGGTGCTGCCGCGCAGGATGACGTTCGGCTCGATCGTCACGTCGGTCGCCAGCTCGACCGAGGCGTCGATGTAGACGCTGCTCGGGTCGACCATCGTCACGCCGGACAGCATGTGGGCCTCGTTGATGGCCATCCGAAGCTCGAACTCGGCCTCGGCAAGCTGCGTCCGGTCGTTGATGCCGTTGAGCGTGCCGTCGTCCTCGACCACGAGCGAGACGACCGGCCGGCGATCGGCGCGCGCCAGCTCGACCAGGGCCGGCAGGTAGAACTCGCCCGATACCGGCGACGGCGGCACGTCTCCGATCCGCCCGCGCAGCCACGCGGCGTCGAAGGCGTAGATGCCGGCGCTGATCTCGTCGATCTCGAGCTCTTCGGGCGTGCCGTCCTTCTGCTCGACGATGCGCAGCACCTGCCCGCCGTCATCGCTGCGGATCACGCGGCCGAGGCCCTCGGGATCGAGGGCGTGGACGCTGACTATGGCCATGACCGCGTCTCGGGCGCGCCGCAGGTCGACCAGCTCCGCCAGCAGGTCCGGGTCCACCAGGGGCACGTCGCCGGAGAGGACCATCACCTCGGCCACGTCCGCCGGCGCGACCGCGAGCGCTGCCTTGACCGCGTCCCCAGTGCCCAGCGGCGTCTCCTGCAGCGCGAAATCGGCGCGACCGGCGAGAACCTCGGTGATCGCCGCCGTCGCCGCGGAGTAGACGACCAGCGGCCGGCGAAGGCCCGCGTCTGCCGCCGCGTCCAGCACGTACGACAGCATCGGGCGGCCGCACAGCTCGTGCAGGACCTTGGGTTTGCTCGACTTCATGCGCGTCCCGAGGCCGGCGGCGAGCACCACCGGAAGAACGCTTTGAGGAGATACGCTCATCGCATCGGACGGTAGCACGGAACCGCGCCACCGCGCGAGGCGGCGCGGGGCCGGCAGCGGCGGTGGGTCAACTGGCGCGTCGTGCGATCGCCTCGATCTCGACCAGGGCGCCGCGCGGCAGGGCGGCCACCCCGACGGTGCTTCGCGCCGGCGCGGGCTCGATGACGTGTTTGGAGTAGATGTCGTTGACGGTCGAGAAGTTGGCCAGATCGGTCAGGAAGATGGTGGTCTTGACGACGTCGGCCAGCGACACGCCGGCTTCCGCGAGAACGGCCTCCAGGTTCACCATCGCCCGCTCGGCCTGGTTGGCGATGCCGTCGAGCAGCTGGCCGGTAACCGGGTCCATGCCTAGCTGACCCGAGCAGAAGACGAAGCCGTCGATGGCGATGGCCTGGCTGTACGGGCCGATGGCGGCCGGCGCTCCCGGCGCGGAGATCTCCCGACGAGGCATCGTGGCTTACCTTCCTTTCGATCTGGTGCGGCCACCATTGTGAGCGTCGGTGCGGGTCGTGTGGCGCCCGGACGCGAGCATCGTGCTGACCGCGACGAAGGGCTCGCCGTCGCCGATCGGCGGCAGGCTGCCCTCGCGGATCGCCAGGCGCAGGAACCGGGCCGCCTTGCGCGCGGTTGGCAGCGAGGGGTAAAGCGCCCAGGCAGACGGCCCGGAGCCCGACTGGCCGACGGGCCGGCCGAGGATGCCGTGGAGCGCCCGGCGGAAAGCCACCAGGGCCGGGGCGACCTCGAGAGCTGCCGGAAGAAGATCGTTGGCGGCTGCCAGTTCCTCCGCTCGCGCAAGGAGCGCGGCCGCGGGCAGCCCGGCCCGGAGATCGGCGGCGAGGCGCTCGGAGGCCGCGAGAGCGGTCGCGGGGCGCGTGCCGCTGGCATACGCGGCAAAAACGGCTGGCGTCGAGACGGCCAGACGCGGCGTGACGATCAGCACGGCCGGAGCCTCTCCCTGGAGATCCGGCAACGGCTCGACGAGCTCGCCCCGGCCGGTGACGAGCGCCGCTCCCCCGGCGATGAAGAACGGCACGTCCGAGCCCAGTGAGGCGGCGACGTCGCGGATCGTTTCCGCCGGGAGCGCGGCGCCCCACGCTTCCAGCGCCGCTGCCATCGTCGCGGCCGCGTCGCTGCTGCCGCCGCCGAGGCCCGCCGCGACGGGGATGCGCTTGGTCAGCCGCGCCGCGAGAGGCGGCGGGTCGGCCGGGACGCCGGGCCACGTGGCGCCGACGGCATCGCGGGTCGCCGCGATGGCCAGCAGGACGAGGTTGTCGGGCGTGGCCGGAAGCGGCAGGCCGGCGATTCGCAACGTGTCGCCAGGGGCGGCGCCACGGGCCGCCGCCGGCGACAGGGCCACGGCGTCGCTGAGCGCCAGTGCCACCATGACCGAGTGCAGGGCGTGGAAGCCGTCCTCGCGACGGCCCACGACGGCCAGGGTCAGGTTCAGCTTGGCCGGCGCGAAACGCAGGACGCGAACACGGGCGGGAGCGGATTGCGCCGCGGCGCTCATCGCCGGCCCTTCTTCGCTTCGACAGAGGCAGCGCGGCTCCGTGCCGACTGGGCCTTCGCGGCGGCCTCCGCGGGTGACATCGCCTCGGGCAGCGGGCCCAGCGCCTCCCGCAGCGCCAGCCACTCCTCCACCGAGAGGGTCTGCGGTCGCCGCTCCCCGACGATCGAGCACGCATCCAGGGCCCGGTCGATCGCCGGGCCCGGCATCGCCAGCTGGCGCACCAGCACGTTTCGCAGCATCTTGCGCCGCTCGCGGAAGCCGGCCTGGACCACCCGCCACAGGCCCTCCTCGTCCTCGGCCGAGAGGCGCGGATGCTCGCCGAGCGGGTCGGCCGGCTCGATCACGACCACGGCCGACCCGACCTCGGGCGCCGGCTCGAACGCCTCTCGCGGCACCGTGAAGGCGATGCGGACGGCGGCGTGGAACTGGACGAAGACCGAGAGATAGCTCATCTCGCCGGGCGGGGCCGATATCCGCTCCGCCACTTCCCGCTGCACCATCAGCACCAAACGCGCCGGCCGCGGCGCAGTCCCCAGGAAGCGGTGAAGGATGGGGCTGGTGATGTGGTACGGGACATTGGCCACGACCTCGAAGGGCGGCGCCATCAGCTCGGCGATCCTCTGGCCGAGGATGTCGCCCTCGATCAGCTTCAGCGCGCCCGACTCGATCGCTTGGGCTTGAACTCGACCCAGCCGGCCGGCCAGCCTTCGGTCGAGCTCGACCGCCGTGACCGAAGCTCCGCCGGCCAGCAGGCCCCCGGTCAGGATCCCGAGTCCCGGCCCGACCTCGAGGATTCGCCGTCCGGGTTCGGGCGCGGCCAGGTCCAGGATCGACTCCAGCACGTCCGGATCGGCCAGGAAGTTCTGGGACAGCGAGTGACGGGCGGTGATGCCCTCCCCGCGCAGCTGCCGTCGAACCGCCAGCGGGTCGAGCCGCGGCCGCCTCGTCCCAGGGTCGGGCGGCCCGCTCACCGTCGAGCCAGCGGCAGTGACGGCTTCGCGTCCAGGTCGAGCCCGGCCCGCGTCCCCGCCTCGAACCGCCACGCGGCGGCGGCCCCGATCATCGCCCCGTTGTCAGTGCAAAGCGCCAGCCGCGGCACGACGAGCGGCATCCCGGCCGCCTGTGCCGCGGCGGCCAGCCGATCGCGAAGCACGCGGTTGGCGGCCACGCCTCCGCCCAGCACCACCGATCGCGCTCCGGCGATCCGAGCCGCCCGGATAGTCTTGGTCACGAGCACGTCCACCACCGACTCCTGGAAGCCGTCCGCCAGCTCGGCAACCCGATCCTCGGACAGCGGCGACTCGCCCGCCGAAGTCCCCTCCCCGCCCGTCTCGGTGGCGATCGTTCGCCGGGCCGCCGTCTTGAGCCCGCTGAAGCTGAAGTCGAAGGAATCGCCCAGCCACGCCCGCGGGAAGGCCACGTCGTGGCGCACCGCACCGGCAGCCGCCTCCATGATCGCCGGGCCGCCCGGATACGGCAGGCCCAGCAGGCGGCCCACCTTGTCGAACGCCTCGCCGGCCGCGTCGTCGACGGTCTCGCCCAGCAGCCTGTACTGCAGGTGATCGCGCATCTCGACGATGAACGTGTGGCCGCCCGACACGATCAGCGCCACCAGCGGGAAGACCGGCTCCGTAACCTCTCGCGCTTCGTCCGCCAGCCAGGCCGCGTAGAGGTGGCCCTCGAGGTGGTTGACCGGGACCAGCGGCTTGCCGTGGACGTAGGCGAGCGTCTTGGCGAAGTTGATGCCGACGAGCAGGGAGCCGGCCAGTCCGGGCCCCTCGGTGACGGCCACAGCGCAGACGTCGTCCCAGGTCGCGCCGGCCGCGGCCCACGCCTCGTCCAGGACGGGCACTATCCAACGCAGGTGGGCCCGCGCCGCGACCTCCGGTACGATCCCGCCCGCCGCCGCGTGCATCGCCACCTGGCTCGCTACGACGTTCGAATGGATCCGCCGGCCGTCCTCCACCAGGGCGATGCCGGTCTCGTCACAGCTCGATTCGACCGCCAGGATCAGGCCGCCGCGCGTCACGACGACTTCCTCACGCTGCTCGGCCGGAGCACGTCGGGGGCGATGGCCCGGCCGCCCTCGCCCCCGCCCTCGGCCGCCTCGTCTTCGGCCGCACCACCCTCGGCGGCCTCCGCCAACCGGCCGATCGGCAACCCGTCGGCCCCCAATTCGATATCCGGTCGCCTCCCCACTTCGGCGCGCAGGTGGGCCAGTCGGTCGCGCATCTGCCGGCCATCGAGCCGGTCGGTGGTCATGATCAGGGCGTCTTCGTTGTCGTCGCTGTAGTAGTGCGGCCGGACGCCGACCAGCGCGAACCCGTACTTCTCGTACAGTCGCCTGGCGGGGTGATTCGACGGCCGAGCCTCCAGCGTCGCCTCGCGAGCCCCGCGCGCCTCCGCCAGGTCCAGCAGGGCGATGAGCAGCCGCTCCCCCACTCCCTGGCGGCGCCACGTCCGGCGCACGGCGAAAGTCGTAATGTGGGCCTCGTCCACCATCAGCCAGATCCCGGCGAAGCCGACGATCCGGTCGCCGTGGCGGGCCACGAGGTAGTGGGCCAGGCGGTTGTTCTCGATCTCGGAGCGGTAGGCGTGCGGCGGCCAGGGCGTGGTGAAGCTCTCCTGCTCGATCTCCTGGACCGCGGCCAGATCGTCGACCGTCATGCGATCGACGACGACCACTACCGGCGGTCGTGCGACCATCGCACCTCTCCCTTCACCGCCCCGATGCCGCGCGGCAGGGTCACGTACTCCGGCACGAGGCGCGCGACGTCGTCGCCGCCGGCCGCGATGCGGACGGCGCCGAGCCGCAGCAGCGCAGCCGAAAGCCGCTCCTCGGCCCGGACGCCCAGGGCCATTGCCTCCGCCGGGGCGCGGTCCGGGAGATCCACGGCCACGAGCAGCACCGCGGCGTCCAGCTCCGGGTCCTCGCCGCCACGGAGCAGCGTTGCCACTCCCCCGAGAACCAGCACGCGGTCCGAGGGCCCGGCGGGGAGCAGCAGGGCCGCCGGCCCCGACGCCGGCGCCGAGATGCCCGCCACTTCGCGCGCGGCCGCCAGAAGCGCCTCGGAAGTGGCGACGCCGGCGATCGGAACGTCGAGGCCGCGAGCGAGCGCCTTGGCGGTGGCGAGCCCCACCCGCATGCCGGTGAACGCCCCGGGCCCGGTCCCGACGACGATCCCGCCCAGCTCCGCCAGCACGACCTTGTTGGCCGCCAGCAGCTCGTCGGTTCGGGTGAGCAGCTCCTCGCCGTGGCGATAGCCGGCCTGCCAGCGCCGCTCGTCGATGAGGACGCCCTCGGGCGAACCCAGGGCCACCAGCGCCCGGGTGCCTGAGGTGTCGATCGCCAGCAGAGGTCGGCCGGTCATCGGCTCGAACCTTTCGCCGCCGGCTCGGGCGTCAGTTCGGCCGCCTTCGAACCGTAGGCCGCCTCCGACCAATCCGCCGGCAGGGCTTCGATGTAGCGCGCATAGCCCGGGTCTCCGGCGCGCAGCGCGATCCGGCGCGGGTCGTCGCCCGTGCCTTCGATCAGGACGTCGAGACGGCCGGCAGGCATTGCGTCCTCGAGCCGTTCGGCCCATTCGATCAGCGTGACGCCCTCGCCCTGGCGCTCGTCGATCAGCCCGCCTGCCAGTGCCTCGGCCGTGCCGGCCAGCCGGTACAGGTCGATGTGGAAGAGCGGCAACCTGCCGCGATACTCGGCCATGAGCACGAAGCTCGGCGAGACGATCGTGTCGGTCACGCCCAGCCCCGCCCCAAAGCCCTTGGCGAACTGCGTCTTGCCCGCCCCCAGCTCACCGACCAGGCTGATCAGGTCGCCCGGACGCGCGGCCACGGCCAGCGCCCCCGCCAGGGCGCGCGTGCCCGCGGGATCACGCGTCTCAACCATCCGTTCCAGAGTCCGGCGTTCGATCACGCAGGGAGGTTACCCGAAAGCGCGCCGGCGGCGCTCCCGACCCGCCCAGTAAGCCGGGCGCGTACGCCGCTCACCGCCCAATCGTGGTTCCGCGGCGACAACGAAACGGCTACGGCCGTCTCTCGTCCGGCGCTGGTCGGTCGCCGAGGTCCCAGGAGTTGGCGGTCTCGACCTCGACCAGCTCACCCCGGCCGATCGTGTCGGCGTCCTTCGGGAGGTCGAGCAAGCCGTGGGGCCGCAGGCCGTCGCGGATGGCGATGGCCTCACTGCGCTGGTCGGGGTCGGAAGGCTCGAAGAAGTCGCTGCGGAGCCCGACCAGAACGCCACCGGGCGGGATGATCCTCGCCAGCGTGCCTCGCGGAAGGGCGGAGCGGGTCACGAGCTGCAGTGTCGGCAGCGACCGGCCGCGTCGCCCCAGGTACGTTCGCCAGCCCACGACGAGGTGGTCCCGCGGATCGATCCGCACGGCGGCCTTGAAGGAATTGGTGGTCATCCAGGCCGTGCCCGGTCTCCAGAAGGCGATCGAGGCGCAGAGCGCGTCTTCGATGACCTCCTCCGCGGGCCAGTCGCCGTCCCGGAGCGACTTGACCGTCGCGCTGGCGATCGGTGCGGCCGCGGACCTGCTGCCGTCGCACACCCGGACGCTGAAGCGCTCGTCGCCTTCCGGGCCGCACAGGAACGAAGCCGTGAAGCCCTCTGGGGCCGTGCTGGCCATGGAAGGCCGCCCTCTGCTGTCGGTCGACGAATACCGGTTCCTCGGGTCGAAGGTCAGCTGGAGCATCTGGAGCAGGAAGTCGGGGTGATCGACCTCGACGCGCACCGGACCGGTCGTCGGCGTGACGAGCCTCAGGTCGCCAAACTCCGGCGCCACCTCGCGCAGTGCGCGTATGTAGCCCTGGATGGAGTACAGAAACCCGCCCATCATCAGCGGGCTGCTCCACCAGTTCGATGCCGCGAAGAGGTGATCGGCCAAGCTGCCACCCCTCCCTTCCGCGTCAGAGTATGAACCTCTCCAGGTCCGCAAGAGCAATGACTGTGGGCTGCAGGTCGTCCCCGAGGCGGATGTTGGCGGCCTCGAGGTGAATGCCCGCGCGGAAGCGGTGCAGACCCGCGGAGCTCAGCCAGCGACCCTCGCGGCCGGCGTGCTTGCCGCTTCGGACTCGCACCCAATCGGGCGGCAGCTCGGGCAGCGGCACGTCGATGACATCCAGGACGAGCATCGGCGGCTCGGTGATGATCGCGACCTCGCGGCCGGCCAACGCGGCCAGCAACGCCATGATCGGCGACGCGATCGGGCGGCGCTGGTGGCCGTCGAGCCCCAGGACTCCGAACGGCGGCGCCAGATGCAGCCCGGCGCGCTGGCGGGCCTCCGAAGCCGCCAGGTCCCGCAGCTCCGCCTGGCCGAGCGAGCCCGCGACCATGCCCCGGATGGACATCGCTCGCGCCCGTGTCAGCGCCTCGGCCGAGACGCGGCCCCCGGCCACGACGACCGCCCCGGAGCGGCCCATGTCCAGGGCGGTGTCCCGCAGCTCCCCGTCGACGAGGCGCGGGACGTCGAGGTAGCCGCGCGACGGCTGTCCGCCGGCGACGGCAGCGGGGATCCCGACTCCGGCCACTTTCATGGTTATGCCGATGCAGTTGGCCGCGCCCGTGATGTCACCCGTCGTGGGCGATTCGATCCTCTCGTGGCGCTCGCCCGCCGCGGCGCTCCAGCGCCCACCGATCTCGTAGAGAAGCGTCCCGGCCAAACGCCGGGGTCCTTCGCGGCGCGTGGCCTTGCCGCGGCGCTCGTCTCCGCCGACCCACCACTTGCCCGGCGCCGGCGCGCGGCGGCGTTCCTGTTGCGCATCGTTCGAGCTTCCTCTGCCGTTGCCGTCGCCGCTCCCGTTCGCCGGCCCGTTCAGCCGGCCCACGTCGATGAACTCCGGATCGCACGTCCGCTCCGCGATCGGCGACCCCGCGACCACCCTGTTGCCCGGGCTCACCAGCGCTCGATCGCCGGGCCCAAGGCGGATCTGGACCGTCGGCGACACGATCAGGATCCGACGCCCCGGGATGCGACTGAACTCGGGCGGCAGGCCTCGCTTCACGACGGGCGCCTGGGCGCCCTTCCGGGGACTCATTCGTCGATCTCCGACCACATCGCCCGCTGCCACGATTCCCACGTGGCGCGCTTCTGATCGGCCCGGTCCGGCAGGCGCAGCGGAATGTCGCGCAGGTCGACGAACAGTCCGCCGAGCCCGCCCGAGACTTCGACGGTGAAGTGGCGCCCGCGCGCCCCCAGCCTGACGGCATCCTTGAACTCCATGTCGGCCGTGGCGGTCTGGCCGGGCGGCAGCTCGACCGCCCAGATGCCACCGGGCTGGAGGTCGATGTCGGAGTTGGCCGTTTCGCCCATGACGCGCATCCGGCCGGCGCTTCGGCCCTGGCGGATGCCCGCCGGCAGGACCAGACTGCCCAGTGGCAGGAGCACATCCTCCACCAGGTCCTTGAGCATCTTGCGCCGCTCCTCTTCGTCGACGATCGCTCCCAGCGGTCCGAGGAGCCGGGCCTGATCGCAGGCCAGACGGCCGACGCCGGGCCGGCGAACCAGGTCCGCCATGGCCAGGGCCACGACCGAAGGCGGCGTCGAGGCCCAGACTCCGCCGGCGGCGATCAGGATGTCGGGCATCTCCCTCGCGGAGATCTCCGGCGTGGCGGCGACCAGCCTCTGCACGGCGGCCTTGGCGGCCGCAAGCCGGAGCAGCGCCCCTTCGCCGTCGGCTTCGCCCCAGGGCGAGGAGCGCAGGTCGCGCAATCGATCGGCGAGGCGATAGCGGTCGAAGGCGATCGTGGACCAGGACAGCACCGCGTCGATGATCTCGTCGGACTGATCCTCCGGCGCGAACGACCCGCTCGCCATCCCCACGTGCAAGGAGACGACGGTTCGATGTCCGGGTCCGACCGGTTCGGATCGACACCGGAGTCCGCCATCGATGCCGACCTCGAGCACTTCGATCGACTTGTCGAGCAGCAGGGCCAGCGATCGAACCGACCGGGCGATGCCGAGCCTGCTCTCGTCCGAACTGGTGCGCAGGCCTTCGAGCACCTGCTGCAGCGCCGAGCCGGGGGGCACTCCGGATTCGGCATCGGGCGCGAGCACGACGCTGTCGTGACGGTCGGCCGCAGGCGCGTGGGTCTCGGCGGCTTCCACAGCGACGGGCGCCGCAGGGGGGAGAGCGGCGGCTGCGGTGGCGGTTCCGGCTGGGCTCCCGGCAAGGGCGTCCACCGCCCGCTCTTCGGCCGGTGCCTCCGTGGACGCCTCCTCGGCTGCACCACGGGTGGGAGCGACGGGCGCCCGCGTGTCTCCGGCTTCCACGGTCGCCTCGGCGCCGGCTCCTGCGGCAGGCGCAACCCCGGTTCCCTCCAGGGGCCTGGCCGCCGGGGCTGCCTTCGCTGCCTCCGGGATGCGGTCGTGCTCACCCGCCCCAAGGAAGTCCGACTCCTGCACGGCGGCCCCGCCCGCCAGAACGACGACGAGCTCCGGCCGGCGGCGCGCGGCGGCGGCCGCGAGCGCCCCGAGCATCGGCAGGTGGCGCTTCTCGTCTCCACCGGGGATCGGATCCGCCCCAACCAGAACCGCGTGAGTATCCGAGGCGAGCACCAGGCGGCTCAGCGCCACAGGATCGTCCGCGTCGGCGCTGCCGCCGACGACGAGCCAGCCCGCTCGAGCCGCGACCTCCTCCAGCCGTCGCCGCTGGCGCCGGGAGCCCGCCAGAACCGCGATACGGCGAGGGGGCGCGCTTCGACTTTCCAGGCGCGCCAGGTCGGCGACCAGCGCGGCGGTCTTGGGCCGCTCCTGAGCGCTGACGAACTCGAGCAGCTCCCGGTCCGCCTGCTCGACGCGCTCCAGGATGCCGAACAGCAGCGCATCGAGATCCGTGGTCGACGGCGCGGCGACATGGGTGAGCAGACGCCAGCGACCGCCGGCATGGCCGACGAGAGCGGCCGAGGTCGTGGCCGCTCCAAAGTCGAGGGCGAAGAAGGCTCGAGGCTGACGGCTCACATGGCTATCCTAACTCGCCGGCCCATGTCGCTGGCATGGCGAAGCGGAAGTCGGGTCGGTGATGGGCCGGGCCGGGGATCGCCTCAGGCGTCCCAGGTCATCTCTTCGTCCGGGTCCTGGAGACGCTCGATGAGCTGCTCGATGCCGAGGTCGTCGGCGAGTATCTTGCTGGCCACCGGCAGCTCGCCGCCGAAGACGCGCCGCAGAGTGGGGTCGAAGAAGACCATCGCTCCGCTGCCGAGCTGGCGGTACGGGCGGCTCGCCTGGAGGAACAGGACGGCGGGCACGGCCAGACCGCGCAGCTGGATCTCGCGCGCAGCCTGCTCGACGAGATCGTCGCGCTGCTCTTCCGATCGGCCCGTCAACTCCATCAAGTCGGTAACCTGCTCACTCCTGCTGGCCGCAATGCCGGCTCTTGACCCGCGGCTGCGCTATCGCGGCAGCCTCGAACCTTCTACTCGCAACCGAGAGGACCGGGTACTTCCTCACTCGCCAGGGCACCTGGCCTGCCGATCTCTCCAGTCCCCCAACCCAGATCGCAGGCGACGGTGCGCATTTGGACGGCCTTGGCTGCCGCATAGTACACCCGGGGTAACCGCCCGGACATCGCCGTAACGATCTCGTACGAGATCGTGTTGCCCCACCGCGCCACCTCGACCGCGTCGATGGTCTCGTTGCCTTGCGTTCCGATGAGCGTGAACTCGTCATCCACGCTCACGGGAGGCCCCGGAACGTCCGTGACGTCGACCATCACGGCGTCCATGGCCACGGTGCCGACGGCCGGGACGCGCCCCCCTCGTACCAGGACCTGGGCCTTGTTGGACAGGCTCCGCGGCAGCCCATCGGCGTAGCCTAGGGGCAACGTGGCGATGCGACTTGGGCGCGACGTGACGAACGATGGGCCGTAGCTGACGCCGGTGCCGGCGGCAAGCTCCGTCACTCGAACGGGGCGGGCGCGCAACGACAGCACGGGCTTGAGGCCGGCGGCCGCGGCGGCGTGGCGCTCGTCCACCGTCAGCCCGTCGGGCACGATGCCGTACATAGCCAGCCCGATGCGGACGACGTCGTAGCTGGGCGCGCTAGCGGCGAGCATGCCGCCGCTGGCGGCGAGATGGCGATCGGGGATGGTCATGCCCACTTCCTCGAGCAGGCTCGACGCGACGCCCAGGCGGGCCGCCTGATCGGCGGTCCGATCGAGGTCGCCGGCAGCCTGGAGGTGCGACCAGAGACCCGCGAGACGAGCCCGCGGCGAGGCCTCGATGGCGACGGCCGCGGCCGGGACATCGGTCGAGTGGAGGCCGCCGCGACCCAGGCCGGTCTCGACCTCGAGATGGATCGGCAGCACGGAATTGGCCGGGACGGCCGCGTCGTCCAGGCGATCCAGCACCGCCAGCGTCCGCTCCAGGAGCGTCTGATCGCCGGCCGTGAGCGACAGGCAGAGGTGCATCGCGTGGGCCACGAGCTCGGGCGGGATCGGGAAAAGGACGAGGATCGGAACCGCGATGCCGGCCTGGCGCAACTCCAGCCCCTCGTCGAAGGTGGCGACGCTGAGGCTCTCCACTCCCGCGGCGACCAGGGCGAGGGCCACCGGCACTGCCCCGTGACCGTAGGCATCGCCCTTGACGACCGCTTCTAAACGGATTCCGGACGGCAGCGAGCCCTGGAGCAGGCGGGCGTTCGAGACGACCGCGTCCAGGTCGATCTCGATCCAGGCGCTGCGCGGCAACGGCGGGAGTGGCCGACCGGGCGCAGCCTCGATGAGCGGGAGCCGCGTGGCGACGATCCTGGCGGCTGCTCGGGGCGCGGTCCCGTCCGCGGCCGGCGCCGCCTCGCGCGCGCTCAGCGGACCGATCCCGCGGCCGGCACGAGCGCGGCGAGCCGCTTCCGGGCGAGGGGCAGCTCCGGGCACAGGTCCGAGGCCAGCAGACCCGCGTCGCCGAGGCGGGCACGGACCGCTTCGCCGGCCATGCCGTGCAGGTACACGCCCAGCTGCGCCGCCTCGAACGTGCCGAGGCCCTGTGCCAGAAGCGCTCCGATCGTGCCCGCAAGGACGTCGCCCGTCCCGCCGCTGGCAAGGGCCGGGTTCTCGAAGGGAGATACCGCCGTTCGGCCGCCGGGCTCGGCGATCACCGTGCGCGCGCCCTTGAGGACCACCACCTGGCCCCACTCCCTGGCCGCCTCGCGAGCCGCCGTGGCCCGCCTGGCATCGTCGAAGACGAGATTGCCCATCTTCTCGGGGTCGTGTCCGTCGGCAGCCCGCAGCCGCAGGAACTCGCCGACGTGCGGCGTCAGGACGCAGCGGGCGGCGACCTCCGAGGCCCAGCCGTCCACCGTGGCCAGCGATCGCAGCGCCTCCGCGTCCAGGACCGCCGGCACGGGCTCGCCGTCCTCGTCCCCGCCGAGGAGACCGCGGATCAGGTCGGTCATCGAGAGGCTCGGCTTGAGGCCCGGGCCAACCACCAGTGCGTCGTGGTCGTGGTCGAGGATGCGCGCCAGCGCCTCTTCCGGATCGACTTCCTCGACGTCGTCCTCGGGCAGCGAGAGCGTGGTCGCCTCGACTACCTTGGCCGCGAAGAGCGGCTGCAGCGATTCGACAGAGGCCAGGGTCACGAGCCCGGCCCCGGCCCGACCGGCCGCGTTGCACACGAGCAGCGCCGCGCCGGCGTAGTCGACCGAACCGGCGATGACCAGCAGCTTGCCGAAGGTGCCCTTGTGGCCCCGGGCGGGCCGCGCCGGAACGAGAGCGGCGGCGATCGCGTCGTCGAGCAGGATCGTCTCGTGGACGGTCTTAGTGGGCATCGCGACCCTCCTCCAGCCCGGCGGCCTCGCGGTGCATCGCTCGCAGTCGCTCCAGGCGCCCGAGCAGTTGCCGTTCGCGCTCGTCGAGTCGTTCGTCGATGTCGGGCGGGAAGAGGAACCGGCCGCCGGCGGTCCTCACGCCGTACGCGGTGGCGACGGCGAACTCCGACTCGTGGCTGATGGAGACGGCGATGCGGCCCATCCCGAGCTGAGTCGCCCGCCGAGCTGCCCGACCGTGCAGCCGAACGGCCGGCTGCCCGGTGGGCAATCGCTCGATCTCGATGTCGCGCCAGCCGATTCCACGAACGCCCAGCCCGAGCACCTTCGAGACCGCCTCCTTGGCCGCCCATCTGCCGGCCAGCGTCTCGGGTCGATTGCGGACGTAGGCGGCTTCGGTCGGCGTGAGCACACGGTTCGCGAACCGGTCCCCGAACCGCTTCAGGGCGTCGGCGATGCGTTGCACGCGGATGATGTCGATGCCCAGCTCGGTGGTCTCGATTGGCGCGCCGGCCGCTCCGGCGGCTTCGTTGCCCGCGCCTTCGGCAACGCCCTCGGGCCGGGCCCCGCGCCCGTCACCCGGTTCCGGTCGCTGCCGCGGGCCTGCCATCTACTCCACCGTCACCGACTTGGCCAGGTTCCGCGGCTGGTCGACGTCGCGGCCGCGAGCCACGGCAACGTAATAGGCGAAGAGCTGCAGCGGGATGACCGCCAGGATCGTGCTGAGCGGCTCGAGCGTGTCGGGCACGAAGCACACGTCCGTGGCCATTCGCTCGATCTGCTCGTCGCCCTCGGTGGCCACGGCGATGACACGGGCGTCGCGCGCCCGCCCCTCCATCAGGTTGCTGATCAGCTTCTCGTAGACCGCCGACCGGGTCGCTACGGCAACGAGTGGCACATCCGCGTCCAGCAGGGAGATCGGGCCGTGCTTGAGCTCGCCTGCGGCGTAGCCCTCGGCGTGGAGGTAGCTGATCTCCTTGATCTTGAGCGCGCCTTCGAGGGCCGCCGGATAGCCGAAGGCCCGGCCTATGTACATGAAGCCGGCAGCCTCCGCGTACCGCGCGGCCATCTCCTCCGTCACGGCCGCAAGCTCGATCGCCCGCTGTGCCGCCTCGGGCAGCGCCCGCAATGCGCCGACGAGCTCGTCCTCCTCGGCTTTGGTGCGCCGGCCCAGCTGCTGGGCGATGTCGGCGGCGAGCATCACCAGGGTCACGACCTGGGTCACGAATGTCTTCGTGGCGGCCACCGCCACCTCGGGCCCGGCCTGGAGGAAGACCTGGGCGTGAGACTCTCGCGTGATCGCGGAGCCGACGGTGTTCGTGACGGCGATGACCGTGGACCCGCGCTCGCGGGCCAGGCGCGCGGCGGCGATCGTGTCGGCGGTCTCGCCCGACTGGGTCACGGCGACGACGAGGGTTCGGGCGTCGAGCGGCGGCGGGCTGTAGCGAAACTCGGACGCGACGTTGGCCCGGGCCGGAACGCCCAGCCACTCCTGGAAGAGCTGCGCCCCGACGAGGGAGGCGTAGTACGCGGTTCCGCAGGCGATCAACTCGACGCGCCCGATGTTGACGAGCCGCTCGCGGATCGCATCGATCTCCTCGAGGCAGAGGGTGTCGCCGCGCACACGACCGGCCATCGCCGATCGCAGCGCGGCCGGCTGCTCGTGGATCTCCTTGAGCATGAAGTGGGCGTAGCCGCCCTTCTCGGCCGCCTCGGCCGACCAGGGAATCACGTCAACCGGCCGATCCACCGGCGTTCCGTCGACGTTCGTGATGACGGCCGTGCCCGGCCGCAGGTCGGCGACGTCGCCGTCGGCCAGGAAGATCACCTTCTTGGTGTACGCGACCAGGGCGGAGGCGTCGGAGGCCAGGAAGCTCTCCCCTTCGGCCAACCCGACGATCAGAGGGGCGTTCAGGCGTGCCCCAACGAGTCGGTCGGGCTCGTCGCGGTGCATCACGACCAGGGCGTAAGCGCCCTCGAGCCGTCCCAGCGCCGCCCTCACGGCGTCGGCCAGATCGCCTCGATAAGCGTCCTCGACCAGGTGAGCCACGACCTCGGTGTCGGTCTCCGAGGCCAGCACATGGCCGCCGGCCATCAGCTCGTCACGCAGCTCGCGAAAGTTCTCGACGATGCCGTTGTGGACGACAGTGATGCGACCCGTGCAGTCGCTGTGGGGATGGGCGTTGAGATCGCTGGGACGCCCGTGGGTGGCCCAGCGGGTGTGGCCCAGTCCGACTCCGGCCCGGGGAGGCTCGCCGCCGAGAGCCTCCTGGAGCACCGCGACCTTACCGGCCCTCTTCTCCACGAACAGATCGCCGTTCTCGGTGACCAGGGCGATGCCGGCGGAGTCGTAGCCGCGGTACTCAAGACGCCGAAGCCCATCCATCAGGATGGGGCCTGCTTCTCGGGGCCCGGTGTATCCGACGATTCCGCACATGAATGACTTCTCTCCCGGTCTCGTGGACCCTGACCCCCGGCGTTCCCCGACGCCGGTCACGGGACGCCTGCGTGGGGGGCTAGTTTAGTCGCTCTTCAGCCAGGACCGCGAGTTGGTCGGCCAGCTCGGCCACGAGGGCTTCATCCGAGCCCTCCACCATGACCCGAATCGCGGTCTCCGTGCCGGAGGGTCGGACGAGGACGCGGCCGGCCGACCCGAGGCGGGATTCCGCTCCGGCGATGGCCCGCTGGAGGACCGGGTCGCCCTCCCACTGATCCCTGTGGCGGGCCGGGATCGTGCGCTGCTGCTGGGGCAGCATCGGGACCTGCGTGGCGAGATCGGCGAGCGAACGGCCCGTTCTGGTCATCACCGCTATCACCTCGAGCGCGGTGACGATGCCGTCGCCGCTGGTGGTGTGCTCCAGGATGATGACGTGGCCGCTCTTCTCGCCCCCCAGCCCGGCGCCGTTCACGAGCATCGCCTCGAGGATGTTTTTGTCCCCCACCGGCGTCCGAATGATCTGCCCGCCGGCTGCCTCCACGGCCTGCTGCAGCCCGCCGTTGGATAGGACCGAGACCACGAGGGCGCCGTTCGGCAGCTTGTCGCGGGCGATCCGATCGAGGGCGAGAATGCCGAGCACGGCGTCGCCGTCGACCACACGACCGTTGGCGTCCACGGCGATGAGGCGGTCCGCGTCGCCGTCCAGGGCGAAGCCGACGTCCGCTCCGCGCTTCACGACTTCCGCAGCCAGGGCCGTCGGGGCCGTGGCTCCGCAGTCGCAGTTGATGTTCACGCCGTCCGGGTCGTCGAAGATGATATCGACGCGGGCGCCGGTCGCCGAGACGATGCGTTCCGCGGCCATGGAGCCCGAGCCGTTCGCGCAATCCACGACCAGGTGCAGGTCGCTCTTCATCTTGCGCGCCAGCCCCAGACGATGATCGAAATAGAGCTCGATCAGATCGTGGGCGTCCACCGCGCGCCCCAGGGCCTCGGGAGGCGCCGCCGGGAGCTCCTCCGCCTGCCAGATGAACTGCTCCAGCTCGTCCTCGACGTCGTCGTCGAGCTTGAGGCCCCGCTCGTCGAGCACCTTGAGACCGTTGTCACGGGCCGCGTTGTGGGAGGCCGAGACCATGATCCCCGCGGCGAAGTGGCCGGCTCCGGTGATGTAGGCCAGGGCCGGCGTCGGCACCACGCCCACGCTGTGGACGTCCACTCCGAGGCTGGTGGCGCCGGCCACGATGGCGGCCACGAACATGTCGCCAGAGCGGCGCGTGTCCTGGCCTACGACGATGCGGCCCCCTCGCCCGGCCAGACGATGGGCCGTGGCACGGCCGAGTGAATACGCAAGAGTCGGCTTCAGGTCGACGTTGGCGATGCCACGGATACCATCCGTGCCGAATAGTCGGGGCACGAGCGAGCTCCTAGGAAGGCTGAGGTGAGACCGACGGTGGCGGCGACGGCGGGATCGAAACCGTGACGGTGATCTGGTCCGGGTTCACAGAAACGAGCTTGATCCCCGACGGGACGGTGATCTTGATCTGGACGCTATGCGCGCCGGGATCGAGAGAGCCGACCGAGACGATGCCGACGAGACTTGACGTGTCGAAGGCATTCAGCGCAGCCGCGGCGCCCCCAAGGGTAACCGTGACGCTCGGGGTGGAGAGAGCGTATGTGCGGTCCGGCCTGGCGCCGTCGGGCACTATTCCGATCGTCACCGTCCGGGTGGTGGCCGGAGACGACATGTGAACGACGACGGTGACGGTCGTCACGTCCGGAGCCTCGACGCCGGACGGAAGGTTGAGGGCAACCTTGATCGACACGTCGCCCGTCGCGCCGGCGATGGAGATGGGCTGCGTGCTGGCCGCGCCGTTGAGGGCCGCAAGCGCGTCGGCCTCACCGCTGACGGAGACGACGAGGGGGCTCACGTCGATGGAGGTGACGTAGTACCCGGCGGCCGGCGAGCCCCGAACAACCGGCTCGACGGCTACCGTCTGGGTTCGTAGCTGGCTGCCTATCTGGATCGAGACCTGAACCGTCGTGTGATCGAGCGTGATGTCCTGCACCTTGTTGCCGTTGGCATCCACGGGCACGAGCGGGACTTCCTTGTTGACGTCGAGGCCGGAGGCGTCTATGGGAACCTGGGCCGTAGCCTGGACGACGAGCGCCACTCTCGAGGAAGCTCCGGTGGCCGCGACCGTGCTGAGGCTCTGGGCCTGAGGACCAAGGCTGAGCCCGGCCGGCGGAGTGCCGGTCTCGACCTTGACCGGGATCGACCTGGTCACGATCTTGTCGAGGGTGACGGAGACCTGCTGAGGCTGGTAGTCGATGATCTGGATACGCTGGTCGTCGGCGACGAGCTGAACCTTGACCAGCGTGCTTGCGCTCGCGTCGACCTTCGCCTCCTTGAGGTCGATCGTGGCGGTGAAGCTGTCCTTGGAGACCGGCACGTCGGCCGGGGCGATGTAGCGAATGCTCCCGACCGTGGGCATGATCTCGGGCTTGATCAGGAACGCGGTCTCAGGCTGGTTGACCGGCGTGATCGGGATTGTCCCGGGCCACTGCTGGGTGCTTTGGAGGGCGACCATCCCGACGTACAGGATGATGGCGAGGAGCAGCGCGCCGACCTTCAGCGTCCAGTTGCGAAAGATGAATCGAACGACCCTCATGGAGCGGCCCTCGCCTGGCCCGACTCGTCATCGGCCCGAGGCTGATCCGCGCGGGGCGGTTCGATCCGCGGCGGGCGTCGATCCGAGCGGTCCTTTCGAGGGGCCTCTGAAACCCGACGGCGACCGCCCAACCGGGCCTTCCGGGCCAGCGCCCGGAATGACGGCGCGACGCGCGTCGACCGCCCGGTCTCGCGGAGCAGCCGGCCGCCTCCCACCTGCGGGTGGAGATGTGCCATCAGCGCCCGAGCCAGCTTGGCCTCGTCGAGGTTGCGCACGATCCTGGCGCGTTCGACCAGGCTGATCTGGCCGCTCTCCTCGGACACGACGACGACGAGGGCGTCGGTCTGCTCCGTCATGCCCAGGGCGGCTTTGTGGCGCGTCCCGAAGCGCTCCAGCGGGATCGTGGTCTCGGCCGACGGCAGCAGCGCCCCGGCCGCGAGGACGGTGTCACCCCGGATCACGACCGCGCCGTCGTGGAGAGGAGTCTTGGGCGAGAAGACGGTGACGAGCAGGTCGGCCGAAATGTCCGCGTGCAGCATCACGCCCGTTTCGGCGATCTCCTGCAGTCCGGATTCGCGCTCGATCACGATCAGCGCGCCCTGGCCTTCATGAGACAGGCGCGCTGCGGCGCTCGCGACCTCGGCCGCGATATGAGTCGCCCGAGACTGCTCCGCGGGCGAGATGAGCCAGCCCAGCGAGCCGAGCCGGCCGATCCGATCAAGCGCCCGCCGCAGCTCCGGCTGGAAGACGACCACCAGCGCGAAGAGGCCGACGTACGCCCCGGTCTGCAGGATGAGGATCAGAAGGCGCAGATCGAAGGCGAGCGCGGCTCCATAGACCAGGAAAAGCAGGCACACGCCGACGACGAGCCGCACAGCCCGAGTACCCCTGATCAAGCTGAAGAGCCAGTAGATCAGGAGAGCCGTGATCGCGATGTCAGCAACCACGTTGGGGCTGATCTTGTCGAGGGCCGACTGCAACAGTGGCATCGGACGGTTAGTGTATACCGCCGAGCCCCCAGCACCGCCCTGGCGGATGACCCCGGCGGCCGCATCCAGGCGCGCCCGGCCGCCGATTCAGCCTGCTGGCGGGCTGTCGCGACCCCGGCCGGGATCCGCCGCTCCAGCGGCGATCTGCTGAATCCGGTTACGCGCAGAGGTGCTGCAGGGCGGGGTCCTCTGGGAAGGCGCGGGCCGCAGCGGCGCAAAGCCGCTGCCGCGTTTCCTCGTCGCCGTTGAGTTCCGCGAGCCGGCCGAGCAGCCGGAGCTTCTCCGCGGCGAGGCCGTTCCAACTCCGGGCGACGTAGAGCTCCACCAGAACGAGATGGGCGTCCACGTCGCTGGGGCTGCGCTGCAGCAGGCGGTGGGTGGCGTCCAGACCGGCCTCGAACCGACCCTCGCGAGCATACGCGCGGGCCGTCCACAGCAGCAGCGACCGAAGGGCGGCGTTGTCGCCCGCCAGGTCGGCGGCTTCGGCCGCGGCCAGCAGCTCGTCGCCCGTGGGTTGATGCTCGCTCTCGCCGATCAGCCCTGCCAGGATCGGAGGATGGTCCACGCCCTCCATGACGCCAACCACGGCACGTTCTCCGAAGGGGACGGCGGCCAACTGGACGGATGCGGCGACAGCCGCCGGCTCGGGCTCCGCCGCCACCGGCTCTGGCTCCGCCGCCACCGGCTCGGGCTCCGCAGCAGGCGGTTGGGGCTCCACTGAGAACGCCTCGGCCGCCACCGGGTGTGGCTCGGGCTCAGGCAGGACGGCCCCCTCGGAGACAGTGAGGGCGGCGGCCACCGGCTCGGGCTCGAGGTCTCGATGGACGCGCTCCGGCGGCGCCCATCTGGTCGGCTCAGCGGCGGCCCCCTGGGCGGCCAGGAAAGCCGCGGGGGTCGCAGGCCGAAGAGCGTCGGCCTCGGGCTCATCCCGCAGGCGCAGCGCCCGGGCCAGCAGTTGCTCAGCGGCATGATCTCCGGCGGAGAAGCGGATCTCACGCAGCAGTGCCCGCTGGCGTCGGATCCTTTCGGCCGCCTCCTCGAGCTCGACCGCCCGCCGGAGAGTGTCCGCGGCCTCGGGCAGTCGTCCGCCCGCTTCCTGAATCTCGGCCACGCGATCCAGGGCCGCGGCCGCGTCGCTGCGCATGCCGGCAGCGGTCAGGGCTTCGGCCTGCCCGAGCAGAGCTCCCTCGTCATGAGGTGAGCGCGCCACGGCCGCGGCGAACTCGGTCAGGGCGTCCTCCAGATGCCCCAGCCGCATGTAGACACCGCCCAGGCTTGTGTGCGGAAGGGCGCGAGACGGGGCGACGTCGGCCGCGAGCCGATAAGCCGCCAGGGCCTCCTCTAGAGAACCCCTCAGCACCGCTACATGGCCGGTCCGAAGCGCTTCCTTGTAGCGCTCGTAGAGGTCGTCCGTCATGGCGCACATCATGACTTCCGCGCGCTCCGGCGTCCAAGGTACCTGCGTTGGCGGGGATCCGCGCTTGGTCCTACGCCAGATGTCTGATTCGACCGCCAAGCCGTCGCCCCGACGCGGCACCGAATCCGGGGTCGGTCGTCAGCCGCCCTCGACCGCCCGATCCACTCGTCTCCGAGCCGGCGGTTCAGACCGAGGCAGAGCCGAGGACCGGAGCGATCGCACTCAAACGTGCGTGAGCAAGGACCGCAGGCGACAACGGGGGTACGTACGACCCGCGAACCCATAGTCGCCGAGCCGGCGGTCC
>JBEKMM010000020.1:0-45079 GCA_050008515.1 Candidatus Limnocylindrales bacterium
ATCAAGCCTCTGGCGCGACAGGTCCAATCCGGCGTACAACATGTCTGGGCCTCCTCGGTGCTGGTTGCTTTGACAACCCAACGTTGTCACCGGCGAGGCCCCTCTTCATGACATTCCATAGGGTCGGGTCTGCGGTCAAGCTCGCACGACGATCCGGCATGTCTGGTCGGAGGTTCTACTCCCTTTGCTCCGCCGACGTCTGGGAGGAGGTCTCCGAGGACTCATCAGCTACAGCACGCTCGACCCCGTCATGGACAACCAAATCCACGGCGATCTAGGTTGCGGCGAGCGGGTGGACTCAGGTCCTCGATCGCTTCTTCGCCGAGCAGGCATCTCTTGCCGGCTTCCGGGCGGCCGCGCTCGAGTCGGCGCGGATGGCCGGCGACGGCGTCCCGGTCGTCGTCCACAGCGGCTTCTGGGGCGCGGGCGCGTTCGGCGGCAACGCGGCGTTCATGACCGCGATCCAGGTCCTGGCGGCGCTGATGGCCGGCCTCGAGCGCCTCGTCTACTACGCCGGCAACCCTAGCAGGCTGCCCTCGCTCGAGCAGGGGCTCGACGCGGTGAGGCATCTACCACCGGAGTCGATGTCGCCCGACGAGCTGGCCGAGCGGCTGGAGGCAATGGGCTTCCGCTGGCGCAGCAGCGACGGGAACTGAAGGCACCCCCTCAGCCGCCGCACGCCCACGTGACCTTCATGTCGAGCTCCTGTGGCCAGGGATCATCGGCGACAGTCACGTTCAGGAACCGCTCCCAGCTGTCGTCAATGGGCTTCGCTCGCGAAAGGTGGAGCGTGAACCAGCCGCGCAGGCCGCCATCCGAGAGCCCCGAGACGCGCCACCAGTAGGGCTGGAAGAAGCCCACGTCTTCCTCACCTGTGACGACGCCCTTGCCGTCGAGCCGCTGCCTCACGATGGCCGGCCGCGCCCGAGCCGCCTCCGGGACCAGATCCGTGTACAAATCGGGGCGTAAGCTCCAGGACATGACCGGCCGCCCGTGCTCGTCGCCTGTCGCCATGCTGCGCAGGAAGATCGTGACACCGGCGTGGCGAAGCTCGGACATGGACGCGGGCTGTCCAACCACGGACCAGCAGGTCACGTTCACCTGCACGGTTGAGGCGATCGGCTGGCCGAAGTCCAGGCTCAGGGTGCCCGGATACTCGACCGGGCCTCCGCCGGCGATCACCGTTGCGGCACCGCCGAAGTAGCCGGCCCAGGCGACGACCGGCACGAGTAGCCACTGCCAGCCCAGAGCCGATCGATCGCCCTCGCTCGATCGCCAGAAATGGCGCACGAACAGCATCGCCCCGGCGAACGCAAGGCTCAGGATCACGCCCACGAAGATACTGGCGGCGGGAGCCGGCCGTCCCAGGAATGGGTCGGCCAGGCCGGCGAGCTCGTACCTGTAGTCGGTCACGGCAGCGGTGCCGCTCCACAGCGCCAGCGGCGACAGCACGGCGATCGTGCCGACCAGGACCAGGACCCGCTTCGCGCTCAAGGCGGCCACGTCCAATGCTCCTTTGGGTAGCCGCGGCCGGTTGTCGCGGCGCGCTTCCCGCGCCAGTCTGACTGCCAACTCCCACTATGCAAGTGCCGAACGCCGGTCGGACCCGGTGGGGCCCGGACAGCTCCGCGCGCTTGTCAGGCCAACCGCGTCCCCCTGGGGCCTTCCACCTAGGGCAGCCCAACCAGCAACGGCGAACTGCACCTTACCGGCAGTCCTGGGAACCTCCGCTCGCCAGCCGCGCACCTTCACCCGTACAGTGTCGGTTCTACTCCAGTCGAGCGGACCAGAACGACAAGGGTCATCGCTTGGTCTTGGTACCCCTACTCGTTCCGGGTTTACGATCGTTGACGGATGACTACCGGGTCGTTGCGCGACGGAGCTAGAACCCCCCACCATCGGGAGGTAGGCGCAAGCACAAGGGAGGCGTAGGCCATGAGCCTGCTCCGGCGGCTTGAGCGGGCGCAGCAAGGGGCCGACACCCAGAGTGTCGCCACACTCGAACGCGTCCCGCCTCCGGCTGCCCCGACGCATGCTCAGGTTGGAGGGCGGGAGACTTACCTGAGCAACACCCGGCTTCGCCTCCTAGACGAGGTCATCGGCGCCTCCGCCTCGCTGCGCGACGCCGTCGATGCGGCTGACCTCCACAGTAAGGTCGCGGCGATCGTCGACCAGGTCATTTCCGCGAACGGGTTCGCCGTCAGGCGGGACGAACGTCTGGGCATGATCGAGGACCTGATCGCAGAGATCACGGGCTTCGGGCCGATCGAGCCGCTCCTCCACGACGAGACGGTCACCGAGGTAATGGTCAACGGCCCGAGCCAGATCTACGTCGAGCGCAAAGGTAAGCTGGAGCTGACCGACGTCGTCTTCCGGAATGAAGACCACGTGATGCACATCATCGATCGGATCATCGCCCCGATGGGCCGCCGCATCGACGAGTCGAGCCCGAGGGTTGATGCTCGGCTGCCCGACGGGTCGCGGGTCAATGCGATCATCGCGCCGCTCTCACTCGTCGGACCGGTGATCACCATCCGCAAGTTCTCGGCCAAGCCGTATACGGTGGACGACCTCGTCCGCTTCGGCACCGCCACGCCCGAGATGTTCGACTTCCTGAGGGCCTGCGTTGAAGCCCGCCTCAACATCTTCGTCTCGGGCGGAACCGGCTCAGGCAAGACCACCACACTCAACGTCCTGTCTTCCTTCATCCCGAACGACGAGCGGATCGTCACCATCGAGGACGCGGCCGAGCTCCAGCTCCGGCAGGAGCACGTCGTGACCCTCGAGTCGCGGCCAGCGAATCTCGAGGGCGAAGGCCAGATCACAATGCGCGATCTGTTGCGCAACGCCCTGCACATGCGCCCCGACCGGATCATCGTGGGGGAGTGCCGAGGCGGCGAAGCCATGGACATGCTCCAGGCCATGAACTGCGGCCATGACGGATCGCTGTCGACCGGCCATGCCAACACTCCGCGAGACATGCTCGCGCGCATCGAGACCATGGTCCTCATGGCCGGTTATGAGCTGCCGCTGCGGTCGATCCGTGAGCAGATCGCCTCTGCCATCGACCTTATCGTCCATACGGCCCGTCTCAAAGATGGCTTCCGCAAGGTCGTCAACATCACCGAGGTCTGCGGGATCGAAGATGACGAGATCATCACCGAGGATGTCTTCGTGTTCGAGCAGACGGGCGTTCGCGACGGAAGGATCGAAGGGCTGCTCAGGCCGACCGGGATCCGGCCCGCCTTCATGGGGAAGTTCTTGGAAAGCGGGATCCGACTGCCGCCCGGGGAATTCGGCATCCCTGCCGAGGATCCCACGCGACCGACCCGAGCCCGCTACGGGAAGGCGAGGTTCTCCGGAGGGGAGGTGCCTCAGACACTGGATCCATCCGTCGCCTTCGGCCGGGCTACAAGGGCCGGAGGCATGATCTACGTATCTGAGATGGGGCCAGTCGATCCCGATACCGGGCAGCTCGTCGCCGGAGGTATCACGGAGCAGACAAGCCAGTGCCTGCGCAACCTGAAGGAGAGGCTTGACGCTGAGGGAAGCTCGCTGGACAAGGTGGTCTGGGCGAACTGGTCGCTGCGCGACCCGTCAGAGTTCGACGCGTTCAACAAGGAATGGGTGAGCTGGTTCCGCGGCGCCGCGCCGGTCGGTCAGGGTACTCTGATGCCTCCGCTGCAACGCCGAGCCGGTTTTCGGATCTCGATCGGTGTAATCGCCGAAGCATAGGACCGCCGGGAGCTGTCGGAGCGAGAGGCGTCACACCGCCATCACGACCGTTTGGACCCTGACGGGCCGTTGCCTATTCCCTCCAAGTGGATGCACGGCGGACGCACAGGGCGTCGTAGGCCGTTCAGGGCCGCGAAACAGGCGCAGCGGTCGGACCCGGAACCCTCTCTCCGTTACACGTTGCTGACACCCCTTCGGTGGCAATCCCGCGCCGATAGCACGTCGGTGGGGCTCGGGTGACTTCGGATCAGTGGTCGGGGATTCGAATGCAGTCGAGCGGACCCTATCCCAGTGTCCGCAGCGCATCTGCAACCTACGCCGGCACCACGATCCGGCATATGGGACACGCCGGGTCAACTCCTCTCGCCCCGACCGCGCCTGTGGTACCCGGATGCGAGGCGAAGCTCAACTCCAGCGCGGCACCGAGATCCGCTACTACCGCTGTCCAACTCTCGGGTGTCATGCCCGGCGCTGCCCGGCTGATCTCGTCGAGGGCAAGGTGATGTCCACCATCTTTGCCGCGGTGCTACCAGAAGCGGTCATCGAGCAGGCTCGCGCCGAGTTGCGTCACCGCCTCGACACCCCTGGGACCGCGGCGGCAGGCCGTCAGCGCGCCTGCCTTCTTACCCGCCTAGAGCAGCTCAAGAAGCAGCACGCCTGGGGTGACAACGGCGAACGCGAGTACTTGGCTGAGCGCGACGCGGTTCAGGCCGCCCTGGCCCAACTGCCCGACGGCGACCGTATCAGAACCTTCGACGCCTACCGGGCGCGTCTTCTGGCACTGCCCGCAGCTATCGCCGCGGCATCACCGGCGCGTCAGGAGGAGCTGTGCCGGATCGTGGTCGAAGCGGTCGTCGTCAACGACCGAGAGGTGGAGGAAATCGTCTGGACGCCGCCGGCAAGGCCGTTCTTCGAAAGACAGCGGGAGTGCCCCCAAGGGGGCTTGAGCACGCACCCCCCAACGGATTCGCGAACGCTGGCCTACTACGCGGAGGCAATCGGTCTCTGACCTGGACGAGCCCCGCCGTGATGTGTCGTGTCGTGAGATCAGCAGCCCTATGGGACTTGGGGACCCGCCCACCAACGGATTCACGAGGGCTGGCGTACTACGCTTAGTTCAATCCCCGTAGGCTCCGCGTCCAGCAACCAGGAGGTCGATTACGTGGCGAGAAGTCCCGACCGGCTCCAGGAGGCCATCGTCGACGGTTACATTGCCCAGGCGCGCGGATGGGCCGGCGACAACCACTGGTCCTGGACATTCTTGACTGTGCTGCTGGAGGAGGCCCCGGCGTTGGGCTGGCCGATCCTGCGCGACATAGTTCGCCAGGCGCCGGACGAGATCCTGGCCTACCTCGGCGCGGGCCCGCTGGAGGACATCCTTGCGGAACACGGGTTCGAAACGATCGAAGCCATCGAGCAGGAGGCCCGCGACTCCCAACAGTTCCGGCGCGCCCTCGCTGGCGTCTGGCCCGGCCGGCTACCGGCACCGATCTGGACCCGCGTCGTCGCCCTGGTCGATGATGAGAGTCGCGCGGCGATCGAGGCACCCGAATCGTGGCTGGAACGGCGCTGGATCCAGGTCCATGTAGAGGGGCGCCCGCCGACCGAGTCAGGGAGCCGCTCGCCCGAGCAGGTCCTGCGTCGCACAACGCTACTCGCGGCAGTCAGAGACCAGCTCGGTGCAGGCTTCGCGATCTGGGAGACGCCTGTCGTCGTGGACGTGCGAGTAGAGTCGGGGCCCGAGGGTGATCCGTCCGCCTCGGCCGGCGACGTCGTAGCCGCTGTCTCCGAGACCCTGGCAATCGAGCGTCCCGTTCGCCTCGCCGATCGAGCTTTGTCGGGCGTCGGACTCTACAGGCACAAGGGCCTGGTCCGAGAGGGAAGGAGCTTGGACCACTTCAGCCACTCGCCCTCGTACGAAGTGTCGGTCAGTCGGATGATCGATCAGCAGGTTGCCGCCATGTCCGACCCACGGAGCTACGAGGAACTGATCCGGGACAGCGAGTAGACCGAGGAGCAAGGGGACCCGCGTCCCTTTTGCCCGAGGGCCGGCCAGGAATGCGCGAGGGCGCCATGCCATGCGTTCTGAATGCCGGACGACGACCTGAGGCGACTGGCGGATCGGCGGCTACAAAGGGAAAGCCCGGCTCACCCGCACGTCATCCGTCGCGTCGTGAGATCAGTGAACGGATCGGGCTTGGGCATCCACCCACCAACGGATTCGTGCGCGTTGGCGTTCTACGCCGAGGCAGCCGATGGCCGGCTCTGAGGGCATGAAAAACGGGCTAAAGGCCGGAGGCCCTCACCCGCAAGGCCCACTATCGCACCCGTGTCAACTGGCCGGCTAGACTGGCCCAGGGGCGTTCTTGTGTCCGTACGTCGCCACGTTGAGTCGGGCGTTCCGGGCGCCGCCCACGACGCTCTGCACGCCGTAGAGCGTGCGCAGGTCTGCCGCCAGCTTGGCCTTGACGGTCTTGGCCCCGGCCAGTCCGGCTGCCTGCCGGTACTCGAACGTCACTGCGCCCGTGAGCAGGTCGACGAGCTGCAGGCCGTCACTGCTGCGCGAATCGAGGCGGCAGACGCTCGCCAGTACGAGCTTGCCGAGGCGCTGGTTGACCTCCCGTCGGACATCGACCTCGAACACGACGTTGTCGGGCGTCGAGTAGTTGTCAGCCAGAACCGTGATGATTTCGCCCGGTCTGGCGGCACCGATCAGGAGTTGGGCCGCCAGCTTCTCGTACGCAAGCCAAGGGTCGCCGAAGCGGGACACTGGATCAGCGGATTGCCGGTCGGCGACGAAGCATGCGTACCTCGCATCCGACTGGCTGACCTCCTCCAGTACGGCCCGGTAGAGCGGGTAGCTCGTCTGGGTGAGCTCCACCCACTTCATCTCGGTGTACCAGTGGTGAACGTCGCGAAGCTTCTGGATGCGCCGCAACAGGAGGCTTGGCTCGGGCAGGATCAAGCAGCCGACCGAGAAGAAGCGATCCTGGGAAATGCTCCCGGTCTCATCCAGGAATGCGACGGCGGTCGGGTGATCGACGGGAAGGCTTGGTGTCGCCGGGCCCCTCTGCATACGGCCATCTTAGCCGTCCGCGCTGGGCCGGGATTATGCCTACCAACTCCATCCAGGGGCCGTTCGACCGGCGGGGTCCGGCCGTCATCCGTCGCGCCCAGAGATTGGTGACGCCTTCGGGTTTGAGCACGCACCCACCAACGTTCACGGGCGCGCTCACGTTCTACGCCGACGCAGCCGAGCCCGGAGCCTGAGGGGCACTGAGAAATGGGCGAGACAGTGGACGCATCTCCGGACATAGAGAGACCCGCCCAGTTAGGTCGGGTCTCTCGCGATGCGGACAATGGTCAGAGCCCCTTGATGACTTCCGCGCACTCGGCTGACATCTTGTAGACCATTGTGTTCCGGTCGAAGTCCCACCACGCGGCGAACGGCCATTTGACGTCCTCACCTCGGTGGTAACGGTTCTTCCAGCGGCGGCCGAAGGCACCGAGCGCGCCAGCCATCTGGTGCGGGTGGTAACCGACCGCTTTGGCTAGATCCTCCATCGGGATGTCGTGGTCTGAGTTCTCGGCCAGGTGGTCGAAGACCTTCTTCATGGCCTCTGGCGACTCTCGGTACGTCCTGGCGAGCAGGGCAGCGTCGAGGACGGCGTCGGGCTTGTCCGGCAAGCTCGTCGTAGGCACCGCTGGCTGTGGCCCCCTGGGGCGACCGAGCACTTCGTAAACCTCTTGAACCCGATCGACGGGAACTGGAATGCTGATGAACTCCTGTGGCATCTTACTTGCCCCTTTCTCGGCTATTAGTCCTGGTTAGATCGTCCAGGCCAAGCAATAGTGGCCTAAGCTTATAGGCTTGTCAAGGGTAAGAGCGCGCAAGTGGTGTGTACTCGCACCAATGAACGCTATCGGCCTCCTCGCACGCTCTTAGAGACCGGGAATGGCACTGATTCATATACCAGAGCGTACCTGCACTCACCAGCGGCGCCCGATTGCGCAATCCCCGTCGTTGGACGACGTTCCGTCGCGCTGAGATCAGGAGGCTCTTCGGGCTTGAGCCCCTGATCTCACCGTGCCACGTCACCTGAGGGCGGCATCACCGGCAGCGAGTCGTGGTCGGCGATGCGGTAGCCGATGCCGGGCTCCGTCTCGATCAGGCCCTCCAGCGAGGTGGCGGGTACCGCGGCCGAGAGCTTGCGGCGCAGACGATTAACGTAGACGTGGAGGTAGGCGCTCTCGTCGGCGTAGGCCAGGCCCCACACCGCGCGCAGCAGCCGGGCCTTGGTCAGGATGCGGCCCTGGCTCGACAGCATGACCTTGAGCAACTCGTACTCGCGGGGCGTGAGGCGAACCCGCTCGCCTGAGACGCGGACCTCACGCTTGACGGCGTCGAGCTCGATCGGGCCGAGCCGCAGGCAGCCCTGGTTGTCGGCGTCGGGACCGCCGGCCCGCCGCAGGACGGCCCTGATTCGGGCGTTCAACTCGTCCGTGGCGAAGGGCTTGGTCAGGTAGTCGTCCGCGCCGGCCTCCAGGCCGGCGATCTTGTCGCGCTCGTCGCCGCGGGCGGACAGGATGATGATCGGCGTCGTGGCTTCGCGGCGGATTCGCCGGATGACCTCGACGCCGTCGAGGTCGGGCAGGCCCAGGTCCAGCAGGACGACATCGGCGCGGTGGGCGTCCCACTGGCGCACGGCCTCCTGGGCTGTCGCCGCCTCGTAGACGACGTAACCGCGGCGTTGCAGGTACTCGGCCAGGGCGTGGCGGGCGGGTTCCTCGTCTTCGACGATCAGCAGCGTGGGGCCGCTCACGGCGCGGCGGTCCCGGTGGCCGCCGCCGGCCTCGCATCGCCGCCGTCGGCCTCGCGCTCGGGGATCGGCGCGGGCCGGAGTCGCACGTCCACGCGCAATCCGCCGAGGTCGCTGCGGCCTGCCTCGACCTCGCCGCCCATCGCCCGCGTGAGGCCCTCGACGACGGTCATGCCGATGCCCATGCCACGCCGCTTGCCCTCGCCCGGGGGCCCGGCCTGGTAGAACTTCTCGAACAGGTGCGGCAGGGCAGACTTAGGAACGCCCGGTCCGTCGTCCTCGACACTGATCTCGACGAGCTCGTCCGGGGCGTGGGAGGCGCGCACCCGGATCGTCTCGCCGCCGTGGCGAACGGCGTTCTCCAGCAGGTTGGCCAGGACCTGGCTCAGGTACAGCTGGTCGGCCAGTACCGGCGGCAGCGAGTCGGACATCTCAACCAGCACGCGTTTGGTCGTGGCGCCGGAGGCGCGCCGAACCACCTGAGGTACCAGATCGTCGAGATCGCACGGCTCCAGCTCCGGCTTGAGGGCTCCGCCTTCGATCCGACTGAGGTCGAGCAGGTTGCGGATGAGCCGACCCATCCGTTCGGCCTCGGTGTCGATCGCCTGGAATGCTTCGCGCTGGTCCTGCGCGGTCCAGGCCACCGACTCGTCGAGCATGCTGCCAGCTGCCGCTCGGATCGTGGCCAGCGGGGTACGGAGGTCATGCGAGACGGAGTCGAGCAGAGCCGTCTTGAGGGCTTCGCTGCGCCGGGCGATCTCGGCATTGGTCCGCTCCAAGTCCGCGCGGTCCCGGACGATCGCCTGGCCGAGCTGGTCTGCCGCGGCCGAAAGGATGCGCGTCTCGGCCCGATCGGGCTCCCGCTCCTCCCGAGCCCTGAGCGTCCAAACGGAGCCCAGCGTCTCGCCCGAAGCCTCAACCCGGACTCGGTGGACGGTCGCGCGGGCCGCTTTGCGGCGGACCATCGCCGTGGCGACGTGCATGCGGACCCACCGGGCCGGCTCGTTGCCGGGTGAGCGCTGCAGCACGACCTGCCAGGCCGGGACGGGGAGTGGCTGGCCGGGAGCCGTGTCGGCGATCGTCCTCTCCTCGGCCGGCGTCTCGCCCAATCCGAACCAGATGCGGTCCATGGCGGTGGCGGCGGCCAGGCGCTCGAGCACCATCGGCGCCGCTTCCTCGACAGTCCGGGTTTCGGCCAGGGCCCGGCTGATGCCGAAGAGGGCCTGGGCCTCGCGCGCACGCTGGGCCACCTCCTGGGCGTGCTCTGCTTGAATGGCCACGAGCCGGCCGATGGCGAGGGCCACAGCCAGCAGCAGCAGCAGGTTCAGCCACTCCTCGGGGCTGTTGATGGTGAAGGTGTAGAGCGGCTGAACGAAGAGGAAGTCGTACGCGAGGAACGCGGCCACGGAGGTGAGCACGGCCGGGACGGTGCCCCATCGCATGCCCACGGCGACGACTGCCAGGAGGTAGACCGGGGCGGCGTGGGTGACGCCCACCAGCCCCACCAGCGCGATCGCCACGGAGGCCGCGGTCAGGGCGCCCAGAACCGTCGCCGCGATCAGCGTCGTACGTGCCACTCCGGGCAGCCGAATGCTTATTCGAGCAATTGCCATCGACGCGATCGTAGTCCCGCCGGACGGCCGCGCGACCCATTCGAGCCCACCCTGTTGAGCGGTTGTTGAGCGCCGGCACGCACCGAGGCCCGACTTTCCTCGTGGCCCCCGGGTCTAGGTTGAGAGCGTGACATTCGCTGAAGGCGTGCTGCGGCTGGTTCGGGCTGGAACTCGGGTCGACTCCGAGGGAGATCGAGCCCCGTCCTCGCCTGCCGTCGATCGAGGCGCGAAGCTCGCCGTGGAACCGGCCCCAGCCATCGCGGCCCAGCCCGCGACCGAGATCGAACCGACTGCCGGCTCCTTCGCGGTCGAGCTGTTCGCCGAGGACGACCTGGCCGCCGATTCGACGGCCGCGCTGTCCCGGCTCGAGCCCGGTTTTCCCGACATCGAAGCCGCGGTAGCCCTGGTCGAGGCCGGGCTCGCGACGCGAGTCGTGCTCACGGGCTTTCCTTCGTGGCCAGGCCTGCTGTGGCAGGCGTACCAGCTCGCGGAAGCCGCCGACGTCCTGATCCTGCCGACCGTCGTCCGTCCGGGCGGCCGGGTAGACATCGTGATCGCGAGGGATTCCGCCAGAGATGGCTGAACAGCAACAACTGCGAGGTCGCAAGCTGGGCGACCGTCGCGTGGTCGTGGACCGGCCGCACGCCCGCTACTTCCGATACATCGCCCCCGGCGTCCTGGAGGCCAAGCTCGAAGCCCAGGCTCCGCGCACGGCCCAGCAGCGCCGCATGGCAACCATCCGGGGCATCCTCTTCGGCCGCCCGCTGTCGTCCGCCGCGGAGCTGACCGAGCGCCTGCCCAAGTGGAAGGCCCTGCCGGTCTTCTCGTCGGACGTGATGTCGTCGGTCGCCTACGCGACCGGGGCGATGATGCTCATCCTCGTGGGCGCCGGGCCGGACACCTTCAAGTACGTCCTTGGGTTGTCCGTCGTCGTCGTCGCCCTGCTGGTCATCGTGACCTTCAGCTACCGCCAGACGATCCGCGCCTATCCCAACGGCGGCGGCAGCTACATCGTGGCCCACGCCAACCTTGGCGTCCTGGCCGGCCTCATCGCCGCTGGATCGCTCCTGACGGACTACGTGCTGACCGTGTCGGTGAGCGTTTCGTCAGGCGTCCAGGCGCTCTACTCCGCCTTCCCGGCCATCTATGACTGGCGCGTACAGCTGATCGCGCTCTCGATCCTGCTGGTGATGGTCGTGAACCTGCGCGGGCTTCGTGAGAGCGGCACGCTGTTCGCCAGCCCCACGTACATCTTCATCGGCTCGATGCTGCTGCTGATCACGGTCGGTGTGATCCGGTCGCTGACCGGCCACCTTCCTCAGGTCGAGAATGTCCCAGCCGTGACCGGCATGCCGGCGGAGACCATGGGCCTGTTCCTTCTCTGCAAGGCCTTCGCCAACGGCTGCTCGGCCATGACGGGTACCGAGGCGGTGGCCAACGGTGTTCCGGCATTCAAGCCGGTCGAGTGGAAGAACGCGCAGCAGACCATGATCATCATGGCCACCCTGCTCGGGATCATGTTCCTCGGCACGAGCTACCTTGCCGTCAACGTCGGGGCCCATCCGACGGGGTTCCAGGCCAACGGTGAGAGCGTGCTGTCGCAGGTCGGGCGGACGGTGTTCGGCGGCCCCGGTGTGCTCTACTACATCCTCCAGTTCTCGACGATGGGCATCCTGATCCTGGCTGCCCAGACCAGCTTCGCCGACTTCCCGCGCCTTTCCTCCATCCTGGCCCGGGACGGCTACTTCCCTCGCCAGTTCGCCCTGCGCGGCGAGAGGCTGGCCTTCAACTCCGGCATCGTCGCCCTGGCCCTGGTCTCGATATTCCTGGTCGTCGCCTTCAACGGTTCGCCCGACCGCCTCATCGGTCTGTACGCGATCGGGGTCTTCACCTCGTTCACGCTCTCGCAGTCGGGCATGGTTCGCCACTGGTTCTCCGAGCGCGGATCGGGCTGGCGGCGGAGCGCAGTCATCAACGGCGTCGGCGCTGTCGTCACAGCGGTCGTCGTCGTGGTCATCGCCGTCTCTAAGTTCGACCAGGGCGTGTGGATGATCATCATCGTGGTCCCGGTTCTCATTGCCATGATGCTGTTCATCAAGCACGAGTACGACGTCGAGGGCCGCGGCCTCGAGGTCGAGCCCGATGTCGTCTTCGGGCCGCCCCATCGCCGCCAGAGAGTGGTCGTGGTGGCTCAGGCCATGAGCCGGGCGGTGGTCCAGGCCGTGAAGGTTGGAGAAACGATGGGCGAGGAGGTTCAAGTCGTCCACGTCACTCTCGATCCAGCCGAGGGCGAGCATTTCCGCGAGCGAGTGGAGCGCCAGCTGCCGGGCGTGCGGGTCGTCCTAGTGGAGTCGCCCTACCGGGCCCTCGTCCGGCCGTTCGTGCGCTACCTGGAGGTCTCGCAGGCCGAGGATCCGAACCGAGTGACGATCGTCCTGCTGCCCGAGCACCTGCCCCGCCACTGGTGGGATCGAGTCCTCTACAACCAGAACGTGCACCGCATCAGGGCGGCTCTGGTCGGCCGCAAGGACTTCGTCGTGCTCGACACGCCGTACCGGCGCGGGGCGTAGCCGGGCGCCTGTGGAGGTCGGGCCGTGCGTCCCGGCCGGGTCAGACCTCGAGCATGCTCCCCGGCGTCGCGACCTCGATGGCGCCGCGGTAGACCTCGCCCGCCCGCTCGACGGCCTCTTCGGGCGCGAGGCCCGGGGCCAGGTGAGTCAGGACCAGCCGCGCCACGCCCGCGTGCTGGGCGGTCAGGCCCGCGTCTTCGGGGGAGAGATGGACGGACGGGATCTCGATCAGGTCCGTTCCGACCTCGGCGATTAGGACCCGCGCACCCTTGGCCAGCGTGACCAGGTTGTCGCACGGCCCGGTGTCGCCGCTGTATGCCAGGCGGTGCTCGCCGAGCCTGGCGGTCAGCCCGAAGGACGGGATGCCGTGCTCGACCGAGCGGGCCTGGATGCGCAGGTCGCCGATCTCGGCGATGCCGCGGTCCTTGAGCTCGATCACCTGGAAGAAGTTGCTCATGTGGTGATCCGCGGCGCTCTTGACGAAATCCTCGACGCGCCTGGCCCAGCCGGGAGGGGCCAGGACCGGGATCTTGCGCATCGGCTTCTCCGCGTACGCGAAGGCGTAGTACAGGAGCGGCATGTCGGCGAAATGGTCGGCATGCATGTGGCTGATCCACACGGCATGCAGGTCATCCAGGTTGAGCAGGTGCTGCAACGGGCCCAGTGTGCCGCCGCCGATGTCGACCAGGACGTTCGCGCCGCCGCCCTGCAGAAGGTAGCCCGAGCAGGGCTCGTCGGCCGTGGGGTATGGGGCGCTGCCCAGGGTGGTCCAACGGATAGGGCCATCAGCTCTTTTGCCCCTGGCCGCCACGCTTGTCTCCCTCCGAATGCCGTTGCCCCGGTGAGTTGCACGGATCGTAGTGCGAGTGGCGACTCTCTGCTAGATCCGCCCGCCACGTGCCGCCCTGGCGCGACACGCAAGCCTGATAGAGCGCCAGGATCCGGGGGCTCGGGCAGCGCCAGATGAGCCGGCTGGAAGCCCCGAGGACGGCGCTGTCGTAGAAGCGCAGTCCGGCCCGGCTGTACACGCCGGTGCCCAAACGCCGCTGACGGCTGGATTCGCCCGTCGCACTCACGCTCGGAGTCTGACGGAGCCGGCGAGGGCCACCGCGCCGATCGTCTCGATCTCCACCTCCGCGAAGCGCGAGGACAGCTCGGAGTCCAATCCGTCGAGGCTGTCGGCCTCGTTGGCGAAGACGCCGAGGGCGTTGTACGCAGCCGACCCCGGGGCCGAGCGCCCACACGCCGATCGGCCTACACCAACCGGCAGGGCTCCGCCTACTCAATTCGCGGTATGGCAAGCTATTCGTGGCTAGTGCTACTATTCGCTGATGAGCGAAGTATCGCCCCGACGCCAGGACGTCGAAACCCTTCTGGAGTCCCTGGGCGCCCTCGTGGACCGAGGCGGACACGACGTGCCCGGCTGGGTGGCGCAGGACCTTACCTTCGGGCAGATGCGCCTGCTCTTCCTGCTCAGCAAGCACGGGCCCTCGCCCGTGAGCCATGTCGCGGAATGGTTGGGCGTCGGCCTCCCGGCTGCGAGCGGGGTCGTCGAGCGTGTCGAGCGACATGGCCTGGTGACGCGCCAGCATCGCCAGGACGACCGGCGCGTGGTCGAGTGCGCCCTCACCGACCAGGGCCGCCAGCTGATCGAAGAGATCGGCGGGATGCGCCGCGAGATGCTCCGCCAGACGATCGAGGTGCTCTCGGACGAGGAGCTCGCCGATTTCACCCGCATCATCGCCACGATCCTCGAACGAGTGAGGACGAGGATCGAGTGAACACCGCCGCGGTTTTCCGAGTCCTTCTTTCTGAGCCGTCCAACGCATCGATAGTCGCTGCCTGACCCCGAACCGAGGAGTGCCCCAGTGATCCGTTTGACACAGCTGGCCGTCGCCAAGCGCAGCGTGACCGTGTTGATCACGCTGGGCCTCCTGATCGGCGGTATCGTCTCGTGGTCTCAGCTCAAGCAGGAACTCCTGCCGGATATCCAGTTCCCATTCGCGGTTGTCATCACGCCGATGCCGGGCGTGAGCGCCCAGGACGTCTCGACGCAGGTGACCCAGCCGATCGAGCGCTCGATCGGCAGCGTGCCGCGCCTCAAGCATGTCGACTCGAGCTCGGTCAACAGCCTGTCGATCGTCGTCGCCTCGTTCTCCTATGGCACGAACATCAAGGACACGATCGCGACCGTCGACTCGAACGTGAAGGCGCTGGGCCTCAGCTCGACGTCCACCATCCAATCGTTCGACATCAATGCCTTCCCGTCGCTGATAGTCGCCATCCGGGCCACTGGATCGACCACGCCCGATCAGCTGAACGCCCTGGCCGCCTCGAGCATCGTGCCGTCGCTCCAAAGCATCGACGGCGTCAGCAAGGTCGACCTCACCGGCGCAACCCAATACCGCCTGGTCGTCAAGCTCGATCCCGCCAAGCTGGCCGCCAACAACGTCTCGATCAGCCAGATCCAGGGCATGCTGGCAGCCAACAACCTGATCCTGCCCGCCGGATCGCTGCCCATCGCCAGCGGCAGCTCGACGATCTCGATCCCCGTCTCAGCCCAGCATCAGCTGATCCTCCAGAACCCGAACGACCTTCTGTCGCTGGCCGTAGCAGTCAAGATGCCGGCTGCGGGCTCGACCGCAACCGCGCCGACCGCGATCACACTGGGCGACCTCGGAACCGTCGATAGCGTGCCCTACAACCCGACGGGATACGCGGAGCTGAACAAGGATCCGCAGCATGGCGATGCCGGACCGTCCCTGGTCCTCAGCATCACCAAGACCTCCGAAGCGAACACGGTCGACGTGGTCCAGGCCGTTCAGGCCAAGCTGGACCAGCTGAAGGCGCAGAACAACGGCACCTTCGAGATCGACGTCGTCTCGGACTCCTCGAGCTTCATCATCGAGTCGCGCGACAGCCTCGTCCGCGAAGGTGGCCTCGGCGCCCTCTTCGCGATCATCACGATCTTCGTCTTCCTGCTCAGCCTGCGGTCCACCCTGGTGGCGGCGGTGAGCATCCCCGTCTCGATCATGACCGCCCTGGTGCTCATGCTCGTGGCCGGCGTGACCATCAACATCATGACCCTGGGAGGGTTGGCGATAGCCGTCGGCCGGGTGGTGGACGACGCCATCGTCGTCCTCGAGAACATCTACCGCCACCGCGGCAAGGGCGATCCCATGCGCGAGGCGTGCATCTCCGGCACGCGTGAGGTCGCCAGCGCGATCACCAGCTCCACCCTCACGACGGTCGCCGTCTTCCTGCCGCTCGGCTTCGTCGGCGGCATCGTCAGCCAGTTCTTCCTGCCCTTCGCCCTGACCGTCACGTTCGCCCTGCTCGCCTCGTTGATTTGCGCTCTCACCGTCGTCCCGGTCCTGGCGAGCCTCTTCATCGATCGCATCAAGCTCGATCCCGACGAGGGGCCGCAGCACCACGAGACGCTGGTTCAGAAGATCTACACCCCGCTCCTGAAGGCCGCCCTCCGCAACCGCCGCAGCCGCTGGGGCGTGATCGGCATCGCCGCCCTGCTGGTCTTGGGGGCCGGCCTGCTCGCTCCGCACATCCCGACCCAGTTCCTCAACGCCGGATCGCAGAAGCAGCTCTCGATCACCGTGGCGCCGCCCTCCGGCACCCCCTCGGATGTCGTGCTGGCTCAGGCGAGAGCAGTCCAGAGCAAGCTCGAGACCTACCCCGAAGTCAAGCTCATCGAAACGACGGTTCCGAGCGAAGCCGACACCGGCCTGTCGGCTCTCGCGGCCGCCTTCACCGGGGGAGCCTCCAACGCCGCGACGATCGTCGTGGGGCTGGACAACAGCACCAATCTCGATGCCGAGCAGAACAAGCTGTCCGCCGATTTGGTAGGGCTTCAGCTCGATGGCTGGCAGATCCAAGTCTCGCAGCAGAGCATGACCGGCAGCAGCTCGATCAGCGTCGTGGTCAGCGGCGCCAATCCCGCTGACGTCGCAGCTGCTACGGCGATCGTGCAGGCCGAGCTCAAGAAGCTGCCTGACCTGCTCAACGTGAAGAGCGATCTCGCGACAACGACCGCTCAGTACGACATCGACGTCGATCCAAACAAGGCCCTCATGGATGGGACTACCACCGTTGGCGTGCAGGCCGAGGTTCACAACGCCCTGGTAGGCACCACGGCCGGCACCGTCAGTCTTGGCGGTGCCCCAACCGACGTCATCCTCCAGCTCGACGCCAAGCTCAGCTCGCTGGAAACCCTGGCCAAACTGCCGGTGGGCGCGGCCAAGATGCCGCTCGGTGAGATCGCCACGGTCAAGTCGACGGACACGCAGGCTCGGATCAGCCGGGTGGATGAATCCCCCGCCTCCACGATCTCCGCCGACACCACCAGCAAGGACACCGGCGGCGTCTCGATAGAGATCCAGAAGGCCATCGACAAGCTGCAGGCCGCCGGCAAGCTCGGCGGCGTGACCGTCACGCTCTCCGGCGTGACGCAGGAGATGAACGAGGCCTTCAGCGGCCTGTTCTTCTCGATGGCGGTCGCCGTCCTGCTCGTCTACATCGTGATGGTCCTGGTGTTCGACTCGCTCGTCGACCCCCTGGTCATCATGTTCAGCCTGCCGCTGGCCACCATCGGCGCGTTCCCCGCTCTGTTCCTGACCCAGCGCCCCATCGGCATCAGCGCCCTGATCGGCTTCCTGATGCTCATCGGCATCGTCGTCACCAACGCCATCGTCTTGCTCGACCTGGTCGAGCAGCACCGGCATCGCGGCATGCCGATGTACGACGCCCTGATCCAGGGCGGGCGGACGCGAGTCCGGCCCATCCTGATGACGGCCATCGCCACGATCCTGGCCCTGATACCTCTCGGCCTGGGGCTGTCCGAGGGCGAGATCATCGCCTCGGAGCTGGCGACGGTCGTGATCGGCGGGCTCTTCACCTCCACCTTCCTGACGCTCATCGTCATTCCGGTCGTGTACTCGCTGGTCGAGGACGCGAAGGTGATCACCCGGCGCCGGCTTGGCTTCGCGCAGGAGCATGCCGAGGTGGAGCAAGCCCAGGCGTAGGGCCTGGAGTGACTCGGGAGGAGCTCCGATAGGACCGGCACCGAAACCGCAAATCCCCGCCGCCGAATACCCGGAGCGCTGGCTCCGGGTCCAGGCCATGATGGCCACCGCGGATCTCGACTTCCTGGTGGCATATGCCGACGACCGGGCTTCGTTCGGGCCGGCTCATGCCCGCTGGCTGGCCGACTTCCCGGTCCACTTCGAACCTGCCTGCATACTCATCCCCCGGCAGGGAGAGCCGGTCATGCTGGTGGGGCCGGAGAGCGACCAGTATGCCCTGGTGATCGGCCGCATCGCCGATGTGCGAGTCCTGCGCGAGCTGACTCACCCCGACGAGGACTATCCGTACGCCCGAATCCAGAGCCTCGCCGAGGTCATGGCCGACATCGGCGGGGCGTCCGCGGCCCGGCGGGTAGGCCTGGGCGGCCGGGGCTTGATCGGAGCCGACCTCATGGCGGCCTTCGAAACCGCCCTGCCTGCGGCCGAATGGGTGGACGTGGAGAGCCTCCTGTGCGACCTGCGCGCGCAGAAGTCGCCGGCAGAGCTCGAGGTGATCCGCTATGCGTACAAGATCGCCGAAGTCGGTCTCAACGCCGGGTTCGAGGCGATCGGGGTCGGCGTCACCGAGCGTGAGGTCGCCGCGGAGATCGAGGCGGCCATGCGCCGGGCCGGCGCCGAAGGCACCGGCATCGACACCATCGTGGCCTCCGGCCCAAACTCCCGGCCGATCCTCGCCCGGTCCACCTTCCGCCGCATCAAGCGAGACGACCTGGTGCTGCTGACCGTGGCCCCGCGCTACCAGGGATATCACGCCGCAATCGGCCGGGTCGTTCTGGTGGGCGATCCCGGTCCGGAGGTCGGGCGCGCGCTGGACACGGCCATCCGGGCCCAGCGGGCCGCGTCGGCAGCTCTGCGCCCCGGGCGGGAAGGTCGCCAGGTGGAGGCCGTGGGCCGCGACATCGTCGCCGAAGCCGGCCTGGGACAGTACTTCCTCTACTCAGGCCTCCACAGCGTCGGTGTCATCGAGTTCGAGCCGCCGATCTTCGGCCCCAGCAGCCCGGCGACGCTGAAGGAGAACATGGTGATCTCCATCGACATCCCCATGTTCAACACTCCCTGGGGCGGCATTCGAATCGAAGACGGCTACGCCATCACAGCCACAGGCGCCGAGCCCCTCAATCGGACGCCCTACGAGATACGGAAGTAGGCGGCAGGGCCAAAGGGGCCGCCGCCTCGGGCTCGTCGCCGCGAGGAATCAGCAGGAAGGTCAGGAGCGCCGCCGCGATGTTGGCCGCCACGCCGAAGACGATCGCGGCCTCGATCGAGACGGTCACGAGCACTCCCGCCAGCGCGGCTCCGATCGGGAAGCCCGAGAAGTTGAGGTTCATGGACACCGTGAAGGCGCGGCCCATCCACGCCGGGTCGGTGCGACGCTGGCGGAGCGTGAACATGGCGATGTCGAGCGGCCCGTTGGCCAGACCGGAGATGGCCATGCACAGCGCGATCGGCAGCAGCCCGGCCGGCCACAGCAGGATCGCGGTCGTGCCGATGAAGCAGATGGCGGGCATGATGATCAGCGACCGCTCCCGGCCCTCGGTCTTGAGGCGGCCGCAGGCGAACGCCGACACCACGCCGAAGGCGCCGCTCAGACCGAACATGTAGCCGACCATCTCTTGGCCCATGCCCAGCCGGCGCAGGACGAGCAGCGGCACGACGATCTCGATCACGCCGCCGGTCAGGTTCATCGTCGACAGGGATATGGCCAGGGCCCGCAGGGTTCGGTTGTTCCACGTGTAGACCAGGCCCAGCCACGCGTCGCGGAACAGGTTGCCCGTGGACGCGACATCCGTGCGCGGATCGGGGGCGCCGATCATGACGGCGGCCGCCATCAGGTAGCCCGCGGCGATGATGGCCAGCGCCACCTCGAAGCCGAGGATCTGGGCAAAGACGGCGCCGAACGGCGCGCCGACGACCGTGGCCAGGACCCAGCCGTTGGAGTCGACGGCGTTGACGCGCTCCCAGAGCGGCTTGGGGACCAGCAGCGGGAAGAGGCTGCGCAGGCCGCTGCTGCTCAGCGGGCCGGTCAGCGACGACACCGTCGCGATGAGAACCAGCAGCCACGCCGGAAGCTCGCCGGCGAAGGCGAGCGTGGCTACGAGCAGCAGCGAGGTCGCCGCCACGAGGTAATCCAGGATGATCAGGCGGACGCGGCCGTGGCGATCGAGCAGGGCGCCGGCGATCGGGCTCACGAGCATGCCCGGAGCGATGCTGGCGAAGGCGACGGCGCCGGCCAGCTGCGGGGAGTTGTAGCGCTGCAGCGCGAACAGGATCATCACGATGCTGACCATCGATTGGGCGATCCGGGAGATCTGCATGCCGAGCAGAACCCGGCCGAGGGACGGCACGGCCAGGAGGGCCCGGTACGATGGGGCAGGTGTGACGGGTTCGGCCAAGGGGCTCCGGCGATCTGGCTGGGCGGGATCCGGTGGATCCGGTCTAATGCACGGAGCGTGCCACAAATCCGCGAAGGGCGTCGGCCGCTACTCGGTCAATCTGCGGTTGTCTCTGTCAGAGCCGGCCCGGGGCCGCTCGTCAGGCGGTCCTGCCCCAGAGCGGATCGACCACGACCGGCGCGCTGCTGCTCGCGGCCTGGTCCAGCATCGCCTGGCCGGCCGGCGAGATCGCCCGGGCCGTCGTCGTGGGCACGGGACCGGCGGCCACGTACGCGGCGGCCTGGCCCGAACCGCTGCCCGGCGTGGGCCTCCGGATCCCGATCAGCGCCAGTGCCTTCTCGGCGGTGGCGGGCGAAAGCGACTCCAGCAGCGGCAGCAGGTTGTCGTTCGCGAAGAGGCCGCCGGACTGACCCGCGCCGCCGTACGTGCCGCTGACCGACGCGGGGTCGATGCCCCACTGGCTCGAGACGAGCTCGGCGTTGACGGTGTTCGCGGACGCGGCCTGCGCCAGCCCGTCCGGCGGCAGGCCCAGCTTCGAAACGTCGGGCTGGGTCGCGGTGGTATTGCCGGCCTCGGCATTCGCCTGACTGGCCTGGGCCGCCTGGGACGCTTGAGTCGCGGCGGCGTTGACGGAGCTGACCTGGGTCATGGAGGAGCAGTCGGCCGAGCGACCGCTCCGCATGAGGGGTTTCCCCTAGATGCGGTGGCTCCGAGCAACGCCGCCCGGCAACGTGGGACTAGGCGGTTGGATCGGCCGGCGGGGGAGGCGGAGGAGGCGGCGGGCTGGCCGTATCGAAGGCCGGCGGGGGAGGCGGAGGCGCCGCGTAACCGGTCGAGGGCGGGGCGGCGTACCAGGCGCCGGCATCGACGCCCGGCGGCGGTGCGTAGACGCCCGCCGCGAGCGAACCGTCGGCCGTCATGGCAACCGCCGGCGCGACGACCCGGCGCCGTCGGCGCAGGGTCAGGAACACGACGGCCGCGATGGCCAGGATCAGGGCCAGCAGCACGCCGAGCCTCATCATGCCCTGGTCGCCCGAGCCGTTGATCAGGTCGATCGCCGTCTGAGCCGCGGCGGTCGCGTCGTCGGGTTTGGCGTTTTTGACGGCGTCGGTCGCCTGAGCGATCGACGCCCCCGGATCGGTCCCGATCAGACCGACCGTCTGGAAGATGCTGTGGCTGCGGTCGTTGAGCTGCTTCGCCTGGGCGACGAGGGCGGCCGCGTCGGCCTCCTTCTTCGTGAGGGCGAGCAGCGCGTCCAGATCAGCCTGCGTCTTCGCGCCTTCGAACTGCGTCTGGATCGGCGTCCCGTCGAGGGTCAGGCCGGCGCCGTTCTTCTGAACCTGATCGCGCAGGGTCAGGATCTGGGTGGCGGCGTCCATGGCGGTCTGGGCCGTGTCGAAGCTCCACGAGGCCATCGGGCTTCGGATCGCCAGCGGCAGCTTCCAGCCTCCTGCCGCGTCGAGCAGCTCGTGGTAGGCGGCGCGAGCCTTCGATCGCGCGACCAGATCGGAGGTGTTGAAGATGCCGTAAGTGGCGAAGAGACTCTGGGCCTGGTCCAGGTCCTTGACGCCGGCTGGGACCATACCCCGTTCGTCGATCAGGTCGAGGAGACCTTTGGCGGAGATCGGCAGGCCGCCCAGAGGCGACGTTTCGGCCGGTGACGCGCCCACGTAGGGGATCTCGTTCTTGGAGGCGGCGACCAGCACCGCCTTGAAGTTGGTCGGGCCAACGGCGTCGGCCAGCCGGGTCACGAGATAGCACGAGGCCGCGTACTGCCAGTCGACGATGTTCTGGTCATCCGCCGTCGAGTTGATGTCCAGGAACTTCCACGTCGTCACGTCCGGCGCTCCCGTGCCCGGGTACGATCCCGGGTCCAGGCACGGTTTGTAGTTCCCGGCGCCGGCGGCTTTCTCGCTGTAGCCGGCGAAACCTTCGTCCATCCACGTGGCGGTGAAGAGGTTCTTGTTGAACCAGATGTGCGATAGCTCGTGGGCGACCGTGGCGTGGTCCGTGTCTTCGACGACAGTCGCCGTCTTCGTCGACGGGCTGTACGCGCCGACGTACTCGCCCAGCTCGGAGTAGCCGGCCTCCTTGACCGCGATCGTGCCGCCGGGCATCTTGAGCCCGGTCAGATCCTCCAGCACCTGGACGTCGCTCTTCACGTCGGAGCTGACGGTGCTGGCCCAGCTCGCGTCCTCGGGCCAGGCCTGGAGGTTGAAGGTCTGATCCCCCGCGGTCAGCGTCGTGCTGGTCAGGTTGGACGGATCGGTGGCCTCCAGGCAGGTCCAGAACTCGTAGGGGGCCGAGACGGTGCCGCTGGTGTATGTCTGCAAGCCCTTCGCGTCGCCCGATTGCGACAGGTCGGTCCCGCCGGTGAAGCCGACGTCGAAGCCGTCGGGCACGACCACGTTGACCGAACCCGTGTCGTATCCGTTGCCGACTGCGCAGAGCTCCGCATAGGCCTTGCCGGCGCGGAAGCCGCCCGGCGCCCTCGGAGCGGCAGGGATCGCGTAGGTGACGGTGACCACGCGCGTCTGGTGGTAGTAGACCTTCGGATAGGTAAGCAGAATCTCGCGGTAGTACTTCGTGGTCTTGGTGACGCTCTGCTTCACCTTGCCGGCGTTCGACGTCGACTTGATGGACACGGCCTGGACCTCGACCGCAATGTACGTGGTGTTCCAGTAGTAGTTGGTCGTATCCGTGCAGAGGTAGCCGCAAGAGACCACCAACGGCGGCTTGTTGTTTCTGATCGACAGCTGAACTGTGACGTCGATCTCCGACTTGGCGGTGTTCACCACGTAGGTCGTCGACCCGGTTTCGACGACCTCGGCTGCTGCCATAGCCGGCAGCGGAGAAGCCAGCGCCGCCATGCCGGCGAGGAACACGGGCACCAGCCCGAGCATCAGCCGTCTGCGCACAACGAACCCCTTTTCGCTGCCGTGGTCTCGATGGAGACGGCGCATTCGCGGCGGTGACGGACGCTACATCCCCTGAAGCGCCGATCTGGGCGCAAGTCAACATGCACTGAGCGCCTGCGTCAATGGCCGTCGGTCGCAAACGCGCCCGAATGCTCGAATTGGGGCGGCCGGACGCCACCGGACGGTCGGCGGCGTCCGGGGTCGACCGCGGCCTCGAGGTGACCGGACGTCCGTGACACGCGAGCTGTCATCGCCGGGGGGTATGGTGGGGCCGATGCAGCTCATCGATGGGCAGCCCGTGTTCGCTGCCACGGATCTGGTCGGCTTCCTGGCCTGCGAGCATCTCGTCGGCCTGGAGCTGGCCGCGCTCGCGGGCCTGGTCGCGAAGCCGGAGCGTCTCGATCCGGAATTGGACCTGATCGCCAAACGCGGCGAGGAGCACGAGCGGCGCTATCTCGCCGGGCTGGAGGCGGAGGGCCGGCGGGTTGCCCGGATCGCGCAGGACCCAGGGCTGCAGGATCGGCGGGCGCGCTACGAGGCGGCAGCCCGGGCGACCCGTGAAGCGATCGAACGTGGCGACGAGGTCATCTACCAGGCCACCTTCTTCGACGGGCGGTGGCTCGGCCTCGCGGACTTCCTGATCCGAGTCGAGCGGCCCAGCCGTCTCGGCGCCTGGAGCTACGAGGTCGTGGACACGAAGCTCGCCCGCCACGTCAAAGCCTCCGCGCTGCTGCAGATTTGCTCGTACGTGGAGCAGCTGACCGCGATCCAGGGCCTGGCGCCCGAGCGGATGCACGTCGCCCTCGGAGGAAGCGCGCGAACCGTCGAATCCCATCGCGTGGCGGACTACATGGCCTACTACCGCATGGTCAAGGCGGCCTTCGAGGCGCGGATCGCGGCCGACGGCGGGATTGCCGCGGCCACGTACCCGCCGAGCGGGACGTACCCGGAGCCGGTCGAGCACTGCGACGTCTGCCGCTGGAGCCAGGTCTGCGCCGGCCGGCGCCGCTCCGACGACGACCTCTCGCTCGTGGCTGGGGCATCGACGCGACTGCGCCGCGCCCTGAAGGGCAGGGGAGTGCCGACACGCCGAGGCCTCGCCGGGCTGGAGCTGCCGCTCGCGGAGCCGCTGGTGGAGGTCGGCGCCGGCGTCCTCCAGACCGGCCGCGACCAGGCCCGCCTCCAGGTCCGCGGCCAGGACGAGCGCCGGGGGATCTACGAGCTGCTGTCGCCGAGCCGGTTGCCCGACGGAGCGCTCGAGCCGAACCGCGGTCTGACGAGCCTGCCTCCACCACGGCCTGGCGACCTCTTCTTCGACATCGAGGGCGATCCGTTCGCGCTGGACGACGGGGTGGACTATCTCTTCGGGATCCTCGAGCCCGGACTGATCGGGCCGGACGGCAAGCCCACGTTCCACGCCTTCTGGGCGGTCGACGAGCGGGGCCAGGTGACGCACGAGTCGGAGAAGCGGGCCTTCGAGCAGGCCATCGACCTGATGATGGACCGGCTGGCGAAGGACCCCGAGATTCACGTCTACCACTACGCCCCATACGAACCGACGGCCGCCGGCCGGCTGATGGGCCGCCATGCCACGCGCGAGATCGAGGTCGATCGGCTCCTGCGCGGCAAGGTCTTCGTGGATCTCTACCGCGCCGTCCGGCAGGGGCTGCGGGCCTCGGTGGAGAGCTACTCGATCAAGAAACTCGAGCCCCTCTATGAGCTCGAGCGCGAAGAGGGCCTGCGCGACGCCGGTTCGAGCATCGTCGCCTTCGAGAGTTGGCTGGCGGAAGCGGAGACGGGCGCCGACGGCTCGGCCGACGACGGCGCGTCGGTGGCGCGATCCCCGCAGGCCAACGAGACCCTGCGCAGCATCGAGACCTACAACCGCGACGACTGCGTGTCGAACTGGCGGCTCCGCGACTGGCTGGAGGAGCGGCGCGTCGAGCTGGCTGGCGAGATCGGTGAGCCGCTGCCGCGCCCCGGTCCGGCCGAGCCCGACGCGGCGGAGAAGCTGTCCGACTATCTGACCCACGTCGCCGAGGTTGCGGATCGGCTGTGCGCGGGCGTGCCGGACGAGGAGGCGGATCGGACGCCCGAGCAGCACGCCCGCTGGCTGCTGGCTCAGCTGCTGAGCTGGCATCGGCGCGAGGAGAAGGCGTTCTGGTGGCGCTTCTTCTACCTGATGAACGACCTCACCGACGAGGAGCGGATCGCCGAACGCGAGCCTATCGGCGGGCTGACGCTGGTCGAATGCCTGGGGCCCGTGGCGCGCTCGAAGGTGTACCGGTATCGCTTCCCCGAGCAGGAGCACGCCATCGACGTCGGCACGGAGGTGTGCGACCCGGCCACGGGGCGATCGCCGGGGAGCGTGGTGGCTCTGGACGAGGCGGCGGGCACTCTGGATCTGGCGCGCGGGCCGAAAAGGGATGGCCCGCATCCCACCTCCCTGGTGCCGAGCGGGCACGTGGCCACGACGCCACTCCGCGACAGCCTGCTGCGGGCCGGCGAGTGGGTGGCGGAGCACGGTATCGAAGGGCCGGGCGAGTTCCGCGCGGCTCGGGAGCTGCTGCTCCGGCTGGCGCCCGGGGTCCCTGATGGGGGGTCGCTGTGCCGGCCGGATGAAAAGGCGCTCGACGCGGCCCTGCGGATCGTTCCGGCGCTGGACGGCGGCTGCCTGGCGGTCCAGGGCCCGCCCGGCTCGGGCAAGACCTACCTGGGCGCGGCGGCGATCGTCGAGCTCGTGCGGCTTGGACGCAAGGTGGGCGTGACGGCCAACAGCCACAAGGTGATCGGCCACCTGCTGGACGAGGTGGCGCAGCGGGCAGTCGATCGCGGGGTGAACGTGCGAATCGGCCAGAAGACGGACCTCAGCGGCGACTGCACCTCGGACGCCGCCGTCGCTTTCGAGACCAACGCCGCGCTGCTCGAGGCGATCCAGGCCGGCGAGGTGGACGTCGTCGGCGGCACCGCCTGGGTCTGGTCGCGGCCCGAGCTCGCCGATCGGCTGGACGCGCTCGTCGTCGACGAGGCGGGCCAGTTCTCGCTCGCCGACGCCGTGGCGGTCTCGCCGGCGGCGAGGACCCTGGTCCTGCTCGGCGACCCGCAGCAGCTGGATCAGCCGCTCCAGGGCACTCACCCGCCCGGCGCGCAAGCCTCCGCCCTGGGCCACGTGCTGGACAAGGAATCGACCATGCCCGCCGCTCGCGGTCTTTTCCTGGAGCGAACCCGCCGGCTCCACCCGGACCTCTGCCGGTTCACGTCGGAGGCTTTCTACGAGGGCCGGCTCAGCTCGGTTGCCGGCCTGGAGAACCAGGACCTGGAGGTCCCGGGTTCGGTCGCGGGCGTGCTCTCGGGCACGGGCGTGCGCTACGTGCCTGCGCGGCACGAGGGCAACAGCAGCGAGTCGCCCGAAGAGGCGGAGCTGGTCGCCGGGCTGGTTCGGGAGCTGGTCGAGGGCAACGCGGTCTGGACCGACCAGCGCGGGCGGTCGCGCCGGCTGGCCTGGGACGACGTCCTGATCGTCGCCCCGTACAACGCCCAGGTCGCGGAGATCGGGCGACGACTGCCCGCGGCCCGGGTCGGCACGGTCGACAAGTTCCAGGGCCAGGAGGCACCGGTGTCCATTTACTCCATGACCACGTCCGGGCCGGAGGAGGCGCCGCGTGGAATGGAGTTCCTGTACAGCCTCAACCGCCTCAACGTGGCCACCTCGCGGGCTCGCTGCCTGGCCGCCGTAGTCGCCAGTCCGGCGCTGGTGAGGGTCCGCGCTCGCACCCCCCGTCAGATGCGCCTCGCCAACGCCCTCTGCCGCTTCCTCGAGATGGCCGCGCCACCGGCGCGCGAACGCTGAGGAGCCGTCGCCGCCGCAGGTCCGGGGTGCAGTCCCGCGCCAAAACGACCGATACCCTCGAAGCGAATCCCTGTCGCAGGCAAAGAGCAGCCAACCGGCGTGAACCGCGTCGAGTGGGCAATGCACCTGTCGGCCCGGTAGTGCGCACCAAGGAATCGGCATGCAACGCATCAACGCCTCGTCCCACCTCCTGGCCCTGCGTCAGCTGCTCGTCCGCCGCGGCGTCTTCGTCGGCCTGGCGCTGGCCTGCTCCTGCCTCATCTTCGGCGGCCTGGCGTACGCCACCGGGGTGACGACTGTCGGCTATGCGGCGGTGACCGTCGGCTTGGGCATGGTCATCGGCTGGGGGGTTACGTGGACGATCTACGTGCTCACCGTTGCGCGCCCCCTGGCTCGACTCACGCAAGCGACCCAGGTTCTGGCGGAGACCGACACCGCGGCCCTGTCGGATACCCTCGCGGCGGTGGCCGAGGGCGACCTCACTCGCCGATTGGAGATGCGGGCCACGCCCGTCGACATCTCCGCGTCAGACGAGGTCACCCGCCTGGGTGACGGGATCGGCGAGATCATCGCCAGACTCGGCGAGGGTGCATCGCAACTCAACAGGGTCACCGACGAGGCCTGCCAGCGCCTGTTCTACGTCGGCCCGGATGGGTACCTTCAGGGCCAAACGGGCGGAGATGCTATGGGCCGCGCTCTCAACGGCAAGGGGCAGGTCGTGATCGTGACCGACTCCTTCCGTCACCTCGGTCTGGAGATTCGCCGAAAGGGATTCGAGGGCCTCCTGCGCGAGCGATATCCGGGCATCGAGATCGTCGAGGCCGTCGAGAGTCTGGGCGAGGAATCCAAGCAGCGCGCCGTAACGGCCGCTGCACTGAAGCGCCACCCCAGACTGGCGGGCATGTACGTCACGGTCGCCGGAGGCGGAGCGGCTTCGGCCGTGGTCGATGCCGGCCTGGCCGGGAAGGTGACCATCATCAGTCACGACCTCGTGGACGAGGCGATGCCCTATGTCATGAAAGGCGTCATCGCGGCCACGATCGGCGGGGACCCGTACGGCCAGGGGCACGATGTTGCCATCCATCTGTTCAATCACCTGGCCGCCGGGTGGCAGCCGTCCAAATCGCGTCTGCTGACCGCCATTGACCTGGTCACGTCCAGCAACGTGGGCCAGTTCTGGCAGGCAGGCAAGGGCGCGATCGAATCGGCGGAGGCGGCGGGACGCCGCGCCAGGCCGATGAAGGTCGCGCAGCGCCGCCTCCGCATCGCGGTCGTCGGGATCGAGGACTCCCCCTTCTGGGACGCAGTTCGGGCCGGTACGTTGGCGGCCGCCGATGAGCTGAGGCCCTTCAACGCCGAGGCGGAATGGATCGTCCCCGAGCCGAGCGGCTCCTTCGACCTGGCGATCCGAAGCGAGGCCATCGAGACGCTCGCCCGCCAGGGCTGGGACGCGATCGCCACGCCCATCATGGATACCGGCCTCGTGGCCAGCATCAACCGGGTCGTGGCCGCGAGCGTGCCGGTCGCGACATTCGACTCGGAGTCGTCGAGCCTGCGCGGCCTGATGGACCAGCTCTCCCATCGCGCTCAGAAGCTCATGGCTGTGAGCGGCGATCTCGCCGATTCCGCACAGTCCTCCGGCGCGGCCACTCACCAGATCGCCGAGAACATCTCGCAGATGGCCGAGGCGGTCGCCAGCGAAGCCGCGGCGATCACCAGGGCCAACACCAGCATCGAACGGATCGCGGAATCCGTGGAGGCCATCGCGAGCGGCGCTCGCGACCAGGCCCAGGCCGCCGGCAGCCTTTCAGCGGCCGCCACTCACATCGCCGAGGCGGTCGCGGTTGCCGGATCGAGCTCCGAAGCCGTCGTCGCCTCGACCGTTCAGGCAGTGACCACGGCCGAGCGCGGCTCGGAAGCCATCCGCCAGACGCTGAAGCAGATGAAGTCGATCGAGCTCGCGGTCGATTGCTCGGCGGCGACGATCCAGGAGACCAATTCCCGGGCCCAGCAGATCGGCGAGATCGTGGGCACGATCGAAGACATCGCCGCCCAGACCAACCTGCTCGCGCTCAACGCGGCCATCGAGGCGGCCCGCGCCGGAGATCAAGGCAAGGGCTTCGCCGTCGTCGCGAGCGAGGTCCGCAAGCTGGCCGAGAAGTCGGCCGCGGCGACCAAGGAGATCGGCGCCATAATCACCACCGTTCAGGCCAGCGCGAAGCGCGCAGCCGAGGCGATGGACATCGCCATGCGCAAGGTGCATGACGGTTCGTCGCTGGCCCAGAACTCGGGCCAGGCGCTCGACGAGCTGCTCGAATCGGCCGTTGCCACGCAGCGCCAGACCGGCGAGATGGCCAGTGCCAGCCAGACCGTGGCCTACGTCATGGGCGACCTGACCGCGGCCATCGACCGGGTCTCGGCGGTCGTCACGGAGAACATGGACCGCTCCGAGATGGCCGCGGCCAGCATCCGCGAGACGCTCGAGATAGTCGAGAGCGTCGCCGCAATCAGCGAGGAGAACGCCGCATCGGCCGAACGCGTGGCCTCCTCGACCGGAATGGTCTCGCGCCAGGCCCAGGAAGTGAACGCCGCCGCGGCCGAGCTGACCGGCATCGCCCGCGAGCTGGAAGGCGCGACGGCCCGCTTCAAGCTCAGACGCGCGGATCAGGCCGGCGAGACGGCGTCGAGCAGTGCCCTCGAAGGGCAAGTCGCGGACGCGAGCGCGCGTGGCCTGGGCAAGAAGGCCGCCTGACAAAGGGGCCGCTCGGTAGCCTCGCGGTTCGCCAATCGGTCCGGTGATCGTCCTTCCGCGGGGCGCGGGCTACTCTATCTCCAGAACCGGCGTGTCCTGGCGTCGACCGGCCGGCGGAGAGGAGACGAGACGATGCAATACCGCAGGCTCGGCAAGACCGGTCGCGAAGTGAGCGCGATCGGCTTCGGCGCGTGGGCGATCGGTGCCGACTGGGGCAACGTGGACGACGCGGAGAGCCTCCGGGCGCTCCACGCCGCCGCCGACGCGGGCGTGACCCTGATCGACACGGCGGACGTCTACGGCGACGGGCGGAGCGAACGGGTCATCGCCCAGTTCCTGCGCGAGAGAAGCGGCGAGCGGTTCTTCGTCGCCACCAAGATGGGCCGCCGCGTGCCGCTGGACATGGCCCAGTACACGCCCGCAGCCTTCCGGGCGTGGGTGGATCGAAGCCGCGACAACCTGCGCCTGGATCGCCTCGACCTGGTCCAGCTCCACTGCCTGCCGACGAGCATTTACTACCACCCGGAGACCTTCGCCGCCCTCGACGACCTGGTCGCCGCCGGTGCGATCGCCAGCTACGGCGTCAGCGTCGAGCGCGTCGAGGAGGGGCTCAAGGCGATCGAGTATCCGGGCGTCGCCTCGGTCCAGATCATCTTCAACATGCTTCGGCAGCGACCCGCCGACCGCTTCCTGGCGGAGGCGAAGCGGCGCGACGTGGGGGTCCTCGCCCGGGTCCCGATGGCGTCGGGCCTGCTGACAGGCAAGATGAGCAAGCAGACCGCCTTCGATGCCTCCGACCATCGCTCCTATAACCGCCACGGCGAGGCCTTCGACGTGGGCGAGACCTTCGCGGGCGTGGACTACGACGCGGGCCTGGCGTTCGTCGAGGAGCTGCGAGGCCTCGTGCCGGCCGGTGCCACGATGGCCCAGATGGCGCTGCGCTGGATCCTCATGTTCGACGGCGTAACGGCGGCGATCCCAGGCGCCAAGTCGCCCGACCAGGCGAAGGCGAACGCGGCGGCCGCCGACCTGGCGGCCATCTCGCCCGCGACGCTCGAGCGGGTACGGGTCATGTACGAGGAGCGCATCAAGCCGCTCGTTCACCAGCGCTGGTAGGCTGCCTGGGCGGGCCGCTTGGCGCGGCTCAGATCCTCGGCAACCGACCGTACAGCTCGCGGTACGTCGCGGAGATGCCGGCGTAGAGCTCGATGTTGGCCGGATCGGGCTCCATGACGCGGGTATCGGCGGGGTGGGGCGGGACTCCCTCCGCGGTGGACGGCAGGACGCCGGCGGCAACGGCGCCCAGCAGCGCGGCGCCCCGGGCCGACCCATGCTCCGTGGAGCCGAGCGTGACCGGGAGATTCAGCACGTCGGCGATGATCTGCTGCCACAGCCGATTGACGCCGCCGCCCGCGACCACGCCCGAGGTCGGTACCACTCCCACGCCGCGCATCAGGTCGAGGCCCTCGGCCAGGGCATAGGCCACTCCCTCCAGGACCGCCCGGGTCAGCTCCGGGGCGCCGTGGCCGATGCGCAGCCCGACCATCGCCCCGCGCGCCGATGGATCGAAGTGCGGGGTCCTCTCGCCGCGCAGGTACGGCACGAATATCAGGCCGTCGCTCCCGGCCGGGACCCTGGCCGCCGCCGCCAGCAGCTCGCGGCTGCCGTTGGGGTCGTCGGGGCGGAGCAGGCGGACGACCCAGTCGAGCGAGGCCGCGGCCGAGAGGATCGCCGCCATGATGCACCACTGGCCCGGCACCACGTGGGCCAGGCCGTGGAGCCGCCCTTCCGGATCCATCCTCGGCTCCGTCACGGGCGCCAGAACCTGGCCGCCCGTCCCCAGCGAGACGAGCACGGTGCCCTTCGCATCTTCCTCGCGGGCGAGGCCCAGGCCCAGGGCGGCGGCAGGGGCGTCGGCTCCGCCCACGGCCACGGCCAGCCCGGCCGGGAGGCCGAGCGCCCGGGCGGCGTCTTCGCGGAGAGTTCCGGCCCTGGCCTCCGATTCCATGAGCGGCGGCAGAAGCCCGGCGTCGATCCCCAGCTTCGCGCAGATGTCGGCCGCCCAGGTTCGGGCCCTGAGGTCGAACAGGAGCGTCGCCGAGGCGTCGGAGACGTCGCTCGCGACCTCGCCGGTCAGGCGCGCCCGCAGAGCGTCCTTGGGCTGGACGATCCAGCGCGTCCGGGCGAAGACCTCCGGTTCGTTGGCGGCGACCCACATGATCTTGGGCGCCGTGAAGCTGACATTCGATCGGTTGCCGGTGCGGGCGACTAGCTCGTCGCGCGGGATCCGCCTCTCGATCTCGTCCGTCTCGGCCTCGGCCCGGCCGTCCGACCACATCAGCGCGGGTCGGACCGGCACGCCGGCCGCGTCGAGGAAGACGGCGCTGTGCATCTGGCCGGTCAGCCCCAGGGCCACGACGTCCGCGCCGCGCAGGTTCGGGCGCGACAGCATCTCGGACATGGCGAGCCGCAGCGCGTCCCACCACCGATCCGGGTTCTGCTCGGCGTAGCCGGGCCGGCGGGATTCCGTGGCGTACGAGGCCATCGTCACCCCGAGAGAGTTGCCCTCCTCGTCCAGGGCGAGCAGCTTCACCCGCGACGAACCAAGATCGATCCCGATCGAGACGCGCACCTATGCCTCCGCACTGGCCCCCACGGGCCGCCGACTTGTCGGCTGCTAGGTTACCGCCCGCGGCGACATCTGGGAGTCGCGGCCCGGCGCGTTGCGACCGACCCACCCGGCCCGCGGACGCACCGCATGCCGGTCGAAGTCACCACCACTGGCCCGGCGGTGAGCTCATGGGCTGAGGGCCCCGGGCGCTGTCTCTGTGCACTGGGCGCACTGACCCTGAATTTGGGTGGCCCTGGGCGGTCCGCCTTGCGCTGATGCGGGAGTGCCGCTCCGGCCTCTGTGGTGGGCCTGTGGCGCCGGTCTCTGGCGCTGGTCTCCGGCAGAGGCGCGGCCGCCGGCGTGTTCGCCAACATCCCGCCGGTCGCTCCTCGGCCGGCCGGCCCGCTTCGCGACGAACGGCACTTGCCGCGGCGTGCCGCTCGCCTCGACTCTTTGGAGTCCTCAACTCACGCCGCTCAGGCGCGAGCAGGGCCGGGGCGCGTCATGAGCCCTGGGATGGGAGGAGATCACCATGCGGAGGCGAATCCTCGTGCTCGCGGCCACGGTCGTGAGCCTGCTGGCGCTGACCAGCGGAAGCGTTATGGCGGTGGTCGTAACCCTTGACCAGCACCAGGACGACGCGTCTTGGAACGCCCTGCCTGTCGGCCCGGGGGTGTCCTTGGGGCAGACGTTCAAGGCCGGATTGAGCGGCTCGCTCGTCAAAGTCTCCTTCGACGTTTCGCCGAGCGTGATCCCAGACGTGGCCCGGCCTGCCGCCGTCCCCTCAATCCTGGTCCAGATCACGAAGACATCCGGTCTGTTCCCGACCGGCGACATCCTGGCCCAGGAAACCTTGACCGTGAGCGACGGCTGGAACGACGTCGACTTTGGCACGCCACCAACCGTGGCCGCGGGCACGTCCTACGCCATCGTCATCACGCCGCAAACGGCGGGATACGATGTTAGCTGGCTGGGCAACTGCACGGATGTCTACGACCGCGGGCAGGCGCTGATCGTCGACGGCGCCTGGAAGACCGTCCTCAAGTACGCCTACGATCACGATGTGATGCAGACAATCTGCGCCTTCGACTTCGCCTTCAAGACCTACGTGGCCGGGCAGGGGTCCCCGCCCCCGACCAGCACCGGCCGCTCCGGGGAGAGCAGGGACAGCAACTCGCCGATGCTCCTCTTCGCCGGGCTCGCGGCGGGAGCCGCGTTCCTCTCGATCGTCTCGATCCGACGGCTGGCCGCCTACAGGCGCTAGCCGCGCGACCCTGCTGAGTGATGAACCGGCGTCCCGAACGGGGCGCCGGTTCCACTTCGATCGCGTCATCGTCCTCCAGCGGCGCGTGCCGTCCGGTTGCCCAAGGTTGCGCGATCGGGCGAGGGGCACCGGGCCGTGGGCCGCGTCGGCCCGCGATCTGCTGCGCTGGATGTGGGTGGATCCGGGCTTTACCGCGCGAAGGTGGCGAAGGCGACGGCGGAGCCTGGCCCGGACAGGGCGATGACCGCCCCGCTGTCGTTGGCGGCGACCTGGCCGCCCGTGATCCCGAGCGAGGCCAGCTCCGGCGGCAGGGTGGCGAGCGAGATGCCGGGTTGCGTGTCCGCCACCGTGCCCAGCCAGGGATGGCCGCCGGCGTCTGCTCCCAGGACCACGACTCCATCGCCGACCGCCGCCATCGAGTAGACGCTGCCGGCCCGGATCAGGCCTGGCGAGGCGGACAGCGGATACCACCACAGGCCGGCCTTCGACCCCAGGAGGGCGCCGCTCGAGGTGGCCGCGCCCGTGTCCGGTCTGTCGGCCGGGCCGGGTCCGGTGCGCCGCCAGGTCGAACCTTCATCCAGAGATTCCCGCAGGTTTCCCGGTGTCCAGCCCACGAGGCGTCCGGTCGAGTCGAACCCGATGGGCGTGACGTCGGACCGGCGGCCCGTCCACGTCGATCCGGCGTCGGAGCTGAGATACAGCACGCCGGCGTCGAAAGACAGGAGGCTGCCGGCGCGGGCCGGATCGAACGCGAGCCAGGACGGGCTCGTGGCCGGCCCTGCGGGTGGCGACCCCGACGACCACGTGGCGCCTCCATCGGCGCTCGAGAAGCGGGCCACCTGGCAGTACTGGCCGGGTCCGACGGCATAGACGGCCGCGGACGACGTGTCACCCGCGATCGCCTGCACGTGGCCGGCTCGTTCGCCGAGCCACTGGGCCTGGCCTGAAGGGTCGATCACGCCCACCACGTCGGCCAGGCACTGCTGTGGCGAGACATGCCAGCTGGCCGATTGCCCGAACGCGGCCACGAACGAAGTCTGAGTGGCGGCGACGTGGACGTCGGGGCCGTCGACTCCGCCCTTGACTACCGAGACGCCCTCGATGGTGAGAGGCGTGGATGGGTCTCCCATTGGGTCGACGCTCGCGGCCGGGCTGCCTCGCAGGTCCAGGACGCTCGCGAGGGCCACGAGCAGCGCCAGGACCACGACGACCAGGAAGGCGTTGAAGACGAAGCCCCAGCCCGACGCCCGGGCCATCTCCTCTTTCTCGGCCGCGGCGGCCTCGGTCTCGTGAAGGCTCCGCTGAAGCCGCAGGCGCAGCTCGAGTGGGACCTCGTCGCCGGGGTCGCGCGCCGCGTACAGGGCTCGAAGCCTCTCCTCGAGGGACGAGCTCGTGGCCTCAGCGCTCGCCGGCGCGGTGTCCGCCATCCGGACTCGAAGCGATCGCATGATCCCGGCGAGGCGCTTGTCCGCCGACCCGCGACCGGCAGGCCCGGACCCCGCGAACCCGCCCGGCCCGAGCGCGCGGGCCAGCCTGAAGCGATCCCCCGGGTCCAGGTCGAGAAGCGCGTCCTCGAGTGGCTCGTCCCCCCGGAGGGGCGCCTTCGGGGCCCGGACACGTAGAGCCCTGACGCAGTCGGACGTGAGCTGTCTGGCGAAGGCTGCGTCGAGCGCGCTTGCGGACCAGCGACCGCCGGCCTTCCAGGCCGCGAGGGCGGAGCCGTGGACCACGTCCTGGGCGGCCACGGGGTCTCCCAGGGCAACGCTCGCGAGCCGGTAGGCGTCGGTCAGGTTGCGTGCCAGGTAGCCGGCGGAGTCGCCCTCGCGGGCCGCGCCCTCCGCCGGTCCTGCCGCCTGCCCGACCTGCATCTCGTTCCGGCCTCCGCCCGTCGCCGGCGGTCGCCTGGCGACCCCCGCCCCACCTCGAGCCAATCATCGAACCGCCGAACCGTTGAAGAGCCGGCGGCTCCTGGGAATGGTGAGTGCACAACTACTCTATCTTGTCCGGCGAGGTGGCGCTACCCGGCCCGGAGGCTATGCGGCCAGGTCGCGCCTCTCGAAGGCGACGACCGAGACGGCCAGGAAGACGGCAGCCACGCCGGCAAGCACCGCCGCGTCGCCCAGGTTTAACCCGTTGCGGAGCGGATCGCCGCCCATGTAGTAGCGGAAGAGCGATAGCGGGCGGATCGTCGCGAGCCCGTCGACGATCGAGGAGAGGGCATCGACCAGGTACATCGCCACCAGCAGCGCGATCGTCACGCCGATCGAGGCGCCGCGGTTGCCGGTGAAGGCGGAGATGGCCAGGGCGATGCCGGCGAATGCCAGGCCCAGCAAGACCAGCATCGCCAGCGCCTCGGCGAGTCGATCCGGCGGTAGCTCGCTGGCGCTGATGGCGGCGCCCGCGATCGCAAAGACCCACAGAACCACCACCGAAACGACGCACGCCAGCACGACCGCCAGCCACTTCTCGAGAACGACGCGGCGACGCGACACCGGGTACGAAAGAAGCACGTCGATCGTGCCGCGCGATTCCTCGCCGGCGGTGAAACCGCTGGCCATCCCGGCCGCAAACGCGACGATGGCTGCGGGCAGGATCATCGAGAACAGCTCGATGTGCAGAAAGCCGATGAGTGTGCTTGCATCCCCCATACTGGCGCCCAGGATCTTGGCTGCCGGGCCCATCTTCTCGAGCATGGAGTTCAGATCGAACAGCTTGGAGTATGTGGGGAATAGGATTGCGAAATACGCGGTCATGACGCCACATCCGAGACTCACCCAGAACGTCGGCCAGCGCAAATCTCGAACGGTCTTGGTGAAGACGTTACGCAGCAGCATGGCCAGCCTCCTTCCCCGCGATCGAATCGATGGCTTCGCCAGATCCGTAGTACGCCATGAATATCTCTTCGAGACTCGTGTCCACGCTGCGTATGTTGTGGACCTCGAAACGAGCGGCCGTCTTTATCAACGCATCCACGCTTCCCATGACCGTGCAACGGAGCGTACCGTCGTTCACGATCAGGTCCCGCACACCTGGCAGGTCGGAGAATGCCTCCGCCTTGACGGGGCCGCCGAAGTCGATCTCGAGCCGGCGCAGAGCTCGCTGCTTGAGATCCGCTATCAATTCGACCGCCAGTAGCCGGCCCTCGCGGATGATGCCGACGCGATCGCACAGGTGCTCCACTTCGGGAAGCTGGTGCGACGAGATGAAGACGGTCCGGGCTTCGTCGCGGGCCTCTTCGCAGAGGTGCTCGAATTCGAGCTGGACGAAGGGATCGAGCCCGGCCGTGGGTTCGTCGAGGATCAGCAGCTCGGGGCGAATCATGAATGCTGCGACCAGCCCGACCTTCTGCTTGTTGCCGCGCGAGAGGCTCTTGATCCTCCTTGTCGGATCGAGCTCGAGCCTCTCGATCAGGCTGTCGCGGTAGGCCTCGTCCACGCGGCCTTGCAGATTGCCAAGGTAGGTCAGCAGCTGGCGCCCCGTCAGCTCGCTGTAGAGCGATAGCTCGCCCGGCACGTAGCTGGTGCGCCGGTCGATCGCGAGCCGGTCGCGGTGAACGTCCATCCCCAGGACGCGAGCCTCACCGCTGGTCGGCCGGATGAGGTCGAACAGCAGCCTGATCGTGGTCGACTTGCCGGCGCCGTTGGGACCGAGGAAGCCGAAGATCTGGCCCGTCTCCACGACCAGATCGACGTCGATGATTCCGCGCGAACGGCCGTAGCGCTTCGTCAGACCGCGGGTCTCGATCGCAGCCGTCATCAGGGAGCCTCCTTTCGGGCCATCGTGCGTTCCGCTTCCCAGCGGTCGAACAGCCGGGGCAACTCACGTTCCAGAAACGCGTACATGTCTCGCACCTCTTCGAGTGGCTCGGGGTTTCCGTCTGGTCCGAGCAATTCCAGGCCGTCGGCGGCGAGCTCCTGCAAGCGCTGCAACAGCTCCACTCGCCACAGCATCATCCGGGCCCATGCCCCCGACTTGACGACGAAACGGTCGCGGCGATCGCCGCCGCGGACGGTCCGCTCGATGAACCGGTAGTGGATGAGGAGCTGGGTCATGTTGCTGATCGAGCCCTTGCTGGCCTGCAGCGTTTCGGCCAGCTCCGCGGCGGTAAGCCCGTCGGCGGGCCCCAGCAGGATGGCGCCGAGCACCCGCCCGGCCATGCGGGGCAGATGCAGCGAGTCGAAGACAAGCCCGATCTCCTCGACGAAACGTTCGGGGGAGATGCGCGAACTTCGCCGGTCGCGGTTCCGGTCCAACAGCTCGTCCAACATGCCCCAGGCCTCCAGGCGCGATGCGTCGCCCCACGGCGGATGTCGCGGGACGCTGACATTCGGCGCAGTATAGGACGTTCGTGCAGTTCAGTAAACACTGAACTCAGCCGATACCAGCGAAACGTAGCCGTTGGGCGGCCCATTCGGGCAAGCGGAGCCTCCCGAGCGCCCCAGGACGTTCCAGCTCAGCGCCCGGGCGCTCTCGCTGCAGGACAACACGATAGGCGACGCCGCTCAGCTCGGACGGCTGCGGTGAGCCGGCCCGTGAGCGCCGGCGCGCCGGACGTCGCTCGAGGCGGCGGCATGGATGTCATGCTGGTCCGGAAGGTGGAGTCTTTCGGGTTCTGGGGTCCCTCAGCGGAGCGATGAGATGACGAGCATCGGCAGAGAGCCCTTCGGCAGCCACGATGGCAAGGGCGTCGACCTGTACACCCTGACCAGCGATGACGGGGTCACGGTCAAGGTCTCGACATACGGCGGCATCATCATTTCCTGGACGGCGCCGGACAGGGCGGGCAGGCAAGCCGATGTCACCCTCGGCTTCAGCGACCTGGCGAGCTACACGAGCCCCTCGTACCTGGCGTCGGGTCTCTACTTCGGAGCCATCATCGGCCGGTACGGGAACCGAATCGGCGGCGCGAAGTTCAGCCTGGAGGGTCACCAGTATCCCCTGGCCGCCAACGACGGCCCGAACAGCCTTCACGGCGGTGTGAAGGGCTTCGACAAGCGGGTGTGGGATGGCGCGGACGAGGCGATGGACGACGCCGCCTCTCTCACGCTCGAGTACGTCAGCGCCGACGGCGAGGAGGGCTTCCCCGGAAAGCTGTCGGCGAAGGTCGTCTACACCCTGCGGGGGAGCGTCCTCGAGGTCGACTACTCGGCCACGACGGACAAGACCACCATCGTCAACCTGACCAACCACACCTACTTCAACCTGGCCGGCGAGGGCAACGGCGACATCCTGGGCACCGACGTGCAGATCAACGCCAGCCGGTTCACGCCCGTGGACGAGAACCTCATCGCCACGGGCGAGCTGCGCGACGTCGCGGGCACGCCGTTCGACTTCCGCCACGCCACGGCGATCTGCGCCAGGGTCGACGAGGCGGACGAGCAGCTCGAATACGGCCACGGCTACGACCACAACTGGGTGATAGACCGCGGCTCGGAGAAGGGGCTGGTTCCTGCCGCCAGCGCATACGAGCCCATCAGCGGGCGCCTGCTCGAGGTCAGCACGACCGAGCCCGGCGTCCAGCTCTACGTGGGCAGCTACCTCGACGGCAGACTCGTCGGCAAGAGCGGCAAAGCCTACGGCCGCCGCAGCGGCTTCTGCCTGGAGACGCAGCACTATCCGGACTCCCCGAACAAGCCCGGGTTCCCGAGCACCACTCTGAAGCCCGGCGAGACCTACCGGTCGACGACCGTGTTCAAGTTCTCGGTGAGCTGCCGCAGGACGGTGTCGCCGAGCAGCGCGACCGCCCGCGAGAGAGTGGTCACGGGTTCGGCGGGAGCGTAGAAGGCGGAGTTGGCCATCCGCAAGACGCGGGCCGCCAGGGCGGGGGAGCCGTCGATCAACCTGGCCAGCTGGCGAGCGTTCGAATCGCCCTGCCGCAGCTGCTGCTCCAGGCGGAGCAGGCTGGCGGACGGGCTGATCGCGTGCGCGTGCTGGACGATCTGGCGGGCCCGGTCGAGAGTGGTGCTGGTCAGTACTTCCACGAGAGAGGTGTCGGTGTCCCGGTCGGGGCCTTGAACGATCCGAATGGCCCGAAGCGGGGTCTGGTATTCGGGAGCCTCAGCTGGCCCGCCTCGTGTTCGGAGCGCGGCCAGCGGGCATCGCGTCTGGGTATCATGAGCACTCACTCCTGAGAGGGCGGGACCTGGTCTATGGCACTGATCGAGACTGCGAATCTCACCAAGGACTATGGGACGGTCAAGGCGCTCGATCGCCTTGACCTGCAGGTGGACCCCGGGATCATCGGCCTGGTCGGGGCCAACGGCGCCGGCAAGAGCACGCTGATCAAGATCCTGCTCGGCCTCGTGCCGGCGACGAGCGGGCGCGCTTCGGTTCTGGGCATGGACGTCGCGAGCGACACGGAGAACATCCGCAAGGTCGTCGGCTACATGCCCGAGCACGACTGCTTGCCGCTCGACGTGGGGGCGACCGAGTTCGTCACCCACATGGCCCGAATCTCCGGCCTGCCGCGCACCGCCGCCCGCGAACGAACCGCCGAGGTCCTGCGCCACGTCGGCCTCTACGAGGAGCGCTACCGTCAGATCGGCGGTTACTCCACCGGCATGAAGCAGCGCGTCAAGCTGGCCCAGGCGCTCGCCCACGACCCCAAGCTGCTGCTGCTCGACGAGCCGACGAACGGCCTGGACCCCACGGGCCGCGACGAGATGCTCGACCTCATCAAGCGCACCGGGACGGACTTCGGAATCTCGGTAGTGGTGGCCTCACATCTGCTCGGCGAGATCGAGCAGGTGTGCGACTTCCTCCTCGCAGTCGACGCCGGCCACTTGCTGCGCGCGGCTCCGGTATCGGACTTCACCCGGCGGACGCCGACGCTCGCGGTCGAGGTGGAGGAGGGAGCCGAGAAACTGGCCGCGGTGCTGACGGGCAAGGGGATCGGCGTCCGCCAGGATGGCAACTGCGTCCTCGTCGCACTCGAGGGAACTGCTCCGTACGACGCCGTCCGGGACGCGATCGCCGAGCTGGCTCTGCCGTTGGTGCGGATCGAGCAGGAGCGCCACCGCCTCGAAGATCTATTCCGGGATGCCGCTCCGGCCAGAGGTGCCCGATGAACGTCGCAAGCCCGGCTGCCGCCAGCTCGGCCGACGGCAGCATCTACGACCTCGGCTACCGCCATTACGAAGGCAAGCGGCATGGCGGCTGGTTCGCCATCTGGTCGCTCTTCACCGAGGGACTCCGCAGCGTCTGGGGATTCGGGCGGCCCATGACGGCCAAGGGCTGGCCGTTCGCGCTGGCCGGCATCTACGCCTTCCCGGCGTTCCTGCAGCTGGCGCTGTCGTCCGTCTTCGCGCAGAGCATGTCCGAGGGCAACAAGATCGAGCTCATCGCGTACCGCGACTACTTCGGCATGATGTGGCTCCTGGCCATGGTCTTCTGCATCGCCCAGGGCCCCGAGCTGGTGTGCCGCGATCAGCGCAGCCACGTGCTCTCGCTCTACTTCACGCGCCCCCTGAACCACGCCGGGTACGCCTTCGCCCGCGTGGCGGCCCTGGCGACCGCCCTCTTCATCACCTTGATGGTGCCCATGATCGCCCTCTTCATCGGCGACGTGCTGATGAAGCCGGACACCTTGAGGGCGATCGGGGACGAGCTGCCCAGGTTGCTCCCGGCCGTGCCGGCCAACGCCGTCATCGCCCTCGGCATGGCTTCGATCTCCCTGGGGCTCGCGGCCTTCTCGCCGCGGCGGGCGTACTCGACTATCGGACTGGTGGCCTACTTCCTGCTCATGGAGGCCGTGCCGGCGTTCATCTACGCCGCCGGCCAGCACGCGGGCTGGACCTGGGCGGCCCTGACGTCGCTGCTGACGCCCATCACCACCCTCACCGGGGCCGGCGACTGGTTCTTCGGGGCCCCGTTGAGCGCCGATTTCCCGAGCACGATGTCGGCCGATCAGTACGTCGCGGCGGCTCTGACCAGCATCGCCGTCTTCGCGGGCCTGCTCCTCCTGCGCTACCGGAGCCTCTCGGCATGAACCCTCAGTCGGCACCGGCGGCGGCCCCGCCGGCGGGACCGGGCCCCGAGTCCGGCTCGTTCGCCGCCCCTGCCATCGAGCTGGTGAACGTGGCCCGCTGGTATGGCAACGTCGTCGCGGTCAACGACGTCAGTTTCAGCCTGGGCCCCGGCGTGACCGGCCTCCTGGGCCCCAACGGCGCCGGCAAGACGACGCTCCTGCACATGCTGGCGGGCTTCCTCGCGCCATCCGCAGGAACGGTCCGGGTCCTCGGCCGCAGCCCCCACCAGGATCCGTCCGTGTACCGCCAGATCGGGCTCGTGCCCGAGCGCGAAGCCGTCTATCCGTTTCTGACCGGCTTCGAGTACGTCCGCTTCAACGCCCGGCTCCAGGGCCTGCACGACCCGGACGCGGCCGCGCGGCAGGCGATCAGGATGGTGGGTCTGGAGGACGCCGCCGACCGGGCCGTGGGCACGTACTCCAAGGGGATGCGCCAGCGCGCCAAGGTCGCGGGCGCCCTGGTCCACGATCCGCAGGTGTTCCTGCTGGACGAGCCCTTCAACGGCATGGACCCCCGCCAGCGCCTGGCAATGATGGATCTGCTCGGCCAGCTCGCCGAGGCCGGCCGGACCATCCTGTTCTCGTCGCACATCCTCGAAGAGGTCGAACGCGTCGGCAGCCAGATCCTGGTCCTGGTCGCCGGCCGGCTTGCCGCGTCGGGCGACTTCCGCGCCATCCGGGCCCTGATGACCGATCGGCCGCACACCATAACCATCCACTCGAGCGACGACCGCCGGCTTGCCGCGACGCTGATCGCCGACCCCGCCGTGTTCGCCGTCGAGCTTGCGGAGGGAGGTTTGGCCGTTCAGACGGCCCACCTGTCGGCCTTCCGGCGGTTGATCGCGGAGAGGAGCCGGTCCGTGGGCGTCAGCCTCCTGGAAGTGGTCCCGGCCGACGAGTCGCTCGAGAGCGTCTTCGACTACCTGGTGCGCCGATGAATGCCGTGCCAGTCTCCCGGTCGATCAAGGCGATACCGGAGATCGTCAGGGTCACTCTCCGCCAGCTCCTGGGGCGGCGGCGGACAATCTTGCTACTCCTCCTGTCCGTCATCCCCATCCTGATGGCCGCCGTGTTCGTCGCCGCCGGCGAGTCGGACGTTGACGGCTTCGCCTCGTCGGTCCTGGATGTCTTCTCGGTGACGATGTTGCTGCCGATAGTCGCCGTCCTGTTCGGGACGGCCGCGTTCGGGGCGGAGATCGAGGATGGGACGGTCGTGTATCTGCTGGCCAAGCCGATCTCGCGATGGGCCGTGATCGTGGCCAAGCTCCTCGGCGCGGCCACGGTGACGGCCCTGCTCACGATCGCCTCGGTCTCGGTCGCGGGGTTGATCGCGCTCGCCCCCCAGGGCGAGCACGGCAGGGCCGCGATCCTGGGGTTCGTGGCCGCCATGGCCGTAGGATCGGTCTGCTACGTGTCGTTCTTCATGGCCCTGAGCCTGTTCACCCGGCGCGCGCTGATGATCGGGATCTTCTACTTCCTGATCTGGGAAGGGTTGCTCTCGTCGCTGCTCGCGGGGATCGCCAACTTCTCGATCCGCCAGTACACCCTGGGCGTAGTCGGCGCCTTCTTCCAGCTGAGCGACCAGGAGGCCAGGCTCACGCCGGCCACGGCATTGCCGCTGGCGGCGATCCTGGTGGTTGTGGCGCTGGCTCTGGCGACTCGAAGGCTGATGCGCTTCGAGATGTCTGGCTCGGGCGACTAGGGCGCGGCGGCGCCGGCAGCGTCAGGAGAGCCGGCGCCCGCCTACTCGGCCACCGGCAAGCCCAGGATGTTGAAGCCGCCATCGACGTAGATGACCTCGCCGGTGGTCTGGCCCGAAAGCGGGCTGGCCAGGTAGACGGCCGTGCCGGCCACGTCCTCGATCGTGATGTACGACCGCAGCGGGGTGACGTCCTTGAACGCGCCGTACATCGTCCGGAAGCCGGCGATGCCGTGGGCGGACAGGGTCCGGACCGGGCCGGCGCTGATGGCGTTGACGCGGATGCCGCTCGGCCCGAGGTCCGCGGCGAGATATCGGGTGGAGGCTTCGAGAGCCGCCTTGGCCACGCCCATGACGTTGTAGTGGGGCACGACCTTCTCGGCGCCGTAGTAGGTCATCGTCATGATCGACGAGCCCGGGGGCATGTACGGGCGGGCTTCGCGGGCCATCGCGATCAGCGAGTAGACGCTGATGTCGATGGCGGTGTGGAAGCCGTCGCGGCTGGTGTCGGCGAAGTGGCCGGCCAGGTCTTCCTTCTCGGCATAAGCGACGGCATGGACGAGGATGTCGAGGGGGCCTTGCTTGGCGTGCCAGCGCTCGAAGACGCGTTTGATCTCGTCGTCGTCACGGACGTCGCAGGGCTCGACGAAGGTCGAACCGATCGAATTGGCCAGAGGGCGGACGCGCCGCTTGATCAGCGAGGGCATCGAGCTGAACCCGACCTTCGCACCCTGGTCGTGGAGCGCCCTGGCGATTCCCCAGGCGATCGAGTGGTCGTTGGCGACGCCGAAGACCAGCGCCTTCTTGCCTTCCAGCAATCCCATCCGGTTGGTTTCCTCCGTGGTGTGCCGCAGGGGAGTCGCCGCTCTGCGGCGCGGGGTAACGCTTGCGGCCCTTGGGCTGACGGGTGCGGGCGACTCCTCGGTCGCCAGTCCCACCATGTCAAAACCCCGTTCTTCGATACTTGTTACTCCCTCGGGGGAAGTTGCGGTCGTGGCCACCTGCTCAACCTCGCTGATCTGGCTCAGGGGGATGGCTCCGACGAAGACGTGTCCGCGTCGCGACCCCGATCTACTCCCAGGCCGAGCAGCCGCCGGCCCGCCCGGAGGATAACCTTTACGAAGTTGCTATACAACACGCGCCTCGGCCGGTGAGTTGCTCTGCACGGTTCGACTCGCGGAGAGGGTACCATCGAGCCCCTCGCCTACAGTGGGGCTTTCCCACTACAGTAGACACTGCAACGGTCACGTGGTTCAACAACTGGAGCTAGTGGCCGGAGCGTCTCCCGGCGGTGGACTTGGTGGCCCCCGCTCCCCGGGATGCCTACGTCAGCGTTGGAGACATATGCCCCGCGAAGATAATCGCTCGTTCTCGGTCGGAGCTATCATCGCGAAAGGCCTCGGCGACATCATCGCCTTGACCGGATGCTACCCCTGACTCTTCCCAAGGACGGCGTCGTCCAGGCCGCACGACGACTTCGGCGGGACCTCCGGGCGGGCCAGAGGACGGGGGGACGGCGACCGCGCGCAGCCTGACTCTGCGTCGTCGAGACTGATTGGGATCAGGTTGCCGAGCCCACTGGCTTTCGCAGCCCTACCTACCTCCGCGTCACACACCTCGACGCGCAGGGTGCGCGTGGGCGGCCTTGCCCTCGCTCTCGCCCTCCTGACCGCGGCCGCCACGGCCTCCCCCACCTTCGCCTGGTCGACCTCGGCCTTCAGCCCGGGCGACG
>JBEKMM010000021.1:0-38689 GCA_050008515.1 Candidatus Limnocylindrales bacterium
TGTGCGGCGGTCAAGAGCGGCTAGGCTTGGCATTGGGCGTACTCCTTGTGGGCTTGAACACACACAGGTTGTACGCCCGCTTGCTTCGGGCAAAGTCCACAGGAAACGTTACGGCGCTCGCCGCCCGGGCCCGCTATCCGCCTCCCGGCTCCCCTGCTATCATTCCGTGGCCCTTAGCGGGCATTTCGGTCGGGGCGTGGCGCAGCTTGGTAGCGCGCATCGTTCGGGACGATGAGGTCGGAGGTTCAAATCCTCTCGCCCCGACCAAACTCAGCAATCGTACCGCTGAGTTCGAACACGGCTGGGAGGGCGGCATCCAGGCCGAGTTCAATGGCGTCGGGCGTCAGCTCGTAGACCATCTGCTCGAATCCCGTGACCTCCGTGCGCGCGAACAATGCGGTCGCGAGCGCCTGGCGGCCATCGGGCCCGGCTTCAGCCCAGAGCGCCGGCAGCGAGTGCAGGTATTCCACGACCTCGCCCGATGAGAGGCGCCCCGCCTCGACTGGTTCGCGCGCGGCCTGCTCCTCAGCGTCGAGTTGGGCCATTTCCCGCTGCCAGGCGGGCACGTCGCGGGTCTTCGCGAGCCTGCGGCCGGCTTCCTCGCGTTCTCGGCCGATCCTGGCCAACGTGACCTCATCGCGCGGGGCCGGGCGATCGTGGTACCGACGCACGACCTCCGTGATCGCGTAATCGTCGACGCCGCCCACCTCTTCGAGGAGCTTGCCGATCGCGTGCTCGTACCATTCCTGGGGGTAGGAGTGACCCTGGACGCGCTTGTCGTGGCCCGTCGAATATCGCCGGCGGACGGTAGGGGTCGCAGCGATGAACGTCTCGCAGGTCGGAGCCGGATGACGGTACCGCCCGACGTCGCCATAGAGGAACCGCTGGCAGCCCGAGCAGCGCAGGCGGAGCGGGTAGTTACGCTTAACGATCCGCCCTGGTGTCCGGGTTCGGCGTAGCTCGCGCATCGACTGCACCCTGGACCAGAGCGCCGGTTCCACGATGGGCGCGATGCCGGCGGGCTCGCCCGTGCGGAGGCGTCCCGCGTAGATCGGGTTCGTGAGCAGCTCGCCGACGTGGGTCTTCGCAAGGTCGGTGGCGGCTGCGACCTCCCAGTCCGTCTGCCCGATGGCAGCGAGCTCGTATGCGCGACGAACCGTGGCCACCTTCGCCTCATCGATCCGAAGCGTTGAGGGCTTGCCCTCCCGGATGATCCCGAACGGGGCCCGGTTGCCGCCGGGCACCCCGAGGCGGCGTCGCTTCGCGGCATAGCCTTCACCGACGCGCCTCGAGAGCTTGCGGCTATAGGCCTCAGCCTCGTGGGCTTCCCGGACGAACTGGTCCCAGTTGCTCGGATCTGACGAGAGCAGGCGCTCGTCCGCGAATAGGACCACCACACCGGCCGCGTGAAGATGGTCCTCGACCGCGATGAGGGTCTGCTTGAGGTTGCGCAGGAAGCGGCTCACGTAGCCGACGACGAGCACGTCGAAGGCGCCCGCCTGTGCCGAGGCGACCATCGCCTCCCAGGTCGGCGTGCGCCAGGCGGAGGTCCAGCCCGAGGAAGCGACCGACCACTCGAGGGCACTGTCAGCGAGACCGTATCGGGCAATGGCGCGGTCCTGTTGTTCACGTTGGGCATCCGGCCCGAAGTTGTCCCACTGTCCGGCGGTCGACTCGCGGAACCAGCGCGCCGCCCGCATTCCGCCGACCTGGTCGAGCGACTGGGGGAGAGATCGCTTCATGCTGCGGGCCTCTTGCTGGTCAAGTGGGTCAGCACCTTACCTCGGCCCCGCCGTTCTTCAACATCGCGAAGCGCCACGACGAGGGCGAGGATGACGAGATTGACCGGCCGGGGAGCGAGATCACCGCTGCCACGGTCGCGTGGGTCAGTCATGCGAGGCCGCCCCACTCGTAGCCATCTGGCCCATCGACCATGGCCCGGAGACGGGCCGCCGACTCGTCGGTCAGGTCGTCGGCGAAGATCCGCCGCGTCTCGCGGGCGACGTCAAGATCAGCAGGCGATGGAGTAGGCAGGGGAGCGTCACCAGCGTCACCCGTGTCACCGCCATCACGATCCTCGCTGACGCTCGCCTCATCCCACAGACCCGTCCCGTCACCTTCCGGCGACGTTGCGTCACCGGTGCCCGAGGCCGGTGACGGTGGTGACACTGATGACGGCGTTTCGGGGGCCAAGCGGATGGCGATCAGGCGGCGCCCGTGCGACTCGCGACGCTTCTCGACCTCGATGCCGACCGACCGGAGGTTGGGCGCGATCCGGGCAAGTTCCCGCGAGAGGGATGTCGCGTTCCCTGGCCAGCCCTTGCGCCGCGTGGCCGACTCGCCCACGATGCCAGCGAGGCGGTCGAGGAGTTCCGTCGCAGTGCCGACGAACTCGCCCGACTCCAGCATCGTGCGCATCGGCGGAACGATCACCGCCGCGTCGAGGGCGATCTCGTGGATGGCGTCACGGTTGCCCGTGTACGCCTTCAGGAACGAGCCGGTGGGCCAGCCTAGCGCCGGTTCGGCGGCGACGACCCAGCGGGCGAAGTCCGCCATCCTGGGCGCCCGCTCGAGCTGGACCTGGTCCAGCCGACCGATCGCGCCAGACACCGCCTCGAGGAGCGCGCCGAGGATCGCCGGCTGCTCGCGATCGAACGCCGCCCAGAATTGGGCCTCGTCCTGGCGGCGGTCGTCTGGGATCCGCGGCAGTTCGAGCTCGATCGTGCGGTCGAGCAGATCGCTGCGCGTGCCCAGGACACCGATGCCGTTGATGACGATCGGGCGGCAGGCGTCGAACAGGGTCTCTTCGTCGTTCTCGTACAGGGTGCGGGTGCTGAAGCCCAGGCCGGTCGAGACCCGGCAGAGCGTGTCGCTGAGCCAGTCCGGGACGGTCGAGAGATTGTCGAGCGAGATGACGGCGCCGTTGGTTGCCGCGATCGCCAGGTCGCGCTCGTCACGCGGGGCGGCGCGGGTGACGCTCTTGTTGGGGTCGATCAGGCGACGGTGGATCTTCGCCGTGGTGGACTTGGCCGAGCCATGCTCTCCGTTGAGGGCGAGGATAGGATACGGACCGATCGGCCGGAATGCCGCGACCAGGCAGCCGATGAACAGCCGCCACTGGTTGTCCTGGTCATCGTCGCGGACGTTCACGAACCGCCGGAGCTGATCGACCGTGCCGCCCCGGACGGGCACGGGCAGGCGGAGCAGACCCTTCGGTCGGCGAAATCGTACGGGCGGATCGGCGACGATCTCCCAACCGGCGGCAGAGATCCTGACCGCCCGCCAGAGCGGGTCACCCAGGTCGAGGTAGATGTCGTTGCCATCGCCAGCGACTCGGACGTACACCGGGCACTCGGGCCCCTCGAAGAGCGCCCGGCCCATCAGGACGTCGAGCGCATCGCGAAGCGCCTGACCGCCAGGGGCTCGATCGTGGGCCTGGTGGAATCGGCGGGACAGCCACGCCCGAAGGGACTTCGAGCCGAGGGGCCAGACCTCGTGATGACCGTCACGCTCGATGCGGGCATAGGCGACGTCGTCCGCGGTGTGGAAGAACTCCACATCCGCCGCGAGGTCGAGAATCATGGTCGCCTGGGATCGCTTCCCGCCCGCCGCGGGCTCGGTGGGCCCCGGATCGCCAGACTCCGATTCCGGCGCGCCGTCGCGGTCATCGTTCGCCGCTGGGCCAGCGTCATCGTTGGCGTCTGCCCCGAGCTGCAGCGCGGGGGTCTGCCCGTCGCCCGACGGGTAGCGCCCGACACTGGCGGCGATGCCCCGGACTGCGTCATCAGGCAGCGGCGGTCGACAACGGCCGGCGTTCACCGCCAGCAGTGCGGCTTCGATCTCGGCGGCGGTCATTCCCCGGCGACGCATGGTGCCGGCCAGCGAGGCCAGCGTCGCGTTCCGCTGGCCGTCAGGGATGGCGTCCGCATCCCCATGACGATCCCCTGCCGTCCGAGGTGATCGGGCGGCATCGGCGATCCACGCCGGCGCGTCCGCGATTCCGTCCTCGATCGGGACGACCCACTCGTAGCTGGCACCGCTGAAATGGAGTGAGGGCGGGACGACGATGTAGGAGCCGGGTCCCCGGAGGTCGACATGCTCCCGCACGCCCACCTTCGGGCGGATCGGAGTGGAGGTGCGGTAGATCAGGTGCCGGCCACGACCCGTCCTCGAGGTCGCCGTTCTCGGCAGCTCGTCGCTCCGGAAGACCGTGACGAGGTCGGCCACGTCCACGTCCACGTCGACCACGATGAATCCATCGGGAACGACCGCGCCAATGTTCGCGGTGGGAAACAGACCCCACCACTTGCGGATCTGATCACCATCCGTGGTCGCGTCGCTGAGGCCGTTCTTCGTCCGCGGATGCTTGCCGGGCGAGGAGCAATCGGCCCGATGGCAATCGCACGCGCCGTCAGTTGGCGTGTGCAGCGGAATCACTCCCCACCCGGTGGCGGCGATCGCCAGAGCGCTGTCGAGGAGAGTCCGCGGCGAGTTCACCGCTGGCGGACGGGATCGTTGAGGTAGTCCTCGAGGTCTTGCGGCCGGACACGCACCGCACGGCCGATGCGGACGGAGCGCAGGTGCCCCAGGTCGATGATCTTCCAAGCCATCGACCGGCTCACCGACAGTCGATCGGCGATCTGCTCGATGCGGAGCAGGCGGCCGCTGCCGTCCACTGCATCTATGGGGTTCCCTTGCGTCGACACTTGTGGCATCCTTATGTCATCGCGTCCACGCCAACTGCTGCTGACGTATGCCGACAGTCTAAGGCCCCTGAATGTCCACTGCAATACTGAATCTGGTGATGACAACTCGCCGGACTGGATCGAGGTGAGTCTCCGGCCGCGCTTCGCTGGTGAAGGCCGGCTTCGCCTGCCCGCGAGCGTCCAGGTCCTCTACCGTGCCAACGATCTCGGCTGGGCACGCGGGGACATCGTCGGAGACCTCGCGGACGCGGGATACGACCCGTTCGAGCGCGTGGCAAGCGGACTACTGCTCGCGGAGGACTTCGCGCGGGTTGACCTGTCGGACCGGAAAGTGGCCCGACCGTGGTACCAGGAGCACGGCGTGCTCGACCTCGCGCACTTCTTCCCGGCCGATGCCTTCGAAGTGTCGCACCACGTGCGGGAGGACCCGCCGTTTCACGATGCCCAGGTCGATGTTCTCCAGCAGCAGGAGAACGTGCGCTGGCATCTGCTGTCGCTCGCTCGCCTCAGCGACTACCAGCCGAAGGGGGAGAAACCCCTCGCGGGCTGGACGCCAGGCGCGGGTTGGGAACCGCGGTGGGCGCAACCCGCGCTCCGGGCGCCGTCCGAGCTCGTGTGGTTGGGCGGGTCGACGTACCACGAGACCCACATCAGCCCCCTCATGCAGCGCGCGCCTAGACCAGAGGGCGTCTTCGGGGACAAGCCGCTTGGCGAGCTCACGCTCCCCCACGGGATCGGCCCGGCCGAGTACGCGGAATGGTGGAGCCAAGCGCGCTCTGCCTACGAGAAGATCGTGGCCGAAGGCATCCCGATGCTCTGGGTGCCCGAAGGCGACTGGGCCTATGAGTGGTCGGAGTACGACGTCGAGCTTGGCCCGCCGTCGGGGCGGTCACCCACCGGACGGCTCAGCTCCGATTGGTGGGGATTGGTCGAGCTCGAACGTCGTCTGCTTGCTTCGTATGTCCGACGAGCGGCGGAGTACCAGGTTGAAATCAGGCGGGCAGGGTTTGAGCGAGACCTCACGCGCGAGGGCGAGAGCCTTACCGACAAGTTCCCGGCGCCTCTCGTCGTCTACGAGCGCCGCTGGTGGAGCTCGCTCCTCGCGCCCGTCTACCTCCAGCTGCTCGAAGGGCTGCGTCGGGTGACGGAGGGCCAGCGCGGCGCAGCCTTCTGTCGGGAGTGTGGTCAGCCGTTCCTCACCCTCGACGCGCGGCGTTCCAGCTTCTGCACGGACCGCGAGCGGTACCGCTTCTCCCAGCGGGAGCGGCGGCGACGGCTCAGCGTAGAAACCCATGACTCCGCGAGCACGGAGGAGATCGAACGCATCGAGCAGGAGATCGAAGAACGCACCAGGGCGGACCGAGCGATCAAGGCGGACATAGCGAGCGCAGAGCCCTGGCTCCCCGATAAGGCGGCCCTTGCGCTACGACGTCGCAAGAACAAATGATGGCGGTCTTTGGCCCGACCGACCGCGAGGTCGCGCGCCGATCGAGCAACGCGATCTTCGGAGACGCGACCTTGGACACGCGATCTTGGGGGTAGCTGCAATCGAGCTAAACTGCTAAGGTTCTCGTACCCCCGTTCGGAATGCGCTCGGGGGCAAGGGGATTCGATGGCCAGCACGCCGATTCAGCTCACGGTCGATCGGGGCGAGATAACCCTTGACGATCTCGCCGACGCCGTAGCGGCCTTCAATGGCTACCTCGAGCAGCTCGATCTGGCCGAGTCGTCGAATGGCCGGCGCACGCTCGATTTCCGCCTCGTAAGTCTGAGCTACAACTCGCCGGTCCATATCGCTGCCGTGGCTGAGCCGCGGGAGGACGTAGCCGACAACGGGCCCGCCGTCGTGGCGATGGCCATTCGGGGCATCCTCGAGATCGAGGCCGGCATAGGGCGCCCCGCCCGACTCTCGGATGAGGCGCTGGACAACCTGCGCCGTCTTGCAGCGTTGTCGCACAACGGGAAGGCCACCGTAACGCTCGATGCACCCTCACTGAGCCTTTCGGCTCCGGTGACCTCAGCGTTGGCGAGCCAGGTTGAACGTGTGCTGAGTCAGGGTGACTCGATCGGTGCCATCGAGGGGCAGCTCGACACGATCTCCGTCCACGGTCATCCCTACTTCACCGTGTATGACGCCTTAACCGGGCGCGGCGTGCGGTGCTATTTCGATGAGGGGAGACGCGCCCTCGTGCTTCGGTCGCTCGGGAAGAAGATGATCGCCCACGGTCGCCTGCGTCGTGATCCCAGCGGGTTCCCGAAGGAACTGACGGAACTCGATCATCTTGCCGAACTTGGGCAGGGCGGCGGTTCAATCCAGGGATTGGCGGGCATCTACAAAGGTCTCGATGTGCGCCGCCACCTACGGGAAGTCCGAGGTGAGTAACCCGGATCGCCTGTACTGGGACTCGAGCGTGTATCTCGACTACCTCACGGGTGAGCACCCGCTCCACGGGTTGATGCAGATGGTGATCGACGACTGGCAGAAGGGGCTCGTCACCCTCGCCACATCCGCTCTTACCCTTGCGGAGGTGTATTTCGTCCGGTCCGGGACCCCGAAACGAGTGGACCGGAGCCGCGACAAGGACATCGACGCCCTCTTCGACCCGCCGCCGGGGCATCGGCTTCTGATCGTCGAACTGAGTCGCCTGACTGCCCTCAGGGCGAGAGACTTGGCAAGGAATGCAAGTGTCTCTGGCCCGGATGCGATCCACATCGCGTCCGCGCTGGAGGCCCACTGCCAGACTATGCACACAAACGACGCCGCGCTGTGGACGAAGTCCGGCACCGTGGGCGGGACGCCCACCCTTCGCATCGAAGCGCCGACGTGGACGAAACAGCTGACTGTCGACGATGCCATCTCGTCGGGAGGTTCCTCGGCTGAACCCAGCGAGGGGTCGCAGTCTTCTTAGGGATCTCTCAGCGCCGCGCGGGCTGGCCGGATGTCGCTCCTTCCGGGTGCCTCGCCGACGAAACTAACGGCGAACGTGCGTCGCTACGGCTGCCGACGGCGGGGCCCACCCCGCGGTACGGACATAGATCGCAGTTCTCGATCCGGCCGGGTGCGCTGACGGCCGTCATCTCATGCGTCATGTCGAGATGATCCCGCGCGACGCCCACCTATTCAAGACCACGTCGCTCCCTTCTACGCCACGCTGGCTCGGAACAGGGATGCGAGTGCGGATCTGTGCTGCGTGCGCTCCGGCGCGACTTGCCCAACACACGCGGTCGCTGCTCTGCCATTCTTGCACTGGCGTTCCCTTGATCCTGACTGTGGCGCGAGCGAAGCTGACCGCGCCGGTCACTCAGTTCCGCCATCGAAGGTTCACATGGCGAGCATCGAGACCCTCCTCGGGCAAATCGACAACACGGCCCTGCGCGAGAAGCTGGGCCGCGAGGTCGCCGAAATGAAGAAGCGCCTCGACTGGGGCCTCGTCTTCGAGCGCCACCTTCCCGAGAACGTGCGGGCGCTTGCCGCTCCGATCAAGCCTGGCTCGGTCGTCTGGGAGCGCCGCGCGGCGAGCCCTCGCCGTCTCCGAGTGCGCTCGATTGATGGCGTTGACCTAGTCGTCGTCGCAGAGCGTGAGAAGACGACCGCCCCGGCGGACGCACCGACCGAGCGGATCGCTCGCTCGGAGGTGCTGGTCGAGCAGGACTTTGCCGAGCAGGTCTTCCCGGTCCCGACCCCGATCGACGCGGTCCGCCACGGCCCCGAGGACGCGCCCTACCACACGGTTATCGAGGGCGAGAACTACCACGCGATCGAGGCGCTGCTGGCGGCCTTCGAGGCCAAGGTGGATTGCCTCTACCTTGACCCGCCGTACAACACCGGCGAGCACGACTGGTCCTACAACAATGACTTCGTGGATCCCGCTGATGCGTGGCGACCCAGTAAGTGGCTCGCGTTCATGGAGCGCCGCCTGCGGCTTGGCCGCCGGCTGCTGCGCCCGGACGGCGTGATGGTGGTCACAATCGACCGTTTCGAGGTCCACCACCTCGGGATGCTCTTAGAGCAGATGTTCCCTGAGGCTCTCCGCCAGATGGTCACGATCTGTATCAACCCGAGCGGCGCATCGAGCGACGGTCTGGCGCGGGCGGATGAATACGCGTTCTTTCTGTTCTTTGGCGGCGCTGGACCAGTCAGCACCTTCGAGGACTTCCTCGGCCCGGAATCGAAGACCTCGGCTCGCTGGTGGGAGAGCCTGCTCCGGGGCGGCAGCGCCTGGACCCGCACGGCCCGCCCGAACCTCTGCTACCCGGTGTTCATCGACGCCGATGGCCGGATCGCGGGAGCGGGCGAGCCGTTCGCCGGCCAGGATGAGGCCGCTCGTCCGACCACCCAAGGCGACTACCGGCTCGCCTGGCCGGTGCGCAACGATGGACGGCTCGGCATTTGGCATGTGAACGCCGCGACCCTGCTCGACCTCCATGCCTCGGGTTACGCGTATGTCTCCTCCTACGACGCGGAGCGGGACCGCTGGACGCTCAAATACATGCCCTCGGGTGGGACGAGAGCGATCGCTGCAGGAACCCTTGAAGTCCTGGGGCGGGGGCCACAGAACGAGGTCCTGGTCGCGCCCAAGATCGGGGCGATCGTCGCGAAGACGATGTGGCATCGAGGTCGCCACACCGCTGGTGGGCTCGGCGGCACGACGCTCGTCGCGGAACTGACCGGTCGACGCGGGGCCTTCTCGTATCCCAAGTCGGTCTATGCCGTGCGCGATGCGCTCGACGTGGCGATCGGCGACCGGACCAACGCCTTGATCATGGACTTCTTCGCGGGCTCGGGCACGACGCTCCACGCCTCCCTGCTGCTCAACGAGCGCGACGGGGGGACGAGGCGCTGCGTGCTGGTGACCAACAACGAGGTCACCTACGCCGCTGCTGAGCGCCTGAATCGGGCCGGGCACTTCCACGGGGACCCCGAGTTCGAGGCCGCGGGCGTGTTCGAGATGGCGACCAAGCCCCGCGTCATCGCCGCGATCACCGGCGTCCGGGCCGACGGCACCCTGCTCACTGGGACCTATCTCGACGGCCGCGACTACGCGGAGGGCTTCCCGGCCAACGTCGAGTTCTACCGCCTCGACTACCTCGATCCCGCGGAGGTCGAGTTCGGCCTGCGCTATCCGGACATCGAGCCGCTGCTCTGGCTCCGCGCCGGCGGGATCGGCGAACGCGAGGCTCTCGACGCGGCGCAGCCGCTCGGGCTCCCGGCGCATTCGCCCTATGCGGTGCTCTTCGACCCAGCGGGGTTGCCGGACCTCCTGGTCGCCCTTCAAGAGCGGACTGACATCACCCACGTCTTCATCGTCGCCGACTCGCCCGATTCGTTTGCCCAGGTCGCGTCCGAACTGCCCCACGAGATCGAGAAGGTCCGGCTCTACCGCGACTACCTCGAAACGCTGCGGGGGGCGACGCGGTGAAGATCGCCCTCAAAGACTTCCAGGCCGACGCGGTCCGTGAGTTGCTCAGCCGGCTCGACACGGCCAAGGTCGGCTATCGCGGCGGCGCTGGCCAGCGCCAGGCCGTGGGCTTGACCGCGACCACCGGAGCCGGCAAAACGATCATCGCCACGGCGGTCATCGAGGCGATCCTCTTCGGCTCGGTCGAGGACGGGATCGCACCCGATCCGGGCGCCGTGTTCCTGTGGATGACCGACAAGCCCGAACTCAACGCCCAGACGCAAGGAAAGATGCTCGACGCCTCGTCGGACCTGCGCTTCGACCTTCTCCCCGAGATCGACAGCACCTTCAACGCCGAGAGCCTGGCACCCGGCAAGGTCCACTTCCTCAACACCCAGAAACTCGGGGCCAAGGCCGACCTCGTGAAGCGCGGGCCGCTGGTCGGGAGGACGTTCACCTTCTGGGATGTCGTGCGGCGCACGGTCGAGGACCCGGCCAAGACGCTCTACCTCGTCGTCGATGAGGCTCACCGCGGCATGACCGAGGCGCGCAAGATCGACGAGGCCAACTCGATCATCCAGCGCTTCATCAAGGGCTACCCCGAGGAGGGGATGCCCGCCGTCCCGATCGTGCTCGGCATCAGCGCGACGCCTGCGCGATTCCTCACGGTCGTCCACGGCGCGGGGCGCACGACCAGCCAGTGGGACGTGCCGCCCGACGAGGTCCGGGCGTCGGGGCTCATCAAGGACAAGACGCTCGCCGACTTTGCGGGCGAGCGCCAGCACGACGCGATGGCGCTGTTTCCCGAGGCGGTGAGGGTCTGGAAGGCGTCGCACGACGGCTGGGCGGCCTACCACGCGGCCTACGGCCAGGCCGGCGGCGAGCGGCTCGTGGTGCCCGCGCTGATCGTCCAGGTCGAGAACGAAACGGGCACCAACGTGACCGCGACCGATCTCGACGCGCTCATCCGGGCCATCACCGAAGTCGCGGGGCCGATGCCCGACATGGCCTTCACCCATGCCTTTGGCACCGGCACGCCCGAGCCCGTCGGTGGCCGGGTGGTCCGCCACATCGACGCATCCAAGATCGCGGGCGACACCGACGCGCGCGTCGTGTTCTTCAAGTCGAGCCTCGATGTCGGCTGGGACTGCCCGCGCGCCGAGGTCATGTTCTCGTTCCGCCGCGCGGTCGATCCGACCTCGATCGCCCAGACGATCGGGCGCATGGTCCGCACACCGCTGGCGCGCCGGATCGAGGAGAACGAGGATCTCAACTCCGCCTTCGTGTTCCTGCCCTTCTACGAGGAGGCGGGGGTGCGCTCGATCATCACGAAGCTCAACGACACGGGGAACGAGGCGATCGCGGGCACAGTGGCTCCCCGGCGCGAGACGATTAGCCTGCCCCGCCGCACCGACCTCGACCGGGCGATCACCGCTATCGAGGCAGTGCCCTCCTACCTTGTCCCGACGCCGCGCTCGCGCCCGGAGATCAGGACCCTGGCCGACCTCGGAAACTTCCTCTCGGGCTCGGGCATCGACCCTGCCGCCTTCAAGCGCGAGATGGCCGCCGTCGCGACGCTCCTGGTCACGCGGCGCAATGCGCTCGCGGGCGATGCCGACTTTGCCAAGGAGGTCACCGACCAGGGCGAGATCGTCGTACTCCACGGCGAACTGGTGCTCGGCGAGGGCGGCGCGATCGCGGCCACGACGCGAACGCTGCCGGCCACCGAGGAGAGCATCGGGCGGCTCTTCGTCGCTGCGGCCCGGCGGCTGACCAACGAGGCGGCGAGCGCGTATGTGCGGCTGCGACTCGCGGCGGACCGGGCCTCGATCGGTGTTGCGCGTCTCGAAGCCTTTGCCCTCGCGTCCCGCGACGAGGTCATGGATGCGGTGAACTCCCACGCGAGCACGCGGATCGACGCCCTGCGCGCCGAGCACGGCGGCATGATCGAGGGCCGGTCAGCGGCCAAGCAGGCGCGCTACCGGGCGATCCTGCGCCAGGTCCCGGCCCCCTCGCTGGTGCCGCTCAAACTGCCCGAGGTGGCGATCTTCCGCCGGGGCACCGCGAGCCTGCCGGGCCACGTCTACGCCGAGGACGGCGAGGCGCTCATCTACCTCAACCGCTGGGAGGCCGACAGCATCAGCCCCGAGACGGCGAAGCCGAGCACGATCGGCTGGCTGCGCAACGGCGAGCGCGAGGGCTGGTTCTGCGTGCCCTGGCGCGACGGCAACATCTGGCGCGGCTTCTTCCCGGACTTCCTCGTCGTGCGCGAGGACGGCGAGCGCCTGATCGTGGACATCATCGACCCCCATGACCACACGAAGCCCGACGCGGTCGGCAAGGCGAAGGGCCTGTCGGACTACGCCGGCAAGCACGCCGATCTACTGGGGCACATCGATCTCGTGGCCAAGATCGGCACTCGCTACCGTCGGCTCCACCTAGACCAGTTGGCGATCCGCAGCAAGGTCGATGCGCTCGCGAGCACCGCCGAGCTACTCAACCTCTACCAGCGGGAGGGATGACGCGGCCATTCCCGGGTGTCATCCTCCAACACTGGGAGCGTCGGGATGCTCCGCTGGGAGGATGTGCGGCGACCGTCGCCTACGTTATTTGGCCCGAAGCCCCCGTCGCCGTCCGTCAGGCTGTCATGACACAGCGGACGCGCGGAGCGGGGGCCGGGGACGACGGTAGCGGGCACGACTGCGCGGTGGCTTACGTTGGACGGCCCGCGACGCGGGACGGGTTTGCTGGGACGCGGCGGGCTGATCGCGACGTGCGGGGTGTGAGCCCTACAGCTGTCGCGACGACGGTCGGTACCGCAGATCCAGAAGATCGTCGAGTTCAGCGAAGTAGAGCGGTTCACTTATACGTAACCCGGGGCGGGCAGCGTCAAGGGTCGTCTTGCTGGCCATGATCGCCACACAGGCGCGACTGCCCGCGCCACCGGCTCGTGCGGTCAGATCGATATCGCCCAGCTCATCAACATCCGGCTGGTCCAACCCGTGGCCATTGAACTTGCATTCGTAGACTTCTACCGGATCGGCCGATGGGACGACCACTTCCTTGGGCCTGGACCACGGTCGTCCCGTGTGAGGGTTCCGGCTTAGCTGGATCTCCGCCTCGCGCTCAGTCGCCTCGCGTTGACGCACGAGCCCATGGACCAGCCGTTCCAGAACCGCCCCCTTGCGACGCCCCTTCAGGTCAAGGTCCGGTTCCTTGGCGATCCTGTTCCCGGCGGCGGCGATCCGGCGGGCCGCCTTCATCACCGGCGTGGTCGCTGCCGAACCTAAGAGCCGCCTGATGGAGCTGTCGTCGAGGGCGTTCTGCGAGATGATCGCCTGACGAGCGAGCTTCAGAAGTGCCAGCTCCTGGTGCCGAAGTAGGGCATCTGCAATCGTAACCACGTCCGCGTGCTCGAAGGCCAGCTCCTGCCTCGGGTCGGGAGATCCCGGCCGTGTAGTCAGGGCCACAACTAAGGCGACTTCGGGCCGCTCCGGGAAGGCACGCGAACACCCCCGGGCCGGACGATCAACGGCAGATGCGGAGGCTCGAGGCCCGCAAGCATCCCCAGCTGAGCAAGGTGGGCGCGAGCGAACGGCCACATGACGTAGAGGCCCGAATTGCTCGCGAACGACCGGGCTTGCACTGGCGTCAGGTCGATGGACGAACCGAAACGACCAACGACCGTGACCTTGGCGGTCCAGATCTCTTCATCGCTGATCGGGACCTGAGTATTGACCTGCAACGTGCAGCGAAACTCGCGCGCGGTCGGCCCCTTCACGAGCTTGGCACGCGGGATGGCGAGGGTCGCTTCTGTCGGGTCCTCTGCGGTCCGCTGCCGCCGGGCCGCGTCGACCTGCTCAACCCAGAGTTCCTGAAGCTGGACCGGGTGTAGCCCCGGCGTTGAGGGCATCTACGCGGCTAGGGCGAGACTTGGCTGCCGGTTGCCGGTCGTCGCAGGAACCGCAGGTGCGGCCGTCGCCTCGATCCGGTAGGTCAAGGCACCCGGGAAGAGGCCCGCCACCGTGTCCGGGAAGGCGTCCAACCAGTCCACCAGGTCATCGGCCGCCACGTCCCCCGCCACCGTGCCCGCAAGGTCCAGCAGGACCCTGAGTGCGTCGTCATCAACCACGACGGTGGCGCCGAGGGCTGACAATCGAGCAAGTCGGTCATCCCACAGTCGCACCAGCCGCCGCATGCTCTTGCGCTCGGCCTCACTGTGCGCCGCGTCGACTGCTCGCTTGGCGAGCAACTGATACTGCACACGGGCGAACGACAGCGCATCGGTCCTGCTGATGTTCAGCATGGGTATCGGGTCCTCCTTTACCGGTCAGATTGGGCGTTGCGGCGGGTCGGTACACCCACCCTTTCGACCAATCGTTCGTCCCAGCGCCACCCATATGGGGCCGACGCCCCCTTGACTAGTCGCGTCGGGCGGTCGCAGGTCCAGCATAGACCGGGCCAGATGACATCTGGCAAGCATCATTGCCCGGCCATCATAGCGACTATGCGCCTAGAGGGAAGCCCGATGATTTCCGAGGCGCCCAGAAACTCGCACGACGGATCCCAGGCGGTAATGGGGCCGCCCATCCGCGGTTGGAGCGAGCCACCCTTGATCACCATCCCGCGCGCTCACGCCGCCATGCACAGCGGGCACGGTCGGTCGTCCGCCACGCTGGTGTCCGCGACGACTTCGGACCAGAAGTGGAAGAACGTCCCGTTGCAGATCGCATCGACCCCGCACTCCGGCGTCGCGTGGTAGACGTCATGGACGACCCGGCTGTCGCGGTCCTGGAGGAAGCGGCCGAGAAGCTCTCGGGTGACGTGCGCGGACGCCTGTGCCGACCAGTCGGGGAGCGCTGGCGCCTGATAGGCCATGAGCGGCGCCTCGGGATTCGCGAACTCGGCCGCTGCCCATCGCCGCCGGGCCTCGTTGTGCCACGCCTCACCGTCCGGGTCGTGGGCCTTCGCGGCGTGAAGCGCCGATGTCGACGCGAGCTCGGGGACTTTCTTCTTCGTGACCATGATCGTCTCCTTCATCAGCACACATCACCGTTTCTGCCCTACGCCACGGTCAGGTTCCAGACCTCGATCGTGCGGCCGTAATAGGTCTTGCCAGCCGTGCTGCCCGACGCCGACTCGCGCACCGCGATCGTGTGTGCAGCTGCCGTGAGTGACCTCACGAACACCGGCGCCAGCCACAGGTAGGCCGTCCCGTCGCCGGAAGGCGCCATCCAGCCCGACTCCGAGCCGAAGGCCGGCCAGACCTTCGTGCCGTCGAGGTAGATGGCGAACCGCGAACCGCCACCGGTCGAGGTGAACTCGAGGTAGCACTTCACCGCGACGGTCACGACCGAGGCGGGCGTGAACGTGACGGTCATCCCAGGCACGAGCGTCGGGGTCGTCGGGTCCGGGTTGACGGTGCTCGGGTTGCTGCCGGGCACCAGCACAGACGCGAGGAGACGGTCGGCCCCGCCGCCGCCTGGGGGCACGGCCCACGTCCGGTCGCCACGCAGGAACTTAGTCGCGTCCGCGGTGCCGGACCCGAGCCGAGCCGTCGGGACAAGGACGCCCGAGTCGAGCTCGGCGTAGCCGTTGGCCACGCCCTTCTCAGCGGTGATTCGGACCTGTCGCGCGCCGACGTCCCCGACGAGCGCCTTGGTCGGCCCGAGCACATCGATCTTGTCGTACAGGTAGCCAGGGGTGTCGCCCTGCTCCGCTCCGACGCGACCCGTCGAGCCGCTCGAGGCGCCGCCGGACGACGAGATCGACCCGCTCGTCGACCCGATGACGCCCGACGCCGATCCGCCGCCGCCGAGCGCGTCGACGATCCGCTTGAGCCGGACGATGTTCTCCAGGGACACGGAGTTGAAGTCGGCGTCGACCGCGTAGTCGCCGCCGGCGATCGCCTTGACCGAGAGCGAGCGGACCCGGACCTTCGCGAGGGTGTAGGTGCCCGGGATGTCGAGCGAGACCCAGTCGCCGTTGCGGTAGTCGGCATACGGCTCGTAGTCCCCCGCCCCGATGCCGTGGTGGAGCGGGACGGCCAGCGCGTCCGACGCGAGCGACACCTCCGCGAGCGCGTTCTCGCCGACCCGCTGGAGCGTCGTCGGGTCGGTCGAGGCCGTGAAGGAGAGATAGCCCTCGCGCCGCCCAATGAAGGGGTCGCCCTCCAGAACCGGATCGGTCACCTCGAAGAAGCGCCCGCCGTCGCCCTGGACCAGCATCCGCGACCGGAGCCCGGCGTCCTGGGCGTCGCGGGTGACCTCGCCCCGGATGTGCTTGCCCGCTCGGAAGATGACCGAGTCGGTGAAGTCGCGCGAGCGATCCTTCCAGAAGCGGAGCCGAAGCTCCGGCGTCATCTCCGACTCGTAGCCCATCCCGACGAACTGGCGCCACAGGTCGAGCAGGCTCATCCCGGCCGGCACGCTCATCGTGAGCGAGTCGGACCACGGCGCGTTGTCGGAGTCGCGCGAAGCGGTGAAGTCCCAGGTCAGCTGCGGGATCGCGCCTCGCGCCTTCGCTGCCGCCAGGAGCTCGCCGAAGATGAAGGCGGCGGTCACCCCGGCGTACTCGTGAGTCGTCCCGGTCGGCGTGGGCCAGCCCGGCGGATAGACCGAGGCGCGCTCGAGGTAGGCGATGTTGCCGCGGCCGCCGAGGTCCCAGTACTCGCCGGCCTCGCCATCGGTCGAGGCGACGACCTTGCGCGGGTTCTCCAGGAAGAAGGCGTAGCGGTAGACGCCGGCGATCCTGACCTTGACGTAGTTGCCCGAGCGGATGATCGAGCCCGTCGCCTTGGGGTCGGTGGTTGGGATCCGGAAGTGCCCAGAGCCGATGTCGCCGAAGGGATCGGCGAAGGCTGGCTCCTGCGCGCCCTCAAGCGTCGCGAGCATCGTCGCGATGTTGTTCCCGGCGTAGACGTCGATCTCGACCGGTACGCCGGCGACCGGGGCCAGCTGCAGAACCTCGAGGTAGATCCCCTCGGACGTCCTCGTGGCCATGTCACGTCTCCTCGCGCACGATGACGAGACCCGAGGTCGCCGCGGCCGGGAGCGTGACCGTCGCCGCCTTCGTGATCGGGACGCCGCTGTTCGCGGGGTAGAGGCTGGGCGAGCGGTTCGCCCAGACGACGATCCCGAGGTCGGTCACCGCCGGCTGACCGAAGTTGAGCCAGACCCGCGACGTCTCGGCGAGGTCGTCGAGGTCCTCGTAGATCCAGACCTCGTAGAGGCCCCGCGTCCCGGACCCGCCCGACGCGATCCGGATCTCGAGGTAGGTCGTTGTCCGCGGAGCCGGGAGCGCGTAGAGCGTTCGCGCCGTCCCGACCGGATACTCCGTCCCGACCGGAGCTCCAGCGGGAACCGCGGTGCCGCCGTTGACGTTCGCGCCGCCATCGGAGAAACGGAACTCGGGAACGCCCCACGTCGAGCCGCTGCCCTCGAGGGCGACCGCCACGATCTTCTTCGGCGCCCCGAGGGTGAAGCGGATCCACGCCGCCGCGCCCCCGTTGGACGCCCAGACCGTCGAGGCGAGCCGGTCGACTGCGTTCCCCGCGACGTTGGAGCCGTTCGTCGAGTCGACGGTGATCGTCGCCCCCGCAGCGAGCTCGACGAGCTCCCCGAAGCCATCGCCGTAGAGGTCGACCTGGCCACCTGCGTATTGCTCGACGGGGTCGATCTTCATGAGCCACGGGAAGACTTCGCCATCGCGCCTCGCCTCGTAGAGGTAGAGAGAGCGAGTCAGGGGCGCAAGCGCCTGGATGGCCCGGTTCGCGTACAGGTAGAGCGCCCTGGACGCGACCGAAATCGCCTGTTGCGTATTGTTCTCGTAGAGGTAGAGGCTGCGGGCCGCGATCGTGGTCGCCCCGATGCCCTTGCTCACATAGAGGTAGAGCGAGCGAGGGATGCCCGCTCCGCCCTCCTCCGTGAAGCTGAACGTCGAGGCATACCGCCCGGTCACGCCGACCGCCCCGCCGACCGCCGCGGTCGAGCGCGCTCGCCAGTACCAGCGGCCGTTGCCCGGCGTCGTCGGCGACCAGGAGGCGACCTGGCCGCCGATGCCGTTCACGCCTGCACTGGTCACGAGCGCCGGGGAGGTGAAGGTGCCGATGCGATCGAGCCAGAAGGTCGTCGTCGACCGGCGCGCGAGAGGATCGACCGGACGCGCCTGCGCTTGGAACGTCCCGGTGCTCGTCGTCGCGTCGCCCGGCGTCTCGAGGCGTGTGTCGGCGCGTTTCGCGTAGCAGCCCAGGATCGCCGCCGCGGGGTTCAGTCCCACGTCAGGAGCCGAGGAGCGTCCCGGTGAACGCCTTGTTGACACCCGCCGCGTGGAGGACCTGGACCACGCAGGACTGCGTATTCGGGATCGTCGTCGGCGCGTCGTAGATCTGGGCCGAGGAGCCCGCCAGGGCGGCCACCCCAGCGATCGTCGTCACGCCGTTGATCGCCATCCGCGCCTCGAAGGCGACGGCCGCGTCGTCGCACTTCACCGCGAACCCGATCACCTGCCTCGTTCCGTCGCCGGTGACGCTGGTGACGGTCGTCCACGTCGCCGTGGCAACCGCGACGGCGGTAGCGTTTGCGAGGGCCATGGTTGCCTCCTCCTACGTGTAGCTCGAGACGGTTGTCACGATCCGGGCGAAGCGCGGACCGAGGAGGTTGCCGGGGGCCGGCGTCGTGCAGCGGACGTACATCGTGGCCGACTGCGCGCCGGGTCCAAGCGAGGCGATGTTGATCGTCACGACCCACGTGGTGCCGTCCGACGAGATCGCGAAGTCGGCGTCGTTGCATTGGACGGTGATCGAGTTGGCCGTCCTCGTCGCGGAGGTGTTCTTGAGCCGGAACTGTCGGACCACGGTCGTGCCGAGCGGCTGGTCCCCGAAGTCCTCCGGCGCCGCGTACTCCGCTCCGGGCGTATCGTCGTGGTTGATGTAGATCACGTCGTCGGGCGTCTGTCCCGCGACCTTCTCACCGTAGAGGTGGAGACCGACAATCTGGAGGTTCTGGGTGATGGAACACTCGGCCTTGACGCCTGCCCGGACCGTGGCCTTGCCTCCAGTGAATGAGATCGCTCCGATCACCGCCCTCCACGCCTCGAACCGAGACCCGGCGTATGCGAGATCGTTCAGCGGCGCGATGACCGATTGCCATCCTCCTGGGATACTCGCAGACTCCCACGTCCCGTCCACGCCGTTTGCGGAGTCGTTCGATCCCTGGAGCAGGGAGAGGTCTGTCCGGATCCCCGAGCTTGTCCCAAACGTCCCTGCCATGCCGCCCCCTCCGTTCACCAGAATGGATAGCCCGGTGACTGTCCGCCGCTCCGGAAAGAACCACCAGACCTGAGTCGAGGCTTGCCGCGAGCCGATTCCGACCGAGCCCATCAGGGGCAGAGCGCCCGCCGTCGCGTCCTCGTCATTCATCTCGGACATCTCTGATCCGCTCATCCACGAGGTGACGCCCGCGCCGAAGTTGCAGGGGTTTCCGTTGCCCGAGCTGTTCCCCGATGAACTCCATCCGACCGCTGATCCGTCGTTGTCGTAGGGGATCCGCATGTCCGGGAGCGCCGTGTAGGCCATCGTCGGCTCCTCTACAGGTACGGAGGGGAGAAGGTGACCGCGAGCGAACCGCCCGGGGTCGTCGCGCTGACCCGCAGCGTCTGCGTCCCGGGGTCGAGCTCCAGGAACCGGTAGGCGCCCGAGTGGCGGATCGAACCGATTGCGTTCGCGCCATCGTTGCTGGCGGTGAACGCCGTGACGTCGATCAGGAGATGCTTCGCCGAGGCGACTGTGACGAGCGCCTCGACGTACTGGCCGTTGCCGAGGTTCGTCACCCGCGGGTTGGCGACGGGACCGGTGAAGTCCAAGGTGAGCCTCCCGCCGCGGACGGTCCCCGGGTGCGTGACCGCGAGATCGGTCGGCGAGGCAGGCGTCGCGCCGGACACGACCACGTCCGCGCCGTAGAGGTACGGGTCGGCGAGCGCGAAGTCGACCACGAGGCCGAAGAGCTCGCCCGAGAGCGGGTCGGTGAAGGCCGAGACGTCGACGACCTCGGCCATGGAGGTCCGGGTCGAGGCGTCCGGGAGGGTGCGCACGAGCGCCTGCTGGGCCCGTCTACCCAGGACCGCGTAGAGCTCGTCGAGGTTCTTACGAGCCTGGCGGCGGTTCGAGGGCTCGACGAGGGTGCCTGCCGCCGTGACCGGTGCGACCCACAGGCCGAGCGCCAGCCGCCTCGCGTCTGGGAGCTTGCCCATCGGCCGTCGGCCAGGGAGCCCGGTGAACGGCGCGTCCTCGCCACGGAGCTTGGGGAACTCGTCGGCGCCAGACACCTCGCGGACCAGGTAGGCGTAGCTACTGAGGTCGAGCCCGCCGAAGGTCCAGCGGTCGGCCTCGACCGCGAGGGTCGTCATGCCAGGACCCCGAAGGCGGCGAGCTTCTGGAGCTCGCGCTTGGTCGAGGTCGACGCGGGCTCCGGTGCCGGGTTGTAGACGTTCACAGTGAGAGGGCGACCGGACGGACCCGACCCCTGCGCGGCTGGCGCCGCGAGCACACTGCGGCCCGCCCGGATCGCGGCGGACTCGGCGGCCGGGATGATCATCTCGCCCGCGTGGACCAGAGCCGTCATGTCCCGCGGGATGAACGGGCTGCCGACCGCGAACGAGGGCAGCTCGATCTTGGGGAGGTCGATCGTGACCCCGGCCGAGCTGATGTGGAACGGGCCGATGTCGATCTTGATCGAGCTGAATGCGGCCACGACCGTGTCGAGGAGCTGGCCCGGCAGCGAGGCCATGCCGCGGATGATCCCGCCCACGATCTCCGCGCCGATCCCGATGACCTTGCCCGGGATCGCGAGGAAGAAGCCCACGATCTGGCCGACCAAGGTGCCGACCGTCGAGAGGATCCGGCCGCCGAGATCTACGAAGAAGCCCGCGATCGTCCCGACGAGCCCCGCGACCCGCCCGGGCAGCGAGAGGTAGAAGCCGACCACCTGGCCGATGAAGCCGGTCACAATCCCGACCACCTGGCCGCCGAGGGTCGCGAACTGGCCGGCGACCGCGCCGATGAGGCCGACGATCTGCCCCGGGATCGAGAGGACGAAGCCGACCACCTGGCCGACGAGCCCGAGCACGATCGAGGCGACCCGGACCTGGAGGCCGATCCACTGCCGGACGAGGCTGACGAAGAACCCGGCGACCTTCCCCGGGATGCCGCCGATGAAGGCGACGATCTGGCCGACGGCGCCCCCGACGGCGGCGACCGCCGCGGCGAACGCGGTCGCGAAGACCTCGCCCAGAGTGCCGAGGAAGTCGCCGATCGCACCCAGGATCGAGCCCACGAACTCGGCGATCTTGCCGACGATCTCGGGGTTTGCGATCAGGAAGGCGACCGCGGCCACGAGCGCCCCGATGAGCAGGACCGGCAGCAGGGCCATCCCGATCGGGACAGCCGCCGCGAGGAGGCCGCCCGCCGCGGTCCCCGCGGCCGTGATGATCGGGGTGAGCGCTGGCAGGAGGGACGAGAAGCCGAGGATGAGCGGCCCGAAGTTCGTCCCGATCTCGGCGAGCGCGCCGCCGAAGTTCTTGAGGATGAGCTGGGCCTGGTTGCCGAAGCCACCCTCGATCGTGGCCGCCGCCTTGTCGGTGGCGCCGGCGGCCTCGTCCATCCCGATCGTGAACTGGGCGAGGTCGCCCTTGCTGAGCGCGGTCGCCAGCTGCGGCCCGGCCTTCGCGCCGAACAGGTCGATCGCCTTCTTCGCCCGCTCGAAGGGATCCGTCGTGGCCGCGATGTCTGCGATCAGAGCCTTGAGCTCGGCCGGGCTCTTCACCTTGCCCAGGGCCTTCGTGAGCGCCTGGGGGGCCTTGCTGGCGTCGATGCCGGCGGCGTTGAAGAGGTTCAGCATCGCGATGCCGTCGTCGACCGTGAGGTTGGCCGCCGTCATGGCCGGCGCGAGCGCCTTGAGGCTCGCCTCGCTCTCGGCGATTGATCCGCCGAACCGCTGGTGGCTCACGATCAGCTTGTCCATGATCGGTCCGGCGTCGGCGGCGGTCAGGTTCCAGGCATCGAGGATGTCGTCGAACGCGGCGACCGCCCCACCCGCGTCCTGGCCGGTCGCGGTCCCGAACTTGAGGAACTTGGCGGAGGTCTCGTCGGCCGCTTGTCCGGTCAGGCCGAGGTCGTTGTGGACCTTGGCCATCGCGTCGGCGATCTCGCTGAAGCCCTGGAGGTTCGTGCGGAACAGCTCGCCGATCGTCGACTGCGCCTTGGCGGCCTCTTCGGTCGTGGCCCCGGTGTCGGCCGCGAACGCGGTCACCGCGGCGTTGAGCTCGGCGCCGCCCTTGAGCGCCATCCCCAGGCCGGCGGAGAGCGCCCCACCGATCGCGCCGCCGATCCCTGCCTTGAGCGCGGTCCCCATCGTGACGCTGAAGCGCTTCCCTGCCGCGGTCCCGGCCGTGTCGCCGGCCTTGGCCGCATCGACCTGGAGTCCGGTGTCGTCGCCCCGGAACAGGAAGAAGAGGTCGCCGATCGAGGCCATCAGTGGGTGAACTCCGTGCCCCGGGCGACGAACGCCGGGAAGTCCGCGAGCAACTGGCGCAGGCCGCGGCTGGCCATCGCGCGGCGCTGCTCGGGGTCGGGCCGCAGGTACGAGGGGACCTGCGCGCCGCCGCGTGCCTTGGCCTTGCCGGTCGCGACGTTGCCCGCGACGTAGCCGTCGCGGACGCCGACGTAGAGCTCCGCGAGTCGTTCGCGGCCCTCACGGGTGACCCGGCGCTGGCCGGCGGTCCAGAGCATCTCTAGCTGCCGTCCGTCGAGGCGCCCCTCAAGGGCGATCGGGTCGAGGCCCCAGTGGGCGAGGGCCCACTCGTAGAGCTCGGCCCGGCTGACGGTGCGACCGCCGAACCGCCCGGACCCCCGGCCCGCCGATCGAAAGGGAAGACGGCCTCGACGCACGCGGTGAAGATCGGCCCGAGCTCGCGTGGCCAGGCGTGCTCTTCGAGCCACTCCCGCCCGCCGAGGGCCGACGTCCGGTCGTAGGCCACGATTAGCTCGAGCATCGTGTCCTCGGCGAGCTGGAGCTTGGCCGGCATGTCGGCCCAGTCGTTGGCGTCGATCTGCAGCCCCGCGATCGGGGCGACCTCGGCCGCGAGACGCTTGCGCCACTCGCGGGCGTCGCGGATCGGCAGGGTCGGCATCGAGCGCTCGACCCCGCCGACGGTCACGGTCAGCAGGCCCGCGAGGACCTGCTCTTCGCTGGCGGCCATCGGATCAGGCCGGGATGCGCAGGCGCCAGGACGGCAGGGCGAGGTTCGCCCCGTCGCGCCGGGTGCCGAGCGACACCTTGATCGCGGCCATCGACTCGTCGCCGAACGTCACCTCGGCGGCGTCGGTCTTGCTGATCGCGTTGTAGAGGTAGAGCTCGTAATAGTCGGACGGGCTCTGGGCGACGAGGACGAAGTCGTTGTACGCCGAGAGCGGCTGGCGGCGGACGGTGCCGGGCGTGATCTCGGTCTTGCCGTCGCCGACCGTCTCGACGACTGCCACGCCGCTCGCGTGCGCCTTGAGGAGCGGGTCCCGGAACTGCAAGCCCGTGCCGCCCGCGCCCACGGTGCCGACGACGTCGATCCGGCGGTACTCCGCGAGCACGCCCGCGACGTTGATCCGGATGTAGTCGCCGACCGCCGCGTTCGTGACCCCGCCGACCTTGACCACCGTGTCCCCGATCGCGGCCGCTGCGGCCAGGGTCGTGGAGAGCGGGGTGCCGCTGGCGTCGGTCGTCGCGAGCGTGGCGGACTGGGCGCCCAGCACCGCGAGGGCGAGTTTGGAGCCCGCGAACTCGGGCATCGTGAACTCGGCCTCGGCGCCCGCCTTGCTGATGTAGTCCATCTCGCGGATCGGTTCGAGGACGCCGTTGAAGGTCTCCGACGGGTTGAACGTCGTCTGGTTCACCCGGAAGACGACGTCGTCGATCGTCGCCCCGATGCTCGACCAGGCGCCGGTGGCCCCGATCGCGCGGTAGTAGACCTCGGCCGCGCCGATGATGTACGCCTTGGGATCGATGACGAGTCCCATGTCCGTGCTCCTTTCGCTCTAGATGGCCGCCGTGACGACCTGCGTCGCCGCGAACAGCGAGATGACCCCGTCCTCGTGGGGTTGGCCAGTGTCGAGGTCCGTGTCGGCCCCGTTGCCGACGTCGTCGAAGGTGCGGTGGATCAGGACGCCGGTCGCCCCGATCCGGGGCCCGACGTTGTGGATCGCGTCGGACACCGCGCCGTAGAGGGCGGCTGCGTCGGCGAAGCTCGTGCCGTAGCAGCGGAGGCCGATCCGGACCTCCTGGACCGGCGCCCGCTTCTCGCGGGTCGATCCGAGGCGCACGAGGACGACGAAGCGCTCGAACGGGCTGGCCGCGTCGCCGGGGGCCGGCTCGCCTCCCCGGACGCGCGTCGTGAGGGCGGCTACGCCCGGGTTGGCGGCGATCTCGTCCAGCAGCGCGTCGAGCGGGTCGATCACTTGACGCCCGCCAGTCGCTTGGCGGTGGCCGCCTTGATGAACGGCGCGGCGCCGGGCACGGTGGCCAGCAGGGCCGGCGTCAGGAACGGCCGCGCCGGCTGGTGGACCGTGCCGAGCTCCTGGAACCGGGCCGGGAAGGGGAAGCCGCCGGCGACCGCGACCCCCATCTTCCGCACCTTCATGGCGCTGGGCTTCTTGGCCGCCCCGCCGACCTTCTTGCCCGCGACATAGGCGACGGTCCCGCCCTCCTCGATCAGCCCCGCGCCGAGGACCGGCGCGTCAGGGACCTTCGTCGCGGCGATCACCGCGTCGGCGAGCGCGAGCAGGCCGTCGGCCATCCCGAGCGTGATCGCGTCGAGCGCCGCGCGGTTGAGCACGACGCGGTTGTTCTTGCGGGCCATCAGACGCCCGCCTCGATGAGCGTGAGGTCGATCGTGAGGTGGTGGCGGGCCCCGATGAGCCGGATCCCGGTGATCTCGAAGCGCCGGCCGTCGTCGGGCTCGAAGCGGATCCGGTCGCTCGCCCGCAGGTCGCGTGGCCGGGTGCGGAGGGTGTGATCGGAGACGACGGCGCCAGCACCGTGGAGGGCGGCGATCTCGCGGGCGGACTTCGGTTCGAGCCGCCCGCGGAACGTCGCGAGCGTCGCGTAGGTGCGGGTCGGCTGACGATAGGCGTCGAGGGCGCCCGAGGTCGGTCGCTCCACGGCCAGGGTGTGGATCAGGAGCCGATCGAAGCTCATGCTGGCTCCACCGATGAGCGCAGGCGTGCCGCGTAGGCCGGCCGGCGCACAAGCACGCTGCGGGCGAGCGCGAGCCGGCCCAGCCGCGTGGCCGCGCCGCCCCGGCTGTAGCTGTAGTCGCCGATCGTCTCGGCGTCGCTGCCGGTCTCGGCGAGGGTGCCCCGGACGAGCTCGATGACCGCCCGGGCCACGGCGTCGGCGTCGGTCGGGGTGTACGTGACCTCCACGGGGCCGGTCCAGGTGCCGAGCCCACTCGCGGAGTCGGTCCACGGCCAGGGGCCGGGCCATGGACCCGGCCATGGGACGTTGATCCGCCGGATCAATCCGGTCGCTGGCACGAACCACAGGTCGCCCGCGGGCACGGCGACTGCGTTGTCCGTCACGCTGATGGCGTCGGTGCGCCGCGAGAGGTAGATCGGGGCGTTGGGGAGCGCCGGGCGGAACGTCTCGGTCCGTTCGCCGGAGAGCGCCCCGATCCGGGACGCGAGCCAGCCCTCCTCGCGGTCGAGAATGGCCTTCAGGTCGACGTCGGTGAGGCCCGTCTCGACGAGCGCACGGACCTCACCGAGCATCACGAGCGACATGGGGTTCGCTCCCGCCCGCTCGTCAGGCGACCTTGAGGTTGCGGTAGACGGCGGCCGCCTTGGACGCCTTGAGCGCGACCGAGACCGGGCCCATCTCGACCTCGCCCGTCTTCACGGCACCGGCGGTGCTGAAGTCGGGCAGCCACTGCTTCACGAGCGATCCGGTGACCGCCACGCCGTGGAAGCCGTCGAGCCCGAAGCGGACTGCGAAGAGATCCGTTAGCCCGGTCTGGCCCGACCCTGTACCACCGCCGCCAGGCGTGGTGGTCGTCACGGCCACGGCCGGCGTCGTGCCGCCGGTGAGGCCGGTGCCGACCGCGGTCATCGCCGGGATGTTGACGCCCGCGTACTGGCCCTTGAAGGTCACCGCGACCGGGGTGCCCGGGAGCGCGCCGCCGGTGGCGGTCACCTCGCCAGCCTCGATGTTCGCGAGGGCCTCGAGCGCCGAGACGACCGCCGACGCGGCCGCGTTGTAGGCGATCGGCGCCGTCGTCTGCCCGGCGAACGTCAGGGTGAACGTCCCGCCGGTCGGGGTGCCGGTGATCGTGACGGTCTGGACCTCGTTGGTCCCCGAGTACGTGGCGATCACGTCGAACGAGGACCCCGCCTTCGCGCCGAGGTCGACGAGCGGGATGTCGCGGTACGTGGAGACCGGGCGGCCGAAGGCGTCGGTCGTCGAGCGCAGCTGGCCGGACAACGCGGCGATCAGGGTGAACCAGGACAGCGCCGTGCTGTTCATCAGGATCGCGTCGGGCGTGCCGTCCATGAGCCCGAGCCAGGCGTTGATCTTCTGCATCGCCTGGAGCGCGAGGATCTGGCTGTTGATCCCGGTCCAGTCGTCGATGTTGTCGGCGTTGTACTCGGTGGACGAGCCGACCAGGGCCTTGCTGAGGCCGTCGAAGCCGTCGGTCGTCACCGCGCTGTCGCCGTTGATGACCTGGTCGGCGAAGTACGCCTTGGCGGCCTTGATGAGCTGGCCGATCTGGAACGAAACCTCGCTGATCGCCCCGATGCCGTCGAGCACGCGGTCGATCTGGAAGCTGCCGCCGAGCGGCCGCAGGTTGGTCGTGTACTGCGCCTTCTCGACCTCGGCCGGGGTGTACTCGGCGTTGATCGCGCGGAACGCCGCAGAGCGCTGGGTGATCTGGCGCGTGTAGCCGTAGACGAGGGTCGAGCCGCCGCCGGCGGGGTTGACGGACTGGTCGAAGGGCAGCCGGTCGAGCAGGAAGCTCGACTTGCGGAACTCGTCGATGACGTTGCGGTCGATGTCGGTTGCGGCGTTGAGGCTCGCCTGGGCGAGGGTCACGGGCACGGTGGTCGGTCCTTTCTATCGCCCGGATCGGGCGGTCAGTGCTGCTGCTCGTAGTGGTCGCGGATCGATGACTCGAGGTCGCGCGGCCGGTCGGTGCGTGGCGTCTGGACGCCGCGGGTGACCGTCCCCGCCAGCGCGGCGGCGAAGAGCTCGGGCGCATCCTTCCGGAGTTGTGCGATCGCCTTGTCGAGGTCGGTCACCCGGCCCTCGTCGTCGACCGCGAGGGCCGCGAAGAGGTCGGACTTCAAGGCGAGCTCGACGAGGGCGTCGTTCGTGAGGCCGGCCGAGCGGAGCGCGGAGCGGACCTCCGCCCGGCGGAGCTTCGTCTCGAACTTGGCGCGCTCCTCGGCGGCCGCCTCGCGCTTCGCCTGCGCGAGCGCCTTGTCGCCGTCGGTCTGGGTCGCCGACCGCAGATCGGCCAGCTCCTTCTCGGCGGCCTCGGCGCGGCGCTGTGCCTCGCGCTCCGCGGCGCGAAGGTCGCGAAGGATCTTCTTGCCGGCCTCGCCGAGGTTGTCCTCGCCCGTCGCGGGCGTGGACTCGGCTAGAGCCGTGGGAGGGGTTCCGGCCTGCGCCGGCGTCGCGCCGGTGCCGGGCGTCGCGCCCGTGGTCGGGTCGTTCTCGCTCATCGCGTCTCGCTACCTTCCTACTGGTGTGGGGATCGCCGAACCGGGATCGGCAGGCGATGGGGTTGTCCCGGTCGCCGCTGGCCCGGGCGGGATGGACAGATCCGTGATCGGCGGCCCGACCGGCGTGGGCGGCGGCGCCTCGGCGATAAGCCGCTTGATCCGGGCGACCTGCTGGGGTGAGTAGCCAAGACCTTCCCAGAGGATCTCGTCGGGGATGCCGAGGCTGCGCTGCTTCACGAGGGCGTCGGTGTGGACCGCCTCGGTCCGGCTCTCGGGGTCCTTCCAGATGATCTCGGCGGCAATGTCCTTCGCCCGCGGGTCGCCCCGGAACGCGAAGTTCAGGCGGAAGATCTCCTCCCAGGACTCCCCCTTGTTGAGCATCGAGTCGGCGACCTTGGCCATGAGCCCGGTCTCCGACGACTTGAGCGACTCGCCCGACGGCGGCTGGCCCGACTGCGGGAGGAGGTAGTGGTAGGGCGTGCGGCTGATCGCGCCCAGGTGCTGGACCTCGGTGTCGATCCCGGCGTAGATCGGCGCGAGGTCGGTCTGCTCGAACTCGCCGAACTCGACCTTGGGCGGGTTGGGGTCGTCGGGGTCGGGCGGGGGGACCATCCACAGGCGGTCGACCGCCGAGCGGAACGGCTCGACAGGCTGCCCGGTCTCCGGATCGATCGGGATATCCATGCCGATGATCCAGCGCTGGCGGAACGAGGCGAACTCGGCGGCGATGAGCGCGTCGGCGCGGAGCTTGTTGATCGCGTCCTGGTTGCTCATCACCATCGCGATCTCGGACTGGCCGTCGCCGGCGAGCCTCGGCCGGTTGACGATCGGCACGATCGGGATGACCCCGAGCGGGTTCGCGACGGGCCACGACTCGGTGGCGATCTCGTCCCGCGTCCAGGTCGCCACCGACGCCCACGCTGGGGCGCTGAACCAGTCGGTGCGCTGCTCGGAGCGGAACTTGTAGATCCCGTCGGGCAGGTAGAGCTCGGCCCGGTAGTGGCCGTCGTCGTCGAGCCAGCGCTTGAGGGCGGCCCGCCGCTTCCAGCTCTTGCCGGGCTCGGTCTCCACGACGACCTGGAGCGGCGACTCGATCGTGACCTCGGGCAGGTGCGAACCGGGGTCAGGCCACACGAGCGCGTAGGCGATGCCCTTGACGAGCGACTCGGTGTGCGCCTTCTGCGACTCGGCGTCGAGCCGGTTCTCCTGCCACCAGCGCCAGGCGTCGGCGTCGCCCTCGGGCGCGTCGCCGATCCGGATCCCCTGGACGTGGAGCCGCTCGCGGTGGGCGTCGACCACGAGGGCCATGAAGTTGGACGAGAACGCGGGGAACCGGTCGCCGAACGCCTGGCGGAACTTCGCCGACGCGAAGGCGAGCGGCTGGACGCCCGCGTAGTAGTCCTCGAAACGGGTCATCGGGACGCGCCGGTCGTCGAGGCGCTTGCCCAGTCGGGCGAGCCACCAGTCGAGGGAGCCCGGGACGAGGGTGCGGGTCGTATCGAGCATCGTCAGAACCCCACCGGCGCTCGGGGCGTGCGGACGAACGGCGTCGGCGCCTCCTGGCTCGCCATCGCGATCGCCCGGACCATCGCCACCGCGGCAACGTTCGCGCGGGTCGAGCCGTGCTTGGAGCGGGTGATCTTCATCCCCCGGTCGGTCAGGACCGCGGTCGTGTTGGCGACGTGTTCGGCGAGGATCGGGTCGTCGTCGTGGATCAGGCGCCCGGTCGTGATGAGCTCGTAGGCGAGGGTCGAGGGCGGACCCATGACCGCGGCGGTCATCGGGACGTCGACCATCGCGAGCCCGTCCGCTTCAAGGATCTCCGCCGACTCGCCGAAGGCCAGGCGGTCGAACGCGAACGCGGGTCCCGCGAGTGCCCGCTTCGTCCGCTCGTCACGGGACTGGGCGAGCGGGTAGGTGGCCCGAAGCTCGCGCAGATGGACGCGCATCGCTTCCGCGCTCGCCATCCCGGTCGCCGACTCCGCTGGGAACACCCGCGCCCTCACCACGACCCGGTCCCCCTGGCGCTGCGCGATCGCGACCGCGCCGAGCGCACCGTCGGGGCTCCGGTCGATGCCCACGCCGACCGGCAGGGCGACGTTGAGCGGCAGATCGCCCGCGGTCGCCCGCCAAGCGCCCTCGCGGAGCCAGGTGTCCTCGAACCCGACGAACTGGTTGAGGTGGTAGCGCCGCCACTCCAGGAGCGCACCGCGGGCCTTGAGCCGTGCGAACTGCGCGCCCAGGTACTTGCCGTCGTGGAGCCATGAGACGGGGTTCGCGGCGTACCAGACCGCGGGGTCCTCGATGTCCGCGTCGCGCGGGGCGCCGTACCAGTAGATGAGGGTGCCGTTGACCCGGTCGCGGTAGATGAGCAGCGAGCCCCGATCCTCGAGCTCGCCGGATCCGGTGAACATCGAGTCGAAGAGCTCGGCGAGGATGCCCTCGCCGGCCACCCCGGCCGTCGTGATCCAGAGGGTGAAGGGCTGCTCGCGGGCGCCGGTGCCGGTCGTGAGCGCGGTGTAGAGCTCGGCTGAGCGGTGGGCGTGCAGCTCGTCGACGATGTTGGCGGACGGGTTGAGGCCGTGCTGGAGCGCGGCGTCGGAGGACAGGGAGCGCATGACCCCGCCGTTGCGGGGGCACTCGATCGCGTACCGGTGCGGGACGAGGCGGTCGAGCAGGAGCGGGCTGCGGCTGACCATGCTCCGGGCCTGTCCCAAGACGATGCCGGCCTGGTTGCGAGCGGCCGCGGCGACGTAGACCTCGGGCTCGGGCTCGCCGTCGGCGTCGAGCATGTACAGCCCGGCCGCGCTGGCCATCGTGGACTTCGTGTTCTTGCGGGGGATGCCGAGGCCGACCTCGTTGTAGATCCGCAAGCCGGTGGCGGGGTCGAACTCGAGGGCCTCCCACCAGAACTCGCGCTGCCAGTCCTCGTAGATGAGCGGCCGGCCTGCCCAGCGGCCCTTCGTGTGGCGGATGTAGCGCTCGCAGTACGCGGCGAAGTGGGGGCCGCCGGAGAGGGCATCGGGGACCACGACTCAGCCCACATCGGCGACCACCCGCAGCCTCGGCGGCAGCCCGATCTCGGCGGTGAGCGCGTCGAGCGCGTGTTCGGGCTCGATCCGCAGCCCCACCCTCGCGGACGGGGAGAGGCCGAGCTCGCGGGCGAACTGACGGATCTCGTCGGCGTTGTCGCGGGCGACCTGGTGGAGCGGGTTCTTCACGAGGTTCCCGTCGCGCGAGACGATCGGCCCGGACTGAGCGTACAGGCGAGCCGCCTGTGCGTAGCGACTGACCGCCTCGCAGTAGCAGCGCAGGACGTCGGCGTCGGCGGCTCGGATGACGCCCGTGTGGTGCATCTCGCGCAGGACCCGCCGCCACACGACCTTGGCCGCGTCGTCCATGTCGGCCGGCATCTTCGGGACGTCGGGCGAGGGCATCGGCTCGCGCAGGTTCAGACGGCTCGGGCGCGTCTCACCGCGCAGCATCTTCACCTTCGTGGGGGTTGGGGCCGGGCCGCGCCTACCCATCGACGCGCTCGGCCGTCCGGCCCGTGAAGTTCTGCCACCGCTCGATCGCGACCTGGACGTACTTCGGGTCGATCTCCATCGCGTGGCAGCGCCGGCCCAGCGTCTCGGCCGCCATGAGCGTGGTGCCTGACCCGCTGAAGGGCTCGTAGACGGCCTCGCCCGGGCGCAGGTGGTTTCGGATCGGGATCTCGGAGAGGACCACCGGCTTCTGGGTCGGGTGGTCCTCCTTGTGCTCCTTGGACCCGGAGCCGATCCGCTTGGGCGACGGGGCGCGCCAGATCGTCGCCTGGTCGTGCTCGCCGATGAAGAGGTTGGGCACACCCGGCTTGCGGACGACGAGGCAGGGCTCGTGCGCCCAGTGGTACCAGGAGCGGCCGATCGAGAACAGGCCCTTGTCCCAGATGATCTGCTGGGCGAGCTCGAAGCCGATCCCCAGGAGGCCCGACAGCACTTCGAGCGTGTGGGCGCTGGCGTACCAGACGTAGCCGACCTGGAGCGAGGGCACTAGGGCGAAGGCCTCGGACCAGTCCGCCCGGACATCGCCGCTGATCGAGGTGTGCCGGTGGCCCGCGGTGCGCCCGTGGGCGCCACGGGTGGCCCGTGTGGCGTCGTCGCCGTCGGGCTGGCCATCTGGGGCGTCGCGCATCATGTACGGCTTCGCGGCGCCCGCGACGACGCCCCAGCCCCGCACGCGCTTCCGCGGGCCGTTGTATACGCCGTCGCGCCACGTCTGGTCGAGTTGGACGCCGTAAGGCGGGTCCGTCGCGAGGAGCGTCGGCGCGGCCCCGGCCAGGAGGTGCGCCACGTCCGCAGGACTCGTCGCGTCGCCGCAGAGGATGCGGTGATCGCCCAGCACGTAGAGCTCACCCGGCTTGACGTAGGGCTCCTCAGGAGGCTCGGGAACCTCGTCGGGGTCGGTCAGGCCGGCCTTGGGATCGTTGCCGGCCATGTCGCCGAGGAGGGCGAGGAGGCCGGCATCGTCGACCGTGATCTCGGCGAGGAGCGACCGGAGCTTCTCCTCGTCCCGCCCGGCCATCGCGCTGATGGGGTCGAGGGTGGCGAGGACGAGGGCCTCCTCCTCGGGGTCCAGGTCGACGTAGAGGACCGGCACGGTAGGCTCGCCGCGGCTGAGCGCGAGCGCGACGCGGGCATGGCCATCGACGACGAATCCGGAGCGCCGGTTCACCAGTACCTGCTGGACCCAGCCCACCTGGTCCAGCGCGCCGGCGAGGGCGTCCTGCTGCGCCTTCGGATGGACCCGCCAGTTCGCCGGGTTGGCGAGCAGCTGGTCCGGGGCCTCATCCCCGGTGCCGGTGATCCGGTTGCGCCAGGCCGTGGTCGGCGCCGCGGCGGCAGACGTCTTCGCCGTCATCGGGCGACTCGCGATCTTCCGCCTTGCATCGTCGCGCCGGCAGCGTGATGGATGGACGGCCGAACGCCAGATGAGCGGCGGCGAGCGAAAGGACGAGCGAGATGGCGGACCTGCGGAAGTGCATAGGGTCGGCGAAGTTCGGGATCGAGGCGCACGAGACGCCGGCCGACGAGTTCCCGGCCCAGCCCAGCCAGAAGGACGGCCTTGGTCGGATGTGCAAGCCCCACTGGAACCAGTACACGAGCGCGCTGCGCAAGGCGGCGCTCGCCCGCAAGGTCGCCGACGGCGACGTCGCCGCCGAGGTGGTGCCGACCGAGGCGGAGCCCGACGCGACGCCCGAGCCGATCCGGACGCGGGCCCCTCGCGGGCGCAAGACGGTCATGCCGGAGGCCGGTTCCCAGGGCGACGCCGGATAGGCCGACCGCAGCCAGCTGGCCATCGGGCCCCGGGCGCCAACCCGGGGCCCTTTCACGTTCGGTCGCGTGGATGGCCAGCATCTCGATCATCGGCCGACTCCGGCGCCCTGTGGCGTCCGTGGGCGAACGTCGTCGCGACCCGCACCGGAGCCGAGGCCCGGGATTTCTCGCGAAACTCGGCCGCGTGCGCACATTTGGGAGGCGCGGTCTTCCAGGAGCGCAGAACCCGCGTGTGGGGACCCCCGGTCGCCGTCCCCGGCCCCCTTCGTCGAGTTGCACGATCGGCAGAGGACGGCGCAGTTGCCGATGTCGAAGGGCGCGCCGCCTGCCGCAAGCGGAACGACGTGATCGACGGTCAGGTCGGCAGCGGGGTGGGCGGGACGCTGGTAGCCAGGGCACCAGTTGCCATGCTCTCCACGCCATGCTCGGAGCACTCGGGCACTGAGGCGCCCCCAGGCCCGCGTGTTGTAGAGGGCGTTGTGGCGGCTGCGGTTCGACTGACGCGCGTGCTCAGTGCAGCGACTGCCGGGTCGGCTGGTGACAACGCCGCAGACCGTGCACAGTTTCATCAGCAAGAAGCCTGGTCCATACGGCCCCCGCCGACCATTCGCCTGAGGTGCTACACCCCCGGGACCAAGGCGAGACGGACTACTGCGCTCACGGGACAGCCGCCGGCAGATTAGAGTTGGGATCGATGAGAGCCGCGCCGCCCCAATTCAGTGACACCGACCTCGTCGCTGCATTTCCGGAGATGCAGATCGTGCTGCCGGAGCTTGGCTGTGGGTCGTTCAAGGCCGCGTATCGCGTCGTGACCGCGGCAGGTGACGCCGTCCTCAAGGTGGTCAAAGAACCAGCATCGTTGCCGCAGAACCCCGGCGACGACGCCCTGCCACCGCGGCTCGACCGCGAGATCGCGGCGATGCAGCGCGTCAACAGCAGGCGAGTCGTCAAGGTGCTTGGTGGACCGGACATCAGGGAGATCGGCGGCGCTCCGTATGTCTGGTACTTAGAGCCGTTCTACGGTGGAGGGACCCTCGAGGCGCGCGCTAGCCAGCGCCTCTCGGAACGGGACGGCCTGCTACTCGCCGATGCCCTGCTGGAAGGAGTCGACGACCTCTGGAGACAAGCCAGGCTCGTCCACCGCGACATCAAGCCCGGAAACGTGGTCTTCGGCCCCGATGGTCCCGTTCTCCTTGACCTCGGGATCGCACTCCACGTGGATCTGACGCCGTTGACGAATGCCTTCGCGTTCTCGCCCCGCACGAACAGGTATGCCGCACCTGAGCAGTTTGAGGTTCGGTTGTCAGCTCCAATCGACTCTCGGACCGACCAATTCCTGGTGGGGATCGTGGTCTTTGAGGCGGTCGTCGGATCCCACCCGTTTGGCCCGGATGAGCCGAGCGGCTACCTGAACCGCCTGATGCAGGGCCAGCTCGACGACGCGGCCCTGCAGACGCTCGCGAGCGTGCCCATGCAGTTGGTCCTCCGCCGCCTCCTTCGCGCCAAGCCGCACGAGCGCTATCGCACGGCCGCCCAGGCCAGGCGAGCCATCCAGGGGTGCCTCCCTTGAGCTTCTACGCACAACATGGCTACGGCAAGTCGGACAAGCTCGAGGTGCTCGCCGACCGGGGGGTCCTGGGCGGCGTGATCCTGAGCCCAGCCGACGAGTCGATCGACGCCCTCCGAGGAACGGCCCGAATCATGGCGACCAAGAACGTCGAGACGCTCCTGGATCCCCAGACGTACGTCTACACGATCCCGAACGCCGTCGGTCGTTGCCATGGAGAACTCGGTCTGGACTTCGGAACCATCTACTGGGGATCGATCACACCCGCGGACATCGAGGCGCAAGTTGAGGCCGTCATCGCGGCCAATGTCACCATCGGCACAACCGGACCCGTGATCGCGCCCGCACCGCGGCAAGGCACATTCAACGACCTATGGCTGCCGGTGGCGCTCCAGTACGCGCGGACCACCAGCGCGCGAGCTGGCGGACGGGCCGTCCTGGCGTCGGTAGTAGTGGAGGAGGCGGCACTCGGCGACTGGACTGGGATCGAGCGCTGGCTCGACGTGGCCACGACGCTCGATCTGCAGGGCTTCTACATCGTGATCGGCAGGCGGACCCCGTACCCTGCCGCCTGGGACCGCGTTGCCCTCTGCAATCTTCTACGGATCATCTACCGGCTCCGAATCCTCAATGAGTACCGCCTGGTGATCGGATATGCCGACATGGGCGGCCTAGCGGCCATCGCCATGGGCGCCGACGCCATCGCTTCCGGGTGGAACTACCGGCAGCGACACTTCCTGTCCGAGCGTTGGGTCCCGCGCGCAGGCGGTCAGGCCCCGGTGCCGCGGGTCACTTCGGGTCCGCTGATCTCCGCGCTGCTCGGCCTGGGCGAGATGGACGGGGCTGCTCGGTCTCCCGTTGGGCCCCAGGTCCTACCTGATGAAGTCCTGCGCGAGCGCATGGCGAGGCGGCCAGAGTCGTGGACTAACCCCCAGGCCGTCGTGCAGCACCTCGTCGTGCTCGGGGAACTCGTGGCGAGCATGGAGGCAGCTGGGCCTATTCCAGCTCGCCTCGACTTCCTCGCCGCCGCAGCAAGCGAGGCCCGCCGACTGTTGGTCGAGCTCGCGCGGAATGGCGCCCGCGTCGACCCAGTGCACACGACCGCAGTTCTCAATCTCGCCGCGGCTGCGGCCGATGCCAGGGCGGCAGAGGGGCTCTAGGCCGCCTCCAGGGATCTAAGGACCAGCTCACCGAGCCAAGCGTCGAGGTGCATCGGGAGGTCTCTCCGCGGCGGGTGTTCCTGCCACTCCAAGCTCCCGGCCTCGTCGGTGAGCAGCCCGATCTCGTTGAACCGCAGCATCTGCTCCGGTATGCGGCCTGCCAGCGCGCCGGGCACGAGTAGGGCGGCGTGGTTCGCTGCCCACCGGACTCGCGCGAGCTGGCCAATCCCGAGACCCCAGTGCTCAACCTTGGCTTCGATGAGGACTGAGTCGCGCACGACGCGGGAGAGGGGCACAGGATCGAGCCATCCCCGCGCCTCTAGCCCGTGGACGACGCGGGCCGTGTGCCTCGGGGACACACCCGACATCTCAGGGTCGCCGTCGAGCGCGGCGCCGAGAGCGCGCGCCTCCGTGAGGTTCTTGAGTCGGAGTTGGGCATGCCGCCGCAGCGCGAGCGCAGCGAGATCGACCCGCAGTACGACAACGTCCGGGCGCCCGACACCGAGCTCGACCTCGTGCAGAACGACGATGGTGGACGAGTCGGGGTCGCCAGGAAGGACACGGTCAGACTGGCTCTGAACGAGCCGCGTCAGGGCAGCCTCCTCGATCGGCACGCCAACCCGGACGGGCGACGCGCCCCTCGTGGCGTGGATACCGGGTAGCACCACTTGCCTCCCTGAACGTGCTCCGTCCGTGTCGAATCCGAACCATACGCTACGAGCAGACCCCGGATCCAGCTGATTCGCAACTTCCCGATCGCCTAGGAAGGCCTGGCGGGACCTCGGCCAGATCGGTAGATGAGCCCGGGCGTATGCCTGCTCGCAGCATCCATCAAAAGTGCCGCGGCGACAATCGGCCTGCGGGTGCAGAACCCACGTGCCGCTCGTCATCCGGGCTCAATTGGGCTCCAAGCTTGGGATGATGAGCCGACCGGATGCACGACCCGTGTAGATCAGCTGCTCCGTGGTTAAGCCCGACCGCGCGCGGAGGTCAGCGAGGTGGCGCTTCACAGTGCTCGGCCGGATGCCCACGAGCTCGGCGGCGTTTTGGACGGATCCGCCAGCCGCGACGTAGGCGGCGAGCACGTCCATCTGGCGCTGCGTCGCATGCGGCGAGAGTGCGCCGCGCAAGTACCCGTCCCTCATGCGCTTCGCGCCGCTGCTGCTGGGAGGGGCTCCCTCGGCGTGCGGTTGATCATCACGAAGCGCAACGATTGCTGAGTTAAGGAGGCGCTAGCCCTCTCGCCCCGACCATTTCCAGCTCCTGAGGTGGGATACCCTCCGTCAGGCCGTGAGCGCTCTGCCACGGTGCGCCGCGCGCCGCCGAGCGGCGTCGTCGCCGCCGTCCGGGACGGGCCGGCCTCACGCGCCTCGGCGGAGCGCCTACGAGGTCGGGGCGTGGCGGAGCGCCGCCTCGGGATCCGTCATGCGGGTCAACGGAACGCCGATTCCGTAGGTCAGGAACTGGCCCTCGGGGACGAGCTCGATGATGCAGCCAGTCCGCCTGGCGATCTCGGGGTGATGCGGCGCATATTCCGCTGCTGACTTCGGGTCGAGCGTGCCCGGCGCGTGGACGATCGCCCGCGCGTGGAAGCTCACGGTGGCCGGAGGGATCGGCATCAGGAACGAGAGGATGCCTCCCTTCCGGACGGGGACCGTCACCGATACCACCTGCCCGTCCTTGATATACCGCGCCTTACAACCGTCCGGCTGGACGACGACGTACAGATGGCGCCGGACGGTGGCGTACACGACACCGCTCGAGCGCGGCTCGCCTCTGGCATTGACGAACGAGAGAACCAAGAACGACCCTTTCGATATCGCGCGCCAGACCTCGTCGCAGGGAAGCTGGCACGGGCTCGTCGCGATTTCCGTCATCGCACACCTCCTCGCGGCTCGATTGCCGCCAAACTCCTGGCACGCCCGCTCGCAGCGCAACATCGCGGCGGCGCCGGTCAGCTCGTGCGGGAGACCCCCTCCGTCCCAAGCAGGATGACGCCATCTACGTACCTGGACAACAGCGAGACGACGTGGATCGACCCGTTGGGGTTGGGGTTGCCAGCCGGGCGATCGGCACGGCCTCTAGGAGCGAGACGATCTCCTCATAGGTGTGAGGCGGTATCCGGGGATAGGAGTGAACGGTCGTTGTGGACTCCACCTCTGATCCTCCTTCCGGATCGAGCCGCGAGGTCGCGGACGCCGAATCGACCCGCGCGGGCCGGCCCGGTCGGTGGCTCGACGCGACCCGGGCAACCAAGGATTCCCGCGACACAAAGCCCGGTCTCGCCACGATTCTCCCACTCGGGTCGACGGGTCCCGTTCAGGGCCAAGGGGCGTCGAGGCCGCCGGGGTCGCACGCGGCGGATCGGCCATGCCGCGGGCGTCGCACTACTGTCGGGCGCCCGCGACCCCGATGGTGTGGCCTGCTACGGGCCGACAGCCACACCGAGCGGTGCGGAGCCACCGCTGATGAAGCTCTGGTTCGCCTCGGTCCCGTCGAGCTTGGCCCGCCCGATCGTGCCGCTGCCGGGGTTGCCGCTGCCGGGGTTGCTCCAGTAGATGTAGCCTCCCGCGATCGCGATCCCCCATGGGTCGAAGCCGCCACCGATGAAGCTCTGGTTCGCCTCGGTCCCGTCGAGCTTGGCCCGCCCGATCGTGCCGCCGGAGCTAGCCCCGTAGACGTTGTTGGTCCAGTAGATGTAGCCGCCGCTGATCGCGATCCCGGCGGGACCGCTGGTATCGCTGATGAAGCTCTCGTTTACCCCGGTCCCGTCGAGGTTGG
>JBEKMM010000022.1:0-38376 GCA_050008515.1 Candidatus Limnocylindrales bacterium
GCAGCGACGCTCGCTCAGACTCGCTGATCGTCAATGGGGGCGCTGGATGGTTCGGCATGCACCGAATCGTAGCTGCGAACGGCAGAACTGCCTAGCCTGCTGCGCTTCGGGACACTAGATCCAGTCGATCTTGTGCAGGATCGCCGCCGCGATGCCTGCGATCACGATGCACCCGGCGGTCACGATCCAGAATCCCGGGCCCTCATTCAGGCGGAACGCGCTCTGCGCCTCGCTCATGCCGAAGATGCCGCCCACCGCGCCGATGCCCGCCACCACCACGGTCACGCCGGTCAGTCGCTTCATGATCAGCGAGAGGTTGTTGTTGACGGTGGACAGATAGGTCTCGAGGGTCGCCGAGGCAAGCTCGCGGTAGGTGTCGAGCTCGTCGGTGAGGCGAATGAGGTGGTCGTAGCCGTCACGGAAGTAGAGCCGCTCGTCGGCCGAAATGCCCATCTCTTCCCGGCTCGACAGCATGTTGAACATCTCGCGCTCGGGAGCGGTGATGCGGCGGATCAGGATCAGCGATCGCTTCAGCTCGAAGAGCCGCTCCAGCAGGGCCCGATCGGCCCGGGCGACGACCTCGTCCTCCAGCGTGTCGATCTCGTCGCCGAGGCGGTCCAGCATTGGGAAGTAGGCGTCGATCGTGTCGTCGCAGAGGGCCCACAGGAGATGGCCGGGCCCGCGGCGCATGGCATCGGCCATGCCGCTCCTCAGGTGACGCGTCGCGCGAGGATCCCACCAGCGACTGTGGCTGCTAAGGAGGAATCGCTCGCCCAGAACGAAATCGAGCTCGCGGTCGTAGATCTTGCCGTCGTCGAACCCGATCGAGAAGACGACCATGTGGATCAGTTCGCCGATCTGCTCGAGCTTGGCCCGCTGGTCGCGCTCGGCCAGGTCCTCGACGAGGAGGGGGTGAAGGTCGAGGATCTTCGAGACCTCGGCCAGCAAGCTCGGCGACGCGCCGCACAGGTCGACCCAGGCCGTCGCCTGCTGCGACGCGATGGCCCGTCGAAGGTCGACCAGGGCCTCGTCGCCCTCGAGATCGCGGCAGGTGCCGCCATCGAGCGAGACGACCCGGACAGTGCCGGGCTGCTGCACCGGCGTCGCCGCGGCAGTCGAAGGCGCGGCCGGTGCTGCGGGGGTCGCGGCCAACTCGCCCGACCCGGCCGCCCCGGCCGCCCCGCCCGACCCGGCGGCCTCAGAAGGCGATCGATTCGTCATACGCTGTCTCCTCCGTTCCGCCTTCATCCTCGGTTGCCGCCCCGGGGTGCTTTCTCACTCGAAGCGCCAGGGCCGGGACGACCGCGACGAGCGTGACCGCCGCAGCCACCAGGAAGACGCCCACCAGGATCGAGGCCCCCTTGCTGGCGGCCCAGCTTTCGAGTGCCTGCGCCACCAGCCCATCGCGCAGCGGTCGATCGCGCAGGTATGCGGGAATGTACTGCTTGTAGGCGTCGCCCGAGCCGTAGACCTCGTTGGAGATGCGCGTGATCGTGGTGGAGCCGAACGCCGTGAGCGCAGCCATGCCCACGGCCATGCCGATCATCCGGGCCACGGTCACGGTGGCCGATGCCGCCCCGAACGCTCGCCTGCCCGCGGCTTCCACCGCGGCGGTGGACCGCGGCGTGACCGTCAGCCCGAAGCCGAAGCCGAAGACGGCGGCCGAGGCGGCGAAGGCGTTGGTCGGAGCGTCCGGGCTCCACGTCGACATCCAGACCAGGCCGCCGGCGCTCAGCGCCAGGCCGACCAGCGTCATCAGGCGAAGCGATAGGAGGCGGGTCAGGAAACCCGAGAGCAGCGCGCCCAGGGCCATGGCGCCGGCCAGGGCGCCCAGCACCACTCGCTGCTCCGCGGGACCGCCGTAGAGGACTCTGTCCACGAACACGGCCCCGCCCACGATCGCGGTGGCCATGCCGTAGCCGGTCAGCAGCGAGATGAGCGCGGCCGAGCTGAAGACCCGGTCGGCGAAGAGGCGCGGGTCCAGGAAGGGGTCCGGCCGGCGCAGGCCGTGGACGATGGCGGCCAGAAGGGAGAGGCCGCCGATACCTAGGAGCGCGCCGACGGCGAGCGGGGTCGGCACGCCGAAGACCTCGTCGCCGCTGCCGACGAGGGTGGTCCCGAAGAGGATGCCGGTCAGGCCCACGGTGAAGACCAGGGCGCCGAGCAGATCCACTCGCGCGGGCACGCGGCGGGTATCCCAGCCGGCGCTGGCGGCCCAGGCGATGGCCAGGCCGCAGATGCCGATCGGGACGTTGACGTAGAAGACCCAGCGCCACGCCGGCGCGACGGACGTCACGAGCGGGCCGCCGCTGACGCCCATCTGCGCCAGGGCGGTCTCGGGGTGGACGGTCTCCAGCACCGCGGCGCCGACGAACGGCCCGGCGGCCATCCCCAGGAAGGTCAACGCACCGATGATGCCCAGGGCCCGCGGCCGGGCCGGCCCCTCGAAAAGGTGCGAGGCGGCGGCTGTGGCGACGGGGATGATCGCGCCGCCGCCCACTGCCTGAACGAGCCGGGCCGCGATCAGCTGGTCGAGATCCTGGGCGATCCCCGCCAGAAACGAGCCGATGGTGAACACGGTGAGGGCCGCCAGGAAGAGCCGGCGAGCGCCCCACGTGTCGGTGAGGCGGCCCGCCAGCGGCATCGTGACGACGTACATCAGCAGGTAGCCGTTGATGATCCACGACGCTTTGCGCAGGTCCGTCCAGTCGGCCACCGTGGCCAGGATCTGCGGCAGCGCCACGGCCGTGACCATCAGCTCCAGCCCGGCCAGGAACACGCCGACGCCGAGCACCGCCAGAAGCAGGTAGGAGTTGCGCCGCTGCATGCCCGTGAGTGTACGGGAAGGGCTCCGGAGCCCCACGAACCACCGGCCGAGCCTACGATCTGTCGATACCCCGGATCTACGGTGTCACGCGTTTGGCCGTCGGCCTCGACCTATCGGGCCGCCCGGGTGTCAGGTTCTGGAGCTGGGTGCAGGAATGGGCCGCACGGCTCTTGTCCGTCGACGGAGGTGGTGATCGAGTGGGCGGCGTGGACGAGATCGAGGCAGACCGCCGGCCTGCGGCACCTGGAGACTCGGGGGGCGTGGTTCGGCCCGGCACGAGCCTGCCCGAACTGCTGCAGCAGGCAGTGGACGACGCCAGGCGACTCCTCGAAGTCGACGTCGCGATCGTCTACCTGACCGAGCGGACCGACGATTCGCTGTACTGGACGTACGACTCGGGCCTTGCGCCGCGGGCTCACGCGGAGAGCCAGATCGAGCCGATGAACCTGCAGGACGGCATGTCCGGCCTGGCGATCAGGACCGGGCGGGTCGTGGTCACCGAGGACTACGTCAACGACGATCGATTCTGGACCCCCGAGAGCAGGCGGCTCAACGCGGAGCATCTGGGCACGACGTCGGTGGTCGCCGTGCCGATGTTCGGGGACACGGGGCCTCTGGGCGTGTTCTGCGTGTTCGACCGCCGCCACAGAACTTTCACCGAGTTCGAGCTGGCATTGCTCCGGGCATTCGCCGCGCACTCGGCCTTCGCCATCGAGAACGCCCGCCTGAGCCGCGGCCTGATAGCCGCGGAAGCCCGATATCGGTACCTGGTCGAGGGCTCGCCCGACGTCGTCTGGTCGATCGACGCCCAAGGCCGCTTCACGTTCGTAAACGCGACGTGCGAACGCCTGCTGGGCTGGGCCGCCGACGAGCTTGTGGGTCTCGATTCCGAACTCGTCCACCATCCCTCGACTGACGAGGAGATCCATCGCCAGCTGAACGAGCAGCGCGCCCACCCGGACAAGGAGCTCCTTTTCCGCTGCAACCTGAAGCATCGCGACGGGCACGCGGTCCCGGTCGAGCTGCACATGATCGCCACCGTGGTCGACGGACGCTGGGCGGGGGCGCACGGGAGCGTCCGCGACACCGGCGAGCGAGATCGGATGGAGCGCGAGCTTCGGCACCAAGCCATCGAGCTTGCCGCCAGCCGCGAGCGCGCCCATCTGGCGCAGGAGCTCCACGATTCGGTTACCCAGGCGCTGTTCGGCATGACCCTGACCTCACGCGCGGCCGAGATGCTGCTGCGAAGCGACCCCGGAGCCGTGGGCGAGAAGCTGGCCCAGCTGCGGGAGCTGGCCCAGGAAGCGCTGGCCGAGATGCGCGCGCTCATCTTCGAGATGCGACCCGGCAGCCTCGCCGACGAAGGCCTGGCGGCGGCGCTGAGCAAACACGTGGCGGCCGTCGAGAGTCGAACGGGCCTGCCGGTCGTGCTGGAGGCCGAGGTGCCAGGCCTGAACCTCGAGCTTGAAGAGGCGCTGTACCGCGTCTGTCAGGAAGCGCTCCACAACGTCGTCAAGCACGCCGCGGCGCATCAGGTCAGCATCGAGGTTCGCCAGGACGGAGACTGCGTATTCGTCATCGTGACCGACGACGGAGTGGGCTTCGACCCGGTGGCCGCCGCCGGCGAGCGAGCCGGGCATTTGGGGCTGGCGGGCATGCGGGCGCGGATCGAGCGGTTCGGTGGGCACCTGGACATCCAGAGCACGCCCGGCAGCGGCACTCGACTCGAGGTCACGGTGCCAGCGACTCCCGCTATCTACGGCCGCAGCGATGAATCCGCGCACTGACTTGGCTTGACAGTCCGTTCTCGGCCGTCATAGCATCAACCGACCTTTATATAAGGGCTCACTTCCGGGGCGCTGGGCGTCTCGACAGAGGTACGCGGAGACCCGCCGAGCGGCGGTCCGTGCGCGCCCGCACGACAGACACGAGGCCCCACACCTTGCCCTCCCCCGCACACATTCGCAGCACCGTCGCCGCAATCGTCGACCAGCCGGACGACCTGCGCGAGTTGCGCGTCTTCCACAAGGCGCTGGCCGACGTCAACCGTCTCCGGATCGTGCAGCGACTCGCCCGGGGACCGGCCACCGTGGGCGAGCTGATCGACACCGTCGGCCTCAGCCAGCCCCTCGTGTCCTGGCACGTTTCCCGTCTCAAGGCCGCGGGGGTCGTGGAGACGAAGCGAACCGGACGCGAGGTCTTCTGCCAGCTGCGGCCCAACGTCTTCGACGAAGTGGCCGAGCGACAGCGCATCCTGCTCGGCATGACCCCGCCAGCCGCGCAGCCGGTCGAGGCGCACTGACCGATGGGCGATCAGTCCCTCGTCTCGCAGGAAGCGCGGGCCCGGGTCCGTCGCGCCATCACGCCCATCGCCGTCGGCGCCGGCAAGCTCGGCCTCACGCCCAACGCCCTGACCGTCATCGGCTTCTGCATCTCCGGGGTCGCCGCCGCCTTCCTGGCGGCTCAGCTCTGGGTAGCGGGCGCGGCCCTGGTCATCTTCGGTGGCGCGTTCGACATGCTGGACGGCGGCCTGGCCCGAGCCCAGAACCGCGTCACGCGCTTCGGCGCCTTCCTCGACTCGACGCTCGATCGATGGGGCGAAGGGGTCGTCTACATCGGCATCGTCGCCGGCTGCTCGAAGGCCGGCTTCGGCACCGGTGAGATCCTGGCCGCCGCGGCGGCCGTTTGCAGCTTCCAGGTCAGCTACACCCGGGCCAAGGCCGAGAGCCTCGGGCTGCACGGCGAGGTGGGCATCGCCCCGCGCGCCGAACGGCTCGTCATCCTGACCGTCGGCCTCGTCCTGGCGGGCATCAACGGCGGCGTGGGCATCCTCGCCGGGGGCCAGGTCTGGCTTGGCCTCGCCCTCAGCGTCATCGTCGTAGCCACTTCGATCACCGCGGTTCAACGAACCTGGCACGTCCGTTCGCAGCTTCGCAAGGAGCAGCAAGGAGAGCAGTGAGCGAGAAGATCGGTAGCGGCGCCGCGAACGCCGCGGCCCAGACCCGGTGACGCCGGAGCGTCTGACCCTCGGCGCTGAGGTCGGCGACGGCATCGGCTCTGCCGGCGCCTCCTCTTCCACCCAGGCCGGCGATGCCGGGAGAATCGGGGCGCCATCCGCGCGATCTCGCCCCACCCAACCCGGCAAGGCCGAGGCAAAGCCGGAGAACGGCGCGGCCACCAAGAAGTTCGAGGCGCCCCACCGCCTGGAGAAGGAGACCTTCCTCACCCACGTGGCGGGCCTGACGCTGCTCAGCTTCTGGCGGACCTCGTCGTGGCTGATGGGCCACCTCCCGCCCGGTCCGGCCTATCGCGTCGGCGGCTGGCTGGCGATGATCGGCTATGCCGCGAGCCCCCTGCGGCGGCGCTGGCTGCGGGCGAACTTCGGCCACGTGCTCGGCGTCTCGCCCAGGGACAAGGCCGCGGGCCACCTCGCCCGCGCCGCGTACCGCAACTACGCCCGCTACGTCATGGAGCTGATGCGCCTTCCGTGGCTGAAGCCCGAGCAGGTCGACGGCCTGCTCGAGGTCAAGAGCTTCGACAAGTTCCTCGAGATCTACCGCAACTCCAATGGCGTGGTCCTGGTCGCCGCCCACCTCGGCAACAACGAGGCGGCCGCGGCCGGCTTCGCCGAGCGCGGCCTCGAGATCAACGTCGTCGGCGACGACAGCTCCTACCGCGAGCTGTACGAGCTGTTCGAGCGCCAGCGGGAGAGCTGGGGCGTCAAGATGATCTCCTGGCGCAACCTCCGCGGCGTCTACGGCGCCCTCCGACGCCACGAAGGCCTCGTCCTGCTCGTGGACTGGGGCTATCGGGAAGACGGGATCCCGGTGAAGATGTTCGGCTCGTGGACGACCCTGCCCGCCGGTCCGGCCTTGCTCGCCGCCAAGCACGGGTCGGCGATCGTGCCGTTCTCGATCAACCGGTTGCCCGACGGCACGTTCCGGGCGGCGGCCGACGATCCGATCCACGTCGCCTCCAACTCGCCTGCCGATCTCGCCCGCGCGACGCAGCAGATCGCCACCGCCCTGGAAGGCCATATCGCGCCCGCCCCGGAGCAGTGGTACATCTTCAAGCCGATCTGGCCGGAGTCGGCCGAGGAGGCCGCGGCGCTCGAGGCCCGGAATGGCGCGGCCATGGCCGCCGAGGCCGGAGATGCCGAGAGCGCGGGCGGCGCGAGCGGTCCGCCGAGGCGAAAGGGTCGATGAGCCGCGAGGCGTCCCCCTCGATCGCAGCCCGCCGGGGCCTGCGCCGACGAGTGGCCGACCGCGTCGTGGCCGCCGTCGTCATCGGCGGCATGGAGCTGGTCCGGCGCATGCCGGACGCCCCGCTGTGGTGGCTCGGCAACGCGGCCGGCAGCATCGAGTACCTGGCCGCCAGGAGCCGTCGCGACGAGGCCCGCCGCAACCTGCGCCGCGTGGTGGAGTGGATGGCCGCGCACGGCGTGGGGGACGAGAGCTACCACCGCGCAGCCGTCGACGGGCGCGCCCTGGAGGCGATCGTCCGATCTGCCTTCCGCCACCACGCCCACTACTACATCGAGCTGGCCCGAGCGCCCCGCTTCGACTTCCACTACCTGCAGAAGCGGCTCGTGATCGAGACGCCTGACGAGGTGGACGCCGCCCTCACAGAGCGCCGGGCGCTCATTCTCGTCGGTCTCCACTTCGGCACGATCGAGCTGCCCGGCTTCCTCGCGCTCCAGCGCCTCGGCCAGGTCGTCGCCCCGATGGAATCGCTCCCCAACGAGCGCATCCAGGCCTACATGAAGAGGACCCGAGGCGTCATCGGCGTCCGCATCCTGACCATCGAGGAGGCCGGCCCCGAGCTGCTGGCCGTCCTGCGCCGCAACGAGCCGATCGGCATCATCGCCGACCGCGATCTGACCGGCAGCGGGCTGCCGGTCGAGCTATTCGGCGCGAAGACGAAGATCCCGGCCGGGCCGGCCCTGTTGGCCACCGAAACCGGCGCGCCGGCGTACGTTTCGGGCGTGCGCAGGGTCGGTCCGGGCCGCTATCGTGGCGTCCTCTGGCCGGTTCCGACGCCTGGGGGAGTGAGCAGGCGCGAGCGGAGCCGGTCGATGGTTCGGGAAGAGGCGATCCTGTTCGAGCGGGTCATCGCCGCAGCGCCCGAGCAATGGCTCGCCGTCTTTCACCCGATCTGGCCCGATCTGGAGCCGGCTCGGAAGACCAACACCGGAGAAGCTGCGTGAAGCTGGCCGAAGAAACGTTCGAGGGCACGCTCGACGGATCGCCACCGGGCACGCGCCTGGGCAGGGCCGACATGCACATCCATTCGATCGCGTCGGATGGCACCGCCTCGGCCGCCCAGATCCTCGACTTCGCCGAGAACCACACGGATCTGGACCTGATCGCCATCGCCGATCACGAGCGAATCGAGGCGGCGGTCGAATGCCAGCGCCTGGCGAGAGAGCGCGGCAGCCGGGTCCAGGTCGTCGTCGCCGAGGAAGTGACGACCCGCAGCGGGCACCTCCTGGGCGTCTTCCTGCAGGCTCGTCTTAAGCGCAACGAGCGCCTCGAGACGACGGTCGCGGAGATCCACGAGCAGGGCGGCCTGGCGATCGTGCCCCATCCCTTCTCGGCGTTCACCCTGGGGATGCGCAAGCACGCCATCGTGCGCGTCCATCTATCGACCGATCCGCTGGTCTACTGGGACGCGCTGGAGGGCTTCAACCCCTCCACCGCCGGGCGATACGGACGCGCTGCCACCGCCCGCATCGCCGCGGAGCTCGGACTTCCGCTCGTAGGCAACAGCGACGCCCACACCGTCGACACGGTCGGCGACGGCCAAACTCTCTTCCCCGGCACCACCGCGGAGGACTACCGCCAGGCGATCCTGGCCGGGACGACGAGCGGCAGCTGCATCACCTGGGGCACGGCCCGTGAGGTCCTGATCTACGGCCAGCAGGTTCGAAAACAGGCCCACGACGTCTCGCGCTGGGGCCGGCGGAATCTCCTCCGCGACGACGCTCCGCGCGACCTGGGCGTTCCGGCCGACCAGCTCGAGCTGCAGCGTGAGCGCGAGCGCCGCTATCTCCTGGAGCGCGACGCGTTCCGCCGCGCCGAAGGCTCGGCCGACGGTTCGACCAGGGACTCGCACGCACGATCGACCGACCGCGCGACCGGGCCCGGCCTGACCCGACGCCTGCTCGCCATCCGCCAGGGCGCCCGCACCCGATCGATGGCCGCCGGCCGCAGGGAGGTCGAGGAGCCGCCCGGATGAAGATCGGGCTGGTCACTCCCTACGTCTACCCGATCCCCGGCGGGGTCAACGAGCACGTCCGCTTCCTGTACGAGAACCTCCGCCTGCGCGGTCACGACGTTCGGATCATCACCAGCAGCCACGGCCTGCAGCGCTCCTCCGAGGGCGACGTCATCCGCATCGGCAAGGGCTTCAGCGTGCCGAGCAACGGCTCGGTGGGCACGATCACGGTGTCGCCGCGCTACGTCTCGCAGGTCAAGCGCGTGCTGGAGCAGGAGCGCTTCGACTTGCTCCACTTCCACGAGCCGTTCGTGCCGTTCCTCTCGCTGATCGTGCTGCGCCAGTCCAGCAGCGTCAACGTGGCCACGTTCCACGCCTACGCCGGCTTCTCCCCGGCAATGGAGCTCGGAAGCAAGATGCTGCCCGGCTACGCCCGCAAGCTGCACGGCCGCATCGCGGTCAGCGCCGCCGCCCGCCATTTCGTCGATCGCTTCTTCCCCGGCGACTACAAGGTCATCCCCAACGGCGTGGACCTGAGCCGCTTCCAGCGCGCCGTGCCGGTCGCGCGCTGGCAGGACGGGACGCCGAACGTCCTGTTCGTCGGCCGGCTCGAGGATCGCAAGGGCCTGCCCCACCTCCTCAAGGCATTCCGGCTGATCCGCAAGAGCGGCCTGGAGGCGCGCCTGCTCGTCGTCGGATCGGGACCGCAGGAGCGCGAGGCGCGGCGCTACGTCATGACTCGCGGCCTCCAGAACGTCGAATTCCTGGGGCGGGTGAGCGACGCCGAGAAGGCGCAGCTGTTCAAGACGGCGGACGTATTCGTCTCGCCGGCCACGGGCCGCGAGTCGTTCGGGATCGTCCTGCTCGAGGCCATGGCCGCCGGCGCCCCCATCGTGTGCAGCGACATCCACGGCTACAAGGGCGTGGTCCAGCGCGGTCGCCAGGCCATCCTCGTGCCGCCGCGCGACGCGAAGGCGCTGGCCGCCGGGATCAGCGACTTGCTCACGGATCCGGTGCTGCGGGCCCGCCTCGGTGCGAACGGCCAGGCTCGGGCGGAGCAGTTCAGCTGGGAGCACGTCACAGCCAAGGTCGAGGAGTACTACGGCTTCGTGATCCGCCGCCTCGCCGCCCAGAACCAGCTGCCGCCCGGGTTCTCGGCCGAGATCCCGCTTCCGCCGCACGGGGCAGCCCCCGAAGCCTGGTCCGGCCGGACGCCGGGCAGCTAGGCTCCGTCGCCCGCCGCTCCGCCCCCGGTGCCGTCCGCCGCCCCGTCGCCCGCCGCTCCGCCCCCGGTGCCGGCCGCCGCTCCGTCGCCCGCCGCTCCGGCGCCTCTCCCGGCGCCCAGGCCATCCACTGCGAGCCGGTGGCGCCGGTACCCGTTGACCACGCGCTGCACCCAGGCCACGTAGCCCGCCAGCATCGCGGCGAGAAGAACGGCGATCGAGAGCGCGATCGTGGTCGGGCCGATGAAGGGCACGGACGTCCCAAGCTGCTGGTTGACTGCGAACTGGAAGCCGTACAGCCAGGTCGGCAGCAGGCCGTTGTACATGCTGACGATGTTGTTCGGCATCGGCAGCGCCGAGAGATTCGGATAGAGCGTCGCGAACGCGATCACCGCCGCGATGCAGATCACAAGCGCGAAACGCCGCGAATCGCGCACGGACACCGCCGCGAGCGCCATCAGGGCGAGGAACGGCAGCGTCAGCAGCGCCACAACGTCGGACGGCAGCGGCACCTCGAAGAGGAGCGTGCGCGGGGCGTTCGCGCCGAGCCAGAGCAGCAACCCGCCGGCAACCACGACGGGCGCCGCCAGCTGCAATGCCCAGCTGACCGAGCTGTCGCTCTCGTCGGCCGAGCGGCGCTCCAACCTGATGAGGGTGAGGGCCAGCACGACCAGCGCAGCGATCAGAACGACCGCTATCAGGAAGATGTGCGTGTCGACTCGCAGGTTGCCGACCGTGCGCCCGCAGACGAGCTGACCCCAGTAGTCGTCGGTCCCCACTCGAGCCAGGGCGCACATCTGGTACTTGGCCAGCCACAAGATGGGCGCGAAGAGGATCGCGGCGGCGACGCCGACTCGGGCCAGCAGCCAGGTCCGGCGGGAAGGACCGTGCCACAGCTCCGCCACGAAGTAGGCGAGGCCCAGCAGGAAGAACGGCAGGGCCGTGTAGAAGTGGTACTGGAACGAGGCCCGGTCGATGCGGGCCCAGGAGAGCCATTGCCAGACGAACGCGATGCCGATCAGCGCCAGGCCCAAGCTGCGCCTCTTGAAGGCCTGCCAGCAGACGAAGGCCATGGCCGTGATCGCCAGCCACCACATCACCGGGTTGCCGCCGTCGTAGATCATCGAGCCGGTGTCCTGGGCGTAGGTGACGCTCTCGAACCACACCGGCTTCAGATCCATCGGCCAGGCCCACCACGGCGAGCTGGCGGCATGCGTGGCCCGCAGGTCGTTGTGGTAGTTGTACATGTCCTGGGTCAGCTGTATCAGCGTCTGGCCGGTGTGCCCTGCCGGCCAGGCGCTCGTGCACTGGCCGCTCGCGTCGGCCTGCCAGCACATGAGAACGGGCAGCGGGCCGGAGTCACCCGTCTGCTGCTCCCAGGGCACGGCCCACGGGATGTACAGGGCGATGTACACGAGGACCGGCAGGACGATCAGGCAGGCCCCCATCCACGCCGCCGGCAGGCCGAAGCCCGAGCCCAGCCGCAACCAGCCTTCCGGCGCCGGCGCCGGCGGGCCGGCGAAGGACGACGGATCGTCCGCGGCGGGTGGGACGGCCAGGGGCCCGAAGCCAAGCCTGCCGCCGGCCCAGAACGCCGCGGCGGGAACGACGATGCCGGCCGCGCCGATCGCCATGAGGATGTGGCTGCCCTTCGCTACGCCCAGCACGCCCGCGCCGATGCCCATCACCAGCGGGACGGCTATGGCGAAGACCAGTTCCTGCCTCGTCCAGGCGATCGGGTGGTAGGCGTTCACCGCGGCGGTGATCGCGGTCGCCGCGAACATGATCAGGAAGAACGTGTAGTTCGGGGCGCCGTTCTGGTCCGCCCCGGGATAGAACTGCATCGCCCAGAGCATCATCGGCAGGCTGATCAGGGCCGCGATCGCCACGAAGAGAACTCTGTCCGGCGTCGTCCGAGCGCGCACCGCCGCGTAGTACACGCCGCCGGCGAAGATCGCCACGGCCATGCCAAAGACGATCAGCAGCGCCGCGACGTTCCCCGTCCCCGGCATGGCCTTCATCTCGTCGATCGCCACCCAACCGAGAACGCCCGTGCCGACGGCCATGCCCATCACCGTGATGAGCCGTCCCAGCGCGGATCGGATGAGGATCAAGACGCCGATGCTCGCGATGGCGTACAAGGCCACCCACTTCGACGCCAGCGCCAGGCCGAGGACCACCCCGAGGAGCGGCATCCCCAGCCAGAAGGCGAGCCACTCCTTGCGACCCTTCTTGTCGCCGCCGAGCCACAGGTAGGCGAACAGCAGGTAGGCCAGCAACAGGAAGCCGCCCACATACGTGTCATTCATGGCGATGCGCGACTGGACGAAGAGCATCCCGTCGATGCACGAGAAGAGGGCCACCAGAAGCCCGACCGAGCGACGGCGGAAGAGAAGCCGCGCCAGCAGGTAGAGGCAGACCGCCATCAGGGTTCCGAAGAGGACTCCGACGATGCGCCAGGCGAAGGCGAACTGGCCGATGTCGACCTGAGCCACGTCCCCGTTGGGCGCGAAGGCGAGCAGATCCTGGCGGTCGGTATTGGGCAGATTGGGGGTCACGTCGGCCCCGATGGCGACCGGGTCCCACGGCAGCTTCGCGTCCGAGAAGACGGCGTTGCCGTTGCTTTCGATCGCGTAGACGGTCCAGCCCGATCCGTCCTGAGTGCGACCGAGGGCCTGGGCGATCTTGTTCGAGCCGTTGAAGACGACCTTCGTGATCAGCCCGGGCATCTTGCTCAGCGGCTGGTCGTCCGACTTGGTGACCGACCCCGTCCCCGACTGGTCGACCTTCACCAGGAGGATCGAGGCGCCCGCGGCGACGTAGGAATCCTGACCGCTGTTCGGGTTGATCGCGATGGAGGTCGCCGGCTCGTCGGTCAAGACCGTCGAGCTCACGGTCAGGAATCGCTCGTCCATGACGCCGACGCCGCGGCTGTAGGCGACCATCACCTGCGGGTCGGTCGTGTTGATCTCGATGTCGGGCAGCTGGCCGTCGTCGATGAGCTTCTGCAGCGCGGAGAGCTGGTCCTGCGTGAGGGTGCCCAGGTCGACGACCTGTTCCAGGCCCGGGGTGGTCGGCGAGCTCAATGCCGCCTCGACCTCCTCCGGCGTCAGACCCAGCGCCGAGGCGATGGCCTGGGCTTCGACCGACACGCTCGGCGTGGGGCTCGAGGTTGGCGTCCGAACGATCATCGCCGTGCCGGTGCCCAGCGGCGCGAAATCGACGGCGCCCTCGAGAGTGCTGCGGGCCAGGATCTTGCCCGTGCCGTCTACCGAAACGATCGTGCCGGTGGCGTCGACGGCCAGGATCAGCGGCGGCGAACCGGCATAGAGGTGGGCGATCGGGAAGCCCGTCTGCGTCGGCAGCTCGGTCGCCGGGGCGGGCGAGCCCGCCGTGCCCAGGCGCACGTAGTCGAGTGAGAAGACGTCGATCCGCCAGATCCGCCCATCCGACGTGCCGACGTACATGTCGCCTATGTCGGCGGCCATGGACAGCGAGGATGCGCCCGGGATCGGGTACGTCGCCTCCAGCGTCCGGGTCTGGAGGTCGTACGCCTTGACCGCGTCACCCGTCGCGACGTACAGGCGATCGCCGAGCCGCGCGTCGGCGTTGGTGCGCGGATCGGTGGCGCCGCCATCGGTCGCCGTGGCGTCCGCGGCGGAGGTGTCGGGCGCGATCCGCGGCTGGACGATCGCGTCCTTCACCGGCACGCCCAGGTTGCTCGTGGCCGTGACCTTGTCGTCCGAGAAGACGACCAGGCCGCCCGCGATGGCGTACTTCGCCAGGTGCGGGTGAGTCCACTCGTAGATGTCGTGGCGGATGCCGTACCGCCAATCCTGCAGGAACTCGGTGGCCGTGCGGGCGTGGTAGACCTCGTCGAAGTGCATCGAGGCGGGCTCGTTGAGGCGGTAGACCCGCATCGAGAGAACCACGATGACGAGGGCCGCGACCACCCAGAGGTCGAGCTTGTCGAGGCGGCCGCGCGGCTCGGATGCGAGCGACGCCGAGCGATCCGGCATGATCGACGGGCGGGAGGCCCAACGCCAGGCCCGCATCACGAAGTCGGGAACGAACTCGTTCTCGCGGCGCGACGCCGAGTCGTAGTCTTCGTACTCTTCGTAGTCGTCGCCGTCCGTCTCGTCCCCCCCGGGCATCTCGCGGCCCCAGGGTGTCTGTGCGGCCGCGGCAATCTCGAAAGCCGCGGGTTCGAGCGCGGGTTCGGGCTTCGGTTCGGGCTCGCATCCGGCCCTGGCAGCCCCCCAGGCCAGCACCTGGACGGCCCGGGGCCGCATCTGCGCCAGGGCCCACAGGAGGGCCAGCCCGGTGACGATGCCCGACAGCGCGATCGGCCAGATGATCCCGGCCGGCCACTCGGCGGACTTGAGGAAGCTGCCCCAATCGCCTAGCAGCCCGGAGATCGGGCCGGCTGTCCCATCGGCGCCCTGCACGCCGGGGATGCCCTGGTATTCGACCAGGACGGCCAGCAGGTTCGCGGCGTTGACCACGGCGAGGACCACGTACGCGACGCTCCAGCGCCACGACACCGCCAGCAGGATCGCGCCCACGGCGAAGAACGGGAATAGGTAGCGCTCGTGCGCCCGAGTCGGGACGACGAAGAAGGCGATGGCCAGGATGGCCAGCGCGACCACGATCGAAAGGCGATCGTCGCGCCAGGCCGCCCAGATGCCGACGCCAACCAGGATGGCCATCAGCAGGCCGTCGCCTACGACCGCGGCCGGAAACCCCCCGATCAACTGGCCCGATAGGAGCAGGCAGATCGCGCCGACGACGACCAGGCTGCCGACCGAAATCGCGCGCAGCTCCGAGGGCAGAGACAAGGCAGGCTTGCGCGGATCGGGCGCGGGTTCGGCAGGTTCGGCAGGTTCGGCAGGTTCGGCAGGTTCGACCGCGAGCATCGCCGCCGCGTCGGTGCCACCAGCCTCAGATCCGGCTTCGCGATCGGTGCGCCGGGCCAGCAGCCAGGCCGCGACAGCTATCGCGACGAGCACGAGGCCCAGGCCTGCCAGCTTCGTCACCACGTCCCCCGGGAAGGGACCGACGCTGAAATAGGGTTGGGCCACGCCCTCGTCGTACACCAGGGCGTCGTGGATCCAGCCCAGGTTCCGATCCATGCCCGTGCCGGCCTCATCGGCGACGAGGGCCCACGGGTTGTAGGCGTTCAGGGTGAGCCAGGGGTACTCGCCGAAGGTGTTGACGATGTGGCTGGCGATCGAGCCGAAGACCATCGCGGCGAAGCCCGCGACGGTGACCGCGCCGGCGGCCGCGGCGGCCAGTTCTCGGTTGGCGCCCGAGACCAGCTCTGACCGCCTGACCCACACGTAGACGCCAAGGCCGGCGATCAATCCCGCGGCCAGCGTCAGGACACCCTCGGGTTTCACCAGCCGCCCGGCGAGGCCGATGAAGTCGAGCCCCGTGAATGGCAGGCAGATCAGCGCCGCCGTCACCAGTCCCGACCCGACCGATGTCAGGACGCGCGCCGGATCGCGCTGGCCGTCGCGCGGCGCGAGCGAGCGGCGGAGGATGACGAAGCCGACGAGGATGCCGAGGACGCCGAGCTGGATCTTCGTGAGCGCCGCGATCACGGCGAAAGCCGAGGCGAGTTCGCGGCGATCCCGAAGGAGGGCCCACAGGCCGAGAAGCATGAAGACCGAGCCGACCACGTCCGCCTGGCCCCAGATGGCGCTGTTGAACCAGGTGATGGGGTTGATCAGGACGGTCGTGGCCCCGATCAGGGCCCGCCGTCGCGACGCGCCGAGCTCCTGGGCCATGAGCAAGACGATGCCGGCCAGGGCCAGGTCCGCGAAGATCGGGATCAGTTTGATCGACTCACCCACGCCGCCGAACGGGGCGAAGATCAGGCCCAGGACCCACAGGAAGAGCAGGTAGACGGGGGGATAGTCCAGGAAGCCGGCCTTGTCGTAGAAGCCCAGCGGCGTCTGGGCGACGAGCTGGCCGCTCCAACCCCGGAAGGAAGAGAGGTCGTTAGGGAACCCCGACCCCGGAAGTAGTACGTATGCGATGATGAGGCGGAGGGCTAGACCCAGGAGGAGAAGGACGACGATGGTGGGAACCGAGGTGTCGACACCACTCGTTCCCGCTGGCGCGTTCCCCCGCGGGCTGGCCTCTCGCGTGCTCGGGCCTGCCAACCGAAACGGCCTCCTGGACGAGCGCTGAGGTGGAGCGGAGTATAACCCACGCCACGCCTGGGGACGGCGCACCGGCCGGCCCGGCAAAGGAGCAGGCGGCGGGTCGAGGCGAGGGTGCCGCCGTCGAACGGGACGAGCGGGTTTCGCTGGCGCCCCACCTGTGGGGCCTCGCGCTGGTCGTTCTCTGTCTGGTCGTCTACTACCTGAGCCAGCCGAACGGCAGCAACCTGTACCTCCATTTCGTTCTGCAGGCCCAGGCCTGGCTCGACGGCCACACCGCCATCCCGATGCCGCAATACCAGGACGTGATGCCGATCACGGACTCGAGCGGCGCACCCACCGGCTACGGCATCATCCCCTTCCCACCGCTGCCGGCATGGGTCCTGCTGCCCTTCGTCTCGATCTGGCACCTCGCAACTAACCAGCACTTGCTGGCGACGATCTTCGCCGCGATCGACGTGGGCATCGCCTACTGGATGCTCGGCTACCTCCGCGTCCGCCACGAGATCCGCATCCTGACCTCGCTCTTCCTGGGTCTCGGCACCGTGCTGTGGTACACGGCGGCGATCGGCTCGACCTGGTTCTGGGCCCACATCGTGGCCGTCGGTTGCCTGCTCCTCTCTGTCGGAATGGCGCTGGCGGCGGACCGCGACGCGACCGAGCCGGGCCCGTTGAGGGACGCCGCCACAGCGCTGCGAAGGTTCAGCTGGCCGGGCGGCTGGTCGTCCGCGGCCCTGTTGGTCGCCCTGGGCGCGGCCGGCGAGCTGCTCTTCGTTCTCGCGGGCGCCGACAGCTCCGCGGCGTCGCTCGCTGCCGTCGGCGTGCTCCTGGGCCTGATCGCCGCCGCGCTGGCGGTGGTCGTGGCCGGACGGCCCGGCGTTCTCGCGCCGTTCGTGGCCGCGGCCGCCATCGTCGGCGGCCTGCCGGCCCTGCTGCTGGTCAGCTCCCAGTCGCAGGTCGCGGTCGAGGTCGTCGACGCCGCCTTGCTGGTGGTGGTGATCGGCCTGTGGTGGCTGGGCAGTCGCCGGGACGGAAGGGTCGACCGGGCCATGTCATCGCTCTCGGCCGCCCTGTCGAGCCCCGAATCGCTGCAGGTCGCGGCCGGCATCCTGTTCGGCCTGGCGGTCACCGCGCGACTCACGATCCTGCTCGGCTTCCCGTTCCTGATCCTGGTCGGGGGCGGGGGCACGTGGCTGCGACGGGCGGCCCTCGCGGGCGCCGGCGTGGCCGTGCCTCTCGTGACGCTGCTCGTCGTCACGTACGCCACCAGCGGCCACCTCTTCAACCCGGCCTACGACTACCTGTACCACCTGGAGCTCGGTGAATACGGCGGCGTCTTCGGATACCACTCGGAGTGGTCGATCACGGACATCCGCTACGTCCCGCAGAACCTGGGAATCATGCTCTTCGGGGTGCCGCGGATCCTGCCCCAGTTCTCCGGCGTCTACCCCGGCGACTCCGGCACGCCGCTGTGCGTGGCCAGCTCCGCCCGCGGCCTCTTCGACGCGGCCTGCCCGCTGGCGATACCCGAGGCGACGGGCACGAGCATCTTCCTGTCGAGCCCGGCCTACCTGCTCGCGCCCCTGGCGTTCATCCCGGTGCTGCGGCGCAAGCTCGACCGCGCGACCGCCGGCGCCGCCATCGCCGTCATCGCGATCGCCTTCGTCAACCTCATGCATTTCAGCCAGGGCTGGGTGCAGTTCGGCTACCGTTTCAGCAACGACTTCGTCCCGTTCGCGATCATCCTCGTGGCGCTCGGCGCCAGCCGCCTCGGCCGCTTCTGGCCGGTGCTGGTGCCGTTCGTCGTCGCCTCCATCGCCGTCAACCTTTGGGGCGTTATCTGGGGAGTGACCCTTGGCTGGTGACAATCTGCCGCGGACCGACGACTCGCCGGAACGGTCGACGCCATCCGGCCGCGCCGGCGCGCTCCTGGACCGCCTCGGCGGCGCCGGCCTGAACGGGAACCTGGCCGCAGTCGCGTTCGCGCCGCTCGTCTCGGCGGCGGTGACGCTCTGGCTGATCATCCCGACCCTGGCGCCCGGCGTCGCATCCTGGGACACGGCCGAGTTCCAAACTGTCGGGCCGGTGCTCGGGACCGCCCACCCGACCGGCTATCCGGCCTACGTGATCCTGGGCTTCATCGCCTCGCACCTGCTGCCGTTCGGTGACGCCGCGTATCGAATGAACCTGCTCCAGGCGATCCTGGCGGCCGGGGCCGTGGCCGGCACGGCGGCCGTGATCCAGTACCTGACGGGGATGCGCTGGGTAGCCCTGGCCACCGGGCTGCTCCTCGTGATCATGCCGACGTGGTCGGTCGCATCGGTCTCGTTCCCGGACGGGACCTCGCTCACCTCGAGCCCGCTCTTTTGGCGGATGTCCACTCACGCCGACCCGCACATGTTCCACCTGGCGCTCGTGGCGCTGATCTTCCTGCTGCTGCTCGTCTGGGAGCGGCGCCGGACCGACCGGGATCCGGAGCGGTCGCGCCACGCCGACCGCTGGCTCGTGGCCGCGGCCGGCGTCTACGGCGTGGCCGTGGCCAACCACTCGCTGGCGCTGCTGCTACCGCCGGCGATCGGCCTGTTCGTCATCGCGGTGGCGCCGCGGATCTTCTTGCAGTGGCGCCTGATCCTGACCTGCGCCGCCGTCCTGGGCGCCACCGTCGTCGTCCTGTTCCTGGAGCTGCCGATCCGCGCGGCGATGCATGCCCCTCTGGTGTACGCCCATCCGGACACGTGGAGCGGCTTCCAGTACGTCGTCCTGGCCGAGCAGTTCCGGGGCAGCCTCTCGGATCCGCTGGGTGATCTGGGGGCGAAGTACGCGGCGGTGATGAACCTCGTCACGAGCTGGCTCGGGCCGCTCGCCTACCTGGCGGTGCTGGGGCTCAGCACGAGCCTCGTGCGACGGCCGCGCTACGTTCTTCTGAGCGGGCTCGCGGCGGTGGCGACCTGCGGGTTCTCGGCCGCGTACGCGAACGCGGACATCGAGCGCTACTTCCTGGTGCCGCTCTTCGTGGCCTTCACGTTCGTGGGGCTGGGGCTGGCGGACGCCCTCTCGCTGTGCGTATGGCTCGTCGGCAACGCCGGCGAGCGGATTGCCACCCGCCCCGCTCCGGCGCAATCGGCGGACCTCCCGGCGGCGCAATCGACGGCGGCCGGGCACGCGACCGACGGCGAGCGCATCCGGGCCGACTCGGGCTGGAGCGGGCAGGCGCTGCTCGCGGTCGAGATCGTCGCGGCCGTGGTGCTGGTGGCGGCGAGCGTGACCATCGTTCCCGAGCGCCAGAAGCTGCCCGGCGCCAGCCCGGGCGGAGTGAGCGAAACGGACCAGACCTACCGCGAAACCTGGATGCGAGGCGTCCTCGCGCCGCCCGATCAGGGTGGCCTCCCGGCCAACGCGGTGATCGTCAGCTGGTGGAGCGACTCGACGACGCTCTGGTACGGTCAGAAGGTCGAGGGCCTCCGTCCGGACATCTTTGTCGTGGACGACCGCACCCGCCTGGACGACAACCTCGGCGAGGTGTGGGACGTCATCGACCGCTACCTCGGCCAGCGCCCCGTCTTCCTGGACCGCGTGTCCTGGGGCGCGGACGGGATGGACGCCCTGAGCCAGATGTACGACATGAAGGGCTTCCCGCTGCCCGACGGCGGGGTGATGATGCAGGTCACGAGCAAGAAGGACACGCAGTGAGCGCAGGCCAGGACAGGGGCAAGCCGGGCACGACGGGCGCGGGAACCGCGGCGACCAGGGTCGCTGCGCTCTCGCTCTTCTTTCCCGCCCACAACGAGGAAGCCAACCTGGAGGCCCTCGTCGACGAGGCGCTGGCAACGCTGCCCTCGCTGGCGGAGAGGTTCGAGGTGATCGCGGTCGATGACGGCTCGAAGGACCGGACATCGGCCATCGCCGACGACCTGGCGAAGCGCCATCCGGACCTCTTCCGCGTCGTCCATCACCCCACGAACCTGGGCTACGGGGCGGCGCTGCGATCCGGGTTCCGTGCGGCGCGCTACGAGCTGATCGCCTTCATCGACGGCGACCGCCAGTTCAAGGTCGTCGACGTCGGCCGGCTTACGGAGCGAATGACCGAGGCCGACTCTCCGGACGTCGTCGTCGGCTACCGCCTCAAGCGCGCCGACCCGCCGATCCGGCGCTGGTACGCCCGCATCTACCGGCTTTCGAACCGGATCTTCTTCGGCGTCAGAGTCCGTGACATCGACTGCGCCTGCAAGCTCTTCAAGCGCGAGGCGCTGGAGCCGATCAGGGTGGCCTCGGGCGGCGCCTTCTTCACCGCCGAGCTGCTGATAAAGCTGCGCTTCGAGAAGCGCCGAATCGCCGAGGTCGGGGTGCCGCATTACCCGCGCACGGCCGGCTCGCCCACGGGCGCGAAGCCCAGCGTGGTCTTGCGAGCGGTGCGCGACTTCTGGTCGCTGCGATTCCGCCTGTGGCTGCGCCGCTCGAAGGGGATGCGCCGCGGCGAGGCGATGCTCGGCTAGTTCGGCTAGTTCGGCTGGTCGGATCCACGGCTCAACCGCGGCGGGTCAAGCGCCCGCAGGCAGGGCGCCCCAGCGGTCTACTCCGGCGTGCTCGGGCCCTCGCGGTGGCCTTCCTCCAGGTCCACGTCCAGCGAGTTGACGAACTCGCGGAAGACCTCGAGCTTCTCGTCGACGTGGGTGTCCGGCTCGACGCCGGCTTTGTCCAGGACCGCTTCCGAGGCGAAGATCCGGACCCCGGTTCGAACCGCCAGAGCGAGCGAGTCGGACGGTCGGGCGTCCACCTCGAAAGTCTTGCCGTCCAGCTCCACCTCGAGCGTGGCGTGGTACGTCTCCTCGGCCAGGCTGGAGATGATCACTCGCCGGAGCTTCGCGCCCAGCGCGGTCAGGGTGGAGACGAAGAGGTCGTGGGTGAGCGGCCGCTCGGGGGTCGTGCCCTGCAGCCTCGTGGCGATGGCGTTGGCCTCCCACGGGCCGATCCAGATCGGCAGATAGCGGTCCCGCTCCGTCTCCTTGAGGAGGACGACGTGCTGGCTGGAGAGCATGTGGACCCGGACGCTCTCCACGACGACCTCGACCAGCGAGTCTGCCATGGCCGGATTATCCCACTCCCCGACCGAGGTCGCGCCCGAGTCCAGGCCCCGCCGGCTACGCGGCTCGGCCGCTCACTTGGTCTTGGTCGGCGACGGCGTGGCCTTGGGCTTGACGCTGGGCGATGGGCTGGCTGCCGGGGCGACCCCGAGCGGGGCGGTCAGGAGGTTACCGCTCTCGATCCAGAACAGCGTCGGGTTCGTGCCGTTCGCTCCGGTCCGGACGAACATACCCTTCAGAGCGGAGAAGTACGGCGAGCTGCTCGGAAGGATGAACTCCTGCATGTACTTGCCGTTGCTCTTCGTGAACGAGACGATCCGCCGGCTGGGGCCGTCGTAGGCGTATAGGTTGCCCTGGTCGGCGATGGGGTTGTCGGCGGACATCTTGGTGTAGAAGGGGGCCGAGGGGCGCATGACGGTGTCGCGGGGCGGGTCGGCCGTCCAGCCTCGGATCGCCTGCCCCGAGTCGAACCGCTCGGCCGTTCCCTTGTCGAGCAGGTAGAGGCTGCCGTCGATGTACATGTCGTCCACCTGCGAGACGCTCAGGTTCTCGCCGAGCAGGTAGTTCGACTTGGACTTGGCGTAGTAGCCGCTGCCGTCGGGCGAGGCCGGATACTTCAGAACCTGCCCGGCCGACGGAACCACGACGTAGAGCGTGTACTGGCCGAGGTTGGCGTCGGTCAGGAAGGTCCCGATCGCCCGGACGCCGGAACCCCATGTCCCGGAGTCCTCGACGTTGAGCATGATGAGCGTGCCCTGCCCGGTCGCCGCCCCGGCCGCCGGCCGCCAGCGCCACATGGCGTTGGCGCTGTCGAGGATCAGGACGTCCGGGCCGCCGGCGGCAAGCAGGCGCGGCGCGCCCACGGTTCCGCCGCCGGGCGGTTGCTCGCCCTTGACCGCGACGGCGATCTTGGCCCGGGTGACCAGATCGACGCGGTAGACGGTGTCGTTGCTCTGGTCGATGACGTACGCCCCGCCGTCGGGGCCCAGCACGACGCCCGCCAGCTCGTCGCTCCCGAATGACAGGACGACCTGCGGGGTGATCACGTTGACGTGGTAGTAGCTGTTGAGGCCGTCTACGACCCTGGCGGTCAGGTCGGCCAGCTGTGCGTCCGTGTAGCTGTTCTCCCTGGCGATCTTGAGGTTCCGGTATGCGTCCTCCAGGTACCTCACCGCGCTCTGTGGATCGCTCGTCAGGAGGTCGCGCCCCTGGCCGAATACCGCGACCACGTCGCTCTGGGCCTTTAGGTAGGCGGCCTGGGCGCGGCTCTGCTGGTCGATGTTCAGCTCGTGGCGCGTCCCGGCCAGGTACCAGAGCGAGGCGCCCACGACCGTCAGGACGAGCAGCATGCCGACGACGGCGCTCGCGACGCGGCGCTGGCGCTCGCGCTGAACGGCGATCGGCGTGACTCGGACGCGCTGCACGGGCCGCCGCGGCATCCGGTCGAAGAGGCCGTAGACACTGTGGCGGAGCATGCCGTCCGCGGTGCGCTGAACCTGCTTGGCCGTGTGCTGGACCGTCGACACGCCGTCGACAACCGAGTCGGCCAGCGGGATGGGCGATCGCTCCGGCACGCCGGCCAGCGAGTCGCTCGGCCACACCGGCTTCAGCGGCTGGGTCTTCTGCGTGACCGGCACCTCGTCCGCCTCGAGGGCGATCATGCCGTCGCCGCCCGCGATGCCGAGCCCGCCGCCGGCCAGCTGGCGGTGAATCTGGTCGATCGCGACCTGGGGGTGGAGCTGGATCACCGCCTCCTGGATCGGCGCCAGCCCGATCCGGCGGGTGGCGTTGGGCGAGATCAGGATGATGCTGTCGCCGGCGAGCAGGTCCCCGTGCCAGACCTCCGGATCGGAGCCGTCTTCGCACGGCAACCCGCTGTCCGGGCTGGGGTCGGGCAGAGTGAGCAGCCTGGCCTCGCGAACCAGGTAGGCCTCGGCCGGCCCCACGGTCGCGACGTACAGCTCGTTGCCCCGAACCACGGCCAGGGCGATGCCGATCGGGCCGGCCTCGCCCTGCGTGGCGACCAGCCGCTCGGTGATGCGGAGCTCGCGGTTCGCCGCCCGGATCGCCTTCTTGAGGCAGACGGTGATGCCGGCCGATTCGTCGTAGTAGTACTCGTGCCGGACACGCTCGGCGACCATGTTCGTCGCAGACCGAAGCTCACCCCCACCCGCGCCCGTTACGACCAGGTAGAGGTTGCCCTTGGTGCGGGTCGTCGACCCGATGCTCGGCTCCACGACGAGAACCGTGTCGGGTGAGTCGGGCGGTCTTTGTGACTCGGCCACGAGGCCGAGCTTCATTTGAAGGCGGACGGTCATGACGACTGCTAGCGACGGCTATGTATCTTGCCCCGGAACGCGCAGGTGGCGATTATACGTGCCTCGCCGTGACGCGAAGTTGGCGGACGGGGCTCCGCAGGGCCGACCGCAGCGCGGCCGCAAGCTCCGGGGAACGGAGCCGCAGCTCCTGAGCCACGATCGGCTCGTCGGCTTCGACGGTGACCACGCCCTGCGAAAGGGCCGCGATCCGGCAGGCGCCGACCGCGGCGGGGATTCGCTCTGCCACGATCCTCTGCCAGGCGGTCATGGCCGCGGCAAGCTCCAGCTCGTCCTCGAGGCCGAGCTGGCGAGCCGCGTCGGGCAGCAGATCGCCCAGCCGCTCCATTCCCTGTCGCCTCGGCCGGCCGCGCTCCCCACGCTCCCCACGCTCGCCCTCGCCGCGGCTCCCGTGCTTCCCGTTCACGCCCCGGCCTCTTCCACGCGCGTCCCCTCCGCGTCCGCGACCACCCGCCAGGCGCGGGCCTGCCTTCTCAGATCCGGGTCCAGGTCCTCCGGCTCCGTCGTCGTGATCAGCGCCTGGGGCAGCTCGGCGATGCGCCTGACCAGGTGGCCCCGGCGCATCGGATCCAGCTCGCTGAAGACATCGTCGAGCAGGAGCAGGGGCGGGCGGCCGTCGAGAGCGGTGAGGAGATCCAGCTCGGCCAGCTTGAGAGCCAGGATGGCGGTCCGCTGCTGGCCGCGCGAGGCGAACGTGGTGAGGTCGCGGCCGCCGCTGCCGAAGACCAGGTCGTCTCGATGCGGGCCCACCAGCGTGGTTCCGTTCCACGCCTCTTTCTCGGCCGTCTCGCCCAGCCGGCGAGCCAGCGCCTCCCGTGGAGTCTCGCCGGGGAGCAGCGGCGCGTTCGTCGCGTAGCTCAGGGTCAGCGGCTCCTCCGCCGGGGCGATCTCGCGGTGAGCGGCCGCCAGAGGCTCTGTGAGCAACTCCAGCAGGCGCATCCGGGCCGCCACTATCGCCGCGCCCGATGCCAGGAACGGCTCGTCCCAGTAGCGCAGCTGGGCGCGGTCCGCCTCGCCGTCGCGGATTTGCCGGAGCAGGCTGTTGCGCTGGCCCAGGGCGCGCGTGTACGCGGAGACATGCGACCGGTACATCGGGTCGTGCGGCGCGGCGAGCTCATCCAGGGCCGTCCGCCGCAGGGTTGGCGGGCCGATGACGAGCAGCATCTCCTCCGGGGCGAAGAGAACGGTCCGCAGATGCTCGGCCAGCGCCGCGGGGTGGCGCGGGACGCCGTTGACCTCGATCCGCTTGCGTCCGCCGTCCTGGAGCGTAACGACGAGCGCGACGACTTCGGGCCGCGGGCCCTCCGGAGCAACCTCCGTCGTCCCGGTCCGGGTGAAACCTTCGGCCGCCTCGACGCCCCCCTCGACCCTCAGGAAGTCGGCGCCCCAGCGGATCAGCTCGGCATCGGCGCCGGTTCGATGGGAGCGGCCCAACGCCAGCAGCACGATCGCCTCGAGCAAGGTCGTCTTGCCGGCCGCGTTGGGGCCCCAGATCAGCTGCGGCCCGGGTCCCAGCGTCAGGTCCAACGAGGCGTAGCCCCGGAGATTCCGGAGCGCCAGAGAGCGAAGCAGCGTCGGCGGCCTCGACCGAGGCGCGATCGCGCGGTCCTTGGCCCGCATCCACCGATCGCCGCTTGCGTCTCGCTCGATCAGCCGGCTCATGCCTGCATTGGCTCCTGCGCGCCTCGCTCACGCACTCTACGAGTGCGCTCGCTGCGGTGCTCGTCGCCGCCTTGGCCTGCGCTCGTCGGACCGGCGATCTGCGGCGCTTGACCGGTGGATACGGGCCCGGGGATCTGCCGCTCCTAGGAAGTCGTCTTGACCGGCATGACGACGTGGACGTAGTCCCCGTCGGCGACCGGCCGGAACACACCTGGCGAAAGAGGCCCGTTCAACTCGATCGAGAACTGCTCGACCGGAACGTTGGCCAGGACGTCGACCAGGTACTTGGCGTTGAAGGCGATCGTGGTGCCGTCGCCCTCGACCTGGGCCTCGACTTCGCTGTGGTTGTCGCCGATGTCGGCGGCGGCGCTCACCGTCAGACCCGTGGCCGCGTCCTTGCCGACCTGGAGCTTGACGATGTTGGCCGATGAGAAGGCGATGAATCCCGCCAGACGAACGGCCTTGAGCAGCTGGTCGCGGTCGACCGTCGCGGTCGTGGTGTGGCTCTTCGGCAGAACCTGCTGATAGTTGGGGAACTGCCCGTCGATCAGGCGGCTGACCAGATCGATGCCCTCGAGATGGAACAGGATTTGATTCCGGCTCGGCGAGAGCACGACGTTGACTGGGTCGTCGCTCTCGGTAAGGACCCGGCCCAGGGCGTCGAGCGAGCGAGCGGGAATGACGATGCTCGTCTCTTCGACCGGATCCAGGACAGCGATCGTCTTGACCGCGATCCGGTAGTTGTCGGCTGCCGCCAGGGTGAGCTGGGAACCCTCGAAGCGTGCCAGGACGCCGGTCAGGATCGGTCTAGCCTCGTCCGTCGCCGCGGCGAAGGACACCTCGGCAATGGCCTTACGCAGGACGTTCTGGGCGATCCGAGTGGTCGGCTTCTCGCCGGCAGTGGGAATTGCCGGGAACTCCTCGGCGTCGATCCCCTTGACGCGCGTCTCGAACCGACCGGCCTGGATCTGCAGCGTCTCTTGAGCCTGGAGCTCGATGTGGACCACCTCGTTACTGGGCAGTCCCGTGACGATGTCGGTCAGGAGCCTCGCCGGCGTGGTCGTGGCCCCACTCGTCTCGATCTTGCCGGGCACCCAGTAAGTCATTCCGATCTCGAGGTTGGTGGCGGTCAGCTTGAGGCCGCCGTCCTCGGTTCGAAGAAGGACGTTGTTGAGGACGGGTAGGGTGCTGCGCGTCGGGACGGCGCGGCTGACGACCTGGAGACCTCGAGCCAGGTTCTCCTGCGTGACCGAGAGTTTCACTTCGGCTTCACTCCCCTGAGGTCGGATGTGGCGGGCGGATAGGGAAATCGGCTGACGGGCAGAGCGATCCTACTCCTGGTTGATTGTCCATCTATCTTCTCACTCCGTCATCATCGTCATCATGGTGTGGAGAGTGTGAGTTCGCCGCGTGGCCACGCTCAGAACTGTGGTGGAAGACTCCCTCACGACGAGGGAGGGGGTTGCGTTGATCTGGGGATAACCGCGGTGCGGTGCGGTGGATAGAACCGCCCGCAGTAAGAGCTAACCTGCGCGGGGTGGTGATTCAATCACTCCCGCATCCGTCGCGAAGGCCGGGGTTTCTCCACACCCGCGCGCGGTTATCCACGGTTTCGGGCCGCTTTTCCACGGCATCGACCGCCTGAGCAAACCTAGTCGGCGTCCCGGCGAGGCGAGGCCAAGGAGCGACAACGGCATCGGACGCCCGAACGCCGACTCCTATTCGGCGTAGATGAGTTCCCGGACGGCGGCCAGCTCCCGCCGCAGCTCGTCGTTGATGCCCATCTCGCGGTTGATCTTGTCGCAGGCGTGCAGGACCGTGGAGTGGTCCCGGCCGCCCAGCTCGGCGCCGATGCGCAGCAGCGAGACGTCCGTCTCCTCGCGCATCAGGAACATCGCGATCTGGCGCGGCACCACGATCGCCTTGTCCCGCTTCTGGCCCTTGAGGGCGTCGATCTGAACGCCGTAGTAGTCCGCGACGGCGCGGGTTATCCGCTCGGGCGTGACCTGGCGCTTCTTGGGGTTGTAGAGGACGTTCGACAGGACCGCCTGGGCCAGCTCGATCGTGATCGGCACCGCGCCCATGCTGGCGTAGGCGACGATTCGGTTGAGGGCGCCCTCGAGCTCGCGGATGTTGCTGACGACCTTGCGGGCGATGAACTCCAGCACGTCCGAGCTGACCGGCACGGCCTGCTCCTCCGCCTTGGCGCGAAGGATGGCGATGCGCGTCTCCAGGTCGGGCGCCGTCAGGTCCGCGATGAGGCCCCACTCGAAGCGGCTGCGGAGGCGCTCCTCCAGCGTCAGGATCGCCTTGGGCGGCCGATCCGACGACAGCACGATCTGCTTGCCGTCTTCGTGGATGGCATTGAACGTGTGGAAGAACTCCTCCTGGGTGCGCTCCTTGTCCGCGATGAACTGGATGTCGTCGATGAGGAGGAGGTCGATCCGGCGGTAGCGCGCCCGGAACTCGTCGATCTTGCCCTGCTGGATGCTGGTGATGAACTCGTTGGTGAACTTCTCGCTGGTCGCGTACACGACGCGCTTGCGCGGGTAGCGGGCGATCACCGCGTTGCCGATGGCGTGCATCAAGTGGGTCTTGCCGAGGCCGACGCCGCCGTACAGGAAGAGCGGGTTGTAGGCGTGCCCGGGCCGCTCCGCCACCGAGAGACTGGCTGCGTGGGCCAGGCGGTTCGCCGACCCGACGATGAAGTTGGAGAAGGTGTAGCGCGGGTTGATGTTGCTGGAGGCGCCCTCGGACGAACCTGCGCGCGTGGCCTCGACCCGAACAGGCCCGGACGGAGCGGGCGCCGAACCGTTGTGGGCGGCCGAACCGTTCGAACCGTTGGCCGTCGCCCCGGCCGGTGTCTCGCCAGACGGGCGAACGACGAACTCGACCTGGACGCTGTAGCCGACGATGCGGGCCAGCGTCTGGGAGATCAGGGAGCGGTAGCGCGTCTCCAGCCAGTCCTTGGCGAAGCCGTTGGGGACCGCGATCTTGAAGTGGTTGTCGTCTACGTCGACGAGCACCGTATCGCGGAGCCAGGTTTCGAAGTTGGCCGGAGACAGAGAGACCTGAAGCTCTCCGAGTGCTGCGCGCCAGACTTGTTTTGCGTCCATCGAGGCAGGCTTAGTCCTGAGAGACGGGGATGGATAGCCAGGATCGTGACGGACGCCCGCTTCCGCTTTCACCTTCCGGCGCCGTGAGGGGGATCGATCAGGCTCTTCTCCGGAGCAGTCTGCCGGTCCTCACGGTCCCTCCGGGCCGTGGCCCTGGGGTTGTCTGGCGCCGCGGGCCGACGAAGAATAGCACCGCCCCGGCGGCTCCGGCAAGGCTTCGGGCTCATCCTTATCGTATACTCCCGGGGAGTATCGGTCTCGGAAGGCGCTCCGGCGACCCTGTGGGCGCCGCAGCGGTCGCATCGTTTGACACTCTATGCGTCACGTTCATATAATCCGCCGGCAGACGCGCTGAAGCGCACTTGTGGCGCCAGGCGCGTTCGCGTGCCTTTCGGGGTATCCTGACCCCGAGGCCGAATGGAGAGATACTCGCCGTCCAATGAAGCAGACCTACCAGCCCAAGAAGCGGCATCGCGCAAAAGAGCACGGCTTCCGCGCCCGGATGAAGACTACCGGGGGGCGTCGCGTGCTGGCTGCACGTCGCGCCCACGGCCGCAAGAAGCTCACGGTCTGACGGCGGACCGCGGCCACAACTCGCCGCGGCTGGTGATGCTCTCCAGCCCGGAGGACTTCGCGGCGCTGCAGGGTCAAGGATCTGTGAGGTCCAATCCCCTGCTCGTCGTCCGAATCCGCCGGAACGGCCTCGAGGAGACGCGCTTCGGGTTCTCGACTGGACGCAAGCTCGGCGGAGCGGTCGTCCGGAATCGAGTGCGCCGGCGACTCCGTGAGGCGCTAAGGGTGATGGCGCCCTCGTTCCAGCCCGGCTGGGACGTCCTGATCATCGCCCGACCGCCCGTCATCGAGGCAGACCATCAAGCGTTGACGGGAGCCCTGCACAGTCTCCTCCGCCGGGGAGGCGTTCTCGGAGGGCGAACCGTCACGTGAAAACGGTCGGCATCGGGCTCATCAGGCTCTACCGCCGCCTGTTCGCCTGGCGCCCGTCGGTCTGTCGCTATGAGCCGACCTGTTCGGTCTACACCGAGCAGGCGATCGCCAAATACGGTCTGCTTCGAGGGAGCTGGATGGGAATGCGTCGAATCGCTCGCTGCCACCCGTGGAGTCGCGGTGGCTACGACCCAGTTCGCTAGCATGAGCTCTCGTAAGCGCATGTCTGCGTCCCGGGCGCGCTGGATCGCGCTCGGGCTATTCGTCGCCCTGATGGCGCTCGCCGTTGTGGCATGCGGCAGCACGGGCACGGCCAACCCCAGCTCGGGTCCGTCGGCCGGCGTTGCCGCCTCGGCGGCCTCTTCGCCTGAAGCCGGCGGGTCGCCGGCCACCTCTCCGTCGCCCACGCCCGAGCCCCAGCCGCTGGCGCCGACTTCGGCCGGAGCGGACCCGGTCAGCCTGGTGAGCTTCCTCTTCACGCCCATCTTCCAGGCCCTCTTCATTCTTCTTGCCGAGCTATACGCGCTGACGGGCAACGTCCTGATCGCGATCGTGCTGCTGACGCTGATCATCCGGCTCGTCACGGTCAAGCTGTCGGCCCGCCAGCTCGCCTCCCAGCAACGCATGCAACGCCTGCAGCCCGAGCTCAAGGCCCTGCAGAAGGAGCTCCAGCGCCGCTACAAGGGCGATCGCCAGGCGGTCTATCAGGCCCAGCAGGAGTTCTACAAGGAACGAGGCGTCAGCCCCACCTCCGGCTGCCTCCCCTCGCTTCTGCAGATGGGAATGCTCATTCCCATGTACTCGGTCATCCGCATCGGGCTCACGAACTTCAACCCGAGCGCCATGCTCAGCGTCTTCGGCCTCAAGGTGGTGCCGCTCACCTGCCCGAACCCCGCGCACATCGTGAACGGCGTCCTGGACAAGTCCCAGCCGTGTATCAACACGGTCGTCGCGGGCATCGACATGGGCAAGGAGCAGGTCCTCTTCAACCTGCCGGTCCTCGGCTTCTTCACCCTCGGAGTGAGCGCCCTGGCTCTCATTGCCGCGGCGCTGCAGATGGTTCAGAGCCGAATGATGATGCCGCCGGCTGCCGAGAACGATCCCTCGGCCAGCACCCAGCGCAGCATGATGATCTTCATGCCCCTCATCTCGATCCTGTATGGCGGCCTGCTGCCCGCCGGCCTGTTCATCTACTGGATCGTCACTTCTCTGTTCTCGATCGTGCAGCAATTCCTGATCCTCGGTTGGGGCGCGATGTTCCCGCTCTTCGGATGGAACCCGGGCTTCGCGCGCAACTACACACCCAGGTTCCCGGTCACCATGCCCGAGGCAGCGAACCCAGGCAAGTCGCTGGCGGCAACCCGGCACAAGCCGGAGGAGCGATGGGCATCGGCGGCCTCAACGGTTCGGCCCAACACGCGCCGGCGATCGAGCCGGCGAGGGAGACGACGCTGACATGAGTAGCTTCCGCGACGCATACCGCGAGTTCACCGGGAAGACTCCGGAGGAGGCCCTCCGCGCGGCTCGCGACGAATTCGGTGTGGACCTGAACGAGCTCGACTTCGAGATCCTCACGCCTGGCAGCCGCGGCGTACTCGGCATGGGTGCCGAGCCGGCCCGCGTCCTCGCCGCGCCCCGATCCGCCCTTGGCGGCACCACTCCCAAGCGCGAGGCCGCGGCCCAGGTTCCGCTGCCGCCCCCGCCCGCCCACGACCGCGAGGATCGCCCGCGGTTCGACCGAGACCGCGGCGGCGACCGCGGCGGCCGTCCCGCGTGGGTCGACCGTGGCGGCGACCGTGGCCCGAGCGGCTTCGATCGCGACCGCGGTCCCCGGCCGCCCCGCCCCGAAGGCGCCCCGATGCGCGATGGATCGCCCCGCCCCGGAGGCGGCGCCGGTCGTCCGGATCGTGGACCCGGCAGCGGGCACTTCGACCGCGATCGCGGCCGCCGTCCCGACGGCGTCGGGCGTGGCCCGCGCCCTGATGGCCGACCCGCGCCGCAGGCCGCGCTGACCGCCAAGGAGCTGGCGGAGGTCGCCGCCGCGCGCGTCGCCCCGCCCATCGAGCGGCCCGAGTCCGCCGAGGTCACGCCCGAGGCGATGGCCGCGGCCAAGGAGATCCTCGAGCAGCTGATGGCCCAGCTCGACTTCCACGTCACCGTCGAGATCAGGGCCGGCGAAACGAACCGCCTCAACGTCGTGGGCGAGGGCAGCGAGAAGGAATCGCTCGGCGCGCTCATCGGGCGCAAGGGCGAGCGCCTCTCCGCGCTGCAGCATCTCGTCAACCTGCTGCTCTCCAAGAAGGTCGGCGAGTGGACGCGAATCCTCGTCGACGTGGAGGACTACCGCGGCCGTCGCGAGCGCCAGCTCCGCGACCTGGCCAATCGCGCCGCCGAGCGCGTGCTGGAAACGGGCAAGATGCTCCAGCTCGAGCCGATGCCGGCCCTCGAAAGGCGTTGGATCCATCTCGCCCTGCGCGACCACGACAAGGTGGCCACGCAGTCCATCGGTGAAGAGCCCAATCGTCGAGTGGTGGTGCTACCGCGAGAGTTGTAGCCGGTCCCGCCCCAGGGACGAGGGGCGATCGTCGTTGAGCCGGGCTTCGGGCCCAACGCTCCCTCTTTGGGGCGTGGCAAACGGTATTGGCTTGCTCAACTATTATGTGAACGACGGCGTCACGGGGACGCGAGGTCGCGCGTCTATCGCGCGGCCGGGCGTGACCTCCCGGTCCTGCCCCCTGCCGTCTTGCGCCGCTGCCACCTCGACCCGATCGGCGCGACAGAAGGAACGATTATGACCTGGGACACCCGCGAGCCAAGAAACCAAGCCACGCCGAGCACGTCGCAGCCTCAGGGCTCCGACGGCCCGAGCTGGTGGGACGAACCGAGCGTGCCGGTGCGCAAGACGGCTTCCTCGGTCCGCTCAGCGACGGCCGATACATCGGTCCGAGGGGCCGCCACGGCGCTGCCGACCGCCAACGGGTCCGGCAACGGCTCCAACGGGTCCGGCAACGGCTCCAACGGGTCCGGGTCCGACAGGGCCGGGGTGCTTGCCGCCAGAAGGGTTAAGCCTCGGGTTGGGTCGCGCCCGCGCACGGTGGACACCGTGGCTTCGCTTCGGCTCGTGGCCGGCTTCGCCATCGGGGCGTTCGGGGCTCTCTTCCTCGCCGCCTTTGTCGTCCTCGGGTTCTCGCGGGCCTACGACGGCAAGATCATGCCCGGCGTCCACGCCGGAACGGTCGATGTCTCGGGGCTCACCCGTGACGAGGCGATCGGCAAGATCGACGCGGCGTACGCGTCCCTGGGGCAGGGCAAGGTCTCGATCACCACTCCGGTCGGAACCGGCACGATCACCTACCAGGACGCCGGGCGCGGCCCGGACTCGGCCGCGATGGCGGATGCGGCTCTGGAGGTCGGCCATGGCGACAACCCCGTCTTCGGCGTGGCCTCGGCGATCCGCACCTTCACGACTGGCGTCCAGATCCCGGTGATCGTCAAGCTGGATCCTCTCGCCCTCGAAACCAAGCTTCACCAGATCACGGGCTCGAGCCTGGGTCCCCCCAAGGACGCCAATGTCTCCGTCGCCGGCGCGGACTTCACGGTCGTGCCGGGCGCCGACGGGCGTGGCGTCGATGAAACCACCATCGCCACCGGGCTGATCGACCAGCTGGCAAGTGCGGATGCCCCGGCCCAGATCGAGATCGGTGGGAAGTTCATCTCCGTCCCGCCCAACGTGACCGACAAGGATGCCCAGGCGGCGATCGATAGCGCCAACAAGATGTTGACCGAAGTGACGCTGGCGTACGCCGACAAGACCTGGAAGATCGACGCCGCGACGATCCGCACCTGGCTGATCTTCGGCGTCCGGACTAACGGAACCTTCGGCCCCGTCGTCAACCCCGCGCCGGTCAAGACCTACGTCGCGACCCTCGCCAAGGACGTCAACGTCGTTGCCAAGGAGCCCAAGATCCTTTACAACACGGGCGGCCAGCCGACCGGCATCCAGGGGGGGACGCCGGGCGAGACGCTCGACGTGGATACCACGGCTACCGCCATCGAAGCGTATCTGGACGGCCTCGGGGCAGGCGGCGCGTCGACGGACGCCAGCATCGCGCTGGTTGTGGACGCGGTTCAGCCGACGATCACCGATTCTACGCTCAAAGGCTTCGTCGTCATTGGTTCGGTGGCCACCACCTACTTCCCGGGCGAGTCCAACGGCAATGGGACGAACATCGCCCTCCCGGCCAAGCTCCTGAATGGCCAGGTCATCGGCCCCGGCGAGCACTTCAGCTTCCTGAAGGCTGTCGGTCCGATCGACGCTGCTCATGGCTGGAAGCCGGGGGGCGTCATCCTGAAAGGCGTGAGCAACCACACCGGCGCCATGGGCGGCGGCATCTGCTCCGCGTCCACGACGACGTTCCAGGCCGTTGCCGTTGCCGGGCTCCAGATAGACGAGCGGCACGCTCACTTCTACTGGATCACCCGCTACGCGCTGGACAAGAGGGTTGGCCTGGACGCGACGGTCTACTCCAACGGCGTCACGACCTGGGACATGCGCTTCACGAACGACACGCCTTATCCGATCGTGATCAAGTCCTGGACCTCCGGTAGCAGTCGCCAAAGGGTCATCCATGTCCAGCTGTGGAGCCTGCCGAACGGCCGGAAGACGACCTTCGCCGGTGGGGCCATATCGAACTTAGTCAAGGCCATCGACCCCACGCCGCAATACGTTCCGTCGCTGCCGGGGGGCGCGAAGTCGTACCGCAAGGAGTACCCGACCAGCGGCTTCGACACGGTCGTCACCCGCACGGTGACCGACTCGACCGGTGCGGTGCTCCACACCGACACCTGGAGCTCGCACTACACCAAGGTCGACGGATGGGTGCAGATCGCCGGAACGCCGCCGCCTCCGAAGACCCCGACGCCCACGCCGGGACCGCCCACGCCAACGCCCACGCCGACACCCACGCCCGCCACGCCAACGCCCACGCCAACGCCCACGCCAACGCCCGCGCCCGTCCGACGGCGTCCCCCCCGCAAGTAGAGGGCCTCACCCAGACACGGCAAGAGCCGGCGCGAACAGCGCCGGCTCTTTCTATCCCGGCCGGGACTCGGTCGTGGCCGTGGCGGCCGTGGCGGCCGGAGCGGTAGCGCCGCGCGAAACCTCGTAGCCCAGCAGCTGCGGGAAGAGACGGAGCACCGCGGCCAGGCCCACCAGGCACAGCACGCCGCCGGAGACCACCGAGAACTGCGGCCCGGCGATGGCGGCCACGGCCGCCGCCTCGGCGTCGCCCAGGCGCGGCCCGCTCGTGACCACGAGAGTGTGGATCGACATCAAGCGGCCGCGCAGGTGGTCCGGAGTCTCGAGTTGGACGATCGAGGCCCGCAGCACGGCGCTGATGACGTCCGCGCCGCCCGCCACGGCCAGGCACAGCAGCGCCAGCGGGAAGCTCGCCGTCAGGAGGCCGAAGGCGACGATCGCGGCGCCCCAGCCGGCCACGGACACCGCCACTCCCCGCCCGGGGCGGCGGACTTGGCTGGTCCAGCCGGTCAGCGCCGCCCCCACGAGCGCGCCCAGCGCCGGTGCCGCGGTCAGCAGCCCGTACCCGGCCGTGCCCACGTTGAAGACCGTCAGGGCGAGCTGCGGGAACAGCGAGCTCGGCATGCCGAAGATCATCGCGTCGAGGTCGATGACGAACGTGGCCAGCACCACCCTGTGCGAGTGGGCGAAGCGGAGCCCCTCGGCCACGGAACGAAGACTCGGGCGAGGGGCTCCGGGGTGCGGCGGGATCGGGGCGATGAGCAGGATGGCCACGATCGACGCCATGAACGTCGCCACGTCGAAGGAGAAGGCCCAGCCGGCGCCGGCCAGCGCGGCCAGGATGCCGCCGAAGACCGGCCCTACGACGGATACGGTCTGCGAGCTGAGCCAGTTGACGGCGATCGCGGCCTGGAGCCGCTCTCTGGGGACGAGCCGCGGAATCGCGGACGAGCGCGTCGGCTGGTCCACTGCGCCGATGCCGGCCGCCACGAACGCGACCGCGTAGAAACCCACCAGCGGCGGCGCCGGCAGGAACGCCAGGAAGGCCAGCATGGCGCTGGTCGCTGCCAGGCAGATCTGGGTGATGAGCAGCAGCCTGCGCCGGTCGACGGCGTCGGCGACCGCGCCGCCGCCCAGGGCGAAGATCAGGATCGGGACGAGCTGGACGATCGCCAGCAGGCCGATGGCCAGTGGGTTCCTCGTCAGGTTCCACAGCTCGAGCGGCAGAACGACGACAGTGACCTGCCGGCCCAACCCGCTGACGAGCTGCCCGAGCCAGATCATCCGGAAGTCGCGGTCGCGCTTGACCGGCTCCAGATCGACCAGCAGGCCGCGCAGTCGTTGGCGTCGGGTCGAGCGCTTCAGGGGCATGGCGCGAAGGATATGCGACCGGTCGCCCCGGGCGCTTCCCGGCCCCCTGGCGGCTGGTTCAGCTCTCTGTCGAAGGCCAGCTGTGGCGTCGCACCAGGACGAGCGAGACGCAGACGAACCACACCAGCAGGCTCAGCAGGGACGCCCATTCGAGCAGCGGCACCGTCCAGATCGCGCTGCGCTCGATGATGTGGGCGTCGGGATCGATGGGGCGGTAGGTCGCATAGTCGGTCAGGAAGGCGAGGAAGATCGTGACCGAAATCGAGCCCGGGACCAGGAACCAGCGCGGGAAGCCCGACCGCGGATATCGCAGCAGCCAGGCGCTGAAGACGGCCGCCACGATCCAGCCGGTGCAGAAGAACACGCCCGAAATGAGGCGATGAAGAGCGTGGGTGTCCATCGGGAAGAAGCCGACGAGTACCCCGGATGTGCCGGCCACGATCCCCGCCAGCATGAGAGCGGGCCGGAACCGGCCCGTCACGTGACGTGACACGAGCATCAGGAACAGGCCCAGCCCGAAACCGCCGATCACGATCCCGGCGTTGAATGCCGGCGCCAGGCGCGATTCCCCCGTCTCGCCCAGCTCGGAGATGAAGTGGTTGAGCGGCGAGTAACCCTCGCCCGCGTATCCGACATAGGGGATCGCCGTGGCGAGCGCGCCCAGCAGGATCACCGTCGTGGCGCCCAGGCCCAGGGCCCCCGCGGCGCGCGGCGACACGTCGAGACGATCCCTTCGTCCGGTTGGGGCTCCGCCTGTGTCGATCGCGCCCGCTCCCCGGGTATCAGGCAAAGACGTCGACCAGCTGGCCGGTTCGGCCGACGGATGTCGAGGCGGTCTCGCGGTAGCGCGCCAGAGGATCCCAGCCGGAGAGGGCCCGGCGCAGCACGGGCGTGGGATCGAGCGTGAAGTCGGCCGTGGGGGTGGGCTGTTCGACCGACCGCAGTGCCTCGAAGGCGACGTTCGCCCGGCGCATCGCGTCGCTCGTGGCCGGATTCACGTCCGGGTGGAGGTGGCGAGCGAGGATTCGGTAGGCGCCCTGGACGGCCTCGAAGCCGGCCGTGGGATCGAGCCCGAACGTCCGATAGTGATCCATGGTAGACAGCGCCAGGGTCGAGGCCATCACCACTTCCGGCGGATGAAAAGCAGAGCCGATTCCCTGTCCCTCAAGATTAGCAGAGCGCCCCCGCCAGATGTCGTAGGGGCACCAGGTCGAACTGGTAAGCGGTGCCTTGGCGCGCCAGATATGAGCCGATGTGAGCGGGATTGGCCATCGGTCGGGTAGCCCAACAGGGCATGGATCGGCAACCCGATCTTAACAAACAAAGGTTTGATCCCGACGCGCGAGCAGACCATACTCGGCCGTACGCCGGCCATTGCTGAAAAACCAGACCCGCCAGGGAATGGACCGCTCGCCGGCGGGGGAGGTGAAACTAATGGCAGGTCCCACACCCACCACGGGCCGCTCGACCACCACCCGGGCGCCACGACGGCGGAGTGCCCCCCGCACGGTCGCGGCCGCGACCGCAGCCGCCCCCACCGTCGGCGAGGGCATTACGGCGATGATTCCGGCCACGGTGGTGGCGACTCCCGCCGCTCCGGTCACGCCCACACCTCGCGAGTACATGGCAGTCGTGTACGGCATGATCGTCGTGCTCGTCGGCTTCGGTGCCGTCCTCCTCGCCTTGTGGCTGGTCGTGATCAATTCCAACCAGGGCACCGGCAAGGGTCTATCCGACCCGGCCGGACTCCTGGGCATGGTCGCCATCGCGATCGCCGGCCTGGGCGGCGCTTTCTTCGGCGTGGCCCTCGGGCTGCAGGGCGTGGTCAACGCCAACAAGGAGCGTGCGGCTGCGGAGGCGGCCAAGGACGTCGTGCAGGCACGCGCGGAGCGCTATCTGGCCTACCTCGACCCGGAGGTCGCCAAGAACCTCGTCAGCTAGCTCGCAGGCTCTCGCGTCCCGCCGAGAGATCGGCTTCGCAACATCACCGACGCCAGGTCCGGCCCCGTCCGTGGCCTGGCGTTTCGGTGTTCGGCGCCGGGACGGCCGGGCGGGCACCCGCGCTCGCGGGCGCGGCGGGCAAAGAAATGGTGGAGATGGGGGAGAGTCGAACTCCCCGTCCAGAAACCTTCTCCGGAGACCACTACGAGCGTGTCCGATGATTTGTCGTCGATCGCCCGGTCGGCCATCGGCAGCCTACCGAACGCTCCAGTCACGTCCCCTTGCGGGCTTTGACTCCGGCTACGCGACGCTACCCGGGATCGCACCTCCGCTGAATGACGCTTCCACAGCCCACGGAGGCGAGGCTGCTTCCACGCTCACCTTACTGCCTAAGCAGCGAGGGCGAGAGCAGACTGGTTGTTGCCAGTTACTTCTTGTGCCGCCTGTTTAACG
>JBEKMM010000023.1:0-34440 GCA_050008515.1 Candidatus Limnocylindrales bacterium
GGCGTCGGTTCGGGAGTCGGCGTCGCGGTGGGCGTAGGCGTCGGCGTCGGAGTCGGAGTCACCGTTGGGGTAGGCGCAGGTGTCGGCACCGGCGTCGGCTCCGGGGTAGGCGTGGGCTCGGGCGTGGGAGTGGGTGGCGGCGGCGTCCCGGTATTGGCCGTGCAGGTCGTCTTTGGCGGGAACGGCGCGCCCCACGACAACCCGTACGGGGTCCAGAACCCCTTCTGGTAGAAGTACTGGGTGATCCCGTTGTTGGGGCCGCCTCGCCTGCCGACTCCGCCCATGGCGCGCTGTATCCAGATCTGGTCGTAGTACTGGAAGTTGGCGTTGCCGGCGTCGACCTGGCTCAGGTCCAGGAACCCCCTGGTGTCCTCGACGCCCGGACAGTCGTACGTCCAGAGCGTGTTGGTGACCGTGTCGATGTCCATCGGGACCTTGGTATTGTCGACCTGGGTCGGCACCGTTCCGTTGATGAAGACTTCGCGGACGGTCTTGGCCGAGTAAGGGCCGGGCAGCATCCCCGTGAAAGCGTCGACGTTGGCCCAGGTCAGGCCTCCGGGCTGCTTGAAGTCGGTCTTGGGCGTGCCCGCCGTGACGTCCTGCATGAACGCGTGCCACATGGGGGCGGCAAGCTCGAGGGACATCACGCTCTTCCCGGCCGTGTGATCGCTGTTGCCCGCCCACACGCCCGAAACGATGGCCGGCGCGTTTGGATCGTCGGGCGGGGCCACGTACCCGACCGCAAAGAGATCCTCGGTCTGGTCGGTGGTACCCGTCTTCAGAGCCGCGACCCGACGACCGTTGTCCGTCAACTTGTACTGGCTCCACCAGTTGTTCTGGCTCGGGTCGGTGTTGCCCTTGAGGATGTCCGTCATGACGTAGGCGGCTTGCGGCGTCGTGGGATGGGTCCGAGCTGACGGACTGTTGTTCAACGACCAGACGAGGTTGCCCTTCGCATCCGTCACGGAGAGGATCATCGAGCGCTGGACGAGGGTTCCGCCGTCGGCGATGGCGCCGTACGCCGACACCAGATCGGCCGGCCGGACCTCCACGGTGCCGATGCCGATCGACACCCCCGGATCGGAGTTCGAGGGGAACGAGAGGCCGAAGTCCTGGGCTCGCTGCATCAGATGGTCGACGCCGTTGATCGAGGCAGCCTTCACCGCCGGGATGTTGAGCGAATACTGGAGAGCCTCGCGCAGGCGGACCGGGCCGCGCTCGTAGTTGTCGGCGTCGTGAGGCTTGTAGCCCCCGCCGAAATCCGTGGCTACGTCCATGAAGAGTGACGCGGCGGTCATGGTCTTGTCCTGGATGCCGACGACGTAGTTGATCGGCTTGAAGGAGGAGCCCGGCTGCCGATAGCCGTTGCTCAGGACGTCGAACTGGGGATCGAACAGGTTCTTGCCGGCCTTGGCGGGGTCTTTCACCGGCTTCTCGTAGAACCCCGCGCTGCCGGCGTAGGCAAGCACCTGCCCCGTCCTGTAGTCGACTGCGATCAGAGCCCCGTTGTGTATGTTGCTGGCCCGCAGGCCGTTGGCGTTGCCGGTCGTCGGGTTCGGCCCGACGATCCGGGAGTAGTCGAAGGCGTCCGACTTGGCGGTGATTCCCAGGCCGGCCAGGTAGTCGATCGTCGCCTGCTTCGAGCCCTGGTTGGGGGCCACGATGTAGGCCTTCAGCCACTTCTCGGCCGAGTTCTGCATGCTCAGATCAAGCGTGGTGACCACCTTGTAGCCGCCCGTGTCCACCGCTGCGCAGTCGGCAGGATCGGTGCCAGTTCCGCACAGCAGATCCGCGAGCTGCTCCCGGACCTGCTCGTCGAAATGGGGGGCGAGCAGCTGGTTCTGAGCCTGCGACCGGACGACGACCGGCTCGGACTCGGCGGCCAGGATCTCCGCGTCGGTGTAGGAACCTCTGAGCAGGCCGTCGCGCAGGTTCTGCCGCATCTCCTCGAGGATGTCGTTGCGGCGCATGACGATGGGAGCGTCGGAGGGGACGATGAGGCGACCGTCCGGTTGCTCCACGGCGTTGAGCACGAGGTCGTAGGCGCCGGGTGCCTGCAGCAGCGACGCCAGGATCACCGATTGGGCAATGGTCAGCTGACGGAGGTCGGTGATGCCGAAATAGCCCTGGGCGGCCGATGCGATGCCATAGCTCTGATTGCCGTAGAAGTTGAGGTTCAGGTAGTTCGTGATGATCGTCTGCTTGCCTTCCTCGCCCGGGAATTCCTGGGTGAGCTTCACCGACTGGATGATCTCCTTGATCTTCCGGTCGACGGTGCTGGTGGTCGGCGGCAGAAGCCGTTGCTTGACGAGCTGTTGAGTGATCGTCGAGGCGCCTCGCGGGCGGCCGGAGATCGCATCGCGAAAGGCCGCGAGAACCGCGGCCGGATCGAAGCCCGTGTTCGTCCAGAAGGTCTTGTCCTCGGCGGTTGTGGTCGCGTCGAGCACGACGTCGGGAATCTCCGCGAACGTCAGAACGCGCCTGTTCTCGGAGCCATATGCTGCCAGCTGATGCTGTCCCGTTCGGTCGTACAGGATGGTCTGCTGGTTGTAGTTGATCTTCTGGAGAGCCTCTCTGGGATCCTCGAGGTCGCGGCTGTATGTGGCGTAGATGTCCACCGCGCCGACGAAGGTCACGACGCTGACGAGCACCATGCTCCCAAGAAGCATCAACGGGAGAATGACGGCGAAGCGTCCGACGGCCCCCCCTCGGGAAGCTCCCCGGCCGTTCCGTCGACGGCGTTGGCGTCGGGCGAGGCTGGTCTGCATGGCGGCTCGCAAGATAGCATACGCACAGAGGCGGTCATCGCACCCCCGGCCGCCGGGCCTTCGGACGGGCCGACGGCGAAGCCTGTGACGATAGTGAGGAGCGGGTCTGGAGATGACGGCAGCTGATGCGACAGGCGGGCGAGGTCCTGCGAGCGCTCCCGGCCTGGCGGGCCTGATCGACGAATTGCGCTGGCGGGGGATGCTGCACCAGCACAGCCGCGGCCTGGCCGAGCGCCTTGCGAGCGGTGCCCCGATCAAGGGTTACAACGGCTTCGACCCGACCGGTCCCTCTCTGCACATCGGGCACCTGGTGCCGATCTTCGGCCTCCTCCACCTCCAGCGAGCCGGCGGCGTGCCGGTCGTCGTCGTCGGTGGCGGCACCGCCATGATCGGCGACCCATCCGGTCGGTCCGCTGAGCGGCTGCTGCTGAGCCGCGCCACGGTCGAGGAGAACCTCGTCGGCATTCAGGCCCAGCTGACGAAGTTTCTCGACTTCGACGGGCCCAACGGCGCAGAGGTGGTCGACAACTACGAGTGGCTCAGCTCGTACTCGCTGCTGCGGTTCCTGCGCGACATCGGAAAGCACCTGACCGTGCCCTACATGCTGGCCAAGGATTCCGTCCAGATTCGCTTGGATGAGGGTTTGAGCTTCACCGAGTTCAGCTACATGCTGCTCCAGGCGGCCGACTTCCTTCACCTGTACCGAAACGGCGGCGTGGAGCTGCAGATGGGCGGCGCCGACCAGTGGGGCAACATGACGGCGGGGCTGGAGCTGATCCGCAAGGAGTTCGGGGCGGGCGACGGCCAGGATCTGGCCTTCGCGATGAGCTACCCGCTTCTCACCAACGAGAGCGGGTCCAAGTTCGGCAAGACGGCCGCCGGCACGAGCGTCTGGCTCGGCCCCGACAAGACCAGCCCGTTCGCGTTCTACCAGTACTGGCTCGATGCCGACGACCGTGACGTTGGCAAGTACCTGCGCACCTTCACGCTGTTCGATCGCGCCAAGATCGAGGGCCTGGAAGCACAGATGGCCGCGCATCCGGAGACGCGCGTCGCCCAGAAGGCCGTGGCCTACGACCTGACGGCGCGGGTCCACGGCGACGCCGCGGCCCGGGGTGCCGTCAGGGTCAGCGAGGCGGCCTTCTCGAAGGAGCCGATCCGCGATCCGGAGCTGCTGGCCGGCCTGTTCGAGGCGATCGACCACTTCGAGTTCACGTCACAGGATCTGGCCGGCGGCGCCCTGCGGATCGCGATCGCGAGCGGTGCCTTCGCCTCCAACGGCGAGGCTCGCCGGTCGATTGCGCAGGGCGGCCTGTCCATCAACGACGAGCGCGTTGGTGCGCCCGAGGACGCCGTGCCGGCGCCGATCGACGGCCGCTACCTCGTCGTGCGGATCGGGAAGAAGAGCCTCCGCATCGGGCGGCTGCGCGGCTAGAGCTTGTGGCGGTCGCGGAGGCGGCCGATGACCTCGCCCGGCGCCAGGCCGCGCTCGCGCAGCAGCACCAGGGTGTGATAGAGGAGATCCGCGACCTCGCCGGTCAGCGCGTCGCGAGTGGCGTCGCGGCGATCGCCGGTGGCCACCGCGTCGTCCTTGGCGGCCATCACCACCTCGGTGGCCTCTTCGCCGACCTTGCGGGCCGGGCCATCAACGCCGGCAGCCATGAGACGGGCCGTGTACGAGGCGGAGGGATCTGCGGTGGCGCGAGAGTCGATGGTGGACCACAACGTCTCGAGCCAGGCGAAGCCCTGGGCGGAGGAAGGAGCGGTCGGCGCCGCGACCCCGGCCGGATCGAAGCAGCTGCGCGTTCCCCGATGGCACGTCGGTCCGACCGGCTCCACCTGGATCAGCAACGCGTCCCCGTCGCAGTCGAGGTCGATGTCGATGAGCCGCAGGACGTTGCCGCTGGTCTCACCCTTGCGCCACAGGCGGTCACGCGACCGAGAGTGAAAGTGGACCTCACCGCCGGCCAGCGTTGCCGCCAGAGCCTCCGCGTCGACGTACGCGACCATCAACACTCGGCCGTCGGCGACGTCCTGAACTACTGCCGGCACGAGACCGGTCGGTCCCCAGGACACGTCTCGCTCGAGCTCCTGCCTGGCCGTCACGCCGCAGCCTCCCCGACCGGCCGGACCGGCAATCCCGCCGCCGCCATCGCCTTCTTGACCTCATCTATCGAGCAGATGCGGCGGTGGAAGATCGAAGCCGCGAGCACAGCGTCCGCACCGCCGTCGCGCACGGCGCTCACGAAGTCCTCCGGTCCCGCGGCGCCGCCCGACGCAATGACCGGCACCCGGACCCGAGACGAGATGGCCCTAAGAAGGTCCGTGTCGAAGCCGCTCCGCGTCCCGTCGCGGTCCATGGAGGTGACGAGCAGCTCGCCCGCCCCCAGTTCGACCGCCCGCTGCGCCCATGCCACGGCGTCAAGGCCGACGGCGGTTCGTCCCCCGTGAGTCACGACCTCCCAGGCGTCGACCTGCTCGACCTCCGCACCGGCAGGCTGCGGCAGACGCCGTGCGTCGATCGCGCAGACGACCGCCTGGCTGCCGAAGCGCCGGGCACATGCGGTGAGGAGCTCCGGCTTGGCCACCGCGGCGGTGTTGAACGACACCTTGTCCGCGCCGGCGCGCAGCACGTCGCGCATCTCGTCCACGCTGCGGACGCCGCCGCCGACCGTGAGTGGCACGAACGCCCGGCTCGCCGCACTTCGCACGACGTCGAGCATCGTGCCTCGCCCCTCCGGAGCGGCGGTTATGTCCAGGAAGACGATCTCATCGGCGCCTTCTCGGGCGTAACGCTCGGCCAGCTCGGCCGGGTCGCCCTCGTCGGTGAGATCGACGAACCTGGTTCCCTTGACGACGCGGCCGTTGGCCACGTCCAGGCAGGGGATCACTCGGCGGGCAAGCATCACGCCACCCCCACGCCGCGTGCCGCCGCGCCCGAGCCCGCGCCCGCTTTCGCGGCCGCGACAAGTCGCAGGAAGTTGACCAGCAGCCGCCGGCCGGCATCGGCGGACTTCTCGGGGTGGAACTGCAGCCCGTAGAGAGACCCCGACGCCACGGCACTGACGAACGGCCGTCCGTGCGTCGTGCGGGCCAGGACGATGCTCTCGTCGGCCGGTAACGGCGCAAACGAGTGAACGAAGTAGAAATGCGAGCCATCGGCGATGCCGTCGAAGAGCGGATGCGGCCGCGTCAGCTCGACGGTGTTCCAGCCGATGTGCGGCAGCGTTGGTGCATCGACCAGGCCGGTTGTTCGCCCCGCCAGGAGCCCGAGGGCTTCGGCGTCGCCCTCGTCGCTGCGCTCGAAGAGCAGCTGGCAGCCCAGGCAGATCCCGAGGAAGGGGCGACCGGCGCGAACCCAGTCGGCCAGCGGCTCCAGCAGTCCGCGGTCGCGCAGATGGACCATCGCCGGCAGGGCCGCCCCGACGCCCGGAACCACGATCGCGTCGGCTTCCTGCAGCTCGTCCGCGGCCGCGGCCACGACGACCCGAGCGCCCGCGGTCACGAGCGCCTGGCCGATGCTGACCATGTTGGCCGCTCCGTAGTCGAGCACCGCAACGACAGGCGGACGCAGAGCGGCCGTCACCCCAGCGATCCCTTCGTCGAGGGGACGCCGCTTCGCCGGGGATCGATCGCGCAGGCAGCCCGCAGCGACCGGCCCAGGGCCTTGAAGGCGGCCTCGGCCAGGTGGTGATCGTTGCGGCCCCTGCCTTTGATGTGCAGCGTCAAGCCGCCGGCCCGCGCGAACGACTCGAAGACGTGCTCGATCAACTGCAGCGGCAGCTTGCCCGCGCGCTTGCCCTTGAAGGGCAGATCGATCATGGCGTAGGGGCGCCCGCCAACGTCGAGGACGGCCGTGGCCCGTGATTCGTCCATGGGCACGGCCGCATCGCCGAAGCGGACGATGCCCGCACGATCGCCCAGGGCTGCCGCGAGCGCGGCGCCCAGCACGAGCGCTACGTCCTCGACGGTGTGGTGCTCGTCGATCGCCAGGTCGCCAGTCGCCTCGATCTCCAGGTCGAAGAGGGCGTGGTGGGCCAGGGAATTCAGCAGGTGGTCGTAGAAGCCCACACCCGTCGAGATCTTCGTCTCGCCCGTTCCGTCCAGCTTCAGGCTGACGATGATCTGGGTCTCGCGTGTCGAGCGGCTGACCGTCGCGGAACGACCGCCCGACTCGAGCACGGTGCCGATCTGGCTGGTCATGCGGGTATCTCCCTCGCGGCACGGATGGGACGGTCGTTCTCCTGGGCCGACCGAACGGTCAGGCGAAGGCAATCTGCCAACGGATGATCGGAGCCGAATGTTCGCGGGACGAGCCCCCGACGCAGAAGCGCCTCGCCGGCTGCAGCGGCCATCTCTACAGAACCGAATCGGAACAGGATGAAGTTGGTCTCGGACGGGTAGGGGAGCCAGCCCACCCCAGCCAGCTCCTCGATGAGACGGGAGCGCTGCTCGGCGATGCGCGCGACGTTTGCCGCGGCCAGCTCGGGGCGACGCAGCGAGGCGGTCGCGAGGGCCGCTGAGACGGTCGAGACCGAGGCGGGAGCCCGGAACGAGATGATCGGCGCCAGCGTCTCCGGCCGGGCCACGGCGAAGCCCACGCGGGCTCCTGCCAGGGCGTGGGCCTTGCTCATGGTTCGGACGACCACCAGACGCGCAAATCGGGCGCGCAGTGGCAGCACCGAGCGGCCGACAAACTCCGCGTATGCCTCGTCGACGACGGCGGCGGGAGCCTGGCGGCCGTCCCGGGCGGCGTCTCTCGCGAGACGGTCGAGCAGCTCGGCGATGCGCTCCGGCGGCTCGACGCTGCCCGTCGGGTTGTTCGGCTCGCACAGCCAGACGAGCTGGGCTCTGCGGGACGCCTCGGCCATCCGCGGGAGGTCGAGCGCGAAGCCCTCTTCCGCTGGGAGGCGCGGGACGGCCCTGAACGTGGCGCCGCGCTGCTCGGTCACGATCCGGTACATCGCGTATGTGGGCACCGCGCCAACCGCCACGGAACCCTCGCGCAGGAACGCTCGAGCCGTGAGGTCCAGAGCTTCGTCGGCGCCGGCCGTCGGCAGGAGTTCCTCCGGGGCGACCCCGTACGACTCGGCGGCCGCGTCCACCAGCGCCGCGTAGTCGCTCGGCGGGTATTCCGACAACACGGGGTCGAATGACCCAGCCAGCACGTCCTGCAAGTCGGGCGGCAGCGGCGAAGTGTTCACGTCGAAGCGGACGATCGCTTCCCGCGGCAACCCATAGCGGGCTGCCAGGAAGTCGGTGGTGGGCTCCCAGACGTAGGTCGGCAGGGATTTCGGTTCGGCCGGCCCGCCGGTCGGCCGTTCGTTCGAGGCGCTCACGACTCGGCCTCACCGAAGCGCACTTCCACGGCGCGCTTGTGGGCGATCAGCCCTTCGGCCTCGGCGATCGATTCGACCGAGTCGCGGATGGCCGCCAGGCCTTCGCGGGTGATCCGCTGCACCTGAACGAACTTGCCGTAGTCCTCGGTCGACAGCGCCCCGCAGGAGCGGGCCAGCCCGCCGGTCGGCAGCACGTGGTTGGCCCCGGATGCGTAGTCGCCGGCGGACTCGGGCGCATACGGCCCGACGAACAGCGAGCCCGCGTTCCGCAACTGCGCAACTGCCTCCTCGACATCGTCAACTACGACGGAGAGGTGCTCCGGGGCGTAGTTGTTCACGAAGTCGAGAGCCGCGTCGCGGCCCGGCGCCACGACGATGAGCGCGCCCTTCCCGAGCGAGCGCTCCAGGATGTCGCGACGGGCAGCGGTCGCGAGCTGGCGCGCAAGTTCCGCCTCGACTGCCGTGGCGAAGCTCTCGTCCCAGGTGACCAGCAGGGCAGGGGAGTCGGGGCCGTGCTCGGCCTGGGAGAGCATGTCCGCGGCCACGTGCACTGCATCCGCGGTGCCATCCGCCACGACCATGACCTCGGACGGACCCGCCGGCAGGTCGATGCCGCACTCGCCGAAGACCTCCAGCTTGGCGGCGGTAACCCAGGAGTTGCCCGGGCCGACGATCCGGTCCACCGGTGCCACGCCCGCGTCCGGAAGTCCGTACGCCATCGCGCCGATGGCCTGCGCGCCGCCCGCGACGATGAACACGTCCACGCCGACCAGCCCGGCGGCTCCCAGCAGCGTCTGGTTGAGCCCGCCCTCGGCGTCGGCCGGCGAGGCCACGACGATGGTTCCCACGCCGGCGACCTTCGCCGGAACGACGCCCATCAACAGGGAGCTGGGATAGGCCGCCGACCCACCGGGGGCGTAGACGCCAACACGGGACAGCGGTACCCAACGGCGCTCGATCTCGACGCCGGGCAGCATCGTGGTCGTCCGGGTCTCGGGCAATTGCGTCTCGGCGAAGCGGCGGATGTTCGCGATCATCTGCTCGAGACCGGCCCGGATCCGAGGCGGAAGGGCGTCGCGCGCGGCCGCCATCTCGGCTTTGCTGACCAGCAGCGAGCCGTCCGTGCGACCACCGCCGAAGCGAACGTTCGCCTCCCGGACCGAGGCATCGCCGCCGGCCTTGACGGAAGCGAGGATTGCTCTCGCGCCCTCACGGACCAGCCGATCCGGCACGGCGCCGCGGCGCAGCAGCGCTCGGACCTCGGCCGCGACCGACAGATCGGTGGCGGCGCGAGACAGGTCGAGACGGCGCAGGATCACGGTCGGGCTGGTCATTGCACGAGCTTCTCGATGGGCAGGATCAGGATCCCGGAGGCGCCCGCGGCCTTGAGGCGGGGCAGAAGCGACCAGACGTCGTCGGCCTCGACGACGGAGTGGATGGCAACCATTCCCTTGTGCGCCAGCGGAATGATCGAAGGCGACTCCAGTCCGGGGAGAAGGTCCTCGAGCTCCGCCAGCCTGGCCTCGGGGGCGTTCATCATCAGGTACTTGCGGTCACGGGCTGCCAGGGTCGCGGTCAGCATCGTCTGGATCGTGTCGAGAGCGTCGGTGCGGTCGCGCATGGCCGCGGCGTTGCCCAGGAGGACGGCCTCGGAGGCGAACACCTCCTCGATCGGTCGGAGGCCGTTGACGACCATCGTCGAGCCGGTCGAGACAAGGTCGACGATCGCCTCGGCCAGGCCCAATCGGGTGGCGACTTCGGCCGCACCCGAGACGGCGATGACGTCCACAGGGATGGAGCGGCCGGCAAAGTAGGCCTTCGTGAGGTGCATGTGGGACGTGGCGACGCGCAACCCGGCCAGATCCTCAGGCGCACGGAAGGGCGAGTCGTTCGGGACCGCGATCGTCAGGCGACACCGCCCGAAGCCGAGCTTGCGGAGCTGCGGCACCTCCGAGCCTGCTTCGGCCACCAGGTCGAGGCCGGTCACGCCCAGCTCGGCCACCCCGTCGACGACGAATTCCACCACGTCATTGGTCCGCACGAAAAGGATGTCCAGGTCGAAGTTCTGCACGCGCGCCACCAGGGCGCGCTCGCCGGCCTCGAAGACGAGCCCCGCGTCACGCAGCAGGCGGACGGTCGGCTCGACCAGTCGGCCTTTGTTCGGGATTGCCAGGCGCAGACGACGCGTCATCGGGTCTTCTCTCCGGTGGTGGGGCGGTCGGCGCCCGTGGTGCGCAGCCGTTCGAGAGCGCGAAGGTAGCCGCCCTCACCGTGATGCAGCCACTGGGCGATGCGGGTGATCGTGGCCGTGCTCGCGCCGGTCCGGTGCGAGATCTCGGCGTAGTGCATGCCCTGATCGAGCAGCCGGACCACGGCCCAGCGCTGGCCCATGTCGTGCAGCTCACCCAGGGTGCACAAGTCCCGGAAGAAGGCGGAGGCCTCGTCCATCGTCTCGAGACGCAGCACCGCCTCGAACAACTCGGCGGCCGCCTCGTCGCGCCAGCCTTCCATCGCGCTCATCGTCGTTTCCTCGTGTCGGCGGGCACTCACCAGCCGTGGTTATGTAGTAGCATAGTAGCATGCTACAACGCACGCAAGGGCGGCCGCCTACAGGGTTTCAGCTCCTGCCCGCCATCGATCTTCGCGGCGGGCGGGTGGTGCGACTGGCCGAAGGCGATTTCGGGCGAGAGACCGTGTACGGGTCGGAGCCTGCGGACGTAGCGCGCGGCTTCGCGGCCGCGGGCGCACGGTGGATCCACATCGTCGACCTAGATGGAGCCAGGGACGGGGCTCGGCGCCAGACGGAGGCCGTGGCGCACATCGTGGCCGCGGCGGGGGAGCCGGTCGCGTGTGAGGTTGCGGGCGGTCTGCGGGACGAGGAGGCCGTCGCTGCCGCGCTCCAGGCCGGCGCCGCGCGGGCCGTCGTCGGGACCGCGGCGCTGTGGGATCCTGGTTTCGTGGCGCAACTCGTCGCCCGGTTCGGCGCGAAGCGCATCGCCGTGGCGCTGGACGTTCGAGACGGCCTGGCGGTCGGTCAGGGTTGGGTGCCGGGGGCTCCCGGTGTGCCGGTCGAGGAGGCGCTGGTCGCCCTCTCGGATCGCGGCGCGCGCACCTTCATCGTCACCGCCATCGAACGAGACGGGCTGCTGACGGGCCCCAACCTGGATCTACTCGGCCGCATGGTCGACCTGGGCCGAGGGGAGATCATCGCCTCGGCCGGAGTCTCCTCGCTGGCCGACATATCGGCCGTGCGCGCCCTCGGCTGCAGCGGCGCCATCGTCGGGCGGGCGCTCTACGAAGGCCGCCTCGACCTCGCCGAGGCGGTCCGTCTGCTGGCGTAGCGTGCAGGCAACGAAGCGCTCAAGTCGCTCGTCGGGTCGCCGATGCCCTAGCTGGAGGCGTCGGCTCTGGGGCGGTCTTCACGGGCTACGACCCCGGTCCTATGCGGCGTCACCCTGCGGCACTCTCCAGTCCTGGCGCGAGGAACGGCCGTGCGCCGGCCCGAACTGCCGCAGACAGGCACGCGGGCCCCGTACCGGCCGGTACGAGGGCCCGCTATTCATGCGACAAGTCGAACGTAGCCCGAAGCAGGCGTCACCCAAGAGGGGAACACGCTTGCTGCCTCTTCGCCATCCACATCGCCTACGGCAGCCCCGAGCCGGGGCTAGGTCGGCGATACCATTGCTCATAAGATTATAATCAAGTTGTGGGTGGCCGCCGCCCGGCTCGTTGTTTCCCTGTGCCGCGTCGGCTCGATGCCCCGGCGTCCCCAGGCTTCAGTCTCTTGGAGGAGGAGCGAAGCGCCATGAGATCGCACTCTGTGCTCGGGTTCGTCTTGCTGAGGCCCAGGTCGATAGCCCTCGCCGCGACATTCATACTGCTGGCCGGACTCGCAGTTCCCGCCGCCGCGGCTTGTATCGGCGGCGGCGGGATGATCAGGGTGAACCAGCTCGGCTACGTCACCGACGCCACCAAGCGGGCTTACCTGATGTCGCCGGTTGAAGAAACGGGAGCCCGGTTCACCGTTACCAGCGGGGATGACTGGCGGGCCGTCTACTCGGCCCCAATAGGCGGCGATCAGGGCGCCTGGAGCGCCGCCTATCCCCATGTGTACGCTCTCGATTTCGACGCCGTGACCAAGCCCGGCAGCTATCGCATCGTGGTCGTCGGGCCTGCCAGCGGCGTATCGCTGACGTTCGAGGTTGCGACTTCGGATCGCCTCTACCGCACGGCGATGTCGAACGCCCTGGCTTTCTACCAGACCGAGAGAGACGGGCCGAACTACATCCCGTCCACGCTGCGAACGGCGCCGGGCCACCTCAACGACGCCCACGCCATGACCTACAAGACGCCGACCGTCGACGCCGACGGCATCTTCCAGGGCGATCTTGGCGCGCTGGGCGTTCGGATCGACGCCTCTGGGGGCTGGTGGGATGCGGGCGACTACCTCAAGTTCGTTAGTTCCACGTCATACACGGTCGATCTTCAGCTGGTGGGCGTCCGGGACTTCCCAAACCAGCTCGGCGCGGGCTCGGCCACCTCGAATCTGACGGCTGAGGCCCGCTTCGGCCTCGACTGGCTGCAGAAGATGTGGGACGACAAGACCCGGACCCTCTACTACCAGGTCGGCATCGGTGGCGCCAACGACAACCTGGCCAGCGACCACGACATCTGGCGTCTGCCGCAGGAAGACGACACCTACGGCGGCACGGACCCAACTTACGTGTACATCCGCAACCGGCCGGTCTTCCGGGCCGGTCCGGCGGGCTCGAAGATCAGCCCCAACCTGGCCGGCCGCGACGCCGCCGCTTTCGCCCTCTGCTACCAGGTCTTCAAGGCGACCGATCCGGCCTATGCGGCCGATTGCCTGCGCTCGGCCGAGCACATCTTCGACCTGGCCAACACGTCGCCCAAGGGCAATCTCCTGACCGCCATCCCGTTCGACTTCTACCCCGAGACCGAATGGCGCGACGATCTCGAGCTGGGCGCGACCGAACTCTACCTCGCCCTCGCCTCTGGCGACCTGCCGGGGGGACTGCCCCGCACGGACGCCAACTACTACCTCCAGCAGGCGGCGCATTGGGCCAACGCCTACATCAAGGGACCGAACGACGCGGCTGACACGCTCAATCTCTACGACGTAAGCGGCCTGGCTCATTACGAGCTGGTTCGAGCGCTCGACCGGGCCGGAGGGTCGGCCGGTCTCGATACCAGCCGTGACGCGCTGCTGGCCGATATGCGCAAGCAGCTGGACGGCGCGGTCAGCCAGTCCAAGTCCGATCCCTTCGGCTTCGGGTTCGGCTGGGCCCAATGGGACACCACGACACACGGGGCGGGTCTGGCGGTGATGGCCAGCGAGTACGACGCCCTGACCAGTTCATCGCGCTACGCCGTGTGGGGCGACCGCTGGCTCTCGAACATCCTCGGCGCAAATGCCTGGGGCTTATCCCTGATCGTCGGTGACGGGACGGTCTACCCGAACTGCCTCCAGCACCAGGTGGCCAACCTGCGGCCGTGGGTGAACGGCAAGCCTCGACCGCTCTTGGGCGCAGCCGTCGAGGGCCCGAACTCCGAAATCGCGGAAGGCTCCATGGACAACATGAGGGCCTGTCCGTCCAACGGCGTGGACACCTACGCAGTCTTCAACTCATCGACGGCTCTCTTCCGCGACAACGTCGAGTCGTATTCCACGACGGAGCCGGCGATCGACCTGACGGCCTCGAGCCCGCTCGCCTTCGCCTGGCGAGCCTCCGGACACCGCTGATTCGGTTGGCCCCTCCTTGGGGTTTGTCAGGGAGCGCTACTCCTTGTGCGCGGCCTCGACTTCCTTGCGGTGGGCCTCGATCACCTTCTCGGCGATGTGCGCCGGCACGTCCTCGTAGCGGTCCAGCACCGCGCTGAAGGTTCCGCGACCGCCCGTGAGCGAGCGCAGGTCGGTGGCGTAGGTGAACAGCTCGGCCTGGGGTACGTGGGCGGTGATGATCTGCATCCCATCCTTGGTGTCCATGCCGAGGACCCGGCCGCGGCGGCCGTTGAGGTCGCGGTTGACGTCGCCCATGTAGATCTCGGGGATCCGGATCTCGGCCGTCATGATCGGCTCCATCAGGGCCGGCTTGCATTCGAGCACGCCCTGCTTGAGGGCCATCGAGGCCGCGATCTTGAACGACAGCTCGTTCGAGTCGACGGCATGGAAGGAGCCGTCGTAGAGGGTCGCCTTGAAGTCGCTTAGCGGGTAGCCGGCCAGGACGCCCTCGGCCGCCGTCTCGCGGATGCCCTTCTCGACGCCGGGGAAGAAGTTCTTGGGCACGGTGCCGCCGACCACGTGCTCGGCGAACTCGACGCCGCCGCCCGGATTCGGCTCGATCTCGATCCAGACGTCGCCGAACATGCCGTGGCCGCCGGTCTGCTTCTTGTAGCGGCCGTGGCTCTGCGTCTTGCCGCGGATCGTTTCCTTGTACGCGACCTTCGGCGTCTTCGTGACGATCGCGGCCCCGAACTTGCGCTTGAGGCGTTCGCCCAGGACAGCGACGTGCGCGTCGCCCATCGAGAGCAGGATCTGCTCGCCGGTCTCCGATCGCTCGACTCGAGCCGAGGGCTCTTCCTCGAGCATCCGCTGGAGCGCGGAGCCCATCTTGTCCAGATCGGCCTTGGTCTGCGGTTCGATGGCCACCTGCAGGGTCGGAACCGGGAACGTGAGCGGCGGAAGCCCGAAGGCCTGCTCACGCGAGGACGACAGGGTGTCGCCGGTCGCGGTGATATTGAGCTTGGCCACGGCGCCGATCTCGCCGGCGTGGAGCTCGCCCACGGTCTCCTGATCCTTGCCGTGCAGCAGCAGCAGCTGGCCGATTCGCTCGGGCTCGTTTCGGGTCGCGTTCCATGCCTGACCCTGGCCGTGCAGCGTTCCGGACAGAACCCGCAGGAAGGTCAGTCGGCCGACGAACGGGTCGGCGGTGGTCTTGAAGACGCGGGCCACGAGCGGTCCGGCGGCATCCGGAACGATCTTGGTTTCCTTGCCCTTCGAGTCCGTGGCGGCGATCTCGCCCAGCTCCACCGGGGAGGGGAGGTAGTGCACGATGGCGTCGATCAGGGCCCGAACGCCGATGTCCTTCGAAGCGCTGCCGACCAGGACCGGCGCCACCATGCCGGACCGAATGGCCGTGTGCAGGCAGGCCTCGAGCTCCGCGTCGGTGATCTCCTCGCCCTCGAGGTACTTGGTCATGACGTCGTCGTCCGCCTCTGACGCCGCCTCGAGCAGCTGGTCGCGGCGCGTCGCCACCTCGCCGGCCAGATTGGCCGGGACGGCGACCTCGATCTCCTTGCCGCCCTGGAGCTGATACGCCTTGCGGTGGACCAGGTCCACGTAGCCCGCGAACGACTCCCCCGCGCCGATGGCGACGTGAAGCGGCGCGATCTTCTGTCCGAAGGCGGTTCGGAGGGCGTCGAGCGCGTTGCCGGGGTTGGCGTTCTCGCGGTCGCACTTGTTGATGAAGAAGAGTGCCGGCCGGCCGTTGGCGCGAGCCAGCGCCACCGCCGACTCGAGACCGGCCTCGACGTGCCCGGACGCGTCCATCAGCAGGACGGCGGCGTCGGTGGCGGCGAACCCCTCGACGACTTCGGCGGCGAAGTCCGCATAGCCGGGAGTGTCGACGAGCTGAACCCCGGTTCCCTCGTGGTCCAGGCTGCTTACGGCAAGGGTCAGCGACTGCTTGCGCTTCTGCTCCTCGGGCTCGTAGTCCAGGCTCGCCGTGCCGTCATCGACGCGGCCCAGCCGCGTGATCGCACCGGCATCGAACAAGAGGCGCTCGGCCAGCGTCGTCTTACCGGCCCCGGCATGGGCCGCAATGACGACGCTGCGGAGGTGGGGGAGGTCGACACTCTTGGTTGTCATCTGCTCTATCGATCCTCTGGTGGCGTCAGATCGCGTCAAACAAGCGGCCTGACGAGAGGCCGGCCGCAGTCAGGCCATGATAGCCCGACGCGTGCCCGCGGACGAGGACGACGTGACGCCCTTTCGTAGCCAGGACGGCGTCGCCAAGCGTCCGGGGCGGACGGCTCCGGCGCTCCGCCGGCGGTATACTCCGCCCGATGTCTGGACATTCCAAGTGGTCGCAGATCAAGCGCCAGAAAGGCGCCAACGACGTCAAGCGCGGTGCCGTCTTCACCAAGATGGGCCGCGAGATCAGCGTCGCCGCGCGCGCCGGCGGGGGTGACCCCGACGGCAACTTCAGGCTCCGCCTGGCGATCGAGCGGGCCCGCGCCATCAACATGCCCCTGGACACGATCAAGCGCGCCATCGAGAAGGCGACCGGCGGCGGCGAGGGCGAGCAGTTCGAAGAGATCACTTACGAGGGCTACGGTCCGAGCGGCGTGGCCATCCTCGTCGAGACGGCCACGGACAACAAGAACCGGACCGCGGCGGACGTCCGCTCGGTGCTGACCAAAGCCGGTGGACAACTGGCCGCTCCAGGCAGCGTGGCCTGGCAGTTCGAGCAGCGGGGCCTCATCACCCTGGCCCCGGGCGGCAACACCGAGGAGCTGGAGCTCCTGGCCATCGATGCCGGCGCAGACGACGTCGATTCTTCGGGCGAGCAGGTCGAGGTCTACACCAAGCCCCACGATCTCGAAGCGGTCCGACGCGAGCTCGAGGCCGCGGGAGTCAAGATCGAGTCGGCCGAGCTGTCGATGACTCCCAAGAACACCATCGAGCTCGACGAATCGAAGGCCCGCCAGGCGCTCCGCCTGATCGAGACTCTCGAAGACCACGACGACGTCCAGCGGGTCACCTCGAACTTCGAGATCCCCGAGGCACTGCTCGCCGAGGTCGGCGGGTGATCATCCTCGGGATAGATCCCGGAACGGCCATGCTCGGGTACGGCGTGATCGAGAGAACCGGTGCACGCCTCCGCGCGATCGACTTCGGCGTCATCTCGACTCCCTCGGACCTCTCGCTGCCCGAGCGACTGGAGTCGATCTACCTCGCCCTGAACGACCTCATCGAACTTCACGCGCCGGCGATGGTCGGCGTGGAGCGGCTGTTCTTCACGAAGAACGTCCAGACGGCCTTTGCCGTTGGACAGGCGAGGGGAGTGGTGCTGCTCGCCGCCGCTCAGCACGATCTGGAAGTGCGCGAGGCCACTCCCAACGAGGTGAAGGTGGCCACGGCCGGCCACGGTGGCGCCGGCAAGGAGCAGGTCGGGCGCATGGTCCAGGCCATCCTCGGTATGGCCGAGATGCCGACCCCGGACGACGCCGCCGACGCCCTTGCGATCGCGATATGCGTCGCCAACCGCGAGCGGTCCGTCAGTCGCATCCCCACCGGCGCGTTGGACCGGTCCGCGCTGAAGCCGGCGCCGAGCGGCATGACGCCGTACGAGAAAGCAGTCCGCGAGGCCCTGCGCCGCGAACGGCTTGGCCTCGATCCCGACGGGCGCTCGTCGCGGGTGCCCGAGCCCAAGACGGCCTCCTAGGCTCGCGAGGGGCCGCCGTGATCGCCTCGCTGGATGGGCTGGTCGGCGCCGTCTTCGCCGATTCGCTGATCCTCGAAGTCGGCGGCATCGGCTATCGGGTCTACTGCGCCCCGACGGTGCTGGCCGCGGTCAGGGTGGGGGAGCGGACGAAGCTGTTCACGTTCCATCTCGTGCGCGACGACGCGCAGGCTCTGTACGGCTTCCGCACGCCCGAGGAGCTCGGGTTCTTCGGCCTCCTGCAGACCGTCACCGGCGTCGGGCCGAAGGTGGCGCTCGGGATCGTCGGATCGCGGGCCGTGGGCGATCTCCAGCTGGCGATCCTGTCGGACGACCTGGCCTTGCTGACGGCCGTGTCCGGGGTCGGGAAGAAGCTGGCGGCCCGCATCGTCCTGGAGCTCAAGGAGAAGGTCGCCGCCGCGGGCGTTGCCGCCGGCGCCGGCGCGGGGGGCCCGGCCAGCGAGCCCGAGGTCGTCGCCGCGCTCCTGGCCTTGGGCTACTCCGCCGGCGAGGCGCGCCAGGCCTCTCGAGACGCGCTCTTGGACACCGCCGTGGGTACGGGCCTGGAGGACCGGGTCAAGGCCGCGCTTCGAACGCTCCTGAAGGGGTAGGGTCCGACGGGCGCCGGAATGGGCCGACTGCGGGCCGCGCCACGGGCCCACAAGGGCTTAGAACGCCCGTTCGGTCTGGTATGATCCGCCAATGAGCGAGTGCGCCCGTGACTGACATCTCGCGGATCCTGGCACCTGACATCCAGGAAGAGGCGGACGTCGTCGTCGACCGGACGCTGCGGCCGCGGACGCTGGACGAGTACATCGGTCAGCGCGAGCTCAAGGCGAACCTTTCGATCCTGCTCGGCGCCGCCCGCCAGAGAGGCGACGCCGCCGACCACATCCTTCTCCACGGCCCGCCCGGACTGGGCAAGACGACCCTCGCCACGATCGTCGCCCACGAGCTCGGCGCCAACATCCGCTATGCCAGCGGCCCGGCGATCGAGCGGGCAGGGGACCTGGCCGCCATCCTGACCTCGCTGGACGAGCGCGACGTCCTGTTCATCGACGAGATCCACCGCCTCAATCGGGCGGTGGAGGAGATCCTATATCCGGCGATGGAGGACTACGCGCTCGACGTCATGATCGGCAAGGGGCCGTCCGCCCGAAGCCTGCGCCTGAGCCTCAAGCCGTTCACGATCGTCGGCGCCACCACGCGCGCAGGCCGCATATCGAGCCCGTTGCGCGACCGCTTCGGCGCCACTTACCGGCTGGACTTCTACGATCTGGCGGATCTCACCGCGATCGTCGTGCGCTCCGCCCGACTTCTCGGCGTGGAGCTCAGCTCGGACGGGGCCACTGCCATCGCCCGCCGCGGCCGGGGCACGCCGCGCGTCGTGAACCGGCTTCTGCGGCGCGTGCGGGACTACGCCCAGATCCACGGCGATGGTCGCGTGGACGCCGCCACCGCGGACAAGGCCCTGGCCGCCCTCGAGATCGACGACGAAGGGCTCGACGGGACCGACCGCAAGCTCCTCGCCGCCATCGTCCAGAAGTTCGGCAGCGGCCCGGTGGGAGTGCAGGCCCTGGCGGCCGTCCTGGCGGAGGAGCCCGAAACAGTCGAGGACGTGTACGAGCCGTTCCTGCTGAGGCTGGGTTTCCTCGATAGGACGCCCCAGGGCCGGATTGCCACGGACGGCGCCCGTCAGCACCTCACACGCCTCGGCTACGAAGTGCCGCCACCACGTCGCGGCGATGCCGACCAGCCCGCTCTCTGGGATGGCACGGTGGAACCGGACGACCCCGCTCGCTGATGGGAGCCGCCCCGGACAGCTCGCCAGCCGATCGCGCCTCGCCGGTCCACTTCGAGGTGGAGGTCCCGGCGCCCGCTGATGGCTCCACGCGCGGGCGGTTCGGGCGGTTGACGCTGCCGCACGGGGTCGTCGAGACGCCGCAGTTCATGCCGGTGGGCACCAACGCGACGGTCAAGGCGCTCTCGCCGGACGATCTCCGCGAGGCCGGGGCGAGCATCATCCTCGCCAACACCTACCACTTGTACCTGCGCCCCGGTCACGAGCGGATCGCCCGCCTCGGCGGCCTGCACGACTTCATGGCCTGGGACCGACCCATCCTCACCGACTCGGGCGGGTTCCAGGTCGTCTCCATGGGCGAGCTGCGCAAGATCGACGACGACGGCGTCACCTTCCAGAGCCATCTCGACGGCTCGTTCCACCGGTTCACGCCCGAGCATTCGATAGCCGTCCAGGAGGCCCTCGGCGCCGACATCGCCGTCGCCTTCGACCAGCCCGTCCCACCCGCCTCGTCGACCCGAGAAGCCGTCGCCGAGGCCACCGCGCGGACGCATCGCTGGGCCGAACGTTCGCTCGCCGCGCACTCGCGCCCGGACCAGGCCCTGTTCGGCATCGTCCAGGGCGGCCTCGACGCCCAGCTGCGGGCCGAGTCTACGAGCTTCATGACGAGCCTGCCGTTCGACGGAATCTGCATCGGCGGCCTGGCCGGCGACGAGACGCCCGCTCAACGCGAGGTGGCCCTGGGGGTCGCCATCGAGCTGCTTGCGGACGATCCGCGGCCACGCTACCTGATGGGCCTGGGCTCGCCGGCCGATCTTCTCGAGGCAGTGCATCGCGGCGTCGACCTGTTCGACTCCGTCCTGCCGGCCCGGGTCGCCCGCAATGGCCAGCTGTGGGTCCCCGGCGGCCGCCTCAACATGCGCAACGCCCAGTTCGTCGAGGATCCGAGGCCCGTCCAGGAGGGTTGCCGCTGCCTGCTCTGCCGCAACTTCTCGCGCGCATATCTGGCCCACCTCTTCCGCGCCGAGGAGCTCCTCGCCTACCGCCTGGCAACTTGTCACAACATGACCTTCACCCTAGACTTCATGGCCGAAATCCGCTCCGCCCTGCGCTCCGGCACGTTCTCAGCCCGGCTGCCCGAACTTCGGGCAAGGGCCCGCCCGTCAACGTCGCGTGCATCGCCAGTGCAGCCGGAGTGAAGCGCCCACCAGTAGCCTGTCGAACGCGGAGGCACACCCGATGGCGAGCCGAGACCGCCCGAAGCGTCAAGAGAAGAAGAAGCCGAAGGACGCGGGGAAGAAAGCCCCCCTCATCCAGCCGATGCTGGAGCCGCCGACCAACGTCGAGGTGTGGAAGCCGAAGCGTAAGCCGCGGACCGAAGAACCCGAGAGCTGACTCGCGGACGGACGCCATCGGGCGACCCGTTCCGCCAATCCCCAGAGGACAGGAGCGAGGAACAGGTGGCGATGACCGACCGAGGGGCTGAGACCCGAGCAACTGCGGCAGAACGTCCCGCCGAGCGCGCCAAGGCCGTCGACGCGGCCATCCTGGCAATCGAGAAGCAGTTCGGGCGCGGCTCGATCATGCGCCTCGGCTCGGCCGAACGGCAGGCCGTCGACGTCATTCCCACGGGCTCGATCGCCCTCGACCTCGCCCTCGGCGTGGGCGGGATCCCGCGCGGCCGGATGACCGAGATCTTCGGCCCGGAGTCGTCGGGCAAGACGACGCTCTGCCAGCACATCCTGGCCGAGGCTCAGCGCAAGGGCGGCGTCGTGGCGTTCATCGACGTCGAGCACGCGCTGGATCCCGGCTACGCCCGCGCCTGCGGCGTGAACGTGGACGAGCTCCTCGTGAGCCAGCCCGACACCGGCGAGGACGCCCTCCAGATCACCGAAACGTTAGTCCGCTCCGGCGGCGTGGATTGCGTCGTGGTGGACTCGGTCGCGGCGCTCGTCCCCAAGGCCGAGATAGAAGGCGAGATCGGCGATTCGTTCGTCGGCATCCAGGCCCGCCTGATGAGCCAGGCCCTGCGCAAGCTCGCGGGTGTGGTCAGCCGTTCGAACACCAGTCTCATCTTCACCAACCAGCTCCGCGAGAAGATCGGCGTCATGTTCGGCAACCCCGAGGTCACACCGGGCGGCCGTGCCCTCAAGTTCTACGCCAGCGTGCGCCTGGACATCCGGCGCATCGAAACCATCAAGTCGGGCACGGACTCCGTCGGCAACCGCGTCAAGGTCAAGGTCGTCAAGAACAAGGTCGCGCCGCCCTTCAAGGCCGCGGAGTTCGACATCATGTTCGGCACCGGCATCTCCAAGGAGGGCGGACTCCTCGATGTCGGCACGGCCATGAGCCTCGTCACCAAGACGGGGGCCTGGTTCACCTTCGGCGAGACCCGCCTCGGCCAGGGCCGCGAGGCGGCCAAGGATTTCCTCAAGGCCAGCCCCGACATCGCGGCCGAGGTGGAGAAGCAGATCCGCTCGAGGATGTCGGAGGTTTCACTGCCAGTGGAGGGCATCGAGGAGGCCGAATAGCCGGCCATGCCTCGCACGCCCGGGCCCAGACATCGGGAGTCGTTCGCCGAGCGCCGTGGGCGGCGAGCCGGCATCGACGACCCGCAGGTCGTGCTCAACGCCGCCGCGCGCTTCCTGGAGGTGCGCTCCCGGTCCGTGGACGAGGTGCGCCGCTATCTCACCCAGGCCGGCTATCGGCCCGAGCTGGTCGCGGCGGCCGTGGCTCGCCTGACCGAGCTCGGCATGCTCGATGACGCGGCCTTCGCCCGAACGTGGGTCGAATCCCGCGATCGAGCCAGACCGCGGAGCGAGGCGGCGCTCCGCCGCGAGCTGACGCTCAAGGGGATCGCCCGCGAGCTTGCGGGCGAGGTTCTCGACGAGAGGCGCGCCGGTGACTCCGGACGGGGAGGCGGCGCCGGCGAAGCCGACGAGGCGGGCGAGGGGCCGGACATGCTCGCCGCCGAGCGGCTCCTGCAGAAGAGGGGCGGCGCCCTGACTCGCATCGGCGACCCGCGCGAGCGCCGCCGGCGGGCGTACGCGCTGCTGGCCCGCAACGGCTTCGATCCCGAGGTCTGCCGTGAGGCCACGGCCCGTTTTCTCGCGCCTGCGCAGGACTCGGCCGACGATCCATCGACCGGGGACGGCTAGCCACCCATTTCGGCGGGCACGCCACTCGAAACGCGAGGCCTTGTCGACGTGCCCGCGTGGCCCAATTGCGCGCCGCGCCGTAGACTACGGGCGAGACGAACAACGCGTCGCCGACCGGTGTCCAGGCGGTGGCGTCAGCTCGAATCATTGACAACGCGGCTTCGTCCGATGGCGCTCCGGGAGCGGGCCCAGGCCGGATAGGCCGCCCCAAGCCGTTTCCACGTACCTCCGGCCCCGTCATCGGCCGGACGGGAGGCAAGTTCATATGGAATTCGCCCTTGTGGCCACAGCCGCTGTGGCCGCCCTTGGTGTGGGCGTGGTCGTTGGCTTCGTGGCTCGCGCCCAGTTTGCCAACCAGGCCGTCAAGAGCGCCCAGGACAAAGCCGGACGCATCGTCGCCGAAGCGCGGGCGCAGCAGAAAGAGCTGATCCTCGAAGCCAAGGACGAGAAGCTTCGCCTCGCCCGCGAGGCCGAGGATGAGGCTCGAGCCAAGCGTCTCGAGCTGTCCGGCCTGGAGACCCGCCTGCTGTCCCGCGACGAGCAGCTCGATCACCGGTCCGACATGCTCGAGCAGCGCGACCGCAAGCTGCTCGACCGCGAGCGCGAGCTCGAGGCCAGCCGCGCGCAACTCGCCCAGGCCCAGCAGGAGCACGTCGAGGCCCTGGAGCGCGTCAGCGGCATGACCGCCGCCGAGGCCAAGGCCCAGCTCCTGGACGCCGTCCGCGACGAGGCGGAGCGCGACGCGGTCCGAATCGCCAAGGCCATCGAGCGGGCCGCCCGCGACGAGGCCGAGGATCGTGCCCGCGAGATCGTCATCACGACCATGCAGCGCATCGCCGCGGACCACACGGCCGAGCACACGGTCAGCGCCGTCCACCTGCCCAACGACGAGATGAAGGGCCGCATCATCGGCCGCGAGGGTCGCAACATCCGCGCCCTCGAGCAGGCCACCGGCGTGGACCTGATCATCGACGACACCCCCGAGACCGTCGTCATCAGCGCCTTCGACCCGGTCCGCCGCGAAGTCGCTCGGATCGCCCTGACCAAGCTCATGGCCGACGGCCGCATCCACCCCGGCCGCATCGAGGAGGTCGTCGCGAAGGCTCGGGCGGAGGTCGATCTCGTGATGCGCCAGGCCGGCGAGCAGGCCATCTACGACGCCGGCATCCCCGCCCTCCCGGCCGAGATCGTCAAGCTCCTCGGCCGCCTCAAGTACCGCACCAGCTACGGCCAGAACGTGCTGATCCACTCCGTCGAGACCAGCCGCCTGGCGGCCATGATCGCCTCGGAGCTCGGCCTGGACGTCCAGGCGGCCAAGGTGGGCGGCCTGCTGCACGATATGGGCAAAGCCGTCGACCACGAGGTCGAGGGCCCGCATGCCCAGATCGGGGCGCAGATAGCGCAGCGCCACAACCTCTCGCCCAGGGTCGTGAACGCCATCGCGGCTCACCACCAGGAAGTCGAGTACGAGTCCATGGAGGCCCCGATCGTCCAGGTCGCGGATGCGATCAGCGCATCTCGCCCGGGCGCCCGCGGCGAGTCCATGGAGACGTACGTGCGGCGGCTCGAGGATCTCCAGGCGATCGCCGAGAGCTTCGAAGGCGTCGAGAAGAGCTTCGCCGTGCAGGCCGGTCGCGAGGTGCGAATCCTCGTCCGGCCCGAACAGATCGACGACATGACCGCGACCCGGCTGGCCCGCGACGTGGTCAAGAAGATAGAGGCGAGCCTGACCTACCCCGGCCAGATCAAGGTGACGGTCATCCGCGAGACGCGGGCCGTCGAATACGCCAAGTAGACGCAGTGTCAGCCACCGCCGGCCCGCCCCTCACCCCCGCAGGCCGGCGCGCCTGCCGCATCCTCATGATCGGCGACCTGATCGGCAAGCCCGGCCGGCTGGCCGTGGAAGCGCTGCTGCCGGAGCTTCGTCACGAGCTAGACATCGCCCTGGTCACCGCCAACGGGGAGAACGTGGCCGGCGGCCTGGGCCTGACGGTGTCCACCGCCGACGCCATGTTCCGATGCGGCATCGACGTCATCACCTCGGGCAACCACGTCTGGGACAAGCGCGAGATGTACCAGCAGCTCGAGCACGACGAGCGCATTCTCCGTCCGCACAACTACGGCACGGAAGGCGTGCCCGGGCGCGGCTGGGGCATCTTCCACGCCGCCGACGGCACGGACGTGGCCGTCCTCAACTTCCAGGGCCGGACGTACATGACGCCGATCGAGAACCCCTTCACCGATTTCGACCGGCTGGTCGACCAGGCCTCCGAACCCCTGCCGCCCGTCCGGGTCGTCGACTTCCACTGCGAGCTGACCAGCGAGAAGAACGCCTTCGGCATCTACCTCGACGGTCGAGCCAGCGCGGTCGTCGGCACGCACACCCATGTCCCCACGGCCGACGAGCGGATCATGCCCAGGGGCACGGCGTACCAGTCCGACCTGGGCATGTGCGGTCCCGTCCACAGCGTCATCGGCTTCGACCCTGCCACGGTGATCCCGCGTTTCATCAACGGCCTGCCCACGCGCTTCGAGGTGGGCACCGGGCCGGTCGTCTTCAACGCTTGCCAGATCGACGTCGATCCCGACACGGGTCGGGCGCTGGCGATCGAGCGGATCCAGCGCATCCTCGAGGTCTAGCGTGTCCTTCGATCGACGGCCCCCGGCCGGCGCTGATCGTCGCCAATTCGCCGGGGTCGATCGCCGGCCGGATGTCAGGCGCGGCGACGACCTTCGCGGCGACAGCGGCTCGTTCCGCTATCGCAGCACCGCCTACCGGGCCACGCAGGGCGACCCCGTGGTGCCGCCGCACCCATCGCGCGTGGACCTGCACACGCACAGCTGCCGCTCCGACGGCGTCCTGGAGCCCCTGGAGCTCGTCACGGCCGCAGCGGAGGTCGGAGTCCAGGTCCTGGCCCTGGCCGACCACGACACGCTGGCGGGCGTGCGTGAGCTGGCCGCCCCCGGCGGCCCTTCGCTGCCGCTGGAGCTGCTGCCTGCCGTCGAGATCAACAGCGTCGCCACCGGGATCCCGCAGCTCTGGGAAGGCGAGCTGCACATCCTCGGTCTGGGCGTGGACCTCGAGGACGACTTCTTCGAAGCCACCCTCGAACGCCAGCGCGCCTTTCGCGTGACCCGCTTCAACCGGATCGTCGACCGCCTCCGCCAGCACGGCTTCCCCGTGGACGACGAAGCCGACAGGCTCCTGGCCGGACAGGGCGCCGCGACCGGCGCCTCTCTCGGCCGACCGCAGATCGCCCGCTGCCTCGTGGAAGCCCGCTACGCCTCCAGCGTCGACGACGCCATGCAGCGCCTCCTCGTGCGCGGCAAGCCGGCGTACGTGCCGCGGGAGGGCCTGGGCCCGATGGAGGCGATCTCGGCCGTCCGGGCCGCGGGAGGGCTGCCCTCGCTCGCTCACTTCGCCGACGCCCCCGATCGCCGTGAGCTGCTGGAGGAGCTTGCGAAAGCGGGCCTGGGAGGGCTCGAGGTCCACTACCGCCACTTCGACAGGGACACCATCGCGGATCTGGCGGCCGTGGCCCGCGAGCTGCGCCTGGTGCCGACCGGTGGGAGCGACTACCACGGCGACGGCGAGACGTATGCTGAGGCGCGCGCCGCGCTCTACGTACCCGACGAGGACGCCACGAACCTGTTCGCTCTTCTTGGCCGCCGCCGTCTGACGATTCGCACCGAGGCCTCGCCGGCATGACCGCGCGGCCGACCGGGCTCCTGGCGCCGCTTGCGGTCCGCCACCTCGAGATGGCGTCGCCGGCCGCCCCGCCCGAGGTGGACCCGGGCGTCGCCGAGTTCAGGCCGGGCGCCCACGAGACGCCCAGGTTCTTCGTCTGGACCCTCGGCTGCCAGATGAACCAGAGCGACTCCGAGGAGATGGCCGGTCAGCTGCTGGCGGTCGGGTGCGAGCGCGCGCCCTCGATGGAGCTGGCCGAGCTGATCGTCATCAACACCTGCGCCGTGCGAGAGCACGCCGAGGCCAAGGTCATCGGCCGCCAGGGCCAGCTGGCCGAGCTCAAGAGGGCGAAGCCCGGCCTCAGGGTCGTGCTGACCGGCTGCGGCGTGCGCGAGTCCGAACGGTCCGGCCTGGCACGACGGTTTCCGGCGGTGGACGTGTTCTTGCGGCCGGACGAGGAACCCGAGCTGGCCCTCCGCCTGGGGCTCGTGTCCGCTCAGGCTCCCGTGGGCCTGCAAACGGCCGCGACCGCCGCGACGACCGTGGTCTCCGGCCGATCGGTGAGCGCGGCGGATCGTCTCGCGCCCAACCGGGCCACGGCGCTGGCCGAGGGCCGCGTCGCCCGCTCTTCGGCGATCTCGGCCTGGCTGCCGATCGTCTACGGCTGCGACAAGACCTGCACCTACTGCATCGTGCCGTTCTCGCGCGGGCCGGAGCGCAGCCGCCCATTCGACGACATCCTGGCCGAGGCACGCGGCCTGGCCGCGGCGGGGTTCGCCGAGCTGACGCTCCTGGGCCAGAACGTGAACAGCTATGGCCACGATCTGCCGGCGGAGGAGCGCTTCGGGCATATCTGCACCGAACGATCGAGCGGGCGGAAGCTCGACCTCCAGGGCCGCCCGGACCTGGCCGAGCTGCTGCGCTCGATCGACGCCATCCAGCGCCCGGACGGTCGCCCGGCCATCCCGCGTTTGCGCTTCATCACCTCGCACCCGTGGGATCTGTCGGATCGACTGATCGACGCCATGGCCGAATGCCCGAGCGTCTGCGAGCACCTGCACCTGCCGATCCAGTCGGGCGACGACGACATGCTCGGGCGCATGGGGCGCCAGTACACGGTCGACCACTACCGCGAGCGGCTGACGCGCATACGGGCAGCCGTGCCCGGTATCGCGGTCTCCACGGACGTCATAGTCGGCTTCTGCGGCGAGACCGAGGCGCAGTTCGGGGCCACGCTGGCCCTCCTGGACGACCTGCGGTTCGACACTGTCTTCGCCGCGGCCTACTCGCCGCGCCCCGGAACGCCGGCGTTGCGCATGGCCGACGACGTGCTCGCGGCGGTGAAGCGGCGCCATCTCAACGAGCTGTTGGCCCGCCAGGAGTCGATCGGCCTCGAACGCAACTGCGAATGGCTCGGCCGCGAGGTCGAGGTGCTGGTGGAGCGGATCACGCCCCGCAAACACGCGGCAGCCGCGCCCGACGACGACGCTCCGCCCGACGATCCTTCGCTGCACGTGCGCAGCTTGCATGGGGCGGCGGGGGAGGGGAGCGTCGCCCTCGCGGGCCGAACGCGGCACAACAAGCTGGTCCATTTCTCCGGCGATCCGGCCTTGGTGGGGCGCGCCGTCACCGTGCGGATCGAGTTCGCCGGCCCGTTCGCGCTGCGCGGGCGCGCGGTTCCGGGGCCTGACGGCCCGCCGGCCTGAAGTGGCCGCAGTGGCCGCGTCCTCGCTCCCGCCACTCGTCGTGCTGGCCGGCACGACGGCCAGCGGCAAGACCGCTCTCTCACTCGCCCTCGCCGGTGAACTGCGCGCGCGAGGAGTGGCCGCGGAAATCATCTCCGCCGACTCGCGCCAGGTGTACCGCGGCATGGACATCGGCACCGCCAAGGTCACCGCGGAGGAGCGCGCGCAGGTCCCGCATCACGGCCTCGATCTCGTGGATCCGGACCAGCCGTTCAGCGTCGCCGACTACTCGCGTCATGCGGCGGCGGCGCTGGCCGGGATCGCCGAGCGCGGCTCCGTCGCGCTGCTTGTCGGCGGCACGGGCTTCTATCTCCGCGCCGTGGCTCGCGGTCTGGCCGTCGACGAGCTGCCCTGGGACGACGAGGTGCGGGCGTCGGTGGAGGCGCGGCTCGCAGCCGAGGGATTGCCCGCGCTCGTGGGGGAGCTGCGCGAGCGCGCCCCGACCCGCGCCGCGGCTGTCGACCTCCGCAATCCGCGGCGCGTGGCGAGGGCCGTTGAGATCGCCCGTCTCCGGGGCGACGCGCCACTCCCCGAGCCTCGGGGCTACGGGCGGCCCGTCCTGTTGCTGGGCCTCCAGGTGGAGCCGCCGGTCCTGCGCGAACGCATCCGGGCCCGGGCCCGGGCCCAGTTCGACGCGGGCTTGATCGAAGAGACGCGGGCCCTGGCCGCCTGCTTCGACCCGTTGCTGCCCAGCTTCTCGGGGATCGGCTACGCCGAGGCCCTGGCGGTCATCGAGGGCCGCCTTTCGCTCGAAGACGCGATCGCCGAAGACGCCCGTCGCAATGTGCTGTTCGCCCGCCGCCAGGCCACCTGGTTCCGCCGCGAGCCCGACATCCGCTGGCTCGATGCGACCCGCGACCTGCCCATCGCCGAGACCGCAGCCGCAACCCTGGAATACCTTGCAGGACAGCGCACGGCCGATCCTCGGTGAGTCTGCCAGGTTCACTCGTGATCTCCGGCTCCGGCCCCGACGGCATTGAGCGCGACATCACGGACGCAGGGCGCTTCGGGGCCTGATGGTTGATGGCCCACCTCCCCGGCGTCGCAGGACAAGCCATACCACTGTCCTGCGATCGTGGATGGCACGCGGTCGGCCATCGCGTCGGACTCCCGCGCGAGCTGCGCCGCCTCGGCACGATAGTCCTTTTGGGTAGGTGCGTGGCCGCCCCTGGAAGCGCAGGGTGGTTCCAGGGCCGGCGTGGTCCGGCCAAACGTCACCAAGCCGAGGATCGGCGTGAAGCGACCCCGTCTCTGGGGAATGGGCTCTCCCACCGTGCGATCGACGCAGCCATGACCCTGCTCGACACGAGGCCGCCTCGCCGTGCCGCTCCGGCGCGGATCACCGCCGCGGAGCCTCCAATGCGGGGCCAGGTCTGGACGGCGAAAAGCGCCGAGCTCGAGGACCCCTTCGAGAATATGGGGGCGCAGCTTCTGAAGGAAGTCGCCACCAAGACCGACGAGGTCGCTGGCGATGGCACCACGACCGCCATCGTCCTTGGCCAGGCGATCGTCGCCGAGGGCCTCCAGAACGTCAGCGCCGGGGCCAACCCAATCGCTGTCAAGCGCGGCATCGAGAAGGGCGTTGAGGCGATCGTCACCGAGCTCAAGCGCCAGTCGCGCCCGGTCGACAACCGCGAGCAGATCGCGGCCGTGGCCTCCGAACGTGTCATCTCGCTGGGTTTCACCGCCGAGCGCTTCCCGGCCGGAACCCACATGTGCTACATCTACAACGACGACAACGAGCGTCGCGAAGTCGTTTCGAAGTACGTCGAAAGCGGCTTGCAGGGAAGTGAGAAGGTCGGCTACTTCGTCGACCTGATGTCCCCCCAGGACATGCGCGCGCACCTGTCCGCGCATGGCATTGACCTGCCATCGGACATCGATGCACCTGGGCTCTCGATCACCCGCGCGCTGGACACCTATTGTGGTCTGGATAGCACGTTCCTTCCGGAGCGCATGCTTGAGAACCTGCGATCGATGTACAGCAGCAGCATCGGCGAGGGCTACGCAGGTGCGCGCGCAACCGGTGAGATGTCCTGGGCGCTGCAGGGCATGCCCGGTTCGGAGCGACTGATCGAGTACGAAGCGCTCATCAATACCGTCGTGCGGGAGTACCCCACGACGGCCGTCTGCCAATACGACGCTCGCCGTTTCGATGGCGCCACCCTGTTCGATGTCCTCAACGTGCACCCGATGATGATCGTCCGAGGCCAGGTGGTACGTAATCCTTACTACGTCGCGCCCGAGCTTTTCCTCACGAAGCACGTGGCCGCCCGCTGACGATCATGGAGCAGCCCAGCGTCAGAGCTGACATTCTCGGCAAGTTGCTGCTGATCCAGCAGGTCCTGGATGTCCTGCCTGACAACGGTGAGATCGCCGCCTTTCTGCGTCGCGCCCTGGGTGAGATCCCAGGCGTGATCGAGGTGCACGTCTGCGTGCAGGGCGCAGTCTTTCCTCCATCCGACGAATTCAACGAGGCCTGCGCCAAATGCGAGGTGTTGTGGAGCGCTTCGGGCAATGGCACCGAGTGCATGGTCCGCAACGCGAGCACGATCCGTGCCCCGTTGCGCACGGCGCGCCGCGTGTACGGGGTGCTGATCCTCTCGCTCGGCGACGAGGGCGTCTTCTCGCCGTACCAGAGTTTCGTTCAGAACATCGCCAATGTGGTCGCGACGACGCTCGAGACGCGGCAGTACATCCGGCAACTCAATGACGCGCGAGCCGGCCTCGAGGATCAGGTAGCCGAACGGACCACCAGGCTCAGGGAAAGCGATGAGGAACTCGCCACCGGACTCCGGATCCGCGCCGCGGTGGCGGAGTCCCTCATCGGAGTCCGACCTGGCCAGGGCGTCCCGGAGGTCGCCCAGGCGATCTGCGACAACGTGGCGACGGTCCCGCAGCTCGATGTCGCGACCCTCGTGCACTTCCTCGCCGAGGACTCCGCCATCGTGACGGCCGTCCATGCACCGTCGGCGTTTCCGCTGCACGCGGGTCAGGCGCTCCCCCCTGGGCGGTCGCGCTTCCTCTACCAGCGAGCGAAACGCGGTCCGTGGGCCGCACACTGGAAGGCCAGGGCCGAAAACGGCGAGTACGGCCGTGCGATCGCGGCAAGCGGTCTCAAGGCGGTCGCCCATGGCCCGATCCTCTACCAGGGCACACCCGTCGGGCTCTTGACCATCGGAACGATGCACGAGGAGTTCGCCCAGGACGTCGTCACCCGGGCCCCGGGTCTCGCCGAGTTCAGTGCCACATCAAGCGCTCTCCTCGCCGGTCCATTCGATGCCCTCCGCCGCCGCGAGCGGGAGCGGGCGGACCTCCAGCAGATCATCGCCACCGGCGCGTTCGGCCCGGTCTTCCAGTCGATCCAGGACCTCGCATCAGGAGAGGTCGTCGGCTACGAGGCGCTCACGCGGTTCACCGATGGCCGCCGGCCTGACCACCGCTTCGAATCCGCCTGGTCGGTCGGCTTGGGTATCGAGCTCGAGCTGGCGACGCTCGAGAGCGCCGTTGCCGCGGCCGCCGGGTTGCCGGCGGGTCGCTGGCTCGACATCAATGTCTCGCCTCGGCTGCTGCAGACTCCGGAGCGCCTCACCGAGATCGTGCGGAGGGTGGATCGCCCGCTCGTGATCGAGATCACCGAACACGACGTGATCGAGGATTACCCCGCGATCCGAGATGCCGTCCGCGTCCTCGGACCGAACACGCGGCTCGCGGTCGACGACGCCGGTGCCGGAATCGCAAACTTCGGGCACATCGTCGAGCTCCGCCCGGATTTCGTGAAACTCGACATTGGTCTCGTCCGCGGCGTGAACACCGATCTCGGCCGCCAGGCGCTCGTCATCGCGATGCGCCATTTCAGCCGCACGTCTGGCTGTCGGCTCGTCGCCGAAGGAGTGGAGACCAAGGCCGAAGCGGATACGCTCGCCCAGCTTGGCGTCCACTTCGGCCAGGGCTACTGGTTCGGTAGGCCCCAGTCGGTTGATGCCTTCGTTTCGGCACAGCCGGAGTCTTCGGCTGAGGCTCGCTGGCGGACTGACGAACGAGAGAGCCGGCCGGCCGCCGCCTCTCCGCTGCGCGTGCAACTGGAGCTCCTCCGCAGGCTCGACGACCCGCCGGAGATTGTCGATCCGCTCCTGGCGGTCCTTGCCCTGCACTGAACAAGGGAGGAGAAGCGAGAGGCGTGTCCCGCAGCGCACATCCAGAGTCGAGTGCGGCGTCGTACGCGACCGAGAGCGCGGGACTACAGCTAGTCGGGCGAGCGCAGCCGCAGAATCCAGACGACCGCCGCGGCTCCGGCTAGCCCTCCGGCGATGGCCGACACCATCAGGTCATGGTGCCCGTCCGCTACCTCGACAGCTCGACCGGCAAGGGCCTGTCCGGAGCCTTCGCGACCGGCACACCGCGCGGCCTCACCATGGGCGGTCTGGGTCAGATCCCAGCCGATGCTGCCGGGATCAGCGGCAACCTCACGTTGGTCGGGCCCACCAGCGCCGTCTTGGCGCAGGGGGCGCCCACGATCAGCGGCATACCCACCTCATCCACGGTGAACGCCTCGGCTCACCAGACCGTCGCCAACGGCTTCGACGTCCCGCTCCATGGCTCGGACAGCGTCGCCCTCGTCTGGGTCGTCTCCACCGCTCGACCGCCAATCTCCGGCTCGAGGTCACCGGCTACTGGAAGTAGGGCGCCGGGGCGCCAAGTCGGCTCGATGGTCCGCCAGATCATCGAAGGCCCCGGCACCTCGCCGGAGCCTCCGCGTGGCCCGCTCGCGAGGAGCCCGGCGCGCGCCGGATTAGACCTCTGGACAGACGCCATAGGACTACTAACATGGGTGGGCTCGTCCGCCACGAGGAGCGGCACATGTGGACGACGCAGTGGGCGGACTCGGCGGATCTACTTCCCGCGGAACGAGTCGGGCGGCCCCCCAGGACCACTCGCCGCGGATCGCACCAAGCGGAGCGCAGGGCCGCGCGATAGTGGAGAGGAAGAGGGTCCGATGAAGTCACTCGTGGCGGGCTTGCCCTCGACGGGGTCCAGGGGTCCATCTTCGAGCCGCGGATCGCGCCGGGTGATCGCCCGGCTCCTGGCGCTCGGTGCGGCCGCGGCTCTGGCCGTCGCTCTGATGCCGGCTACGGCCATCGCGGCACCCGCACAGCCGGCCACCGTTGCCGCCAGCGGTGACTGGACGCAATTCCACAACGGCCCGACCCACCAGGGATACAACACCGCGGAGCACGTGCTGAGCCCCTCCAACGTGGGCGCCCTGGGGGCCGCGTGGACGGCCACCACCGGCTACTCCATCGACTCCTCACCCGCGGTCGCGAACGGCGTCGTCTACGTCGGATCCGAGGATTACAAGCTGTATGCCTATGGGGTCGGCTGCGCCAGCGGCGGCGGGACCTGCACGCCGCTCTGGACGGCCCTCACCGGCGACGCCATCTACTCCTCGCCCGCGGTCGCCGACGGCGTGGTTTACGTCGGGTCCGCCGACGGCAAGCTGTATGCCTACGCGGTCGGCTGTGCCAGCGGCGGCGGGACCTGCTCGCCGCTCTGGACGGCCACCACAGGCAGTTACGTTATCTCCTCGCCCGCGGTCGCGAACGGCGTTGTCTACGTCGGCTCGTTCGACGGCAAGCTGTATGCCTACGCGGTCGGCTGCAACAGCGGCGGCGGGACCTGCTCGCCGCTCTGGACGGCCACCACCGGCAGTGACGTCAAGTCCTCGCCCGCGGTCGCGAACGGCGTTGTCTACGTCGGGTCCTACGACGGCAAGCTGTATGCCTACGCGGTCGGCTGCAACAGCGGCGGCGGGACCTGCTCGCCGCTCTGGACGGCCGCCACCGGCGGCAACATCTACTCCTCGCCCGCGGTCGCGAACGGCGTGGTATACGTCGGGTCCTGGGATCACAAGCTGTATGCCTTCGCGGTTGGCTGCGCCAGCGGCGGCGGGACCTGCTCGCCGCTCTGGACGGCCGCCACGGGCGGCGCCATATGGTCCTCGCCCGCGGTCGCGAACGGTGTGGTCTACGTCGGGTCCGCCGACGACAAGCTGTATGCCTTCGACTCCGCGGGGGTAGTCGGCTGCAGCGGCAGCCCCAAGACCTGTACACCGCTCTGGACGGCTGCCACCGGCAGCACGATCGACTCTTCGCCCGCCGTCGCGAACGGCGTGGTCTACGTCGGGTCCGCCGACGACAAGCTGTATGCCTATGGGGTCGGCTGCGCCAGCGGCGGCGGTTCCTGCACGCCGCTCTGGACGGGGGCCACCGGCAGCGGCATCTACTCCTCGCCCGCGGTCGCGAACGGTGTGGTCTACGTCGGGTCCGAGGATCACAAGCTGTATGCCTTCGCGATCATCGGCGCCACGTACTTCACGGTCGCGCCGGCCCGAGTCCTCGACTCGCGCCCGGGCGGCGGCCACATCGGCCCGCCCACTTTCCACTCCCGGACCAAGCAGACCTTCGCCGTGGCCACCGT
>JBEKMM010000024.1:0-44942 GCA_050008515.1 Candidatus Limnocylindrales bacterium
GTCGTTCGTGAGCGCAACGAAGCGGCCGGGTTGCCTGGCTCTGCCGACCACTAGTGTCGTGCGCGACGCCGGATTGAAGGCGCCTGCCATCGCTATCTCCTTGGCGCCCGAGCCTCGCTGGTAGACGTCCGCCGCGGCTCGGGAACTCAACCCTTATCGCAAAGGATGGCACACTCGGAGCCTCCACGGACAGCCGACGCCACGCTGTCATATCGCGTACGCGAGCTCGCTGACAGCGCATGAGACGCGGACATCAGAACTCCGCGGCTGACCATTTCCGTGTTTCCGCTTTGACCAACTCGTCGTGCCGGGCCCTACCGGACGGCGATCAGAGGGAGCTGGTCCGAGCCCGGACATCAGACGGATGAACCTCGGGCAGTCGCAGCATTGGGACGGACCTGCGTACGGCCCAGTCGTTTGTCAGAGGGGTCGACGGCGCCGACTCGCACGGGCTCGCCCAGGTCCAGCGATCGGTACGCGGCCTGCACCACCTCCACGGCCCGCAGGCCATCCAATCCGGTGACGGGCGGCTCGGCTCCATCCCGAACGGCGCCCAGGAAGGCTCGGATCATCGCGCGATCGGCGTCGCTACCCCAGTAGGTCCAGCTCGCCCCGGGCTCCCGAGCGTCGAAGACGGCGAAACGCTGCCGGAACGCGTCGACGTCGAGGACGCCGCGTTCCCCGACGATCTCCATGCTCAGCCCGCCCCAGGTCGGGTAGTTGTCCGGCCGGCTCCAGCTGCAGTCGATCGTCGCGATCGTCCCGTCATCGAAGGTGACTGCGACGACGGCGCCCGTCTCCACCTCCGTACGGTCGGCGTGGAGAATGTGATTTGCCGTAGCCCAGACCTCGGTCGGCTCCGCTCCGAGCAGCCAGCGAAGCAAGTCCAGGACGTGAACGGTGTGGTCGGCTACAGCTCCGCCCCCGGCCAGCTCACGATCGCCAAACCACGCCCGGTGCCGGGTCGGGATCTGGCCCTGGTTCACGGCGCTGACGGCGCGGACACGGCCGATTTCGTTCGCCGCGACCGCGGCCGCAACTCTCCCCATCGCGGGCGAGAACCGCATCGGAAAGGCGGTCATCAGACGGACGTCGGCTCGAGCACACGACTCGACGATCGCGCGAGCGTCCTGGACGGTGGTCGCGAGAGGCTTCTCGCAGAGAACGTGCGCTCCTGCGGCCGCGGCCGCCTCGACGTCGCGTCGGTGGTTCGCGTTCTCCGAGGTCACGACGACGGCATCGGGATGGAGCGCGAGGAGGGCCGGGAGCTCCCCCAGGAACGGAAACGAATGGAGGTTCGCAAAGTCGTTGCCGCGTCGCGCGTCGGGGTCGGCGAGGCCAATCAACTCGACGTCCGGCATCGACCGCAGGAGGTCGGCGTATGTGTCCGCGTGGACGTGGGCGGCGGACACGAGCCCGACCGAGAGTCTGGCCGTCATCTGACTCCCTCCGTCGCTGCTGCCGCGACCAGTCGGACGGGACGACCCGTCCGCGACGATTCGATCACCGCGTTGGCGATCCTTACAGCTTCGAGCCCGTCCTGGGCCGATACCCTGGGCGGTCCGGCACCCTGGATCGACGCGACGAAGTCGGCGAGCTCGAGGGCCCATGGATTCTCGGCCACCGGGCTGTCCGGTAGTCCCGTCCCGGCCTCGCCCCCATCGCGCTCCCCGATCAGATACGGCGTTACGGGCGCCGTATCTGACGACTCGTACTGGATGAGCCCGGCGTCACCCGCGATCTCGAACCCGGTCCGGAACACCGGCCACGGGTAGACCCAGCCTCCTGCGACGTGCGTGATCGCTCCGGAGACGTGCCGCAGGACGGCGAAGCCGAAGTCGACTTCGGCCCCGCTCGCGTCGCGGACGGTTCTGGCCCACACCGAGTCAACGTCGCCAGCCAGATAGCGCGCGTAGTCGTAATCGTGGACCAGCAGGTCCATCATCACGCCGCCGGAGCGGGCGGTGTCGAAGAACCAGTGATCCGCGGCCTTGTTCGGCCGTGCGGACTCCCGCCGCAGGCGGATGACCGCGAGTCGCCCGACTCGACCTGCCTCGACGGCCTGCTTGGCCGCCACGTACTCGTTGATATAGCGGACCACGTGCGCCACGAAGAGGGGGACGCCAGCGGCCCGGCAGGCCGCGATCATCGCCTCGCCATCCTCGACCGTCCGCGCGAGCGGCTTCTCGCAGATGACCGGGCGCCCGGCGGCCGCCGCGGCCTCGACGACCTCTCGGTGGAGATGGGTAGGCGTGCACACGTCCACGACGTCGGAGGCCCCGAGCAGGTCGTCCAGAGACCGTGCGGTGGTTGCGCCGAACTGGCCGGCAAGGCGTTCGGCGGCCACTGGGACGCTGTCGTGGATCGTCAGCGACGCAACGCCGAGCGACCTCCAGGCTGCCGCGTGCGCCTCGCCCATGAAACCCGCGCCAACGAGGCCGACTCGGACCGCCGGAGGCCCAGGAAGCTCTGGCTGGAAGGTCGGGTTCATCTCGGGAGGCACCTCCAGGTCAGGCGTGGTTGCAGGGGATACGTCACGGGCCGACGGTCATGAACGAGGGATGCGGCGCGCGGCATCCACTACTGGGTTGGTCAGCAGTGTCCCGCGGCGCGCCGGAGCGGGCAATGACATATCCGGCCGAGAATTGGCAGGACCGGCTGAAGGTGATAGGACCACCTTGAGCGGCCCCCTCCCTCACCGGCGCTTGGCTCGGTCGTCTTGTGCCCCACTCGATTATCGATTATCCTGCCGGAAAGACCGGCGGGGGATGGAGTTCCCACGCAGCGGTCGATTGCCCGTCGGCCGCTGGAGACACAACAGGAGCGTCGAGTGGGCGTCTTCTTCTGGCGGTACGACCTTGAGCCCGAGTTTCCGCTGCGGGTGCTGGAGTACGAGACCGCCCGCGACGACCAGATGCACTCGCACGATTACCTGGAGGTTGCGCTGTGCCTCGAAGGCTCTGGCCAGTTCAAGTTCGGCCAGCGCGAGGATCCGATCGAACCGGGCGACGTGTTCCTGATCGACAACCGCGAGGCACACGTTGCGGTTGCCGACCCCGGCGTCCGTCTGCGGCTCCTGCTCGCCCTGTTCTTGCCTGAGTTCATCGCGGCTCCTGGATGCCGCCCGTTCGACTCCGCGTACTTGACAGCCTTCATGGAAGGTGACAGCGGGTCGCGCCGTATTCAGCACGACTCATCGCTTGCCCAGGAGCTTCGGCCGATCCTCTTCGAGCTCAAGACGGCGACCGAGGGCGGAAACCCGTCAGACCGGTACCTCATCGATGCGAACCTGCGCCGGCTCCTTGGCGTCGTGATCAAGCATCGCGGGCAGGAAGCGACACATGCGGACCTCACCGGCGACGCGCAGCAGCAGTTGAGCCCCGCGCTTGCCTACGTCGCGGACCATTTCCGAGAGACGATCACTCTCGAGCAGGTCGCGGAAACGATGCACCTGAGCGCGTCACGGACACGCCACCTGTTCAAGGACGTGACTACCGTCGGGTTCAAGGAGTACGTGACGAAGCTGCGACTGGCCGAGGCGAAGCGGCTGTTGCTCAAGACGGAGATCAACATCTGCGAGATCGCATCGGCTGTCGGCTACACGAACATCTACCAGTTCTACAAGGTGTTCAATCGCTACACGCGCATGTCGCCGGCCGACTACCGGCGGTACTACGCCAGCCCATCCGGATCCCGCGTGCCCGTCGGCCGACCCGGCGCGGGCAGCTACCTCGTCGGGATGGCGCACCCTGGAGAGGCGGCGAGCTGACGCCGAACATTCCCTCACGTCCTGAAGCGGCATTTCGCCACGGGCCGCCGCAGCCGCTCCTGCCAGTTTCTCAGCCGCTATTGACATTGCCGCGAGCGATCGCCGACCGGGAGACTGGCGGCGAAGATGCACCTCGACGAGGTGCCAGATACGACACGCATATGTGACTCCGTGCCCGCCACGAGGGAGTCTTATGGCGTCATTCCCACACCTGTTCAGCCCGATCCAGCTCGGCAACCTCGAGCTCGCCAACCGTGTCGTTCACGTCCCGACCGACATCAGCTCGTCCCACGCGGACGGCGAGGTCAGCGAGCGCGACATCGCGCACCACGCCGAGGTCGCCAGGGGCGGGGCGGGGTTCATCATCGTCGGCGCGACGACGCCGAACGCGAAGACGGGCCGCCCCACGGTGACGTGCCTCGTCGCCGACGGCGACAACTTCGTGCCCGGGCTGGCGCGCCTGGCCGAGAGCATGCACCGCTACGGCGCCAGGTGCGCGGTGCAGCTCCAGCACCCCGGGCGCCAGTGCGCGATCCCGCGGTACAACACCCTCGGCGCCAACGATCGGGTCCTCAAGCTGCCGTGGTCCGCAGGGCACGAGATCATCTACGAGAACGCCGAGGAGAAGGGCAAGGAGATTCGGGAGGCGTCCATCGCCGAGATCCTCGAGCTCGTCGACCAGTTCTCTGAGGCCGCCTGGCGGGTCAAGCAGGCGGGTTTCGACGCGGTCGAGCTCCATGCGGCGCACGGCTACCTCCTGTCGGAGTTCATGAGCCCGGCCCTCAACCGGCGCGCCGATCGCTTCGGGGGCAGCTTCGAGAACCGAATGCGGTTCCCGCTCGCGATCGTCGACCAGATCCACAAGAAGTGCGGCAAGGGCTTCCCCGTCCTCGTCCGCTACTCATTCGACGAGTGGATACCGAACGGACGGACGCTCGACGAGGGCGTCGAGATCGCCCGTCTGCTCGAGCGGGCCGGCTGCGCCGCGGTCGACCTGAGCATGGGCCTCCAGGAGAGCCCCGGCGCAGGCTTCGATCCGATGCCCTATCCGCAGGGCTGGGCGACGTACGCAGCCGAGGCGACCAAGAAGGCGATCCGCATCCCGGTCATCACCAGCCATTCGCTGCGCGACCCGGAGTACTGCGAGCAGATCATCGCCGAGGGCAAGACGGATCTCGTCGGCCTGTCGCGCCAGATGCTGGCCGACCCGTACTGGCCGGTGAAGGCCAAGTACGGCCGGGTCCGCTCGATCCGAAAGTGCATCTCGTGCCTCGGCGGCTGCTGGCAGGAATCGCTGATGGCCAAGCACGAGATCGCCTGCTCGATCAACCCCGGCTGCGGCAACCCCGCCTTCGCCCGCATGGAGCGCTCCTCATCGCCCGTCCGCCTCGCGGTCGTCGGCGGCGGACCCGCCGGCATGGAGGCGGCGCGCGTTGCGACCGAGCGCGGCCACTCGGTGACCCTGTTCGAGCACGCCGGCGAGCTCGGCGGCGCGATGCTGTACGTCTGCCTGGTGCCCGGCAAGGAGAAGATGCGCTGGTATCTCGACTGGATCCGGGACCAGCTGCTCGACCTGCACGTCGACATCCGCCTCAACCACGCGCCGACCGTGGTGGAGCTGCGCGCGTTCGACATCGTCGTGAACGCGACCGGCGCCATCTCATACGTGCCGGACGTGATCGGCCGGGCGGAGGACGTGATCCCCTTCGAGGAGGCGATGGCCTGCCCGAAGATAGCCTGCGACTGCCATCCGGGGGCGCGCAAGCTCCACAAGCTCGGCGAGCGGGTGCTGGTCTGGGGCGACCACTACGCAGCGGTCGACACGATCGCGTTCCTCGCCGGCCACGGCAAGGACGTCACCGTCGTGACCGAGAACCGCGAGTTCGCCGCCGAGGTCGAGGTCATCCACATGTACGTCGCTCGCAAACGTTACGAGCAGGGCGATGCCGAGGTCCTCGAGTCGCGCCCGTACGAGCATCCCGTCAAGGTCCTGACCGAGACGACGGTCCGCGAGATCCGCGAGGGCGAGGCCGTCCTTCAGGACAGGGACTTCAACCTGACCACCATCGCGGTCGACAGCATCGTCGGCTGCCACACCCGCCCGAGGCTCGAGCTATTCGACGAGCTTCGCGCGGCCGGCCTCCACGTCCTCAACGTCGGCGACTCGGTGCGGCCACGAAACCTCTACTACGCGGTCAAGGAAGGCGCCGGCATCGGCCTCGCGGTCGATGAGCGCCTCCTGTTCAACCCGAACCACGCGATCGTCAACGACTTGCCGCTCGACGTGCTCGGCCAGCTGACGCGTCCCGATGGTCCTGCCTATTCTCACAAACAGATGGTTCAGCTCGCCGGGGAGCGCGGTCGCTGATGGATGCACCGGCTCAGCGAGGAGGAGGGTAGACGAAGCGATAGCCCAACCGAACGCAGCGATCAATCGCCCAACGCGCGCTCCAAATCAGGAGTTCGCGGTCGTAGTAGGGAGGTTTCCGTCATGAGTGGAACCGGAATGGTTCGCAGGCTGGGGACGCTAGCCGCGGCCGCGGTTATCGTCGCAGCGTGTTCCTCGAGTGGCACCTCGTCCGGCGGCGCCAAGACGTTCACGATCGGCTACTCGAACGGCGGCGGCGTGGGCAACGGCTTCCGCGAGGAGCAGGTCTGCACCGCCAAGGCTCAGGCCAAGCTGTACCCGGAGATCACCGCGCTCACCGTGATCCATCGCAACACTGACGCCGCGGGCCAGCTCTCCGACATCCGCGACCTGATCGCGAAGAACGTCAACGCGATCGTGTTCAACCCGAACGACCCCGACGCCCTCAACCCCGCCCTCGCCGAGGCGCATGCCAAGGGCATCGTCACCGTCTCGGTTGATGCCTACGTCACCGACCCGAACACCTGGAACCTGTACAACAACCAGGTCAAGTACGCGGAGCTCGGCGCCAAGTGGCTGTTCGACCAGATGGGCGGCACGGGCACCGTCTGGTACACGCGCGGTCTCGCCGGCCACCCGGCCGACTCCGACCGTGACATCGGGTTCCAGACCATTCTCAAGCAGTACCCGAACATCAAGGTCGTCCCCAGCAACTCGGGTGTGTTCACGGGCTGGGATCCGGCCACCACGACGAACCTGACTAACGACTTCATCTCGAGCGGCCAGTACGATAAGGTCCAAGGCATCTGGGCCTCGGGCATGGGCAAGCAGATCGTCGATGCGATCAAGGCTGCCAACAAGCCGTTCGTGCCGATCGCCGATGCCGACATCGGCGGGTTCGTTTCCCAGCTCCTCGATCCCACCAACTTCCCGGGCCTCAAGGGCGCGGCCGTCACCAACACGGCCTCCGTCGGCGGCGCGGGCATCACCATGGCGCTCAAGCTGCTCAAGGGCGAGACTGTCAGCCAGTCCGCCGGCGCGGGCCGGCCGAACACCGTCCTGCTCGACCCCGTGCTGCTCGACAACCTGACCGACCAGGGCAAGACCGACCTCAAGGCCTGGCAGTCGGTCCCCGGGCTCGACCCGCTGTGGCCGCTGAGCCTCTCGATCAAGGACTGGACCACGTACGACCCGAACACCGTCCCGGCAAACTGCAAGGGCGCGTGATCTAGGCCGCACCAACCAGCAAGTGCGGGGGACGCCGGCTCCACCGGCGTCCCCCGCCGACCACCAGGGCAACATGACCGTCACCACCGACCTCCTTCTCGAGGCCACGGGCATCTCGAAGACCTACGGCGCCGTCGTGGCGCTGAAGTCGGCCTCGCTGGCCGTGCGCCCGGGCGAGATCCACGCCCTCGTTGGGGCCAACGGCGCCGGCAAGAGCACGCTCGTCAAAATCCTGACCGGCGTAGTCCACCCGGACGCCGGCCGGATCGTGGTCCGTGGAAGGGAGCGCACGGTCCACTCGCCGGCCGAGGCGCGCCGCGGCGGGCTGATCTCCGTGTACCAGGAGCCCTCCCTCATCCCGGACCTCGACATCCGGGCCAACCTGCGCCTGACCGAGACTCCGCTGGAGCCGTTCCGCCACTGGCTCGGCGAGCTCGGCCTGGCCGACCTCGACCTGTCGAGCCTGGCCCGGCGGCTGCCGCTGGCCTCGCTCCGGATCATCGACCTCGCCCGCGCCCTCGCGATCGAGCCCGACGTTCTCATGCTCGACGAGATGACCGCCGCCCTGCCGGCGAACCTGACCGAGCGGGTCCTCGACGTGCTCCGCGCCAGGCGCGGTGGCGACCGCTCCGTCATCTTCATCTCGCACCGGCTGATCGAGATCGCCGCCGTCTGCGACCGGGCGACCGTGCTGCGCGAGGGCGAGACCGTGGGCGTCGACGACGTGACAGCCGGCTCCGAGGAGAAGATCGTCGAGCTCATGCTCGGCCAGACCGTCGAAGCCCTCTCGGCGCGCACTGCCGCGGTGGCCGACTCGGGGTCCCGGGCACGAGCGGCAACTCCACGCATTTCGGCTCGCTCTCTCAGCTCCGGCACCAGGCTGCACGACGCCTCGTTCGACTTGTATCCGGGCGAGGTGCTGGGCGTGGTGGCCCTCGAGGGGCAGGGGCAGGACGAGCTGTTCGACATACTGGCGGGCTCGGAGCGTCCCAGGGGCGGCGAGCTGCTGGTGGACGGCAAACCCGCCAACTTCCGACACCCTGCCGATGCGATCCGCGCCGGTCTCGTCTTTGTCGCTGCCGACCGGGCCGAGGCGCTCCTGATGCAGCGCTCGATCCGCGAGAACATCGCCCTGCCGTTCTCGACCCGTCTCCGCCGCTGGGGCCTGATAGACCTAGGCAAAGAACGGGAGAAGGTGGATGGCGCCGTCGCGACGCTCCAGATCGACGCCCGGGCCGGCGGCGAGGTGCGGCGGCTCTCGGGCGGCAACCAGCAGAAGGTGACCATCGCGCGCTGGGTCGCGGGCGGAGTCCGGACCATGCTGTGCTTCGACCCGACGCGCGGGATCGACATCCGCACCAAGACGCAGATCTACAGGCTGCTCCGGGACATGGCCGGGGCGGGCGCCGCGATCCTGCTCTACACCTCGGAGCTGAAGGAGGTCCAGCTCGTGTGCGACCGGGCGATCGTGATCTTCGGCGGCCGCGTGGTCGGCGAGGTCAGCGCGGCGGAGGGCGATGAGCCCACCCTTCTGCGCGCGGCATATAACCTTCGCGCCGAGGCCGCGGTGCCAGAGGGCGTTGCGGCGATGCTAGCTTCGACCTCATCCGGTGCCGACGCCTCCACCCCGGCCGGCTCGAGCCGCCCGGAGGTGCCGCAGTGACCGCCGCTTCGCTCGTCGCTCGCCGGCGGGCTCTCGACGCAGTCGCGCCGTGGGCGCGCCGGAACGCCTGGACGCTCGGCCTCGTCGCGTTCCTCTTCCTCCTCCTCGTGTACACGAAGCTCATCCAGTCGAGCTACGACGCGAGCGGTATCCAGGGCCTCGCGATCGGGGTGCTACCGCTCGCACTCGCTGCCGTCGCCCAGGCGGTCGTCGTCATGAGCGGCGGAATAGACCTGTCGATCGGGTCGATGATGGCGTTCACGAGCGTCGTCTGCGCCACGATGATGAAGGGCCAGAGCGAGGAGTTCGGCGTCGCGGTGGTCCTGGGGGTGCTCGTTCTCGGCATCGTGCTGGGCGCGATCAACGGCGCTCTGGTCGTCCTCACCCGGGTGCCGGATATAGTAGTCACGTTGGCCATGTCCTTCGTGTGGGCGGGCTGCGCGCTGCTGGTCAGAGCGGCGCCAGGGGGCGCCGCCTCGGATTGGCTCAAGAACCTCGTCCTGGGATCCTTCGTCGGCGACTGGATCCCGAAGTCGGCGATCGTCTTGGTCGTCGTGGTGGCCGTCATCTGGATCCCGATCGCGCGCTCCAGGCTGGGCCTCTCGATATACGCGGTCGGCAGCAACCGGCTGGCGGCGTTCCGGAGCGGCGTCCCGGTCGGCCGGACCAAGGTGTTCGCATACGCCCTCACGGGCCTGTACTCGGCGCTCGCGGGCTTGTCGCTGACCGCCAGCACCGGGATCGGGACGCCGGTTCCCGGACCGTACACGCTGATGAGCGTGGCGGCCGTGGTCCTCGGCGGGGTGAGCCTCGCCGGCGGCCGGGGCGGACTGTTCGGCCCGATCGTCGCCGTGGTCGTCCTGCAAATGATCAGGACCGACATGACGTTCCTCAGCATCGACTCCAACTATGCCTACGTCGCCCAGGGCCTCATTCTCGTGGGAGTGGTCATGGTCGGTAGCTTCGCCCAGATGCGGCGGAGCCGCGCATGAGCGCGGCCGTACTCGCCGACCGGTGGCTGACTGCAGCCACCTGGCGGAACCTGTTCCGAGACCGGCCCCTGATCCCGCTGACCGGCCTGCTCATCGTCCTGGTCATCACGATCCAGATCGCGGATCCCGGCATCGTCACCCTGCCATGGTGCGGCGTGATCTTGCGGGCCTCCGTGCCCCTGGCCATCCTTGGCGGCTGCCAGACGCTGACGATGCTGACCGGCGGGATCGACCTCTCCGTCGCGACCGTGGCTTCGATGGCCGGGTTCGTCACCGCGACGTTTGTCCACAGCCCGGGAGGCTGGGTCCAGGGCATGGCCATCGCCCTCGCCGCGGCGGCCCTGGCCGGCCTCGTCACCGGCATCGGGGTCGGCGTGTTCCGGGTGCACCCGCTGATCATGACCCTCGCCATGAGCTTCGTGGTCCTCGGCTTCGCGAACGTGTGGCAGCTGCAGACGGTCCAGACGGGCGCCGGGGTGCCGAGCCAGCTGAGGTGGATCGGGAGCAACACTCTATTCGATGTCATCCCCTACAGCCTCCTGGTCTTCGTCCCGCTGACCCTGCTGATACTGCTCAGCCTCAGGCGGACCGGGTTCGGCCGGCTGTTGTTCGCCATCGGCGACAACCCGGTCGCCGCTCGCCTGTCGGGCGTCCGTTCCCCGCAGGTCCTGATCGTCCTCTACGTGATCTCGGCGGTCCTCGCGGCCATCGCCGGGCTTGTCATCTCGGGCTTCACCAATACCGCCAGCGTGTCGCTCGCCGACCCCTATCTGCTGCCCTCCGTCGCGGCGGCGGTCATCGGCGGGACCTCGATCATGGGCGGCCGGGGCGGGTTCGGGGGAACCATCATCGGCGCCATCATCCTGACGGTGCTGACAGCCTTGCTCACCGTGCTCGGCCTGCCCGAGCCTACGCGTCTGATCGTGTTCGGGTCGATCATCGTCGTCGTCGCGGCTGCTTACACCCGCGTTACGTCCGAGTCGTGACCGGATCGAGCTCGACGGGGCGCGTCCGATGAGCATGCGCCGGGAGCTCCGCGAAGGCCCGGCGATCGTCGAAGGCCGTGATCCCGACGCGCCCCTCAACCTCTCGAAAGTGACTCTGACGCCATGATTCAACTATTCGGCCATCTCTATGCTCCCGATGACCGGGGGCTCTGCGCGGTCACTGTGGATGGCGACAGCATCGTCGCCATCGGGCCGACCGAGGCGCCGCCGGCAGGCTCGCTGGGCGGACCCGGAGCGCGCATCCTGCCGGGTCTGATCGACATCCAGGTGAACGGCGCATTCGGGGACGACTTCTCCGATCCGTCGGCGGACGTCCCCTCGATCTGCCGGCGTCTGCCTCGGTTCGGCGTGACCGCCTTCGTGCCGACGATCGTGACGTCGCCGCCGGATGTCTACGTCCCCGCCCTGGCGAACCTGCGCCACCCGCCGGTCCCGGGCGAGACACGGGTTCTCGGGGTTCACATCGAGGGCCCGTTCATCAGCCCCACGTATCGGGGCGCGCATGACCCTGCGCATCTCCGGCTGCCCTCGATCGAGGAGGCGAGCCGCTGGCTCGAGGCGGGTGACGTTCGCTGGCTGACGCTCGCCCCCGAGCTGCCGGGGGCTCTCGCGCTCATCTCGTTCCTGGTCGAGCGCGGCGTCCGCGTCTCGATCGGCCACACCGATGCCACCTGGAGTGAAGCAGCGGCCGGCGCCGATGCCGGGGCGACGCTCGCGACCCATCTCTTCAACGCGATGCGGCCGCTCCGCCACCGCGACCCCGGCGTCGCGGGGTACGTGCTCGCCACTGGCCTCACCGCGGGCTTCATCGCCGACGGCAACCACGTCGCCTTCGAGACGCTCCGCGTGGTGGCACGGATCAAGGCGCCCGACGAGCTGGTCCTGATCACCGACGCGCTCGCCGGCCTCGGCATGCCGCCCGGGCGCTACATGGTCGCCGGTCACGAATACGTCTCTGATGGGACGTCGGGCCGGTTGCTCGACGGAACCCTGACGGGCTCGCTCCTGCCGCTCAACCTGGCGCTTCGCAACCTGGTGGAGAAGGTCGGGCTCGAGCCTGCCGTCGCGGTCAGGCTGGCGACGCTCAATCCCGCCCGCGCGCTCGGCCTCGACGGCACCCTCGGGCGGGTCGAGGTCGGCCGCGTCGCCGACCTGGCGGTCGTGGACGAGAACTGGCAGGTGGAGGCGACGATCGCCGGCGGGTCTATCGCCTACCTCGGCGACGGCGATGCGGCTGCGGCGAGCCAGGCCCGCTGAGGGAGGACGGTCGCTGACGGACGGACTCGATCGCTTCCTCGTTCGGGGGCGTGTCTCTCCGCCGCTCGATCCTGGCTTCAGGCCCGCCGTGCTGGCACGCCGAAAGCTGGCGGATGCCGCCGGGCGCTCGCGACGAAGCCTGCCGGTGTCGATTGCGGTCGAGCAGCCCGGAGCCTCGGTCTACCTTCGGGAGACATGGGCCTTCTCCGAGGGCGATCCCGCGAGGCCGGTCGCCCACGCGCTCTGCGAACGGCTCGTCAAGTCGATGCTCTGGGCTCGCGGCGGCTGCAGGATCTGGGTTGACGGTCCGGACGATCTCGTGGCGGCGCTCCGCCGTCACTACTCGGAGGATGCGGCGGGCCGTTTCGACGCCGACATGATGAAGAGGGTCTACGACTCGCCGCTCGAGGTCGTCCAAGCTCCACGGGCAGCCTTCCCCAAGTCTCGCGACGGGAGCGTCGCGGTGGGCGGTGATCTCAAGGGCTGCCGGATTGGATTCGACCTCGGCGCGAGCGACCGCAAGGCGGCGGCCGTGATCGACGGCGAGGTCGTCTTCAGCGAGGAGATCCTCTGGGATCCCTCGCGCCAGAGCGACCCGCAGTGGCACTACGACCAGATCATGGATTCGCTTCGACGAGCCGCGGAACACCTGCCGCGTGTCGACGCCATCGGCGGAAGCGCCGCCGGGGTCTACGTCGACAACGAGGCCAGGTCTGCCTCGTTGTTCCGCTCGGTTCCGCCGGACCAGTTCCACCGCGTTCGCAGCCTGTTCCACGATCTCCGCGCCGCCTGGGGCGGCGTCCCGTTCGCTGTCGCGAACGACGGCGACGTGACGGCGCTGGCAGGCTCCATGGTCGCCGGTGTCGGCGGCCTGCTGGGGATCGCCATGGGATCGAGCGAAGCGGCAGGCTACGTCACCCGCGACCGCGCCCTGACACCGTGGCTGAACGAACTCGCGTTCACTCCGATCGACTATGCGCCCGAGGCCCCGATCGACGAGTGGTCGGGCGACCGAGGCTGCGGCGTTCGCTACTTCTCACAGCAGTGCCTGCCGCGACTCCTGCCGGCAGCCGGGATTGAGATGGACGACGCGATGCCGCTACCGGATCGGCTGGTGGCTCTCCAGGAGCTCATGGCCCGCGGCGACCAGCGCGCGGCCCGCGTCTACGAGACGATCGGGACGCATCTCGGCTACGGGCTTCTCGAGTACGCCGACTTCTACGACTTCGAGCACGTGCTGCTGCTCGGCCGCGTAATGACGGGTCATGGCGGCGAAGTGATCCAGGCCCGCGCCGCGGAGGTCCTCGCAGCCGAGGGCACCGAGAGGCCGGTCATGTTCCACGAGGTCTCCGAGCGAGACAAGCGCCACGGCCAGGCCGTCGCCGCCGCGAGCCTGCCGCGGATCGCGCCCGCTACCTGACCGTCACGACACGGCTCAGGCCGTCTGGGGTCAGTACCCGATCGAGGGCATGTGCGCGCCCTCAGGCTCCTGGTAGATCCCGGTCGTCATCATGTTCAGCACGAACCAAACCTTCAGGCCCTCGGCGAGGCACCACTGGAACAGGTTGCTGTCGCGCAGCGGGACCAGGAAGCCGGGCGTGCCGAAGTCCTTTGCCTCGCAGATGAGAGCCTTCAGGTCGTCCGTGGTCTCGGCCACGGAGTGGGCGAAGTAGTTGATGCCGGTCGTGTAGCCCGTGATCCGGCCGAGCCGCTCCACCACCCGAGCGTCGCCGGACTCGATAGCCTCGTGGACCTCGCCAGGACGCTCGTGGCCGTGGACCCTAACCGACAGCGCGTTGCAGGCCGCCTCGTCGGCGGGGTTGGCGGGCCGGACGTCGTAGCCGGGCATCTTGCGGTTGATGGCGGGACCGTACATCGCCCCGTAGGCGCCCCTGATGTCGAAGCCCAATTTGGCGTACAGGCTCAGCGACCGGTTGTGGAAGGCCAGCTGGAGCAGCCGGACGCTGATAGCCTTGCGCGCGGCCGCGTGGTCCATCGCGGCCAGCATCAGCGCCCGGCCGATGCCCGCGTTCTGCTCGCCCGGCTGGACCGTTATGGGGCCGATCGCTGAGATGGCCGACCGCTCGTCCATGAAGATGCTGCCGATCACCTTGCCGTTCCGCACGGCCACTGCGCCGTAGAACCGGGGGTGCTCGATCATCCACTTGAGCGGCAGCGCCGCCGCCTCGACCGAGGGGAAATCGGGCGGGAAGCCGTGTTCCCCCGACACGGTGGCGAACGCGTCGTAGCAGATACGCCCGGCCTGCTGCCAGTCCCCCACCACCGCTTCGCGAATCGTGAAGTCCATCAGCCTCTCCCTTGCACCTAGGGCGCGCCGGCTCCGAAACCTCGGCGCGGGATCAGTAGCCGCCCTCCAGCGTTCCCTTGCCGGCCGGAGCCAGTCCGGCCTTGCGAGCGCGGAACTCCTCGATGATCGCCTCGGTCGCGGTCGCGCCTATGCGTGTGACCCCGACCTCCATGACCGCCAGCAGCGCGTCGAGGGTCCGTACGCCGCCCGCGGCCTTGATCTGGACATGGGGCGACGTGTTCGCGCGCATCAATCTCAGATCATCCAACGTGGCGCCGGAGGGCGCGAAGCCGGTGCTCGTCTTCACGAAGTCGGCCCCGGCCGACTCGCTCAAATGACAGGCGCGGATCTTCTCCGCGTCGGTCAGGTAGGCGTTCTCGAAGATGACCTTGACGATCGCGCCGGCCGCATGCCCGACCTCCACGACCGCGCGGATGTCCGACTCGACGTCTGCGTCGCGTCCGGCCTTCAGGGCTCCGATCTGGATCACCATGTCAAGCTCGGTGGCGCCATCGGAGAGAGCTCGCCGCGCCTCCGCCACCTTGATCTCAGTGACGTGGTTGCCGTGCGGAAAGCCGATCGTCGTGCCGACGGCGACGTCGGTCGCGGCCAGGATCGCCTTCGCCCGGCTCACGTCAGCGGGCCGAACGCACACCGAGGCGACGTCGTATTTCGCCGCGAGCCGGCACCCCGCCTCCACTAGCGCGTCGTCGAGCTCCGGCTTCAGCAGCGAATGGTCGATCGCCTTCGCGATATCACGTTCCGTCAGGGATTCGATGGAGAGGCCCATCTATCGCTCACTTCACGTACGGGCGCAGGACGTCGCGGGCAATCAGGAACCCACGCTTCACGAGCTCGTCGGTCTTCTCGAACTTCCGGTCCTCGTGCTCGATGATGCAATCGCCCGCGTACCCGACCTTCCACAGGGCGGCGAAGACCCGGGCCCACGGGACCTGGCCCAGGCCGGGCAATCGCGGAACCTGCCAGCCGATCCCACCGGAGAGCGTGCCGCGCTCATAGAGGCCGTCGCGGTCGATCTCGAGATCCTTCGCCTGGAAGTGGAGGATGTGCGGCCCGAATTCGCGGATGAAGCGCTCCTGGTCGATCATCAGCCAGACCAGGTGCGATGGGTCGTAGTTGAGCCCGACGGTGCCGCCCCACTGCTCCAGGATGCGCCGCCAGATATAGGGCGACCAGGCGATGTTGTGGCCGGCCGGCCACTCGTCGCGGCTGAAGATCATGGGGCAGTTCTCGATCGTGATCTTGCGGCCGTGGTCCTGCGCGAATCTCACGATGTCCGGCCAGACCTGGAGCGCTACTTCCCAGTTCTCATCCTGGCTCTTCGCGCAGTCGCCGCCCATGAATGTGTTGACGAGCGGGACGTTCATCTTCTCAGCGGCGGTGATGACGTGCTTCAGGTGGCCGATGACCTGCTTGCGATGCTCCGGGTCCGGATGGAGCGGATTCGGATAGAAGCCGAGCGCCGAGATCGAGAGGCCCGTTGCCCCGATCTCATCCATGATCTCGCTCGCGCGGCTCTGCGTCAGATTGGCGACGTCGATGTGACTCGTACCGGCATAGCGGCGGGTGGGCCCGCTCGCGACCGGCCAGCAGGCGACTTCGAGCACCTCGAAGCCGGCGCCGGCCGCCCATCTCGCAACCTCCATGAGCGGCGTCTGTGGGAATGGGGCAGTCAGGAACCCGAGCTTCATGGCAGTAGGCCCTCCGGGCCAAATGGAGTGGCTGGTTGACGTGAAAGCGTCACGATGCGGACGGTGAGGGAGCTGTCGGCGTGGGCGTCCGGGCCACCTCGACCCATCGATTGGTGCGGGCACTCTCGAGGACCGCGTCCCCGATGAGCATCTCGAGGTGGCCGGCGGCGAACGTGGGATAGGCTGGATGTGCGGCCGGACGGCCTGCGATCACGTCGTCGTAGATCGCCGCGAAGTGGGCGGCGAACGTGTCCGCGAACCCCTCCACGTGCCCGCCGGGAAGCCGCGCGGCGGACCGCCCGAGTGGGCTCATCAGGGCGGGATCTCGCTGCAGGATCTCGTTCGGGCGGCCCCGATGCCCGATCCAGAGATGGTCGGGCTGCTCGGAGTCCCACGCGACCGCGGCGGACGAGCCGTCGATCTCGTACTGGATGTTGTTCTTGCGGCCGGCGCTGATCTGAGAGATCGCCACCGCTCCCCGCGCGCCGCCCTCGAAGCGGAGCGTGATGAGCGCGGCGTCCTCCGTTCGAATGGTCACGGGCGTGGTTTCTGTCGAGCGCTCGGTGGAGAACGTCTCCACCGCGCCGACCGGTTTGCGCCGAACCGGAATGAAGGTGGAGAGGTCGGCCAGGACCGACTCGACCCGGAGGCCCGTCAGGAACGTCGTCAGATCGAGCCAGTGGGAGCCGATGTCGGCGACGGCGCGCAAGGCACCTCCGTGCTCGGGCTCGAGGCGCCAGTTCCAGTCCGTGTCGTAGAGCAGCCAGTCCTGGAAGTAGCGGCCGGTGACGAGGCGGACGTCGCCGACGCCCCCGTCGCGGACGAAGTTTGCTACGTGCTGGTTGAGCGGGTAGAAGCGAATGTTGAAGTTGACGGCGTTCACGAGGCCGCTCGCCTCGGCCAGCCGGACCAGCTCGCCCGACTCCACGGACGTCATCGCCAGCGGCTTCTCGCAGACGATGTGCCGTCCGGCGGCAAGGATCTCCTTCGCCTGTCGGCAGTGCAGGTCATTCGGCGAGGTGACGTGGACGACGCGAACTCGGTCGTCCAACAGAAGCTCTTCGAGCGAGGCGTAGGCGGAGGCCAGGCCAAGCTGCGCGGCCCTTGTCGCGGTTAGCTCCGGGTTGGCGTCCAGCAGGCCCACGACTTTGACCCCGATGCGGCGGAGGGCCTCGATGTGGATTGTGCCGACGAAACCGCTGCCAATCACGGCGGCGCCGATATCGCTGCGGTGTGTCATTGGGAGAGGGACCACCTCCGACATCCCGGGGCCTCTGACCGTTGCTCGTTCGCCACAGGTGGTCCCCCGCTCTGTGGCGCCTGAAGTGGGTCGATTGTACTTTGCCGAGAGCGACGTCGCGCTCTTTGCGGCATGATCCTGAGGACCCCTGAGGTCGTTCTAAGGTCGTTCGCGACGATGGAGGGGCGGCTCCGAGCGACCCGTCCGGACTCCCTCCGGCACATCGACGGCGCGGCGGTCGGACTCGAGCTCCCCGCCGTTGGCCAGGTCCCAGGTCTCCATCTCGACGAGTCGTATCCGCACCGCCTCGGGCTTCACTTTCAGGATCTCCACGGCACTGTTCGTCACCGCTGCCACGAATACGCGCTTCTGCTCGAGCGTCCGGCCGGTGAACAGTTCGACTGTGATGTTCGGCATCGTTCCACCTCGAGAATCGAACGGGCTATCGAGCAGGCGGCCGCCGTCGACGGCGATCAGTCGCTCGTTGACATGATCGGACACAGGCGATGCGCGGGAAACGATCGCCGGACGAGGTGTTCGGGAGTACCCCATCGACCCGCCGGAACCGTTGAGGTCTGCGTGAACCGCACTCCGGAGCGTAGCACCACTTCTGACCGAGAGGGCCGGGATCTGCGCCTGGCTGCACGTGTCAGCGCAAGCAGTGTGTCGCGTATCGGGCTGTCCACCTTGCGGAACAGCGCGGGGGCGCCGCCCTCAGAGATGCGCGCGCCCGCGGAGCGGTGATCGCGGGCTGCTCGGCCGGGGCGATGGTGCTCGGCGGGTACCAGTTCCGCGTAGGCGGTCGGCGCTTCCCGACCGATACAGGAGGGGTCACCCGGTGGCGTCATCTGGCGTGACGCTCGCGGCGTGGCCCTGCCGGCCCCGGCCGAAGATGAGCCGCCTCGCATTGTCCGCATAGACCGCCCGCAGCACATCTCCGGGCAGGCCCAGCCCGTGGATCTGCCACCGCCCCTGGCTGCCGGGTCCACCGTCCGGGTCGTAGGGGAACGACTCGTCACGGGTCTCGAGGAACCGGGCGTAAACGGCCCATGCCGCGGGGTCAGGGGCGGCGTCGGTCCCGAACAGGACGCGGTCCTGCCACCGGAGGATGAAGTCGCGCGCGCTGTAGGGCTGGCGTCCGAGCTCGGCGATCCGCGCGGCTATGTCCACGTGCCAGTTCGGGTACGCGGCGAGCATGCGGCCGACGCGCCGGAGATCCTCCGGTACGCACCCGACATGGGCGCCGATGAACGTCGTCCCGGGATGACGCGCGACGACGGCCTCGAGCCCATCGATCAGCTCGTCGAACGGGGGGTAGCCGGTCCCGTCCGGCCGGCTGCGCTCCCGCGTGGGCCAGAAGTGCCAGTCGGGGTGCGCACACAACTCCTCGTAACGCTCGTTGGCAGCATCGAGCGGCTCGAAGAACGCGATCGGGTCGGCAACGTGGATCGTGACGGGCAGGTGGAGCGCTCCCGCCGTCGCCCACAGCGGATCGAGCCGCGGGTCGTCGACGGCCACGAGCCGGCCGGCCCGGTCGCGCGCCCGAAGCCCGAGCAGCTTCCACACCTTGAGGCCGCGGGCGCCCGCCGAGGCGGCATCACGCAGTCGCGCCGCCTCGACCTCACCGAAATCCGGACGCCCGGCCCACATTTCGTAGTCGAGGCCGGCGAAAACGGCCACGCGGTCGCCGAGGGGCGCCCAGTGATCGAGCTCGCGTCGAAGCGCATCGCCCCAACCGCCGTCGAGGTCGACTATCGCTGCGATGTTCGACCCGTCGAGCGCCGTCGCGAGCTCGGCCGGCGTGCGCCGGTCCCAACCCTCGGAGAATGGGGTCGGGCCGAGGTGGTTGTGGGCGTCGATCGCCGGGATGGAGGGGCCCGCCGGCGCGCCGGCGTGGCGGACCCGGAGCCGCGTGAGCGGCCGGAACTCGTGGAGGCGGAGGTCGCCGGGCGCCCGGGCAGGCGGCTCGTCCACCTCGATCCCCTACCCCTTGAGCCCGGACAGGGTGATGCCCCGAACGAAGTACTTCTGGGCGACGACGAAGAGGATGACCATCGGGATGAGGCTTACGAGGGCGCCCGCCATCATCTCGGGCCACTTGCCCACGAACTGGCCCTGGAAGAAGGCGAGTCCCACCGTGGTCGTATACGAGGGCAGGTCGCGCAGGTAGATCAGTGGATCGAGGAGGTCGTTCCAGCTCCACATGAACTGGAAGATCGCGACGGTGGCCAGGGCCGGCCGGGAGAGCGGAATGTATACGCGCAGGAAGATTTGCCACGGATTGGCCCCGTCGACGCGGGCCGCATCGGCCAGCTCGCTCGGGATCGTAAGGAAGAACTGGCGCAGGAGGAACGTCCCGAAGGCTCCCCCGAAGAAGGCCCACACCCACAACGGAAGGTTCGTCCCTATCCAGTTGCCACTGTCGCTGAACGGCCACGGAATGGACCGATACAGGATGAAGTTCGGGACCAGCACGACCTGGAACGGGATGATGAGCGTCGCCAGGATCAGCGCGAAGAGTGATCGCTTGAACGGGAAGTCCAGCACGGCGAACGCGTAGGCGGCCATCGAGCAGCTCACAAGCTGACCGATCGTCGCGAGCGACGCGATGACGAGGGAGTTCTCGAAGAAGGTCCCGAATGTCACGCCCGGCAGGGCGAACCACATCTTGGAGTAGTTGTCCCAGTGGAGCCCCGATGGGAAGGAGAACGGCGAGCTCGAGAAGACTTCCGCCCGGGTCTTGAGCGACGTCGTGAGCATCCACAGGAACGGAATCATCATCGCCAGTCCACCGGCGAGCAGGGCGACATAGAGTCCGGCCCTCCGGACCAGCTTCCGCCGGGGCCAGCGGGCGGGCCTACGTACGTCCGGCGCCGAGATGGTACGGTCCATCGCGGCGCTCACTGGTAGTGCACCCATCGATTCTGGCTTCGGAAGTACAGGATCGTGGCGACGGCGACGATGAGGAACAGGATGCCCGAGGCGGCGCTTGCGCGGCCCATCTTGAAGTTGCGGAAACCGGCCTCGTAGATGTAGTAGACGAGCGTGATCGTCGCCTCACTCGGCTTGCCTGGGTTCGCCATGACGTAGACCTGGTCGAACACCTGGAACGCACCGATCAGGGCGAGCACGCCGGTGAAGAAGATCGAGGGCGTGAGAAGCGGCAGCGTGATCTTCCGGAAGCGGCTCCAGCGCCCGGCTCCATCGACGCTGGCTGCCTCGTAGTACTCGACTGGAATGGCCTGGAGCCCGGCCAGGAAGATGATCACGTTCGCCGGAAGCCCCTGCCAGATGCTCATCGCGATGATCGAGGGCATCGCCAGCGTCTGGTCGGCGACCCACCGCTGCGGCGGGATCCCGAATATGGCGAGGGCGTGGTTGAGGAGGCCCGTCGGGCTGTAGATCCAGAGCCACACGAGGGCGATCGCGGTCATCGATGTCACGAGCGGCAGGAAGTACGCGGTCCTGATCCAAGCGATCCCCCGGATCTGCTGATTCAGCGCCGCGGCCAAGCCCAGAGCAAGGGTCAGGCCGATGGGCACGGACACGACCGTGTAGAAGGTCGTGTTCCGAAGCGCTTTCAGAAACCGATCGTCACCGAGAAGCTGGACGTAGTTGTCGAAACCAACGAACTGAGGTGGGGTCAGCAGGTCCCACGTGGTGAGGCTGATCCCGAACGCGGCCAGGATCGGCCCGGCGGAGAGGACCGCCAGGCCGATGATGGTCGGGGCAAGGAACAGGAGCGCCCAGAGCGGTTCAGACGCCCGCGGTCCACCGCGCGAGCGGGTCGGGCCGGCCGAGGAGACCCGCCCAGGCCGGCCCAGTAGGCGCGCCAGCGAGGTCACGCTGACGCTCGGCTACAAACGTGGCTCACGGACGGCGCTCACTGGCCGAGAAGCGGCTGGAGCTTCGGGGTCACCTCGTCGAGCGCCGCTTTCGCGGAGAGCTGGTTGTCGTTGAAGACCTTGTTGTCGAGCTCGTCCTGGAGCGTGGTGTTGAACTCGTTGAAGCCCTTGAACGAGGGCTTGAGATGGGCATACGCGAGCGCCCCGGCGAAGGTCTGGCCGCCGTCGAACGAAGTGGCGTACTGGTTCGCCAGGACCTGCTTGTTGGCCGGCATCGATGCCTTGAGCTCGGCGATCTTGGCCTGCATCACGGGGCCCGTGTAGCACTTCACGAACTCCCAGGCCGCGTCGGCGTGCTTCGTCCCCTTGTAGACCACGACGCCGCTCGGGTTGACGGATGCGGCCTGGCCGGCCGGCCCCATCGGGAGAGGCGCGACGCCGAAATCGATACCCGCTGCCTGATGGGTGGGGACCAGCCAGGAGCCGTTCGCCTCCATGGCGGCCTGGCCGTTTTCGAAGAGGTCACCCGACCCGCCGGCCGTCGGTTGCGCCATCACCTTGTCCTTGTAGATCAGGTCCTGGAGGAACTGGATCCCCGCCGCTGCCTTATCGGAGTCGATGACCACGGTCTTCTTGTCCGCGCTGAGGATGTCGCCACCGGCCTGCCAGACGAGGGAGGACCAGTAGTTCTCCATGTCGGACGTCTCGGTGTAGAAGCCCCACTGGGACGTTGTGCCGCCCGATGTCTTGGTCAGCTTCGTGGCGACCTCGGCCAGCTTGTCCCAGTTCCAGGTGGCGTCCGGGTAGGGGATGCCGGCCGCGTCGAACATCTTCTTGTTGTAGTAGAGGCCGATCGTGCTCATGTCGCGCGGCAGGCCGTACTGATGACCGTCGGCGCCGGTGAAGTCTTTCACCGCCAGGTCGGCCAGCTGGCTCGTGTCGAAGCCGTCGCGGGCGATCAGCGGGTTGAGGTCGAGCAGCTGGTCTCGCGTCTGGTAGTCGGGGAAAAGCGGGCCGTCCATCAGGAACACGTCGGGGGCGTCGCCGCCGGCCAGCGAGGTCTGGAGCTTGGGCCAGTACGAATCCCAGTCGGCCACGGTGACGTTCACCGTAATCGTCGGGTTCATCGCCGCGAAGGCGTCGACGATCTTCTGCTGGTTGGCCAGCTCGGTCGCGTCGCCCCAGATGGCGTAGGTGATCTTCGCCGCGGGGCCGTGATAGGCGCCGCAAGCGGCCGCGGGGTTCGCCGACGGGGCCGCGGAATTGGCCGCGGAAGTGGCTTGAGCCGTCGAAGGCGGCGGGCTGCCGGTTGGCGTCGACGCCGGGCTCGGTGTCGAGCTGGCGCTGGCGCACGCGGCCACCAGGAGACCTGCGACGGCCACCGCGACGACGGGCCGCAAGCGATTGGAGACTCGATTCGAATGCATGCCAGTTCCTCCTTAGATCAGGACATCCAGTCCGGGGCGGTGCCGCCGAGCCAGCCGGGCAGCCATTCCGCCTCGGCGGCGATCAGGTCGTCGGTCATGCGCCAGGCGTCGTCCAGCGTCAGCCGAGCCTGGACTTGAGGGTCGGTGAGAACCGCGTGGTAGACGAGGTCACGCTCCTCGTCGAGCGCGGCTCGAACGGTGAGTTCCTGGGTGTCGACGGCCGGGTGCGTGTACGCCGCGCACTGCGGCGGGAGCGGGTCGACGGCGGTCGGGTGCACCCCCAGGCCATCGACGAGCGCCGGCACCTCGACGCACGCGTCGCCGGCGAGGTTTGGCACCAGCCGTCCGCCGTCGTTCGGGACGTTGGCCACGATTCGCGCCGGCTCGCCGGTCAGCATCGAGTGGACGATGACCGCCGCGTACTCGCCGCTGCGCTCGATCTCGAATGACTCGCCGGCTTCGAGCCGGCGCTTCGTTTCCGCGTACTCGTCGAGGTTATGGGCGACGCGGGCGAGGTACTCGCCGATCGGCACGTGCATCCGTTCCACGAGGTCGCCCTTTGGGATGTACCAGGGGCTGTATTCGGCGTGGTGCTCCGACGACTCCGTCGGATAGAGCCCGAACCGGCGGAAGAGGTCCGCCCGGACGAGGTCGTCGTCCGGCACGCTTCCCGCCTCGACGAACGCGTTGAGGGCCGGGTAGAGGTCGGTCCCACGGTGCTCGAGGCGGGTAATCCAGGCGAGGTGGTTGACCCCGGCCGACTCGGCGACCACCTCTTCGAACGGCACGCCGACGTAGCCGGCGAGCGTGTGGACGGTCCAGTAGACCGAGTGGCATAGCCCGACCGTCGGCATCCCGACGGCCTCGTCCACTGCGCGGACGAGCATTGCCATCGGGTTGGTGTAGTTCAGGAAGATGGCGCCCGGGCAGATGTCGGCCATGTCGACTGCGATCCCGAGCACGACCGGGATCGTCCGCAGGCCGCGGAGGACGCCGCCGACGTTGATCGTGTCGTTGATCGTGTAGCGGAGGCCGTACCGGCCCGGAATGTCGAACTCGAGCTGCGTGGCCCGCGCGCCGCCCACCTGGATCGTGTTGACGACGAAGTCGGCCCCCTCGAGAGCCTCCCGACGGTCGAGGAAGCAGCTGATGGTCGGTTTCGCCCCGAGCGCGTTCGCCGTCCAGCTCGCCATGCGCCGAGCCGTCTCGAGCCGATCCGGGTCGATGTCGTGCAGGACAAGGTCGACCTCGCGCAGCTCGGGATACGAGAGGAAGTCGCCCAGCAAGTTCCGTGTGAATTCGACGCTGCCGGCACCGACGAGCACGATCCGTGGCATCAGACCTCCTCCCCGACCCCGACGATGTGCCGGAGCCCCTGGCTGTGGTAGCGCTCGACCCAACCCGGATGGTCGGGGTCGTAGCCGCGCCGGCGGGCGAGCGCGAAGGCGAGCATGGCGATGGGTGGGACGGCCGTGAGCGGCGCCTGATCTTCCTCGGCGGCGGCCGGGATCGGGAACAGCTCGGCGCCCTCGATCGAGGCGGCAGGCGCCACCTCGATGACTCGCGCTCCCCAGCCGGCCGCGTGGCGCGCGACGTCCACTGTCGCCGCGCACCCCGGCCCGTGCGGAGCCAGCGCGACAACCACCGACTCGGCGTCGACGATCGTTGCGACGCCGGACGCCATCTCCCAGGACTCGGTCCCCTCCGCGTGGAGGATCGCCATCTCCTTGAGCTTCAGGGCGGCCTCCAGCGCCGCGGGCTGGGCAGCGCCGCTGCCGACAACGAAGATGTGCCGGGTTGCGGCGAGCGACGCGGCGAGGGCGGCCACGCGAGGCTCCGCTGCGGCGATCGCGGCGGAGGCATGATCGGCGGCCCGAGCGATCGAGGCGCGGATCAGCGCGCCGCGCTTGCCGCCGAGCAACTCGGCGAGGACGAGCTCTGTGGCGACAAGCGTCGCGCCGAACGTCTTCGTCATGACCGGGACACGGCTGGGGCCACCTGCCGACATCACGACGTGGTCCGCGATCCGGTCGAGTGTGCTGCCCGGGACGTGCACGATCGCGACGGTGGGAACGCGGCCTTTCAACGCCTCGACGACGGCGACGACGTCGCGAAACTCGCCGGACGCGGAGATCCCGACGACAGCGTCTTTCGGCCCGAGCGCCGGGAGGTAGTTCCGGAACTCGCCGGCCGTCAGGGCCACGACGACAGGTTCGTCCGGCAGAGCATGGCGGCGGTACAACGTCGCGGCGGCCAGAGACGAGTGGTACGAAGTGCCGTTGCCGATCACATAGATGCGCGTAACTCCGCGCGACCGGAGCGCGGACGCCGCGCGGCGTGCAGCGTCGATGCTCCCGGCGAGGGTTTCGCGGATGGCCGCCGGCGTCTCGGCGATCTCGGCCGGAATGATGCCCTCGATCATCGGATCGTTGCGCTCCTTTCCGGGTCCGGCGTGACGATGACACGGACGCCTTGCGCTTCGATGGCTGCCACCTCCACGGCATCGGCGCCCGAATCGGTGACGAGCGTATCGATGCTGTCGAGCCCGAACAGGAATGCCGGGGCGACCGCCCCGAGCTTCGACGAGTCCGCCAGGACCGTGCACGTGTGCGCCGAGCGACGGAGTGCCCGGTCGGTGAGAATCTCCGGGATCGAGTCGTTCATGAGGCCGTGCTCCGCGCTCACGGCGCCGATCCCCATGAACAGCGCGTCCGCGCGCAACTCCCGCAGTGCCAGCTCGGCCAGGTGGCCGAGCGTCGAGTGCATGCCCGGTCGCACCACGCCGCCCAGCACGACGAGCTCGATGCCCGGCCGGTCGAGCAGCGCAGCCGCGATGTCGAGCGCGTTCGTGATGACGGTGAGGCGTCGGTCGACGAGGCGCCAGGCCAGCTCCAGAGTGGTCGTTCCACTCGAGATCGCGATGGTCTGGCCATCTTCGACCAGATCGGCGGCCGCGGCAGCGATCGCCCGCTTCGCTCCCAGTCGAGGGTCGAGCGGGGCATGCCGGCCGGTCGCAACGGCGGAGACGGCTGCACCGCCGTAGATGCGGAAGAGAGCGCCGTCGTCCGCAAGCCGTCTGAGGTCGCGGCGGATCGTGGAAGGCGTGACACCCAGGTCGCGTGCCAGGACCTCCACGCTCGCGTGGCCGTCTTCGCGCAGGCGGGCGACGAGTTGTGTCCGGCGCTCGGCGCTCAACATGAGCGAGATCGTGCCCAATGCTGCGCAGATTGTCAAGCCGACCTGCGCACATCGCGCACCAGAGGTCTTGCCTGCGCGCATTTCGCGCGTTAGGATCGGCCCATCCACTCGCGACGAGGTACGCCCATGACCTTCTTGCTTGGCACGCGGCGCGGGCTCGACGCCTGCGCGTCCCCGCGCGGGACGTTCGCGGTGCTCGCGCTCGATCACCGCCAGAACCTCCGGCGCGAGCTCCACCCGGACGACCCGGCGGCGACAACGTACGGCGAGATGGTCGCGTTCAAGCGTGCGGTCGTCCGCGCGCTCGCACCGGTGGCGACGGGGACTCTCCTCGATCCCGAGGTCGGGGCCGCCCAGGCGATCGCAGACGGGTCGCTCCCCGGTCGTGCCGGTTTGCTCGTCGCCGTCGAGGCCACCGGATTCGAGGGGCCGCGGCAGGCGCGGGCGTCGCAAGTCCTGCCCGGCTGGTCGGTCGAGCAGGCGAAACGGATGGGGGCCTCGGCCGCAAAGCTACTCGTCTACTACCACCCGGAAGCCGCCAACGCCGACGCCCAGGAACGCCTCGTCGCGAGCGTCGCTGGCGAGTGCCTGCGTCTCGACCTCCCGCTCTTCGTCGAGCCGCTCGGGTACGACCCGGCGACCGGCGGGGTGCTCACCGGCGAGGCGCGCCGCGCGTGCGTCATCGAGACTGCGCGCCGGCTGACGGGGATTGGAGGCACCGTGCTCAAGGCCGAGTTCCCTTATGACGCCGGCGTCGCGGACGAGGCGGCGTGGGCCGATGCATGCCGCGAACTGGACGCCGCGTCGGCGCTGCCCTGGGTCCTGCTGTCCGGAGGCGTGGACGACGCGACGTTCGAGCGCCAGGTGGCCGTGGCCTGCCGGGCGGGCGCATCCGGCACGCTCGTCGGACGGTCTGTCTGGGCGCCGGCGGCGACGATGGGGGCATCGGCGCGCGATGTCTGGCTCGCGACCGAGGGCCGTGAGCGTCTCGGGGCTATCGTCCGGCTCGTGGACGACCTCGGCATGCCCTGGCACGCCCGGCCCAACCCCCTCTCGACAGCTGAAACTCCCAACGAAGGGTGGTACCGGGAATACTGAGCGCGTCATGAGCGATCGCATGCCTGCATCTGGAGACCGCGAGCGCGACATCGATGTCCTTGCCCTGGGCGAGATCAACCCCGACGTGATCGTGCGGGGAGCCGACCCGCGACCGCAGTTCGGGCAGGTCGAGGTGTTCGTCGACGCGATCGACCTGGTCGTCGGCAGTTCGTCGGCGATCTTCGCCTGCGGCGCCGCGAGGCTCGGCCTGAGGGTTGCGTTCGTCGGCGTCGTTGGCGATGACGCGATGGGCCGGTTCATGCTGGACGCGATGCGCGCCCGCGCCATCGACGTGTCCGCGTGCCGCGTCGACGCGACCGTTCCCACCGGCGCCTCGGTCATCCTGGCCGGCAATGCGGACCGGGCGATCCTCACGGCACCGGGCACGGTACCTTTGCTCCGCGACGACGACATCCCGGCCGCCCTTGTAAGCCGCGCCCGCCACCTCCACGTGGGGAGCCTGTTCCTGCTCGATGCGCTCCGGCCGCGGCTGGCCGAGCGATTCGCGGCCGCGCGGCGGGCCGGCCTCACGACATCGTTCGACTGCAACTGGGACCCGCGCGGAACCTGGGATGGAGGCCTGTGGCGGATCCTCGGTCAGGCTGACGTCTTCTTCCCGAATGCCGCCGAGGCGAGGTGGATCACGGGCCGCGACTCGCTCGAGGACGCGGCGCTTGCCCTCGTCGCCGCGGGGCCGCGCGTCGTTGCCGTGAAGTGCGGGGCCGACGGGGCGTTCGCGGCAGAGCCGGACGGAACCATCACGCGGATGCCGGCGATCGCCGTCGACTCAGTCGACACGACGGGCGCAGGCGACAGCTTCGACGCCGGCTTCCTCGCCGCGTGGCTGGCGGGCCGGCCGGTCCGCGACTGCCTGGCAGTGGGTATCGCGTGTGGCTCCCTGTCCACGCGTGGCGCCGGCGGCACGGCGGCCCAACCTACGCTCGCCGAAGCCGAGGCAGCGGCGCGCTCGTCCGGTCTCCTTGCGTGAGGACGACGCCGTGACGGCCGAGGTCGCCCTCCATCGCGCCGCAGAGGGGAGCTCGTGGCCCGGCCGGCTCGTGTGCGTCTCGGTGAACACGTCCATCGACAAGATCGCCGCCGTGGACAGGCTCCGGCCCGGTGAGATCCACCGTCCGGAGATCCTGTCGATGGTGCCCGGAGGAAAGGCGCTGAACGTCGCCCGGCCGGCGGCCTCCCTCGGAATGCCGGTCCGAGCCGTAGCAGTCCTCGGCGGCCACGCGGGCGACTGGGTCGATGCGGCCCTCCGGGGGCAAGCGATCGGTATCCGCGCCGTGCGCATAGCCGGCGAGACCCGAACCTGCCTGTCCGTGCTCGACCGGGAGACCGGGACGCTCACTGAGTTTTACGAGCCCGGCTTGACCCTGGACGCCCGAGGCTGGGCGGCGGTCGAGAGCGCCCTCGCGGCCGAACTCGCCGACGACCCGGCGGGATCGCTCGTCATCCTCTCCGGGAGCTTGCCGCCCGGCGCGCCGGTCGATGGGTACGCTCGCCTGACGACGCTGGCGAAGCGAGCCGGCGCGCGTGCCGTAGTCGACGCCGACCGCGACGTGCTCGACGAGGCACTGGCCGCGCGGCCATGGCTGGTGAAGGTGAACGCCCGTGAAGCAGCGGTCGCGACGGGGCTGGCCGGGACGGACGAGACGGTTGCCGTCTCGGCGGCGCGGGCGCTGCGCACGAGAACCTCAGGCGCCGTCCTGGTGACGCGCGGTCTGGACGGCGCGGTCGTCGTCGACGACACCGGGGTTGCATGGCGGGTCGGCGCGCCGCCTGCGCAGGGCCGCTATCCGGTGGGGAGCGGCGACTCGCTCCTAGCCGGACTCGTCGTTGCGCTTGCGTCCGGGCACGCGCTCCCTGAGGCCGCTCGCCGCGGCGGGGCGGTCGGCGCGGCGAACGCGCTCGTGCCCGGGCAAGGCGAGCTCGATCTGGCCGACGCGGATCGAATGCTTTCGGCGATCAGCGTGGAGCGACTCGGTTGATCCGGACGTCTCGGGCGCGGGCGCTGCGTTGACGGGAACCGACCGGGGGCAACTCGGTTCGGGTCGGGCGATCGCGACTGCAGGGCGCGTTGCCCTGCGGGTTCGCGAGCTTGTTGAGGGTCTGGCAGGCGATCGGCGCAAGGTCGGTTCGTGGGGTCCACCCCCACTCTGAGCCTGCTCCTGGTCGAACAGGGCGACTAAGCGCAGCCCGCCGGTCGGCTTCAGCCTGGCGCGGTGGCGGGCGCCGGCGGTTGCGAATTCGCACGCGAATCCGGATCAGTCGCGGACCGGGAGTCGTGCAGGGAGCCTGAGAACCCGATGGCCCGTGGCATGGGCGATGGCGTTCGCGATGGCGGGAGCCGTGACCATGTTCGAGCATTCGCCCACGCCCTTCACCTGCAGCTCGGGCGGCTCCCCGGTTCCTCCCACCAGGATCGTCACGACCTCGGGCATGTCTCTCGTTCTCGGAACCTGGTACTGCTTGAAGCCCGTGGTCTGGCCGGGGACGAACTCCTCCTTGAGGGCGAAGCCCAGGCCCATCGCGATCCCGCCTTCGATCTGGCCGATGACGCCCTCGACGAAGACCGGCTTGCCCACGTCGTGGGCCGCGACCATTCGCAGGACGCGAACGTCCCCCGACTTCGTGTCGACCTCCACCTCCGCCATCTGGGTGGCGGTGACGTACATCGCGTAGGGCTCGCCCAGCCCGCCGCCGGCATCGAACGCCGGGACTTCGGCGTCGAAGTAGCCCTCGAACGTGTTCGCGAGCTTCGCGTCGGCCCTGACCCGGGCGATCTCGGACAGCGTTACGCGAGCCTCTGGACCTCCGCGAGTTCTGACGTACCCGTCGCACAGCTCGAGCTCGCCCGACGGCCGACCCAGCAGTTCGCCGGCAGTGGCCAGGATGCCCTCCCTGAGGCTGCCGGCTGCCGCCTTGACCGCGTTGCCCACGAGAAACGTCACCCGGCTGCCGACGGTCGGACCCGCGTCCGGACACGTCGCGGTGTCCCCCGTATAGACAGTTACGCGCTCGAGCGGCAGGCCGAGCTCCTCGGCAGCGACGAGGCCCATGGCAGTCGCGGTCCCCTGGCCGAAGTCGATCGCCCCGGTCCGCAGGGATATCGAACCATCGTCCAGCAGGTCCAGCGCGGCTCGCCCCGGCGCTCGCCCGACCGTTGCGGCGGGGTCCAGGCCGGGAACCGGGCCGCCGCCCCCACCGCCGATGCCGTACCAGATCGAGGCCACCCCCACACCGCGTCGCAGCGTGCCGGGCGCGTCGCCGGATTCCGCGCACCGCTCCAGCGCTTCGAGCCAGTGCGGCCGCACGGCCTCGATGGTCGCACCGTAGGCGGGGTCGCGGTCGAGGATCTGGCCGGACAGGACCCTGTCGCCCTTTCGCAGCCGGTTCCTCTCCCGGAACTCGAGGGGATCGATGCCGAGCCTCTCGGCGAGCAGGTCCATCTGCGACTCGACGGCGAACGCAACCTGAGTCGTGCCGGGGCCGCGCATGCAGCCGGCGTTCGGGTTGTTCGTGAACACAACCCGGCCGTGGAGCTCAACGTGCGGCCAGCGGTAGGGTCCGGCCGCGGAGCCGAACGTCTTGACCATGAGCCCGGGACCGAACGAGGCGTACGCACCAGTGTCGGCGAGCATGTCCATCTGAAGAGCGGTGAGTTCACCCTCGCGCGTGGCGCCGGCTCGACATCGGATCGTGTAGGGGTGGCGCTTCGTGGTAGACACGAAGGACTCGGCCCGGCTGTAGACGATCCTGACCGGCCGCCCCGTCCGATGCGTGGCCAGCGCCACCAGGCACTGGCACGAGATGTCCGTCTTGCCGCCGAACGCGCCGCCGCTGACCGTTGGAACGACGCGGACTCGCTCGACCGGCAGGCCCATCGTCCTCGCGATCTCCGACCGGTGGTAGTGGGGGTACTGCGTCGACGTCCGCACGACGAGCGTGTCGCCCTCCCAGAAGGCCAGCGCCGCCTCCGGCTCGAGGTAAGCGTGCTCGTTCCACGGGGTCGTGTAGGTATTCTCAACCACGACGTCGGCACGGGCGAAACCTTCGGTGATGTCGCCCGACCGCAGCCAGTGCTCAGCCAGCAAGTTGCCGCCGGCATCGATCTGCGGTGCGTCGTCCGCCAGCGCGTCCTCCGGGGTGAACACGGCGGGGAGCTGACGGTACTCCACGTCGATCAGCGAGAGCGCCGCGGCCGCCGCCTCCGGCGACGTGGCCACGACGAGCGCCACGGGATCCCCCAGCTGGCGAACCCTGCCGTCCACCAGGACCGGCTGGTCCTTCAGCCTGCGTCCGTAGCTGTTCTCCCCGGGGACGTCCCGCGCCGTCAGGACAGCCTGGACGCCGTGCAGGAGGAGCGCACGTTCGGTATCGATGTTCACGACCTCGGCGTGCGCGTGCGGGCTCCGCAGGACCCGGGCATGCAGCATCCCCTCGACCGCGAGGTCCGCAGCGTACACGGCGCGGCCCGTCGCCTTGTCCAGCGCGTCCAGGCGCCGGTGCCCGGCTCCCAAGGCGGGCCAGGGCGCAGCATCGCTCCGTGGTCCCGATGCCAACCGGCGTGGCGCGGCCTCCTGCCCGCCGGCCACCCATTCGATCGCGTCCACGATGCTGTTGTAGCCCGTGCAGCGACACAGGTTGCTGCCGAGCCAGCGGACTATCTCGCTCCGGCTGGGCCGGGGATTGCGCTCGAGCAGAGCCGCGGCCGCCATGATCATCCCGGGCGTGCAGAAGCCGCACTGCACGGCATCGGCCTCCGCAAAGGCCTCCTGCAGGGGGTGCGGACGCTCGGGGCTCCCGAGCCCTTCGATCGTCAGGACATTCTTCGCGGCCACCTCGGTCGCAGACGTCCGGCAGGCGCGCACCGCCCTGCCGTCGACCATGACGACGCAGGTGCCGCACGTGCCGTCATCGCAGCCTTCCTTGGTCCCGCGCAGGCCGAGGCCCTCGCGAAGCAGGTCGAGTAGCCTCCAGTGCGGGGGGACGTCGAGCCGGCGCGGGATGCCGTTCACCACGAGAGCCACGCTCGTCCCCTGGGTCATTCCGCAAATCCTCCTGTCGGATCCGGCCGGCCTCGTTGACCCCCTTGCCTGGTCGAACAGGTGGCCATGGGCGCAATCTACCCGATCGGCGAACCCATTATGCGCGACCGCCCGGCGGCCCCGGGCGTTCGCTCACCGCAGCTTACTGGCCCGTGACTGCACCGCCCCCGAACTCCATCAGCGGGTCGGCTGGGACAATGGCCCGCGGTCTGCCCCTGCTCGTCGGGATGGACTGCTACCCGATGGCGGACGATCTCCTCCATCCTACTCACGTGCGGCGAGCGCGGGTAGGTGGAATCGATTGCAGACGTCGGATCTCGCCAGCGCCCTCCTACCCTACCCCTATCACCTCACCATGAAGCTTCGGCTCACCGTGGAGGCCGGGTTGTAGACCGCGTCGCCGGGTTGGTCCGCCCTGACGGTGCACATCCCGGGGCCGACGAGCGTGATCGTCGCTCCGTTGAGGCGTGAACGTCACGACGAGACCCGAGGAGGCCGTCGCGCTGACCGTCACCGGCGACTGGGCCATCGTCTTGTTAGCCAGGCCGCCGAACGCGATCGTCTGGTTGAGCTTCCTCACCTGTCGGTCGCCCGGACGCAGACGCTGTGGGCACCGGCAGAGACGGGCGCCGTGATCATGCCGGTCAGTCCCTCGCTCGCCCCCCCGAAGGCGCCGTCGGTGGCGCTCATCGCCGTCCAGGCTCCGCCGTCGAGGCTGACCTCGGCTGATGCGACAGCGGTTCCGTCCGTCGCGGTGGCGGTCACGCTGACTGCGGCGCCGGAGAACGAGGGATTGGGCGAGAGGACCGGGGTGGTCACCGTTGGCGGGGTCGTGTCGCCCACGGCGACGGTAAGCAGCGTGGTGCCGCTCACGAGCCCGAGCGTCGCGCTGATCGTGCTCGTGCCCGGACTCGCGCCGAGAGCGAGTCCGGTAGTGGCCCCGATCGTGGCCACTACCGGGCTACTCGATGCCCAGGTAACCGAGGAGGTCAGGTCGGCGGTCGTGGCGTCCGAGTAGGTGCCGGTGGCTGTGAACTGCTGGGGCGTGCCGGTGGCGATCGTCGGGGTCGCCGGGGTGACCGCGATCGCGGTCAGGGTGGGCGGTGGCACGATGATTGTGATCGATAACGTCTGGGTCGCAGTCTGCGGAGTCGGCGTGCCGCTGTCGGTCGCCGCGACCGTGAATGTGAACGTGCCGCCCGCCGTCGGCGTTCCGCTAATCGCGCCGGTCGAGGCGTCGAGCGTGAGGCCGGGCGGCAGGCTTCCCGCACTCAGCGACCAGGTGTCTGCACCGGTGCCTCCGCTGGCCGCCAGCGTCGTCGCCGCATACGGCGATCCGAGCGTGCCGTCAGGGAGGCTCGTCGTCGTGATCGTCAGCGGAGTGACGCCGCTGCCGGTGATCGAGAACGGGATCGGGAGACAGCTCCCGCCCGCGATCGGGCACTCGAAGACGGTCGTGGTGCCGGTCGCCGGCCCGACCGCGGTGGGGCTGAAGGACTCGAAGCCGAAGGGCAGGTTGATCCCGGACCCCGAGGCGACCTCAGTCCGATAGCCGGCATCGACGCTGATGGTGACCGACGCCGTGGCCGTGGTGTTGATCGGCACGTTGCCGAAATTGACCGAGCTCGGGCTCGCGGACGCGGCGCGGCGACCCCGCTCCTCCGCAGTTGGAGATGCATCTCCCTACCCTCCACGGGCTGCCCCAGCGGGTGGTCTCGCCAGTGGCTCGGCGCGGCTCACAGTACGCGTGCGAGCGCTTCCAGAACAGCGGGCTAACCACTCGTCCCGGAGGGCGGTCCGGATCATGACCCTGCCCGCCATCCCGATCGACGACTTCATCTCCGGTCTGCGCGGGTCATCGCCGGCCGGTCCCGTGTTAGATACCCGTCCGCGGCCGCGGCGTACGACAGTGCGAGGGGCAGCCAGCCCGCAGCGGGAACGAGCCTCGGCCGCGCTTGAGCCGTGAACGAGCGGCCGCAGCTTGGCGTAGCAAGAGGCGGGCGGCTCATCTAAGGTAGGCGCGAGTCAAGGGCGAGGAGGTCGAGAGCGCATGCGCATGACGGACCTGAAGGCCGGCTGGGCGATCGTCGGCAACGACGGGCGCCGCTTTGGCACCGTCGAGAGCGTGGGCCAAAACTACATACTCGCGTCGAGAACCGGTCTTCGCGGCCATCTGTACGTTCCCGCGTCCCACATCGCCAATGTCGAAGACGAGGTGGTGTACCTCAACCTCGCGAAACGCGAGGCAGATGAGATGGGCTGGGAGCAGCCACCAAGGGACCAAGACGCGCCGGAGGCGCCGCCAGACGACCTGCATCGGCACGTCTGACCGAGCCGCCCGTGGGAGTGTGCTCCTCCCGGCGCGCCTCCAGGGCTCGCTCACCGCTTAGGGCCGCGACGCATGCGACCGTACCCCACCCAGAGGTCGATCTGCTATAACTCTCTCTGCTCCAAGCGGGAGTAACTCAGCTGGCAGAGTGTCTGCTTCCCAAGCATCGCGATGGCTCGGAGGGTTAGCCCTCCGAAATGCCGGAAGCGCTGCCGCCTACCTTTCCACTTCCTTGGCCCCAGGCCGTTCCGGCCGGTCTCAACGGTGGCAAGCACGCCGACGACTTCGCACGCTTCACCGCCTGGCTCGAGACCCATGGTTTGCAGGTGACGACGGAATCGCTCGAGTTCCTCACGCTCGCCGACTACGTCAGCGACCTTCGGGCGCGGCCTAAGGTCTGCGGCGTCTGGCGAGGGGGCCCCGATGCCCTCGGACGCTCATTGGCTGCCGGATCGCTCGAGACGCTTTCCGCCAACAGCGTCAATGCCTACGTCCGACCGTTACGCTCGCTCGCCATCTGGCTCGTCGACGAGGGCATCCTCGCGGTCAACCCGTTCCGGCGGTCGCGGCGGCGGGCCTCGCTCAATCCCCTCCTGCCATCGGAAGACACTCCGACCAAGAGCGCCACGCTGGACGACCTGCGGGCCCTCGAAAGAGGCTGCGCCGGGGATCGGCCGCTTGATCTGCGCGATCAGGCCATCGTCTCGATCCTGGTCACAACAGCGGCTCGCAACTCGAGTGTGCGGCTGTTGCGCCTGGGGGACATCGATTTCGAACGCTCGGTCATACGCTTCCGACGGGCCAAGGGCGGCCGAGGCGCCCTTCTACCTTCCTCCCCTACCCCTGCCGACGATCCGGGCTGGCTCTTCCTCTCGCACGGGGGTGGTGCGCCGCGGCCACTGACGATGAACGCCCTCTCGCCCATGCTGACCCGTCGCTATCACGCCGGCGGCGGGAGCCTGCGCTGCTTCGGCTCGCACCGCATCCGACATGCGACGGCAACCCTGCTGGTCAACAACGGCATGCCGCTCGAGGAAGTGAGCCGCTATCTCGGCCACTCCTCGACCATGCCCACCCGCCGCTATGCCCAGCAAACGGCGGAGGCGCTTGGTGTCCGGGCCGCGGATGCGCTCGCTCGAGCGGGGCTCGTGGCGGGCTGACCATGGCACCCTGATACCCTCCACGGCCACGGTCACGGCAGACGCCCTGCCAAACGAGTCGGCATCCCCGACAATTCATGGCGCCTCGCGGCCGGGGCCGAGCCGGAGCAGGCCATGGTAGCCTCCCCGGCTCAGCGGAAGCCCGACACTATGAAACCGTCGTGGCGGTCCGCGGGCGACTGATCGGTGAAGCTCGGCGAGGGCGAACAGGCGCTCGGGAAACAGGAGGCTGGCGTGGAACCGAAAGCCCGGCCTCGTGTTAGGGCGGGACGCCTACCGTTCGAGGGAATGAATGAGTCCGTCCACCACGTCGTGAACGGTGGACCCCGCGAACTCCGCGAACGGTAGTCCTATGCTCCCCGAAACGCTCAGCGGTCGTAAGGCCCCGGAGCATGTCCGCCCGACTCTACGAAGGAACAGTGCCTGAGCGGGCTTGATCTCACATGAGAGCGCTATTAGTCGCCCAGCCTTGGCCCCCTCTAGCCTCTCAGCCTCGGCGTCGTTCGAAGCTAGCCAGTCCTGGAGGTCCGAGACAGCGTCCGAGCTCGCAACGCGTATGCATGGGTCAGCGGCTTCGACATGACCAAAGCCTCATCGACGCGGAAACGAGGTCCATGCTACAGCGGTAGGGGGCCGGGCGGTCGTGGGCGAGGGCCGCAGGCAATGGTAGTGGATGGGTCTTTCAGGGCATCCAGACCCAACACGATGGGCGCTTTCGCCAGGTCAGGGTCGAGGCAGGGACGCTGGCCTGGCCGGGCGACCTCGACTTCGATCCCGCCACGCTGATCTGGGGCGGTCGCCGCCGTCCGAACCGGGGGCTCGTCCGGCGCACTTCCTCAGTGTGCCTCGCCCCGCGTGGGCTCCGGCCGGATAGCCAACCGAAACGAACACGCGGGGGATCCCCGATTCGGGCGCTTCTGCCATGCTGGGCACAGGCAGGCGGCGAGGCGCTGCCGCGGCCGGACAAGGATCGCTCGATGAAGCTGGACCTGGCTCCGCGCAAGCGGATCGGGCTCGTCGCTCACGACAACAAGAAGCAGGACCTGATCGAGTGGGCGCGCTACAACAGGCGCCTGCTCGCCATGCACGATCTGGTCGCGACCGGGACCACCGGCACCATGCTCGAGCGCGAGCTGGAGCTGCCCGTGACCTGCCTCCAGTCGGGTCCCCTCGGCGGCGACCTCCAGATCGGGGCGATGATCGCCGACGGCAGCATCGACTTCCTGGTCTTCTTCTGGGACCCGCTCGAACCCCAGGCTCACGACACGGACGTGAAGTCGCTGTTGCGCATCGCGGTCGTGTGGAACATACCTGTCGCGTGCGACCGGGCCTCGGCCGACTTCATGATCTCGTCGCCGCTCATGACCGGCTCGTACGAGCGAACGATCCCCGACTACACGGCCCACAACGAACGAGAACTCCCCAGGGCCGAAGAGACCGAAGGAGCCGAAGAGACCGATCGCGCCCAGCTGGATCCGTCCCTGGGCCCTCTTTCGTAGGGCGCGGGCGAGTCGCTAGCCGCGTCGCTAGCCGCGTCGAACCGGCCCGGGTCACGCCGCTCGAGCAGCTCGGCGATGGCTCGCTCGTTGTCTGGGTCGAGGATGGCCAGCTGGTCTTTCGGGGTCGGACGCTTCTCAATGCGCCGGTCCACTAGGGACCGGAGGCCCCACACGATGACCCCTTGTGGGCGTTGCATCGGCCAGGAGGCGGCGGCCGATGCGGTTTATCGACGCCTGACCGATCACTGCCTCGCCGGGAGCGAGCCGCCGCGGTAGCTCCGGAGCCGACGGGCCCGGAACGGACGGTCCAAGCCCGACCTCTCCGCTGCCCCGATCCGGGCTATCGTGTGACTGACACGCAGGAGGCCCCAGCGATGACGACGACCCAGGACGGATGGGAGCGCTACGGCGGCACGCTCACGCGGGCGATGGCCGAGGTCCTTCCCGAGTTTCCCGACGAGGTCCGGCCGCAGGCCCTCGAGGTGGCCGACTACTGGATCAGCGTCGGGCTCACGATCGGCTTGGAGCGTCCGCACCAGGCTCGGCAGCTGTTGGAGTTGATCGAGGCCGACGAGTCCGAGCGAACCGCCCTCGTGGAGGACGCGGCGGCGTTCATCGAGGAGGCCCTCGCATGAGGCGCCGCGGACTCGTCTCGAACCTGTACCGCACCGCGCGCCTCACCAACGACGTCTCCGTCCTCACCTCGGGCAACCCGAACCGGATCGCTCGACGCGCGAAGAACAAGATCGTCGGTCGCGCCATGGCCCGCTCCGGCTTGTGGCGCCTCCTCTGGGGTCACTGACGGTCCGCCTATAGGCGGGCGCCAGGTCTGCCACGGTGCCGTCGCCGCGGCTCCGCCCCCTGGCGGTGGGCCGTGGTCCGGCGATCGTCTTCGTGGTCGTGCTCACGCTGGCCGTGGCCACGACGTCGCCATTCTGAGCTATCCCGTTTGCGCTCGCGGCGGCACCCCTCAGGACCCTCGCACTGATCGTCGACGATCCCGCCTGAAAGCGGCCCTGCTGCGCGCCCGGGACCCCCAGGCCATGAACGGATCGTGTGGGAATGGTCGTGGCGAAAGGACTTGAACCCGCCGTTCCCACATGCCGGATCGTTGTGCCGAGCAAGATCACCAGACGCGCTAAGACGCCGTCGTCGGAGCAGTCCAGCGGGCTACTTGAGCTAGCGCCGCTCGTAGAGTCGCTGCTCCTCGACGGTCCGCTCGGCAAGGGGTTCCGCCTCGAGTCGGTCGTCCGGGATCAGTATCCCGCTCTCGACCGATCTGCCGTACCTGCCCCGTGCCATGCGCTCCTCGGCGCGCCCGACGGCGGCGAGCTGCTCTCGGAGATCGGCCGTGCGGGCGACGGTCGCCGACTCCGTTTCGAGAGCGCTGCCGGCGTCTGCGCTATCCCCGGTCTGCTGGCGCTGGAGGGACCCTTCGGCACGGATCTCGCCGCCCAGTTCGGCCAGCATGGATTCAATGCGCGCCCGCTCCCGGGCAATGAGTTCTCGGGCCCGTGGCTCGTTCACGATCACCTCCTGGCCGGATGGAACCGGCTGCTCGCCCGGTCCCGGCGCGATTCTCCCCCGATTCCCGGTAAACACTCCCGTCACCCGTCAAACGGTGCGATCGCCGTCCTGGCGACCAGGATGTGACGCACCACGATCCGCATGGTGGACATTGTTCTCCGTTGCCGCTATAGCACATGCGCTCAAAGCGCGTATGTCGAAACCTAGGGACCGCTACGAGCGGCTTTCTGCTCCCCTCTCCGATCGAACACTATATGGCTTGAGTGTCCGCGCGGGCACGGCTGCGAGAACCCAAGCTATCTGGGCCTGGGGTGTCCAAGAAGACTCGACGCGGGTAATCTCCCCGAACGCGACCAGTTTCGCCCGCACAATCCCAGTCCACACTCGTGTCGACGGCGCTCCGCGGCAGCCAGGGAGCCCTTGGCGAAAGAAGCGCGAATGGCCCCACCGAAGCTCTACTCTGTGCACTGTCAACCTGCTCGAAGGAGACCGCAGTGGCCAAGGGCAAGAAGGCGAAGGACAAGAAGGCCAAGAAGGCCAAGAAAGGGAACTAGCGCGCGACGCCCGACGTGATCGTGGCCCCGGAACAGGAACAGCCGACCGGGGCCACGTCGAGTTCGCCGATATGGTCAGGCTTGTGCACATTCCGTCCACACCAGCGCTCGTTTGGTGGACAAGTACGGGGGCGGCCGGCCAGTTGGTGGACAAGTCCCTTGCGCGAATCCCTTCGAACGTCCATTCTAAATCTGCCTGAAGGGGCCGACATTCACTGTCGAACCGGACCGGGGAGCAATCTCCGGGACGGTCCCGGGAGACCGGACCGACGACCGCAAGGCCGCCGGCAACGGACCCGGCGGCGGATCGACGATCGCGAGCAATCGCGATTGTCGGTGCGCCAGTCGACGGACAGCCGGTTCCTCCGGGCGCTTCCTTGTCCGCCCCAGACCCCGGGGCACCCTCGACGCCGTCTGCGCGCAAGCGCAGGACTGCCGATCGCGTGACTGCTGGGATTGACGGCCTGCGGCCGCGGCCTGCGCAAGCCACGAGGGCATGGGAACGACAGAAAGACCCGACGCCCTTCTGAGGTCCAGCGATGTGGAGCTGCAACAGCAGCGCCTCGCCGGCGGTATGCCCGCAGCGCCGGGTCCTCCCCATTGTGACCCTGTTGGCGGCCGGTGACCATCCTCTTGCCGGGGACTCGCGCCACAAAGGACCGACCAATCGTTGTAGCGGGAACCTCAGCGAGGGCTAGCACGCAGGCTCGCCAGCGGCGGGCCGGCGCCAAGGGTCGACCGAGCACCCCGGCCCGGACACTACGGTGCGTCGTGGTAGCACTTGCCCAGACGCGGCTGCGAAACGCCGGTGACCGGTCCAACTGAGGGACGACGCGCTTGCGCCCCGGCCCGCCGATCTACGGCTTTGGCTTGGAGGGACCCCGGGGCGCACGCTTGGCTGCCGCCCGCGTCGCCGGCTTGGCCGCCCGTGGGGTCACCGCCGCCGCGGTCTTGCCCGTCTGGCCCTGGTTAGCTCTGCGGGTGCGGACTGCACCATTGGCGGCATCGTTCGCGAGCGCCTGCGCCATGCCGCCCATCGCCTTCGCGGCGGCTAGTTCCGCGGCCCCCGCCGCGACCGATCGCACGGCTGCCGCAGCCATCTCGGCGCTCGCGGCGCCGAGCGCCTCGGATCTAGCGTATTCGTCGCGTCCCTCACCCATCTCGGTGCGTCCCAGCGCAGAGAGCTCAACCGCAAGGTGCTCCGCCTTGTGGGCGACGATGGCGCCCTCAGTGGCCCGGCTGAGCGCCTCCACTGCCAGGACGCGCAGCTGGTGACTCGTGCGGCCGAGAAACGCCGCGAGAGTTCGCTGTTGGACGCCCCCGAGCAACTCCGCTGCGACCTGTATCTGGCCGGCGATGCCGGCAAGCTCCATGCCGCGGCGAAACTCATCGCTGCTGAGCGAGGCTGCGAACTCTCCGCCAGCGGCGACCTCGTCGGCCATGGAGAGGGTCGCAGCGCCCTGGGCGGCGTCGCGAGCACCTCTCCGAGCAGCAGCATCGCTAGAGGCCGAAAAGGCGACTGCTGCGGCTGACTCGTCTTCGCCGCGGGTCACGTGGGCGGCACCCGCCGCTACCTCCATTGTGGCGGCCGCTGCCGCGCTATCGGCCTCGACGAGCTCCTCCCCGCGAAGCTCAGTCTTGGTGTCGGCCGCGGTCTTTCCCTTGGTCTTACGAGCAGGCATCTCGTCCTCCTGGTGGTCGGGGTCGACGGCTCGATGGGTGCGACCCAGTTGAACCACGTCCGTCGAGGCGCCGCTCGACTCTGCGGCGTGGCATGCATAGCAGCTTGGCTGGCCCGCTCGGACATTCTGACTTGGGGGAGAATCGGACGCTAGCCCTGGTAGCGCCAGGGACGCTGATCGAGCCAGAAGAGGCGGTCTGGGAGCCCACAGTCTTACCGTCGGACGACGTCACCATGACCTGATGGTGAGCTGCCTCGGCCGGCGCCGGGCGTGCGGATGACGCGGTCGTCCGAGCAGCCTTGCCGCCACCCGGCATCGCCCGGGTTCCATCCGCAAGGGGGTGTTGGCCTAGTAGTCCATGTCCCCGCCATAACCGCCGCCAGCGGGCACGGATTGCTTCTTCTCCGGCAGGTCGGTGATGAGCGACTCCGTCGTGAGGACCATCGCCGCGATGGAGGCGGCGTTCTGGAGCGCCGAGCGCGTCACCTTGGCGGCATCGACGATGCCCTTCGTGAACATGTCGCCGTAGTTGCCCTTGAGGGCATCGAAGCCGTGACCCGGCTTGAGGCCCTTGACCTTTTCGACCACCACCTCGCCATGCGCGCCGGCGTTGTCGGCGATCTGGCGGATGGGCGCTTCGAGCGCGCGGCGCAGGATGTCGAGGCCGACCGCCTCGTCGCCCACCAGCTCGACCAGGTCGAGAGCCGGGATGGCCTGGAGCAGGGCCACGCCGCCGCCCGCTACCAGGCCCTCTTCGACTGCCGCGCGGGTGGTCGAGAGCGCGTCCTCGATGCGGTGTTTCTTCTCCTTGAGCTCGACCTCGGTCGCCGCGCCGACCTTGATGACCGCGACGCCACCGGCCAGCTTGGCCAGGCGCTCCTGGAGCTTTTCCTTGTCGTAGTCGCTGGTGGTGTCCTCGATCTGGGCCTTGATCTGGCTCATCCGGGCCTTGATCAGCTCGGGCGAGCCCGCCCCGTCCACGATCGTGGTGTCGTCCTTGGTGGCCATCACGCGGCGGGCCTGGCCGAAGTCTTCGACCGTGACCGAGTCGAGCTTGCGCCCGATCTCCTCGCTGATGACGGTGCCGCCGGTGAGGATCGCGATGTCGCGCAGCATCTCCTTGCGGCGATCGCCAAAGCCCGGCGCCTTCGCCGCGAGGACGGCGATGGTGCCGCGGAGCTTGTTCACGACGAGCGTGGCGAGGGCCTCACCGTCGACGTCCTCGGCGATGATGACCATCGGCTTGCTCTGTCCGACGGCCTTCTCGAGCGCCGGCAGGATGTCCTTGACGCTCGAAATCTTCTTGTCGGTGATCAGGATGAGGGGGTTCTCAAGGACCGCTTCCATGCGGTCGGCGTTGGTGACGAAGTACGGCGAGAGGTAGCCGCGGTCGAACTGCAGGCCCTCCGTGTACTCGGTCTCGAGGCCGAGCGACTGGCCCTCCTCCACGGTGATGACGCCGTCCTTGCCGACCTTGTCCATCACCTCGGCGATGATCGTGCCGATCTCGGGATCGGCGGCGCTGATCGAGGCGACGGCCGCGATCTGCTTGCGATTGTCGACCGGGCGGGACCCGCGCTTGAGCTCGGCGACGATCGCCTCGACACCCTTCTCGATGCCCCGCCTGACAGCGATCGGGTTGGCCCCGGCGCTGACGTTCCGGAGGCCCTCGGCGACGATCGCCTGGCCAAGGACGATGGCAGTCGTGGTGCCGTCGCCGGCGACCTCGTCTGTCTTGGTGGCGACTTCCTTCAGAAGCTGAGCGCCCATGTTCTCGAAGGGGTCCTCGAGCTCGATCTCCTTTGCGATCGTCACCCCGTCGTTGGTGATCGTGGGAGGGCCGTACTTCCTGTCGAGGACGACGTTGCGGCCCTTGGGCCCAAGCGTGACGCGGACGGCGTCGGCCAGACGGTCGACGCCGTGCATGAGGCTCCGGCGCGCCATCTCGTCAAAGAGGAGTTGCTTGGCCATGGCACGTGCTGTCCTTCCATCGTGTGCGGGAGGCTCGCCGGCATCGGCCGGGGAGTGCCGGAGTCGAGACCTGACCTAAGGTCGGCTCTCGACCACCGCGAGGATGTCCTTGTGGCTGATGATCAGCAGGTCCTCGCCGTCCAGCTTGAATTCAGTGCCGGCGTACTTCGCATAGAGGACCTTGTCGCCCTGTTTGAGGTCCATTTGTTCGCGCTTACCGTCGTCGAGGACACGACCCGGGCCGACAGCCAGGATCGTCCCCTCCTGGGGCTTCTCTTTGGCGGTATCCGGGATCACGATGCCGCTCTTCGTCGTCTCTTCGCCGGGAGTGGGTCGAACGACCACGCGGTCGCCCAGCGGGCGGAGCTTCTTCGTGATTGGTGTGGCGACGGCGCGCGCGGTCGACCTCGAAGCGCGGACGGGTTTGGCTTTGGTGGCGGTAGCCACGGATGGTTCCTCCCGAAGGTCCGTTCTGCGGATAGGGTTCCCGGCCTGCGGCCGGCCCGGACTCCTTCCGAGCCGGCCGAGAACGCTATCCACTTGGATAAGTTATCTCTGCGTAACCGTCTCAACAGTATGGTATCGTTTGGACGAATGTCAATCGACACGACGGCTGCATCACCCGCCCACTTGACCTCGACGTCGTACCTCGTGCTGGGCCTGATCGAGCGAGAAGGTCCATCCACGCCCTACGAGCTCAAACGCCACGTGGCGGCGACCATCGGCCATTTCTGGTCGTTCCCCCACGCCCTTCTCTACAAGGAGCCACCGCGCCTTGTCGAGCTGGGTCTGTTGACGGAAGAGCGTGAGGAGGATGGGCGGCGGCGGCGGCTCTTCACGATCACCGGCCGCGGCCGCGCGGCGATCCAGGCATGGCTCGCGAAGCCCTCGCAGGAACCGACCGAGCTGCGCGATGCCGGCTTGCTCCAGCTGTTCTTCGCGGATCTGGGGTCAACCGACGACCGCCGAGCTCTTGCGGTTGCGCAGCTCGCGATCCATCGCGCTGCCCTCGCCCGCTACGAAGACGACCGGCGCGGCGAGCGCGGGCTCAACGGCTCGGACTCAGCGGCGCGGACCGTCGAGCATTGGCGAGGGGTGACCCTGCCCATGGGCCTCCTCTACGAGCGGGCTTCTGTCGAGTTCTGGGAGGGCGTCGCCGCTGGCGCGCGCGTCGATGACGCTGCTGCGAACAGATCGCGGGTGGAGGACGAGGGCCGTACAGCCTGATATCGACACCAAAGCGGTTCGTGCTGGCATCGGAGGCGTGGCCCGCGCCGCTGCTTTGACACAGGAGCAAGTGATCGTGTCGCCCGATCAGGCCAAGAGGGCAGTCATTCGCCTCGTGCGCGTCAGCGAGCGGAACGTGTACGTGGCGCGATTGGGCGCATGTCGGACACGACGTCACTGCTTGTCGCTGGAAGCACATGGTCGCTGTAGGCAGAACGGCGACCGGTTCCCAGCCAGGGTTGATCTCCTAGTTCGGCGCCAGCCGAGTAGCGATGGCGAACATTCGCCTCCCGTTTGCCTTCAGTCCTGCGGTTGGGGCCTCTCTCGTGGAGGAGGCGCCCGCCTGCTTTCTGCTGGATGTCCTGCTCTGGATGTCCTACTTGAAGGTATACCGTAGAGGGACGTTGCTCTCGGTTCGTTGCGGACGGGCCGACCGTGGAGATGCCATCGGGTGCGGGCCGATGCGTCTCCTCGCCCGATCCGCCGGAGGACCACGAATGACCCAGGATCGCCGCGACCAGCAGCTCGTCGGGGTCGCCCTCGCCGCCGGCAGCGCCGGTCGACACAAGGCCGACCTCGAGGAGGCCAAGCTCGACGCCAAGGAGCTCGAGGAGGCGACCGCCGAGGGGCTCGAGGCCGTCTCGGCCGACATGATCGGGATCGACGACTCGGTCCGGATGTACCTCAAGGAGATCGGCAGGGTCGCCCTCCTGACCGCCGAGGAGGAGGTCGTCCTGGCCAAGGCGATCGAGCTCGGCGAATGGCTCGTCGAGGCACCCTGGAAGGGGATGGTCTCGCTCCACGAGTGGACGACCCACGACACCG
>JBEKMM010000025.1:0-38387 GCA_050008515.1 Candidatus Limnocylindrales bacterium
GTAGGCCCGTGTCCTCGGGTGTTACCTCGTCGGCTGGTCCATGGAGCCACCCACCGCAACACGCGACGATTGACCGTGACCTACACGGAGACCGACGGCGGTGGCGACTATCTGCTCATAGGGCTCATCCGGACTCGTGCAGCTGTAGGGCGGCGTGGCCAGGTTCCCTGAACTGGAGTGGCCCGTTGAGCGAATTGAGCACTAGGCACTTATCCCAGAGAGCCGGCGGCCCTCGCCTAAGTGAAGACGCGCTGAGGGCAGCGGTCCATGACGACCCGCTGCAAGACCCGGTCGTCAAGGATGCGTAGAAGATGCCCTGGTTGTCGTCAGAGCGGCGGACGATGCGCCATCAGAGGGAACCGTCCTCTCGCCCGCCAGCGTTGGAGCCCTCTTCACCTAGCGGGGCTAGCGTGACGACCGGCTCGCGACCCAACATGTCGCGGATGGGATCCAGAACAGGAAGGCCCAACGCACGAGTGAAGGACGCGTCAATGGCGGCGCGTCCGAAGTCAGATGCGACCGCCGAGATCGAAGACAGCTGCACCTTGCATAGACGGTCAAAGTCCGCCGCCAGAGCGCCTACAGCCTTCGACGGAAGGGCTCGGACGTCGAGAACGGGCGTCGCCTCGAGCACGGGTTTCTTGAATGCTATCCATGCACCCTCGGTTTCTTCGCGGCGGGCAAGCAGTGAGAGCAGTCCAAGCGTGCTGTTCAGCCACAGGGCGAGGACCTTGGCTACCACCTCGGCGTCCTCGCCCTCGATCCTCACGGGCCACCAAACGTTGGACAATACCGGCACCGGCAGGAGGCCCGCTGCGATGCGGTGCGTGTTGAGCCGCAACCGCTCGGCAATGAGCAGTCGGCCAGCACGTGGCCACAAGAGCCTGACGGGTCTGGACGGCCGCCCCGCGGCAGGTGTTGAGCGCGGGATCAGATAGCGATCAACCTCCAGCGCAAGAGTCCGCGAAGTGGATGAATCGTGACCCCACCTAGCGCCGTACTGAGTTGGGGTTGTACCAACGGTGAATCCATCGTGGATGTCCCGCCTGTCCGGGCCAATTGCGCCGACGGCCGACAACTTGATGAGCGGGACCTTTGAAGTACCCCCCGGGGCTGCGACCTCGCCATTACGAAGGAGCCGATCCGCAATCCTCACTAACTCCGTTTGCGCGAAAGCGTGGTAGATCCACAGGTCCTCACCTAGCCACGAGTTTGGGATCGAGAAGACCTCACCCCAATCCGCCCCATCTGGGTTCAAACGCTGGACTCCTGCACCCTCCAAAGGCGCAGGCGCAACGGTAGCGATGGCGTCTGCTAGCGAGGTGGCTTCAACCATCGTCCTGGGATTCCGCCAAAGGCTCACCCAGGTCGTGCGCGTGGTCAAAGGTCTTTCGTCAGTCCGCTTTGCGATGAGCAGCGTTTCGCTCAGCGATGTGTTCTCGGAGAAGTTCCATCTGCTTGGATCGTGGCTCGACATCACGTGCTCGACCGCGTAGCGCGATGTAAGGAGGGACCTGGTCTCGCCCCATGCGACGCCCGAGACGAGCGCCCGGGGTGTAACGAGGGCCTGGCGACCGCCGACCTTCAGGAACGCGTCCCCGACTGCGATAAAGACGGGCGCTAGGCCGGCAGTGCTACTCGCCTGAACAGTGCTCCCCGACAGCATGTTCCTCAACCGGCTCTGCATCGCGTGGCGCTCCGGCTCAGGCCGCGACCCGAACAAGAGGCTGCCGCCCACACTTCGCGTGAACGGCGGATTCATCACACAGAGATCGATCTCGGGGATCTCAGCGACAACGGCTGTCTCTGCCACTCCCGTCACATGGGTCGCTTCCGCAGTCGGTCCGAACAGGTTTTGCTGGACATTGATCACACGGCCGACGAGAAACTCGACGCTGCCGAGCGCGCTGTTGGCGCCGCCGAGGGGTACGACCTGTAGGTTCATGTGCCGGAAGGACACTGCAGGCGCCAACAAGGCAAGCGTTGAGGCTGTCAGATGAATGGCGGACGTCAGCACGTCGAACCCCCAGAGGGTGGATTCGACCAGCGCTTGGTGAAGCGCACGGAGATCAACTGGTTGGCCACCTGCGGCTGAAGCGCGCACGTAGTTGTCTGTCGCGGCCTGAACGGCGGCCATGAGCAGCGTCCCCGTTCCGCAGGCCGGATCGACAACCCGCAGATCAGCTATCGAAGGGATCTCGGCCCAATCGACACCCGGCCACTTCTCTGGCTGCAGAGCGACCTTGACAAGCAGCGTTGCCGCAGGTACTGACGTGTAGTAGGTGCCTAGGTACTTCGCCTCATGCAGAAGGCGGTGGTACACGCGGCCCATGAGATCGTGCCGCAGCGCCCCACGCTTGCTGACAATCTCCCCGGCCTGTTTCGCCATCTCCCCGAGCGCGTCATTCATTCCCCCGCTACTGGGAAGCGCGACAAGAACCTCGCGTGCCACGCGGAAGATGGGCAGGTAGTTGATCAACAGGATCTCGTCCCAGGCGTCAACGAATGCCGCGCGTCGGTCGCCGCAAGCGCGCACCTGCCCGAGGGTCTTCACACGGCTCTCATGTACGGCCAGCTCTTCCTGGAACACCATGGCGTTGACCAGGACCAACCCCGCGATGCGGACCGCAGATCGCCGTGCGTCAGGCATCCGGGTCCGCCCCGGGCGCCCCTTCGGGTTCGCCGACCTCCATCAACTCGAGAATCCGGTCCTCGAGTGCTACCTGACCCCGAAGCTCGCGTTCAAAGCGGTCGATGGCAGCCTCCACGATCTCGACAGCCTGGACCACGACGTCTTCGCTCACGAGCTGTTCATAAGTGCGAACTAAGAGCTCAACGAGTCCATCAACCTGCGTAACGCGGACCCAACCGCCGGCGCCGCCTTCGGTGTGAACCTGAACGTCCAATGGCGAAGCCGCCATCTCATGTCCCAGCTGACCAAACGAGACCGACCGCAACCGATGGGGATAGACAACGCCGAGCGCGATGTGCGCGAGCCCTTGCTCAACTCGGCGATGCGCGTCACCGCTGACGACTTCTCGAGCACCTGCGACGTCGTCCGTCTTGCCCTCTAGCAAAACTCGCAGGCCGCGGAAGTTCACTACGACATCAGGAAGGCTGCGCCGCCCGGCCGAGCTACGCTCGATGGTTTCGGGTGCCGACACCAAGCCGCGCGCTACCAGCAAGCGCGCAAGCTCGACGTTCAGAACCTCTTCCCGGAATCCACCCGACATTGCAGGACAACCTCGCCGGCGCTGATGCCGAGGCCTGTCGCAAAGGCACCCCGGTCCCGTGAGCCGCATCGTAGCCGTTCTGGTTACTTGTCGGGCCGGCCCTGCCCCCGACCGGTACCCCCGGGTCGCTGGGACGCGCACCCGCGCCGCTCCCGGTGCCTGTCTCGAGCAGGCGTGAAGTCGCTTAGGTTCGGGGTGGAGGGCCGCCCTCCCGTCGGTGGCGTGCTCCCTAGCGTACCTGGCGGCGCGCCAGCTCGTGTGGCGTCCTGGCTTCTTGCCCTTGCGACAAAGCCGCCGCCGGACCTGTAGCGCGCGGACCAGCCGGTAGCCACGACCCATATCGACGATGCGAACTTCGTGATGGTCGGCTCGACTGGCCGTCCTTACAGGCCGTCTTCGCGAACCGGGTCAAAGGGCAAGAGGCCACATGCCTTCGGCGCATGCGAGGCCACCGCGAACGGCGCGCCTGGCGCGAGGTCAGCCTGGATCCCGGCGCATGAACCAGATGTGCGGTCCGCCATCCGGCGCGTCGGCCTCGCGCATCACGCGAAACCCGAAGCGCTCGTACAGAGGAACGTTGCCGGCCACGCCCGTTTCGAGGCAGAGCGGCAGCCCGTGCTGCTCGGCTCGCTCGATCGCGAAACGCAGCATCGCGCCGCCGATCCCTCGCCCCTGCACAGCCGGCTCCACGGCGATCTGGTCCAGGAGCCAGTGCGGCTCCGGCCCGTTCATCGACCAGACCCACGCCCAGAAGCGCTCGTAGCGCTCGCCGCCGTCCGGTGTGAGGGATGCGATCGCTGGTGCGATGGCGTCGGCAATCTCCCGCTCCCGCTCGCCAATGGCCGGCGGCATCAGACTCATCACGCCGACCCCCTCGCCGGCCGTGTAGATCCAGCCTTCGCCGGCAAACGGGGTGTCGACGATCTCGAACATCGTCCGGATGCGCTCCGCCAGCGCGTCGCCGGAGAGCAGGGGCCAGACGACCATCGGATCTGCTCCGAAGGCGCGTGCCAGGACCCCGGCGAGCTCGGGGATCTCCGCTGGGGCGGCGGGCCGGACCGTTACGGATTGGCGCCGGTCGTTCAGCGGCGGTCGCGCGTCCATGTCTGTCAGCCTACACCGCCGACTGGCGACATCTCGCTCATGAAGGAAGTATCAGGCGAGAGCCTACGCGTCACGGCATCTCCACGATCCGCGCATGGTGCTCGGGTTCTGCTTGGGGTACTGGCCGCCCCATCGCGGCAACTCTGGGGTTCGCCAGCGTACGGGAATGTACCCAGACGCTGGCAGCCTATTCGCCGCCGGGTAAGGCAAGCCGCCCGGAGAACCCGAGCGGCTTGTAGGTTGCGGGGTGCTGTTCAGGCTAGGGATGCAATCGCGGCATCTTCAACCTGTCCGCTGGAGACGTTTTGCGCACCAGGGGGCTGACGTTCGGCGTCGCCGCCACGCCGTGGCTCCCCGTGTCGACCGGCTGCCGTGCCTCAGCCCGATTCGCGGCATCTCATGAGGATTACTACAGGCGCAGCCGATCCACCCGATGGAGGCGCTGCACTCCTGGAAACGACTTCACCTCTGCATACTCACCCTTGCGAGAGCCCTCGCTGAGCCAAGTGCGAATCGCCTTGTCGGCTGCGCCTTTCGCGGCGAAGAGCGATAGGGCGAACTCCGGGCTCCGACCGTCTTCGAACACCTGGGCGGTCCACTGGTCGTTCGCACCTACAACGACCGGGCCCTCCTTGGGCCACACGAAGCCATTTGCCTCGACAGCGAGCCACAGATTCCACGGCGGCCGGACGCCAGTTGCATACCCACTGCAATCAAAGGTCCGTGCAACGAGCTGATCAGGGCTCGGCTGTAGGATTCTGCCCCACAATGGCGCAGGACCCTGGGGCTGGAAGAACGGCGTCGCTTTGTACAGGCCGATCACTGCCCCGACCAGTTCAAGGAGAAGCGCGCTGAACAGGCCCTTGAGGTAGAAATCGCCAATTGCGACTACACCCGTGATTCCGAGCAGGGTTACTGCAGCGGTGGCAACGAAGATCGCGAGAAACGTGTAGAAGAGCGCCTTCCTCATGTTGTCCTGGCTGCGCGAATTCGACATGAGCCTCAACTCCCGTCCATCCTGGCCTTGGACAAGGCCCGTTCGGGGCACCCTTGGGGGTAGCAGGCAAACGAGATGGCGCCCGACGGCTGCCTCTCGCCCGGAAGGCGGAGCGCCTTGCCCCGAGTGGGCGATCGCAGACTCCCTCTTCGTTCCATTTCCGGTACTGGTCCCACGGGTCGGTCTCGCCAGTGGCTCAGCGCGGTCCCGGCGGCCAGGGTGTGGGCCGCGTGTCAAAGCCCCCCGTGCTTGGCGCACATTCTCCCACCCGTGTGAATAGGCCACCGACGCGATCGCTCGACTGGTGGCGGGACCGAGGGCGAGCAACGGAACGGAGGCCCCGACAGACCAGTGAGCCGCCCCGACCCGATGCGACAGAGCGCCAGCATGCGCCAGCGTTGGCGAATGTACCCAGAAGCGCGTAGTGCCCGGAGGTCATCGCACCCGCGGGCGCCTACCAGTTGGGGAATGTACCCAGAACCGCGCACCGCCCGTTGGTCAACGTACCCGCTGGATCGCGTACGTTCTCGACGAGTTCTGCGGCAACGGCAAAGAGCGCGCGGAGTATCACAACGTGGTCATAGCGTGTGGCTCGAAGCCGCCTCTCAGTGACGGACCGGCCCCAGGTCAGTCGCGCTCGCCGTCGTCGCTGGGGGTCAAGTCTGAGTCAGCGACGAGACGTCCGCGCCCGCGGTTCACCCCCAACTCCCTACGTAGATGGTCTCGTTCGCGCACCCACGAATACCAGGCGTCCTTGTCGGCTTGGGTAGCGGGCTCGGTGTGGTAGGTCTTGCCAGAGCGGACAGTGAACACGGGCACCACCCGAAGGGGGTTGTACGCCATGCCCGCGCCAACCTTTCGGGGCGATCCAGCCGCCTTGTAAGCCGCAGCGACGATGCGGCTTCGTTCTCGCGCGAGATCGTAATACGGACCTGATCGGGCCTGCATCTGCGTGACCGCTTCGGCAATCCGCGTCATGGAAGCCACGAGCCGTTCACGCGCGGGCCGCGTCCGTTCTTCCTCCTCGGGCGTCATCGGCACATCCACGCAGAGGTCGCAATCCCGAGGGTCATCCGCCACGAACAGCCTAACCGGCCAGAACGCGCAAGCCGAGCACGCGCCCATGGGTCGCCCGCAGTCTGGGCAGTCGTACCGTCCGTCTTCGCTGGGGAGACTGCCGCACCGTTTGCAGCGGTATTCAGTCGGCGTCACGAGGCAACTCACGAGAGCGGCGCAGATCGGAGGAACAACCGTGCTGCGCCAACGATATCCCGGCACATTCCGGAAGATGCGACGATCAAGCCATGGTGGCTGGGCGGGCCGGCCCGCTCCAAATGGGGGTGGCCAACGAATATCCGTGCTGGCTCGTGGGTCCGCTGGCCTTCAACGTCGCTCTGGTTCCGGCGCTCTTAGCGGTCAGGTGCCTGGTGTTCCGGCGCCGGGAGTTGTGGCGGCTGAAGGCAAGGGCACCTTCGTTACGGTCGAGCCGTCGAGAACGACCAGCTCCGTGCCCGAGACCATCGCCGCAACGTTGCCCTCCCAGACGACGACTGGGTTGTAGCCTGGGAACTCGGACAGGATCTGGCCTGTGGAAGTCAGACGCATCTCTACCGTCACCGCTCCCATCGACGACGGGTCCGTCGTCCAGATGTAGTGGCTGCCGTCGGGCGAGATGCTGACCGCGCTGGGTAGCACGACCGGCGTGGTGGACCCGTCCGACGCCAGCGACGCCCAACCACCGTCGACGGACAGGTAGGCGAGCGAATTGGGGGACCTCTGGACGCTCGCGACCGATGACGCGACCAGCTTGAAGTGATCTGTGCGAAGATCCCAGAGATAGGCACGGAAAGGCGCGCCGACAAGGCCGTACTCGACTTGCGCGTCTATGGTCGGGGCCAGGATGAAGAGATTGGGATCGGAGGTGGGCGCCACGGCCACGTAGCCGGCCGGTAGCGGATCCGCCGTCATCCGGCTGCCGTCCGACGCGACCCGATACAGCTTCTCCCCTCCCGTCACCACATAGCCGCCGCCCGGTAGGACGGGCAGGCCGTATGCGGCGAAGTCCTCGGCCGCGCCCGCGGGACGGGCGATGTCGTGTTGTTTGTCGGCCGCGTCGACGACGAGGATGCCGTCGCCGGAGGGCATGGCGATGGAGCTGCCATCGGTCGACATCGTGAAGTCGACGACGGGGAATGGCAGCAGCTGGGCATCCGTGCGCCACTGACCCACACCGGGATCGACCGAGAGGATCTCCTGGTGCAGGTCACACCGAACGAAGTGATCGGCCACGACGACAACGCGAGTCCCCCTCCAGCCGATGACCCCGTAGCTGATCTCCTCGGGGAATGACTCGCACTTGGCCGGCCCGGGAGTGGTTGTCTCGGCGAGCGGAGACGACGGTTCGACGAGAGCGCTCGGCGACGGCGACGACGGGGGACGCACGCTGGGAGTTGCCGCCGAGCAGCCGGTTAGCACCACCGTCATAAGCCCGACCATGACAGTAACGAGCTTCCTATCGTGAATCCCTTTCGACCTCATGCCCTACTCCCCATCAGCTGCCACTCGCCTATGGCGCCGCCCGCGACACAGGCAATATGACCCGGCGGTTCGTGCGACCGTGACGCGGGGGGCCGACAAAGGGGGCAACCGGAGGCTAGGCAGCGCACTGTGTCAGTTGGCCATCGAACCAGTCCCACACGATCGGGTGATAGGGTCGAGTCAGATGCCTTCACCACGATCCGGCGTGTTGGATCGCCTACTCCTGTGGCGACGGCGGCTCGGCTCCCCATTGGCATCGACGAATCACACCCTTGGGACTGACGGCGTACACCCGGATCTCTGACAACACGGGGTTTCGGGCCGCCTCAACCGCCCGCATCCACTGAGGGAGGTCGGGAATCAGAATCGCGTAACTCCGGTCCGAGTGGCCAGGTTCCATCGACAGGATGGTTCGGCCAACGAGTTGCTCGATGCCGGCATTCGCGGTAACGCTCTTGCCCTTTGCCTCCACGAGCAGGGTCTCACCCGGCTTCGTCGCCACGAGGTCGATGCCGCCAGTGTCGATGTAGAAGTTGTTGTGGTAGGTCGCGACCGTTCGGTCCAACTCGGCGTCGATGATCGGGAGGGCTTTGCCGCGCAGGCCACCGGGCTCATCAAGGCTTTCGTGCGCGACGCTGACGTAAACGCTCGACCATCCTTCGACGTCTCTGAGGTAGTTGGCGAGGGCGACGACGGCGTACTTCTCGTGGTGGTAGTCGACGTCCGGTTGGGTCACAGGGCAATTGTGCCAAAGCAACGGCATGAAGTCAGCCCACCGTTTGGCTCTGGCGTTGAATCCGCCCGGGCCGCCCGGCGGTGACTGATTGCGGTCGTCATGACTTCGGGCAGTCGGCAGAGTGCCTGTGACGATGCCGCGATCGTGTTGCTTTCGTGGCGCGCGCGAGTGAGTCATGTGGGCGTCCAGACCGCACCAGAGGCGCCCGCGATGACCGCTCAGCCCCTACCCGCCCTCAGCAGCGGAGACTCCTCCGCCTGGGACCAAGCCCTGTACGCTTTCCTCGTCGAGAAGGGCAACCGCTCGGGCTCCCGACGAACGGTTGAGAGCTACAGCCGGATGCTCTGGCCGTTCTTCGCCGATCTGGGCAAGACGCCCGAGAGGGTGAAGCCGGCCGACGTCCTCGCCTGGGTCCACGGGATTGGCCGCTCGGGCCGGACTCCGTCTGCGACCACGGTCGGCGCCCGGATAGCCTGCCTGTCCTCCTTCTACCGCTTCTTGATCCGGATGAGCCTGGTCGTCTCGAACCCCTGCGATGCCGTCGAGCGGCCGAGGAGCATCCCGTCGCCTGCCCGCGGCTACAGCGCCGACGAGGTGCGACGGCTCCTCGCGGTCATCCCCGACAGCATTGCCGGCCGGCGCGACAGGGCGATCCTGCTGACCTTCGTCCTCACCGGCAGGCGTCGTGCCGAGGTGATCGGTCTGCGGGCCGGCGATCTCAGCAAGGGCGGCAAGCGAGGTCGGCGAGAACTCCCCCACCCCGCCTACGAGGCGATCTGCCTCAGCCTCGCGGACGCCGGCAAGCAGCTGTCAGCGATGGCTCCGTCCGAGTCGCTCTGGCAGGCCGCTGCCCGGCCGGAGGGCGTCACGAGCGGAACCTTCTACGCCCGCTTCCGGCGTTACCTGCGGGCCGCTGGACTGGCGCCGACTGGTATCCACGTCTTGAGGCACACGGCCGCGAAACTGCGCAGGGATGCCGGAGAGTCGATCGAGGATGTCAGCGCATTCCTGGACCACTCCAGCCTCGCCGTAACGACCGTGTATCTGCGCCGGCTTGAGGGCCAGGAGGATCGGGCCTGGCGGGAGGTCGCGGCGGCGATAGGGGTCTAGGTCGAGCCGACGCCAACAACAGAGAGAGCCCCCGCCGCCCGAGGGGGTAGGTGGCGGGGGCTCAGAGGAGACGACCGGGGGCCGTGGGAGGGGGGGCCGTCCTGCCCAGATTCTAAGACGGCGATGAGCGCGAGTCTGCTAGGTTAGGTTTCGGGCCGGGCTCCGCGCTGTGACCGGGCCGATGCCGGACGAGGGGGCAAGCCGCGTCGGCCGACGATCATCGTCGCCTGGCACTACTCGTTGTGGTCGGGTCCCAAATAGGGCTGGTATCTCGGGTGCAGAAGCGACTGCCGAGCCCGCTGGAACGCGTACCGGAAGCGTCGATAGTCCGCATAGGTGGCGGTTGGGTGCTCGCTATTCCAGCGTTCGAGAAGCTTCGGCCAGGTGGCGGGACGGTGCCCGAGCACGAAGTTGACGAGGTCGATTGACCGCCGACTGATCGGCCGGTTGTGGCCCGGAAGGACCTGTCGCTGTAGGTCGCGGTACGCTCTCAGCACCGCCGACGCCGGCATCCAGAGGTCGACCTCCATGACGAGCCTCGCGCGCCTAGGTCGAGTCTCGTCCCAGGCTTGAGGAAACTGAAGCATGAAGGGCGTCGCCAGCGGAATGAGCCCCTCCATCACGAACGCCGCGGCCTGGGCCGGCTCCCAGGGATAGAACCGGGCAAGGCTCGCGGCAAGCTTTCGCAACTCGTCGAGCGGCGACCCGGCCCAGACATGGAGATCGTGGCTGACGTGCCTGTTCTGGTACTTGAGAAGTTCGCCCTGCCCGCTCGCCCACGTTAAGCCTCGTGCTTCTGGCAGGTCCAAGTACGCCTCCGCCTCCTGGGCGCTCATGGGCGCATCGCGGCCGAGAACCCGCTGGCGAAAGCGAAGGATCCCCTCGTCGCCGGCAGCGTGCTCGGCGGCCAGAAGACTGACCGCCTCGATCCGCGCCGAGAGATCCGCGGTCTGGGGTGCGATCGGCTTGGCAACCGATGACTGCTTGGTGCCAGCCCGAAGGCCGTCGTCCGCAACGCGCAGCAGGTCTTTCAGGAAGTTGAGGAGTGCATCCTCCCCGGCCGTGCCGTATGCAGGGTCCAACGCCTCCGCCACGAAGAGTCGCTCAGTTGCGACCTCCCATGCGGCCTGGCTCACGGACCGGCCGAGGAGTCGCTCCATCCGCCGACGCAGAGCGATGTGCTCTTTATTAGCACGCATAGCGAGCACTCTACTATGCGGCGGAGCCGGACGTCCAGCCGGCGCAGCGCAGAGGACGACGCGATGGGAATTCAGTCGCTCAGGGTTCCGAACGTAGCGTGCGTGTGCCCTCCGCGCAGCTACGCGGTGGCAACTCTGGCGACCGCCACTAACTCCTCGGGGAAGCCTTTGTTCTGGTCCTCCACAGGACCATCATGACGACAAGGTTCGACGCCGCCGTTGGCAAAGAACGCGGCCCCGGCGCGGGCGCCGAGCACCCTTCCCTCGCGCGCGCGCACGTAAGCGTAGGCATAGGCGTAAGCCTAGAGAACGCTCCTGGAGGAAAAGGGTTAGGAGGAGAAGAACCGTCGAGGGTCGAGTACCTCTGGCCGGCAATCACCGCCCTCGAGGAACGGGAACTCCGTGGCTCTTATGAGGCCCTGACGGGTCGGCGCGTCTGGCCGAGGATGCTGCCTCTCCTCAGGGTTGTCCATCGACGCCATGGCCCCGACACGGTCGCACTGCTGGGCGAGCTCTATGAAAAACATGGCGTCCAGGATCTCCTGATCCGGCTTCGCGACCATCCGCCCCGCCTCGATACGCAGCCGGACGTGTATGCCTCAACCTCGATGTCGATTGAGGCGGCGCCTCAAGGACCTGCCGGTTCACCTCCGAACGAGCTGGTCGAGCCCAAGATCGAGACTGCTGACCAGGCCACGTTGGGTGGCCAGCCCGCCGCGTCCAAAGGCCACCAGAAGGCGCCAGAGGGGCCGCGAGGCGGGGACCTCCTCAGCCTGCGGACGGGCGAGGAAGTCCATCTTCGACTTCCGAGCGTGCTACCGCCCGAATCGGCGCGCCACGACGCCGGCATTGATCTGGGCGCCTGGTGCGGCTGCCCCGAAGAAGACCTTCGGCCCGATGTCCTGCACTGCGCAGCCCATGCTCCCGAGTACCGGTCGGTCCCAAAGCGACGATACGACCGCCGGCGCTCCAACCCTGATGCGGCCGGCTTCTTCTCCTCGAGAGAGGGGCCAGCTGTCACGGGGGCGCTCAGGCCATGAGCGTCAGGATCTGCGTCGTCTGCGGCGAGGCCCTCCCGGCGTGGGCGCGCGTTGACAAGACCACCTGCGGGCCCGCCTGCCGGAGCCGGTTCTGTCGGACGCGGGAGGCCACGAGCAACGCCTTTGCAACATCTTTGGGGGCCACCACAGCCCGATCGGATCGTCAGGAGGGTAGAGAGCCGGTTCGGAGTCAGACCGGGCCTCTGGCGGCCTCAGGCGAAGCCGACCAGGGCGCGTTCGACCCGGTGATGGAGTCGGGGACTGGCCAGCGCCTTCGCCACTCCGACTCACTCGTCCTGGTCCTCGCCCGCTACGTCGAGGCTCTTCACGCACGGTACCCAGAAGGGCCTGACCAGATGCGCCGTGAGTCCCTTGACGCCAGAGCGAACATCCGTCGGATGCGCAAGAACACCAAGGGCAGGGCGGCATGAAGCGACTGCCTCGCTCTCTCGACGACATCCGGGGCCTGCGAGCCGCACGGTGGATTCGCGAGTCCACGGCGGGCCAATACGACCGCTTTGGCCCCGCGAGTCAGCGCGAGCAGCAAGACCGCTTCATCGAGCGCTTCGGTCTCATCGACACCGGACAGACGTTCCAGGTGGCCCACAGCGGCACGACGGTCTGGCGCTCGCCGATGATGGCCCAGATGCTCGCCGAGGCGAAGGCAGGCGGCTTTGACCTGCTGCTCGCTGGGTACTCCGACCGCTGGCAGCGCAACCTGCGCCGGACTCTCGAACTCCTGGAGGACCACCTGCATCCGGCGGGCGTTGCACTGGTCATGTGCGACCGACGGATCATCAGCTCCGATCCTCATGACTGGGATGAGCTTGTCGCCGAAGCCGCTGGAGCGGAGCGCTACAGCCGGCGGCTATCGGAGCGGATCACCGATGGCTACGCCGCCAAGTTCGACAAGCAGAATGACCCCGGTGGCCATGCCGCGTTGGGGTTCCGGCGGTCTCCCGAACCGCCGAACACCCTCGAGGTCGATCCGGCCACCATCGGTATCGCAGTGGGTCTCTTCGAGCGCTATGCCCTTGGCACGGTCAGCGCAAAGCAGCTTGCGGCCGAGGCCGGCCTCGCGGACTCGCGCATCCGCTGCATCTTGATGAACCCGCTGTACAACGGCTGGATACGCCGGCATCGGGGTCCGCGCGAGATCCGGCGTCCTGCCCCGTGGCGCGCGAACCCGCCGGTCTCGGACGCGCTGTGGGCGAGGGTCGAGGACGTCCGGCGGGCGAAGACCCAAGGCGGTGGTCCGCGCCGACGAGGTCGCGTCGATCTGCTCGGGGGGCTGCTCGAGTGCGTCTGCGGTCGCCGTATCCGAAGCGACGGCACCTTCGCCGACGGCCGGCATCGCAAGCTCCATCCGAACCCCTGCGAGGCGTGGGGACCGCAGGCCCGTCTGGGGGACGAGACCTGGGAGGCGCCCGTGCTCGCCCAAGTCGGCGGACTCGAGCTTGACGATGGGGTGATCGCCCGCGTGGTGGCCGCGCTGGGCTCAGCTGTGCGGCCCGTCGTCATCGACCGTTCTCGGATCGAGCGGCAGATGCGCGATCTCGCTCTCGAGCACGTCGGAGGCGGGATCAGCGACGAGACCTATCTCGAGCGGATGAAGCAGATGCGAGTCTCGTTGGCGGCGATCGACGAAACCACTCAGGAAGGAGTACCGGTGGAACGGGCAGTTGAATGGCTACGCGCCCTGGCCGAGACCTGGGCTGCGGCAGACATGCTCGAGGCCAAGGCCGAGCTTCTGCATGCCATTTACGAGCGAATCGTCGTTTCTGGGCGGGAGTTCGTCGGGGCGCGCCTGACGCCAGCCGCGTACGCCCACGGGCTCGCCCTGGCGCTTTCAGAAAAGGTTGTTATGGCGCGCCCGACAGGATTCGAACCTGCGACCTTCGGCTCCGGAGGCCGACGCTCTATCCGCTGAGCTACGGGCGCGCGACGCCGCGGCCGCGATCGTCGAAGCGACCGGCCGCGCGGGAGGCAAGGATAGCAGTGGCACCGAGTTGCGGGGAAGCTGGCCATACTGAACCGAGCTTCGACCCCAGGCGAGCTGCCCAGGGTCGGCGACGCCGCCAGAATCCGGAGTGAGGGACCCGCGATCTCAGCTTTGACCACGACTGCGCCCCTGGCCGCCGTCATCTTCCTCGTGACGATCGGCCTGGTGATCGTGCGCCCGAGACGCCTGACGGAGGCGATGGCGGCGCTGCTCGGCGCCGGTGCCATGGTCGCGGCCGGACTCGTCCCGCCGGGTGCGGCCGTCGGCGATGTCGTGGGCCACTGGAACATCCTGCTGTTCTTCGTGGGCCTGACCGGGTCGGCGGCCGTGGCGGAACGGAGCGGGCTCTTCGAAGGGCTGGCCGGCGCCGCCGCCCGTCTGTCCGCAGGCAGGCCGCGGCGGCTTCTGGTGGCTCTCGTGGCCGTCGGCGCCATCGTCGCGGCGCTGCTGTCCAACGATGCCGCGGCTCTCGTCCTCACGCCAGTCGTCTATGTTCTCGTCGCTCGGTTCGGCCTGGCGCCGCTGCCGTACGTCCTCGCCTGCACCTTCGTGGCCGATGCGGCGTCGCTCGCCCTGCCGGTGAGCAACCCGGTGAACGTGATCGTCGCCGATCGGCTGGGGGTCAGCGCAGTCAGCCTGGTGCCGGTTCTACTACCCGCGGCCGTCGCGTCGGTGGCCGCCCTGCTCGGCTGTCTGCTGGTCATCTACCGTCGCGAGCTGCCGGCGCGATCGCCCCTCTCGCCGGCCGCCGACTCGTGGGCCTCCTGGACCGGCGTCCCCCGCCGTCTCCTGGCCGCCTTCGTTGTCGCGGTCGTCGCCTTCGGAGTCGCGTCGGCGATGGATCTGCCGCTCGGGCCGACGATGACGGCCGTGTGGCTGCTCCTGCTGGGGGTCGAACGGACGGGCCGAAGGCGCGGACGTCCGCTCGAAGGCATCGGCTGGTCGCTGCTCGTCTTCGTCGCCGCCATGGGCATCCTCGTCGACGGGCTTTCGTCGGCCGGCGTAACTGCCTGGCTCGCGGCCCTCGTCCTCGGGCCCGTGCGCGACTCGCCGGCGGCGGCGATGGTCGTGGCCGCCGCTGCGGCGGCCATCGGTTCCAACCTGGTCAACAACCTGCCGGCGGCATTCGTCATGGCGGATGCGGTCCACGGTGCCGGCCTGAGCCAGGCCAGCGCTCATGCCGCCGCCATCGGGACGATCATCGGTTCCGATCTCGGCCCGAACTTGACGCCGGTCGGGTCTGTGGCCACGCTGCTGTGGTTCGTGATCCTCCGCCAGCGCGGCCTCGAGGTGTCGACGTGGAGCTACATCCGGGTTGGGCTGATCGTGACCCCAATCACGATCCTCGCGGCGCTCGGCGTCGCGCTTCTGCTGGGAGTGCCCAGGTGATTCGGAGATGAGCGCGCCGGTGGGCGCACCTCGACGCGTTCTCGTGGCCCTGGCCGGTACCGAGGATCCAGCGCTCGTCGCGCAGGTCGCGCGGGTGGTCGGTGGCAGGGAGTCGGCCATCGAGCTCACCCTGCTCCACGTCGAGGAGACCGGGCCTCGAGAGCTGGCAGCCCACGGCCTGCCGCTCCGCAGCGGACCCTGGCCGGCGCGTTCCGGCGACGCGGTCGAACAACGCCTGGCAGAAGCGGACGACCTGCGGGCGGCGGCGCTACTGGAGGCGTGGCACGATCGGTTCGCGGCAGCTCTGCCCGACGCGGGGATTGCGCACCTCGTCGCGCGAGGTCGTCCGGAGCAGGAGATCGTTGCCGCCGCCGGGCGTCTCGCGGCGGACGTGCTGGTCCTGTGCGCTCGTCCGCGAACTGGCCCGACGGAGGCGGGACCACGAAGCCTGGGCCACGTCTCGCGGTTCGTCGTGGACCACTCCCCGGTGCCCGTCCTGGTGGTCAGGCGCTCCCGCTAGGGTCCGGGAGAGTAGCTCGCCGCGGGCCGCTCGGGTGGTCCGATGCGTCCTCTGAGCCACCCCCAGCCATGAGCAGCGGCCGCCCCCAAAACCGCCTGAGAATCCGAAGCGGCTCCCGAAGGAGCCGCTTCGTTGCTGTCCCGGTGAAGGGTCGACCCGCCGAAACGGACCGTCTTCTGCCACGCTACAAAGGCATCTATCACGTCGGCTGCACCGACTACCCTAACCCGACCTACCCATGACCTTGTAACTGGGGCAGCAGGCTGACTGGCAGCTTCTAAAGTCTACAGCCCCTTCCGCCTACAAACCAAGGGTTTTGGCGTGCGAACGGGTTAATATCCCGCAACTTTGCGGGGGTTACATTGCGGCGGCGTTGCAGCCCGCGGAACGGCCCGCGAAAGCCGTCACAAAATCCTCGGCCGACCGGCCTCGGGCGCCCCTGCCCGGTGGCCCTGGACCGCCTCACGGGGCCGGCAGAAGCGTTCGCCGCCGCCCTGGCGGGCGCCCCGCCTATCAGCCCGCGATCTTCACCGAACGCATCGCCGTTGGCTCGATCGGTCGGTCGCGGCCGTCCCGCTTCGATGCCGCGATGGCGTCGACGACTTCCATGCCCGCCGTCACGTGGCCGAAGAGCGTGTACTTCTTGGGCAGCCGTCCGCCCGACAGATCGGCCAGGCAGATGAAGAACTGGCTGCCGTTGGTGTTCGGGCCGGCGTTCGCCATCGCCACCGCGCCGCGGACGTAGTCGCCCTCGAAGGGCTCGTCTGCGAACTTGTAGCCGGGCCCGCCGGTGCCGACGCTGCCGTTGTCGAGCTTCTCGATCTTGCCGTACTGGCCGTCGCCGCCCTGGATGACGAAGCCCGGGACCAGACGGTGGAAGATCACGCCGTCGTAGTAGCCCTTGCGGGCCAGCTCGATGAAGTTGGCCGCCGCCTTTGGAGCCCCCTTGTCGTTGATCTCGATCTGGATGGCGCCCTTGTCGGTCTCGATCGTGGCCTTGGTCATCAGTTCTCTCCTCGCGGGCTGGGCCGGCGTTGGCTCGGGTCAGATTTCGATCAGGGGGTAGTCACCGTCGTGCCGGTGATCACGACCACCTGGAGGGGCACGTCCCCGGTATCGCCGCCGACCGGCACCAGCGCGATCTTGTCGACAACGTCCATGCCGGAAGTGACCGTTCCGATGATGGCGTAGTTGTTGGCGGTCGAGGCGCCGAGGCTGGTCTGGGCCGAGTCGTCCAGAACGATGAAGAACTGGGAGCTGCCCGAGTTGTCCTGGCCGCCCTTGCGAGCCATAGCCACCGTGCCGCGCACGTACTTGGTGGTCACCTTGTCGTCCGGGATGGTCCAGCTCGGACCGCCCTGGCCCCACTTGTCCGGGTCGTAGTTGGGCAGGCGCGCGTACTGGCCGTCGCCGGCCTGGATGACAAACTTGGGGGCGACGCGGTGGAACACGACGTTGTTGTAGTAGCCGCAGCGGGCCAGCGCGGTGAAGGCGCCCGCGGCGTTGGCCCCGAGCGATCCATCTGCCTTGATCACGATCGTGCCGAAGTTCGTGGTCATGGTGACGGTGGCGGTCGAGCCCGCGGCCATCGGGGCCGGGGCCGAGGTCGGGCAGTCGCCCGGGGTCGGGCCCAGGGTGTAGGCCGGCCCCGCGGGCGGGATCGTCGGCATCGACGTGGGCGATGGGGTGGGCGCGTTGGTGGGAACGGCGCAGGCGGCTACCAGCCACGCGACGAGGCCGACGGTCGCGAGCCGGCGCGGCGACGACGAGAGAGAAGCGAGGGTCATGCGGCGGCCTCCAGGGCTTTGGCGAAGTCTATGGCTCCGGACAGGAGCGGCTCTCCGAGGATGATGCCTGCGATCGACGCATCGCGCAGGCCTCGTATGGCATCGAGGTCCACGGACCCTCCCGCGACGAAGATCTCGGCGCGGGTCGTCCGCGCCATCTCGGCGAGGAACGGCAGGTCCGGACGCGCTCCGCCGTGCGACAGGACGAGCCGGCGCACCCCAAGGTCCACCAGCTCGCCGGCCAGGTCGATCAGACTCGGCGGCGCGGGTCGGTGCCAAGGATACGCGGCAATCCGCTCGGGGCGCGGGTCGAGACCGACGGCCAGCCAGTCGCCGGCCACCGCAAGGCACTCCGCGAGCGCCTCGGGGCGGTCGGCCATCGCCATCGAGACCACCACGCGTGTAGCTCCGGCGGCGAACGCGAGACGGATGTTGTCCGCTCCCTCCATGCCCCCGGCGACCTGGAGTGGCACCGCCACGCGGCTCGCGATCCGGCCGATTGCCTCCAGGTTGGCCGGCCGGCCGGCCCGGGCCCCGTCCATGTCCACGATGTGAATCAGCGTGGCGCCCGCGGCGAGGAACCGCTCGGCGATTCGATCGGGCCGGTCGCTCGGCGTTCCCGCGCCCGTGGCCGCGCCCGGCCAGTGGACGATGCGGGAGCGGCCGTTTTCGACGTCTATCGACGGGACTACCAGCACGACGGGCGTTATCCGTTCGCCGTGCCGCCTGCGCCGTTGGCCTCGGCCGCCAGCAGCCGGCGATGGAAGCTGATCGGCAGGCTGCCGTTGTCGAGCAGCGTGTCATGGAAGCGCTTCAGGCTGAAGCGATCGCCCAGGCGGCGCTGCTCGTCGGCGCGGAGCTGGAGCAGCAGCACCTTGCCGAGCAGATAGCTGAGCTGGTACGTCGGCGTGTAGGTGTAGCGGAAGACTTCGGCCTGGGCGTTGGCGTGCTCGAAGCCGGTGTGCTCGATGAGCATCGCCGTCGCTTCCTCGACGCTCAGCTCGCCGCGATGCATCCGGACGTCGAGGATGATTCGGCAGGCCCGCCAGATAGCATCGGTGTGCATCGCCAGCAGGAACTCGGGCCCGTCGTCGAAACCCTGCTCGCGCATCATCTGCTCGCTGTACATGCCCCAGCCCTCGACGAACTCGGGCGCGTCGGTGAGGAGCCGCACGATCGATGGATGGGCCACTGCCGCGGACAGCTGCAGGTGGTGGCCCGGGTACGCCTCGTGGACGCTGGTGTTGCTGATCGAGGCGTAGTTGTGCTCGCGCATGGCGTTGGGATCGTCGCGGACGGACGGCGTGACGATGTAGATGCCCGACGGATGCTTGTCGAACTTGGGCGGCTCGAAGTAGGCGGCGAACGGGATGACCGTGCGCAGGTATTCCGGAGTCGGGATCACGGAGATCTGCTCACCGGGAGGCATCGTGGCGATGCCGTGCTCGATGATGTGGGTTCGCGCCCGGATCATGGCGTCCTTGTAGGCAGCCAGCGCCTCCTCGAAGGTCTCGGGGTGGTTCGACTTGACGCGGTCCACGACCGTGAGCTCGTCGACGCTCGGGTCGATGCGCCGGGCGTCGTCCACGCGGGCGGCCTTGTTGAGGGCCAGCTGCTGCTCGCCGATCTGGAGGATCTGCGAGGCGTCCAGGCCGTCGAAGGCGCGCAGGCCCACCAGCCGGTCGTATGCCTCGGAGCCGAGGGCCCAGCTCTCGACGGTGGCGCCCATCTTCGCCTTGACGCCGTCGACGTACGCGACCACGGCGGCCGAAGCCTTCTCCACGGCCCCGCCCAGGCGAGCCTGGGCGCGCTCATCCAGCACGCCGCGGCCGGCGGCCTTGACTTCCTCCAACAGGTAGGGCATCTGGCCGCCGGACTCGATCTCGAGCTCCTGCCAGAGCCGGACCTGGGGCGCCGTGGCGCGGGTCTTGTGCTGCTCCAGGAACGCGGGCACGGCCTCGAGCCGCCCGGTCAGCGACGCCAGGCGATCCTTGAGCGGCGCGAAATCGCGAGCGAAGACGGAGAAGAGGGCGTCCCCGACGGCGTCCATGGCGGTGGAGCGGCGCTCCCAGACGCGGTGGACCTCCATGTCGAAGAGCTCGCGACGGACGTTGTGGAGGGCCAGCTCGCGCTCGATGCGGACGCTGTCCGACAGCTCGTTCGGGTCGATCGCCTCCAGCTCGCGCTCGACGCGATGCACGTCCGCCATCTCCTGCGCGACGGCGTCGCGGCTCGCGTCGTCGAGGTGGTCGTCTCCCTCGTGCAGCCCAATGTACGTGGCCAGGATCGGGTGCTGCCCGACCATGCGCCGGAACTCGGCTTCGACGATGCCCCAGAAGCGGTCGTCGGCGGGGCCGGCTGTCGGCTTGGAGGCGGGTCGGGGGAGAACGAGCTCTGCCATGTGCGGCTTCTCCAGTGTTGATCGAGGCCTTGTCAGTTGCGGGTTGCGGCAGTCGCCGCGGTTGTTTCCTCGAGGGCCTCGGCGCATGCCGCCAGGACCCGTTCGATGTCGGCCGCTCCGACTCCGTAGTGGGTCACCGCGCGTATCGACCCGTGGGAGTACTCGACCATGAGTACGCGTCGGGCTCGCAGCGCGTCGAGGAAGGCGGCGCGGTCGCGCCGGACGCGGAAGACGACGAAGTTCGTGACGGCTCTGCCCGGGTCGAGGGGGCCGGATGCCGGCTGGGCGAGGCCTCCGGCGGATTCGATGCCGTCCATCCTGGCCAAACCTTCGGCCAGGCGGCGGGCGTTGGCGTGGTCCTCGGCCAGGCGATCGATCATGCCGGCCGGGCCGTCCTTGAGCGCGACGAGGCCGGGGGCTGCCAGGACGCCGACCTGGCGCATCCCACCCCCGACGAGCTTCCGCCCGCGGCGCGCCCGGGCGACGAAGTCGCGGCTCCCGACCACCACCGAGCCGATGGGGCAGGCCAGGCCCTTGGACAGGCAGAACGTGACCGAGTCGGCGGGCGCGGCGAGATCGCGCGGCGTGAGCCCGAGGGCGACGACGGCGTTGAAGAAGCGGGCCCCGTCGACGTGGAGGGGTACGCCGTGCGCGTGCGCGATCCCGGCGACGGCGCGGGTGTACTCCAGGCTGAGCGGCCGGCCCATCGAGTGGGCGTGGGTGTTCTCGATCGCCACGAGGCCCGTGATCGGCTCGTGGAGGTCGCGCGGGTCGCGGAATGCCGCATCGAGCTGGTCGAGGTCCCAGGTGCCGTCCGGGCGTTCCTGCATCTGCCGGATCGATGCTCCGACGACGACGGCGTGGCCGGCCTGCTCGTCGTCGACGATGTGGGTCGATGCGCCGGCGATCGTCTCCTGGCCGCGGCCCAGATGCCCCAGCTGAGCCACGAGGTTGCCCATCGTGCCCGAGGCGACGAAGAGGCCGGCCTCCTTGCCGAGGAGCTCGGCGGCGCGTTCCTCGAGGGCGTTGACCGTGGGATCGTCGCCGAAGACGTCGTCCCCGAGCTCGGCCTCGTACATGGCCTTGCGCATCGCCGGAGAGGGATGCGTGACGGTGTCGCTGCGCAGATCGACGACGACGCCGCGCCCATCGAGTGTCATGGCGTCGAGTATAGGTCGGCTGGCTCGGCCGGCGGTTTCCGGCTGCGGGGTGCCCGGCCGCCGGGCCCGGTCCGACTGGCCCCCTGGCGCAGGCGCGCACTGCGCCGGGTCGGGCGCTCAGCCGAGTCGGCCGCCGCATGCTATCCTCCACCGTCGGCGCTGGGCTCGTGGTGTAGCGGCCTAACATGCCAGCCTGTCACGCTGGAGACCGCCGGTTCGAATCCGGTCGAGCCCGCCATCGCCTTCGATTCCTTCAGCCCCGTCCCCGCCCGGACGGGGCTTTTCCTCGTCCCGCGCTGGGCCGGCGAGAACGCCGTGCCAAGTGCCCGGCGCTGACGCACAATCAGGCGCTGCAGGCGTTGCAGGCCGGCCGGGCCGGACGTGGCCGGAACCGGTGCGCAGAGAGTGGAGGCACGATCGCATGAGCGGCCGCGTGATCGTGGTCGGCTCGGTCAACATCGACCTTGTCGCCCGCGTGCCCCATCTCCCCCACCCGGGCGAGACGGTCACCGGCGGCAGCTACGACCGACACCACGGCGGCAAGGGCGGCAACCAGGCCGTCGCAGCCGCGCGGCTGCGCCGCCCCACTCTGTTCATCGGCGCCGTCGGCGACGACGCGTTCGAGGGCGAGGCGCGGCGAGCCCTGGCGATCGAACGGGTGGACGTGTCGATGGTCGCCTCGCTGCCGGGTCAGGCCACCGGCGCGGCCCTGATCCTGGTGGAAGCGAACGGCGAGAACCAGATCGTGATCATCCCGGGGGCGAACGGCGCGATCGAAGCCGGCTACGCCCGCGAGTGCCTGAGCCGGCTGGGACCGCTTGTCGGCGATGTAGTGCTCGTGTGCAACGAGGTGCCGCTCCACGTGGTCCGCGAGACGCTCGTGTGCGCCCGTGCCGCCGGAGCCACCACCGTCCTGAACCCGGCCCCGGCGACGGGGATCGACCGCTCCGTCTTCGCTCTGGCCGACATCGTCACTCCCAACCGCAGCGAGCTCTCGATGCTGCTCGCGACCGAGACGCGCCGAACGGGCAGGCGGACCGACTCCAGCCTGGAGGCCCCGGCTCGGGCTCGCCTGCTCCTCGAGCCCGGCCCCGAAGGCCCCGGGGTCCGCAAGGCGGTCATCGTGACCCTCGGGGCAGCCGGCGTGCTGGTCCTGGAGCGGATGGGCGCCGAGCTGGGCCGGCCCGCCGCCTCGTCACGGGTCGTTGGCCGAGAGGAGGTGACGGCAGCCGCTCCCGAGGTCGGCGTGGCCGCGGCGGCAGCGCCGGTCGTCACCACCGGCGGCGAGTCGGATGGCGTGCGGATCTGGGAGGTGCCCGGTGAGCACGTTTCGACCGTCGACACCACAGGCGCCGGGGACGCCTTCAACGGGGCCCTGGCCGCGGCGATCGCCGAGGGCAGGCCCCTCGCCGAAGCGGTCCAGCGAGCCGTGGCCGCGGGCGCGCTTGCCACGACGCACGTCGGAGCGCGCGAGGGAATGCCCACAGCCGTGGAGCTCGAGGAATTCCTGGCGGCGAGGTAGGCCCCACGGCACGGCGGAGCGGCGCGGCAGGCGCCAATCGAGCCCCGTTCAGGGCAGGTCCAAGCGCGAGTCGGGTACCATATGCGGACGTTCGAACCGGGCGTTACCGCTCGGACGCGCGAATCGAAGGCAGGAGCATGACGGACACACTGCGGGCGGACGGGCCCTCCGGAATGGCCGGCATCTGGAGCCGCATCCGGCACATCCATGCAGGCCTGATTCTGGCCGCGCTCGACCTGATTGGGTTGGGAATCGCGTCGTACCTCTCGTATGAAGAGCTCACCGGCGGCCAGTTGATCTGCCCGAGGGGCACGGTCCTGGGCGGCTGCCAGACGGTCGCGAACAGCCCGTACTCGCGCCCGTTCCTCAACGTCCCGGTGGCCGTCTACGGAGTCTTCCTCTCGATCACCCTCTTCTGCCTGGCCATCTACTGGTGGCGCACCAACGACTACAAGATCCTGCTGGCCCACTACGCGCTGTCGATGGTCGGCGTGATCTTCGAGGGCTGGTTCCAGTTCGCCCAGATCTTCCTCATCGGCGCCGTCTGCATCTGGTGCGAGTCGTACGGGATCTCGCTCATCGTGCGCTTCATCATCGCCCTGTGGGTCTACCTTCGGACGCCGAAACCCGGTGCGGTTACGGCGGACGAGGGGGCCTGACGGGCAGTCGTCAGCAGCTACGCGAGGGAATTCTCAGATGACTCAAAGCCGTCCGACCGGTCGCCCTAACCCCGCGGCGAAGAACGCACCGCCCACGAGCCGACGCTCCGCCCGGCAGCAGCGCCTGGCCAACCGCGAGGCCAACCGGGCGCTGGCCCGCGCCGGCACTTCCGGATCCTCCGGCGGCGGCCTCGGCACGCTGATGCTGTGGACCGCGATCGCCGTCGTGATCGGCGCGGTCGTGATCGGCGGCGCCTATCTGCTCACGAGCAAATCCTCGAATGCCACTGCCCTTGGCAGCCCGATTGCGCCCCACGTCGTAACGCCCACCAACATTCCCGTCAACGGTCGGACGCTCGGCTCGGCCGACGCCAAGGTCACGATCGACGCATGGGAAGACTTCCGGTGCACGGCCTGCTTCGACTTCACGATGGACGTCGAGCCCAAGCTCGTGGACAACTACATCAAGACCGGCAAGGCCAAGCTCGTTTACCACGACCTGATCGTCATAGACAACGGCTCGGTCACCGAGTCGCGGGATGCGGCCAACGCGGCGCTCTGTGCCAACGACCAGGGCAAGTTCTGGCCCTTCCACGACTGGCTGTTCACCAACCAGTCACCGCGCGAGGCCCCGGGCGCGTTCACGCTGGACCGGCTGGTGGAGATCGGCGCGAGCGCGGGTCTGGACAAGACCGCGTTCGAACCGTGCGTCAGGAACGGGACGCACCTGGCCGAGGTGGCGGCGGAGCAGGGTGCGGCGCCGTCTGATGCCTCGGGCACGCCGGCCGTCTATGTCAACGGCAAGATCGTGACGAACGCAACCTACGACAACGTCGCAGCCGCCATCGACGCCGTGCTCAACCCGGCCTCGCCGAGCCCGTCGGCCTCGGCGGCCGCATCTGCTACGGCAGCCCCCACGGCGACCGCCACCCCGACGGTGGCGCCGACGGCCAGCCCCTCCTGATCTCCCGGCTCCGCGGCGGCGCGGAGTCACTCGCAGAAACGCATCGACGGCGCCCGCAAGGGCGCCGTCGCTCTATCTGGCGGTGGGCCGGCCGGCGGCGCGCTGGTGGTCGGCGCGCTGGTGGTCGGCGAGCCGCTACTCGCGGGCGACGGCCTCGATCGCGCCGAGCTGGCGGCGCAGCTCCGCGGCGGCCTGCCAGTGCTCCGACGCCGAAGCCTCCATGCGCTGCGCCTCGCGCGAGCTCCAGTCTGCCAGCCAGCGGTTCGCCTCGCGCAGCCCGCGGGCCTGTACGAGCTTCTCCCGAACGTGCTGGATGAAGGCGCAGAAAAGCGTGAGCGGCGACGCCTTCGCTACGAGAGCCTCGGCGCCCGGCACGAAATCGATCGGCACCTTGATCCGTCCGAAGAAGGCGCCGACCTCGGACGCGAGCGGATCGACGCTCTGGCTGTGGCCGCTTCCGCGCAGGATGGGCGCGTGTGAGCTGAAATCAAGCAGGACCGTCGCGTCGGCCGTCATCTGGGCTCGGAGCGCACCGCCGAAGCTCAGGAACTGGTTGGCCACACCGAGCCGATCGGTGATCGAGATAAGGCCCCACGAGTAGTCCGACGCGATCGGGTAGTGCGTTTCTCGATCGAGCCGGGTCGCCTTGCCGCGGCCGGCCTCGCAGGTCCAGCAGTCGATCGCCTCGGGGTCGAAGTGCCGCAGCGTCGGCGTCGGCCGGAGGGCCACCAGCAGATGGCTCGTGTCGTTGCCGGCGAGTCGATCGGGTTCCACCAGCTCGAAGCCGAGGTTGGCCAGCAGCCGGCCGGCCTGTTCGAGCCAGCGGCCGTCGTCGCCGAGGTTGGAGCGCTGATCCGTCGTCATTGCGACGACACCATAGCCCTCCGGGCCGGTCTCGTCTCGCCCCGCTTGCACAACCGGAGCGCGGGGCTGATCGAGCTCCCGACGGCGGTCAGGATCTGGGCCGGGCGGCAGGACCGCCGTTGCGCGACCAGCCCAGGCGGACGAGGGCGACCGCGCCGCCGAGCGAGCTGACGGCAATCGTCAGGACGTGGATCAGGAGCGCCAGGGCGAGGCCCTCGGACGCGCCCAGCCCGAAGGCCAGGGCGATGCTCTGGCCGGCGTACTCGAACGTGCCCAGGTAGCCGGGCCCGGACGGGATCGCCGTCGCCAGGTTCGTACCGGCCGCCAGCAGCGCGCCCTCTCCGACCGTGAGCTCGATCCCGAGCGCCTGGCCGACGGCCAGGACGGCCACGACCGTGCAGCTCCAGGCGGCGACGCTCAGGATCGCGGCCGCGGCGACGGTTCGGGGCAGGGCCGCCACGCGCAGGCCGTCGCGCAGGCGACTGGCCACGCCGACGACCCGCGGCCACCGATTCAGGAAGGCCGCCGCCCTGCCGGCCCCGGGTAGCCGATGCGCGGCCAGGGCCACCGCCAGGGCCACGCACAGCAACCCGGCGATCGCCACTCCGACGAGGATCGCGCTCACGACCACGCCGCGGACGTTGAGGATCAGGATTGCGGCGGCGCCGATCCCCACTAGCACGACCGTGTCGACGACCCGCTCCACCACCACGGTGCCGAGCGTCGCGCTCCGGCTGATCCCCTCGCGATCGCCCAGGTAGTGGCTTCGCACCAGCTCGCCGAGCCGGGCCGGCAGCACGTTGTTGGCGAGGTACCCGACGAGCATGTACGCGCTCAGCCGGCGGAGGGGCACCCGGCAGATCGGCCGTATGAGGATCTGCCAGCGGAGCGCCCGGAAGACCAGGTCGCCGATCACGGCCGCGACGGCCAGCATCAGCCAGGCGGGTCGGGCGCCGCCCAGCAGTTCGGCGGTCTTCTGGAGATCGACTCCGCGCAGCACCAGGTATACGCAGGCCAGCGAGATGAGAACGCCGATGGCCCCTCGGGCGAGGCCGGTCGTCAGCCGTCGGCTCACCGGCTGGGCTGGCTTCGATTGGAGAGCTTACGGCTGCGGCGCAACCGCAGCCGGTGCAGCATGAAGCGCAGGACCACCTTCATCGTGGAAAGCCCGTAGACCACGCTGCGGCGGAAGCCGACCGAGCTGGCTTCCTCGAAGTAGCGCGTGGGCACGGCGATCTCGCCGACGCGCATGTGACAGGCGACCGCCTGGGCGACGAGCTCCTGGTCGAAGACGAAGTCGTCGCTGTTGAGGCGGTACGGGATCGACTCGAGCAGGTCGCGGCTGTAGGCCCGGAAGCCGGTGTGGTACTCGGAGAGATGGAGGCCGAAAGCGAGGTTCTCCATGATCGTCAGAAAGCGGTTGCTGACGTACTTCCAGCGCGGCATGCCGCCCGCCAGCGGATCGCCCAGGAAGCGGCTGCCGAGCATCAGGTCCTTCTCGCCGTCGAGGATCGGCTCGACCAGGGCGGGGATGCGGGTGGCGTCGTACTGGTAGTCCGGGTGGAGCATCACCACCGCGTCGGCGCCTGCCTCCAGAGCGGCGTCGTAGCAGGTCTTCTGGTTGCCGCCGTAGCCGAGGTTCTGGCGGTGGATGATCACGTCCAGGCCGAGCTGGCGAGCGATCGCGACGGTGTCGTCCCCGGACACGTCGTCGACCAGGATGATCTTGTCGACGATCGAATGGGGGATGTCGCGATACGTCCGCTCGAGCGTCTTGGCCGCGTTGTACGCGGGCATGACAACCACGATGCGCTTTTCGCGCGTGGCGTCGGGGCCCGGCGCTGGCGTGCTCGAGGCGGCGCCCTGGGCCACGTCGCTCGGTTTGGTGGACGGCTCCGGCCTCTTCTCTCTCACGCCCTAAGCGTACCGTAACCGGCCACAAGCTTGCGCTGGCCCACTCGGGCTCCGCTCGGCCGAGAAGCGTTACAGCTCGCGGCGGCGGAGCAGCAAGATGCCGATCGCCAGCGTTGCCACGATCCAGGCCGCGGACCAGGCCAGCCATGGCAGCGGCGGCGGAGTGCCGGCGAAGAATGGGCTCACCGTGAAGATGCGAGCCTGCGATCCCGCGGCGGCGAGGACGTCCGGCGGAGGTTCGAGCGCGAACATCGCCCCCCGCCAGAGAGTGTCGCTCGGCAGGACGAGATGGGCGATCGTGCCCGCGTTCCGAAGCGTGTCGTTGTTGAGGTAGTCCCCGATGCCGCCGGCGATGCCGCCCATCCACGCCAGCCCGAACCCAACGACGGCGATCGAACCCGACGCCACCGGTGCGATGCGCGTGCTGAAGACGAGAGCCAGCGTCAGCAGGATGAGCGTCTCTCCGGCCAGGTAGACCGGCGCCACCAGCGGGTCGATGGGGAGGTAGCCGGTCATCAGCCGCACGACCGCGAGCTCCAGGTAGCCTGCGGCCAGGGCGTAGGCGACGACCACCAGCGCCAGGCCGAGCCAGCGGCCCAGCAGGACGTCCGAGCGCCGAACCGGCCGCGCCAGGACCGCCAGGAGCAACCCGTTCTCGATCTCCGGCCCTATCGCCGGCGAGGCGGCGAAGGCCGCCGTCATCGTCAGCACGAAGCTGAACATGAAGGCGATCATCACCAGCAGCTGCGACAGGATGAGCTGCTGCGCTCCGCCTTCCAGGGGTGTCACCTCGGCGGCCTTGCCGAACAGCCAGCCGGTCACCGCCACGAGCAGCAGCGTCAGCCCGACCAGCGCCCACAGCAGGCGGCGACGGAACGCTTCGCGCAGCGTCAGGCGGGCGATGACGAGGATCGCGCCGCGGTTCATGGGCGGAGCTCCGGGCTCGCCGGCACCGCCACGTCCCGCGCCCCTTCCGCCGCCTCGTCCGGCGCAGCCCCGAGCAGCGAGAGGAACCGCTCCTCCAGCGTGTGGCGCTCCGGAACGACGGCGTGGACCGCGCCGCCGTGAGACACCAGCTCCGCGACCAGCGCGGGAACCTTCCCGTCCGCGATCGAGTCGACGACGAGCCACTCCCCGTCGAGGCGGGCCTGGCCGAAGCGGCCGGCGATGGCCCCCGCATCCGGGAGCCCCGTCACGAGGACGCGGACGCCGCTCTCCCGGACCAGCTCCGCCATGCCCAGCTCGGCCACGACGCCGCCCCGATCGACGATCGCGACGCGGTCGCACACCCGCTCCACTTCCGTCAGCAGGTGGGAGTTGAGGAAAACGGTCACGCCCCGAGCGCGCAGCGAGCCGATGATCTCCCGCACGTCCTGCCGCCCGACCGGATCGAGGGCCGAGGTCGGCTCGTCGAGGACGACCAGATCGGGCTTGCCGAGCAGGGCGACGCCCAGCCCGAGGCGCTGCGCCATCCCCTTGGAGAACGTCTCCACCCGATCGTTCGACCGATCGGCCAGGCCGACCAGCGCGAGGGATTCGGCGATCTCGCCCGGCCAGCTCGGGCGTGGCAGGTGCGCCAGTTCGCAGTGCAGCGCGAGCACCTCGCGAGCCGTCATCCAGCCCTGGTAGCGGAACAGCTCGGGGAGATACCCGATTCGTTGCCGGGTGGCCAGATCGCCCAGCGGCGCCCCCAGGACCCGCCCCGCGCCCGCCGTCGGCGCCGACAGCCCGAGCAACAGCTTGACCGCGGTCGTCTTGCCCGCGCCGTTCGGGCCGAGGAAGCCGAAGACCTCGCCCCGGCGAACCGTCATCGTCAGGCCGGCCAGGGCGACGATCCGGCCGAACTGCTTGCGCAGTTCGCTCGTCTCGATGGCCGGGGCCTGGGTCGCCGGGCTCGGCATCGTCCCGCCTTGCGCCGCCGCCCCGCTGGCGCCGCTCGCGTCGCCGGCGCTCGCCATCGCCACGCGACTACTCGTCGATCCGCTCGACGATCGTGGCGATCCCCTGGCCCACGCCGATGCACATCGACGCCAGGCCGTACCTGCCGCCGGTCCGGCGGAGGCCGTGGACCAGAGTCGTCACCAGCCGCCCGCCGCTCGCGCCCAGCGGATGTCCGAGCGCGATCGCCCCGCCGTCCACGTTCACCTTCGCCGGATCGAGGCCCAGCTCGCGGACGCACGCCACGGCCTGGCTGGCGAAGGCCTCGTTGACCTCGATCAGATCGAGGTCCGCGACCCTGAGGCCCGCCCTCTCCAGCGCCTTGCGAGTGGCCGGGATGGGGCCGAGTCCCATGACCCCCGGATCCACGCCGGCGACGGCCGTGGCGACGATGCGGGCCATCGGCCGCAGCCCCATCTGCCGCGCCCGCCCCGCCTCCACGATGAGCGCCGCCGCGGCCCCGTCGTTGATGCCGCTGGAATTGCCCGCCGTAACGGTCCCGCCCTCGCGGAACGCGGGCCGCAGCTTCGCCAGCGCCTCCATCGAGGTCTCGCGGGGATGCTCGTCCCGATCGACGACGATCGGGACGCCCTTCTTCTGCGGGATCGTGACCGGCACTATCTGCTCGGCGTAGCGGCCCTCGGCGATCGCCGCGGCCGCGTTGCGCTGGCTCGCCAGGGCGAAGGCGTCCTGCTCCTCGCGGCTGATGCCCAGCTGCTCGGCCACGTTCTCGCCAGTCTCGCCCATCGAGAACGGGTGATGCCTGGCCGCCAGAGCCGGGTTGACGAAGCGCCAGCCCAGGGTCGTGTCGACCAGTTCGCGCGGTCCTCGCTCGTATGCCGCCTCGGGCTTGAGCATCACGAAAGGCGCCCGGGTCATCGACTCCACGCCCCCGGCGATGAAGACGTCGCCGTCCCCCACAGCGATGGCGTGGGCGGCCGAATTGACCGCCTGGAGTCCGCTGCCGCACAGCCGGTTGACGGTCAGCCCGGCAACCTCGACCGGCAGGCCGGCCAGCAGGAGGGCCATTCGAGCCACGTTGCGGTTGTCCTCGCCGGCCTGGTTGGCGCAGCCGAGGATCACGTCCTCGATCGCGGCCGGGTCGATCCCCGTGCGGTCGACCAGAGCCCGGATCACCGCCGCCGCCAGATCGTCGGGCCGGACCGATGCCAGCGCACCGCCGTAGCGGCCGAAGGGGGTCCGGAGCGCGTCGACGATCCAGGCCTCGCGAACGGGTCGATCGAGCTGGCGAGTCATATCGGCCCGATTGTACGCATCTCGCTCGGTCGGCCGGCGCATTCCCGCGTTGGCTCCCGCGCGCCTCGCTCAGGGCAACTTGATCATGGCCTCGAGCAGCAGCGCCGGGTCATCGGTGACCACGACGTAGAGCACGTCGCCCGTGGCGTAGACGTAGGCCGTCCCCAGGCCTCCGGCGGCATCCGTCGCGGGATCCACGATCTCGAGGACCGACTTGGGCCCGACCTGCTTGGCGTTGACCGGCCACTTGTTCTTGCGGGCGACGTCGGCGAACCCGCCGCTCAGGGCGGTGGCATCGACGCCGGGCACCTCGATCGCCTGCGCGTGGAAGGTCTCCGTCTGGGTCAGGTCCGCCGCGACCGCCAGATCGATGTCGTCGGCGTTCTTCCCGAACTTCACGAGCCAGGGCGTGTAGAGGATCTTGTCGCCCCCGGTCGAGGAGGCCATGTAGGTCGAGAGCGGCATGCTGAACTTCTCGAGCGTGATGCCGCCGATGATGCCGGGCAGCTTGTCCTCCAGGGCCGCGTTCACGTGCGGCAGGCCCAGATCCGGGGTCGGGCTGGGGCTGACCGAAGGCGCCGCGGATGCGGATGGTCCGATCGACGAAGTCCGAGTCGGCGTCGCGGTAGGGCGAGACGTCGTCTCGGCCGTGGGCGACGAGGTGGGTGCCGCACTGCCGCAGCCGGCCACGAGAACCGCCGCGATACCGATGCCGAGCAGCGTCGTGAGGAGCGGACATGGACGGCGGATCATCGTTACCCCGATCGAAATGGTGCGCTCGCCCGCGCGGGCGAAGGCGTCGCGAGTGGTCCAGGCGAGCATGGGGTCGGTCGCGCCCGCCTGTCAAACGTGCCCTGCGGCCGGCGTGGCTCCCGCTACCGCAGATGAGCGTTGACCCCGCACACCGGTTTCTCCACGACCTGTAATCCGGGCCGCCCAACGGCGTTATGTTGTCAAGCGGCTGGCTTCCCTGCCGCCCGGACTCATTTGCCTCAGTTTGAGTGGAGCGATCGGAATGGAACACCAGACACCTGATCCAGCGCACGGCCCCTCGCCGTCCCAGGGCGCGCGGGTGGAAGACGACTTCCTTCGGCGCCTCACGCCGGCGAAGAACGTACCTACCCGCCGCCTCACCGCCTCGCTGCCGTTCGCCATGGTCGCGATCCTCGTCGTGGCGACGGTCGCCTTCGGCGCGGCAGTCGTCAGGCCGATGGTCCTGGGCCCGCAGGCGAGCGCGACACCAGTCGTCGTCGGCGACGACGACCCCGACGCTTCGACCGCGCCCACCACGGCCCCCACCACGGCCCCCACCACCGCGCCCACCGCGGCCCCGACGGCGGAGCCCACGGCCGCGCCGACCTCGACCGACACCTCGGGCGCCATGAAGCTCACCGCCAAGCTCGTCGGTCGCAAGGTCGTCCTGACCTGGACCGCTTATGAGGGCGCCGACTTCGCCTACTACAAGGTCGTCCGCTCCTCCGACACCACGGCCAGCTGGCCGCTCGGCGAGGGCGACTCGCTCGTGGCAGCCATCAGCGACAAGTCCACCCTCACGTTCACGGACTGCCCGACCGCCGGCAAGACCTGGTCGTACGAGGTCTTCGCGGTCAAGTCCACCGACGGCGGCTATGTCGTCCTCGATTCCACCAACCTCGTGACCGTGGCCGTCCCGGCCGCCCCCAAGCCGACCCCCAAGCCGACCCCCAAGCCCACCAGCAACTGCGGCATCAGCCTGTCGGCGACTGTCAACACGAGCAACGACGTGGTGCAGAGCAACGGCGTCGTTGCCATGACGGTCCACGGCAGCAGCGTCACCCTCAAGTGGACCAAGTTCCAGTGCGACCTGTTCGAGTACTACGTCGTCGTCCGTTCGGAGACCAACCCGAAGCTGGACGTGCCGCTCCCGCACGAGGGCACGGATCCCGTCCAGGAGATCGGCAACGTCAACCAGCTGACGTGGACGGACTACGACGTCAAGCCGGGCCATACCTACTACTACCGGGTCATGGTCTGGAACGAGAAGAACTTCTGCAACGGCGGGACCGTCCTGGCCAAGTCGGGCATCGTCAAGGTGACGATCCCGGGAGCGGCGACCCCGGCTCCGACCGAAGCTCCCGCCACCACCCCTCCGACCGCCTAGGAGAGCCAGCCCAATAGGCCCGGCAGACGGCGTCGGGCCATATGAAAGGGCTCCGGCGAGAGCCGGCACAGAGCGAGCGGGCTCCGGCGAGAGTCGGAGCCCCTCCCTCGCCCGGGAAGACCGGCCAGGCAGATCTCAGACGCGGCGATCGCGAGCCAAGGGCAATGGAAGCTTCGATTGAAGCCCGAACCGAGACATCGACGAAGCGGTCAGCTGCCCTCCGAGTCCAGATCGCGCGGTGCCGACGCCATGGCGGACGGCGGTACCCCACAGTACAGGTGGCCGATTGCCCGCTCGGGCAACGCTCCGTACCGTTCATGACTCTATGGCACGTGACGGAGCTTCCCGAATGGCCGCCGACCGCGAGCGAACGCTCGTGGAACGGTCGCGCGACGACGCCGCTGCCTTCGGCGAGCTCTACGACTTCTACCTTCCTCGCATCTACGGCTTCATCTTCCGCCGAGTGCAGGACCGTTGTGTGGCCGAGGACCTCACTTCGATGACTTTCCAACGAGCGCTGGAGAACGTGCGACGCGCCGACTTCCGAAACGAGTGTTTCGGGGGTTGGCTGTTCCGCGTTGCCTCGAACGCCGTCGTGGATCACACCCGCCGCGATCGCCGCTTCGTCTCGCTCGGAGGCCTGCAGGAGAGCGAGGAACCGGGCGACCTCGCCCTCGACGCCCTGGCGGCCGCTCTGGATCGCGACCAGCTCCGGCGGGCCCTGCTCGGCCTGCCGACGGGTCACCGCGAGCTGCTCGTGATGCGCTTCTACGACGACCTGGACACCGACGAACTGTGCGCCGCGTTCGGCTGCTCTCGCGAGACCCTGGCCGTTCGGCTGCATCGGGCGCTGCGCGCACTGCGCGGGGCCATCGCCAAGGAGGCGGCCGATGTCGCTTGACGAGCGCCGCGAGATGGAGGAGCTGGACGGGCTGGCGGCCGCGCTGACGGAAGCCGGGCAGATCGCCCGCGCCGCTTGCGCCCGTCGACAGACCCCGGATCCAACCTTTGTCTCGCGGTTGCGCGCCGAGCTGTTGGGCGACCTGCCGCGCGTCGGGCTGGCGCCGCTGGCCTTCGCGCCGCTGGCCGCCGCACCCATGCCGTCAGATCGACCCCTCGGTGCCCCCGAGAAGCTCGCCGATCGACGCGGCCTTCAACGACTCGCGGCCGACGGTCGCCGGGACTGGGCCGGCGAATCCCGGCCCGAGCTTTTGAGCGCGGCCGTCTCGGCGACCAGGGACGACAGGCCGGCCCCCGCGCCCGAGGGCGGCAAGCGCTGGCGCGCACGCCAGGTTCAGACGATCTCCGCCGGGCGTCCGGGCGTCCCGCCGGCCGCGGCACCGGCCGGCCTGGACGCCGAGCGGGCGGGCCACGTCGCCGCATTGCATCCGTCGGTGCGCTGGCGGATGCCGACCCGCATCATGCCGCCGCGCTGGGTGGCCGCCGGACTCGCGGCGACGATCGCGATCGGCAGCTTCCTGTACGGCAGCACGCTGCTCTTCCCGGTCCGTCCGGACGCGACGGCGGAGGTGGCGGTCGCGTCAACTCTCGTCCGAGGGGGGGTCTCGGGCCCGCTGGCCCAGGGCGCGGAGCTGCACGAAGGCGACGAGGTCAAGGTCGGCGCCGGCGGGCAGGCGACGCTCGCCATGAGCGGGAGCTTCATGCGGATGGCCCCCGGATCGGACGTGCGCCTGGAGAGCCTCGACTCGAACCACATCGTCGTCGACCAGCTCGCCGGCCGCGCTTATCATCGCGTCGCCGCACATGGCAGCGGCGACTACAGGGTCGTGACGGCGTCGGTCAGCTGGGTCGCGAATGGCACGGCCTTCGACCTGGACCGCCACTCCACGGGCGCCGGTGGCGAGGAGGCCCGCGGCATGGCCCTGCTCGACGGATTGAACCTGCAGGGTCCGCAGCTGCAGGCCTCCCTCAATCAGGGCCAGAGTGCCGTCGTGCAGCTGGCCGGTGGCGGATCGCCCCAGGGCAAGCCGGTCATCGGACAGATCAGCGCGCAGGCTCTCGCCGACTCCTGGCTCGTTCAGAATGCCCACCTCGACGCGCTGGCCGGGCTCGACCTGGGCGAGCTGGCCGTGGATGTCAACCCCACGGCGCTTCCCAGCAGGACGCCGGCCCCGGCGGCCACGTCCAGGTCCGTGACGCCAGTCGCAACGCCGACGAGACAGCCGACGGCCAGACCGACCCGAAAGCCGACGCCCAGGCCGACGCCGACCGGGCCCGCTTACCTGGGCAAGTTGACGATCAAGGACAACGGCGACGGGACCTACACGTTCACCTGGCCCAAGTACAAAGGCGCAGAGTTCAGCTACTACAAGCTCGTCTACGGCGACGCGGGGACGACGCCGACCTACCCGACCGCCTCGTACTGGGCCTGCAACAGCGATCGCGACGAGAACAGCTGGACGGGCACGATCGACATCGGCGACTACGCCGTCCGGTTGCAGACCATCGACGAGTCGAGCGAAGTCGTCATTCGGGCCCAGACAGACGTCAAGCACCTCAAGGTGACCGGGCCGCCGCCGACCGCGCCGCCGGTACAGAACCTGGGCCCTCTGGGCGTCTCAAATGACGGCGGCGGCAAGTACACCTTCAGCTGGGCCGCGTACGCCGGCGGCTTCGAATTCGACGCGTACAAGCTGGTTTACGTAGCCTGGAACGGCAGCCCCTCATACCTGAACGGCGATCCATTTTGGGCCTTCGGGACCGGCGCGACCAGCTCGGGGTCGATCGCGGTGCCGTCAGGCGACTGGTCGATCCGGGTCCAGGCCATCGGTAGCTTCGACGGCCACACGTTCGTCTTCGGTCAGTCAGGGATCTATCACCTGACGGTTCCCTCTTCCTAGCCCGAAACCGATCGCCGACCGGCCGATCCCGGTTCAGACGGGGCGCCCTCCGGAGAAACGCGGCCATGGCTGCTGCGCGGCTGCCAACGGATGCAGCGCCTCGGGTGCCGTCGAGTCGGCCGCGGGCGCCCGCCGCATCTGGGGCATGGCCCACGATGCCGCCACCACGACGACCGCCAGCCACCACTGCAGCCCGTCCGGCGTGGAGACGAACCCGACGGCCAGCCACAGCCACGGGGCGCGCAACGACAGCATCGACGGCACGGCCACCAGCAGCCCATGCCCGAACAGCGAGGGGCTGGCCACCACCGTCGCGGTCCCCAGGCGAGCCAGCAACTCGCGGCCTCGAGCGCGAAGCGCCACCGCCACCGCCACGACCGCCAGGGCGGCGTAGACGGCGAGCGGCACGAACCGCGGCAGCCCGAAGCCATACAGCCCCGGCAGGCTCTCCTGCGAGCTCTGGTAGACCCTCAGCGCGCTCAGCCAGTCGCGCCAGGGGGCCACGCCCGTGAGCGGCAAGGTCACTGCCAGGAGCAGCAGCAGCGCCCCGACGCCCATCCCAAACTGCATCCAGCGCCGCTCCCTGATCAGCCACAGGGCCGCCAGGCCGGTGTACGGCTTGAAGACGGCGCAGAGGACCAGCCCGGCGCCCAGCCACGGCCCCACAGCGAAGAGCGCCAGGGCGGGCACGGCCACGTTGCCGACCCACAATCCCTGGAAGAGCGGAGGCCACAGCAGGGCCGGCACGAGCCAGCGTCGCGGCAGACCCATGATGTTCAGCGCCAGCAGCCCCAGGCCGAGCGAGCAGCCGAGCCAGAGCCCCTGTGCCAGCCCGACCGGTAGCAACGACAGCGCGCCGAACAAGGGCAGCGTGCAGGGCGGGTAGAGGAACGGGTAGGCGGTCCGATCGACCGGCTGGACGGTCAGCGGCGTCTGCATGTAGACGGCCGATCCGTCTCGGAAATGCTCGCCCGCCTTGAGGTAGACCCCCAGGTCCCGCAGCGGCTGCCACGCCATCGTCACGTCGCTCAGGACCATCGCCATGACCGCCAGGACGGCCAGGACCTCCACCGGACGAAGCCACGGGCCGGAGGGCCGGAGATGGGCTGCTAGCAGGCTCGCGACGCCGAGCGTGGCCGCGACCGCCACGAGCCACACTCCCCAGTAGGGGACGCCCGAACCGTTGGGCGCGTCCGTCGACCGCGTCACGACAGCCACGTCCCCCGCGAACAGCGCCACGAGCAGCCAGCCGCCGCCGCCGTCGAGGCTCAGACGACGCAGCCGAATCGGCCCGCGGAGGCGCTCCATCACGTCCGGTCGAACACGACCAGCTCGCCGTTCACGAGCTCGAACAGGCGCGGATCGATCGGATCGTCCGCACCGTGCGATCGATCGGTCACGTAAGCCGCGAACATCGCCTCGAACTCGCCGTCGCCCCCCGGCAGACCGGCGGCTATCAGCAGGTCGCGCTCGGGCAGCCCTATCAGCACGCGCCCGGTTCCGCCCAGAGCCGCAGCCAGTTGCGCCCGAACTTCGGGCAGCAGGATCCGGGCCGCATCCATCCCCTCGCCAGAATCTGACCAGACGAGGCGCCGGGGCCCGCTCACCTCATCGATCCACGGCGCCCCGCCCGACCAGACCGCCAGGTTCGCCATGGCCGCGGCGTGCACCTCGTCCGGGCCGGCGCCCCAGGCCAGGAGATGCTCAGCCCCGACCAGCACACCGAAGCCGGGCCCCGGGATTATGTAGGCGATTGCCAGCCCGGCGGGCCCAGCCATGATGAGCGGCTTGCCCGGCAGCCCTGCGCCCGACGGGACGCGGAGGTTGCGCCCGTCCACCCCGATGGTGCCGGCCGGTCGGAGCGCAGGGTGGAGCAGGCGCGAGGCTGCAGACCACTCGTGCTCGGGCGCGAGGGACGGCGCGAGGCGCGGGGCCGGTTCTCGCTCCATCGATGTCTCCTGCTCGGATCGAGAGCCGATCCGTACCGGGTCAGGTTAGCCTGGATCCACCGCTCAGGCGCCGCCGGGCAGCAAACGGCGGGCCCGTTGGGGGCCCGCCGTTTGCTGGGTAGTAGGGCCGCTCGCGCGGCCGTCGTTTAGCGCCGGATGCTGCGTCGCTGAGCCTGGACCGTCAACAGGGCGAGGCTCCCGAAGGCGAGGCAGATGAGCAAGCCGAACAGCGGCACGGTGCCGTCGTCCGATCCGCTGTCCGAGGTGTTCGTGGCCGGGGCTGTTCGGCGTGGAGTCGCCGACTCGCCCGCGACCGTGTTGATGGGCACGCTGCGCGTGACCTCCGCGGAGTTCACCGCCTCCTGGTTGTAGGCGGCGTGGCCCGTCGCCTTGTTGACGACGTAGAGGTCAGTCACGTCGGTGTCGGTGACGGTGTAGGTCGCGGTGCAGGTGATCGTCTCACCGGGGTTGAGCGTGGTTGGCGTGAGCGGGCAGGTGACGCCGACCTTGTTGTCGTCCACCGTGAAGAACCCGTTCAGGGCCACGTTGCCGGTGTTCTTGAGGGTGTAGGTGTAGTGGATGAGGTCGCCGGCGGCCGCGAAGTCTTCCTCCTGGGCTTTCTTCGTGAGCGTCAGGGCCGGAGCCGGGGCCGGGCTAGTGGTGCTCACATCGACCTTGACCTCGGCCGAGTCGACCGCGGTGGTCCCGAAGAAGCCGTGGCCGATGGCGGTGTTGGTGATCGTCTTGTTGCCGTCGATATCGGACTGCTTGGTCAGATAGGGTGGTCGTGGCGTTCGGCGCCAGGGTCGTCCCGGCGCAGGCGATCGTGCCCAGCGGGTCGTCGGTGACGCTGAACGGACCGGTCAGGCTCACGTTGCCGGTGTTCTTGAGGGTGTAGGTGTAGGTGATCGTCACACCCGCGGCGTCGTACGTGGTCTGGCTCGGTGTCTTGGTCACGAGCAGGCCGGTGGTCGACGCGCCCGCGCTCACATCGACCTTGACCTCGGCCGAGTCGACCGCGGTGGTCCCGAAGAAGCCGTGGCCGATGGCGGTGTTGGTGATCGTCTTGTTGCCGTCGATATCGGACTGCTTGGTCAGATAGG
>JBEKMM010000026.1:0-27350 GCA_050008515.1 Candidatus Limnocylindrales bacterium
ACCTCGAGAACTGCCGCAGCGAGTTGTCGCATGTGTCAGTCTCCCGTGACGAGGGGTCGCGCCGGGGCCGCAGGTGGGGCAACCCCGGGCCGCAGGTTACCACCGCAGTCGAAGGGGCGGCAACGCACCGCGCACTACCGGCATAGCACCCGGACCTGCCGGTCCACGGCCTTCCGCGGCGACTACCTCCGGCGCGTCTCCCGCCTCCCCGGCCAGCGTGCGAGCGAACCCGCCGGCACGTATCGCCCGTAGGAGCCGACCACCAGGCCGCGCAGTTCCAGGAGAGTCAACGCGCTCAGGATCGCCGCTCCCGAGAGCCCCGCGCGAAGGGCGAGATCGTCGGCGGTGGCTGGGCCCGCAGTCAGGAGCTGAGCCACGGAGCGTTCGACCGGGGCGAGGGTCGCGAGGACGGCTTCGGCTCCCACGCCGGGCATCGTGGGTCCCGGGGGCCCGACACGCGCCCGCGCCGCGCCGGCGCCACCCCTGCCCTGCCAGTTCTCGGCCGCACCGCCGGCCGCGTCGAGCGGCGGATCGCCCCCGCCGCCCAGGCCGAGGTCCTCCAGCAGCTCGGGGACGCCGCACACGACGCGCGCCTGGCCGGGGAAGCTTCGCAGGAAGGCGTGGCAGCCCTCGCTCGTCGGGGCGTCCAGCGGGCCCGGGACCAGGAAGCAGTCGCGACCCTGTTCCAGCGCCCAGCCGGCCGTGATCAACGCTCCGCTGCGTCGGCCCGCCTCGACCACGATGGTGGCGTCCGAGAGCCCGCTCACCAGGCGATTCCGCCTTGGAAAAGTGCCCCGAGTCGCCGGGGTCTCCGGCGGCAGCTCGGCCACGACCGCGCCGCCGGCCGCTACGATCGCCTCCGCCAGCCGCTCGTGGGCCCTGGGGAAGAGCCGCGCGTGCCCGCCGCCGAGAACCGCGACCGTCGGCATTCCCTCGGATACGACCGCGGCGTGGGCGGCTCCGTCGATCCCGACGGCCAGCCCCGACACCACCACCGCTCCGGCACGGGCGAGCGCCGACCCGATCCAACCCGCGATCATGCGCCCCTTGTCCGTCGGCCAGCGCGTGCCGACCACGGCCACGGCCGCCGGCGTCGTCAGCGCCGCCAGAGCGCCCCGGACGAACAGAAGGGGGGCGGCATGTCGACACGGCGCAGTCGCTCGGGGTACTCCGGGTCGTCGAGCGTCACCACAGCCAGGTCCAGGGCGCGCACGACGGCCAGTGCCCTATCGGCCTCGGCGGCCTGCAGTCGGATCCGGTTTGCCAGGTCCCCGCCGAGCGCTCGGCGCGTGCCTGTCTCGCAAGAGGCATCGTTCCGCCCGAGCTGGGAACCACCGGCGTCCGGCCCGACTCGAGAGAGCGGCTCGGCGTGGTCCCCCCGATCGCTTGCCGCAGGACAGCCGGCGTCGACATCGCTCTCGTCCACGCCCACCCGGTCGGCCACGGCCTCCTGCAGGCGAGCCGCACCGTTCGGTCCCGAGGCTGCGGCCAGCGTCGCTCGCGCCGACCCGAACGCCGCCAGCAGCCCCGCGAAGGTGACCGGACCGAGCCCCGGCACCGCCAGGAGGACGACCCAGGCATCACGCTCCTCAGTAGCATCGCCGGCCGGCCTGCCCCTGGCCGCCAGATCGACTGCCGGCGCCACGGCCTCCGCACATACCGTCGGCTCTGGCAGCGCCGACGACTCGGCGACGCGCAGAGTGCCCCGTGACGGCCGCGGCGCAGCCAGTGGACCGCCGCTCTGGACGCCCAGCATCGCTCAGCCCACCGCCTCGTAGCCGCCCCGCTGCCGGGCCGGCGAGCGAAAGCGCGCGGCCTCGTCCAGGTGCGGGCATTCGACGCGGTCAGCGCCGACAAGATCCGCGGCGGTGCGCGCCACGCGGAGCAGCCGCTCGGTCCCGCGTGCCGACCAGCCCTCGAGATCGGCGAGCCGAATCGCCTGGGCCTGCGCCGGCCCCGCCAGGTCGCACGCCGCTCGCAGCGCCCGGCCGCTCAGCCGGGCGTTGAGACAGCCCTGTCGTTCGACCTGCCGCCGCCTCGCCCGTGCCACTCGCTCGGCCACGGGCGCGGAGCCCTCGGGGCTGGCGTGGGTGACGTACTCCTCCGGCCGAACTCGCGGCATGTGGACCCACAGATCGATCCTGTCGCGCAGCGGGCCCGAGACGCGGCCGGCGTAGCGATCGACCAGCGCGGGCTGGCAGCGGCATCGCCCATCACCCTCGCCGGCATGGCCGCACGGGCATCCGTGAAGGTCTGAACTACACCACCGTGCGCCGCGTGATCGAGCTGCCGGTCGGCCGGCGCCACTCCCCCACCCCAGTTCAGGCCCCGGTTGCGGGCGCCCTATGAACCCCAAGGAGACCAACCGTGAGCCTTGACCACGAGCACACCCGCTACTACTCGGCACGGCCGCGGCGGGTGCCGCCAGAGCTCTGCACCGACGAACTCCTCGAGGAATGCAGCCCTCTGGCCGCCCTCGCCCTGTATCGGATCATCAGCCAGGCCGACGACCAGGGTCGCCTACCCGGTTCACCCAAGCACATCCGTGCGCTCTGCTTCGGCATGCGACCTGAGGCCAGCCTGAAGAAGGTTGCCTCCGCCATCGAGGAGCTCGTGGCGACAGGCTTCCTCATCCGCTACGTGGTCGCTGGTCGGACGCTGCTGCAGGTCGATCGCTGGCTCGACCTCCAGGGCAAGTGGGGCCGCCATGCCTACCCCAGCCGCTACCCCGCTCCACCGGGATGGAACGGTGACTGGGTGAGCGTCAAGGGCAGCTTCGAGGCGAGCGAACTGCGTGCAGTTGACGAGCCCGAAGAGAGCGATCTGCACACCCCCATCTCTATCGCTCCCACAGTCGCTACCGCTTCCCCTTCCACAGTCGCTCCCCCAGTCTCTTTCCCTTCCACGGGTGTTAGTAGCCCGGCGCGCGGAACGAGGGGCTGGGAGTCGCCAGGAGACGTTCTACGCACCATGCCAGAGCGCGGTCTCGCCCCGATCGCAAGCCAGGTAGGCCAGCCGCCGATGCCGAGGAGGGCCGTTCGATGACGATCACGATGGCGCCCCTGACCGTCGAGGAGGTCCCGATCGATCTCCTCCGTCCTGATCCCGCCAACCCCCGACGGATCAGCGATGACGAGCTCCACTCCCTGGAACGGAGCCTGCGCCAGTTCGGCTTCGTCCAACCCGTCCTCGCCCGGAGAGAAGACGGCACAGTCATCGGTGGCCACCAGCGCCTGGTAGCTGCCCGGCGCCTGGGGCTGACCACCGTTCCTGTGGCCTGGCTCGATCTCTCGGTCGAGCGGGCACGCCTCTTGAGCCTTGCCCTCGATCGGATCCGCGGCACCTGGGACGAGCAACTCCTGGCCCGCCTCCTGGCTGACCTCCAGACGAGCCCCAGTGTCGACCTCAGCCTCTCAGGCTTCAGGGAAGACGAAGTCGCCGACCTACTCCGCAGTCTTGAGACCCGCGAGAAGCGCGAGCGGCCGGAGGACTTCGATCTCGAGGCCGCTCTCGAGGAAGCGACCCGCGCTCCTCGGACGCAGCCTGGCGAGCTGTGGGCTCTGGGCGAGCATCGCCTTCTGGTTGGTGACGCGACCAAGCCCGAGGACGTGGAGCGGGTGCTCACCGCCAGACGGGCCGGGATGGTCTTCACCGACCCGCCCTACAACGTGTCGATCGGAGACCACGGTGGCCACCAGATGGGGTCTCGAAGACGCCGCATCGCCAACGACTCCATGGATCCGATCGCCTGGGAGACCTTCGTGCGGGCCTGGGCCCGGACCCTTGTGGCCACTGTCGACGGCGCGCTCTACGTCTGCATGAGCAGCAAGGAGATGCCGCTCGTCTCGCGGGTCCTGGCCGAAGAAGGCGGCCACTGGAGCGACACCCTCATCTGGGCCAAGGATCGCTTCGTCCTTGGACGCGCCGACTACCAGCGAGCGTACGAGCCGATCTGGTATGGCTGGCGCGAAGGGGCAAGCCACCACTGGTGCGGCGATCGCGACCAGGGTGACGTCTGGCAGGTCGCGCGTTGCGCCGATGCACCGCTCCACCCGACCATGAAGCCCCTTCCATTAATGGAGCGCGCGATCTCCAACAGCAGCCGCGAGGGGGACCTGGTTCTGGATCCCTTCCTAGGCTCGGGCAGCACCCTGATCGCCTGCGAGCGGACCGGAAGAGTGTGTGCCGGGATCGAGATCGACCCGATCTACGCCGAGGTTGCCGTCCGCCGCTGGGAGCGTTTCAGTGGCTTAGAGGCGGAGCGGCTCGATGAGTAGCGCCCTTCGCCTCCCCTCCCCGGGCCGACACTATGGCGTGAGCCGGCGGTATACCAGAGGTAAGCGATGGTAAACCGCGGCTGCTCCTTCGAGATGCCCGACGGCTTAGCCTGCCGGGCCCCCGCGCTTCGGGGCAAGACGGTCTGCTACTGGCACGACCCCGACAAGGCAGAGGCGGCGGCCGAGGCCCGGCGGATCGGCGGGCTCCATCGCCGCAAGGCCCGAACTGTCGCCACCATCTACGACTTCTCCGGGCTGCGCACCGTCGAGAGCGCCCAGCGACTCCTCGAGACCGCCGCCATCGAGACGCTGGCTCTGGAGAACTCGATCGCGCGCAACCGGACCCTCATCAGCGCCGCCGCGGGTGCCGGCAAGCTCATCGAGGCGGGTGAGCTCGATGCTCGTCTCGCTGCGGTGGAAGCGGCAGTCGGATCCAAGCCCGACTCCGATGACGACGCCTTCCCGGGAGAGCCGGGCCGATGACCGCCGAGCGTCGCCTGGCCAGGATCGAGGAGACGCTCTCCCCCACGCAGCTCGTCCTTCGCTGGCTGGCGCAAGCTCATGCCTACGGGGACATCGAGCCCTACGTTGCCTCGCTGCTCGACCAGGACCCGCCGGTTCCGCCCCTGGATGGTCTGGCTCGTGAGGCTGCCCGTGGAGCCAGGAGCGCCACCAGAGGTAAACGAGCCGACCTCGTCGATGCCGCAGTCCGGAGCGCCCTGCGCGAGACGGTCTTTCGCTACGAGCTGGTGATGCGGATCAACGTGACGACGCACGAGCTGCTCGATCGCGAAGGTCTGATCGACGCGGCTCTCTCGGCCAACGTTGCTCTTCTGGTCTGCGAGGACCCCGAGGAGCGTCAGGCCGACCCGAGCTACCTGTCACGCTTTGCCACCCTGCGTGACCTGCTCGGCTTCCGGGTCATCGAGCTAGACGCTTCCCAGGAGGCTCGCACGATCGTCGAGGCCCGCCATCTCGATGGCCACCCGGCACTATTCCCCGACCTCGCCGCAGCCTTTGAGCAGCAGGTCAAGGACACGCAGACGATCGCCGACGCGGCGCTCCACCTGGCCGAGTTCGCCGGCGTTCGGGCTGCCCTGCCCACCGACCCCGAAGCGGCCTCAGCTCGGACGGCGGAGCTTGTGGCGGACCTGGTCGAGCCGGCCAAGTCCGAGGCGCTCGACAAGCTCGGCGAAGGTCGACAGGCGCTCGGCATCGCGGCCGGCTGGGTGCGAACGAAGCTCGGCGCCCTGCCGACGCCCGATGCCAAGGAGCAAGGCCACCACTAAGGAGATCTCTAGGGCCATCCTCGGCGATCCTCACAACCTCCGTTGAGGCTCGCGTGGCCGACACACCGGCACGTGACACCGGGCGAACGATCAGCCGCCTTTGACCTCAGAGCCACAGCGACCGGGCGGGTATGCGATGGACTTTGAACCGGCGGCGAGAGTAGGGTCCAGCTGTGCCGACGGCGCGTTGGCAGAGAAAGCGGAAGTAGGTCTCCACGATGAACCTTGACACGGTGACATTCGGGCTCGACGGCACCAACTACCCGCGGACGTTCGACCGGTCGCGACTTGCTCTGGGTAGCCCGATCTTCGTCACGACTGGCGCAGACGGCGAGCCGTCGTTCAGCCTGGACGCTGGAGTCGGCACCCGTTTGGTTCACGTTGCCTGGATATCGCCGTCTGACTGGTGGGTCGAGCTACTGGGGCCGCCGAGTGCCGCTCCACAGGAGATCGAGGCCGTTCTCAAGTGGATGAGACCTAGCATTTCACACGAGGTGGTCCAAACCGCTGCGGCCAAATCTCTAGACAAGATGGACCCGGAGCTAGCGTATGTCACGGCCAAATACAAGGACACCGAGTGGAGCCGACTCCGGCGGGTCGCGAGCAGGCTCGACGTATGCGAGCAACTCAAGAGTCCCGATGTCGGCAAAGCACTCTTCTTCAACTGGGCCAGCACCGTTGAGTACCACCTGCTGACGTGTTTTGATCTGCTTGGTCAGCCTGATGGTTGGCTCCCGTTCGGCGACTGGCTCAAGAGCAAGAAGCCGGAGCACGTGGCCGAGGTGGAAGAGGTTCACCGCGTGGCCTCCGAAGCCGGTGACGACTGGCTCAAGCTCACCGATCGCTTGGTGCGAGAACATAACGCTCGCTTCGGAGTCCGAAGCGCCTTCTATCGCTTCCTGAGAGAGGTGCTGTCACCAGAGGCACGAGAGGAGCTACTCCAGACGATCTGGATCGTCCGTAGGTCAAATCCGCCGTCGGTCAGAGAGTTGCCGGATGGCAACGACCAAGACAAGGAGGGATACCTCTTCCGGCTCCGGAACGAGTACACCCACGACGGACTGGTGCGGTCGGGTGTTCATCCGCAGCTCACACCTGCGATCCCCGGGTTTCCTTCTATCGGCGACACGTGGCTAGGGCGCGAACAGGAGGTCTGTCCGGACAAGTGGATCACCATCTTCACACGTGGCTGGCCAGGGGCACTCAGGCGTGCCGTCGTAGCAGGCATGAAGCGCCGCGTCGAGGCACTGGCGAACCTAGACGGCTGACCTGAGTGGGCATTCAGCAGGCCCAGGTCGCGCCTCAGGAAAGGCTAGACGAGGGACGGCAACGCCAAACTCGTTTACGAAACTCCTGGCGCGGCCGCGCGCGCTGGCTGGCACCGAGCCAGGGTCGTCGGGGACCTAGCGGCGGGCGGCTATAACCACCCTGGCACTATGACTCCATCGTCCCAATAGAACTTGCGGTTGCGCTGCTTGGCAGGTCCGTTGAGACTCGACTGGCGTCCGTGCGTTGGCTAGAAACCTACGGTTCGGGTACTTCGGCCGACGCAAGGGACAAGTTGGCCGGTCCACTGCTGGTGTTGAAGCCTCCCGCCACCAGCACCAGGCCGTCGTCGAGCAGGGTCGCGGTGTGCCACTGGCTAGCCGTGGTCATCGAGCCAGTCGGGCTGAGGGTGCCGCTAGACGGGTCATAGATCTCGGCACAGGCCAGGAGAACGGCACTACGCAATCGTGTGCGAGAATGACAGGACTACCACCAGTTGGAATTGAGAGGGAGCTTACGGTGCGGAGCACCGACGAGAACGGCGCCAAGCCCACTGAGGCAAGCAGTTTGCGGACGCGCGGCATGCCGACCATGACTGATATCGGGCGGGTTGCCGGCGTAACGGCGAGCACCGTCTCTCGCGTTCTGAACGAGAACGGGCCCCTTGCCATATCGGCAGCCACGCGGGAGCGTGTTCTCGCCGCCGCTCGAGAGCTCGGCTATCGCCCTAATCCCCACGCACGGCGTCTCAGGGGATTGCCGACGATGCTGCTCGGCGCAGTCGTGCGCGACTTCAGCGACCCGTTCTTCGCCGCGGCGATCGAGGCGCTGGCGAACGAGGCCAGGGCCTATGGGTACGGCGTGATTCTCGGCCATGCTCGAGCCGATCCAAATGGGCCTGGCGAGTCGCTCAGCCTGCCGGTCGTCCTCGACCCCCGGCAGACGGATGCGATCATCCTTCTCGGTGACGTCCAGGATCAGACGGCGCTGAGCGACGATTTGCGTGCCTCCGGGGTTCCAGTCGTCGCGCTGTGGCAAGGCGCGGCCGCCGCGCGCTTTCCCACCGCCGATGTCGACGACGGGTCGGGGATCAAGATTGCGGTCGAACACCTGTGCTCGCTTGGACATCGTCGGATCGCCTTCGTGAGTGCCCGCCTGCCCGGTGGCAACCTGCGCAGAGAGATGACTTACGTCCAGACCGTTAGCCTCCGGCTCGGCGGAGTTCGCGATGGCTATGTTCAGCGCGTTTCGAACACTCTGGCGGGAGGTGGACGGGCGGCCGCCTCGTTGCTGTCGCTCGAGGAGCCGCCGACCGCTGTCGTCTGCTCAACCGACCTCGTCGCCGTGGGTGTCCTTCATGCGGCCGCAGAGATCGGTCGCTCCGTGCCACGCGACCTGTCAGTGGTCGGGTTCGATGATCTCGTCTTCGCTGCCTACACGGTGCCCGCGCTCACGACGCTGCGAATGCCCGTCGCGGAAATGGTCTCCCACGCCGTGGCAAAGGCGGTCGAACTTGCCCGCGACCCGCTTGCCTCCCGCGAGCCTCGTGTCACCATGTTCGAGCCAAGTCTCGTCGTACGGCAGTCGACGGGTCGACCACGCTGATCGTGGTCACCGGGAGTCGCGGGCGGGGGTCAGTCCGGTGGCCTGCGCCGCTGCGGAATCCACACGCGCATGCCGCTCGCACCTCGGTTCCCCCACGCAAAGTACGGGATCATCATGACTGTCCCAGTCCATTCGTCCGGTGCGTCGGCGCCCGTTCCCGGGGCGTACGGCCACACCATCCGCTCGTCGGCGCGGCAGGCGACACCGACCACTACCGGTACGATCCCTGACAAACCCTCGACATCCGCTGGCCCGTTGACGATCGGCGCGGCCGGATCGAGCTCGACCGACTCGAACGACATGCCTTCGGGCAGATCGATCTCCTCAAGTGCGAAGACCAGCGGACCGCGCTCGACTGCGAGAGTCCCGCGGATAGCGTCGATCCTGGGATCAGGTGATGTAAGGTGCGGCCCGAGCCCCATCCGGAGAATGACCGACTCATCCGCGCTCCATCGTCGAGTGACCTCCGCGCACCCTGGACCGACACGGCGCGACCCATCGCGCCACTCGATCACCGCGTCGGTCGCCCATGCCGGCACCCGGAAGCCAAGAGCCCACTCCTCCGCCGGCGCCTGGTCGATGGTCACCCGCAACTCACCTCCCCACGGGTATGCAGTTTCGAGCCGAAGCGAGACCTCACCGCCGGGGAGCGGAGCTGAGATGTGTCCTGAAATCGGCTGCTGGATCGTGATCCCATCGTTGCCGACCGTCGCTGCCAGGTCGGGCTGGGTTGCGAGCAGGCGCATCAGATTGGGCGGGCAGCAGGCGCACGGGAACCACGGTCGCCTGCTATTGGCCGTGGGTCCGTTCCGGATGGCAAGGCCGCCGCTGCGGCGATGCAGAGGGTTTGAATAGAAGAACCCAGCGCCGTCGAGCGAGACCCCGGCAAGCACCGCGTTGAACAGAGTTCGTTCGATCAAGTCGGAGAAACGCGGCTCGCCGGTAGCCAACAGGAGCCGCCAAGAAAGCATGACGCTCCCGATCGCCCCGCATGTCTCCGCATACGCGAGGTCGGGCGGGAGCTCGTACGCGTCGCCGAAGGCCTCGTCGCGCTGGCGCGAGCCAAGGCCGCCGGTCAGGTACGTCCGACTCTGGGTCATCGCCTCCCAGCGCGCAATCACCGCCTCCAGTAGCTCGCTGTCGTCCATCTCGATCGCAACGTCGACGGCGCCGCAATCGAGGTAGACCTGTCGTACGGCGTGGCCGGCAGGAGAGCCGGCCGCCCGAACCCGCTCGTGATCCTGCCAGTAGCGCGGGCCGAAACGCCCAGCGCCGAGCAGGCCCCGTCCCCGACGCTCCACGAAGAGCCGGGCGAGCTCCAGATGTCGAGGGTTCGAGGTCGTCCGATAGAGCTCGACGAGCGCCATCTCGATCTCTGGGTGCCCGTCAACGAGCTCCCGCTGCCCAGGGCCCATTTCGCGATGTACGCGGTCGACCGCTCGCTCGGCGACGCGCAGGAGTCGATCATCTCCCTGGCTGCGGTCCCACGCGATTGCGGCCTGGATGAGGTGTCCCAGGCAGTACAGCTCGTGTCCCCACTCAAGATCACTGAACTCGCGCCCGGGCGCGGCGACCTGGAAGTAGGTGTCGAGGTAGCCGTCATCCCGCTGGGCGCTCGCGACGAGATCGATGATCTGTGACGCATGATTGGCAAGGCCTCGATCCGTCGCGGTGGCCATGCCCCAGCCAACAGCCTCAAGCCACTTGTAGACGTCGGAATCCATGAACGGCAACGCCTTTCCGGCGTCATCAATCGGTGCACGATACTGCCCCACGGCGGCGCCAGCAGCGAGGCGTAAATTGTCGAGGTTGCCGGCGAGCGCGAGCTGGGCTAGACCGTGCGGGATAGTGACCGTCCGGTTGCGGGTCAGGCGGTCCCCCCAGAAACCGCCGTCTATCCGTATGCGCTCGAGGCCCAGCGGCCGGAGGCACGTGGATCCAGGGGTTGGGACGACGGGGGCAACCGGCCCGCGGCTCATCCCTTGACCCCGCCAGCGAGGAGCCCGCGGACGTAGTACCGCTGGAGGAGCAGAAAGACGACGACGCACGGCAGCGTCGTCACGAGGATGCCGACCTGGAGCATCCCCCAGTTGATCGACCCGAGCTTACCGATCGTTATGTTCTGCAGCAGCAGCGGCACCGTGTAGTGCGCGTCCGACGTCAGCATGATGAGCGCCGCGAGGAATTCGTTCCAAGACGTGAAGAACGCAAAGAGGGCGACGGTCGCTATACCCGGCCATGCCAGAGGAAGGGCGACCTGCAGGAGGCTCCGGAGTACTCCGCAGCCGTCCACCCACGCAGCCTCCTCAATCTCCCGCGGGATATCGGCGAACGCGTTGCGCATCACGAAGACCGAGAAGGGCAGAATCGAGACTGTGTAGATGAGGACGAGCCCAATCAGGTTGTCGCTCAGGCCAATGCGGACCAGGACCGCGTACAGCGCCGTCAAGAGCGCTTGGAGCGGGACCATCATTGGCGTGAGGAGGAGCAGGAAGACTGCGTCCGCGCCGCGGAATCTGATCCGAGCGATCCCGTAGCCGGCAGTCGTCGCGAGGACTACCGTGAGGAGCACCGTGCCGGTTGACACGAAGGCGCTATTGGCGAGGTACCTCGGGAGCCCGGCGCCTGCCGACCAGAGGGCGGCGAAGTTGTCGAACGAGATGACGCTCGGAAGATAGGTGGGAGGGACGGCGACCGCCTCGGCGGGCGTCTTGAAGACGGTGATCAAAACCGCCATCAGCGGGAAGAGGAAGATCACCGCCAGCACGAAGCTAGTGCCGTACCAGGCAGCGCCCCGAACGCGGGCGGTGCGTCGACTAGTCACGGAGGAACGCCCTCACCTGGATGCTCGTGAACGTGAGAAGGAGGACGAGCAGCACGATCGACGCCGCCGCGCCATACCCGAGGCGGAACGCGTAGAAGGACGTCCCGAAGATCCACTGGACGACCCCCACGGTCGATGTCCCAGGCCCGCCCTTTGTCAGGATGAAGAACGGCTCGAAGACGAGCAAACAGCTGATGGCCGCGAACACAAAGACGAGGGCCGTCGTGTTCCTCATGAGCGGCAGCGTCACGTACCGGAGCATCTGCCATCGGCTGGCGCCGTCGACTGAGGCGGCATCGCGCAAGTCCTGGGGGACGCTCTGGAGCCCGCCCATGAACAGGACCATGCTGAAACCGACGGTCTTCCAGATGACGAGGGAGGAAGCCGCGATGAAGCCCAGCATCGGGTCCGCAAACCACTGAAGAGGGACGGAGATCACGCCCAGGTCAGTGAGGACCTTGTTCGCTAGGCCGATCTGGCCGTTGAACAGCCAGAGCCAGATATACGAAGCGGCTGCGTAGCCGATGACGAGCGGCAGGAAGTAGATTGACCGAAAGATGGCGACCCCGCGCCGTTGAGACGTCACGAGCGCGCCGAGGCCGAACCCGACCAGCATGATCAGCGGCACGACAAGCACGGCGAATCGGATGGAGAAGAGGAGCGCATCCACGAACCGCTGGTCCGCGAAAAGCGTGGAGTAGTTGTCGAGTCCGACGGGGCGGGCCTCCCCCACGAGCCCCCAGTCGTTCAGCGACATCCAGCCCATGAGCCCAAGCGGAACAAGGAAGAACACAGTGACGAGCGCGAGCGAGGGGAGGACGAAGAGCCAACCGTGCGCTTGACGTCTCCCCCTGGCCGTCAGTCGGTGGCGCCGCAGCGCCTGCCCCGGCTGACGCGCCGGAGCGCGGATCACTCCGCGCTCCGGACGCACGGTCGCGGGGCGGCATCACGCCGTCCTGTATCGCGACCAATCATTTACTTGGCTCCGGCGGCGATGATGGCGTTCCATGCCGCATCGGCGGACGCGACCTGCTGGTCGATGTTCCCGCTGAACACCGACTCGTGGATCATCGTGGCCCAAGGCCCGGTCGGATCCTCGAAGAGCTGGCTGTAGACCACACTCTTGGGCGTCTGGCCCATCGCCATCGCCTGGATGAGCGTGGTGAAGTTCGCGTCCGCGTTCGCGGGCACGGCATCGGGCCGGATCGGAACGACGCCGGCGCCAGCGATGTACTTGGTCTGCGTGTCGGTGGAGGTCGTCCACTTCACGAAATCCCATGCCTGATCCATGCACTTGGTCGCGGCCGTGATCGTGATCGTGTCACCACCGGCGAAAGACGCCTTTCCGCCATTCTTACCGGGAATGAACGTGATCCCATAGTCGAGATTCTTGAACTTGCTCTTGAACTCGCTGTAGGCGAATGCTCCGTTGGGGAGCATCGCGACCTTGCCGGCTTCGAAGAGCGTGAGGATCGAGGTGCCATCGTCGGTCTGGGCGGACGGGTCGATCACGCCGCTCGTCCAGAGCTCCCGGTAGAAGGCGAGAGCGTCCTTGACCGGCTGCGTGTTCAGGTTCGACTTCTGGTTAGCGCCCTCACCGGTCAGGACATCTCCGCCGCTAGCCCAGATGTACGGAGTGAACGTGAACAGGTTCCAGCCGGAGCCAGAGCCCGGGAAGTAGTAGCCGGAGACGCCGCCGCCGAGCGCGGCGACCTTCTTCGCGTCGTCCAAGATCTCAGCCCACGTCGTGGGCGGCTTGCTCGGGTCGAGGCCGGCACGCTTGAACAGCGTCTTGTTGTAGAAGAGCGCCGATGCATCGCCGGTGAACGGCAGCGCGTAGATCTTGTCGTTCCACGTTCCCACGCGGAGTTCAGAGGCGTTGAGCTGGTCGACGTACCCGAGAGCTTTGGCCCTGTCCGTTATGTCAGCAAGCTGGCCCTTCGATGCGAAGTACGGGGCGTAGACGAGATTGAGCGAGATGACGTCGGGGGCGGTCCCGGCGGCTAGTGCTGCGCCAAGCTTCTGGGTGAAGGCGGCGCCGGCGGGGACGACTGTAAGCTCGACGCGCGGACCGCCGAGCGCGTTATAAGCATCGACGAGTGGCTGGATAAACGGCGAGGTGTCGCTGCGAGCCCAGAAAGTGATGCCCTTGCACGCGGTCGTTGTCGCCGTCGAGGGCGCCGCCGTCATCGTCGCGGCTACGGTTGCAGCCTGAGTCGCAGCCTGGGTTGGCTGCGGCGTCGACGACGAACTGCAGCCCGCGACAACCAATGCGGCAGCCACGCTGAGCTGCGCGATCACACTGAAGATACGGTATCTAGGGTGCATGTCTCTCTCTCCACCTAGGGTTTGGGACCAGATCTGGTTCGGACTCGCGCTTGCTTCGTCGGTTGGGGCACCTCCTGCGTCTTAGTCGGCCAGAGTCAGTCGGATGTGCGGTAGCCCGCGGTCGGTATCCAGACGCGCATCGAGCTCGACTCGCGGTTGGCCCATAGGCAGTAGGGAATGGCCGTCAGACGAATGGGACGACCTAGAGTGGCTTGGGGGCCAGCGGCCGCATAGGGCCAGTCCTCGACCGGCGCCGCCGCCAACTCGGCCGCGACCTCGACGGCTACGCACCCGCCGAAGCTGTCAGACGAGACCGACATGAGTCCGCTCGTCGGGCGTACCCGCACGTCGGCGAGGTTGATGCCGGGATGATCGGGGGATTCGATGCAGTAGACGAGCGGGCCGCGCTCAATTGCTAACGCCCCGGCGAGCGCAGACACCCGCTCCGGGGGACGGACAAACCGGGCTTCCATCCCGAGAGACAGACAGACGATGTCGCCTGCGGCCCAGAGGCGCCTAACAGTTGCATAGCCAGCGCTGATCGGGACCGGAGCTCCGTTCACCTCGAGCGCCGCGTCGGTCGCCCATGCCGGCAGCCTCAGCGAGACTGTAAAGGGGACGTTCGGGGCAGACCCGATCGCGATGCTCACGTTCCCGTCCCAGGGATAGGCTGTGGCCACCTCGAAGGCGACCCCCTCTGCCTCTGCGAGCCGCAATTCGTATCGTCCCGGTAGGTACTGGTGAAGCTGGATGCCGCTGTCGTCCTGGGTCGCGAGGTACCTGGTCAGGCCCGCGAGGACACGCATCACGTTCGGCGGGCAACAGGCGCATGGGAACCACGCGCGGCGGCGGTTGGTGGACTGCTCGGGGGCCGGCGAGAGGTACCAGGGCGTCTCCCCTGCCCAGGTGGACGCGTGCGGAGCCTCGTGCTCGGCCCGAACCTCAAGCGGGTTGGCATAGAAGAAGCTCTCGCCGTCCAGACCGACGCCAGCGAGGAACGAGTTATAGAGAACCCGTTCGAACATGTCCCCGTATCGGGCGTCGCCGGTCGCGAGGAGCATGCGCCAACTCCAGAACAGCAACCCAGCAGCAGCGCACGTCTCGCAGTACGATCGGTCGGCCGGTAGCTCGTATGGCTCCCCGAAGGCCTCATCGCGCTCGCGAGTCCCAATCCCACCCGTGATGTGCATCTTCTGGGTGGTCATCGCGGTCCACTGCCGTTCCATCGCTGCCAGGAGCGACGTATCGCCCGTCTCAAGGTAGATGTCAGTGGCTGCGATGTTGAGGTACATCGCCCGGACGGCATGCCCGGTCACCGTCGTCGCATTGCGGACGGGCTCGTGATCCTGGTAGTACCTAGGGCCGAAGACGCCGGGCCCGACAATGCCGTGCCCTCGGAGGTCGATGAACCGCTTGGCAAGTGCGAGGTATCGTGGCTCGGCCGTGGCGCGATACAGGTGCACGAGAGCGAGCTCGATCTCCTCGTGCCCATCGACCGCGTCCTGGCGCCCGGGGCCACACTCATCGTTGATCCGATCCGCGAAGCGCCGCGCAGCTGCGAGGTACCGCTCCTCGCCGGTGGTGCGCGCTACCGCGACCGCAGCCTCGATGAGGTGCCCGGCGCAGTAGAGCTCGCAACCGCGGGTCATGTCCGTGAAGATCCGGTCCGGCTCCATCACTTGGAACCAGCTGTTCACGTATCCGTCGTCGCGCTGAGCGGCGAGGACCAGGTCTATCGAGTCGTCCAGCATCCGCTGGAGCGAAACGTCGGGGTGGGAAGCGAGCGCTTCGGCGACAGCCTCCTGCCACTTGTAGACATCCGCGTCGAGCGTGAGCGTCGGTCGGTACGACCCAGGAGCCCCAGCGGCAAGACGGAGGTTCCCGATATTCCCCGCTGCCTCGAACTGGGCTAGCCCGTGGCGAAGACTTACCTGCCGATTCGTGCTCAGGCGGTCGTTCCAGAACCCCGGCGCAACGTCCATTCGGACGCTCGAGATCGGTCGCAGCTTCGCGAACCGATATGGGCTGGTCGATCCCGGCCCGTAGTCTGAGCTGCGATGATCCGCGGTCGCAGCCATGCCCTCCTCTCCAGTCAGCTCAGCAGATCTTCCCTCCATTGCGTTCACACGTATGCAGCACACCTTTGCACAAACAATGGACAGTGTCAAGGCATCCGACGCGGGGGCTCGGACCGGACCCCGCTGCCAAGCCCCGACGCACTTGACGCCCTCGTGTCGGCGCTAGTCGGTCGTGCAAAGCGCCTGGTGTGGGGTGCCACTATTCGGTCATCACGCAGCGAGCTCGTACTCGTGGAGCAGCCCGGCGAGCCGGTCGCGTCGCCGGACCTCGCGTGGTGATGCCCGGGCAGTTGGGAGCGAGGTCGGCGCTGTCTCCGGGGCCAGGAGCCCGAGACTGCGGTGGGGTCGATGCGCGTTGTAGTGGCCGACATACTCGCGCAGCACCCCTTCGCCGGCGTCTGATCAGCTCTGCCTTGTAGAGGCCGTTGACCGTCTCGGCGAGGGCAGTCGTATGAGTCGCCCTTGGAGCCGACGGAGTTCACGACACCGGCTTCGGCCAGGCGCTCGGTGTATCGGATGGCCACCTTGGACGCCGCGATCGCTGTGATGGATGAGCCCTGTGCCCTCGAAGCCGTGCCGTTACTCACGCTGGCCGACCGGGTGCTAACGCTCGTCTATCCGGATCGCCGTGACCAGACGCGAGCACACCGCCTGCGCTCTGCATTGATCCTGCTTGAGGAGGTGGCCGACACTGCGGTGAGTGGCCACGCCGGTGTCGGGGCGGGTCGCCCCGGCTCTCGCCTCAACAGTTCAGTTCAGGACACCCCAGAACCCGAGCCTTAGCATTTCGACCGCTTGACATGTCCGAGCGCGTTGAGTCGTCTGGTCGATCTACTTCTGGAAGAGGATGCGGCAACGGCCACGTCACGATCGCTTGAGTGTCACGCTGATCGCGTCCGGCGGCCTGGCTCTCGCTATCGCTGCCCACCGTGCGTGTGGCTGTGATCCATTTTGCCGGCCACCGGACATAGCGGACCGGCCGACGTGACTAGTCAGGAGCGTGGCATCGCCCCAACTCAGGTGTGTCCGCCGACCGGTCCTCGTCAACCCCCAGCGAAGAGGGAGACAGGGATATGGTCGTCATTGGAGTCGATTCGCACAAGCGGACGCATACCGTCGTGGCCGCCGACGAAGCCGGCCGCAAGGTCGCCGAGCGGACAGTGGCCGCAACGAGTGAAGGGCATCTCGAGCTGGTCGGCTGGAGCCGCCGCTGGCCCGAGCGCACGTGGGCCCTGGAGGACTGCCGCAACCTCACCCGGCGCCTCGAGGCGGACCTACTCAAGGCTGGCGAGGCAGTCCGGCGCGTGCCGACCAAGCTCATGGCCGGCGCACGACGGTCGGCCCGAGAGCCCGGCAAGAGCGATCCCATCGATGCCCTCTCGGTCGCCCGGGCGGCGCTGCGTGAACCGGACCTGCCGACCGCCCGACTCGATGGCGTCGAGCGTGAGCTGCGCCTGCTGGTCGACTATCGGGATGTCCTGATCGCCGATCGAACGCGCCACCAGTCACGCTTGCGCTGGTTCCTCGTGGAGCTCGGCATCCCCGAACCGCCTTCGCGCAAACTGGCGGTTCCCCTCGTGCTGGCATCCGTCGACCTCCAACTCGTCGGCCGGACCGAGCCCTGCGCCCGCATCGCACGGGACCTCGTCGCCCGGATCTCTGAGCTCACGGTGGCGATCGATGCACTGGCACGGCAGATCGGCGAGCTGACCGAGACCCTCGCTCCAACACTGCTTGCCCTATTCGGATGCGGTCCTTTGACCGCCGCCAAGCTCGTCGCCGAGACCGCGGGGATCGGCCGCTTCCGCTCACGCGCCGCCTTCGCTGCCCACACCGGGACGGCTCCGGTCCCAGTCTGGTCGGGCAACCTCGTCCGCCATCGGCTCAACCGCGGCGGCAACCGTCAGCTCAACGCCGCTCTGCACCGGATCGCCGTGACCCAACTCCGCTGTCCGGGTCTCGGGCAGGCTTATGTTGCGAAACGCCTGGCCGCCGGCGACACCAAGACCGAGGCGATCCGTGCCCTCCGTCGACGCCTTAGCGACGAGGTGTTCCGCCGACTCCAAACCGATGAAGCCGCTCGAGCCAGCATCGAAGGCGTCACGAGCGTCGCTGCTTGACACAGGAGCAATGGATCGTGCGACTTCAGCGCCCGTCGGACCGGCTTGGGAGACCCGGCCGATCGTGTGGCGTCAGGCACGCGGCTACCATATGCGCCAGGAGGCTGCCGTGGCGCAGGGCACGGAACCTAAGAAGCGGTCACCCTTCAAGGGTCATGTGCAACGAGGGCGTAGGCACATCCCTCCCATGCGGGACCTCCCGGTCCAGATAACCCTCCGGGAGTTTCGCAAGGTCGCACTACCAGACTTCCTTTGGCTGCTGACCATGCTCCACGCCCGCCCGCTGTCTGCCGGGCCGGGGGCTACGGGAAGAGCGCTCGATCTGGCGCAGGACGCCATGAAACGTGCCCATGCACGTGGCGCTGTCGCCGGTGACCTGGCGCCCGTGTTCCATGGCCTGCTCACGGATTGGGAGCGAGTGCCGAAGCAGGAGCGGGCTGAGGTCCTCGCGGAGTTCCGCCGCCTAGGACTCTACGACGACGTTGTCCCCGAGACTTTCGCCCACGCCCTGGCGGTCTACCCCGACGCGCCGGGCCGCTGGCTTATCGAACCGCGCCTGCAGGATGGACTCGTCGTTTCGCTAGAGGAGGCGGAGAAGCTCCTCTGGGAGCTCGTTCGTCTAGGCGGCAGCTCGCACCAGCCCTTGGCTACCCATGCCATCTACCTGTGGATAATTGCCCTCGTCAAGATGACCCGCATCGAACACGGCGGTGAGCCGGTGTTCATCGACATCCTGCCGCGCTATCCGAACAACGTGACCGATGCGGAGCGCGGTGTCGCCGAATCGACCCTTCGGGCGATGTTCCTCCCTGCGTTTCACAACCGACCGGAAGCAGTGGAGACCCTGGAATGGTGCCGGCGGTTCTGGAGGGCAAACCGAGCACTGTTCGAGTGCTACCGCAAGGAGCCTGAACCTCCAGATCCCACCGACCTGGAGAAGGTCGAGATCGCCGTCGACCGGTGTGTTCAGCTCCAGCGTGAGTTCCTGGTTGCCGCCCGCGACACGGACCCCGACCTGTGGGACTCGGATCGCTATGACGTGCTGACAGGGATGACCTGGCGAGCCATTCGGATGGCCAGTCATCTGATCGGGCACCCGGCCCAGTGGTCGGAAGAACACGGCTATCCAGCGATCCGTGGGCTATTCGAGACGATCGTCCAGATGCGCTGGATGTTGGCCGTTGAAGAAACCCGTCCAGACGTCTGGCACGAGTTCAAGGACTACGGCCGGGGACGGACGAAGGCCCTGAAGCTGCACACGAAAGAAGCCCTTCAGAAGGCCACAGGGAAGCCCAAGGAGATCCTCGAGGGCCTCCTCCCGAAGCTGGAAGAAGAGGTCAACCGCGACATCAGCGAGGACTTTCAGGACATCAGTACTGCGTCCACCTTCATCGACGACAAGAGCCTGTTCGCGATGGCCGAAGAAGTCGGTATGGGCGACCTGTACCACTCAACGATGGGTCCAGCCAGCTCCGCCACGCATGGTGATTGGTCCGCGCTCGACGACCTGTTCCTCGACCGATGCCTCCATCCGCTGCATGGTCGTCACGCGATTCCCCGGCTCGAGCTAGCTGCGGAGTCAGACGAGCGCCTGCCGTTCCTTGGTGAGACATTCGCGAGGTGGGCTCTCGATGCCTACTTCAAGGCGATTGAATACCACCCTCCGGCCGGGTCCGAAAACGGCGCCAAATCCGTTCCCGAGGAGGAAGCTCCGGCCGGCGACCCTCGTTTGGACAGATGACCCACTGGCCCACCGGCACGATCTGCTCATCGTGAGGGTACGCCGCAGCCTCCGATCCGTGAACCTGACAAGGCGTCCGAGGGCGTCGAGCGTCGGTCAGGTGGGGCTACGCGCCAGGTTCAGGTCGAGCAGCCGAGCGAGGATCTCGTCATCGGCGAGGTCCGCTGGCCAATCGTAGGCGGCGAAGACGGCGGCATCGAGCGTTGCGTGGGCGTTGGCGAGCCAGGTCGGACGCTCGTTGTAGAGGTTCGTGAGGGTCCGCTTCGCGAGGTCCTCGGGGTCGAGGGCGGGCGGGTTGAGCCAGCCGTCGCGGAGCTCGACGAGACGCTGGGCCGCGGCCGCGATCACCTCGCGCTGATCGTCAGTCGGGCGTGGGAACGGGAAGGTCTCGAAGCAGGTCGTGGGGGTGTACGTGAAGCCCGATTCCATCTCGCGCAGTTGGGAGCCAGTGGCGCGCGCCCACGCCTCGTGAACGCGCGAGTGGAGCACGCCTAGCGTGTAGTCGTCGTCTCTTGCGATGACGGTGAGCCTTTGGTCCGGCATCGTACTTACCGGAAGCCACACAAAGAGACGGTGCTTTGCGATCTGAGGCGTTGCGATGAAGCGCTTGAGTCCGGCTAGCGCGAGGCGCATCGCGGGGCGAGGTTCGTAGTGGATCCACCATAGTTCGCGGTATGAGTCTCGGCGAACCCCTTGCCTGAAAGACCTCACACGCCGACGGACGAGCTCGAACGGCGCTTCGTAAAGAGCGGCATCCTGCTCGGACATGGCTACCCCGAAGTCGATGATCCAGAGGCCCCTTGGACGGCCGGCGATGTCTTGGCCATTCACCCATGGCCGAATCACCTCAGCGTTCTGGCGGCCATCGGGGTTCGGTGCCTTCAGAGCTGCTTCGGCCGTGTCGGCGTCGATCTCAAAGGGTCCCCCTTTGATGTCGGCCATGAACGATGTGTTGAGGTTCTCGCGGAGCCGGCGCGCCCGTGTCAGGTCCACTCCGGTAGTGAGATCGGCGTTGATCACCGGGACGGGGCGGCCGTCGAGCTCTCGTTCCGTTTCGCTCCCGTCGTCCTGGCCGACGAAGCTGATGTGGACGTTGGCGCCCGAAAGAACCCATGCATCGTCTGAGCGCGCGAAGAAGATTTCCCCGGATCTCTTGATGCGTTCCAGAACTGGCCGACTCGAGACGTGCCGGATTCCCTGGGTGGCGAGCAGCCCGGCTCGCCTTGTTCGACCGTCCAGGATCTGCGCCCGCGCCTTCTCGTGCCAGTAGGTCACGAAGTCAGCTTCGCGCGGAACCCGGCCGTCGAAGACCTCGAAAAGTGCATGGACGTAGTCGTCCGTTAGGCCGCGCCGCATCCGCTTGCCGCCCAGGAACGGCGGGTTCCCGACGATGAACTCCGCGGCCGGCCATTCGGCCTCGCGCGGCTGGGTCGGGTCGGACAGGTCGAGCAGGGCGTCCATCGTCGCGATGCTGTCGAGCGGCCGCAGGACCGGATTGCGCCGGTAGGCGAAGCCATGGTTGAGCATCCACTGGATCTCGCCGATCCAGATCGTCACCCGGGCGAGCTCGGCGGCATAGGGATTGATCTCGATCCCGAGGACTGCCTCGGGCCCGACGCCGGGGAACTGCTGAGGGATCCGCAGGACGAGTGAGCCCCACCCAATCGCCTCGAGCTCGAGATCCTTGAGCGCCTGGAGAGCGATGTACAAGAAGTTCCCCGAGCCACACGCGGGATCGAGGATGCGGACCGCCCGGAGGCGATCTAGGAACGCCCCAAAGAGTCGCAGGGCCTCGGGATCGGGTCCCTTCTTCGGACTCGCATCCCGGCGCAGGGTGAGCTCGGTCACCTGGGCCTGCATGGCGGCGTACTCTCGCCGGAGCGGCCGGATGACGACCGGCTCGACGAGGCGCCAGATGTCATCGCGGCTGGTGTAATGGGCGCCGAGCTGCGTCCGCTGCGAGGGGTCGAGGCCACGTTCGAAAAGAGTCCCGAAGATCGCCGGCTCGATCCGGCTCCAGTCCAGGCGCCCGACCTCGACGAGCATCCCGATCTCAGGAGTACTCAAGCGCAGGACGTCGGCGGAGTCGAACAGGCCACCATTGAACCAGTCGATCCGCTCGACCCCGAACATCCCGCCGCCTGAGGCCATCCGCCCGAACAGCTCACCGAGCGCCGCGCCGAAGTCGTCGGGGTTCGCGCGGGTTGCCTCGGCGAGGCGGGACAGGAGGCCCTTGGGCAGGAGCCCGGTGTCCTCGGCGAACAGGCAGAAGAGGAGCTTGTCGAGGAAGTGGGCGACCGCCTGCGGCTCGTGGCCACGGGCGTGGAGCGCGCCCGCGAGCTCGGCGAAGTGGCGCGCGGCCTCCTCGGTGAGGGCGGCCCGATCGAATGTCGGCCGGAGGGCCTCGGGGTCGGTGAACACGGCCCGGAGGATCCGGAGCGGCTCGGACGGGTCTGGGGCCGCGAGATCGTCGAGGGTGACGGTGTACGTCCGCGGTGAGAGGCCGGTGAAGTTCGTGCGGACCTCGATCCGGTCAAGGTCGGAGACCACGAGGAGTGGCGGATTCTCGAGCGCGTCCTTGTAGCCCACGAGCTGGAGATAGGCGGCCTTGAGGTCCTTGCGCTTGCCTTTGTACTCCCAGGCGAAGAAGCCCTTCTTCCAGACGTCCGCGAAGCCGTCACCGCCGTCGAGCTTGCCGGCCCCTTTCTCGAAGGCGTACCAGGAGCCGGTCGGGTCGGCATCGGTCGGGGTCGGTTCGCCGAGCATCCGGCATAGGTCGCCGAAGTGGGACTGCGCGGATGCGCGCTCGCCGGTCGTCACGCCGCGCCACTTCGCGGCGAACTCGGAGGGGGTCATGCGGAGCGACTGTCCCCGGCTACGTGCATGTTGCCGAGCATAGCGGTCTGAGGGCCTGCGGTCAGGGCGCTGCCGGTCGCCTTCAACTACTGCCGCGCGATCGGAAGCGGGCATCGTCGCCTGGTCGACGATGCGAACATGGTGATATGTGGGCTCGACCCGCCGTCCCTACTGGCCGTCTTTGCGAAGTGGGTTTGGGGGCAAGAGACCATCCCGCACGAGAGCGAGCCCTGAGCCCGGGTCTAGGAACCCGGCGTCTAGCGCCATGTACTCGAGTGCTTCGAATACCAGATCCGAAGCCGCCCGTTCGGACAACGGTTCGGAGATGCGAGCCGCAAAGCCCATCGAACTACCTGTTGGCCGCGTCGGAGGGCCCAAAGGTTCGAGATCTATTCGCTTGCCGAGATCATTGGGGCGCGATCGCTGGTTTCCGTCGTTGGTGGCTGTGGCAAGGTGCACTTCCACCTCGAGCACGCCTGCGTTTGGCGGCAGAAACTCCCGGACCGAATCTGGGACCGTCGTGGTCACCAGCACCAACGCGTCACGCAGGATCTGGGCCGCTTGCCACAGCGAGAGGAAGTGCGCCAGCGAGAACCCCGTGTCCACGATCACGAGAACGGAATCACCTTGGCCGAACACACCGAAGTTGACGAGCGCCGAGATCCCCGACGACGCGTCGCCACCCAGACGATAGGTCGCTTGGCTCGTCGTCTGATAGCCGTCGGGCGTCGGGTCCCAGCTCCCGAGCGGCGTTACGCCGGCCGGCTCGTGGTCAACTAGGGCCGACGCCGGGGGCATCACCGACAACTCCCGAAGCCAGTACGTGAGGCGGGCGGACATCAACGCGGCCGTGAGTCGATCACGGTCGGCCTTACGGAGAACGCCAAGGTCGTCGGATGGGGCCGGACCGATCGTTGCCGCGGCCCTAAGCACCAGGAGCGGGATGGCGGCCCAGCCCGTTGGCTTAGCCAACTCCGGTCGATGACGTTGCATTCCCATCGGGAATGGACGACTCTGCCGCGCGGCCACTCGGTCTAGGTTGTCCACGCGCTCGGCAATATCAGCGAGGAATTCATCCGCTCCCGCGGTGTCGATCACAGCCGCCCCGCGCTGTGCCACTAGGCGCTGGGCAGACTCCCTGATATGGCCGCCATAGGTTGTCCAGTAGGTCGGGTATCGACGAGATCGCGCCCCCGCAACGGCATCCGCGAGAGCGACGTCGTAGTCAGCTGACCAGCCGACGACCAACAGCCCGTACTCGTCGAAGACCTGCCGCAGCAGGCGACGCAACGCTGCCGGATAGGACTCAAGCTCCTCTGGCGTGTTGCGAAGGCCCGGTCTGGCGTAGTCACCATTGACCTTGAGAACGGTGGCGCGTGCATGAGCGAGTGGTGCCATCCCCCTAACGTCGGCAGGTGTCGCGATTACCTGCGGGCTGATGCCTACCTCCTCGAGAGCGCGCTCGATCAGCCGGTCGAAGTTGGTTGTGACCACAACGCGGATGCGGCCGCTCGCAACCAGGCGCGCCAGCGCCATATGACCCTCCGTCGGCCGAATGGGCCCGCCCTCCTCAGGAGAAGGGTCGAAGTACCGCCGGACAAGCGCGTGACGGATGGCAGCCGTTGGGCCGAGTACCCTCATCAGGGTGTCGTATCGAGGTTCCAGTCGCCCCCGTGACGCCCACCATTGCTCGGGATGCTCCTCGACCTCAGCCGGGTCCACGCCCTCAGCGAGGGCGATCTTCCGGATGAGATCTTGAACGACCCGCCAGCCGGTAGGAATGCCAGCGGCAGACGACATTCCGCTGCCGACGAGGACCGCGTACACCCCTGGGGCGGCGTGCAGCGAAGTCGAGAGCGCAACGCGAGTATCGACTCCGGCCGTCGGTGCCGGCACAACTGTCAATGGCGACATCTCGCTCATGACGCAAGTATCACCAGAGGGCGCCCGAGCGTCACGGCCCCTTCTCCATCGGCGCAGATGAGATGAACGCCCCTAGGCGACGAGAAGTGCCGGGAGATCGGCCAGGCTGTCGAGTACGGTCGTGCCGTAGAGCTTGTCGAGGTGTGTCGTCTGGACCAAGGCACGCCACTTGCGCTCGGTTACGACGACGTCGCAGTACGGCACAGAGAGCCAGAGGGCGCCGATGTCGTCGAGGTCGTTGCCCTTCCAGGGCAGCCCCGCGTCGCGATGCATCGCGAGCCGCAGCTCGTAGTCGACACGCTGAGTCGGTAGGTCCATCAGCAGCTCGGTCAGTGCCTCGGGCGTGTCCAAGAGGTCGGCCGAGAGACCGGTCTTGGCCATTGCCTTGTTGAGTGGGTCCAGGATTTCGACAAGCATCTGCGCCACAAGCGTGGGAACGGCACGGCCGTCATTCCCGTACCCAGCATCTCGGAGTGTGGCTCCAACCTGCCGTTGGGTCGTCGCGAACCGCTCTTCCTGCTGGCGAACCGACTCCATGGGAAACCATGGCCGCGGAAAGTCCATCGGCGGCCCTGCCAGCATCGCGAACTCTCGCCGCTGTTCGATGAACGGGCGCAGCGCTGGATCGGTGTCCATAAGGGCGCGCAACCTGCGGTCCTCAACGTCGGCGAGCTCGGGTTCACCGAACGCGTGGGCACCGCCTGTGCCAAAAGCATCTATCGGGCGGACCTCGTACGGGCGCCCGAACATCTTCCGCAGTGCCTGGTCGAGTTCGCCCTCGAGGAGCCGGCTGGCAGGGGCGATCGTGGCGAAGCACGACAGCTCGGCCATCGTCGCTGCCAGCGCCCCTCGCTGCCTCCATCGGTGCGTCTTCGCGTTCTCCATGTAATGGACGCCAGAAAGCGGGAAGGCTACGAGGCCCAGCGGCACGCCTGCCCGCGCGATATCCAGGACCTCTCGGGCACCCTCCGACGTTGGCTTGCCCAACCTGGCGCGCGCAAGCTCAATCCACTCCGCTTGATCGAGGTAGACCCTCTTCACCAGCGAGATCCTAAACCCCAGACGCCCTGGCGAAGCGCCTCGAGCCCTGTACGATGATGTTGTCCTCGCGTTGAGCCCGACCCGACCCTATAGTCATTGCTAGACGTGCAGTCGCGGCATTCTTCCGGGGGCTGGATTGGTCAACGCGCTGTTCGGATCGATTTCCGATGCCACCCAATGGGTCTACCACTACACATCTCTCAAGACAGCCCTCGAGTCGCTGCTGCCCTCCGGGAAACTGAGACTGGGTCCGTTTTCGACAGTCAACGACCCTCGGGAATCCAAGTCGTGGGTCTTCTCTCTGTCCTGTCCGGCCGGCAAGACGCCTGAAGAAGAGGAGTTCGTCCATCTTCAGGAACTCGCCACTTCGATGGTCAAGAACAACTGCAAGGTGCTCTGCACCAGCCAAGACGATCCACGCGCCGTGGCTGATGGTGTTGATTACAGCTTTCACCGAGGATACGCGCGGCCGAGGATGTGGGCGCAGTACGGAGACGAGCACCGTGGCGTCTGCCTCGTGCTTGATCGAAATGCACTGAACGATCAGATCGGGGATCACCTGCGCGGCAGGGGTCGCGTCTATTCAGGCCCGGTCGAGTACGCCAACTGGCACGCTGACGAGGTGCTTGCCTTCAACTTGAACTACGGCGACATTGTCGACGGATCGTTGGATGCGGTCCTCCAGGCGAAGGTCGAAAGGCATCATCGAGCCTACTTCTTCACGAAGGCTGAAGACTGGAGCAGTGAGATCGAATGGCGTTGGGTGGTGTGCGGCACAGACAGTAAGCCCGAAGACGTGCCTTTGGGAGGCTCGCTCCGAGCCATTGTCCTGGGAGCCGACTTTCCCCAAGTGTACGAGCCCGCCATCGTTCCATTTGGCGAGAGATTCAGCGTGCCGATTGCGCGACTGTGCTGGCGCAACGGGACGCCGATCGTCATGCCCGGTCCCTACAGCCCCTGATGTCTGGGAGGCGCTCCGGACGCTGTCAGGCGATTTCAGACGCGGCCTCAAGCGGATGACCCTGGCGGGTACGACAGTTCTCTAGCGATGTGGTCATCGTGCCTGTCGGAGCCGCGGCCGGGGCGAGTCGCGCGAGCCCTCCTCTGCGGCCGTTAGTTGATCCGCTTAAGCGTGTAGCGGCAGTAGTTGTACTCGTCGATCGCCTTGATCGGGTTGCGGCCCAGCGCCGCCTCGCCGCCCACGGCCGCCACCTGCTCCGCGGTTGCGCACATCAGCCGCCAGTAGTCGGGATCATCGCGGGCGTAGAGCCCGTAAGCGACCTCGGCGATGGCCGCGTCCCACAGCGGGAAGAATCGTGGCGCGAGTAGATGGAGCGCCTTGGACGCGCCGGTCTGGCCGAGAACGGTCTCGAACGCACGGTAGAGGGCCCGAACCAAGTCCTCATCCTCATCCGTGCGGGAAGAGATTGACCGCTTGGCGAATCCGGCCAAGGCTGCCTCATGCTCCGCAAGGAGGCCCTCGATCGCCGCAAAGTGGGCGGCATCAAAGGCGATACCGAGTCGCTGGTAGTAGCTGTGGTTCCACGTCTGCAGCAGGACAGCGAGGGCCTCGGCCCGGGAGAAGGGGCCGCGTCTGGCTTCTGCCTGCTCCATCAGATACAGCGAGAGCCGGTAGAACAGGTCGCGGGGCTCGACCGCCTCAAACACTTCTCGGGCGGTTCGAAGCTCCACCAGGGTTGGCTTGGCGAGGTTGTTGCGTCTCGTTTGGCGTGCCATTCCGAGATCCCTTCAGCAACGAGATGGTTCCCCAGGCTAGCAGAGCTGTAGCTGCGCTGAGAGACGGCGGCCTCGACACGCCCCACGATCAAACTCTATGAAAAGGAGCCCGCGGTCAAGCTGGGTACCTCGCATCTGATTTCGGCCCAGTCCGTCACGGACCCTCGGATCGTCGACGGGATCGAGCAGCGCTCATCTCTCTATGGCCTTCTGCTTGAAGGACAAGGTTGCATGGGAGGCTGCTCCGGCGGCCCAATTCCATGCG
>JBEKMM010000027.1:0-26370 GCA_050008515.1 Candidatus Limnocylindrales bacterium
AGGCCTGCCGCCGGCCGCAGCGACGGATCGGAGTAGAGGATCCCGTTGGCCAGGCGCTGGAAGAGGTGGGCCTCGTCGGGTTCGATCCCCAGGTGATGGAGCTGGACCTGGGCCTGCGTCCAGGCCAGGGTCGCCGCCCGTTCGAAGGTGGCCGACTCACGGTACTTGTCGGCCAGGTCCAAGACCTGCTCGCGTGACTCGGCGACGACCGTGGAGAAGATCGCGTGGGCGGTCGCGCCGGGGGCGAGCCTGACCCGGCATCGGAGGCTGAAGATCGGATCCAGCACCGCGCCGACAGTGTTCGAGAGTGGACGCCCATCGATGACCGAGACCGGCGAGCGGACCGACCGGCCCCGGCCGAGGAAGCGGGCGCGATCCGTTTCGTACTGGATGACCCCGCCGGTCTCCTCCTCGACCGCCGCGACATGTGCGGCCCAGATCGGCTGCTCGTCGCTGGATCGTGGACGGCGGGTCGCAAGGAGGGCACCGATATCGGGGACGAACTCGGTCTGCACGAACAGGTTCTGGAAGGCTGGGTGAGCGGCATCGGCCGCCTGCGGCGCGAGAGCGATCTCCGCGTATGACGTCAGCTCGATCTGGCGACTGTGCGAGCCAAGATTGGTTAGCGACACGCGGCGGATCTCGGCGTCGTGCTCCGCCGACACCACGACGATCAAGCGCGTCGCGATCGAGCCGTCGCGACGGGAGAACTCGGCGTGATCCTCCGAGTAGGCGACCTCGTAGCTATCCGCTTCCCTGCCGCTGGGCTGGTGGCCCGCCGACCACACCACGCCGCTGCCCATGTCGCGCAGGAAGAGATAGCTGCCCCACGAGTCACGAGTCACGTCCTCGCGCCAGCGGGTCACCGCCACGTCGCGCCAGCGGCTGTAGCCGGATCCCGCGGCCGTCACCATGACCGCGTACCGCCCATTCGACAGCACGTGCGTCTGTGGGATCGAGCCGTGGGGCGAGGTGAAACGACGAACGACCGGCGGCACGAGATCGCGCACGTCGGCGGCGCTCCTCACCTCTTCGGCACGTGGCCTGGCCACGAGCACGTCGCGCGGTATCCGCTCCTGGAGCAGCAGCTCCGTCGCCTCGACGATCGGATCGGCATGGAAGCGCTCTACCATCGCCCGGTCGTTGAGGACGTTGCCGAGGGCCACCAGCGCCATTCCCTGGTGATGGGCCATGTAGCTCTTCACGATCGCGACCGCCGCCCCTTCGGGGAGCCGGCGCGCCGTATAGTCGAGCGCCTCCCGAAAGCCGTACCGCCCGCCCGCTCCGGCATTGCTCAACCGAGCGAAGTTCCGGACCGCGGCCTTGGGCTGGATCATCGCTCCGAGGGCGGTCGCGTAGGGGGCCACGACGACATCCTCGCTCAGACCCCGCTTCAGGCCGAGGCCGGGCACGCCGAAGCTCGAGTACTGGTATGTCTGGGCGAGGTCACGCGCGTTGAATGCCGATTCGGAGATGCCCCAGGGCACCCCGAGCTCGGCGGCGTAGCTCATCTGGCGGGCCACGACCAGCCGGTATGTGTGGTCGAGCAGGCTGAGGGCGGGAGCGCGCATCACGAGGGCGGGCATCAGGTACTCGAACATGGACCCGGACCACGAGATCAGGGCGGAGCCACGACCGACGGGCGTCAGCGCGCGGCCGAGCCGGAACCAGTGGTCCGGGGCGACATCCCCTTTGGCGATCGCGAGAAAGCTCGCGAGGCGGGCCTCGGAAGCGAGGAGGTCGTAGTAGCTCGGATCCAACGTGCCGTCCCGGACCCGAAACCCGATCGAGAAGAGCTTGCGGGTCGGGTCGAACAGGAAGCTGAAGTCCGTCTCCCGGAAGAGCCGCTGGGCCTGGTCGGCAATCGCCTGGAGTCGTCGAACGAGCATCGCCGCGGCCAGCGATCCGTCGCCAGTTTCGCGCACCGGCGGATCGGACAGCTCGGCGATCGTCGGGAAGGCGGTCACGTCCAGAGGGGGTTGGAGCAGCGCGAGGTCTCGAACATGGCTGCTCACGGTCAGCCGAGCCGCCTCGGCCCAGGTCGCCAGCTCGCCCTCCGGACCCTCTCCACGCTCCGCGGTGAGGGCCGCGACAACGTCCGACAGCGTCCGGGCGTGCGCGGAGAGCTCGCCCAGGCGGGCCGCCCAGAGTTCGGGCGTCGCGGGGACGACGGGGCTGGCCCCTGCGGGCAGCTCGAGGGCTTCGTCGAGGTGCCGTCGGGTGAGCGTCTGGCTTCTCCGGTCGTCGCCAATCGCGCCGGCAGCCTCGCGGGTCAACGCGTTCGCGTCACCGATCCCGGCCAGCGCGGCCGCGACCGGAAGCGGCTGGTCGATCATCTGGCGGCAGGCATTGGACAGGGCGAGCAGGTGGCCGGCGAGATTGCCACTGTCGACCGACGACACGTACGCCGGCTCGAGCCGGTGCAGGTCGCGCGTGTCGTACCAGTTGTACAGGTGCCCGCGGAACCGCTCGAGGCTACCGATGGTCGCGAGCGTGGCCTCCAGGCGCTCCACCATCTCGAGCGTCCCGATCCAACCGAAGTCGCGGGCCGTCACGGTCGCCAGCAGGTACATCCCGATGTCCGTCGGCGAGGTGCGATGCGCGACGACCGGCGTGGGATCGTCCTGGAAGTTGTCGGGCGGCAACCCATGGTCCTCCGGACCCACGAAGGTCTCGAAGAACCGCCAGGTCCGGCGGGCGGTCAGGCGGAGTGCCCCGACGTCGGCGGCCGAGAGCTGCTCTGCGGCCGATTCGGGGGCTGGCAGGCTGACCCATCGGGCGACGAGGGGCGAGAGCAGCCACAGGACGACGAACGGCGCGGCGATCCAGCCCGCGCCCGGCTTCACGGCGAGGACGAAGACCGCGGTGGCGGCCGCGATCGCGACGCCGCCCGCCATCTGCCGGTAAAACCCTACGAGGTCGAGGTCGTGGCTGGCCTTGGCCTGCGCGGCGGTCGTCCATTCGAGGAGGTTCCGTCGGGTGGCATACAGCCTCGCCAGGGTTCGCACGATCGCGTCGACCATCAGCCACGCCTGGTGCGCCAGGAGCGTGATGCCAAGGCCCACGTGGGCCGCGGCGACGGCGACGTCCGCACCCACGGCTCGTAGGTGGCTGCGCTTGGAGATGCCCTGCCGGCGCGGCAGCAGTCCAGCCAGGACGGGCAGCGCCGGCGGGACGATCATCGAAGCCAGGACGAATGCGGTCCACAGGCCGGCCGAGACCGAAGGGAGCGTCCAGGCCGCCACGAGCGTGGCCAGCGTAAGTGGGGCGGACATGGTCCTGCGCAGGTTGTCGACCATCTTCCAGCGGGCGATGCCGGGCATGGAACTCCCGCTCCGCCGGCCCGTGGCGTCGCGAGCCCGGCCAAGGACCCAGGGCAGGAGCTGCCAGTCGCCCCGCGCCCAGCGGTGCTGGCGGGCCGCCGAGACCAGGTAGTTCGAAGGGAATTCATCGAAGAGCTCGACATCGGTCACCAGCCCGGCCCGGGCGAAGACGCCCTCGAACAGGTCATGGCTCAAGAGCGCGTTCTCGGGTACCCGGCCCGTCATCGCCGCGGCAAAGGCGTCGAGGTCGTAGATCCCCTTGCCGGTGAAGCTCCCCTCGCGGAACAGGTCCTGGTAGACGTCGGAGACGGCGGATGCATACGGGTCGATCCCGGCCGATCCGGAGAAGCTTCGCTGGAAGATCGATGCCTCGTGCTCGGCCGGGAGCGTCGAGGTGATCCGTGGCTGGAGCACGCCGTAGCCCTGGGTCACCCGGCCGGCCCGCGAATCGAATATCGGCTGGTTGAGCGGATGGGCGATCGTCCCAACGAGGCGCCCCACCGCGCCCCGGGGCAGCCGCGTATCGGCGTCGAGCGTGACCACGTAGCGCACGTCCGTCGGGGGAGTCGACGCGGTCCGCCCAGTGGTCAGGATGCCGGTCGTGGCCGAGCCTCGCAGGAGGGCATTCAGTTCGTGGAGCTTGCCGCGCTTGCGCTCCCAGCCCATCCAGCAGCCCTCGGCCTCGTTCCAGCTTCGCTTCCGGTGGAAGAGCAGGAACCGGGCGCCTCCCCCGGGGGCCTCGCCGTGGCGCTCGTTGAGCCGGTCGATGGCCGCCGCCGCCGCCGAGAGAAGCTCGTCGTCGCCGGGGACATCCTCGGTCGGGGCGTCGAGCCAGTCCGACAGCAGGGCGAACCGAAGATCGCCCTCGCGGTTCCCCAGGTAGTGGACCTCCAGGCCGCCGACCTGGGCCTCGACTTCCGCCTCGCTGATGAGGAGCGTCGGCACGACGACGAGCGTCCGCAGCCGGGACGGCACGCCATCGTCGAGATCGAGCCGGGGCAGCGGTCTAGGGCCCAGCACGTTGGCGACCGCCCGGTTGACGAGGGCGATCGCGAGGTCGGAGGCCGGGGCGAGCGCGAGGATCGCGACGACGAGGATGCCGGCACCCGCGGCGCCTCCATCCCCGGATAGCAGGAGTGGTACGGCGAGGATGAGCCCCGTGACCAGCGCGAGCGTCCCGAGGTAGCCACTCGTGGCGGCCCGGACATAGGCGCGCCGCAGGCGACCCGCCAACGGCACCCGAATGTGGAGGGCCCGCTCGAACGCGAAGCGGCCGTCGGAGACCAAGTAGTAGCCGGGATCTCGGCGTCGAAGTGCCAGGGACGGTTCGACGTCGTCAGCCGACGGCTCGGCGTCCGCCATCGCCGCGGCCTTCTGGGCGACCGTGACCTCGGTCAGGCCCGAACCCCGTGCCAGCTCTTCGACGGCGTGCCGGTAGCGATCTCGAGTCGTGAAGTCCATCTCCCCGAACGAACTGCGTGCACGAAGGACCTCGTCGACCAGGCTGACGCTTTCGACGAATTGGGCCCAGTCAAACCACGAGATGAGGCGCATGCTCGTGATCACGTTTCGGACCGTCACGTTCATCGTCGCCTGGCGCTGGTGCTCGAGGCGGACCATCTCCTCGGCGGTGGTCCCCTGGGCCGCGAGAAGCCCTTCCTGCCAGCGGAGGACGGGGGTGACCGCAGGGTCCTGATCGCGCAGGCGCTGGAAGAGCTGGACGCGGGCCGCCGTCGGGAGCGTCGCGGGCGAGAGCCGACGCAGGGAGGCCGCCGCGACCTCCGGGCTGTCCGTGCCGAGGCCGAGAAGGCCGTCGGCGAGCTCGTCCGCCTGCTGCCTCGCTGCCCGGCTTCGCACGATCTGCTCCGCGATGCGGCGGAGGTTGTCCACGAGGAGGATCCGGAGGCTGATCGCGATCGCCCATAGCTCGCCGATCGTCAGCGGCTCGACGCCCTGGTAGGCGCGCGCCATGCGCCGCAGGCTCTCCGGTTCGAAGCGGCTGTCCGTGTGCGCGATGTAGGCCCAGGCAAGACCCAGGACCCGCGGGTAGCCCGCGAGATGGCCCTCGGCCAGCTTGGGGAGCCCGCGGTAGTAGTCCGGGGGCAGGTCGTCGCGGATCTCGCGGAGCTGCTCGTCGACGATGTGGAAGTTGTCGACGAGCCATTCGGCGGCTGGCGTGATCGACCGTTCGTCCTTGATCGCACGGGCCAGGACGCGGTACGACTCCAGCAGGACGCGGCCGTTCTCGGCGATGCGGGGCCGGACGGCGTGTCCCCGACTGGGCGCGTCGGTGACCGTCTGGGCGGCGGCAAGGGTCCGCGCGTGCTGCTCCAGCCGCTCCACGCTGAAGAGCTCCGCGAGGATCGGCTCTTCGAGCTCGGCCTGCGGGCGAGCCCGCCGCCAGCCGCGCCCGGGCGGGTCTGGGAGGGGCTGGTTCGATGTCACCTTTCGCTCTCAGCGCATGGCCTGATCCGGCCTGGGCTCGCCTCAAGGTGGGGTCGTGTCGATGATAACGACCGGCCCTCGGCTAGAGATCGGCGGCGTTCGCTCCCGCACCCGGGACCCGCACGCTCGTCGCCATCCGTGCCCGCATCGCAAATAGCGGGGCGATGCGGTGGCAATCCGCCGACAAGCGCAGCCTCCTCGGCGAAGGCCGTCGCAAGCGGGCCTGCCTCCTGCGCAAGTCGCCGATGGAGCGGGCCGTACTTCCCCATCACGCGGACCCGGTGCGGCGCATCGGGCCCTTCGAGCGCGTAGTCACCGTGTTCCGCGGGGCGATCCGGCGAACGGGATCGGCAGGATCAGCACGAGCGGACCTCCGATCAACAGGACCACGGCCATCGTCTGTATGAACTGCGCCGGACCGCTGCCATAGGCGCTCGCGAGCGCGATCGGGATCGAACTGATCACGAGTGTACCGAGTAGCAATGTCGTGGCGGCGTAGGAGAGAAGGGTCAAGGTTTCATCGGTTCGATCGTACTGAAGGCATGATCGGGTGGCGTCCTGAACCCGCTGTAAGAGTGAGGACAGCGTAGGCGCCGAAGCGGACCTTGCAAGTCGCAGAGGAGACCACGCCGTGGAACGAAGGATAGCCCCGAGCACCCGGCTCGAGGACCCCATCGAGCAGGTCCCGCTCGATGGGGTCAGCAGCCCCGACGAGCTGAGCCAGCTCGGACGCCTGGGGGGCGCAGCTCATCCTCCAGCCGGCCGCCGAAGACGAGGTCGCGGCCTTCCTCGGGCGGGCCCGCTACGAGCGGACGTCCGAGGCAGCGGGCTCGCGCAACGGCCACCGACCCCGCCGGGTCCAGACCGCCGAGGGCGAGATCACGATCGCCATGCCCCAGGTCCGCCGCTCCCTCGAGCGGTTCGTCAGCTCGGTCATCCCCGCCACGCGGGGGATCGTCCGGACAAGGCCGTTGGAGGCCGTGGGGGTCGGAAATCCAGAATCGATCACGCAGCGAGTCCGCCGTACTCGTGGATCAGGCCGCCGAGCAGGTCCTGTCGGCGAACGTCTCGAGGGCTCACAGCCATCGAGGCCTCGTCTTCGGCCACGGGTGTCGCGAGGGCGAGAGCGCGATGGGGCCGCCCGTGGTTGTAGTGCTCGGCGTAGGTCCGGAGCACTGTATCGAGATGCCGCCGACCCAGGATCAGCGTCCAGTCGGTGCACTCCCCCCGAACGGTCTCGATGACCCGTTCCGCGTAGGCGTTGGCGTTTGGGGCCCGGATCGGAGTCAGGATCACCTTGGCCCCCTCCGAGCGGAAGACCTCGTCGAAGGGTCCGACGAACTTGGTGTCCCGGTCGTGGATGAGGAACCGCATGGCGGGCGAGCGATCATCGAGATCCAGCGTGAGGTTCCTGGCCTGCCCGGTGACCCAGGCCGCGTCGGGATGCACGGTCGAGGCGCTTAGGTGGATCCGCCTGCTCCCGAGTTCGATGAACAGCAGCACGTAGAGCGTCCGTAGCCAGGCAGTCTCGACGGTGAAGAAGTCGCACGCGATGACCCCTTGCGCTTGAGCCCGGAGGAACTGAGTCCAAGTGGGTCCGGTCCGCCTCGGGGCGGGGCCGAGTCGCGCGATCCGGAGCAGGGTGCGAATGGTCGTGGCAGATACCCTGATCCCAAGCTTAGCGAGCTCGCCTTGTATCCGAACGCAGCCCCACCGCGGGTTCTCTCTCGCGATCCTGAGCACGAGGTCACGGACCTCGGGGCCAATCGGAGGCCGTCCAGGCTGACCCCTCTTGCCGTACGTCCACTTCTTTCTCATGAGCTCCCGATGCCAGCGGACTAGCGTCGCCGGGGTGACCATGAAGCAGGACCATCGGTCGCGCGGGATGGCCCGACTTGCTGCCGCGAGCAGCACCCGATCGATGAACCGGAGCTTCGGTGGGCCGGTCTTCCGCCGGAGGACCCGGAGCTCATGGCGAAGGACGAGGATCTCGAGATCCTTGGAGCCATCGTCGTGACGAGGACTCACGAGGAGACGGGCCAAAGCCCGATCGAGCGATAGCGCTCGATCTTGGGAGCCCGGATCATGCGTGCGAGGAAGCGGGCTCGCGCCACTCCCCGCAGAGCAGGGCATGGACGCGCCTGGGTTCCCGGTGCTCCCTCATGGGCGGAGTCTACGGCCCGCCATCGCCCGTTGCGGCAGCCCAGCCGACTGACCGCCGATCAGCTGTCCGGTAGTTCGATCCGTAGCAGACGGTTGTCCTCGAGCTGGGCATCGGCCGTGCCTGTGGCGATGAAGCAGACACCGCCCGACGACCAGGCCGCCATGCTCAAGCCCACGTTGAGCGGGATGGACACCGCGCCGCCGGCGCGGCGGACGACGGCCGTGACAGGGAAGATGAGGTTCTCGTCGGCCGCCGGCAACGTGACGATGTCACCCTCATTCGGCCCGAAGACGGCCCATTCGAAGGCGTTCGGGACAACGGTTGTCCCGGCCCGCGTCCACAGCGAGACCCGATGGTCCTGGCCCACGACGACCAGTGGCCCAGTGGAAATCCAACCCTCCGGCCGGCCGGTGAGCTGCGTGCTGCTGCCGTCGGCGAGGTTCAGGACGACTCCATCCGATCTGGCCAATCTGGTCCCATCCGGCGAGAAGGAGACGTCCAGGCCGCGAATGTCGGCGAGCGGACGCGAGAGAATTGCTGCTCTCTCGGGGGGCTTCAGCACGCTCAGGGTTCCGGGAATGGGCCCGCCCACCCCGTTGGCACCGCCGCCGGTCGTGCTTTCTCTCACCAGGGCCAGCAGCCGTCCGTCAGTCGACCACCGCACGGGCTGTCCGAAGCCGGCGATGCTGGGTCCAAGTTGCCCGTTCGACCAGATCTGGAAGCTCTCATTCGCCGGATCATCGCTCGCCGCGACAGGCGCTATGAGCGCGACCGAGCCGTGGCCATTGCCCAGCATCCCGCCGAAGGTGCCTGGCACGAGGCTGCTCTCGGTTCCGTCGATCGAGTAGACGGTGACCGTTCCGTGGGCGGTGTCGTTCGGCGAGACGACGAGCGTCATGAGGTGGGTGTCGTCCACCCAGGCCATGTCGAAGGCGTCGAAGGAAGCGACCCTGCGGCCAAAGAGGTCGAGGACGTCTACCCGGCCGGTGCCCCACTCCCCGCCCCACGTCAGGACGGCCAGGAGCTGGCCGTTTGGCGACCAGTCGAGACGCTGGATGATGTTCGCCGCGTCCACGACGGTGACGCCCGGCGCCAGCGACTGGCCCGGCCAGGCTTGGTCCAGCGTCGCCGGCGGAGTCGGCAGCGCGGTGCTCGTCGCTTGTGCGGTGTCCAGAACGGGCGGCGGAGTGTGTGACGCTGTGCCCGAGCTGCCGCATGCGGCGACGAACACGGCCGCCGCCAGTATTGCCCACCGTTCGAGTCCGCGGATTCCAGCCATGGCCCGATCCCCCGTTCTGCGCCGTATCACCCTACCGCTTCGAAGCGCAGTTCGGACGTCGGACCCGGGGCCGCTGTGATCGACGCCGTACGATCGGGTGACCCAGCAGGCGCGCAACCTTGCGATCACGACGGGCGACATGCTGTCGGTTCGGAAGTTCCTTCTCCACGACCGGGACGAGCTCTTCGCCGGGTCGTTCGACACGGTGTTCCGCTTCGAAGGCCTGCGGGTGATCCGCACGCCGGTGCGGGCGCCCCGGGCCAACGCGGTCTGCGAACGCTGGATCGGCTCTCTGCGCAGGGAGTGCCTGGACTGGATCCTCATCGTGCACCGCCGCCAGCTGGAAGGGGTGCTGCGCGAGTATGTCCGCCACTACAACGCGCACCGACCACACCGCAGTCTCGGGCTCCGGGCCCCGGAGGCTGCGCCGACCCCTCTCCCCGCCACGCGGGCGTCGCCCCGCGACGTCCGGCGACGCGACCGGCTCGGCGGGCTGCTCCACGAGTACGAGCTCGCTGCGTGATGGCCGAATAGTGGCAACCCACAGGCCTTTCGCCAGGAAACGCGCGAGCGCGTCAGCTGGCACCAGAGTCGTTTCGCGCGAATGCATCGGCACGACGTTCGCCCTCATCGCTGGCGCCGCCATCGGGCTCATCGATCACGTCCGTTCCCCGCGGTCCTTCGAGGATGTGACCTAGGCGGGCAGGCGTCTGGGCGGTGCCGTTGAGTCGCGAACAATCAGCGTAGGCTCGTACATGATGAGCCGCGGCTCGCGAGACGCGCTCGGGTCGCGAGCGAGTTCGAGGGCAATCCGGACGCCTTCGGCCATGATCTCGCTAGTGGGCATGCGCAGCGTTGTCAACGCCGGCACGGTGTACGGGGCGAACATCAGGTCGTCGAAGCCCACCACGGACAGATCCGTCGGGACGGGGTAGCCGAGGGCGTATGCGGTGTGGAGGACGCCCACGGCGGAAAGGTCGGTCGAGCAGGCGATCGCCGTCGGGGGCTCGGGTAGGCTCAGGAGGCCACGAAGAGCGGCCTCGCCGCCGGCCAGCGTGTTGGGGCAGCGCTGCACGTACCCGTCCGGCAGGCCGCCGAAGCGGTCCTTCATGACCTGTACGAACGCATCCTCGCGCCGCGGGTTGTCTCCGGGCAGCCTGGCACTGACGAAGCCGATCCTCTCGTGACCGAGCTCAATGAGATGCTCGCAGCCGATAGTCACGCCGGCTGGATCGTCGACGTCGACGGTCGGGAACTCGAGCGGGCTGACCCCCTGCCACATCGCCACTACAGGCTCGGCGGCGTTGCGCAGGTCGGCAACCAGGCGAGGCTGATCCTCCATGTCGCCGAGCATGATGATCGCGTCGCAATGGCGGGTCTCGAGGACGGTCGTAAGCGCCAGTCCCTCCTGCGTTCGGCCCTGAACGTGTCCGAGCACGATGTTGTAGCCGTGGCCCATCGCCTCGACAGCCAAGGCCTCGAGCGCTCCTCCGAAGAACGGGTCGCTGAAATCGCGGACGACTGCGCCGATGAGCATCGTCGGCGCTCCGCGGAGAGCTCGGGCTAGCGGGTTCGGCCTGTAGCTGAGTCGACGGGCCGCCTCGTTGACCCGGTCTCGGGTGTCGGCCCCGATCGGGATCCTGGTCGGCGCGTCGTTGAGCACCCGCGAGACCGTACTCCTGGACACACCCGCCGCCTCGGCGATGTCGCGCATCGTCGGCAGCACCGAAGGTTGACGTGTGGCCGGTTCCGCGGGTCGGCGTGGCGCGGGCGCCCGGCTGCCGCGTGCTTGGTCTTCAGCCACCTATTCCATCCTCGCTTTCGTCTGTCCCCTGGCATCCGTGGCAGCGAGTCCTACGCCAACACCGATGTGGACTTGCCATTCGACCTGCCCGGCTGCCGAACCAGCTCCTCGCTGGTCCGTACCCCACCATGGGCTCCGGTGCGGCCGAGTCACCGGGACCCGCGAGCATGTTGGTGTCTGTTCTCCTTCGGCCGCCGTCGGCCATATCGACCTGATCAGCCCTTGATGGCTCCGGACATGAACCCGCGCACGTAGTATCCCTGCAGTACGAGGAACAGCAGCAGGCACGGCACGGCCATGACCACGACCCCAGCGTCGGTCGCCCCGTAGTCGATCGTGTACGTGGTCTGCTGGCGGAGGGTCGCGATCGCCAGGGGGAGGGGCGCCTTGCTGTCGTCGCTGATGAGGATGAGGGGCGTGATGAAGTCATTCCAGGCTGCGAGGAAGGCGAATAGCCCGACGGTGATGACGCCCGGGAGCACCGCGGGCAGCAGGATTCGGCGAAGGACACCCAGGGTCCCGGCGCCGTCGACCATCGCCGATTCCCCGAGCTCGCGCGGGACGCTCTCGAACGAGATCCGCATCATGAAGGTGCCGAACGGCAGCTGGAACAGGGTGAGCACGAGGCTCAGCCCGAGCAGCGAGTTCTGGAGCCCAAGACCCTTGAGCAGCACGTACAGCGGGATCAGCAGCGTCCCGTAGGGGACCATCAGGATCGCCAGCGTCAGCAGGAAGAGTGCGTCCTTGCCTCGGAACGAGAAGCATGCGAACGCATAACCACCCAGCACCGACATCGCCAGCGTGAACACGACCGCGAGGCCTGACACGATGGAGCTGTTCACGAAGTACAGCGCGAGACCGTTGCCGTAGTTCATGAGGGTGGCGTAGTTGCCCAGGCCGAACCCGTAGACCTGACCCGTTCCCGGCTGAGGTCCCACCGACGCCACTGCGCTCCAGAGCAGCGGGAACAGGAAGACGATGGCCAGTCCACCCGTGAGCACGTAGTACGGCGTCCGCTCGATGGCAGTCGGTCGCATCGGCTATCCTCAGCCCGTGCGCGGCGTGGCGCGAGGCGCGAACGTGGTGGGCATCATCCTTTGATCGCTCCCGACATGAACCCGCGCACGTAATGCCGCTGAAGCAGCAGGAACGCGACCAGGCAGGGCGCGGCAAGGACCACCACACCGGCCTCAGTTGCCCCGTAGTCGATCACGCCCATGGTCTGCTGGCGCAGGGTCGCGATGGCGAGCGGCAGCGGCTGCTTGGTGCTATCGCTGATGAGGATGAGCGGCGCGATGAAGTCGTTCCAGGCCGCCAGGAAGGCGAAGAGCCCGACGGTGATGATGCCCGGTCGGACCGCAGGCAGCAGGATCCGGCGGAGTACGCCGAAGCTCCCGCAGCCATCCACAAGAGCGGACTCCTCGAGCTCGCGCGGGACGGCCTCGAACGAGATCCGCATCATGAAGGTGGCGAACGGCAGCTGGAACAGTGCCAGGACGAGGCTCAGGCCGACGAGCGAGTCCTGCAGCCCCAGGTCCTTGAGCACCACGTACAACGGGATCAGGAGGGTCGCGTACGGGACCATCAGGATGGCCAGGGTCAGGAGGAACAGCGCGTCCCTCCCGGGAAACGCGAACGCCGCGAAGGCATAGCCGCCCAGCAGCGACACCGACAGGGTGAGCCCCACCGTCAGGACCGACACGATGGTGCTGTTCAGGATGTACTGCCCCAGGCCTGCGCCGTAGTTGAAGAGCGTGGAGTAGTTCCCGAAGCCGTACCCGGACGCTTGGGCCGTGCCCGGTTGCCCGCTCACCGACGCCACGGCACTCCACAAGAGCGGGAAGAGGAAGAGGATGGCGAGCCCGCCCGTCAGAACGTAGTAGGGGGTGCGCGTCAGCCCATTCGATCGCATCGGGCCGCCCTCACCCGGCGCGGCCGAAGCGAAGGCCGCGGAATTGGAACACGTTCAGCACGAGCAGCACGGCGAGAACCATGATCGACAGCGCCGCCGCGGTACCGAGGTTCGTCCTCTGGAACGCCTCCCGATAGATCAACTGGACCACGGTGATCGTTGTGTTATCGGGACCACCCTTGGTCAGGATGTAGAACTGGTCGAAGGCGAGCAACGAGCCCGTGATGCACAGGATCAGCGAGAGCGCCAACGATGGGCGGAGCAGCGGCAGGGTGATGTATCGGAAGATCTGCCAACGGCCGGCGCCGTCGAGGGCGGCCGCCTCGAGCACCTCGGGCGAGATCGATTGGAGACCGACCAGCAGGATCAGCATGTAGAAGCCGGAGTACTTCCAGACGATCAGAAGCGTCGTCGAAAGCAGCGAGCTGAGAGAGGTCCCCAGGAACTGGATCGGGCTGTTGATCAGGCCCAGCTGCTCGAGCGGGGGGCTGATCGGGCCGATCGAGGGCGAGTAGAAGCCCCAGGCCAGGAGCGAGGCCGTGGCGAGGCCGATGGCACCGGGGAGCAGGAAGCTGGTGCGCAGGAACCCTACCCAGCGCCCGCTCTCCTGCACGACCAGCGCCAGGCCGAGGCCCAGGCCGATCAGCAGGATGGTTACCAGAATGGTGTACTCAATCGTGAAGACGACAGCAGGCCAGAACAGGGTATTGGTGGAAAAGGATGTGAAGTCACGGGGGAAGTTGACGCCCCGATCACCGGTGAGGAGCTGCCAGTCGCTGAGCGACATCCGGCCGACCAGCAGCAGGGGCATCACGAACAAGACAACCACGTAGACCGCCACGGGCACGGCGTAGCCGATCCCTTGAACCTGGCGAAACCGGCGCCAGCCCAGCCAACTCACGAGAAGCGATGGCTTTGCGGGCGTCCGGGTCGTAGCCATGGCGCTTGGTCCTCGGGGAGCAACGGAGGGGACCGCGCGGCGTGGGACCAGTCTCCGCGGCCCACACCGCGCGGTAATCGACTACGGTTGCAGAGACGCGTTGAGGGCGTTGTTGTCCGCGTCGATCTTACTCGGGTCGCCGAAGACGGCCTCACGGAGCAGGACGAGCCACGGCCCGTTCGGGTCGTTGAACGTCTGCCCGAACTTCAGGGCGAACGGCGTCTGGCCCTTGGCTGCGATCTGGTTGAAGAGCACCAGGCGCGGGTCCGTGGCAGTGTACTGGTTGTTGGCCAGGTCGCTGCGGGCCACCACGCTGCCCTGCTTGGCGATCACGTTGATCTGCGCGTCGTCGCCCTCCAGCCACGCCAGGAAGTTCCATGCCTGGTCGACGACCTTGCTGTCGCGGGAGATCCCGACGGCGTCGCCGCCGACGAAGGTCGACTGGCCGCCGTTGACGCCGGCGATCGGGGTGATGCCGACGTCGCTGAGCGAGAGGCTGGGGTTCTCCACGCCCACAAGGGTTGCCGGCCAGGGCATGATCCCGATGTTGCCCTTCAGGAAGTAGCCGGTCCAGGTCGGCCCGGTCTCGGTCTTCGAATCCGGCATCAGGACGGTGCCGTCGTTGACCATGTCCCTGAAGACCTTGTAGATGGCCTTGTTCTCGTCGCTGTTGAGGAGCGACTGCGTGCCGTCAGCGTTCATGACCTGCTGGCCATCCGCCCACGCGATCGGCCACCAGGTGAACACCTCACATCCGCCGCAGTTGCCCCCGAAGAAGGTCCCGTGGATGTTGCCTCCGAGCTTCGCGACCGCGCGCGCGTCAGCCTCGAACTCACCGAGGGTCGTCGGCGGCTTGTCGGGGTCGAGCCCGGCCTGCTTGAACAGCTTCTTGTTGTACATCCAGATGGACAGGTCGATGACGAACGGAAGCCCGTACTCCTTGCCCTGCCAGGTCGACACCTTGATGTGGGCCGGGGCGATCTTGTCCAGGAACGGGAGCGAGTTGATCCGGCTGGTGATGTCAGTGAACAGGCCGGCGGAAGTCCAGTTCGGCATGAACACGACGTCGGCCGAGAACAGGTCAGGCAGGCCGCCGGCGCCGGCGGCAGCGCCGACCTTCGCCTGATAGTCGTCGGTCGGGACGACGGTCAGATCGATCTGATTCTTGTGCGAGGCGTTGTACGCCTGGACGATCGGCCTCGCGCGGGCCTCCGTCGCCGCGCGCGTCCACATCGTGAGCTTGGTTCCATCATCCTTGCCCTGCCAGGCGGCGGCCTGGCTAGCGGCAGCCGTCGTCGCCGACGCCTGCGTGACCGGAGCTCCGGTGACGGGCGCGGCGGTGGGAGTCGCCTGACTCGAACTGCAGCCGACCGCGATCACGGCCAAAGCCGCCAGGAGGGTCTTGCCTAGACTTTGTTTCATCCCTGACTCCTCTCCGAATTCCGACCCGTGTAGAGTAGCAGTGCATTCGAGTGCGTACAATCGTTTTTGGGCAGTTGACGTGTTAGCACGCGAGTGCGCACAATCGGTTTCACTGGCGCCTTCGACTGCTGACGGTTGCGAGACTGTCTTTCGAACGCCGCCAGACGCCGAGGGCCGATCATGAACCCAACCAACAAGGATGGAGACTCCCGCAGGCATACCTTCTTGACGGTGGCTCCGGTCGTCCCGACGCGCGCGGCTGCCACTCGCCTGAGGCCCATAGGTCTGCTGCGAAGCCGAATCGAGGGCGGCCTGTGGGCGGATCGGCGGCGCATCAATCACGACACCACGATTCCGCATGGGGCTGCACAACTCGAAGCGGCGGGGAATTTGTTCAACCTGGCGCTGGCCGCGGGGACGGTGACCGGCAGGTATCGTGGCGGCGAAGACGAACTGGGCACTACGGCCCCGTTCCTCGACTCTGACGTTCACAAGTGGCTCGAGGCGGTCGGCTGGGAACTGGCCCAGGGCAAGGATCCGGCGCTGCTGGCGCTCGCCGACCCCGTGATCGGCCTCATCGAGAAGGCGCAGCGCGGGGACGGGTACGTCGACTCGTTTTTCCAGGTGCTGCACCCCGGCCTGGAGTTCACCGACCTCGAGTGGGGCCACGAGTTGTACGTGGCTGGGCACCTGACCCAGGCGGCCGTGGCCTGGAGCCGTGGACTCGGCGACGAGCGGCTCCTGCGCGTGGCGGAGCGCTTTGTCGGGCGGATCGAGGCGGAACTCGGTCCCGGCAAGCGCGAGGGCGTGTGCGGGCACCCGGAGCTCGAGATGGCCCTGGTCGAGCTGTATCGGATGACCGGGCGTTCTCGCTATCTGGAGTTTGCCCGGATTCTCCTGGATCGGCGCGGTCGCGGCCTGCTGGCCCGAGGCCGCTTTGGGGCGCGTTACTGGCAGGACCACGAGCCCGTGCGAACCGCTCCGGTGCCTACCGGCCACGCCGTTCGCCAGATGTACCTCGACTGCGGTGTCGTCGATGTGGCCGTCGAAACTGGCGACGACGAGTTGCTGGAAGCCGTCCTGCGACGCTGGAACGCGATGATGTCCTCGCGAACCTATCTCACCGGCGGTCTGGGTGCGCACCACCGTGACGAAGCGTTCGGCGACGCGTTCGAACTGCCACCTGATCGAGCCTACGCCGAGACATGCGCGGCCATCGGCAGCGTGATGCTCGCCTGGCGTCTCCTGCTGGCCACCGGCGAAAGCAGGTTCGCTGATCTCATCGAACGGACAGCGTTCAACGCGGTGCTGTCAGGTCTCGCCTTCGACGGGTCACACTTCTTCTACTCCAACCCGTTGATGCGACGCTCCGGTGGAGCGGAGGTGCTCGAAGGCGCCGCGACCACGCGTCGGGCGAAGTGGTTCGCAGTCGCCTGTTGTCCGCCAAACCTGATGCGCTTCCTGGCCACGTTCCCGGACCTGGTTGCCACGGTCGATGACGAGGGCGTGCAGCTCCACCAGTTCGCGACCGGGTTCATCGACGCTCCCGTCGGCGACCACAGGGTCGGGATCGCCACGAAGACGGCGTACCCATGGAACGGCGACGTGGAGTTTTCGGTCGCTGAAACGCCTGCCGAGCCGTGGAAACTCTCGATTCGTGTCCCACAGTGGTGCTCGCAGGCTACCGCCTCACTCAACGGCGCGGCAGTCGTGTCGGAGTCGGGACCGGGCACAGTCGAGCTTACCCGAGTCTGGCAATCCGGCGACCGCGTCGTCATGCACTTGGATATGTCACCTCGGATCACGCGACCCGATCCTCGCATCGACGCGGTGCGTGGGTCGATCGCCCTGGAACGCGGGCCGCTGGTCTACGCAGTCGAAGATGCCGACCTGCCCGCCGGAAGGTCTGTGGAGTCGCTCGAGGTGGATCCGACTCCTCAGGTGGGCGTAGTCACCGAGTCTGAGGAGAACCTGGGCGAGATGGCTCGTCTGACGCTTCGGGCGGCCCTCCGCGACGATCCGGAGCCAGCCTCGTGGCCGTATCCGAGCGTCGCGGCCGGCTCAACCACAGGCGCAGCGCCGGCGACCGTTGGCGCCGATGTCCACGCCGTGCCGTACTTTGCCTGGGGCAACCGGGCAGAGCTTGGAATGCGCGTCTGGTTGCCAACAAGCGGCAGCGATCTGGGTGCATCCGTTCGAAACCAACCGCCCGCGTGATCTGCTATAACTTCCCTTGCTCCGAGCGGGAGTAACTCAGCTGGCAGAATGTCTGCTTCCCAAGCGAAGCGTGACCCGCCGGGCAGCCCCCTTCCCCACTCCGTCCACCGGGGCGAGCGCGGCTGCGCTGTCTAGACAGCGCGATTCAGGGGGTTCCTACGGCGAGCCGTTAGGCAATGCTAATCTCCTCGGGCAGCTGAGCGTCCACACGCTCACCGGCGGCTCCGACGAATAGCGTTGACTTTCCTGGACAAAGTGTCAGACTCCACATTCGTCCGATAAGCTGTTTGTCGGACAAAGCGGCGCATGGGCGAGGCGGAGTGTGGCCGACTCCGGGAGCCACGACGGCGTTGTCTTGGGGGGTTTCTCGGACCGCACTCTCGCGTCCGTTTTCGAGTTGCTCGCGCGTGTCGCACGCGCTGCCGTGGCAACGCTAGGGCCGGAGTGCGAAGTCGTCGTCCACGACCTCCGGAACCCTGAGCACTCCGTAGTCGCGATCAGCGGCGATCTCACCGGCCGTCAGGTCGGCGCGCCCGTGCCGGACCCCGAGCTCCTCCCCGGCGTGGTAGACGCCAAGGTTGAAGACGAACTCCGGCGTACCGCGACGACCCCGTCGGGACGCGAGCTGGTCTGCTCCACGGTCTGGATCCGCGACGCGCAGGGTCACACCGTCGGCGCGCTCTGCATCAACGTGGACGTCTCCGATCTCCGCCAGGCGCGGGACCTGATCCAGCGGCACATCGGTATCGACGTCCCGAAGGCGCCTGCGCTGCCGACGTTCGCCTCGAGTCTGGCTGACTTCACCCGAACAGCGGTGGGCACTGCCCTCGCCGAGGGCGCTCGCGAGGGCCGCCTTCGGAAGGCCGACCGCTTCCGAGTCATAAGACAGCTCCAATCCCGGGGCATCTTCGCCCTGCGCGGCTCGGTAGACGCCGTGGCCGCCGAGCTGGGCGTTTCGCGGGCGTCGATCTACGCCGACCTCAAGGAACTCCAGGGCGAGCGGGAGCGTTCGGTTGGCCCCGCCGCACCGACATCACCCAGGCTCGCGGCCGCCACCCCGGTGGGCACGGCGGCAGACGGACACACTCCGGGAGGTGACGCGCAATGGTGAACGCTCCCTCATTCGCCGATCTCGTGGCCCGCGTCGATCGACGGCTGGCGCCGAGCCTGGCTCAGGATTGGCCGGGCCTGCCGGTGGTCTCCGCTTCCGGGCTCGAGCTCAACTGCGCGGACGGACGCACGATCCTCGATTTCACCTCGGGCATCGCCACGACGAACACGGGCCACTGCCATCCAAGGGTCGTGGCGGCCGCCCAGCAGCAGACGGCTCAGATGATCCACAGCGCCGTCGGGATCACCTACCACGAGTCGCTGCTACAGCTTTGCGAAGCGCTTCCGAAGGTATTGCCTCCCGGCCTCGATATGTTCTTCTTCGGCAACAGCGGTGCCGAGGCGGTCGAGGGATCGATCAAGCTGGCCCGTTACGTGACCGGCCGGCCGATTGTGATCGCCTTCACCGGCGGCTTTCACGGCCGGACATACATGGCAGCCTCGATCACCACGGCGAAGGCCAAGTACCGCCTGCACTACGAGCCGTTCGTCGGCTCCGTCTACTTCGCGCCCTACGCCGACCCGTTCCACGGCGGCTGGGGTGACGACGCCCAGGGCTGTGCGAACGCCGCCCTCGCGGGCCTCCGCGAGCTGCTGGACCGGGTCGTGCCGCCCAGCCAGGTCGCATGCCTGGTGGTGGAACCCGTGCAGGGGGAAGGTGGTTACGTCGTCCCGCCCAAGGCGTTCCTCGCGGGTTTGCGTTCGATCGCCAGCGAGATCGGCGCGCTGCTGATCCTGGACGAGGTGCAGACCGGGTTTGGACGCACCGGCGAGATGTTCGCGGCGCAGGCCTTCGACGTGTGCCCGGACGTCATGGCCATCGGCAAGGCGATCGCCTCCGGATTCCCGCTCTCCGCGACCGTGGCCAGCGAGGACCTGATGAAGCGGTGGCTGGCCGGGGCGCACGGAACGACGTTCGGTGGCAACCCCGTCGCCTGTGCCGCCGCCTTGGCCACGCTGGAAGTGATCGGGGAAGAGGGGCTGGTCGCGAACGCACGCGCTCAGGGCGCACGGCTGCTCGCCGGCCTGCGCCAGATCAAGGCTAGACACCCAAGCGTCGCCGACGTCCGCGGGATCGGGCTCATGGCCGCGCTCGAGTTCACCGCCCCGGGTCGGCCCAAGGAGCCTGATGCCGCCATGGCGCAGCGGGTCCTGGACGCCTGCCTACGACGAGGCCTTCTCCTGTACGTGGCCGGCGCCCACAGCCAGGTTGTACGAATGATGCCGCCGCTAGTCCTGACCACAGCTCAGGTGGATCGCGGGCTGTCGATCCTCGAGGAGGCCGTCGCTGAAGCGGAGGCAGGATGAGAGACCCACAGCAGAAAGGAGTTGAGCACGAGAGTTTGCCCTGAGGCATTTCTGACGACGCATACAAGGATGCCGGATGGGTTCTGTAGGTAAGCCAGCCCACCCGGCGGAGATGGAGGAGTTGCACATGGCACAAGCAAGCGCAGCGCTGCCGAGCTCTCCAGGGACCTTTGCCCGGGCAAGCTCCGGGCTGGTCCGCTCGGTCGGCACTACGGACGCGATGTGGTACGGCCTGAACGCCATCACGATCGCGTACATCGGCTTCACGCTCATCGACTGGGTCGCCTATCCCGGCTCGTCCTTCGAGTGGTCGGTCCTGATCACGACGCTGGGCTCGATCGGCGTCGGCATCGTCTACGCGTTGCTGGCGGCGACCTATCCGCGCTCGGGCGGCGAGTATGTCTTCCTCTCGCGCATCGTCCGGCCGGAGCTGGGCTTCCTGGTCAGCTTCGTGCAGGCGTTCTTCTACAGCTTCTACTTCGGCCTGAACGGCGCGTTCTTCGCGCTGTTCGGGCTGTCGCCGATGTTCTCAGTGCTCGGCCTACAGCTCAACAACGGAACGCTGACCGACTGGGGAACCTGGCTAGGTAGCAGCTGGGGAATGTTCATTGCCGGTACATGTATTGTCGCCCTGGTCGCCTTCCTGGCCTTCCGCGGGATGGGCACCTTCTTCCGGATCCAGCGCTGGTGCACCGTGATCGGGCTGGCCAGCGTGGTCGTCACCCTGATTGTCCTCACCCTCGGCGGCCTCGGCGTGCTGGACTTCAAGAGCGCCTATGACTCGGCCGTGGGCGCGGGCGCCTTCGACAAGCTGACCAGCGGGGTCAGCGTCCCGGGCTATACGGTGGGTGACACCCTCAACTTCATGGTCTGGCCCGCCTTCTCGATCCTGTTCTCGGTGAACATGGTCGCGTTCTCCGGCGAGGTGAAGAACGTTCGCCGTGCCCCGATCGTCGGGATCGTCGGCGCGATGATCCTGTCCGGGATCATCTTCATCGCCTTCATGGTCTTCGCCCGCTGGGCGGAGGGCGACGCCTTCCTCATCGGTGCTGCATCGGGAGGCTACACGTACACGACCCTCCTGAACGGGACCGCCTCTCTCCTTGCCAACAATCCGATCCTGACGATCGTGATCAACCTGTGGGTGATCCTGATCATCCCGTTCGCCCTCGGCTCGAATATCATCTACGGTTCCCGAGCCCTGTTCGCCTGGGGCATCGACGGCGTCGCCCCGGGCAAGGTCGCCGAGGTCTCGCAGGAGCACCACTCGCCGATGTGGGCGATCCTGGTGATCTTCGTGATCGGCGAGGTCTGGCTCGCAATCTACGCGTTCACCTCGTGGGTGGGGATCCTGTCAGGCCTCCTCGCCTTCTCGGCCGCGTTCTTCGTCGTGAGCCTGACCGGCGTGTTCTTCCCGTTCTGGAAGAAGGAGATCTTCGAGCGGTCGCCGGCGGCGCAGCGCGTGGCAGGGATACCCGTCATGACGATCGCCGGGATAGTCGGCGTGGTCTTCACCGGGTTCCTGTTCTGGCGGTGCACCCAGGACACCTACCTCAACGCCCTCAACAGCAGCAACCCAATTTCGCTCGAAATGACGGTCGCCGCGGTCGTAATCGCGATCGTCTGGTTCTTCGTGGCCCGCTGGTACCGGGCGCGGCAAGGCGTCGCGGTCGACAAGCGCTTCAAGGAGATCCCGGTCGAATAAGGTTCCGCTTCTCGTACAGACTCTGGGTGGGAGCGTGCTCCGCTCCCACCCACTTGCATCCAGGCCCACCGTGCAACGGTGCCGGCACCGGGAGGCAGCATGAACGGCTCATCGCAGGAACTCTTCGAGCAGATGACCTGGCCGGACGTGGCGAGCGCGGTCCAGGCGGCGTCCGTCGCGGTCCTGCCTGTCGGGTCGCTCGAGCAGCACGGCCACCACCTTCCCCTAGGATCGGACGCGCTCGTTTCGTTCGGACTGGCGAGGCGGCTCGCCGAGCGGAGGCCTCTGGTCATCCTGCCGCCTCTGTTCTATGCCGCGCGGTCCCAGCCGCGGGCCAGTGGCGTGGCCCGGGCTTTCCCCGGCTCGGTCGGGCTTCACGGCGCCGTGCTGACGGAGGTCTGCCGCGACGTCGTCGCCGACCTGATCCGCAGCGGCTTCCGCCGCATCGTCGTCCTCAACGGCCACTACGAGAACGCCGGCTTCCTCTTCGAGGGCATCGCGAGTGCGACCGAAAGCCGTCCGGAGGCGACCGTGCTGCTCGTCAATTGGTGGGAGCAGCTTCACGACGAGGACCTGCCGCGGATCTTCCCCGAGGGGTTCCCCGGCTGGGAGATCGAGCACGCCGGGATAGCGGAGACGTCACTCGTCGAGGAGCTGTATCCAGAGCTCGTGCGGGAGGACCGAAAGACCGACGATTCGGGCACTCGCGTGCTGACCTACGACGTCTTTCCCCTGCCGCCCGACGCCGTCCCGCCGACCGGGGTGCCCGCTCGCTCGACGCCGGCTTCGCGCGAAATCGGGAGGTACATCGCCGACGCGCTCGTGGAGCGCATCGACGCGATCCTCACGAGAGAGTTCGGCGCCGAGGACCCGGCCGCGGGCGCGCCCGGGCAGGTGCGAGACCGCGTGTGAAGCTCTACTTCTGCTCCGACATCCATGGCTCGGATCTGTGCTGGCGGAAGTTTCTCGCCGCACCGAAGTTCTACGGCGCGGACGTCATAGTCTGTGGCGGCGACATCACCGGCAAGTTCATGGTCCCGATCATCCGCCAGCCGGACGGCAGCTGGACGTCGCCGTTCATGGGCGTGCAGCGACGCGCCCGCACCGAAGCCGAGCTCGACACCCTGCGGCAGCGGATCGCGGACTCCGGTCAGTACGCCTTCGAGACGACCCCCGAGGAGAACGAGGCCCTCCAGGACAACCAGGCGGCCGTCGACGCCCTGTTCCGGCGGCTCGTCGTCGAGCGCGTCGAGAGATGGCTGACGATGGCCGAAGAGCGACTCCGCGGCACCGGAGTCCGGATTCTCGTCAGCGGCGCCAACGACGACTTCTACGAAGTCGACCAGGCCCTCGCTGGCTCGGAGGTGGTCGAAGACCCGAACGGCCGGGTCGTCGAGCTCGACGGCGGGACCGAGTTCATCGGGGTTGGCTACGGCAACCCGACGCCGTGGCACTGCCCGCGGGATGTTTCCGAAGAGGAGCTCGCCGTCCACATCGCCCGAGTGGCGGATCAGGTTCGGGACCCGGCCCGGGCAATCTTCAGCCTGCACGTTCCTCCCTTCGGCAGCGGTCTGGACATGGCGCCGCGCCTCGACGCTCAGCTCAAGATGGTCATGACCGGCAGCGGCCCGGAGATGATCCCGGTCGGCAGCACGGCGGTCCGGGACGCCATCCACAAATACCAGCCCATGCTTGCGCTGCACGGCCACATTCACGAATCGAAGGGGGTACAGTTGATCGGCCGGACCCGCGCAGTGAACCCCGGCAGCGAGTACGCCGAAGGGGTCCTCGATGGCGCACTGATCGCCGTCGATCCGCACCTCGGCATTGAGAACGTGCTCCTCGTATCCGGGTGATGCAGGCCGACGAGTGACGACGCCAAAGAGGACCGAGACCTGGAAGAGCGCGCCTGCCCTTCGTGAAGAGGCCCTCCGCCTCTGTCAGCGCGCGGCCGAGCGCGGTGTCCCGCTGCGCATCACGGGCTCCCTGGCGGTACTGATCCACTGTCCTGCCCACGCGAACCTGCTGGAGTCGCTCGGCCGAAGACCCGTCCGCGACGTCGACCTGATGGCGTACCTGCGCGACCAGCGCAAGATCGAGAGCCTCTTCACCGAAGAGGGCTGGGTCCTGGATCCAGTAATCCGGCTGGGCCAGGAGTGGGGCATCAAGCGGCTCATCTACGTCAGCCGCGACGGGGCCTTCAAGGTCGACGTCTTCCTGGACCAGCTGGTCATGTCGCATACCGTCGACCTGCGTCGGCGACTCGAGCTAGACAATCCAACTCTCAGTCCCGTGGATCTGCTCCTGTCCAAGCTGCAGATCCACGCGATCACCCAGAACGACGTCCTGGATATCATCGTTCTGCTCGCTGAGCACGAGCTCGGTGACGGTTTGGCGGACACGATCGAACGTGCTCGTCTCTTGCGCGTGCTCAGCGACGACTGGGGCTTCTGGTACACGGCCGGGGCCAATCTGGACCGTGTTTTAGCGGCGCTCGACGCTTACGCCGGTCTGCCACCTGACGTCGCCTCGGTCGTTCGGACGCGGATCGGGAGGATCCGAGAGGCGATGGACGCCGAGCCAAAGTCGCGCCGCTGGCTGTTACGCAGCGCGGTGGGAACCCGGCTGGCCTGGTATCAGGACGTCGACGAGGTCGAGCGCGGCGAAGGGTCGGAGCCGGCCTGAACCCATCTCCCGCGGCGGCCGGTGCCGAAGGTTCGCGGGCGACCCGGGGCACGCGGTTCCCATTGCGAAGCGCACGCACGACCCAGGAGCCAGGAGCAGCCGACACGTCACAGCGGCGGGCCGGCTGCCCCGGATGTGCTGTCTACTCGTACCGCAGTGCGACCACCGGGTCGAGGCGGGCCGCCTGGCTGGCTGGCCAGACGCCGAACACGATCCCGACGAGCGTACTGAAGCCGACCGCCATCACGACAGTGACCGGGTTGAAGATGAAACCCCAACCGGCGTAGGTGCCGATGGCGGCCGAGGCGATCGCTCCGACGACGATGCCGAGGATTCCCCCGGCCAGCGAGAGCGCCAGCGCCTCGCCAGGAACTGGGCGAGGATGTTGCGTCCTCGTGTTCCGATCGCCTTGCGAATGCCGATCTCGCGGGTCCTCTCACGGACCGATACGAGCATGATGTTCATGATCCCGATGCCGCTGACCAGGAGCGATACCACGTGCGCGTGTCGACCGATATCGTGGGCTCAGAGGTGTGCGCAGCGCTCAAGAACGCTTATGCCGTGGCCGTCCGCATCGGGGGAGGACTGCACGAGCGCAACGGAGGCGTGGCCGGCCCGGTCGCCCACCACAACTGGGAGGCCCGCGGTCTTTGCCCGGGCGTGTCTCGAGAAGGACCCGTGGGGTACAAGAACTCGATCAGTCAGCCCGGCGAGATGGTCCGGGGCTGAGTATCGCCGGGCGTGGCAGTATCGCCGCCATGCTTGCTTCACTCCTCTACCTGGTGCTTCGTCGGCTCCTCGCCTTTGTCGCACCGAACCATCGCTCCGACGATGCCGCACAGATTGAGATCCTCGTCCTTCGCCACCAGCTCGGGTCTTGCGCCGGCAGGTCAAGCGCCCGGTCTACCGACGCCGGGACCGCGCGCTGCTCGCTGCGGCAAGCAGGATCCTTCCCAAGGAACACTGGGGCGCGTCCTCGCTCGTCCTGAGACGCTGCTGCGCTGGCACCGCTCACTCGTGGCACGAAAGTGGACGAGGCCGCATCACCCGCCCGGGCGCCCTGCGATCGGTCCGGAGGTTCGCAGGCTGATCCTTGTGATGGCGAGGGAGAACCCCCGGTGGGGATACCTCAGGATCAAAGGCGAGCTGGGGAAGCTCGGGGTCCGCGTTTCCGCGACGAGTATCGCGATGCTTCTTCGCCGCTCCGGCGTCGGTCCGGCCCCCCGCCGAGGCCTGACGTGGCGCGGGTTCCTGAAGGCTCAGGCAGCGGGCATCCTCGCGTGCGACTTCTTCACGGTCGAGACGGCGTTTCTGGAGACGCTCTACGTCCTGTTCTTCATCGAGATCGGGCCACGGCGCATGCACGTCACGGTCTCAACGACCAACCCGGACTCTTCCTTCGTCACCGGGCAGGCGAGGAACCTCGTGATGAGCCTGGCCGACGAGGGCACGCAGATCCGCTTTCTCATTCGCGACCGAGACGCCAAGTTCTGCCGCTCCTTCGACGAGGTCTTCGTATCAGAAGGGATTCGGGTGATCCGCACGCCGATTAGGGCGCCGAACGCGAACGCCTTCGCCGAGCGCACGATAGAGACGCTTCGCGCGGAATGCCTGGACTGGCTGCTGATCCTCGGCCCCCGGCATCTCGATCGCATCCTTGCGATCTATGTGCAGCACTACAACCGGCGACGCCCGCATCGAGGCCTGGGGCTTCAGGTACCCGAGAGTCTCGCGCCCGTCGAAGAGGCCGACGGTGTGCCCGACATCGAACGGCGAGATCTCCTCGGTGGGCTCGTCCACGAGTACATCAGGGCCGCATGATCGAGTTTTCGTACCCGACGCCCTTGCCTCGCCTAGGAAGACTCATCGAGCCCTCCTCTGGCGGGGAACGGCTGGGGGGGTCGGGGCACCCCGAAGGGCACGGTAGACTCCTCGGATGAGCGAAGTCAAGATCGGCGCCCTGTGCTGGAACCAGTACACGGACTGGCCGAGCCTTCTCGAAGCAGGCATCCGGGCAGACCGACTTGGATACACAAGTCTCTGGACCTGGGACCAC
>JBEKMM010000028.1:0-23597 GCA_050008515.1 Candidatus Limnocylindrales bacterium
GCGTCTCCTCGCCCGATCCGCCGGAGGACCACGATGACCCAGGATCCCCGCGACAAGCAGCTCCTCGAGGTCGCCCTCGCCGCCGGCAGTGCCGGTCGACACAAGGCCGACCTCGAGGAAGCCAAGCTCGACGCGAGGGAGCTCGAGAAGCCGACCGCCGAGGATCTCGAGGCGCTCTCGGCCGACATGATCGGGATCGACGACTCGGTCCGGATGTACCTCCGAGAGATCGGCAGAGTCGTCCTCCTGGCCGCGGCGGAGGAGGTCGTCCTGGCCAAGGCGATCGAACTCGGCGAGCAGCTGGTGGAGGCGCCCTGGAAGGGGATCGTCTCGCTCCACGAGTGGACGACCCACGACACCGAGCACAAGACTCGGACGGCCAAGACGCAGCACCGGCTGCCGTTCGGGCCCGAGGCGCACACGATAGTCCGCGCTGCCATCGCCGACGAGGCGTCCGCCCACCTGCTGGTGCCCACGCCGGACCTCCATTTCGTCAAGGCCGGCCGGGATGCCCAGTCCGGCGGGACCAAGGCGCTCCTCAAGGAGGCCCGGAACCTGGCCACGGCCTACAACGAGGCGCTCACGCCGGCCGCGTTCGTCACGCTGCTGGACTTCGCCTACCTCGCGGTCCACAACGGGGACCTGGATTCCCGCGACAACGTGGGCCTGCGCGCCTTCTACGACTGGTCCCGCGATGAGGTCGCATTCCCGGCCCTCGAGCGCTGGATCCTCTCCGGGCACGACGCGGATCTGCTCAAGCGGATGGGCTACGACCCGGAGGTGCCGCTCAACACGAAACTGACCCACCGCAAGGGCGTGCTGGTGCGCATGGGCCGTGACGCCCGTGAGCAACTGACCAGCGCGAACCTGCGGCTGGTGATCTCGATCGCGAAGAAGTACATCGGCCGCGGCATGTCGTTCCTGGACCTGATCCAGGAGGGCAACATCGGCCTGATCCGCGCGGTCGAGAAGTTCGACTACGAGCGGGGCTACAAGTTCTCCACATACGCGACGTGGTGGATCCGGCAGGCCATCACGCGAGCGATCGCCGACCAGGCCCGGACGATCCGGATCCCGGTCCACATGGTGGAGACGATCAATCGCCTGATCCGCGTTTCCCGGACCCTGCTGCAGGAGTTGGGGCGCGAACCGACGGTCGAGGAGATCGCCGAGGCGATGTCCAAGGGCCAGGAGCAGGTGATCACTCCCGAGAAGGTCCGCGAGATCATCAAGGTCTCGCAGGAGCCAGTGAGCCTCGAGACGCCGATCGGCGAGGAGGAGGATTCGCACCTCGGCGACTTCATCGAGGACCGCGGAGCTCTGGCACCCGCCGAGGCGGCTTCGCATCAGCTCCTCAAGGAGCAGGTGGCGGCCGTGCTCAACTCGTTGACCGGCCGTGAGCGCCGAGTGCTCCAGCTCCGCTTCGGGCTGGAGGACGGCCGCGCCCGGACGCTCGAAGAGGTTGGCAAGGAGTTCAACGTCACCCGCGAGCGGATCCGCCAGATCGAGGCGACGGCGCTGCGTAAGCTCCGCCACCCCTCCCGCTCCCGCAAGCTTCGGGACTACCTGGAGTAGGCCGGCAGCCGGGCCGCAGCGGCCATGCTGCCGCGGGCAGGCGCACCCGGGCCACAGAGAGGGAGCGCCGTCGACGCAGTCGCGACCGTGATCGCCTGCAAGGGAACCGGTCGCTTGAAAGGGCGGCCTCGCGAGGCGGGCGTCCGCGCGGATGCCGGCCGGGCGGGCTTGTCCTGCATCGTGGTGCGCTCCGCTCGCGGGCTACCCGACCTCGAACCAGACGTCGGGCGTCGCGTGGCCCCGGATCCTGCGCTGCGCGCGGTGCCCGAAGACGCGCACGAGGGCGTGTTCGAGGTCATCGACGTCGGCGATGCGGGAAGCGGCGTGCTCCACGCTGGCCCGCCGCCCCTCGCTGATCTCACCCCAGGTGAGCAGGTGGAGGCGCCGCCCTCCCGTCCACGCGATGACGGTCTCCACCCGCCCCGGCGCGTCGCCTGCCACCATCGCACCCCCGCAGTGCCCGCGCCCCAGGCGCCGGATCGATAAGAAGGCCGGCCGCAGCGCGACGGCCACCACGACGTGCACGGGAAGCAACAGCCCGCTGTCCAGCTCCGCCTCCCCTCGGAGGGGCTCCAGTATGCTCCCTGCACGGGCCCGGTCGAGCGCCGGTCGGCCCAACCACGGCGCGTCACCCGGGTTGCTCGACACCCACCCCGATCTCGGCCCGACCCGGCCCAGCGCGCAGGAACCCCGCCTCGCGACTACGGCGTCCCGGTGAGCAGGTACAGGGTGACGAGGATCGCCAGCACGACCACGACCAGGTCGGACTTGCCGCCCTTGATGTGGACCCACCCAATACGAGGCCAGAGAACGTCCTGCTCGTCTCGTCAGCGGCCGTGTGGGGTGCCATTATCCGGTCGTGAGGCCGCTACGAGTGGGTTCGCGACGATCGGCAGGTGACGCCGACCACGGTTGAGCAGTACACGAACTACGAGCGGCCGACCGCCGTCATCGCGGCGCCCTGATCGTTCCCACCGGGAGGCACCCACCGCGTGCTGCCATCGCTGCTGTACATCCTGACCCGGCGCATGCTCGAACTGGTGGTGCTGCGGTTCCGGTCGGGCCGATCCAAGGATCTCGAGATCGTCGTGCTGCGCCATGAGCTGGCGATCCTGCGTCGGCAGGTTGCGCGGCCCGAGCTCTCCGACGCCGACCGGGTCTTCCTGGCCGCGGCCTCTCGTGTTCTGCCGCGGCGGCGCTGGTCCGGCTTCTTCATCACGTCGGAGACCCTGCTGCGCTGGCACCGTCGGCTGGTGGCCCGGCGCTGGACGTACCCGCGGCGGGGTCGCGGTCGCCCGCCGATCGATCCCGACGTCGTCGCGTTGATCCTTCGGCTGGCAAGGGAGAACCCCCGCTGGGGGTACCTGCGGATCGGAGGCGAGCTCCAGGGTCTCGGCGTGCGCGTCGCGGCCACCACGATCCGCCGGGTACTCGTACGTGCTGGGCTCGATCCTGCGGGTCGGCGGTTCGGGTGCTCCTGGCGCGCCTTCCTGCATGCTCAGGCGGCCCACATGCTGGCAACGGACTTCCTCACCGTCGACACCGCCTTCCTGCGCCGGCTGTACGTCTTGGTCTTCATCGAGCTCGACACTCGCCGGGTGCACCCCGCCGGGGTTACTGCCCACCCTACTGCGGCGTGGGTAACCCAGCAGGCGCGCAACCTCGCGATCACGACGGGCGACATGCTGTCGGTTCGGAAGTTCCTTCTCCACGACCGGGACGCGCTCTTCGCGGGGTCGTTCGACACGGTGTTCCGCTTCGAAGGCCTGCGGGTGATCCGCACGCCGGTGCGGGCGCCTCGGGCCAACTCGGTCTGCCAACGCCCGATCGGCTCTCTGCGCCGGGAGTGCCTGGACTGGATCCTCATCGTGCACCGCCGCCAGCTGGAATGGGTGCTGCGCGAGTATGTCCGCCACTACAACGCGCACCGACCACACCGCAGTCTCGGGCTCCGGGCCCCGGAGGCTGCGCCGACCCCTCTCCCCGCTGCGCGGGCGTCGCCCCGCGACGTCCGGCGACGCGACTGGCTCGGCGGGCTGCTCCACGAGTACGAGCTCGCTGCGTGATGGCCGAATAGTGGCACCCTACACGCCTCCACGATGCTCACGAAGTCATGGGGCCCCAGCACGGCCCACTGACTGAGGACTGTGACACCGAGGTGGCGGATCTCGTCGTCGACCTACTTGATCCGCTCCGGCCGCGTGGTGATCGTCTTGGGCGCGCCAATACTTCCTTGGTGGGCGTGACTCTCTACCGAACCCGGGCAGGCGGCAAAAGGCGCTCGGCCCATTCGAGGGCGCTGCGTGGGGAGGCCGTTGCGGCGGTACCGTGAAGCTGGACTATGCGACGGGGAGAATGAGGCTGTGGCGGATGCGGCATGGAGCTGCGGACAGTCCGAATCGAAGAAGCCCGAGGCCCTGACTTCATCCCCGGGCATTCCCACTTCATCAAGACCGTGGAAGACCTGCATGAGGCTCTCGTCCAGGCCGGAGCACACCTTCCTCTTGTGAATCCTCGGACTCTTGCCTGATCCCGCGCTCGGGCAATGACGAGGAGTTCGTCCCCCGATCCCCGCGACCGCGCTCCAATGGGTGGAGTCTCAAGCTCCGGCGCCCACTGGTCGGGTGGTCGCAGGCCCACGCAAATCTTGACATCGCTCATAATGTTATGAGGGCTTCCGTAGGAAGCTTCGGAAAATGGCGGGCCCAACGGGCTCCGCCGGGAGGATCCAATGCATGCGACGGAAACAGTGCGCCGCCGGTGGCAGTGGCGGCTCTTGACAACCGTGCTAGTCGGTGCCGTCATCGCGGGATGCACTTCACAGAGCAGTACCCCTACCGCTCCTGCAGCCACTGAGACGGCCGCACCCACGGCCGCGCCAACCGCTGCCGCGAGCCCCAGTCAGAGCGGGGTCGCCGAGGCCAAGGCGATCGTTACCGCGCTCGAGGCGTCCGCTCAGTTCACATTCGACGGACCCGCGATCACGAACATCGCGAGCCTCAAGGGCAAGCGCATCTACGCCATCGGCAACGGACTCGCGTACTTCTTCGTGAAGAACTGGCTCTCCGGGGTCACCGAAGCAGCCAAGCTGCTCGGGATGGAGGTCACGGCGGTCGACGCATCCACGAACGATCCCGCCGGCCTGATCGAGCAGGGCGTTTCCCAGGGCTACGACGTCATCTTGCTCCAGAGCGTCGACTCCGCAAGCGTGGCCGCCCCCCTGGCTGACGCGAAGGCGGCCAAGATCCCCGTCATCGAGCTCACGACGAGCGATCCGCAGCTGCCGTCCGCGGCGGCGACCAGCCGGGGCGTCTTCGGGTACGTCACCTTCTGCTACACATGCGCAGGCAAGCAGATGGCCGCCTTCGTCGTCGCTAACGGCGGCGACAAGGCGTCGGCCGCGATATACAACGTGCCGGGCCTGGTCGTCAGCGAGGCGATGGTCAAGGCCTTCAAGGACGAGCTGGCGCGCCTGTGCCCCGCCTGCACCGTCTCCGTCATCGATGCGCCGTTCGCCCAGTGGACCAACCTCCAGTCGCTCACGGGCACGGCGATCGAGTCGAATAAGGGCTCCTCTCCGCTCTACCTCGTCCCGGTCTTCGACTCGATGGTGTCGTCCGGAGTCGCGGCGGCGGTGGCCGAGAAGGGTGCGAGCCTGGCCAAGATCGTGACCTACAACGGGACGGATGCCGGACTGTCCGCGGTCGCGGATGGTTCGGTCGCCGCGGACCTCGGCGGGCCCCAGGTCTGGCTCGGGTGGGCGACGGTCGACCAGATCGCTCGCGCGCTCACGGGCGCCCAGCCGGTTGAGGACGAGAAGCTCCCCGCCCGGATCTTCTGGTCGGGCAACATCAAGAGCATCGACCTGACCAAGAGCGAGGCTACCTGGTACGGCGGTGCGGACTTCCGCGCTGGATATAAGACAATCTGGGGCATCCAGTAGCCTCCGGAGGCCCCGCACCTGACCATCATGGCCGACAACCCTGTCGTTGAGGCTCACGGCTTCAGCAAGACGTTCGCCGGACGACGGGTGCTCGAAGACGTGGATCTCGCCGTGGCTCACGGCGAGATCCACGCCCTTGTCGGCCAGAATGGCTCGGGCAAGTCCACCTTTATCAAGATCCTGGCCGGGTATCACGCGCCCGATCCGGGAGCCACCCTCGCCGTGCGTGGTCGCCCGGTGGCTCTGCCGGTCTCCTCGGACACCGCGAGCCACCTGGGGCTGAGCTTCGTCCACCAGGACCTCGGACTCTTCGAGGACGGGACCGTCCTGGAGAACCTCCTCGTCGGCCAGTACCGGACGAGGCTGGGGTGGCGGATCCCCTGGCGCGAAGAGCGATCGCGCGTCCGCGATCTCCTCGCCAACTACGGGCTGAACGTGGATCCGGACGCACCCCTCGCGTCGCTCTCGGATGTCCAGCGGGCCATCCTGGCGATCGCAAGGGCGCTCATGCATCTGCCTTCCTCGGAGAGGGCCCTGCTCGTCCTCGACGAACCCACCGCCCGGCTGCCGCATGACTCCGCCGCGGAGTTCTTCCAGCGCATCCGGGCGATCGCCGACCAGGGTCACGGGATCCTGTTCGTCAGCCACCGCCTCGACGAGGTGGCTGCAATCGCGGATCGGGTCACGGTCCTCCGGGACGGCCGGGTGGTCGCGCGACACCAGGCGCCCGACATCAGCGTCCCGACGCTGGTGAACGAGATGCTCGGGTTCGCTCTCGATCAGCTCTACCCCGAGCAGACGACGGGGTACGGAGAGGTCGTGGCGAGGGTCGACGGACTCTCGGGCCGCGTCGTCCGACGGTTCGACGCCGTCATCCACCGCGGCGAGATCCTCGGTCTGACCGGATTGATCGGGATGGGCCACGACACCGTGCCGTACCTGCTGTTCGGCGCCCAGCCCTCCCGTTCGGGAACGCTGGAGATCAGAGGGTCCAGGCGCAACCTCGAGTCGATGACCCCGCGCGCCGCAATGGACGCTGGAATGGGGTTCCTGCCGGGCAACCGTTCCCGGGACGGCGCGGTCGGCGAAGCGACCGCCCGGGAGAACCTGACCCTGGCCACACTCGGGCAGTACGCCGGCGGCGGGCTGATCGATCGCCGGCAGGAGCGGGAGGACGCCAGGGCGCAGATGCTCCGGTTCGAGGTGACTCCGGCCGATCCGGAGGCGGCGATGGCGACGTTCAGCGGTGGCAATCAGCAGAAGACACTGCTGGCCAAATGGCTCGCGGGCCGCCCCCACCTGCTGATCCTCGACGAGCCGTGGCACGGCGTCGACGTCGGCGCCAAGCGCCAGATCATGCAGCTGGTCACGGATACCGCAGCTGCGGGGACGGCCGTCATCATATCCTCGGTCGAAGCCGGCGATCTGGCCGAGGTCTGCCACCGGGTCCTCATCATGCGGCGAGGGGAGGTTGCCAACGAGCTCGCGGGAGCAGATCTGACAGCGGCCAGGATCAGCGAGCAGGCCCAGCTTGACGCGGCACGTGAAGTGAGTCGACAGAGGTGAACGGCCAGATGACGAGCGATCCCTCGGCGCACGAAGGACTCGGGGATGCCAAGGCCGGCCAGGCGGCACCCAGGGCCGGCCGCGGCACGAATGCCGGCTCCCTGGGCTTGCTTGCGAGCCGCTTCGCCCTGCCGGTTGCCTGGCTGCTGCTTATCGTCGCCTTCAGCCTGCTCCAACCGACGCTCTTCCCGACGGCTCGGAATTTCCAGTCGATGTTCAGCGAGCGCTCGATCCTGCTAATCCTGACGCTGGGCATGCTGTTCGGGCTCGCCGCGGGCGAGTACGATCTCTCGATCGCCTCCACGATGGGCCTCTCGTTCGTGATGGTCGGCTGGCTCAACGTCGTCAACCACTGGCCGATCGGCCCCGTGGTTGTCATCGCGATCGCCGCCGCCCTCCTCGTCGGTATCGTGAACGCCGCCGTGATAGTGGTGCTCGACGTACCGTCCCTCGTCGCCACGCTCGGCATGGGCTCGCTGCTCGCAGGACTCGCCCTGGGCATAAACAACCTGATCGTCTCGCCTGTCGATCCCGCCCTCGTCGACTTCGCGCGCATGAAGATCGCCGGGCTCCAGATGGTCTTCTTCGTGGCGCTGGCTATGACCGCGCTCACCTGGTACGTGTTCAGCAACACGCCGCTCGGCCGCTACATTTACTTCGTCGGCGCCGGTAGGAACGTCGCTCGTCTGACCGGCATCCGCGTCGACCTGATCCGAGCGGGCGTTCTCATCACCGGATCGCTCATCGCGGGCATCGACGGAGTCCTCCTTGCCGGACGGAACGGCTCGGTTGACCCGAACATCGCCCCCGCAATGCTTCTGCCCGCGTTCGCGGGCGCATTCCTCGGCTCGACGGCCATCAACCCCGGTCGGTTCAATCCCTGGGGAACCTTCATCGCGGTCTACTTCCTCGTCACCGGGATCAACGGGCTCGAGCTCATGAGGATCACGGGCTGGGTCGAACAGGTGTTCTTCGGCGCCGCCCTCGTCATCGGCGTCGTCTTCTCGCGCCTCGCGCGCCGAGCTCTAGAGAGCCGCAGCTGATGATCGAGGGGCCGCGCCTCCTGATAGGCCTCATGTGCGGAACCTCGGGAGACGGGATCGCCAGCGCGCTGATCAGGACGGAGGGCTACGGCCGTCAACGCCGCCTCGAGGTGCTCGACTACGCGGTGACCCCTTACGAGGCTGACCTCAAGGCTCGCTTGTTCGCCCTGTTCCTGCCGGCTCTCTTCGACGCTCGCTCCCTCGGCGCCGTCCACCGCGACGTGGGAACCGCCCTGGCCGATGCCGCCGAGGCGCTTCTCCACGCCGCAGGCGTCGAGGCCAGTTCGCTCACCGCGGTCTCGGTCCAGGCTCCGACGCTGCTGCACGAGCCACCCGCGCCTGGCCGGATGGGCACGCACATCGAGGTCGGCGACGTGACGGCGATCGCCGCCCGCCTCCACGCCACGGTCGTGTGCGACCTCCGCCCTTCGGACATGGCGGTGGGCGGTCACGGTGCGCCGCTCAGCTCGTTCGCCGACTACGCACTCTTCGCGGACGACGAGCTGAGCCGAGCGGTCCAGAACATCGGCGGGATCGCCAACGTGACATATCTGCCGAGACGGGGGACGCTCGACGACGTCCTCGCGTTCGACACCGGCCCCGGCAACATGATCATCGACGAGACCGTCCGGCGGCTGAGCGGCGGTCTCGACGAGTTCGACGCGGACGGGGAGCGCGCCGCCCTGGGGGCAACCCGGCCGGACCTCCTCGATTGGATGCTGACGCACCCGTACGTCGAGCTCCCCTTGCCCAAGACTTCCGGGCGGGAGGACTTCGGGACCGGCTACGTGAGCGAGGTCTTCGCCTGGGCGTCCCGACACGACGTCGAGTCCGACGATCTGGTCGCGAGCGTGACGGCTTTCACGGCCGAGTGCATCGCCAGACACTACCGGCGGGAGCTGTTCACGCGGGCCGGGGTGGACGAGATGATCCTCTACGGCGGGGGGGCGCACAACCGGACGCTCGTGCGGATGATCCGGGAGCGGCTGCCGGACGTAGCCATCCGGTGGCAGAGCGACTTCGGAATACCCGGGGATGCTCGTGAGTGCGTGACCTGGGCACTACTGGCTGACGAGACGCTGGCGGGCAACGCGGCCAACGTGCCCGCGGCGAGCGGCGCTTCCCGCCGCGTCCTGCTCGGCCGCATCCTGCGGCTCGATCCGGCCTCTCGATGAGCCTCGTCGTCGTGGGCGCGCACGCGCTCGATCCCGAGCTGATGGCGGGTCCGCTCGCAGCGGTTGCGAGCGGCGCCGGGTGGCCCGTTGCCCTGGTCCACCTCACGCTCGGCGAGCGTGGGCATCCCGAGAAGCCGCCCGAGGTCTTCGGGCCTCAGCTGCGCGAGGAGTCCCTCCGGGCAGCCCGGGCCCTCGGCGTCGAGGCGGTCTGGTCGGGGGCTCCGGCGCCGCTCCGCGGCGCCGACGTCTTCGACTGGCTCGTCGCCGAGCTCGATCAGCGCAGGCCGACCGTCGTCGTCACGCACTGGAGCGGGTCCTGGCACGCGAGCCATCGCGAGGCAAACGATGTCGTTCGGCGCGCCATGGCGGCGCTCGCGAGTCGACCCACTCTGGCATTCGGCGAGAACTGCGAGGACCTCGTCGGGTTCGTCCCGACGCATCTCATCCCGGTCGCCTCTGTCCGCGAACGGTGGCTCGAGGCGGCGAGCGAGTACGAGCTCTTCCGGCGCTCGGTCCCGGGATCGGGAGTGGACGCCGCGATACCGTACTGGGCGTACTACACCGCGGCGCTTCGGGTGCATGGTCTCCACTTCGACGCCGGCCAGGCCCAGGTGTTCATGAGCGAGGGGTCGCTTCCACAGGAGCTCGGGTTCCGACCGATCCCGGGCGCCTGAGCCGGGGCCCGTCGTCAGGCCTACCGGGCCTTGGGGCGGAGCACCATGGAGCCGATCGCGTCGACCTCGGCCTCCCAGCCTGGGGGGATGAGCGTCGTGGCGTCGAGCTGCTCGACGACGCTCGGTCCCTCGAGGACGGTTCCCCGGCCGAGCCCGTCCCGGACGTAGACGGGGGTTTCCAGCCACTCTCTGTGAAAGACGCGCCGGACCTCGACAGGCTCCGGCCTCGGGGCGGCCGAGACGTGCGGCAGGGCCGGGTGGTCGATCCGCCCGATCCCCGCGACCCGCAGGTTCACCATCTCGATCGGCGTCTCGGGTCCGGGCGCGTGGCCGAACTCACGCCGGTGACGGTCGGCCAGGAGCTCCGGAAGGCGGGCGTGGACCGACGCGTCGTAAGGCCTCGGGATCGCGATGTTCAGTTCGTGCGTCTGGCCGAGATAGCGCAGGTCCGCCGAATACATGACCAGGGTTCGCTCGCCCCGGAACCCCTCTCGCTCGAGGATCTGGAGGGCCGAGCGCTCCAGGTCGAGATAGGAGGCGGCGACATCTTCCGCGGGAGTAGAGCGGTCGACCCTGAGGAAGGTCGTGGCGATGTCGTGACGCACGTCGGTCAGGAGAAGGCCGAGGGCGGACGTCACCCCGGGGTTGGGCGGCACGAGAACCGTGGAGACGCCCAACTCCTCGGCCACTGCAGCGGCCAGGAGCGGCCCGCCGCCACCGTACGCAAGGAGCGCGAAGTCGCGAGGATCGAGCCCCCGCTCGACGGTCCGCTGGCGGATCGCGAACACGATGTGGGCGACGGCCAGCTCCAAGATTCCGCTCGCCATGCTGGTCCGGTCCAGCCCGAGACGGGCGCCGAGCTCCTCGACCGCCGCCGCCGCGAGAGCCGGTTCGAGCCGGACCGTGCCGCCCGCGAGCTCGTGAGGATTCTGCCGACCGAGGACAACAGTCGCGTCGGTGACCGTCGGCTCCTTGCCGCCTCGCCCCAGGCAGGCGGGGCCGGGATCTGCGCCCGCGCTGTGCGGTCCGAGCTCGAGCATCCCGCCTCGATCGATCCAGGCGATGGTCCCGCCGCCCGCGCCGATCGAGCCAATGTCGATAACCGGATAGGCGATCGTGGTCCCGAACTCGAGCTCCAGCTCGCTCCTGAGGCTCGGCAGGCCGCCGGCCACGATCGAGATGTCCGTGGACGTCCCGCCGATGTCCATGCCGATGAGGTTCGGGTACCGGATGGTGCCGTCTCCGGCGGAGGCGGCAGCGATCGCGATCTGAGCGACGACGCCAGCGGCCGGACCCGACCCGATCGAGTAGCCGGGCCGACGTAGGGCGGCGGTGGTGGTCGAGAGACCGCCGTTGGATGCCATGGAGAGCAGGTCGTTGCCGTATCCCCGTTCGTGGAGCGTCGTCTCGAGCCGCGCCAGATAGCCGGCCAGGGTCGGGCCGATGTAGGCCGAGACGACCGTCGTCGAGGTACGCTCGAACTCCCGCCACTCGGGCAGGATCTCCGACGAGATGTAGACGGGCAGCTCCGGGAAATGCTCGAGTATCGCATCGCGCGCGAGACGCTCTGTCTCGCCGTTCGCGTACGAGTTGATGAAGACGATGGCCAGCGACTGGACGCCCTCAGCGACGAGATCGGCCGCGGCCCTGACCACCTCCTCCAGATCCGGCGGCGTGAGGACGACGCCGCTGGCCGCGGTGCGCTCCGTCACCTCTCTTCGCCAGTTCCGCGGCACCAGCTCGACCGGCGGCTCCCACTGGAAGTTGTACAGCTCGCCCCGGGTCGTCCGGCGGATCTGGAGCACATCGCGGAAGCCGCGCGTGGTGATGAGTCCGGTCGGCACACCGCGCCGCTGGATCGCGGCGTTGGTCGTGATGGTCGTGCCGTGCCCGAAGAGATCGACCTCAGCCAGCGGGATGGCCATTGCTTCCACGCCGGTGAGGACGGCCCGGGACGGATCGGCCGGGGTGGAGAGGTACTTTGCGACCCGCATCCCCTCGGGTCCGAGCGTCACGAAGTCGGTGAACGTTCCGCCCGTGTCGACGCCAACGCGGATCATCGCCCTGCCCTCCGGGCCGCCCGCTCGGACCGCGTAGCCGCATCGTCGACGGTTCCATCGGTCGCCATGACGACCCCGTATGCCTGGCGCGCGTGCGCCGGGGTGACCAGCCCGAGCGCGACGTCCTGCTCGACGAGCTCGGTCCGTCGGTCGAGCGGGTCGCCGTAGCCCCCGCCTCCACCGGCCAGGATGGTCACGCGATCGCCAGCCCGCAGCTCGCGCCCGACCGCCTTGAGCGTGAGGTTCTCCTGGTTGGGCTGACCCTCGTTAAGCAGCAGCCCATGGGCCGCGCCGGCCCCGCCGCCGAGGACTCCCGCCGACGGGTAGTACTCCCGGTCGCCGAGACAGGAGAGGCGCGCCTCGCCCTCGAGCAGGCGGAACGTCTTGCGCGACCCGACCCCGCCGCGGAAGCGGCCAGGGCCACCCGAGTCCGGCCAGAGCGCCCATTCCTCGAAGAGCATCGGGTAGCGGCGCTCCATCACCTCGGCCGGGGTTATCCGCGCGCCGCCCCCGTAGAGGGAGACGAGTCCCGGCGGTCCGTCCTTCGTCGCCCGGGCGCCGAAGCCTCCCTCGCTGAACAGGTACGCGACGAACGGCCGGTTGTCGCTCGTGCCGCCGATGGTGAGGTTGATCAGGTTGTAGGGGGTGCCGACGACCTTCTCGGGGGGCAGGGCCGACTCGAAAGCGTTGAGCGACGCACCGATCACCTTCTCGTAGACGGTGGCGGCCATGCTCGAGATCGCTCTTGGCGGGCGCGCGTTCACGACGGTGCCGAGAGGCGCGATAACGTCGATCGGCGCGAAGCAGCCGTGGTTCATCGGGATGTCGGGGAAGAGCGACTTCACCGTCACGAAGACCGCGGAGGCCGTCGCGCTGTAGGTCGAGTTCGAGGCCGAGAGAGACTCGCCGTCCGACTCCGAGAAATCGAACGTCATGTGGTCGCCTTCGACCGTGAGCGTGAGGGCGACGCGCTTGGGGAAGGGACGGGCGAGGGACTCCATGTCCACGAAGTCCTGCCCGTGATAGACCCCGTCCGGGATCCCGCGGATCTCCTCGCGCAGCAGCTGATCCGACTTGTGGATCACCTCGTCCATGACAGCCCGGACGTCGGCCCACCCGTAGCGCTTCGCGAGCTCCTGAAGCCGCATCTCGCCCACGCTCGTGGCGCCGATCTGGGCGTAGGCGTCCGCGACGCGCTCGTGCGGGATCCGCATGTTGCCTTCGATGATCCGGAAGACCGCCTTGTTCGGCCGGCCGGCCTGGACGATCTTCATCGGCGACATCCGGAGGCCTTCCTGGAAGTGTTCGCGAGCGTCAGCGACGAAGCTTCCGGGCTCCTGGCCGCCGACGTCGGGCCAGTGCCCGCAGACAGCGACGAAGGCCTCGAGACCGTCGGGTCCGAACACCGGCCGCACGACGCCGACGTCGTTGAAGTGGGTGCCGCCGATGAACGGGTCGTTCATGATGAAGACGTCGCCGGGCTCGATGTCGCCGGCGTAGTCCTGCAGGATGGCGCGGTGCGAGAACTCGAGCATCCCGACGAAGACCGCGAGATCCCAGTCACCCTGCGCCACGAGGCGGCCGTGGCGATCCATGATCGCGCCGCCGATGTCCCGGCCCTCGGTGATCACCGGGCTGAACGCCGACCTGAACAGCGCCAGGTTCATCTCGTTGACGATGCTGCCGAAAGCGTTCCTAACCACAGCGACGGTGACGGGATGCACGGCCAGCTCCAGCAGGGGCATGCGCTAATCGATTATGCCATTATAATCATAGAGTGAATGCGCGGTCTCACACCCTAGGCGCCAACAGCATCCGGCCCGTGTCTCGCGTCGACCCCCTGCCGCTCTATCGGCAGGTCGAGGCAGATCTCCGCGCCCGCATCCTCTCAGGCGAGCTCGGGCCGTCCTTGCAACTACCGAGCGAGGGCGAGCTCTCCACCCTTTACAGGGCCAGTAAGATCACCGTCCGCCTGGCGCTCGCCCATCTCGCGAGCGAGGGCCTGGTGTCCCGCCAGCCCGGGAAGGGGACGTTCGTTCGAGCCGCGACGCTGACCGCCGGATCGCGGACCGTCTCTTCGTTTACCGAGGAGATGGCATCGCTGCACCTCACGGCCGGCGCCCGGGTCCTGCGTCAGGAGCTGATCCGTGCCGACGAGCGGACCGCGGAGCGACTGGGAGTGGCTCCGGGCACCGACGTGCTCGCGCTCGACCGGCTGCGGCTGGGCAACGGGACGCCGCTGGGCGTCCAGCGCGCGCGCATCCTCGCCGCCCTGGTCCCCGGGCTCGAGAACGTGGACCTGACCGACGCGACTCTGTACGGGGTTCTACGCGAGCGGTATGGCCTCGTGCCGAGCGAAGCCGAGGAGGTATTTCGCGTCGGCTCGATCGCCGCTGCCGATGCTCGCCTCCTCGAGGTGGCGCCGAGAACCTGCAGCTTCCTGGTCGAGCGCGTGACGCTGGTCGACGGTCGGCCCTTCGAGTTAGTCCGTTCGGTGATGCGCGGCGACCGCTACCAGGTCCGACTCGGTCTGAAGAGCAACCCCTAGTTTCGGGAGGACTACCGTGCAGACTGACTACCTCGGCCGTCTCGTCGAGCTGCTCCAGGGACTCGCGTCCTCCCAGGAGCAGGCGTTCTCGGTGGGGGCAAAGCGCGCGGCGGATGCCGTTGAAGCCGGTGGCCTAATCCATCTCTTCGGAAGCGGCCACTCGGTCATTCCGGTGATGGAGTCGTTTCCGCGCTACGGGGCGTTCGCCGGCCTCAATCCGCTGACCGACTCGCGCCTGATGTGGTCGAACGTCCTCGGCTCGAGCGGCGTTCGCGAGCTCCTCTGGCTCGAGCGTACCGAGGGCTACATCAAGATCTACCTCGATAACCAGCCGATCTCGGCCGGCGACGTCCTGATCGTGTTATCGCACGGCGGGCGGAACGCGGCGCCGATCGAAGCGGCGATGTACGGGCGAGAGCGGGGCGCCTTCGTCATCGGGGTGACCTCCGTCGCGAACGCCGCGCGCCCACGCGAGCACTCGAGCGGCAAGCACCTCTCGGAAGTCGTCGACCTCGCGATCGACACAGGCGTACCTGTCGAGGATGCGCTGATCCATCTCGACGGCTTCGACCGGCCGGTTGGCGGAGCGTCGACCCTCGTCGCTGGCGCGGCGGTGCACCACCTGATGGTCGCGACCGCGGCGGAGCTCCATGCCCGCGGCGCCCTGCCCCCCGTGTTCGTCTCGCCCACAGTGCCGGGAGCGACCGTGAACTCGAATGACGAGGTGTTCGAGAGCTACCGGCGCCGGATGATCGCAGCACAGGCGCGTCGGTTCCCGCCGACAAACGAGCCGCACGCGAGGAAGAGTTCGGTCGGCTCGCAACCGAGCAGGTGAACCCTCGCACGGGCGACCTCGATCTCCTCGCCACGGCGGAGGTGCTCGAGCGGATCAACGACGAGGACGCCGGCATCGCCGGTGCGGTCCGCGCTGCGATCCCGTCGATGGCCCGGGCGGTCGAGCTCGCCGCCGAACGATGGCGCCGCGGCGGCCGGGTCGTGCTCTTCGGCGCTGGAACGTCCGGCCGCCTCGCGGCGCTCGATGCAGCGGAGCTTGGGCCCACGTTCGCCGTCCCGGCCGATCGCCACCAGGCCCGCCTAGCCGGCGGGCCGCAGGCCCTGGTCACGGCCGTCGAGGGGTCCGAGGACGACCTGGCAGCGGGGGCCGCCGCGGCGAACGATCTTCGCGACGCCGACGTGGCCTTCGGCGTCGCGGCGAGCGGGCGAACAGCCTTCGTCCTCGCCGCGCTCGAGCGGGCCCGCGATCGGGGCGCGGCAACGATCGCTCTAGCCTGCGTGCCCGATCCCGCGGTTGCGCGCGTTGCCGACATCGTGGTCGTGGTTGACACCGGTCCCGAAGCGATCACGGGATGGACGCGCATGAAGGCGGGGAGCGCCGAGAAGCTCGTCCTCACCGCCTTCAGCACGACGTTGATGGTGAAGCTCGGCAAGGTCTACGGCAACCTGATGGTGGACGTGCAGGTAACAAACGAGAAGCTGCACCAGCGGGCCGTTCGCCTCGTCGAGGAGGCGACGGGCGTGGGCCACCAGGCGGCTCGCCGAGCGCTCGAGGACGCGGCCGGTGACGTCAAGAGCGCGATCGCGGCCATTCAGCTCGGCCTCTCACCGGAGGAGGCGAGGGAACGCCTCGAGCGGACCGAGGGCGACCTCCGCCGTGCCCTCGAAGAGACATGAGAACGCCGTGCGCGCGCGTTGCTGGCCTCCGGTCGGCCAGTCGATCCGAGGTGTCGCCTGACTGTGGCTGAAGTTCGCCCGAGTCCGGGCCCCGGCGAACGCACACGCCTGCGCGCTCTCGAGGCTGCCCTCCTGGCCGCCGTCCACGGCGAGGTGCGCTTCGATGCCGGCACCCGTGCGGTCTACGCCACCGACTCGTCTAACTACCGCCAGGTCCCGATCGGGATCGCGCTCCCGCTCGACCACGACGATGTCGTCGCCGCCCTGCGCGTGTGCGCCGAGCACGATGTGCCGGTGCTCGCCCGTGGGGCCGGCACGAGCCTCGCGGGGCAGGCCTGCAACGCCGCGGTCGTGCTGGACACGAGTCGCCACATGACCCGGATCCTGGAGATCGACCCGGCGACGCGCACCGCGCGGGTGGAGCCCGGCGTCGTCCTCGACGACCTGCGCCGCGCGGCGGAGGCGTACGGCCTGACGTTCGGGCCCGACCCCGCGACGCATGCCTGGTGCACGCTCGGGGGGATGATCGGCAACAACGCCTGCGGCAGCCACGCGCTCTTCGCCGGCAAGACGGTCGACAACGTCGAGGGCCTGACCGCGGTGCTCTACGGCGGCGAGGTACTAGAGCTCGGCGCCTACGACGAGGCCGCGTACCGCTCGGCGCTCGCAGCCGGCGGTCGGCTGGCCGAGGTTCTCGGCGGGCTACGGGCGATCGGCGAGCGGTATGCGGATCGCGTCCGGGCCACGTATCCTGCGATCCCGAGACGGGTCAGCGGCTACAACCTCGATGAGCTGCTGCCCGAGCGCGGCTTCCACGTCGCCCGCGCGCTCGTCGGCTCGGAGTCCACGTGCGCGGTGGTCACGGAAGCCACGCTCCGACTGACGGTCAGCCCGCGCCACCGCCGGCTCCTCGTGCTGGGCTACCCCGACGTCTTCGCCGCGGCCGATGCCGTGCCCTCGCTGCTGCGCCACCCGCTGCTCGCGCTCGAGGGCTTCGACGGCACGCTTACCGACCAGATGCGGGCGCGGCCCTTGAACGTCGAACACCTGCCGCTCCTGCCGGAGGGGCGCGGCTGGCTGCTCGCTGAGGTCGGCTCGAACGACCCGGCGGAGGCCGATCGGCTCGCCGACGCATTCCTGGCCGAACTGCCGGCCGGTGTGGCCTGGCGTCGCTACGACGACGCGGATCGTCAGGCGCGCGTCTGGCTTGTCCGCGAGTCCGGTCTGGGCGCGACCGCGATCACCGGCGCGGGGCGGCGCAACCACGAGGGCTGGGAGGACGCGGCGGTGCCGCCCGAGCGACTCGGCGAGTACCTGCGCGCGATCAGCAAGCTCTGGGGCCAGTTCGGCTATCACGGCGCCTGGTACGGACACTTCGGGCAGGGCTGCGTCCACACCCGCAACGACTTCGACTTCACGAGCGCGGCAGGCGTCGGCGCCTTCCGCGCCTACGTGGAGCGGGCGGCCGACCTCGTCATCTCACTCGGCGGCTCGTTGTCGGGCGAGCACGGCGACGGGCAGGCCCGAGGCGAGCTTCTCGGGCGGATGTACGGCCCGGAACTGCTCGACGCGTTCCGCGCCTTCAAGGCTGTTTTCGACCCGCGCGGTCGGATGAACCCGGGCAAGCTCATCGACGCCCGGCCCCTCGACGTCGACCTTCGCTTCGGCCCGGGGTACCGGGCTTCCTCGCTCGGAGCGTCCCGGATGCGACTGAGCTCTGCGGGCCTCTCTCTACAGGCCGCCGCGGAGCGCTGCGTCGGCGTCGGGCGCTGCCGTCGTGACGATGCAGGCACGATGTGCCCCTCCTACCGTGCGACGCGCGACGAGCGTCACTCGACGCGCGGCCGGGCGAAGCTCCTCGTCGAGCTCTTCCAGGGCGAGGTCACCCAGGCGCGCTGGCGCAACGAGGAAGTGCGCGCCGCCCTCGATCTCTGCCTCTCCTGCAAGGGCTGCGTCGTTGACTGCCCGACGCAGGTCGACATGGCCGCCTACAAGTCGGAGTTTCTCTCCCACTACTATGCCGGTCACTTGCGGCCCCGCTCGATGTACACGTTCGGACTGCTGCCCTGGGCGGCCCGGCTCACCTCGCGGGCCACATGGCTACCTAATGTGCTGCTCGGTGCGCCGGGCCTGGGGCGCCTCGTGCGGACCGCCCTCGGGGTGACGACCGCGCGTCCCGCTCCTCGCCTGGCATCTCGGCCGTTCCGCCGCAGTCCGACCGCCGTAGCCCACCGCGACGATCTGGAGGCAAGCGTCGTCGTCTGGGCGGACACGTTTACCGACGCTTTCCGCCCCGCCCTGGCGGACGACCTAGTGGCTGTTCTTGAGGCGGCCGGTGAGCGTGTGGCGGTGCCGTCGCGCTGGGGATGCTGCGGCCGTCCCCTCTACGACGCCGGCATGCTCGGGCTCGCCCGGCGCACACTGGCGGGGCTGCTCGACGTCCTCGAGCCGTGGACGTCCCGCGGCGTGCCAATCGTCGTGCCCGAGCCGAGCTGCCTTTCAACCTTCCGAGACGAACTGCCCGCGCTCCTGTGGCGCGATCCCCGAGCAGGCCGGCTCGCGTCGCTCGCCCGCAGCCCGGCCGAGCACCTGCTCGCCTCGCCGGGGTTCGCGGCGCTCCTCTCCGAGCGGGCAATCCGGTCGGAGAGGGATCGACGAGCCCAACGCGTCGTCGTGCATCCGCACTGCCAGGGGCGGGCCGCGGGGCTGACGGCCGCTGACCGGGCGCTCCTCGGCCGCCTCGGCTTCGAGATCGAAGTCCTCGACGCCGGCTGCTGCGGGCTGGCGGGCTCGTTCGGGTATTCGCACGAGCACGAGGCGCTCTCCCGCCGCATCGGCGAGGAGCACTGGCTGCCGCGGGTGCGACGAGCGGTTGGGGCTGGCGATGAGCTCGTCATCGACGGCTTCAGCTGCGCGACGCAGCTGAAGCATCTCTCCGACCTGCGGTCGACGACTCTCGTCTCGCTCGTGCGTCGCGCGCTGCAGGTCGACGACGTTCGGGCCGGTTAGTTCACGTCCGCGAGGAACCAGTCGAGCGGTCCAGCGATGCGCCGCCGCCCGACTGTCCGCGGCCAAGGACCAGTGAACTCCGTGGCAACGGGACGGCTACGCAATCAACACTAAGCCATCGTGTCGGCGTTCCGGCGCGTTTGCCGGGGCTCGTGCCGCCGCGCGGTGGAATGCTGTGCTAGGTCTAGCGGCTGTTGGGTTTGTCGATGCCCACGCCGCGAATCTGGACGAGGCCTACGCGCTCGCCATCGTCAGCACCGCCGCCCCGCGGATCGTGCCGTCAGCCAATGCCTGGAGGGCCTCGTTGCCGGCCTCGAGCGGGAAGACATCGACCGCGGTTCGGATCGGGATGGCGGCGGCAAGATCCATGAACTCGGCGGCGTCGCGGCGGGTGACGTTGGCAACACTGCGCAGCTGGCGCTCCCACCACAGCAGGTCGTACGAGAACTCGGGCATGCGGTCCAGGTGGATCGCATTGACGGCGACGATGCCTCCTCGGTCCACCGCGCGCAGGGCGGCCACGACCACATCGCCTGCCGGAGTCGTGGTGATGGCCGCGTCGAGGGGATGCGGCGGAGGATCGTCGTACCCGCCGACAGAGGCGGCGCCCAACTCCAGGGCGCGCTGCCGCTCCGTCTCCGACCTGGCCCGGACGTGGACCTCGCAGCCCCAGTGGCGCGCCACCTGGATGCACAGCAGCGCGGACGCGCCGAATCCGTAGAGGCCCAGCCGGCCGCCCGACTGGATACCAGAGACACGCAGAGCGCGATAGCCGATCACACCGCCACAGAGCAGGGGGGCGGCGTCCAGGTCGGCGAACCCGTCGGGGAGCCTGACGGCGACGTCGGCCCGAGCGACCATTGCCTCGGCGAAGCCTCCGTCGCGGTCCCAGCCGGTGAAGGCAGCCGACTCGCACAGGTTCTCGCGTCCGCTTCGACAGAAGCGACATGTCCCGTCCGTGCCGAAGAGCCAGTACGCACCGGCCCGATCGCCGATCGACCAGCCAGTCACTCCCTCGCCGACGGCGGCCACCCGACCCACCGCCTGGTGGCCCGGCACGATCGGCAAGCGCCGGGGCGTCAGATCGCCCGTAGCGAGCTGGAGATCGGTCCGACACACCGCGCAGGCTTTGAGCCGCAGTAACAGCTCGCCGGGGCCTGGCGCAGGTTCATCGCGCTGAACCAGCCGAAGGGGACCTTCGGCCACCGGGCCCGGTCGCTTGAGTTGGAGCAATCGCACGGTGTCAGGCTAGCGTGCGCCCGGCCATTTGCGGGTGGCCAGCGTGTTGTTGTCCCTATTCAGCCATGGTGTCGAGTGCTCTCGGGCTACGTGCGGCCACCGTCGGGCGTCGATGAGGGGCGCAGCGGAGGGGCGGGCGCGATCGTCGACCTGCGATCCCGGAGACAGCTCATCGCTTACCCTCGCACGGGCTTACGATGTGGCTCCGACCCGCGGTCGCCGGGTCAATCGTCGAGCGGTGCCCCGGGACGGAGGAAGAGTGTCCCGATGAAGGCATTTGTGGTAGCAACCGAGGACCGGCCGGGCGAGCTCGCACGGATCGGTGAGGCGATGGGCACGGCCGGCGTCAACATCACCGCGCTCGCGGGCTTGACGGGCGATAGGGCCGGCCTGATTGGCTTTCTGGTCAGCGACGAGGCAGGCGCTCGCGGCGCGCTCCGCGCGGCAGGGATCGAGGCGAAGGAAGTCGAGGTCATCAGGATCGCCCTGGCCGACGAGCCCGGGGCGCTGGCGAAGGCCGCCCGTAAGCTCGCCACCGCCGGGGTCAACATCGAGCTGATCCTCTCGACGGGAGTCTCCCATGGGAAGGGTACCGGGGTGCTGGCCGTGAGCGACCCCCGGAGGGCGCGGACGCTACTCGGGGATCTCGTGGTCGACGCTTAGCGAGGTCCTCCCCGTCTCCCTCGGTGCGCCAGGCCGTCGCGTACTGCGCTGGTCGCACCACTGTGGGGTGCAGCCGGGTCGATCCGGCCAGGAGGTGATCGTGAACGAGCCACGGGCCCGTGAACTCGTTGCCCGGGAGCGGGCGCGCGTTGAATCCCTGCTCGCCGAGTTGGGCGGCGAGATCGGTGCCGAAGGGTACCTCGGGCGCCGGCAACCTGGAGATCGCGCCGACGCCGGCAGCGCTCGCGAAACGGAGTCCGTCAGCGTGGCCCTCACGGCCGACCTCCGCGAGCAGCTCGCCGCCGTCTGGCGCGCCGAGGAGCGCATCGCACGGGGCACCTACGGCAGATCGGTCGAGAGCGGGATGCCGATCCCGGACGATCGACTCGAGGCGGAACCCCTTGCCGAGCGGACCGTCGCGGAGCAGCGACTCTACGAACGGCGCGGGTCCAGGTAGTCCGGTGGGCTGCTCCTCCGACGGCGTCTTAGCGCGTCTGTCATCTTGCTCGGCACAACTATCAGCATGTGGGAACGGCGGGTTCACGGCCCCCGTGGTCAAGCGAGTGGATCTCCGGGCCTGCAGGGCCGATCTCTGGGACCCCGCAACACAGAGCCCATGTTTCGAGGGCGGGCCGTCAGCGCTCGGTGGATCTGGGCTTAGGCCCCCGGGGTCGGCTAGGTCGTGGCTGCCAGCCGGACCGCCCGGCCCCCTACCGCTGTAGCATGGACCTCGTTTCCGCGTCGATGAGGTTTGGCCATGTCGAAGCCGCTGAACCCATGCATCCGGGTTGCGAACTCGGACGCCGTCTCGGACCTCCAGGACTGGCTAGCTTCGAACGACGCCGAGGCTGAGAGGCCCGAGGGCGCCAAGGCTGGGCGGCTGATAGCGCTCGCATGTGAGATCAAGCCCGCTCAGGCACTGTTCCTTCATAGAGTCGGGCGGACATGCTCTGGGGCCATACGACCGCTGGGCGTTTCGGGGAACATAGGACTACCGTTCGCGGAGTTCGCGGGGTCCACCGTTCACGCCGTGGTGGACGGACTCATTCATTCCCTCGAACGGTAGGCGTCCCGCCCTAACACGAGGTCGGGCCTTTCGGTTTCATGCCAGCCTCCCTCGCCCGTCTACCCGCACACGATGGATTCATCGTGACAGCCCGTTCTGCACCGGGCCGGGGCCGCGCAGCGGAGACCATCAGGGGCTGCGACGGTCAGCTCGCCACGAGCCCGGCCCTGGCGAGAGCGCTCGCCGCTCGCTCACCGAGGGACTCCGGGGTCTGCTGGGCATAGGTCTGCTGGGCATAGCGGCGGGTTGGCACCGTGGAGGAGTGGCCCAGATAGCGGGATACCTCCTCTAGTGGCATGCCGTTGTTGACCAGCAGGGTCGCCGTGGCATGGCGGATGCGGTGTGAGCCAAAGCAATGCAGGCTCCCACCACCGGCGTGGTAGCGACGGGTCAGCATGAGTGAGAGGGCATTCATCGACAGTGGCCGCGGCTCACCGCCGGCATGAGAGAGGAAGAGCCAGCCCGGATCGTCGCCCGCAGTAGGGGAGACCGGTAGGAAGGCGGCTCGCCCTCGTTCGAGGTACGCGGATAGCGCGGCCCCGGTCCCAGGCTGCAGGGCGAGTTCGAGCGTCTTGCCGCCCTTGGCCCGTCGGAACCGTATGACCGCCCGCTCGAAGTCGATGTCCCCCAGGCGCAGTAGTCGGACGCTCGAATTGCGGGCCGCGGTCGTGACGAGGATCGAGACGATGGCCTGATCGCGCAGGTCAAGGGGCCCTTCACCTGCGCAGCCGCGCTCGAGGGCATGCAGATCGTCGAGGGTGGCGCTCTTGGTCGGCGTTTCTTCCGATGGGAGGAGGGGATTGAGCGCCGCTCGACGCCGAGAACGCCGGAATGGATTGACCGAGAGAATGCCCTCGTCGACGAGCCATATGGCGAGCGAGCGTAACGGTCGGACATAGGCGTTGACACTGTTGGACGACAGAGTCTGGACAGGGCCCGCCGCCAACGAGCGTCCGAGCGCATCGGGTGCTCCGCGCCAGACACCGGTGACCTTGGGTCGGGAGCGAAGGTCGGTCACGTAGTCGACGAGTGTCATGAAGTCGAGCGACGCGGTCGTAACCGGCAGCCCGTTGTGCTCGAGCCAGGCGACCAGCCTCGCGAAGTCATCGGCGTGCTTACGCCGGGTCACCTTTGCCCACGTCGAGCCGAAGGTCGCGCTGTATTCGGCGATGAGGGGCCGCAGGGGGAGGGCGGGGAGGCTATTGGCGCCGGGCCGGTGCCGGGGAAACACCGCCGCGGGCTCGGGCTCGACAGCGTCGTCCACTCGCGCTAGCATGACGCTATATTACGTCAGTCTCACGCTTCCAGCAACCATGACTCGACCGCAGGAGATCACTCCCATGC
>JBEKMM010000029.1:0-41518 GCA_050008515.1 Candidatus Limnocylindrales bacterium
TCGAGCGGCATCGAGGGCTGCTCGAAAGGCCGCCTCCGCGCCACTCTCGTCGTCGGCGGCCATGCGCAGCTCGGCGAGATTGACGAACGCGGTGGTGGCGTCGAAGCGAGTGGACATCGCCGCCGGCAGGTGCGACCAGATCGCGGTGGCCCGCTCCAGGTAGGAGGTCGCGGCGCTACGATCGAACAGCTGCCGGGCGCGCAGGCCGGCGGCGAACCCGAGGCCTACGGCCAGAGGCCCTGCCTCTCGGAGACCGAGCTCGTAGGCGGCGAGGGCATGATCGGCCGCCGGACCGGGATCGGCGCAACCCTCGGCGAGCCTGACTGGGTCGTGCTCTGCATCCGTCGTAGTGGCGCCAGCCAGTGCCCTGGCGAGCGCGAGGTGCAGGGTTGCCCTCCGGGCGGTGCCCGACTCCGACTCGACCGCGATCCGGAAGAGCGGGTGAGCAAAGGCGTAACCACCAGCGCGCTCCACGAGCAACCCTGACGCGAGAGCGGAATCGAGAGCCGGGATGAGGCCTCCCTCGATGTCGGGCAGGACCGCGACGAGGGTGTCATAGGCGATGACGGGACCGAGCTCGGCGGCGGTCTGGAGCAACCTGGTGGCGGCCGGGGCGAGGGACCTGATCCGGGTCGCCACGAGCTGGCGGACGGCCGGTGGAGCCTCACGCAGCAGCTCTCCACCGGCCGCATGCCACCGCTCGTTGTCCAGGCGGATCACGCCTCGCTCGGCCGAGTCGCGGGCCACCTCGAGGCAGAACAGTGGATTCCCCTCGCTCTGGCCGAAGAGCCGCGCGGCGAGCTCCGGGGCGATCGATTGGCCGCCCAGGTGGGCGAGTACCAGCGGCTCCATGTCGCGCTCCGCCAGGGGCCCAAGGCGCAGATCGAGAGCGCCGCTTCGACGCAGCCCTTCAAGCATGGCAGCGGCGGGAGCCGGGACCGGCTCCTCGTCGCGGTACGTGACGGCGAGCAGGATCGGCACGTCCGGGAACCCCGAGGCGATGGCGGATAGGACTTCGGTCGACGCCTCGTCCAGCCAGGGCAGGTCGTCGATCGCGATGAGCGCAGGCCGTCCTCTTGCGAGGCGGGCGAGCGCCGCGACGAGCGCCGCGACGAGGGCGGACCGTTCAGAGAACTGGAGGTGGGGGCGCACGCCGAGGCCCGGCAGGATCGTGGCCAGCGCGCTCCGCTCGGGCTCGTCCCAGGCCTCCACCTCGGCCGTGGCGACGAGCTCGCCGAGTCGCAGCGCGAAGGGCGCGAAAGCGAACGGATGGCTCGATTCAATCGCCTGCCACGAGAGCTCTTGCCAGCCCGCGGTCTGGCCTAGCTCGCGGATCTCGTCGAGCAGGCGCGTCTTTCCGATCCCGGCTGGCCCGCGGATGATCAGAGCGGCCGATCGGCCCCACCGCGAGCCGGTCGAGTAGCGGCTCGACAAGCCCGAGCTCGCGCTGTCGGGCGACCAGGCGAGCGCGGGGTGCGAAATCGGCGGCGGTCGTAATGGCGGCGACCTCGGCGCGACGGAACGCCGCGACCCGTCTCGGCGGAAGGTTCGGCGTCCAGGTCGGCAGCGAGAGCACGGCGGCAGAGCTCGAACTGGCGCCGGGCGGAGTGGTGACGTCCCTCCGACGCATACAGCTCGATGACCAGGCGGTGGGCGGCTTCGTCGGTCGGGTCGTGGTCGAGGATCTGATCGAGGAGGGCATGCGCCTCGCTCTTCCGGCCGGCGTCAATCGCCCCTCTGGCGGCCTCCATCGCCACGACCTGCCAGCGGGTGAGGAGATGTTCGCGCGGGCCGACCAGCCAGTCCTCGTAGACATCGTCGGGGAGCAGGGTTCGAGCTCCCAGCTCCAGCACGGTTGCCACCGCGTCGCGTTCGGCTTCGGAGGCGCGATCTCCGTCGGCCTGCTCGTGCCCAATCGGCTCGGCGGGACTCGGCGGCCTCGTGGTATGGCCGAGCAGGTCGAAGGCGGCCCGTAGCCGGTCAAGGTCGACATCGAGCAGGGCGGGATCGAGGCGGATCTTGTCGCCGTCGCTCATGACAACGCCTGGCGCGCCCAAGGCACGCCTGGCGAAATGCAGCGCCTTTCGGGAGTTGTTGTAACCGCTGGCGGGATCGACGTCGGGCCAGAGTGTCTCGACGGCCTGCTCCCGGGGCACTGCATGCCCTTCCGTGATCAGCAGCAGCTTCGCCAGCCGCTCTGCGGATAGCCGCTGCCAGTCGGCGCGCTCGACAGGCCTGCCGCCCACGCTCAGGTGGAAGGCGCCCAGAACGTGCGCCCGGATGAGGCGCTGGCCCCCCGTGGAGGCCGCAGATTCGCTCGGGCGCGCGGCCATGCCGGTACCCTACCCATCCGATCCCGGGCCGTGACGTGCCGAATGATCCGTTTTGGCGCAGCGGCCAATGCCTCGGCGATCGGGCTCGGAACCGACTCGACACGCCAGAGCTCGACGATTCCCAGGGCGGTCCAAACAGCAACGGACTACCCACATCGTGAAGCGGCGACTGGATGCCCACAGCCCGCTACCAGCCTGCCATTCGAAGTCGACGCTCTCGGCCGACGAGCCAGCACCCGAGCAGGAATGGGACATTCAGGTCGCCACGGTCGGTTTGACTCCTCTCGCCCCGACCATTCGAGTAGGTGGCCTTCGAGGGAGCCCCTATCACGCTCAGAGACGGGCCTTTCCAGACTTATCGCGGCTTGCTCGATCCTGCCCGGTTGAGGGAGATCCTGAACCGGCCGACCTGAACGTCCCGCAGGAGCTGTCAGGCCAGACACCATCTCCCTCGCCCTTACGCGCTACAACGTCGTTGGTTAGGCCGGCGAACCGCAATACCATCTCTGCATGACACAGGATGGCTATCCGACTTCAAGCCAAGCGCGTCGAGTGTTCGCCCAGGCCGACGCCATGCGCTCTTGGCCGGGCTATGCGGACGAGGACTGGACCCTTCAGCGCGTCGTGCGAACACTGGCAATGTGGTCCGTTTGTATCGAGCGGATGGCCGAGAGCGGTCCAGCGTTTCTCCGATCAGAAGAGCGTCAGTTCCGTGACCATCCTGAGTTTGGGCAGGGCGATCCGCTGGCCGACATCAAGGCGCAGGCAGATGTCATCGCCTACGTGACCGTGGGCGACATGCTCCTTCAAGAGATCGCAACTCTGCTCGCCGAACGGGCACGCTTCGAGATGAGCGATCCGCCCGGGCCGTGGGTTTGTCTGATGAACTACTTGGACGGCGGCGGAGGATCTACGGACATGCGGGCGGCAGCCCGCTGGCTCGACCTCGTACTCGTCAACGCTCGCCATCGCGTCGCGGCTCATTGGCGGAAGGGGCACACCCTCAACTTCGCGTGGCAAATGGACGGGACCGTGCAGGTCGTGCTCGTTGACCCGACAGGGCAAGAGGAAGCATCTCGCATCCTATGGCAGGTCCTCAAAGAAATCCCGATTCCGCTGCGACCGGCCGATGATGACTTCCAAGGCCTTCGGGAGATGGTCTTTGGGTGTGCCAGTCTGCTGGACAAGGGCCAACGAAGACGGGTTCAGCGTGCCCTCGAACGGTCAGGTTTCGAGACCTATCCAATCGGCACTGTTGTCGATGACGTCCTGACGCTGGTCGCTCTCGCGGCGTCGACCGTCAGCGACCACGCTGGACCACGGTGAGCCGCCGTGCTTTTCTTGGCTTGAGCCTTTTGCCCGGACGAAGTCTCGACGCGCTGCTGACCGATACGTAATCTTCGGATCGAGCCGATCAGGCCGGGCACCGAACGGGTGACGTCGCCGTCTTGAGGGTGGTCACGGCCTCGCGCGCGGAGGCTCCCCGATCGAAGTGACCAACGACCCGATCGAACGAAAGGCGTGGGCCGCGGATCAATAGAGGAGTGGACACAACGATGGCGCCTCACGAGGCTGACGCCGCCAGCGTGGCGACGACCTTCGAGGTACTCGTGCGTCCGTGGGTGGACGAGATGTACCGTGCCGCGGCAGCGATCGTCGGCGAAGCGGATGCCCGAGACGTGACTCAGGAAGCGCTGCTCGACGCATGGCGCGGTTTCGCGAGGATCCGCGATCCCGAACGCGTTCGAGCATGGCTCCATGCCATCGTCGCCAACCGCAGTCGCAAACACCTGCGCGCGCGCCGCAGCCGGCCACGCGTCGTCCCCATCCTCAATTGGCCGGAGGGCACGGAGGACGACCGATCGACCGTCTTCGCCGAGCGTGACCGACTGGATCGAGCGTTCGAGTTGCTGCCCGCCGACCAGCGCATCGCGCTGGCACTTCATTACGCGCTTGACCTGTCCGTGCCGCAGGTAGCGGCCGCCCTGTCTGTGCCTGAGGGGACCGTCAAGTCGCGCATCCACGCCGGCGTGGAGCGGCTCCGGGCGATGTTGGCCGAGGAGGACAAGCGGTGAGCGACGAAGAGCGCATCCGGGCCTACATGCGTGGGCGTGCCGACGTTTCCGTGCCCGACGATTTGCGCTGGCCGACCGCGGCATCCGGATCTCGGCGACAGTGGTCGATCTCGTCAGCCAGGGCATGGGGGCGGCTGGCGGTCGCCGGACTCGTCCTGATTGTCGTGGTGGTTGGTGTCTTCTCGAGCTTGCAACTGCCAACCGGGCCCGGCCGTCCGACGACCCCTCCGGCCAGCAGCTCAACGCTTTCGACAAGCCAACCGCCCAACGCGACGTTCCCATCCGAAGTTGCCGGCCTGCCGGTGATCAGCGTTGCCCATGCTGTCGAGCTGCTGCGGGCCGGCAAGCTTGACGGTGAGGCCGTCGCGGTCGCTGGCTACTACCAGGAGGTCGACCCATCCTGCCCCGCTCCGATGGCGTACATCGGCCCGCTCGAGGGATATTGCCGGTTCGACGCCTTCACGGATACACGCGCTGGCGCGCAACTGTGCCAGGCGGATGGCTCGAACGGGATGAGTTGCCACGAGCCAACCGGAACGTACCTCTCGCCGTTTTTCATGACCGAGACCAGCGGCAACGCGTGGACGTGGCTGACGGGGGGCGCCATTGGCCAGCCGGCCGCCTTCGTGCTCATCGGCCACGCCGGCGACAGCCGGCAATGGCAATGCACCGCTTCTACCCAGAGCGAATGCGCAAGCGCCTTCGTCGTCGATCGCATCGCCTGGGCGGCAGGGCAGGACGTCCCGTTGACGGCCCCGCAGACCGGCGACCAGCAGTCGGGCAAACCGATCACGCCCAGGATGACGCTCGTCCAGGCCGTGGCCGCCGCCGGACTGAGTGACAACGTGCTGACGGCGGCCGCATTCAGAGCCGGCGACATCGCGACCGTCGACCCACGCTGGAATCTCGCGGGCGACAACATCCTGTGGCTGGTGCGATCCCTCACGCAGGGCACCCTGTCACAAGGCCAGGAGACTCGGCCCGAGACCGTCTCGCTCGTCGACGACGCCACTGGGAAGCTCATCGACACCGGTCCCCTGAAGCTGGCCGGGGATTACCAGCCGGCGCGGCTCTGGCAGATGGCGATCGTTCATGGACTCGACTGCTGCGCGACCAACGATTTCGCCTTCTACAGTCTGCAGTCCGGCGACGGCACGAAGGTCCACGAGGGCATGGTGTCCGGTTCCAGGTCGGGCGAAAACGGCTCCACCACATTCGGCGGCAATTACGGTTCCGGACCGCCCCTCGTCCTGCCCGCGGGCAGCTACTCGATCACCTCATGGTTGGCAACATATGACGGCGGGGCGATGGGCACGCCGCGCGACGAGTGCTCCACGCAGGTCACTCTCCGGCCGCTCGACAACGTCACGCTCGATGCGGATTACCCGGCCTCTCAAACTTGCACCTTGCGGCCGGCACCGTCGTTATCCCCTGGCTCGTAGGGCTCCTGAGCGGCGAGGCGCACGCTAGCTGGCAGTCGCATGCGCCCACCGTTCTCGTCCCATGAGCTCGCACGAAAGCCTCAATGGGACATTCAGGTCGGTCGGTGTGGCTTGAGTCCTCTCGCCCCGACCATCCGAGTAGGTAGGCTGCCGAAGCGCCCTTCCCCACGCTCGCCCAGATCATCGGGTGCGAACGTTTCCACGCGAGCCGCTGGCCCTCGGATACGTCTGCGAGCGAGTGATTGAACGGCGAGATTGGCGAGTACCACCGAAGACTTCCTCGGTGTCAAGTAGCCAGGGAGCGAGCGCAACAGAATCCACGGACGGGACAGGCTCCCGCCATCGCTGCCTTCCAGTCTGGGAAGGCGATAGAGCCGGAGGATGAGAACCCTCTCGCGCGCCGCCTTGATCACACCTCGTGTACGACCAGGCCGTCCTCAAACGCTGACGGACGCCACCGCGGCCTCAGGCGTTCGCCGAGTGCAGTCGCTCGGCCGCGCCTGGATCGTGAGCTGGTAGGATGACCAAACCCGGATTGCGCTCCTCGAGCTGCCGGACCATCTCGGACGTCCGATGGAGCCCGGCTTTGTCGCCAACGCCGGGAATCCGGCCCGCCTCGAGCAGCCCGGACTCGTAGGTCAGGTCGCCGACAAGCAACAAAGGCACCTTGCCAGGCCGCCTGACCAAGAGAGACATGGAACCGGGCGTGTGCCCTGGGGTAGGCAGAAGGACCAGTGACCCGTCGCCCATGACATCATACGTCCCGGTGAAGGGAGCGAGGGCGGGGTCATCCGTAGGTGTGAACTTGATCTTGCGGTATCGCGCTCCGGGCAAGTCGATATGGCGACGAAGCAGTCCACGGAGTTCGGGTCGCGCCTTCCCGACCTCCTGCCACTCGGCGTCCGCGACCATCAGTTCTGTCTTGGGCAGGTATGGGATGCCGCCGATGTGGTCCTGATGGAGGTGGGACAGGATCGCGAGACGGACGTCGGATGCGGCATAACCGGCCGACGCGAGCTTCGCGGTCAGGCTGTCATTCGGGCCGATCTTGAAGCGGGCCAGGCGGCTGTAGAGCAACCCGGCGAAGCCGCCGGGGAAGTAGTCCGGGTCGGTGACCGAGGCCCGATCCTGTCCGGTGTCGAAGAGGACCAGGCCACTCGCGTGTTCGATCAGGTACACGTTGATGGAGAGCGGCGGAGTCCAGCTTCGCGACCCCATCAGCCAGACGAAGAGCGGAAGCCGCGTTCCGTTCCGCTGCTGGGGATGGATCTGGACGGTACCGGTGCTGACTACCGAAACGTCGCCGACGGGACCGCGGTTCTTTTCTGTGCGGCTGCCGGCTGTGGTCGTCGGTGTTGCGCTTGCGGTCACGGTCTGCTCCTCGCATTGCAGGGAGAACGGGGCGGACAGACTAGCCCGCCCTTCCAAACTAGGCCCCGGAGAGCCATCGGGGCGAGGATGGAAACCCTTGACGACGGGGCGGTTGAGGCAACGGCCCGCTCCGGCCCGACCGCCAACCGAAAAGTGGCCCTGACGATGCCGCGATCGCGTGCCACCAGAACAGGGTTGACTGGCGAAGCCAGCAGATGGTTGGCCCACGGCTGGTGGCGTGACGCCGCTTGGTGGTGATGGGCTACGCAACTCCGCCGAGCCCCGTCGGGGTCAAGAACCCGGATTCACGACTGGCCTGACTCTCAGATGGCGCCGATGCTGTTCCTACTGGGCCTGATCATTGGGACCTCCGGATCCTCGTCCTTCGCCGGGCGGTTGGCAGGAACGCCCTTAAGCCGTCTTCCAGACCCGACCAACGTAGCTCGGTATGTTCGCGACCGGGATCAGCAAGGATGGCGACGGTGTGTCGGCCCTAATCCTCTCGCCCCGACCATTCGAGTAGGTAGGCCGCCAATGCCGCCTTTCCCGCGCTCGATTCCACCTTCCTTCGAGCTCGCGGTCGACGCCGCGAACCCACTCGTTTGAGCGAGATCCTGAGCCGACCGACCTGAACGTCCCCATATCCGCGGCTCGGGCGCCGGGATCCAGTCCGAACCCGTGGTAGGCGGGCGTACCCATGAGGGCTAGCCCGGCGCCTCGCGGTTCAGGTATATGACGGGGAAGTTGACACCCGCCGATGATGGGGGGTCCAGCGCGTACTACCGGTTCGAGTTCCGGAGGAGCGCCTCAGCGTGCTCTCGAAGCGCCGTGCGTAGCTCGACCGGCTTCAGGACGACGAACGGCCAGGGCATAGCGGCCAGCATCCGCGCGGCGCCTGGCAGGTCCTCGGCACGAAGGCGAACCAGCACGCCGTCGGATCGCTCCTCGATCTCCGCGACCGTGGCAGGAATGTCCCTCCGCACCTCCTCCATGCTCGCATCCGCCACCAGTTCGACCTGCCACCGCCAGGGCACGCGCGCGAGCGAGTGAGAGACGAACGCCACGGCGTCGAATCCGGGTGGGACGGGGGCGGGCTCCAGGCTCAGCTTCGCGCTGAGGATGCGGTCGACGCGGAAGACTCGAGTCTCCCCGTGCTCTTGGTCCAGTGCCGCGAGGTACCAGCGTCCGCCAATGACTGCCAGCCCGTACGGGTCGACCGCTCGTTCGCGCGGATCGCGTCGCGGTGACGCATACCGAAAGACGACGCGGCGCTGTCGTCGGATCCCCTCCGCGAGCTCCAGGAGCACTCCGCCCTGCGCCCCGCCGCCCACGGCGCCCCGCCCGGAGAGCCCGAGCGTCTCCTCGAGCGCTTGCACGCGCATGCGCAGCGGGGTGGGCAGGACACGAAGGATCTTCGCGCTTGCGGTCTCGATCGCGGGTGCGGCCGTCGCGAACCCGAGTTCGCGCGCGGACTTCAGCGCCAGGATGACTGCGGCCGCCTCGTCGTCGCTGAGCATGAGCGGCGGCAGGCGGTAGCCGGGCCGGAGGCGGTACCCGCCATGCCGGCCGCGCTCCGACTCTATCGGTATGCCGATCTCCTGTAGGCGGACCAGGTCGCGCCGCAGCATCCGCGGCTCGACCTCGAGTCGCCTCGCCAATTCCGGTCCGGATACCCAGCCGCCGCCCTGGAGCAGGTCGAGGAGTGCGAAGAGACGAAGGGTCGGTGCCATGCCCAAAAGGATACCGAGAATGAGGACCATATCCGCCCTCATTAACCGGCATCGTTGCGACCGAGCGCGACCATCGGAGGCGCCGATCGAAGGAGACAACCATGAGCACATTCGTCCTCGTACCCGGAGCCTGGCTCGGCGCATGGGCATGGTCGGAAGTCGCAGCCGACCTTCGTGGCCGTGGGCATGACGTTCGCCCCGTCACGCTGACTGGCCTGGCCGAGCGCGCAGGCGAGGGGACGCCGGACACGACCCTCACGACCCATGTGGACGACGTCGTGTCCGTCTTCGAGAAAGGCGACCTCCGCAACGTCGTCCTCGTCGGCCACTCGTACGCAGGAGCCGTGATCACCGGGGTCGCCGACCGTATCCCGGAGAGAATCGCGCGCCTCGTGTACCTGGCCGCGATCGTGCTGCCGGACGGTGCGTCGATCTTCGACACGCTCGGTCCGGAGGTGCAGGCAGGAATGGAGGCCGGCGCGGACGCCGCCGGTGATCCGCTCCGACTGCCGGTCATAGGCCGGGAGCAACTCGATCTCTACTACGGAGCGCATGGCCTCGACGACGGGTTGTTCGAGGTTCTGGCCACGAGGGGAACGCCGCATCCGATCGGCACCTATCGGGAGCGCCTGTCGCTCGGCAATCCGGCCGCCACGGCGATCGATCGCACCTACGTCCGTGCGACGGCGGACTTCCCTTCGCCCATCGCGCCCGAGACCCCCGGATGGGACTACGCAGAGATCGAAACCGGGCACTGGCCGATGTTCACGAAGCCCCGCGAGCTCGCGGCCCTCCTGGATGCGTTGCCGGTCGCCGTGCGCTGACGGCGTCGTGACACCCTCCCGACGATTGTGTGGCATTTAGCTCTGCCCTGGCCGGCGCAACGCCCTCGATTGGCTGGCCGGAATACGTCGCCACGTCTCGTCGAGCCAGCCTTGCTAGATGTGCATGGCAGGCAACTCGATCGCTGAGAAAGGGCCCATCCCGAGATGGCGGAGCTAACTGGAGCGCGAGCCTTCGGTTATGGCGTATACAGCTCCGCCGACGCGAACGAAATCCAGTTGCTGTAGCTTCGCTTTTGTACGCCCCCGGCGACCAGGACCCTGCCATCTGCCACAGGGTGGCGCTGGCCCCTGACCGAATGGTCGACATCGCCCCGGTCGAGCTGAACGCGCTGGTGGCCGGGTCGTACAGGTCGGCCGTGGACACGTTGCCACCAGTCAGGTGGTCCGTTCCGCCGCCGGCGATCAGGACTTTGCCGCTCCGCAGCAAGGTCGCGCTGTCCCCAGAGCGTTCCACCGACACAGGGGGTATGAACGGAGCCAGGCTGAACCTGCCGGCGCTCGGGTCGTAGACCTCCATTGCCTGGTTCATCTGGCCATTGCCGCCACTGACGAGGACTTTGCCGTCGGGCAGCAGGGTCGCGGCCTGACCCAATCGCCCGAATGCCATGGATCCTGTCGCGCTGAACGTCCCAGTGGCAGGGTCGTACAGTTCCGCCGAAGTCCCGTACCAGTAGTCATCGCCACCGGTCAACAGGACCTTGCCGCTGAGCAGCAGGGTCGCTGTGGAATAGCACCTTTCGGTCGACATGGACCCGGTGGAGCTGAACGAGCCGGTGCCCGGGTCATACAGCTCCGCCGAAGACACGGGCCGGTTCTCGTCGCTACAACCACCCGCGATCAAGACCCGACCGTCCTTCAACCTGGTCTCGGTCTGCGCCGTACGTGCCGTTGCCATGGATCCAGTCGGGCTGAACCTGCCGGTAGTCGGGTCGTACAGCTCGGCAGACGCCAGAGGTGTCCCGGGGAGGACCAAGCCCGTGGTGCCCCCCGCGATCAGCACCTTGCCGTTTGTCAGCAGGGTCGCGGTGTGCCATGCCCGTGTGCTCGACATCGACCCAGTCGGCCTGAACGTGCCGCTCGCCGGGTCGTAGAGCTCCGCCGACGCCAGCGAGCCTGTGCCGTCGCCGATCCGTCCACCGGCGATCAGGACCTTGCCGCTCGGAAGCAGCGTCGCCGTGTGTCCGAGCCGCGGGCTCGTCATCGATCCGGTCGGGCTGAACGTGCCGGAAAGAGCCGTTGCCAGCGTGGATGTCGGCGTCGCGATTGGGATCGCGGTCGCGGTTGCCACAGAAGTCGTGGCGCCCGACTGGCAGCCGGCGGCAACGAGCGTCGCCGCCAGAACGACTGCCGGCGGCAACGATGCCAGCTTCAACATCCGGCGAAGCGTGCGCATGGCCTCGATCCCATAACCTGACGGACGCAGGACCACTTTACGTCACCAGGTACCGGACTCGCTCGGGGTGCCGGTCGAACTGGACCGGCGTCGGCGGCTAAGGCCATCCTCCTGCGCCGATTTCCGGTGCCGAGGCCTGGCCGGGTTGGTGATTCTCATTGCGCCCTCTCGAGCCATCCTTCAGAGCCGGTTAGTTCACATGCCAGCCTGAGTGGGACATTCAGGTCGTCGGTGTCGGTCTGACTCCTCTCGCCCCGACCATTCAGGTAGGGTCCCCTACCCGTCGCTGATTCCACGGTTGGGCTTCCAATTTCGCGTCGATCGCTGATCCCGCTGGGGCTGTCCCTGCGCCCGATCCGGAACCACCCGACCTGAGAGTGTCACGGTGACCCGCCAGATCGGGATCACGCGTCCCGGGCTAGCGCCCGCAGCAGGCGGTCGACTCGATCTCCGCGGTCATGCTCGCGAGCCGCGCGGGGTCGAGATCGCCCTCAGCCACCCACGCGGGCCAATCCTCGGTTGGGCCAGGCCTATTCCTTCGCTGCCTACTCCGTCGGACGGTCGTGGCGATCCTCGTCGGCCGTCTTGGCGATCATGGCCAGGGTCGCTCGAGGAGCATCCACGAACCTGACGCTCATCGGCTGCGGTCTGACGGCTCGCGGCCGCCCTGGACCGTAGTCACGAGCCACAACATGAGATCGCCCGCCTCGGCGTCGGACAGGCCGCGGTCGGTCAGCGACCGCCATGTCTCGAACGACATCGCGTGGCCGATCGAGGCCATTCGCAACCTCTGCGTCGCGGCATCGCCCGGCCACCCCCAGGCGAGCGCGGAGAACATCTCGGTCATGCGCTCTACGAACGCCTCCGAGCCGCCCACACCCGTCGTCAGCGGCATGTCCCGAACGATGTTGCCGAGGAGCCGGGTGTTCGTCCGGTAGTACAAGTACAGCTCACCGAGCCCGGTCCGAAGGCGGGTCGTCGGGTCGTCGATGGCGCGCCAGGATGCCGGGTCCGGGATGCCGGTGATCCGCATCCCGTGCTCGGTGCAGGCCCGGAAGAGGGCGGTCAGGTCCGGGAAGTGATGATAGACCGTGTGGCGCTGGACTCCGGCATGTTCGGCGACCGCGCTGATCGATGTCTGTGCCGGCCCAACCGTGCTGTGCAGGTCGAACGCCGCCTCGGTGATGCGTTGGCGCGTGGCGTCGAGCTGGTCGCGCCGTCGTCCCATCCTGTACGTCCGCTGGCCCTTTGGTTTCAGTTGCTCAGACATGTGCATCGAAAGTATTGACGAAACCGGGGCGGCTGGCTACTCTCCGATAATACTGCACAGCACTGTGCATGCAAAGTGAGGTATGAGATGGTCATCCCGGTCACCGCCGAACATCGGTTTCTCGTCGAGCGGGCGGACGGCGAGGTCGTCATGCAGGGTCCCGTCGGAGTGATCACGAAGATCCCCGGCACCGCGACGAACGGGTTGATCTCGATTGTCGAACACCCCGTCGCGCCGCGTGCACTCGTTCCCCCGCACGTCCACCAGGACAACGATGAATGGTCGTACATCCTCGAGGGTCGCATCGGCGCCCGGATCGGCGATGTTGAGTTCATCGCGGAGACCGGCTCGTACATCCTCAAGCCGCGGCGCATCCCGCACACTTTCTGGAACCCCGACGATCGGCCTGCGCGGATCCTCGAGATCATCACGCCAGCCGGCCTCGAGGAGATGTTTGCGAAATTCGGCCAGCTGGGCGCCCGGGGCGAACTCACGCCCGAGACGATGGGGGCGACGGCCGCGCAGTATGGCTCGACCATCTCGATGGAGTGGGTGCCGGAGCTGATCGCGCACTACGGGCTGACGCCGATGGGCTGAGTCACGGGCCGAGGCCCGACGACGCCAGTCGACAGATGCCCGACGTTCAGGCCACCACGGCCAAGGCCTCCAAGATGCAGCTCGGCACGACGATCCGGCAGGTGGGAACCGCCGGTTCAAATCCGTCCGAGCTTCCGACCGAGCGCCTAGCTGGACGCTGTACCGGAGGCGATTCTGGTTGCGTTCGCCGCGGCTGCTCCCGGCTTACAAGTTGGCAGTCGAGCCGAATTGGGACATTCAGGTCGCCAGCGTCGGTTTGACTCCTGTCAAACCCCGACCGGATCGTCGCCGCCTTCTCGTCCCTTGTACGGGCGGTTTGAAGGAACGCCCTCAAGCCGTCTTCCAGACCCGACCAACGTAGCTCGGTATGTTCGCGACCGGGATCAGCAACGATGGCGACGGTGTGTCGGCTCTAATCCTCTCGCCCCGACCATTCGAGTAGGTCGCTGCCTACCCTCACTGATCCCACTTGCACGATCCCCGCCTGGCGAGACTCTCGATGGCACTCGGCTCGATCTATGTGGCCGGCGGTTCGACAGCCTCACCGATTGGCCAGGCTGGCCAGGAACTCGGCGGGAGTCACGACCGGCACAACGTCCCGTAGAACCAGCAGGTGCGAGTCGCCAGACACCAATACGTCCGCTGCCGCGGCACGCGCCAGGTCGAGCAGATACTCGTCGTCCGGGTCAGCGCTGAGCGGTTCCTCGGCCGGCGGCGGGTCGTCATGGATCGTTGCCTCGTGGCCAATGAGTTCCACGTATGCGGCGGCTTCGGCTGCAGTGACATAGGGACGGAACTTGGGGCGCTCAAGCACCTCGGCAAGCTCGGCCAACAGGATCGGCGAGCCGATGAGCTCGAAGGCGCCGGCGCGCAGCTCGAGCAGGAGCGCGGCGCTGGGACCGCCCGGACTGATCAGCGCCGAAACGAGGACGTTGGTGTCAAGAACCGCGCGAGGCACGCTTCTCGGCCCGGACCGCGTGGGTTTCCTCGACCGCGAGACGCATCGCCTCGTCTTCGCTCAGACCGGAACGGGCCCAGACGCTCGCGAGCACGTCGAAGCCGAGGTAGGCGCGCAGCGCCTCCTCCACCACTTCCGAGTCGTGCTTGTCCGTGCGGGCTGCGCGAACTCGAGCTGCACGCATCACGTCCGCATCGACGTACAGGGTCACTTTCTTCTTCGTCGCCATGATTGCCATCATACCGGCACAATGGCATAGCGGCAAGACGGTTGGAGCAAGTTCAGACATCAAGCATGCCACTGGCGTCTCGCAGCGCAGTGAAGAAGCGTCAGGCCGCCCGGGCTTCACTTGTGGTCGGGTGCAACCGCTTCCGATGAGGCCGCGAGCGTCTGTACGTCGACTCGCGACGGCCACAGGTAGAACACGTCGACGAAGAGATACGGGCCCACCGTCAGCGGTCGTCGACAGCTCCTAGGGCGGCGAACCTGTCTCGCGTCGAGGCCCAGCCAGCCAACTCGGCCAGCGAGCGCTCAGTCTGGCTGCCGGGTTCGGCCGAGTAGGTAACAAGCTCCTGGCCCGAGTCGCCCGGCAGCTGGAGAACCTCATAGGCGAGGGTCAGGTCGCCCACCAGAGGGTGGTGAAGCGTCTTGACGCCGGAGCGATGGAACCGGACGTCGTGTCCCGCCCAGAGCACCCGGAACTCCTCACTGCGGGTGGAGAGCTCGCCGATGAGATCCGTGAGCGAACGGTCGAACGGACTGCGTCCGGCCTCACTTCGTAGCGCGGCGACCATGTCGTGCGCGCTCGTCTCCCAGTCGCCGTAGAACTGCTTGGCCCGCGGATCGAGGAAGGCGAAGCGGACCGAGTTCACGGGCCGAATGGGCGAGCGATACAGCTCGGAGTAGAGAGCTTCCGCAAGCGGGTTTGCGTGCAGGACGTCGAGACGCCGGTTCCGAACGAAGGCCGGGATAGTTGCCATTGCGTCGACGATCCGCTTCACGCTCGGGCGAACGCGCTCGGCCGCCGGACTGCGCCGGACTGGTCGCGCGGCGCCGGCGCTCGCGACTCTGACCAGGTCGAAGAGATGCTCGCGCTCGGCATCATCGAGGTGAAGGGCGCGGACGATCCCGTCGAGAACCTCCTCCGAAACCCCGCGAACGTTGCCTCTCTCGAGGCGCGTGTAGTACTCGGCGCTGATGCCCGCGAGCATGGCGACTTCTTCGCGCCGAAGCCCGGAGACGCGGCGGTTGGCGCCGTAGACAGGAAGGCCGGCCTCGCGCGGGCCGACTTTCGCCCGCCTCGACGTCAAGAACTCCCGGATCGCCTGCCGGGCAGGCGCTTCGTCTGCGTTACTCATTTCGCATCCAAGGTACGCCGGTGCTGGCGGAAATGGGAGGTACTGCCAGTATCCCTATCAGCACGGTCTCCCTGGCCGCGACGATCGGTGGTTGGATTCCAGGCAACAAGAAGCCGATTGCTCGTCCGGCCAGGAGCCGGCGGAGGACAAGAAAATGCAAACGCGAACGCTCGGACAGGGCCTGCAGGTTTCGGCTCTCGGACTGGGCTGCATGGGCATGACAGGTGTGTACGGCGCCCCGGTCGATCGCAGTCAGATGATCGGCCTCATCCGGGCGGCCGTGGATCGCGGCGTCACCCTCTTCGACACGGCCGAGGCCTACGGACCGCTGGTCAACGAGGAGTTGGTCGGCGAGGCGCTGGCGCAGGTGCGCGACCGAGTTGTGATCGCGACCAAGTTCGGCTTCGACATCAACCCCGTGACCGGCCAGCGTGGCCCCGGCATGAACAGCAAGCCGGCCCACATTCGAGCTGCCGCCGAAGGGTCGCTGCGGCGTCTTGGGCTCGACGCTATCGATCTTCTATACCAGCACCGGGTCGATCCTGAGGTCCCGATCGAGGAAGTGGCCGGGACAGTGAAGGATCTGATCTCCGAAGGCAAGGTTCGGCATTTCGGCATGTCGGAGGCTGCGCCGGCGACCATTCGCCGCGCCCATGCCGTCCAGCCCGTGACCGCCGTCCAGAGCGAGTACTCGCTCTGGTGGCGCGAACCCGAGAAGGAGCTGCTGCCGACGCTCGAGGAGCTGGGGATCGGATTCGTACCTTTCAGCCCGCTCGGCGCCGGCTTCCTCACAGGCAAGATCGACCAGACGACCAAGTTCGCCAGCACCGACTTCCGGGCACACGTGCCGCGCTTCTCGCCGGATGCGATGCAGGCGAACGTGGCTCTCGTCGAACTCATTCGGTCGGTCGCCGACCGCAAGCGCGCCACTCCAGCACAGATCGCCCTGGCGTGGCTGCTCGCCCAGAAGCCATGGATTGTGCCGATCCCCGGAACGACGAAGCTGACCCGCCTGGAAGAGAACCTCGGCTCGGTGAACGTCGAGTTCGCCGCCGGCGAGTTGCGTGAGATCGACGAGGCCGCCTCCAAGATCGAGTTGCAGGGCGCCAGGCTGCCGCAGGCCGCCCTCGACATGACCGGCCACTAAGGAGAACGAACGATGAAGAAACGAACTCTCGGACAGGGCCTCGAAGTTACCGCGGTCGGCCTCGGCTGCATGGGCATGAGCCAGAGCTACGGCGTGATCCCCGACCGGGCCGACATGATTCCCGTCCTCCGGGCCGCGGTGGATCGAGGCGTCACCTTCTTCGACACGGCGCAGATCTACGGCCCGTTCGTGAACGAGGAACTCGTCGGGGAGGCGCTGGCTCCGATGCGAGACCAGGTCGTAATCGCCACGAAGTTCGGGCTGCGGGTCGACACCGACGGCCAGCAAGTCACTGACAGCCGGCCGGAGGTGATCCGCGAGAGCGTGGAAGGTTCGCTGCGGCGCCTCCGAACCGATCGCATCGACCTCCTCTATCAGCATCGAGTGGACCCGAACGTTCCCATCGAGGACGTGGCCGGAGCCGTGAAGGATCTGGTCGACGCGGGCAAGGTCCGGCACTTCGGGCTCTCCGAAGCGGGCGTCGGGACGATCCGGCGCGCACACGCCGTCCAACCTGTCACGGCGGTGCAGAGCGAGTACTCGCTGTGGTGGCGGCGTCCCGAAGAGGCGCTTCTCCCGACCCTGGAGGAGCTGGGCATCGGTCTGGTTCCCTTCAGCCCGCTCGGCAAGGGCTTCCTGACCGGCGCCCTCGACGAGAAGACGACCTTCACGCCGAACGACTTCCGTAACATCGTGCCCAGGTTCTCGGCCGAAGCCCGCAAAGCGAACCAGGGCATAGTCGATCTGCTTCGTGGCATGGCGGACCGCAAAGCCGCCACTCCGGCTCAGATCGCTCTTGCCTGGCTGCTCGCCCAGAAGCCGTGGATCGTGCCGATCCCAGGTACCACGAAGCTGGCGCGGATCGAGGAGAACGTCGGCGCGGCCGCGGTCGAACTGACGACCGAAGACCTCCGTGAGATCGACGAGGCCGCATCGAAGATCCAGATCCAGGGTGCCCGCTACCCAGACGCCCTTGAGGCTCGGACCGGACTGTAGACGAGAGAGGAGAGCGATGGACCCCAGTAGTTGGACCCCCGATGAGTTGGCGCGCGTTTCCCGCGCGACCGAGCTGGAGTTGACGTCGCGGAGACCAGATCGAAGCTTCCGGCCATACGTGACCATTTGGGTAGTCGGAGCAGCCGACTGTCTCTACGTCCGGTCCGCGTACGGCTGGAACAACGGATGGTTCCAGCGGGCGTTGAAGTCGGGCGAAGGTCGCATCCGTGCGGCCGGCGTGGAGCGCGACGTCGCCTTCGAGCAACCCGGTCCAGACGTGGCCGACGCGGTCACCGCCGCCTACCACTCGAAATACGACCGCTACGGCCCCTCGATCGTCGACACCGTCATCTCGGCCGAGGCCGTCAAGTCAACGCTGCGGCTGGTACCGCGGTAGAGGAAGAAGCGCTGGCTCGGTGTGACTCCTCTTGGCCGTACACGATCCGCGCGCTTCCACCGACCCGCCAACCTATGCGCTCTCCCAGACTCGGCTAACGTACGTCGGAACGTTCGTGACCGGGATCAACAGAATTGGCGACGGTGTGTCGGCTCTAACCCTCTCGCCCCGACCATTTCGAGTAGGGCCAGCCTACCTGTCGCCGATCCCACGCTCGTGCGTCTCCGCCTCGGCTGCCCTCGCGGGATCCCCTGCTGACCCTTTCGGTCGCCTTCTCTCCACATCTCCTCGAGGCTGGCTACGCTAGCCCTCTGGCGGCCCAGGCGCGCGCGGTCACAACGAACGGTTCGTTCGGGAAGCGTTCGCGGCACAGGTTCCGAAGCCGTCCTTGTCGGTCTGGATCTAAGCCGGCGGTGTAGCTCCCAGCAGGCCCGACGCCGAACGTGAACGGTTCCCACCACTCCTGGAATGTCGGGTGCTCGACGCTCGCCGACAGGATAGTGGCCTCGATCTTCTGCAGGCCAGCTGCTTCGAACAGCTCCTCCAGGTGCCCCTCGCGAGCGCCCGCAAGGTCGGATTCGTCCGCAACGTCGGGGTCGAGCACGCGCGCCGCTTCCCAGAATGCGCCGAGCGGCCCCTGCCCGCCGGCATGATCCCAGACACTGGCCGCGACAACGCCCCCCGAGCGCGTCACGCGTGTCATCTCGGTCAACCCCGCGACAGCATCGGCCATGAAGTGAACGACGAGTTGCGCCAGGACCGCGTCGAAGGACCCGTCCGGAAAGGGCAGATGCTCCGCCGACGCTCGTACGACGTTGACGCCGGGAAGGCGTTCTCGAGCCGCGCGAACAAACTGCTCAGACGGATCCACGGCGGTCACGGCGGCCGAGCCGAGTCGCTTGACCAACTCCGTGGTGAGCGCGCCGGGGCCGCAGCCGACGTCCAGGGCGAGCTGATAACCACGACGTGCGGCGAGTTCGGGACGAGGCACTCGACTGTGAGATTCCCTGGCACTATGAACGTGTGCCACACCTTCTGAGGCGAGCGACCCGGCATCGGGACCCCGGCGGCGGCCGGCACCGTGTCCTCATCGTCGGCGGCGGCTTTGCCGGGCTGTACGCGGCCAAGAAGCTCGGCAAGGACCCGGCGGTAGGGGTCACGCTCGTCGATCGGCGCAACTACCACCTCTTCCAGCCGCTGCTCTACCAGGTCGCCACGGGTGCTCTTTCTCCGGGCGACATCGCCCAGCCCCTCCGCGCCATCCTGCGGCGGAACGAGAATACGCGCGTCCTCCTGGGTGAGGCCGTGGGGCTCGATCCGGTCGCCCGCCGAGTCACTCTCAACGACGGCGGAACTGTCGACTACGACACGCTCGTCGTGGCAACCGGCGCGAGGCATGCCTACTTCGGCCGCGATGAATGGGCCAGGCTGGCGCCCGGCCTCAAGACCATCGAGGATGCGACCGAGATGCGGCGTCGCATCCTCATAGCGTATGAGGCGGCGGAGCGCGAGGCGGACCCGGCCCGGCGGACGGAGTGGATGACGTTCATTGTGGTGGGAGCGGGCCCAACCGGCGTAGAGCTTGCCGGGGCGCTCGGCGAGATCTCGCGCGACACGCTGCGCCGCGACTTCCGCTCCATCCGCCCCGCAGATGCGAGGGTGCTTCTCGTTGAGGCGCTCGACCGCGTCCTGCCGACCTACCCCGAGTCGCTCTCGGGATCGGCCCGACGCCAGCTCGAACGTCTCGGCGTGACGGTCCGGACCGAGACGAAGGTGACGGCCATCGACGAGGGCGGCATCGACGTGGCCGTCCACAGCGATGGCAACGAGCGGACGGAGCGAATCCCGACGCGGACGGTTCTCTGGGCGGCGGGCGTGCAGGCGTCGAGCTTCGGGCGCAAGGTCGCTGACGCGCTTGGCGTGGAGGCGGATCGGGCGGGCCGGGTGCCGGTCGGCGCCCACCTCACCGTGCCAGGTCACCCTGAGGTGATGATCCTGGGCGACCTCGCGATCGCGAAGCGGCAGGGCGGGAAGCCTGTGCCGGGCGTTGCGCCAGCCGCGATCCAGGAAGGTACCTATGCGGCGGTTGCGATCCGGCGGCGCGTCCGCGGCGCGACGCCCGAGCCATTCCGGTACCGGGACCGGGGCGACGTCGCGGTCATCGGTCGGCTGTCCGGCGTGGCCGACATCCGCTGGCTCGGCCGGTTGGGCCGGATGAGTGGCTTCCTGGCCTGGGGGATGTGGCTCGGCGTCCACATCGTCTATCTCATCGGCTTCGCGAACCGGCTCGTGGTGATCATCCGATGGGCGTGGAGCTTCCTGACGCACGGCCGCGGAACCCGACTGATTACCGGCGAGCCGCACCTGCCCCCGATCGAGCGGCCCGAACGCCTCTAGTTAGCCTCGGCGATGCTCAGCCCGGGCAGATCCTCGGGTCTTGTATGGTGCTACCGAATGGTGCCTCAGCCCGCTCCATCGCCGACGGCGCCTACTGGCTGTCAGCCGACTCAGGTGAGATCGCCTGGGCCGTCGGCAGCGCCGACATCTGGACGGCGACGTCCCCCGGCTGGCAGCCCGTTCAGGCTGGGCATTGGTCGGACTTTGGAGGGCCTTCCGTCTCGGGCGGCTGGCTAGCGTGGACCGAAACCTGGCAACAGCAGCTCTTCCTGGTCCGCCGGCCTGGCGACTCCGCGCAGCTTGTTGTCCCCGATGCGTCCGGCTGTCTGACTTGAAATAGGGGATGGGACCCGCAGCGTCACTAACCCGCGATCGTGGCTGTTGATCGATCCGCCCGGACGCCATGCGTCACGCTCACTCGACGCCCGCGCCGCGCCCAGTGAGTGCGATCGCTACCCGAAAGCCTCGCCGACCAGAGCCAGCTGCTGAGCCCGGTGAGCGGCCGCGTAGCCTTCGGCGGGGCTAGATCGCTCCGGCCGTGAGACGTCGGCCAGCGAGACCTGCGGTGGCAGGAGGTCGCGGATCTCGGGCAGCACGAACTTGCGCGCACCCATGTTGCGCGGCTCTTCCTGCGCCCAGACCACCGTCTCCAGAGCCGGGTACCCGGTGATCAGCCGGCGCAGTTCATCGCAGGGGAACGGGTAGAGAAGCTCGACCCGGGCGATCGCGACGTCGGTCGCCTCTGCGCGCCGTGGCGAGAGGAAAAGGTCGTAGTAGAACCGGCCGCTGCACAGCACGAGCCGGCGCACGCCCCCGCGCATGGCCGCGCGCTCCGGGTCGTCGAGGACCGCCTCGAAACGACCGGCGGTCAGCTCGCCCGGGCTCGAGGTGGCGGCCGGCAGCCGAAGCAGGCTCTTGGGCGTCATCAGCACCAGTGGCCGGACGATCGGCCGCAGCGCCTGATCTCGCAGCAGGTGGAAGTACTGGGCTGGGGTCGTGGGGTACGCGACCCGCAGGTTGTCTTCCGCACCGAGCGCCAGATAGCGCTCCAGGCGGGCGCTCGAGTGCTCGGGTCCCTGACCCTCGTAGCCGTGGGGCAGGAGCATGGTCAGCCGCGAGGTCTCGCCCCACTTGGCGAGGCCGGCGATGATGAACTGGTCGATTACGACCTCGGCGCCGTTGGCGAAGTCCCCGTACTGCGCCTCCCACAGCACAAGCGCCTCGGGCGCCTCGACCGCGTAGCCATACTCGAAGCCGAGGCAAGCTAGCTCCGAGAGGGGGCTGTCGTGCAGCTCGATGGAGGCCCGCGCGCCGGATAGGTGCTCGATGGGCGTGAACCGCTGCCCGTCGGTGGGATCGTGGAGCACGAGGTGGCGCTGGCTGAAGGTGCCGCGCTCGGTGTCCTGGCCGGTCATACGGATCGGTACGCCCTCGAGAAGCAGAGACGCCAGGGCGAGGGCCTCGGCCTGGGCCCAGCTGATGCGACCATCGGGGCCGAGTGCCGCTCGCCGCCGTTCGAGCTGAGGGACGAGCTTCGGGTGGATCGTGAAGCCGTCGGGCACGTGCAGGAGGTCATCGTTGATCGCCCGCAACCTGGCCGCGCGCACGGCAGTCGGGCGAGCTTTCGCCAACGAGCGCCTCCCTCGACGACTCGGGCCCACCAAGACTGCCGCACCGCGGTCCTCGCCCGACCCGTCGCCTTCGGCGGTCGGACCGGCGCCCACGCCAGCGGTCTCCTTTGCCACCGACTCCCGAAGCTCCACCAGGCGCGCTTGCGCCGCGCCTACCATCGCCTCCCCCGCCGAGTACTCGATCGCGCCTTCCTCGACCAGTCGTCGCAGGTAGATCTCGCGGACGGTCGGGTGCTCGGCGATCAGGGCATACAGCAGAGGCTGGGTGTAGGCCGGCTCGTCCTCTTCGCTGTGGCCGTAGCGACGGTAACCCAAGACGTGGATGACGAAGTCGCCGTGGAACCGCTCGCGGTATGCGACGGCGAGCTGGACGGCCGAAAGGCAGGCCTCGGGGTCGTCGGCGTTGACGTGGGCGATGGGGACATCGAAGCCCTTGGCGAGGTCGCTGGCGTAGTCGGTCGAGCGGGCGTCCCTGGGTTCGACCGTGAAGCCGAGCTGGTTGTCGCCGATCACGTGGATCGTCCCGCCGGTCGTGTAGCCGGGGAGGCGGGCCAGGTTGAATGTCTCGGCGACAACGCCCTGCGCGGCGAAGGCGGCATCGCCGTGGATCAGCACCGGGACCGCAAGGTGGGCGTCCGCGCTCACTGTCGGTCCGCTCCGGTCGGTCTGCTCGGCCCGCGCTCGTCCCTCGACCACGGGATCGATGGCCTCGAGGTGGCTCGGGTTCGAGGAGACGGTCACGCGTACTGAGCCGCCGGCGGTGGGATGGGCGCCGTGGGCGCCGCGGTGGTACTTGACGTCGCTCGTCTCGCCCACGGCCGGCGGGTCCGCCTCGGCCGTGGCCCGCCCTCGCTCGAACTCTTCGAAGATGGTGGCTTCGGCGACGCCGACAACGTGGACGACGACGCTCAGCCGCCCGCGATGGGGCATCCCGATCTCGACTGTTCGGGCGCCAGTTTGATCGACGAGCTCGATGAGCCGGTCGAGCATCGGAACCAGAACGTCGAGGCCCTCGATCGAGAAGCGTTTCTGCCCCAGGTAGGCACGTCCGAGGAGGCGTTCGAAGACCTCCACGGCAGTCAGGCGCTCGAGGAGCCGCGCCCTGTCGGCTGTCTCTAGACGGACATGGTGCTCGCCGGTCTCGATGGCCTGCCGCAGCCAGGTCCGCTCCTCGTGGCTGTTGATGTGCTCAACCTCGTAAGCGATCGTGCCACAGTAGGTGCGGCTCAGCTCGGGCAGGACCTCCGCCAGGGTGCTCCCCGGTAGGGCGACGCTCAGCACGTCAGACGGTATGCGCGCCATGCCCTCGGCAGTCAGGCCCCAAGTCGCGGGGTCCAAGGCCTCGTCGCCGGGTGGTTGACTGCCTAGAGGGTCGAGTTCGGCGGCGCGATGACCGAAGTGACGGAAGGAGCGGACGAGGTCGACGCCGGCGGCGATCGCCGCCAGGCTGGCAGGCGCTGCGGCAGCTTCGATCGAGATCGGCCGGGCGACGGAGCCGACGGTCGAGCTAACGGTCGGCACGGGGGACGCGACCACCGATCGGGGAACGCCCATGCCTTCTGCGATTGATTCATAGAACTCGTCAGAGCCAGTGAGGAACTCCTCCAGCGTCGCGAGGAAGCGGCCTGACTCGGCGCCCTGGATCACGCGGTGGTCGTAGGTGCTGCTAACCGTCATTACTGCCCCGCCGGCGAGCCCGCGGATCGCGCCGGTGGCCACGACCGCGCCCTGCCCCGGCATCAGGCGCGGAACCGAGGCCGTGGTGCCCACCGTCCCGGGGTTCGTGAGAGTGATGCCGGCGCCGACCAGGTCGTCGGCCGAAAGGCGGTTCGCTCGCGCACGCTCCACCAAGTCGTCGAAGCGGCTCATGAAGGCAGCGAAGTCGAGCTCGTCGGCTGCCCGTAGAACCGGCACCATCAGGAAGGGCCGGCCGTCGCGGCCCAGAACGTCCACCGCCAATCCAAGGTGAATCGCGGCCGGGTCCACACGATGTGGCCGTCCGTCGATCTCCACGAAATGGGAGGCGAGTGTGGGGTGGACCCCGGCCGCCTGGGCGACGGCATAGGCGATCAGGTGCGTGAGCGACAGCCGGGCCGGAGCGATGACGGCGTTGAGCTGCTCCCGCCGAGCGACCAGGACATCGACCCGGATGTCACGGAACGAGGTCGCGGTTGGGATGCCGAGGCTCGCGGTCATGTTGGCGACCAGACGCGCGTCGACCCCCTCGATCGGCACCGGACCAGTAGGGTCGGGCTCGCGGACGGGCTGCCCGCTAGCCTCACCCGACGCTGGAATGGCGGGATCGGTGTCCGAGGTGCTCATGACCGCCACGGTAGCCCTGTCGGGCCCGATGTGCCGGCAGGCGGATCGGACGCCTCGCAGGGAGAGTGCGTCGGCCGCTTGCCTCGGCCTGCTCTTGCGAACGACCCCAGCTCGATGCGTCAGGCGACCTGCGGGCGTCGCAACGGTGGCAAGCGGTGGCGTCCTACCATACTGGAGGCGAGCCGGTCCAGAGTGTCAACTGATGAGAAAGGAGCGGCCGCGAGATGTGTCTCAACTGTGGCTGCATGCGGGCCCACGACGACATGGGCAAGCCTGGGCTCAATATCACCTACGAAGACGTGAAGCGGGCGGCGGACGCCAACGAAATGACGGTCGAAGCCACTCTGGCCATGATCGCCAAGACCGGCGACAAGGATCGAGGCGACCATCCGGCGGAGTACAGCCCCGAGATGGCGCGTGATCTGAGCCGACTCGATGACGATGGTGGTCTGACGCGATGACCTTCATTCCGGGTCTCGGCATCGCCAAGGGCATGGCCCTGACCATGCGCCGCTTCTTCGCGCCAAAGGCCACGATCCAGTACCCCGAGACGGAGCCCGATGTCGCCGTCCGGTTCCGCGGCCGCCTCCAACTGCTCTACGACGAGCTCGGCAACATCAAGTGCGAGACGTGCTTCCAGTGCGCCATGGCCTGCCCAGTGGAGTGCATCGACATGGGCGGGTTCGATACCCTGGGCCGCTTCCACGTTCACTGGGGCCAGGCCGAGCAGTACGCCGAGCGGCGCGAGAAGGCCGCCCTGCGAAAGTCGGGCCGGCCGGTGCCGGACCCCGCGTACACCCACTTCGATGCTATCGACACGGCTCCAATCGATGCCATCCTCGAGAAATACGACTGGGATCAGGCTCAGATGCTGGCGATCCTCGAGGCGGCCCAGGAGGTCTACGGCTACCTGCCGGTTGCGGCGCTCAAGAAGATCAGCCAGGTCTCCGGCGCCCCGTACGCGCTGATCTACGGGACCGCCACGTACTACCGCCACTTTCGCTTCGATCAGCCCGGCCACACGGTGGCGGTGTGCATGTGCACGGCCTGCCTGATCGCCGGCTCGAACAGGATCCTCGGCTCGCTCGCAAAGGAGCTGGGTACTGAGATCGGGCATCGGCCGGCCCCGGGCGGCGTGGCGCTCGAGACGATCCCGTCCCACGTCCCCGGCGCTAGCGCTCCGCTGATCACCCTCGACGGCAAATCCCAGCAGGTGACCCCCTCAGGGGCGGCGACATGGGCACGAAAGCTCGCCGGAAGGGGCGCGGCGCAACCTCGGTCAGAATCCTCGCCGGAGAGTCGGCCGACCGGAGCATCGGTATAAGCCGTTGCGGCGACGGCTTCAAGGGCCGCTGTCACCCGCGCCCGATCCGCACGCGACAGACGGCCAAAACCCCAGCGGTGCCCATCTATCCCGAGGCCGACGAGATCGCGGCCGCGGAGCGGCACGTCCCGGTCGAAGCAGGCGTGCTGCGGCACGTAGCCGATTGCCGGGTTGCCCCGCTGCGGCGGCTTGCCGAGGACATCTAGCGAACCACCAGCCAGCGGGGCAAGACCGAGTAGCGCCCGAAGGAGCGAGGTCTTGCCCGATCCGTTGGGCCCGAGTACGGCGAGGAACTCGCCTTGGGGGACAGTCATCGACAGCTCGGACCAGACCACGCGGTCGCCGTATGCGAGCGTCGCTCGATCGAAGCACATAGCCGGTTCTGTTTCGGAAGCCACGGACCGGACCGCGGGCAGGTGGCCGCTAGTGCTCACCGTCCACCTCCCAAAGCCGCCTCGATGGCGTTGAGCTGAGCCAGCTGCCAGTCCACGAAGGACTCGTCCGCCTTGGGGATGGTTCCCGAGACGCCAACCACCGGGATGCCGGATGTTCCGGCAACCGTCTTGATTGACTCGGTGCCTGAACTGCGGCTGCATGGCCGCCCACGACGACATGGGTAAGCCACACGTAAACATCACCTACGAAGACGTCCAGCGAGCCGCGGACGCAAACTCCATGACCGTAGAGGCGACTCTGGCCATGATCGCGAAGACTGCAGACAAGGATCGGCGCAATCACCCAGCGGAATACGCGACGAAGAAGTAGGCCCGCGCCTGACGGTGGGCACCTGCTCTTGACGCGGACACCCGACACCCGCCAATTCAGGCCAGCTCGGCTGCCAGCTCCGCCGGCCCGGTGACGGGCAGACGGCAGGCGAAAGCGTGGCACACGTACGCAGTTGCGCAGCCGTCGATCGCCGAACGGCCGCGCAGCAGATCCAGCGTGCTCGACTCGGGGTTCCCGAGCGTCAGTACCCTGTACGGCTGGAACCCGTTCCTCGCGACTGCCAGCAGCGCCCGTGTGTCCGGTGCCCCAGGATCACCCAAGATGGCTATCTGCGCCACCGGCGCCGAAGCGAAGTCGAGCGCCCCGAGCCAGGCCGGGAATGCACGGGGGTATCGCGCGGCCACCTGCGCCATCTGGCCCAGGGCTCGTTCGGCAGCGTCGCGAAAGCGTCTATCACCAGCTAGTTCGGCCAGCCGAAGGATCACGGCAGATGCCGCAGCGCCTCCCGAGGGAGTGGCGCCGTCCTGCATCTCCTTCGGTCTGACAATCAGCGGCTCGGCGTCGCTGGCCGTGTCGAACCAGCCTCCTGCGGTGTCCGCGAAGTCGCGCTCCACCACACCGACCAGCTCGCTCGCCGCGACCAGCCATCGCTCGTCGAATGTTGCCTCGTATAGGCAAAGCAGCCCGTCGGCGAGGCAAGCGTAGTCGTCGAGGCCGCCATGCCCGGTGGTTCGGCCCGACCGGAACGACCGTGCAAGCCGGCCGTCCGTGCCTCGCAGCAGACCGAGCGCCGCTTCGGCGATCCCTTCGGCGATTGCCCGGTCGGCCTTCCGCTCGAGGACCGGGATAGCCTCGGCAAAGGCGGCCAGGGCGAGGCCGTTCCAGGCCGTCACCGCCTTGTCGTCAAGGGCCGGCTGGTGCCGGCTATTGCGCCGCTCCAGGAGCAAGCGACGGGCCAGTTCCAGCCGACGGGCGACCTCTTGCGAGGAGAGCCCGTACAAGGCGCCGACCTGCTGATCGCTTGCCACACGGGAGAGGATCGTCCGGCCCCCCCAGTTGCCTGCGGCGGTGACTCCGAACGCTGACGCGACGAGTTCCGCGAGACTGTCCTCCTCGGCACGCCGCCGCGGCTGGGGCCCTGCACGTGGATCGTGGTCCGGTCTCGCATCGGCCGCCGTCCCAGCGAGCACGGACGTGACCTCATCGAGAGTCCAAACGTAAGTCCTACCCTCGATCCCGTCGGTGTCGGCGTCCTGGCTGGCGGCAAACAGCCCGTCCGGAGTACGCATCTCACGGACCAGGTAGTCGAGCGTCGTCTCCACCACTTCCCTGAAACGTGGGTCGCCGGTGAGCTGATAGGCGTGGAGGTAGACCCGCGCCAGCTGGGCGTTGTCGTACAGCATCTTCTCGAAATGGGGTACCAGCCAATCCGAGTCCGTCGCGTACCGATGGAAGCCGCCACCGATCTGATCGTGGATGCCGCCGTCGGCCATGACGTCCAGGTTGCGAATCGCGGTTCGCAGAATCTGATCGTCCGAGGGGTCGCGGGCCCATCGCAACAACAGGTCGATGACCGCCGGCTGCGGGAAACGTGGCGGTCCACCCCAACCCCCATGTTCGAAATCGAAGTCGGCCACCAGGCGCTCCACGGCTGCGGCTACGACACCACGCTGTGGTTCGTTCGGCCGCTGACCCGGCAGTCGGACTACCTCATGCTCACCGACGAGGCGGGCGTGCGATTCCGGCCGCACCTCCTCGGGCTCCGTCCTCGGCTCGTCGGCTCGGCCCGTGGCGCGGCCCCGCAGCTCATCCGTGAGCCGATCCGCCGCAGCCTCGACATCGGCCCGACGCTCCGCCCATGACTTGGCCACCGCCGCAAGGACCTGCCGGAACGACAGCATGCCGTATCTCGGATCTCGCGGGAAATAGGTGCCGCCGTAGAACGGTCGGCCATCGGGCGTCAGAAAGAGACTCATCGGCCAGCCCCCTCCGCCGGTCATCGATTGGAGCGCCGCCATGTAGACCGCGTCGAGGTCGGGCCGCTCCTCGCGGTCGACCTTCATCGAGACGAACCCGGCGTTCAGGACGTCGGCCGTTTCCGGGTCCTCGAAAGACTCCCGCTCCATGACGTGGCACCAATGACATGCCGCATAGCCGATGGACAGGAAGATCGGCCGGTCTGCGTGGGCTGCTCGGGCGAGCGCCTCGGGCCCCCACGGGTACCAGTCAACCGGGTTGTGGGCGTGTTGGAGCAGATAGGGGCTCGTCTCGGCGGCCAAGCGGTTCGGCGTCTCTGACATCGTCCCGATCGTAATCGCAAGCGCGGATGGACGATCCGAAGATGCTCGCCGAGGCCGCCTATTGAGTCGGCCGACCTTCACACCGAGTCGAGTGAGGTTGTCTGCGATTGGAGCGAGCCAAAGATGCCCTATTCTACCGACGCAGCGATGCGGTCGATAGCTTCGGCCGCGCGACTCAGCATTCCGCCCAAGTTGGTGGAAACATGGCCACGCCCTACACGTTCTTCGCCGATCTGGCCACCGAGGCGCCCATCCCGGCCCGTGGCATTCTCAGCCAGACGCTCTCTAACGAGGGCGACATCGAGTTCTTGCTTTTCGCCTTCGCTGCGGGAGAGCAGCTTTCGGAGCACACGTCGGCTCGGCCGGCGATCATCCACATCCTCGCTGGCGAGGGTGAATTGACCATTGGCGGCGATGCCCATCCGGCTCGACCGGGGACGTGGTTGCGGATGGCGCCCGAGGTCAAACACAGCCTGATTGCCCGGACTCCCATGCAGATGGCGCTCTACCTGCTCCCGGGCGGATAGCCTCGAACCAACAGCACCCAGCTCAACCGCTTGGGTGGTCTCACAAACGCCCTTAGGCCGTCTTCCAGACCCGACCAACGTAGCTCGGTATGTTCGCGACCGGGATCAGCAACGATGGCGACGGAGTGTCGGCTCTAATCCTCTCGCCCCGACCATTCAGGTAGGTTTGCGACCTACTCTTCCGCCGTCTCCCATCGAGCGCCTTGGATCACGTCGCGGTCGGACTTGTCCAGCAATCCCGAGTTCGCGCGTGCCGTTCGAAGTGCCCACTAGGTCGACGTCGCACCATCCCATGTTGATGGAGTAGATGCTCCCCGAGCGTGCGGGCAGCGGGCGGGGCCTCCTCAGGCTGGCGGTCCCAGGTGGGCGCCCGGCCAGCTCGCCCGGCCTCGGGCCCATTAGGATCGTGGATTGAGTCGAAGCGTCGTGAACGGCTGCCACGGCTCGACCTGCAGCCCCAGCTCGCGGGTCCCGGTCAACGCTGCCTCGAGTTCGATGTCTCGCCCGTGTTTGTATGCTTGGTTCGTGAGGAGCACGAGGCTGTCCAGGAGCATCTTGACGCCGGCGGTGTAGTAGGGGATCCCGCGCCGGCACGCCTCGAGAACGAGGTCGCGAGGCGGCGGGGTTTCGGGGCCACGTGGGCGTACGCCGAGCAGCTTCAACCAGGCCAGCTGGATCGCGCCGTCCGGGAGCCAATCGAATCGCCGGAATAGGTTGCCGATCCAGCGGAGCCACGCCGGCTGCCGTTCCTCGGCCTTTTCGGCTATCCCCGGCCAGTTGGCAAGCAGGACATAACCTCCTGCCGCCGCCGCTATCGGGTTGTCGCTCTTCCAGAAGAGGACCTCCCTGGCACGTGCCAGAACGGCATGCGCCGCGGGATTGTCTCCTGCCGCTAGATAGCTCACCACCGTCGTCATCACGGGATCGCGGACGACGATCCAGCAGTCGGGCTGCACGGGACCCGCGGGCTGCTCAGCCATCGAGCGCGGGCCGACGAGGACGTCGATCTCGGCCTCCGACTCGCGGCCGATCTGTTGCCACGGAACGGGCAGAACCGCGAGGAGGATCCCGCCTGAGCCATCCTCGACGACGACCTAGCGACGGCCTTCCACAGTGGACGGCGAGGTGAACTCGTACGCGGAATATGGCCCGTCGGAATAGGAGCCGGCGTTCGGAGCACGGTGGGAGCGCTCGGGATACTCGGCCATCGGGATCCGGTTCCCAGCGGCCCGAGCGAGTAGATCGATCGTCAGGCCCGTTCCGATTGGCCTCGTCGACTCGGCGATGACCCAGGCCGGCCAGCCGCTTGGGGGGACCGCACCGGCAGACTCGAGTGTTCGAAGGCCGGCCCGGAATTCGGAAGCGGCCGGGACGTTTCCGGCCAGGTGCTGCCAGCTCAACCATTCGTGGGCAGAGTGCTCGATGAACAGGGAGACCTGTTTGGGCTCATTGGAATCGACCATGAAGTCCGCACTCACGAGGTCTCCGGACGGGAGGAATGCGTCGACCACGTACTGGCCCATCGGCAGTTCCACCTGACACATCGGGAGGTTCTCGGCTTCGGGGGCGTATGCGCCGCGGACGGGAATGGTTATCAGCCTTGGTGCGGCCGTGACGGATTCCCGGCCGGCGCTCACGCTCAAGATTCGGCCCACGACGTCGCCGGCCACGGGTGGCACGTCCGCATTCCCGGAAAGTCCTTTGATCAGGGCGATCGACACAGAGGTCATCTCTATCGGACCTCGATGCGCACCGGCCGGAACGGCGGGGTGACGCGGTCGTGGAGCGTCCCCGCTCCACTCAGAGGGGGTTGAAGGTCGGCCGTGAAGTCGTATTCCCCTTCGTCCAGATCCAGGCGCCACGCTCCCTCACGCGGAGGCATCCGCCGACCACTGCCGGACGAGCCCTGATACGAGAAGATCGCCGCTTCCGTCTGGCCGTCGTTCTGGCACGCGATTTCCACGGGGACGCTCGGCAGCCCTGGGAGGTCGTGAATCGCAAGCCTCGTAAGGTGCTCGACATGGGCGAGCTGGTCGCTCGCGCTGGTCCCGGCAACGCGCTGTCGCAGGATGAAATCGATGCCTCGATTAAGGCAATCTGTCTGAATCCGCCAGGCGCCCCTCACAGGGATATCGTCACTGCCTGCGCCGTCGAGTGCCTCGAGAAGCGCCCCCGTGAACACCGTGGGACCGCCCAGAACGCCATACGCGGCAGCGCCCGGAAAGGTGGCGTAGAAGATAGGCGCGAGGCGGTCCGTCAGGTCTCGCGACGAGTAGTAGATCGGGTCGCCGTTCCAGCCCGACGGCGTGAGCAGCGCCCCGGAGGAAACGCGACACGCGTCGACGAAGTAGACCTGGTTCCGAGCTACACACAGATCGAGGCCAAGATACAGGTTGCTGAAGTCGATTGCCGCCGCAAGGGGCTGGTCTGGGTCGCTGCCATAGTCCTCGAGCGCGAGAGTGACCTGAAGGCCCCGAGCGAGTCCGTGTCCGGAGAAGAAGAACACCATCAGGTTGGCGGGATCCGAGTCCGCCCGGCCCTTCCAGGCCTTGACCGCCTGCTTCGCGTTCGCGAACGTTGCTGCCTCGACCGGCCTGTCGGTTCCGTCGAGCATCCTGAATGACGTCGGGACGTGCGACGACACGAGCAGATCGAGAGACCGCAATTTCCGGGTGTCCGACCTGTACTTCTCCAGGAACCACTTGGTCATCTTCACGGCCGAGATCGGCGACGAGGTGAGTTGCGTCATGCCCTCGTGGCCCGGGAAGGTCGTGGCACCGCCGCCGAGAAGGTGCGGATAGGCGCCGACGCCGATCACCAGGGCGTGCGTTCCGGGCCCCGGCGTCCTGTCGTCGAGCAGCAGCGTCATCGGTGCCAACCAGCGGTCTCGGGTGCGAACGGCCGCAGCCGGACGCCGAGGAGATCTGTCCGCAGACGAACAGCCAACAGCCGCGGAGACGCGTGCAATCTACGGATCGCCGCTTCGCAGGGCGGCCAAAGGCGTTGCCGATCCGTACGGAATCCCAAGCGGCCTTGGCGCGTTCTCACACTTCCCCCCGAACAACGCGATGATTCTAGTGCTCGCCGTCAACGCAGGCACGACGGCAGCATGCTCGACATAGACGCCTACAAGTCCACGGAGATCGATCCGCCGGTCCCGTAGAACGGTTGGTAACCGCAAGCCGTGGCGAGCGTCTCGTCGCCCCACGGATCCGTCCGAGGGGAGTGGTAGTTGAAGTAGAGCTCGACTGGATGGGGCGAGTAAGCCACGATGCGGGCGATGCCCTCGGTATCGGGATGGCGCTGTCTGCCCGAGCCATCGGTGGAGACGAGGAAGCGCCGGCAGCCAAGGTCCCTCACGAGCTCTATGGAAACGTTCGCCCGACTGCCATGGTGCGGGACCTTCATTGCCGTGATCTCGAGTCGCTCCCCCCTTTCGCCGCGTTCCTGGCGCAGGCGCACGAGGCTCGCGGCGAGCACCGAGGGATACGCATCGCCGGCGAGCACGCACGCCCGGCCCGCGAATTCCGCGAGTACGGCGATGCTCGAGCCGTTCGTCGGCGAGCCATCCTCTGTGAACTCCGATTCCGCGGCGTTTCGAAGCTCATCCTCGTTCCCGACCTTCCCGATGCGCTTCTGCCGGCCGCCGAGCAGCCAGTACTCCTTGTCGATCTTGGGAGGGTGCTCCTCGTGCATCCAGTTCACGATGGCACCTTCGTCCCAGCCGTTGCCGTCGAGCTTCCGTTCCGCCAACTCCTTCTGCCAGACCGTCTTGAGCGAGTCGAGCTCGGCGATCCCGGGCGAAAGCATGGTGAGCTGCATGCCGCCGGCCAATCGAACCGGCGTGAGAGGGCGATCGGCCAAAGCGGCGGCTGCTTCTCCATTGAAGGCACGGTTCGGAGCGATCCTCCGCCGGCGGAGAAGGAGCGTGAAGAACTCAGCCCCGGCCACGCCGAGCCTCGGGTGCGGCCGCGTACCGGGAAGCTGATCCCACGCGTTCAGCCACAGGTCGTCTGTCGTGAGGCGAACCCTTTTGTCTATGAGCAGACGCAGCATGCCGCCGATGTGGTCGTCGTCGACATGGGTGATGACGATCAGGTCGAAATGCGGGGTCTTCTCCTTCGTCTTGGCCAAGCGCGCCTTGATCACCTCGTCGGTGTCGTACGTTCCGCCGTCGATCAGTACGCGGTGCAGGTCGTCCCGCGTTCCATACTCGATCCACAGGGCGTCGCCCGGTCCGGCCGGCAGCATCTCAACGACGAAGAACGGTTCCTCACGGTCCGCGGCAGCCGGGTTACCCGTGGAAATCGCGCCGTCCCCACCCATCGTCATTGCCCTCCATATCCACGATCGGCGTCGCCGTAGGCCGCGATGCACATCGCCAGCGGCTCGCCTTTGTCGAGCAGCTGTCGCCGAACGTCGAGCATGACCTCACCGAATCGTTGGTGTGCGCCTCCCTGCGCTCGCTTGAGAGCCTCGATCATCTCCACCGCCACGTCTGGGGCGCTCTCGGCCGGCACAGTGGCGATCGTGCCCACGACCATCGCTGCGCCGGAGATCAGGAACGTCGACACATAGGTAAGGAGTGAGTCAGTGGTGGCCGTCTCGCAGCCGAGAAGCAACACGAGCGGTGCAGGGGCGCCTAGCGGTCGTACGTATCTCTGGTCGATGTCCTCGTGGGCGCAGCTCTTGCCCCCGATCTCGAGCTTGTCAGAAACCATCGAGTGAGAGAGGAGCACCAGGATCGACGGCCCACTCCTCACGTTAGCCTTCCACTCTCCCCAGTCCTTGGCCCAGCAAACGGGTGCTTCTGTCACAGCCGCCAGGGCCGATGCCATCGACTCGAGGGAGCTCCTCTGCACCCTTTCACTTGCGCCGAAAAGAATGCCGCCGACACCCGAAAGGCCCCCCGGGGCGGATGCCGAATCCTGTCCACGGCCCGGACCCAGAGCCACGGCCAGCTCGGCGCCGCCTATCTCGACCACTTCGTCTTCAGTCAGCGACCCACGCTCAATAACCTTCGAGATGGCCCAGAAACCGGACGGACAGACGACCTCCGGATCCCCATCCTCAGAGGTCGTGTGGAACTCGGGATGGCAGTGGCCGGTCATCCGTGTCGGACTCTGGCAGACGTTCGGCTCGACGGGAGGCTCGAGGTCGTAGACGAGCTCGAGCGGGAGCACGGCGTCGCCTCCGATACTCAGGATCTGGATCCGGCGGGCGGCGGCGAGGGCGACTGCGAGCTTGGGCTGGTTGAGCTCCAGCCTGTTTCTCAGCAGCTTGCCCTTGCCCGCCAGGGCGCACAGCAATGCAACCATGGGCTTGGAATCGAGGCCCCCTGCAAGGCTGTCGGGATCTGCCGGCATCCGGTCGAGTACCTTGGTGAACCGCCTGGTCAGCTCCCTGGTGTCGCCGAGCCGCAGAGGAAGGGGCTCGCCCTTCGCGATCGCCGTCGCGGTCCGACCACCCTCGTGGTGGACGATCGCGACGTCCGTCTCCTCGCGGCTTTCGATCTGATCGAAGGAGGCGTGGAGTGGGGGCTGGACAGTGAGCGTGATCCTCGCGTCTGCGGCGGCCGGTGCGAGCGGGGCCGACAGCAGCGTCGTCTGCAGCACCGTGTTCCGGTACAGGAAGAGGATCCGGGCCCGGAAGACGCCCATTCTCGGCGTCATGAAGCGGAACGAGCACGGGGAGCTCGGTCCCGTTCCTGGCAGCTCGATTGACTGAGATTCGCAGCTGTAGGGGCCGGTAAGGATCAGGAAGAACACGTCGATCTGTCGCGTGCGGAGGTCCCGGGGCGCGGGAAATGGACCGTCGGCCACGATGCTCCGGCCCTGCGCCGCAACCTGTATGTCGATCTCGTAGCGTTTCGACTTCTCGAGCGTCTGCCGAAGGGGCTCGCCGGCCCGGTCGCCGTTCTTGCCGAGGTTCCAGATGTCGACACGGACGAAGCGATCAGCCCCTCTGGCCGTCGGCGAGGACGATGCCGCGCCGCCGGCCCCGGCAGTTGCGTGGCTCGCCGCGGACCGAGCGTCGGCGCCGATGCCGGTGTGGAGGGGTTCCCGCCGCGTGGTGGCCGGGTGGGCCCCCGGCTCAATCCCGCGCGTGACGCCGCGCCCAGGCCCGAGTCTCTCGAACTCCGCTGTGGTAGGAAGCGCCCCCGCGGCCTCTTCTGGCGCCGCCGCTTCCTCCTCCGCCGGCGGCTCTGGCGCTGCCCGCGGCAGATCATCCACGATCACCTCCGAGACCGCCGGACCGCTAGGACCCTCCCCTCCGCCGAACAGAGGCTCAGCGCCCTGTGCCGCGTAGTCGGCAGCATCGGCGAGGAGGTGCGCCGCTGCGACCCTCTCGGATGGATCGGCCGACGCCAGGGGGCTGGCCAGCTGTGCCATGAGGCCGCGGAGCCCGCCGCGCGACGCCGCCCATCCGATCTGCCACAGAACATCGCGTCCGCCCCCCGCGCATAGCGCGTACGCGTGAACGAGACCGATGGCGTCTGGCTTGAACTCCCGCTGGAAGCTCGCGATCCACCTGACGATGTCATTCCCCAGCGCAAAGGCCATCGTCCGGCCCGGGCACTGTTCGAACGCGAGCGCGGCCGCGACGCCCTCCAGACCTTCGCTCCGGGCGGTCGCCGTTCCCCTGATGGAGAGGTGGCCGTCTGCGTCGAGGAGACCAAGCGCCAGGGCGCGCGCGCGGGCCTGCGCGGCCTCGGAATCGGTGAGGCGGGTGAAGCCCGGCGCGCTTCCGGCAGCCCACGCCGGAGCGAGCTTGGAACCCTCTGCCCGCCCTCGCGCTCGGCTCGACGCTGCAAGGATCATCTGGGCGAGCGGCGCGAATCCGTGCTCGGATCGGCCCACGGCCTTGAGCCATCGCGCCGTCTCGGCCGGGAGCGGAGGTCCCGCCAGCCCCTCGGGGCTGAAGCCGGCTGGGTGCCAGACGCCCTTCGGCCCGTAGTGGAGCTCCCAGGCGTCCACCCGCCCCGAACCGAGATCGTCATATAGCCGCCGCAACTCGGCGTCGTCGCCGGACCGGGCGAGGGAGAGCGCGAGCAGGAACCTGGTTATGACTTCTTGGGCAGAGGTTCCGAGGCCGGCGCACACACGCATGATTGCGTCGCGGGCCGACGAGACGTCGACGGTCGCCAGACTGCGCGCAGCTTCCGTGCGCGCCCAGTCAGTCGAGGTGGAAACCATGCCCAGCAACGTGGGCACGGCCCGGGCGTCGCCAAGCACGGCCAGGGCCATCGCCGCGTCGAATCGCCACCGGCTCTCTCCCCCAACGAGCTGCGCCACCTGCTCTCTGAGCGAGCGCACCGGGATGTATGGCGTGGCGCTAATGACGCTTACACGCTCTTGGTCCGACTCGCTGGAATCGATCACCCACTTTCCGTACTCAGCCACTTCCCGCCAGTCCGACGGACCGAGCGGGAGGCGGATGAGTGCCTGGAACATCGCCTCGCGCACGTCCGGCGAGGGATCGTGCATGGCCTGGAACACAGGCGCGACCTCGACGGAGTCGAGGGCCTCTCCGCGGCTGGCGACATTAGCGGACATCGCCTTCCCCCCTTTCTGTGCTCAGATCATGGCACCCAGCCGAGGCCGGGGCAATGGTCCGACGCGTCCTCTGGGACCATGCCGCTGGCTTGACCATCGGCGTATCTTGGCGGCGAGGAGCGGGTGCGCCCAGGTGGCCGCGGTGTCGGCAACCGTCGGGACACGGCTACGGGCGCGCCCGAGAATCGCAACGCTCTCTGACGGTCCAGCCAGCCAGCCGTCGGCAGGCGCCGAAGAGGGCATCGGAAGCGGGGTTCCCCGATGAGCGGAAAACTCGATCCGCAGTCATTCCGCGGGCGCGGCGCCGGCGTTCGCAACGACATGCCTGCGGACACGCGCGATGACTTCCCGTGCGAGCACGGCGACGACGAGGAGTACGGTCTCGCCCTATCGGGTGGTGGCGTGCGTGCCACGCTCTTCCATCTCGGGGCCCTCCTTCGCATCAACGAGCTGGGCCGGCTGGGTGAGATCGACCGGATCTCGTCCGTCTCAGGCGGATCTCTCGCAGCGGGACTGCTCGCCGTCGCCTGGCCGGACCTCGCCTGGGATGGCGGCCGCGCGACGAACCTCGTGCATCTGTTCGCGAAGCCTGTGCTCCGGCTAGCGAAGCTGCCGCTCGACGTCCCGATCGTCGCCCTCGGGCTCGTCCCCGGGATCAATCCGGCGAACGCCCTTGCGGAGGTCCTCGACCGCTTTTTCTTCAAGGGCCGGACTCTCCAGGACCTCCCCGACGCCGGCGACTGCCCGAGGTTCGTCTTCAACGCCACGGACCTTGCGACGGGCACAGACTTCCGCTTTTCGAAATCGTATCTCGGTAGCTACCTCCTCGGCGTCGTCTGCGAGCCGAAGGTTCGCCTCGCGGACGCCGTTGCCGCCTCGGCCTCGTTCCCGCCGATCGTCTCCCCGCTGGTCCTGCGCTTCGATCCCGCGGATTTCCGCCGCGTGCGCGGGGCGCGGCTCAACGACCGCAGGGACCTGCTCGAGCGCGTCGCCCTGGTCGACGGCGGGGCCTACGACAACTGCGCGCTCGAACCTATCACCGATCGCTGCCACACCTACCTCGTGTCGGACGCAGGCGGGAACCTGAGCGTCGATGGCGCCCTCTGGAAGTGGGACCTCTGGTCGACGCAGCTCAAGCGGACGCTGGACATCGCCGTGGCCCAGGCGCGCGCGCAGCGCCGGCACGCGCTGTTCGCCTCCAGCCGCACCGCACGGCCTGGCACCGATGCCGCGGACCCCGCGCATCCGGTCGCATTCTGGCGGACGCTCACGCAGCCCTCGAAGTACCAGAAGCCCTCGCCGTTTGAGGTCGCGCCTGGCTGGCCCGAATACATCGCAGCGCTGCCAACACGTCTATGGCCGTTCTCAGAGCTGCAGCGCCATTGGCTTGTGAACTGGGGCTACGTCACGTCCGACCTTGCCCTCCGGAACTACGTCTGGATGGATGCGGACGCGCCGAAGCGCCTCCCATTTCCGACCGCGACGTTCACGCAAGCCCCGCCCGCCCATCGCCCCCTCGCCGGCCTGGAGATGTGAGCTACACATAGCGCGTGCTCTTGCCCGCTAGGCGGACGCGCCAGCGCAGGCCGAAAAGTAGTCCATGTCCAGCTCGTCCATGCCCACGCCCAGTGTCCGCGACCCGAGATCAGCGCGTTCGCCCGGGCTCAGCACGGCGCCGAGGGCGAGTTCGCGCCAGTCCAGATGGGCGCTTTCGGTGCTTATGACCGGTCTCCCGCCGTCGGCCATGGCATCGCGGGCGTTGATCCTGACAAGCGATGGCCTACTGACCGTGTCGCATGTCCTGCCGCTCCGTACGATCGTGGCCGCCTCTGGAAGCCAACTTGGGTCCCCGACATGGGACAGGCTCTAGGCGTCTCGCTCATCCGGCCGCCGCGGACAACGTCCACCGATCTTGACCCACGATGTCGCATTCGAGCCGGAATGGGACATTCAGGTCGCCAGCGTCGGTGTGACTCCTCTCGCCCCGACCATTCAGGTAGGTTCGCCAACTACCCCCTTGTGAGGCCAGCGGCTATTCGGTTGATGCGGGCCCGGCACCGGCGCCGCCGCGTTGGCCGACGGTTCGCGGCTAGACGATGCTGCCCTTCGAGTAGTCCCAGGAGACGATCTTCTTCGGGACGACCCGGATGACCGCCGGCTCGAATTGTGCCGCCAGGCTGTTGGCGAACCCCTGGGCGGCTTCGTGCGGCATGGTTCGGTCGAAGATCTCGACCCGCTCGGCGACCAGATCGTCGGTGTCGAGCGTTGCCGTGCCATAGATCATGGCGCCCTTGGCCGGCATCTCCTCTATGTCGACGAGGACGGTGACGTTCGGGTCGCGCTCGATGTTCTTGATCTTGCGGGTGATTGCCTGCGTCCCGAGCACGATGACGCCATCCACGTACTTGAACAGCATCGGGACGAGGTGGATGGACCCGTCGGGGTTGTGGGTGGCGAGCCGAGCGATCGGCACCGCCTGCAGGAGCGAGACGACCTCCTCATCGGTGAGGGGCGGCATCTGGGGATACGGACGAACGGTTGTTGTCGGTTCCACCTCTGATCCTCCTTTCCGAGCGACCCCTCAAGAGTTCTGAGCGCGGAAGAGACGCTCGCGCGGGTCGGTCTGGTCGGTGGCTCGGCGCGACCCAGGCAACCCGAGATTTCGCGCGACACAGGGCCCCGTCTGGCGACGATTCTCCCACTCGGGTCGAGGCGCCCCAGGGACGGCACAGCCTCGAAGGCTGATTCTGATCGCTGCGCGGAGTTGGGCGCCGACAAGGGGCAGCGCTCACTCGGGGGCGATCGCCACAGAGCCGCTCCTGAGGCCGCCACTTCGCGGTCCGACGTCCGCTTCGGCTGCTTCTGGCGGGAGCGCGGTGGAGAGCGGTGCGATCGGCATTGCCCCAAGGAGGCCTGCTACGGACCGACCGCCAGACCGAGTGGCGTGGAGGCACCCGTGATGAAGCTCTGGTTGACTCCTGTCCCGTTGAGCCTGGCCCGCCCGATCGTGCCGCTGGAGGGGTTGCTCCAGTAGATGTGTCGTCCCGCGACCGCGATTCCCCAGGGGTCGAAATCGCCGCCGATGAAGCTCTGGTTCACCTCGGTTCCGTCGAGCCTGGCCCGCCCGATCACGCCGCCCGAGCTGGCCATCCAGACGTCGTTGGTCCAGTAGATGTATCGGCCGCTGATCGCCACGCCCGCGGGACCGCTAGAGTCGGGCGTCAGCGCTGTGACGCTGATGAAGCTCTCGTTCACCCCGGTGCCATCGAGCCTGGCCCGCCCAATCTCGTCGTTGAAGAAGTTGGCCCAATAGATGTATCCGCCGCTGATCGCGACAGCGACGGGACCGTTGACTCCCTGGCTGACGATGAAGCTCTGGTTAACTTCAGTGCCATCGAGCCTGGCTCGCCCGATCGTGCCATCGAAGATGTTGCCCCAGTAGAGGTATCTCCCATCGCTCGCCAGCCCACCAACACCGCTGGTACCGCTGATGAAGCTCTGGTTCACCCCGGTCCCGTCCAGGTTGGCCCGACCGATCTTGTCGTTCTCGCAGTTGCCCCAGTAGATGTGCTTGCCCACGATGGCCACGCCGCACATGGCGTCCGCGCCCGTGATGAAGCTCTGGTTGACCCGAGTCCCGTCGAGGTTGGCCCGCCCCACTGTCGTCAGGCCATCTGTCAAGTCCGGGGTGACACGGTTGGCCCAGTAGATGTGCCGGTGTCCTGGTGGAGCTGACAACTCGGCGGCCGCCTTTGCTGCCGCCGGCGACGAGGTGGCCGACGCCGCACAAGCGGGCGCCGCGATGGCGGTGGACACGAGCGCGGCCACCGCGAAGGCCGCGAAGAAACGCAGGATTCGACGCATGGTTCTTCCTCCTTCATGAATCCGGGTCGGTCGGCAACTCGACTGCTGCCGATCCACGTTCTGGCTCAGCCGCCAGCGACGCTTCGATCTCGGCGATGAGCCGAGCCGCGCGATCGCCCCGAAGCTCGGACCGCCGGCCTGACTGAACCTCCTCGACGAGCACTCGAACCGTCTGCCGGCCACGGCCCCAGGCTCGTACCAGGTAGGATCGATAGGCCACGGTTTCCACGTCGAGGGGTGCGCCGTGCGTGCCTGCCGGCCTCACCCGGGGGCGTGAGCGGCTGCCGTCAGATGCAGCAGAGCGGCCCGGCTGTGGTACCTCCGGGCCGCTCTCGGCACGCTTACGTCGGGCCGCCTACCTGCGGCTCATCTCCGACTGGCCAGCTGGGGTGAGAAGGCGCGGCCTCCGTCACCCGCGGAGCACTCCGACGTAGTAGTTCGTGTCGGAGACAAACATGTTCCTGGTGTCCGTCACACCCAAGCCCTGTCCCTGCAGGTGCGCGTACGCGCCCGTGCCGCCCAGGACCACCCACGTGAACGACTCCGCGATGCTGTCGTCGTGGACGTACCAGTGAATATGGAGCCGGAGGAAGATCTGGCCTCCCGTGGCGCAGGCGAACGTCTTGTCGACGGTCAGCTCGACCAGCCAGTCGCCATTTGGCAGTTGGTTGGCGTCACCCCACACGAGATTCGTGTCGAGCACATCGCCCTTCCGGCAGATGAGGTTGCTGCCCGAAGTTGAGAAGTCACCGTAGTTGTACGGGTCCGCCATCGTCATATGGGACACGATCGAGACTGACTGCGGCCGCGAGGCCGCCGCTGCCGTCCCGGGAACTGCCGCAAGGCTGACGGCTATGAGTCCCGCCAGCACGATTCGACGCAACATGCTCTACCTCCTATCTCCGCGCCTGTCCGACGGCGCGATGTCCGCTTCGGCTGGCTCGGCCAGCAGCGACCCG
>JBEKMM010000003.1:0-355527 GCA_050008515.1 Candidatus Limnocylindrales bacterium
CGTCGCCCGGGCTGAAGGCCGAGGTCGACCAGGCGAAGGTGGGGGAGGCCGTGGCGGCCGCGGTCAGGAGGGCGAGAGCGAGGGCAAGGCCGCCCACGCGCACCCTGCGCGTCGAGGTGGAGGCGGCGAAGAACCGGATGACGCCGAGCACTGGCATGTCTTTCCCAGTTGGCTTGTGTTGCCCTCACCGTAGGGCCGGCCGGCCCGCCAGTCTCCCCGTCCTCTGGTCCCGTCGACCGTCGTCAGGTGGTACCACGCTCGACTGCGATTGATTAGGGGTTGCCCCTACGTAGAGGGCGTCGCCGTGCGTGGGCGGCGTTGACAGCGGTCAACGGGCGCCCGCTCACCCGCGCGATCACCTCGGCGCCCGCACCGGCTATACTCCCCGTCGCCCCATCGCAGAGGCACGAGCGGCCCGGCCGCCGAGCACGCTGGGGCACGCGAATGGTGGCCTTAGCTCAACCGGCAGAGCAGCGGACTGTGGATCCGCAGGTTACGGGTTCGACCCCCGTAGGCCACCCCAACACCCCGCCAGAGGCGCGCGCGGCGAGCGTAGGGCCGAGCGAGCGCACGTCGGGCGCAACAGGTGCCCCGGGGGGACGCGCGCTGCCTACACTCCGACGATCCCGGCGGCCGTCTCCTGCGAGCCGAAGAGCCGCCCCTTGAGCCGCATGGCCGCCCACACGAGGGCGAGCATGACAGGCACCTCGATGAGGGGGCCGACGACCGTGGCCAGGGCGACCGTCGGCGAGAAAGCCGTGATCGCAATGGCTATCGCGATCTCGAAGTCGCGCCCGGTGGCGTTGAAGGCAACCGCCACCGCGTCCCGATAGGGAAAGCGCAGCCGCGACCCGATGAAGAGGACGACGAAGAACATGACCGCGAAGAACAAGGCCATTGGGATCGCCATCTCCAGGACGATGCCGGGCCGCTCGATTATCAGGTCGCCCTTGAGCGAGAACATGACGATCAGGGTGAACAGCAGGCCCAGGATGGAGAGGGCGTTGAGCCCGGGCTTGAGCCGCTCCATCGCCTCTTCGCCTCCACGCCTGGTCACGGCCAGCCGGGTGAGAACGCCGAGCAGAAGCGGCAGGCCCAGGTACAACACCACGGATTCGCCGACGACCCAGACATCGAACCTGACGTTCCCGATGAGAAGCCGAGCGTAGACCGGGATCAGCAACATCTGGGCGACCGAGTTCAGGGCGACGAACACAAGGGCCATGGGCGTGTTCCCCTTCGCCAGGAACGTGAAGATGATCACCATCGCGATGCAGGGGGCCAGGCCGTAGAGGACGAGCCCGGTGTGCAGCTCCGGGTCGCTCACGAAGACATTCGCCAGGCCGAGCATCAGGAACGGCGCGACCAGGTAGTTGAAGAAGAGCACGACGCCGAGCTGGCGCGGCGAACGGAACGCGTCGCCCACCTCGCCCAAGTGGACGTTGGTCATCGCCGGATACATCATCGCGAAGAGCCCGATCGGGACGCCCAGCGAGATCGCGTGGGGCACGGTCAGGACGAACGTGCCGCCAGCGATCGCCTTGATCGCGTCGATCGGCGGGGTCAGGGCAAAATCGGAGATAGACAGCGCCTTCCCGATACTGATCCCGATCGCCATACTGACGACGACGAAGAACGGCAGCAGGCGGAAATCCTCAAGCTTCGCGAGCAGACGGGCGGCGGTCATCTGGGCTCCTATCGGCTGGGGCGGCACATTCGACGCGAGAGGGGCAATGGGAACAGTAAGTCTTCAAGCCGCATGAAGGTCAACCGCCGAGTCGCGAAGGTTGAGGCAGCGCCGGCGCGGCTGCCTGGGTGGACGACCGGTCCGCTACGATTCGATACGTGAGACTTCCCATCGCCTCGACGAGGCCGGTCTTCCTCGCCCATCCCCGGCTACCAGCGGTCCCAATGGCGGCCCGATGACGCCGATCGAGGCAGGGGTCATCCTGGCCGCGGGCCTCGCCGCCGGCACCATCAACACGATCGTCGGCTCGGGCTCGCTGATCACCTTCCCGACCCTGCTGGCCTTCGGCTATGCGCCGATCGACGCCAACGTCTCGAACACCGTCGGGCTCGTGCCTGGCTCGATCAGCGGCTCGTTCGGCTATCGGCGCGAGCTCGTCGGGCAGCGCGGGCGCGCTCTTCGGCTGGGCGTCGTCGTCGCCGCCGGTGGGCTGACCGGCGCCCTCCTGTTGCGGGCCTTCCCGGGAGCATTCGCGGCGATCGTGCCGATCCTCATCGGAGTGGCCCTGATCCTCGTGGCGATCGGACCGCGCCTGTCCCGCGCCCTGGCGGAACATCGCCACCCGGAGGCGCATCGCGCCTGGCCGCTGTCCGTGACGCTCTTCGGGTCGGCCATCTACGGCGGGTACTTCGGGGCGGGCCAGGGGATCATCATGATCGCCCTGCTCACGATCTTCGTGCCCGACGACATCCAGCGGCTCAACGGCCTCAAGAACGTCCTGGCGGTGGTCGTCAACGGCGTCGCTGCCATCCTCTTCGCGCTGGTCGCGCCGGTTCACTGGGACGTGGCGCTGTTGATCGCGATCGGTTCGATCGCCGGCGGTCAGGTCGGGGCGAGGGTAGGGCGGCGCCTGCCGCCGCCGTTGCTGCGGGGCACGATCATCTGCGTCGGACTGGTCGCCGAGGCGAGGCTGCTCTTCGGCTGAGGGCGGCTGGGCACGACGCGAGGGGCGGGCGGGGCGGGGAGCGGTCGCGCTAGGAGACCGGCTGTCCGCCCTCGTCGGGCCTCCAGGTGATGTCATCCGGCGGCACCGTCTCAGGCCCGGAGCCGGGAATGCCTTCGCTTGCCGGCTCGCCCGCCGCCGGCCCAACGAAGGCTGGCAGTCGGACCCAGAACCGGGCTCCGCCCTCTTCGCGGTTGTTGGCCCCGATCGTCCCGCCGTGCTGATCGACGATCCACTTCGCGATCGCCAGGCCCAGGCCGGTCCCCCCCGCTGGCGCGTCGTCGGCCCGCCAGAACCGCTCCCACAGCCTGGGCAGGTCCTCCGGCTTGATGCCGGGACCGTGATCCTCGACCTCGAGCAGCGCGGCCCCGGGCTCCGGCCGAACGCGGACCTCCACCGTCGACCCGGTTCTGCTGTGGCGAACGGCATTGTCGACGAGGATCGTGACCAGCTGGCGCAGTCGCAGCGGATCGCCGGAGATGGGCGCCAGCAGCGGGTCGAGCGTGACGGCGACGCCGCGCTCCACGCCCAACGATGCCAGCAGCGACACGGCCTCGGAGGCCGTGTTCGCGAGGTCGAGGGGGACGCGTTCGAGCTGCACCACGCCCGAGTCGGTGCGGGCCAGGAGAAGCATGTCCTCCACCAACGCCGTCACGTGGCGCACCTCGGCATCGATATCGTCGAGGGCCTCGCCCACCTCGTCCACCCGGCTGCGCCGGTTGCGTCTCAGATCCTCGACGCTGGCCCGGATCACGGTGAGCGGCGTGCGCAGCTCGTGGCTGGCGTTGGCGGTGAACTCGCGCTGGCGTTGCAATGCGGCCTGTCGACGCTCTATCGACGCCTTGACCGGCACGAGGGCACGGCCGGCGTACAGGTATCCGGCGAGAACCGATGCCAGCAGGGCAATCAGGCCGCCGCCGAGCAGAACCAGCGCAAGGGTGTTGAGCAGATCCAGTTCGGCGGTGCGATTCTGGGCCCACTGCACCTTGTAGTTGCTGTACCGCTGCGACCCGGAGAAGAAGCTGATGACGCGATAAGGAGTCCCGTCCGGTGCCGTGATCTCGCGCATGTCCACGTCGTTGGGCCCGGTCACAGCCGCCAGGCTGGCCTTGTCCGGCAGGCCCGGCGGTCTCTGGGGCAGGCCGTGGCCAACGCCGACGTTGCCCTGCGGATCGACGAGGATGGGAATCAGGCCGGCCCTGGGTCCGACGACGGTGAACCCGTACGGGTCGTCCGATCCGGTCTCGGTTATGCCGGCAGCCGCCTTGAGCTGGTCCTGCGCGCTCCCCTCGACGGCAGCCGAGACGGTCGCATATACGGAGGCCTCGAGGATGACGAGGATCAGCAGCGTCACCAGGCCGCTGACTGCCATCAGGCGAAGGCGCGAGCGACGAAGGAGACGAAGGTCTTCCTCGGTTCCGGTGCGGCCTAGCGCGGCCACGGCCGACCCACTCGGGTCGGAACCGGGCGGACGCCCTCGCCACGACTTGGGAAGACCAGGTCGCTTCACCGATCAGCCCTCTCGAAGGCGATAGCCAACGCCACGGACCGTCTCGATATGGGCCGCAGCGCTGTTACCGACCTTCTCGCGCAGCAGGTGGATGTAGGCCTCGACCGTGTTCGGCGTCAGGGCGACCCCATACGGCCAGGCGTAGTCGAGCAGCTGGTCGCGCGAGAGAACCTGGCCGGGCCGCCGCAGCAGGCATTCCAGGATGGAGAACTCGCGCTGGCTCAGGTCCACCGGCCTGCCCGCGACGGTGACGCGCCTGGTGGTTTCGTCCAGCTCGAACGGGCCCGCGCGCAGGGCCATAGCCTTGCGCGTCGGCGGACGTCGGCCCAGCGCTCGCAGCCGGGCCAGCAGCTCCTCGTAGGCGAAGGGCTTGACCAGGTAGTCGTCCGCACCGGCATCGAGGCCCTCGACCCGATCGCTGACGGCGTCGCGCGCCGTCAGCATCAGGATCGGGACCTGCGAGCCCTTCCGCCGAAGCAACCGGGCGACCTCGAAGCCGGACCGATCGGGCAAGCCGACATCGAGAACGACCGCGTCCAGCTCGATGCTGGAGGTGGCGATCTCAATGCCGTCATCGGCCGTCAGGGCCGTTTCGACGACGTGACCGTCCTGCGTCAGCAGCCGCTCGAGGAGGCGGCTCAGACGCGCGTCGTCCTCGACGAGGAGCACGTGCAAGGGTCGCCTCCTACGGCGTCGTGATCAGGATGTCCTTGGCTGTCAGCGTCCGACCGCCGAGACCGCCGGAGGCGCTCGGGTTCGGACTGGCGCCGGCCAGGACGCTGGTGTCGATCTGGACGGTCACCGTGCTGCCCGCCTTGACATCGCTCGAAGTGGCGGCCGTCTCATTGTGGTACGTGGTGGTGCTCGACAGGTCGACCGTCACCGTGCTGCCGTTGGCGAGCGTGATGGTCAGCTGCGAACCGCTGACCGACGAGACCGTGCCCGAGACGCCGCCCGCCCCAAGGCCGGTGACGCCGCGACCGTTGCTGCCGCCCCCGCCGAACTGGCTGGTATCGAAGGTCTGGCCCGGAGCCAGCGACGGGCCGACGAATCCGCCGTTGCCGCGGCCGCCCGGGTTGTTGGCGGCCACCGTCGACGAGCCGCCCGTAAGGTGGCCGATGGCGAAGCCAATCCCGCCGACCGCGACGAACGCCGCTACGAGGAGCAGCGCCAGAGTTGTCCGATCCTGCTTCTTGGCCGGCTGGGCCGTTGCTGCCATGAGTCTTCCCCTTTCCAGGATTGTGAGTGACTACTCGTACCGAAGAGCGACCACAGGGTCGAGCCGGGCTGCCTGGCTGGCGGGCCAGACCCCGAAAACGATCCCGACGATCAGGCTGAAGCCGAGGGCGACGAAGACCGTGACCGGATTGAAGACGAAGCCCCAGCCCGCATAGGTGCCGATGGCGAACGAGGCCACGACGCCGAGCAGGATGCCGATCGCGCCACCGGCGAGTGACAGGGCGAGAGCCTCGACCAGGAACTGCGAGAGGATGTCGCGGCCCCGGGCACCGATGGCCTTGCGAATGCCGATCTCGCGAGTCCGTTCACGAACCGAGACCAGCATGATGTTCATGATCCCGATCCCGCCCACGAGAAGCGAGATGGAGGCGATGCCGGCCAGCAGTAGCGTGAGGACGTCGCTGACCGAGCTCACGGTCCCGAGCAGCTGCGCTTGAGTGGCGATCGAGAAATCGTCGGAGGAACCGCTCGCGATGGCGTGTCGTTGCTCCAGCAAAGCCGTGATCTCACTCGAGACGGTGTCTATTTGGTCCTGGCTCGTGGTGCTGAGGCCTATCGTCGAGACGCTGCTGCTGCTGCCTACGAACAGCTCCCGCGCCGTAGAGAGCGGCACGATGACCCTGTCGTCCTCGGTGCTGGTCCCGCCTTTGGACTGCAGGATCCCGATCAGCTGGAATGGCAGGCCGCCGATGTAGATCGTCGACCCGATCGAGCTGTCGGTCAGGCTCAGGTTGTCGGCCGTCGTGGCGCCGACCACCGCGACCCGCAGGTTGTGGTCCACCGACGCCTGGTTGAGGAACGTGCCGGTCCACAGGTCGTAGGCAAAGACCGAGATGTACGCCGGCGTCGTGCCGATGATGCTGACGGTCTCGTTCTGGTCGCCCGAGACCACGAGCTTCGACGCCGTCAGCGACGGCGCAACGTATCGGACCCCGTCGAGCCCGGCGATTGCCGATGCGTCGTCGAGGGTCAGCGTGGTCGCCGAGCCGAACGAGCCCCGGGTGATCGAGCCCGGGGTGAAGCCTGGACTGACGGTCAGGAGATTCGTCCCCAGGGACTGAAGACGGTCGCTGATGCCCTTGGTGGCACCCTGGGCGACGCTGACCAGCGCGACCACGGAAGCCACGCCGATGATGATGCCGAGCATCGTCAGGGCGGTGCGCAGCTTGCCCGTACCCAGCCTTCCGAGGGCCAGATGCAGCAGGTCGGTCGGTTTCATGTCAGCGCCGCTTCCTGGAGCTGACCGTCGCGCAGGTGGACGCCGCGATCCGCGGCGGTGGCGACGTCGATGTCGTGGGTGATCAGTACGATCGTCCGGCCGAGGGCGTGCAGATCCTTGAAGATGGAGAGCACTTCGGCGCCCGAATGGCTGTCCAGGTTGCCGGTCGGCTCGTCGGCCAGGATCAGAGCCGGCTCCGTGGCGAGGGCGCGGGCGATCCCGACTCGCTGCTGCTGGCCACCCGACAGCTCGGACGGCTCGTGGCCGAGCCGATCGCCCAGGCCGAGCCGCTCGAGGGCCGCCTGGGCTCGCCGGAGTCGTTCCTTGCGGCCGATGCCCTGATACATGAGTGGCGCCGCCACGTTCTCCAGGGCGCTGGTCCGTGGCAGCAGGTTGTAGCTCTGGAACACGAAGCCGATCGAACGGCTGCGGACGAAGGCCAGCCCGTCGTCGTTGAGCTCGTCGACGGGCTGTCCGTCGAGAACGTAGCGGCCGGAGGTAGGCCGGTCGAGACACCCGATGATGTTCATCATCGTCGACTTGCCGGAGCCCGACGGGCCGATGATTGCCATGAACTCGCCCCTGGCGACCCGCAGGTTGACGTCGACGAGGGCCGGCACCTGAACCTTGCCGGTGTCGTAGATGCGGCTTACGTCCTCGAGCTCGATGATCGGCTCGACTGCGCGCGCGCTCATCGCCCGAACCCGCCGCCGCCGGGCAGCCCTCCGAGATTGACTCCGCCGCCTGTCGTGGTGGTGCTGTTGCGGGTCGTCGACGTGCCGACGACCACCGTCTCGCCCTCGCTCAGGCCGTTCGTGATCTGGGCCATTGAGGTCGTCACAAGGCCGACTTCCACGGAGCGGGCGGTGATGCTGCCATCACTCGCCATCACGTCCACGCTGTAGCCGGCCGAGGCCGATCCCACCAGAGCCGTGGCCGGAACGCGCAGTGTGCTCGCGACCGAGGCCGTAGTAACCGTCACGGTCGCGGTCATGCCCGAATACACCATGGCCGGCGGGTCGGTGAGCCTCACCGTGACGGCGTAGGTCACGACGCTGGTCTGGCTGCCGCCGCTGAAGGACGAGGAGGAGGAGGCGGTCGGAACGATCTGCGAGAGCGTCCCCGCGACGACCACCTTGGCCGCCGTGACGCTGACCGAGGCGGCCTGGCCGACCTTGAGGCCGGTGATGTCCGATTCGGTGAAGCTGGCGGTCGCGACCATCGGCATCACCGATTCCTCGATGGCGTAGCTGGATGGGGCGTTCACCCCGGGCAGGATGTTGACCGCGACGATCAGGCCGTCGGCCGGGGCGGTGATCGTGGCGTTGGTCACGGCCAGCTGGGCGGCATCGACCGTCGCCTGAGCCGAGGCCACCTGGGCCTGGTCGGTCGCCACCGTGGCGCTGCTGGCCGGGGCGAGCTGGTTGGAGTACTGCAGCTTGGCCGCGGCCAGGTTGAGCGACGCGCTGGTCACCTGCTGGGAGGCCTGTTGGTTCGACTGGTTCACCTTGAGCTGCGTCGTGGACAGGTTCGACTGCGCCTGCGCAAGGGCGTCGATGAGAGCCTGGTTCAGGGGGTCAAGGGCGAGCTTGGTCTGCGCGTCCGTGACCGCCTTCTTGGCCTGGCTCAGGGTCAGGGCGTTCTGCTGGTTGGTGATCTTCCGATTGGCAACGGCCTGGTTGTAGCTGTTCTTAGACTGGTTGAGCTGATTCGCAGCCTGGGCCTTGGTCAGTGCGGTGGGCCCTGCCTGGTCCGACGCCAGCTTCGATTGGGCGGAGGCCAGAGTCGCCTGCGCCGAGGCCAGCTGCAGCTGCGCCGCCGAGTCTTCAGCCGCGGCCAGGACGTCGCCCTTCTTGACCGATTGGCCGACGGTCACCGAAACGGACTTGACCGGCCACGTCACCGAGCTGCCAGAGCCAGCGTTACCGCCGGTTGAGCCGCCCGTACCGGATGTCGTGGCACTCGTGCTGACGATGTCCGGCATCACCCCGAATTTGAAGCCGTAGACGGTGCTCGCGGCGACCGTCCCGGTGGCCACCGATGTGGCGCTGACCGGGCCCACCGTGACCGTCGAAGTTATGTACTTGGAGCTCGAAGATCCGGCGAAGCTGGGACCGACGATGGCCAGCGCCACCGCTCCCACCCCGACCAGGATCAAGGCAAGCGCTGCCAACCTTGTCTTCATCCGGCTATGCCTCTCGTCCCTGCAGTGCTTTCGACCATGGTGGAACACGGGTCATGGGACGCCCGCGCACATGTAGTCCCTTTCGCCTGAAACCTTCCTGAAGCGCCCGCCAGCCCGGGCCACGCGCGGAGAGGGGCGGCACCTCCAGCGTTGGTGGTGGCGGCGGCGATCATGGCCTTGGCCTGGTTGATCGGGACCGCGAAGCCCATGTCCTGGGCGCTGCTCGAGGCTGCCGTCACGACACCGACGACCGCGCCGTTTGCGTCCAGGAGCGGTCCGCCGCTGTTGCCGGGATTGATCGCCGCGTCCGTCTGGATCAGGCCGGTCAAATCCTCGGTGAAGCTCGACGTGCTGTCGCCGACGGTGATGCTTCGGTCGAGACCGGAGACGATCCCCGACGTCACCGAATCGGTGAAGGTGCCGAGTGGGCTGCCGATGGCGATCGCCAGCTGGCCCACCTGGATGGTGCCCGAGTCGCCGAGGGTGACGGGCTGGAGACCGGACGCCTGGACCTTGATCAGGGCCAGATCGTGAGTGGCATCCGTCTTGACGACGGTTGCGGGCAGCTCGCGTCCGTCGTCGAGCGTCACCGACAACGTGCTGGCGTCCATGATCACGTGGTTGTTGGTCAGGATGAGCCCATCCGCGCTCACGATGAAGCCCGAGCCGGAGCCGGTGAACTGCGATGAGCGCCGGCCGAGGCCGGTGGTGCCGGTGGTCGAGACGGTGACCACGGACGGCTTTGCCATCTCGACGACGCGAACGATGGCCTGGGATTGGGTGAGGCTCACCGTCTGCACGTTCGAACCGCTACCGCTCGTCACGGTCGCGGCCGCGGTCGTGGTTCGCGGCGCCACAGTGAACGCGACGTAGGTTCCGGCGGCCGAGAGCGTCGCCGAGAGCAGGGCAGTTGCCAGGATCAGCGGGACGATCCGTCGCTTGCCCGCGTCACGCGAGGCGGGTCCGACGGGCGGGGACCCGGCGACGGCCCACTGCGAAGCCGGCGGCCACTGCTGCGGCGGGGCGGCGGGCAGGAAGTGCTGCGGCCAGGCTTGCTGGCCCGGCCACGGATAAGCGGGCGGGGGCGGGACGGCAACGGGCTGCGAGCCTTCGGCGCCAAGCGGGGGTTCGATCTCCGGATCAGGTGACCATCGAAGCTCGCGGTCAGGTGCGGCCGGGGCCTGGTCTTCGGGACGGCGGTTGGGTTCGTTGTCGTTCATGTGTGCCTTCCGGCTCCTGGTGACCTCGTTCTCGTGATCTGGCCGATTCTTCGCTTCGTAGACTGAAGCAATCCTGAACGTGCCGTGGAGCGGGCGCCCCCGGCTCGCCTATCGGACCGCCCTCGATTCCTTCCTCGCCACGCGGGCCGCTAAACGTTTAGTGACTTGCACGCCGGGACGCAACCGCGCGCCCCCGATTGCTTGCTAGGATCGCCCCCATTGGCCCACCAGGACATGGAGCTCATTCCCAATGGCTACAGTCACCTTCGAGAACGTAAGCAAGCGCTTCGGCGACGTCGTCGCGGTTGACGACCTCAACCTGGACATCCGCGACGCGGAGTTCATGGTTCTCGTCGGGCCGTCCGGCTGCGGCAAGACCACCAGCCTGCGGATGATCGCCGGCCTCGAGGAGATCACCTCGGGCACGCTGCGGATCGGCGAGCGTGTCATCAACGACATCCCGCCCAAGGATCGGGACATCGCGATGGTGTTCCAGAGCTACGCCCTCTATCCGCACATGACCATTCGCGACAACCTCGCGTTTGGCCTCAAGCTGCGGCACGTCCCCAAGGTCCAGATCGAGGCCCGCGTCAAGGAAGCCGCCGCGATCCTCGACCTGACCCGCTACATCGACCGGAAGCCGCGCGAGCTCTCCGGCGGCCAGCGTCAGCGCGTCGCTCTCGGCCGCGCCATCGTCCGCGAACCGGCGGTCTTCCTCATGGACGAGCCCCTCTCCAACCTCGACGCCAAGCTGCGCGTCGAGACTCGAGCGAACATCCTGCGTCTGCACCAGCGCCTCAACACCACCTTCGTGTACGTGACCCACGACCAGATCGAGGCCATGACGATGGGCTCTCGCATCGCGGTCATGAACGAGGGTCGCCTGCAGCAGGTGGGCACCCCGCAGGAGCTCTACGACCGCCCGATCAACCGCTTCGTGGCCGGGTTCATCGGCAGCCCGGCGATGAACTTCATCTCGGTCGAGGTCGGCGGCAGCGGCGACAACATCACGCTGACCGCCCCGAGCGTCACTATCCCGATCCCCCCGCAGTTCCGCGAGTCGATGGGCTCCGCGGGCCGTACGCTCATCGCCGGCTACCGGCCCGAGCACCTGGTTCTCGGCCCCGTCGGCGGCGCCACGGCCGTCGTGAACGCCAAGGCGGAGGTCGTCGAGTACCTCGGCAACGAAGAGCTGATCCATGCCAGCTCCGGCGATCGCGACATCGTGGCGATCGTCGACTCGGCGTACCGCGTCCGCCCGGGCGACATGCTCGAGCTGCGCGTCCCGCTCGAGAAGGTCCAGCTCTTCGACCCCGACACGAACTTCGCCCTCTCGTTTGGACCGGTTGGCGCCTGATACCCGGACCAGCGAGCCCAACGCCCCGGCATCCTCGGCCGGGGCGTTGGCGTTTAACGGAGTCTCGGCCGCTCAGGCTTCCCCGCGCCCGGGCTCGCTTATAGTTCGGCCATGACCGATCCATTCGCCAACCGCAGGCCTCGCCCCGCCGCAACGGGCCGGCCCGTTCTCGACGCCGTTCTCACCGACCTCGCGACCGCCGATACCGAGCTCGAAGAGCGCGTCGTCAGGCGCGAAGAGATCTACCGCGGCCGGTACATGGTGCTCGAGAAGGACGAGGTCGTCCGACCCGACGGGTCCGCCTCGTCGCGCGACATCGTCCTCCATCCCGGGGCGGTGGTGATCGCCCCGCTCGACGCGGATGGCCGGCTGTTCCTGGTCGTGCAATACCGTCTCGCCGGCAACGGCGCCATGCTCGAACTGCCGGCCGGGACCCTGGACGTGCACGACGGCGTCGTGGAGGACCCGGAGACGGCGGCCCATCGCGAGCTGGAGGAAGAGACCGGCTACCGCGCGGGCTCCATGGAGCGGATCGGCGGCTACTACAGCGCCCCGGGCTTCCTGACCGAGTACCTTTCGCTCTTCCTGGCCACCGACCTGCAGCCCGCGGTGCGCGACCGGCTCAGCCCCGACGACGACGAGCGGATCCGGCTCGTCCGGCTGCACTGGCGAGAAGCGATCGCCGCCATCAACACCGGCCTCATCGAGGACTCCAAGTCGATCGCGGGAATCCTGCTGCTGGCCCGACGCCTGGAGGCGCGGGGGCGCTGAGGCGCGAAGGCGCTGAGGCCTCGACCCGGCGCGTCAACCCGCCTTCGACTCGACCCGCTCCAGGGCCCTCCGGTAGGTGGCGCTCTCGGGGTTCATCGCGAGTGCAAGGCGAAGGTGGGTTCGGGCCTCGCTCAGGCGTCCGAGCCGGTCCAGGCTGAGACCCAACCCCAGGTGTCCATAGTGCGACGATGGATCGACCGTGAGCAAGGCTTCGAATGTCTCCGCGGCCCGGGCGTGCTGGCCGCTGTCGTAGTAGGCGCGAGCGAGAGCCTCCAGGATCGAGCCCTTGCCCGGCTCTGCGCGAGCGGCCCGCTCCAGCACCACGGCAGCCTGGGCGTTGTGCCGCGCGTGCAGCAGCTCGCGGCCCCGCGCCAGCAGCTCATAGGCGGTCTCGCGCTCCTCGGCCGGCTCACCCGATCCAGCTGCCTCCGCCGGATCAGGCATCCGGCTGCTCTTCCGGAGCGGCTTCGGTGTCCTGGTGCTCGTTCTCCTCGCGTCGCGCCGACCGCGTCCAGACGTACAGGGCCAGCAGCAGCAGGACGCCTGCGGATCCGGCCGCCGCGCCCAGGATGCGGATCTGGCCCACGGTTGCCGCGCCCGCCCACGCGGATCTGGCGGACTCCGCCAGCGCGGCGGCCTTCTCGACGTCGCCCTCGGCGAAGGCCTTCCTGGCAGCCGCCAGATCGGCATCCGGGTCGCTGCCGAGGAGACCGACGGCCCTGGCAGCGCTCTGGCTGTCTGTCCTGGCCTGGCGAGCCGCCGAGAGACCATCGAGGACGGCCAGCTCCTGCTCTGCCTCCGTCAGAGCGGCGCCCGTGCCGACCGTCTCGAAGGCCGTCTGCAGCCTGACCGGGGGTGTAGTGCTTTCGTTCGGCGCGGCCTCGTCTATCTGTCGGCGCAGTTCCAGGACCCCTTGCGCCTGGAACAGGAGCGCCCTTGCCCTGCCGAACTGCCAGCTGCCCATCGCCGCGCGGACGTCGGGCGGCAGGCCCCACCCGTCTGCCGCCGCCTGCGTGGCCGCGAAGTCGGAGCGAGCGGAGTCGCGGTCGGAGAGCAGCGCCGCCTCGGACGAAGTCACGACCCACTGCTGCCAGATGGCCGTGTAGGACTGGCCGGTCGACTGCTCCAGGTAGTCGAGGAGGCGGCGCCAGTCGGTGATGCCCCCGCGCTGGAGATCGGCACCATGAGCGCTGGGCCGATCGTAGGCCGCGGTCTGGGCCCGAGCCTGCGCCCACACCCGGCGCAACCCGTCCGTGCCGGCGATCGCGACTATCCTGCGAGCCGCCTCGAGGCTGGCGCCGTAGAGGTAGGCCTCCGTTGACGTCCCGGGCGCTGCGGCGGCGGTCCAGTCATTGAGAGGAATGGCCGCCCGCATCAGCGACGCGCTCAACGTCGGGGCGTGGTCCGGCAACCCGAGCCGGAGCACGACTTGCTCGGCGTAGAAGGATGCGAATCCTTCGTCGATCCAGCGATCCGAGGCAAGATCGGCGTTGAACCACATGTGCGCCGCCTCGTGGAGGACCACGATGGGGTCGGCGAAGTAGGAGACCCTCGCGAGTAAGGCCGTCGGGTCGTAGTCGCCGCTGAAGCCGCCGATCCCCTGGGTCGTGGCCTCCTCGATCGTCAGCGACTTCATCGTCGGGTCGCCGAGTCCGATGAGCTCACGCAAGACGGGGTAGCCGGTCTGCAGCACGCGCGCGACCTGGTTCGCCCAACCGGGGTCGTCGGACCAGTAGCGCAGCGTCACGACCAGGGGGCCCACGGCGACGTTGGCGACCCGAAAGTCGGCGGCGGGCACCGTCCGCAGGGCGGTGAACCAGGCGTTCAGTGCGGTGGAGTCGGCAATGACACCGGACGAGAAGACCGTCTCTCCGGTGCCGGTGATCGAGCTGGTGAGGGCTCCGAACTGCTCCTGGACAATGAGGCCGGCGGGAAAGACGACGGCGACCGAGCTGCCCGGCGTGCCCGGGCTGCCGAAGGCCGACACCGGGAACGAGATGACGTCCTGGCCGATGCGGAGGTCCCGATCTGTCGAGCCACCCATGTCCACGACGTCGAACCTGAACTCGAACGAACCGCTCTGACCGGAGTAGAGCCGCTCCCGGAAGGCCACATAGACGATCACGCCCGACGGCGTGCTGGCCCTGACCGAGACGGGCAGGGGCTGGTCCGTGTCGTCGACGGCGACGTAGTTGGCGGTCGACAGGGGCAGGGTCAGCTGCAGGCCGGGGAAGAAGTAGCTCCGGTCGCCATCGCCGGCGGCATGCGACGTAGCCTTGATGAGCAGAACGACATGGACGCGCCCGAGGGTCGGGTCCGCCGTCCAGGTCGCGGCCGAGGTGTAAGAGAGCCCGGATTGAACGGCCTCCACGGGCGCCGGCACCGCCCCCCGCAAGAGAGTGGCGCCAACGGCTATGAGGGCAGCGGCGGCAAGACCCCTCCCAGAGCGGCCGTAACCACGAACCATCGCCGACCACCTCGAGAGCGGGGCGGCCGCGTGGGTTCTCCCGCCGGCACGCCGCGCCCGCGCCTCGCTCAGTCTTTCGCCTCGACAGCGCGCCGGGTCTCGCCTGGGCCAACGCCGCCGGCATCGGCGCCCTGGGGCGAAGAGTCGGACCCGTCGCCCGACGGCGCGTCGCGCCCGTCCGGCAAGCCCCCTACGGCCAGCCGGGCCGCGGGGCGCAACATGCGGTCCCTGGGCCGCTCCACGGTGGATCCGCTGCGGACCAGCCGCGACGAGAAGTCGGTCGCCCTGACGCCTTCACCGATCAGCACGTTTCGGCCGATGCGAACGCCCCGCGGGATGACCGCCCGCTTGCCGACCACAGTGATGCCGGTGTTCAGGCGACCCGGCTCACGCCGGTTGACCGTGTCGTAGTCGGTCCCCTCGCCGACGATCGCGCCGGGACCGACCGCGACCTCCTTGTCGAGGATCGCGCGATCCACCACCGCGCCGGGCCGCACGACCGAGTCGAACAGGATGATCGAGTCCCTCACCAGGGCCCCCACGTCCACGACGACGCCCGGCGAGAGGACGGAGTTGACGACCGAGCCGTTGATCACACAGCCGTGGCTGATCAGGCTGCGGTGGACCTGAGCCGTGGCTCCGATCTTGGCCGGCGCCCGCTCCTCAGATCTCGTGTGGATGACCCACTCGCGGTCGTAGAGGTCCAGCTCCGGGGCATCCGAGAGAAGCGCCAGATTCGCCTCCCAATAGGACTGGACCGTTCCCACATCCTGCCAGTAGCCATCGAAGCGGTAGCCGAAAACTCGGGCGCCGCCCTCGATCATGGCCGGGATTACGTCGTGGCCGAAATCGACCCGCGTGTCCGACAGCCACTGGTGGAGCGCTCGCTTGGAGAAGACGTAGACGCCCATGCTGGCCAGGTCGCTCTTGGGCTGACGCGGCTTCTCGTGCCACTCCACGATCCGGCCGGTCTCGTCCATGGCCAGGATTCCCATCCTCGTCGCGTCGGCGAGCGGCACCCGGCGGACGGCGATCGTCACATCGGCCCGATGGCGACGGTGGGCGGCCACGAACGGCTGGTAGTCCATCTTGTAGATGTGGTCCCCGGCCAGCACCAGGACCGCGTCCCCGGAGGCCTGCCCGATGACGTTGAGGTTCTGGAGGACGGCGTCGGCGGTGCCGCGATACCACTCCGCGACGCGGCCGCGCGCAATGTAAGGCTGGAGCATCCGCACGCCGCCCTGGTTGCGGTCCAGATCCCACGGCCGGCCCATGCCGATATGGTCGTTGAGGGAACGGGGGTTGTACTGGGTCAGGACGACGACGTTGTCGATGTCCGAGTTGACGCAGTTGGAGAGCGCGAAGTCGATGATCCGGTACTTGCCGCCGAACGGTACGGCCGGCTTGGCCCGCATCGAAGAGAGGATCGACAGCCGCTCGCCCTCGCCGCCAGCGAGTATCACCGCCAGAGTGCGCTTCATCGGGCGTCCTCTAGGTCCAAGCCCGGCAGGTGCCCGGGCTCATTCGATGCTAACACCACCACCCCTGTTGCGACGCCGGTCGCCCACCGGCGCTTCAGGCAAATGCAACCCTGGCGGCTAGACGAAGAGGCGTGGGTTCATGAACACCCCATTCACCCGGACGGCCCAGTGGAGGTGGCAGCCCGTGGAGTGGCCGGTGGTGTTCTCGGTACCGATGACCTGGCCCGCCGACACCTGGGCTCCGACGTGGATGCCGGCCGGCGCCTTGCCGGTCATGTGGGCGTACCAGGTGACCATGCTGGTGGAGTGGGCGATGATGACGAGCCACGCCCGCGGCGGCGGGTCGTAGGGGTTGTAGCCGACGAAGACGATGACTCCCGAGCCGGCGGCGTGGACCGGCGTCAGACACGGCGCCACGATGTCGATGCCCTGGTGGAAGTGCGCGCAGTTGCCGACCCGCGGCTCGGAGAACCAGCCGGTGCAGCCGTACTGCTGGGAGATCTTGCCCCCCATGGGCCACTGCAGCACGCCGCTGTAGGCGGACGGGATGCGGCCGCTGCCGCCCAGCTGCGCGGCCAGCTTGTCGATCTTCGCGGCCAGCGCGGCGGAGGCCGCGCCGTTGGACTTGACAGCCGCAGCGAGGGCCGCCTTGTTCTTGGCGAGCTTGGCATCGGCCGCAGTCTGCTTGGCCAGCTCCGTCGCTACCTGGCGCTGAAGTGAAGCGAGCTTCGCCCGGGCGCTGGTCAGCTGCGTCATCTGCCCGTCGAGATCCCCCTTCTGGAGTTCCACCTGGCGGGCCAGCTGGGCGACCGAGATGCGGGAGGCCTCGGCGTTCTGCTTCATCCGAGCCAGGTTGCGCTGGTCCTCCTGGATCTGATCGGCCAGGGCCTGGTCCTGGGCGCTCAAGTCCATGTAGTAGGAGACGTCCGACAGCACGTCGGTGATCGAGCCCGAGGTCAGCAGCTGCGTCAGGAGGGGCGTCTGGTCGGTCTTGTAGGCGGCGACGAGCCGCTGCGCCAGGATCTGCTGGCGCTGGGTCAGCTCAGCCTGCTTCGCCTGCGACTGGGCCTCCAGGGCGTCGACCTGCGCCTGCAGCTCGTTCTCCTGGCGGACCAGGCCGTCGTAGCTCAGCTGAACCTGGTCGACTTCGGCCTGCATGGTCTCGATCTCGCCCTGCAGCTCGTCCATGCTCTGGTTGACCTGGTCGAGATTCACCTGGGTCTTGGCCATCTGAGCCTTGACCTGCGCCTGCTGGGCGGCAATCGTCGCCAGCTGTTTCTTCTGCTCGGCGATCAGCTTGTCAAGCGCCATCTGCTGCTGGACGGCATCGGAGAGGTCGTTGGCGCGGACCGGGGCAACGGGCGCGGGGACGCCGAGGACAGGCATCAGCAGGGCTGCTGCGAGGAGGAGCTGAACCCACCGCCAGCGGTTGGGGCGGCGCGAGGAGTGTCCGTCGTGCATGGCAGTCATCTTGCGAGCAACTCCGTTGCGGCGTGCCGGAGCACGCAATCGCGGATAGGCCCGCCGGTATGACGCCGTCCTTCGAAAGGGGCACAGACTCGGGACGACTCCGGCTGAAATGCATCATACAACGCAATCTGCGCCAGGAATCAAGCCCTTCGCGGTTCGAAACGCGCTTGCGGTTGGACCTGGTCCGGTGCGGTTGGGTCGATTCTGGTGCGCCGCGCCCACCGAACGGGCCTCAAAGGCCCGGATGACGCTCGCATAGTTGCCCCAATCGGTGCTAGCCTCTCCCTTGCGCACGAAGTTCGGACGCAGGCGACTCCCGTGACGCCGCTCGTCCTGATCCCGAGGGATGGAGGCTCCCGATGCCGCTCTTTGGTCCCCCCAACATCGCCCAGTTGGAGGCCAAGAGAGATATCCAGGGCTTGATCAAGGCTCTGACGTACAAAGACCCAGAGGTCAAGATCGCCGCCGCCGATGCGCTCGGGCCGCTTGGAGACCCGATGGCCGTGGAGCCGCTGGCGTTTCTGATCGGCGACGAGGACGCAGGGGTCCGTCGAGCCGCGGTGCGAGCGCTGTCGGCCCGGGGTGGGGTGCGTGTCGTCGAGCCGCTGATCGCCGCCCTCCAGGACAACGACCCGGGCGTACGGGGCGTTGCCACCCAGGCCGTCTATCGCCGCCTTATGACTGACCCGGACCAGGACGCGCGCCGAGAGACGGTCATGGCGTTGGGTCGCATCAAGGCCGCCGACGCGGTCGAGCCGCTGGTCAAGGCGATCATGGACCCGGACGAAACCGTGCGCGTCGCCTCGGTCAAGTCGCTGGCCTCGATCGGCGACGTCGCGGCCGTGGCGCCGCTGATCGTAATGCTGGCCCACGAGCAGTATCGAGCCAAGACTACCGGACGTTCGAGCCTGGCCGTCGAACGGGCGGCCAGTCAGGCGCTCGACGCTCTCTGCACCGAGAACGCCATCGACGCCCTCCAGTCAGCCCTCGGCCACGACGACGCCGAAGTCCGCGAGCTGGCCGTCAAGCGGCTGGCCCGCATCGGCTCGCCGCTGGTCTCCAACATGCTGGAAGCCCACCTCAGCGACGACGATCCCATCATCCGCAGATCCGCCGCGCGCGGTCTGGCGGAGGTCGGCTGGGAACCGCCTTCCCAGGAAACCGGTGCCCGCTACTGGGCAGCCCTGCGTGAGTGGCGACGATGCGCCGAATGCGGCGCCGCGGCCATTCCGCTGCTCGTCGCGGCCTTCCCTCGGGCGCAGGCCCGCGAGCGGTCCGACATCCTCGCCGCCCTCGCCTCCGTGGGCTGGCAGCCGAGCGAGCTGGACGCGACCGCCGCGTCCTTCTGGGCCTCGCAAGGCAACTGGGAGAAATGCGTCGAGGTCGGTACGCCCGCCGTCGAGGTCCTCGACGGCATCGTCAACACCGCCCCCAGGTGGCGCGAGCGCGCCGCGGCCGCTGCCGCCCTGCGGGCCCTCGGCGAAGAGCGGGTCGTTCCGTTTGCCCGAGTTCAGTTGGTCGAGCACGCTCTCGGCGTCCTGGACGGAGAGGGCAGCGACGACGAGAAGCGCGCCTCGCTGACGACTTTCCTGGCGGAAGAGCACCAGTTCGAACCGCACGCCAAACAAAAGGTGGAGTGGTGCCAGTGCGGCTACCCGTCCACGCGAATCCGCAAGGACGGCACGCGTGACCTGATCACGGACGTGCTTGGGTTCGAGCAGGACGAGTCGAACGCACCGGCGTACTTCTGCCCCAACTGCGACGCGCGCCGGACGGCAGAGGGCATCTAGCCTCAGGAGCTGGCAGGCAGGAGGGCTGCCCAGACCGCCCCGATGATCAGGAACGGCCCGAACGGGATGTAGCTCTTGAGCGTGATCCGCTTCGCGGCCAGCAGCGCGACGATCACGACACCGCTCAGCATCGCGCCGACAAAGACCGCCAGGACGAGCCGCAGGCCCCCCGTCAACAGGCCGATGCCGGCCAGGAACTTCACGTCGCCCCCGCCGAAGGCTCCCTCGCCAAAGGGCAGCGAGAGCACGTACAGGAGCAGCGGGAGGCCGATCGCGACCCCAATCGCCAGCCACGCCGGCTGGCGATTGACCAGCGAGTCGCCGCCCCAGACCAGCACCGCGGCCCCGACCACGAAAATCGGCAGCGTCACGACGTCGGGCAGGAGCCGCTGATCGAGGTCCGTGGCCATGAGCAGGACCAACGCCGCGAACACGGCCCCGAAGAGCGCCCGCTCCGACGCATCGCCGAAGCGGATCGGGACCGCGGCCAACGCCACGGCCCCGAAGATCACCACGACCGGCGTGCGCCAGTCCAGCCGCCGTACCGAACCGTCCTCGTGAGCGGGCCAGCGGGCGGAGATGCGGTCGGCGACGACTCCCCAGACCGCGCCGCACAGAGCGAATCCGAATGCCAGCGGTTCCACGCCGCCGCTACGCCTTCTTCGCGCCGGCCAGGGCCAGCTCGACGAGAGTGGCGTGGGAGACGCCCGTGGCACCGGCCGGGGCGTAGGGCGTCTTCTTGCGGAAGTAGGCCGTGCCGGCGATGTCGAGGTGGGCCCACGGCACGGTCACGAACTCGCGCAGGAAGAGGGCGCTCTTGATCAGGCCGCCCTCCACGGAACCGGTGTTCGTGAAATCGGCGTACCAGCTATCGAGGTCGGGGCGATATTCCTCGATGATCGGCATCTGCCAGTAGCGCTCGCCGGCGCGCTCGCCGGCCGCGGCGACCTGGTCGTACCAGGCCTGCGGGGTGCCGAATGTGCCGGTCATCTGGTCGCCCAGGGCCCGCGCCACGGCGCCGGTCAAAGTGGCGACGTCGACGATGTGGGTGGCACCGAGCTTCTCGGCGTAGCACATCGCGTCGCCCAGGATCAGGCGGCCCTCGGCGTCGGTGTTCAGGATGTCGACCGTCTTGCCGTTCATGGCCTTGACCACGTCACCGGGCCGTGCGGAATGCGGGCCGGGCATGTTCTCCACGGCCGGAGCCACGGCCAGGAGCGGGGTCCCGGGCGCGAGACGGGCAACGGTGGCGATGGCGGCGATGACCGTGCAGGCGCCGGTCTTGTCCATCTTCATCTCTTCCATCCGGTCGGCCGGCTTGATGCTGATGCCGCCGGAGTCGAAACAGACGCCCTTGCCGACGATCGCCAGATGCCGTCCCGCCGAGTCCTTCGCGCCGGCGTCGCCCGATCGCAGGACGATCATTCGAGGCGGGTTGTCGCTGCCGTGCCCGACCGCCAGGAACATGCCCATCCCGAGCTCGGCCGCCTTCTCCGGGCCGAGGACGTCGATCGAGAGTCCGTGGCGCTCGGCGATGGCACGCGCCTCGCCGGCCAGCACCTCCGGGGAGACGTCGTTGGCCGAGCGATTGGCCAGGCCGCGGGCCAGGTTGGCGCCCTCGCCCATCACCACGCCGCGTTCCGCCGCTCGCGTCAGCACCGCGGGGCTTGCGCCGGGAGCGACCAGGATCAACTCGTCCAGGGGCGGCGGCGCGGACTTCACATCGTCCCGATAGATCTCTGCCGGCTCGAAGCTGCCCTCGACCACGCCTCGAGCGAGCAGCTCCGCCACTGCCTCGGCGCCGCCTTCGATGCGATCGGCGAGGTCGCCGAGCCAGATGGCGAGAGTATTGACGCGGTGCCCGCCCAGGCGCCGCTCGACGGTCGAGCCGATGCGAACCACGACCTGGCGCGTCAGCTCGTCCGCGGGACCGGCGCCGACCGCCATGAGCCGACCCGCGCGCAGCTGGCCCGGGGCGACGATCGCCGTCGCGTAGCGCTCGTCCTTGAGCTCGCCGAACTCCGCCAGGGTCTGCAGCTCGCCGCCGGACCGGCGGTCGAGCTCGCCGAGGGTGGCCTCGAACCTGGGCTCGCCGACGAACGGCACGGCCAGTACGTCCGCAGCCACGTCCCATGGCTGATCGGAGACGACACGCAACTGCATGACGATGGCCCTCCGGCCTGCGGGCGGCCGGGCTGGCGGCCGCGTGACTCTGGGCGCCGGCGAAACGCAGGCCGGCGAAGACGGTTGTTCGTAGTCTAGCCAGTCGTCCGGCCCGTGCCAGGGCCCCCAACCCGAGCCCGTGCCGGGGGCGCGGCTCGCGACCGGGCTCGGGACCGAGGCTAGCCGCCCACGACCATGCCGCCCGTGAGGTCGCCCAGCGCCGCCCCGAGCTGGCCCTTGGCGGTCTCGATCGAAATCCCGTCGGAAGTCAGGTTGCCGGCCAGCTCGTAGAGCACGACCTGCAGCACCGCGTTGTTGTCGGGGAGAAGAGCTTTGGCGTCGCCGACTGCCTTGAGGGCGGCGGTCACCTGGCTCGTGATCCGTCCCTTCGAGTCGATCATCGTCTGCCACAGGAGGGCCAGCGCGTCGTCGAAGGCCCTGGTTCGGCTCAGCCATTCGGTCAGAGTCGAGACGTCGCCAATCTTCGCGAGCTCGGTGGCGATGCGCTGGGCATCCGCGAGCGACACCGCCGCGGTGGCAAGCTGGGTGAGGGCGTCTGCATATCGGCCCTGCGTCGCCGACTGGAGCGCGTCCGCGGCGGCCTGGTCGTGGGCGTTGATGTCGCCGGCAACCTGCATCGCCACCCTGGCGCCGTTCTCCATGGAAGCCCAATCGTCCGCCAGCGGCGCGACCGAATCGATGGCCGAGCAGACCTCGCGCCAGCGGTCGATCAGGCCCTGGCTGTAGGTCTCGGCCAGCTCGGCGTCTCGAGCGCTCGACAGTGCCTTGCATTCGAGCCGGGCGCTCAGCGCAGCGGCGCCCGCGTCGATGTCGTACACCGCCCTGTCGCCTTTCTGGTAGACGGCGTCGAGGCCGACCTGGTTGACCTGCGCCAGATTCGCCAGCAGCTCGCGGGCCCTGTCGCCCAGGCCCGAGACGTCGTCGTTGAGCAACGCCAGGCTGCGAATGCCGGCATCGAGGCGGCTGGACAGAGCCTGGTCCGCGCCGTACGTCAGTTCGGGCCGGCTGTCGTTCGCCGGCGATTGGCCGGTGGCGGCGACGATGCCCGCCGAGCCCAGCGACAGCACCGCCGCGAGCCCGACCCAGGCGAGGCGCACCAGCAGCCACGCGGTCCCCGACCTGATCCTGGCCCGCCAGCCGTCGCCGTCGTCCCAGTCCTCGAGATCGGTCTCCTCCGGCGTCAGCTCGTACTCCTCCGGTCCGAACTCGTCGAACCGGAACGCGTCCCGGGCGCGCCTGCCCGCGTCCCAGTCGGAGGGTGATGGCCGATTCGAGCTCGACATGATCGCGGCGATGCTACACCGCTCCGCCCGGGCCGACCCGCGAACGATGACCCCAACGCAAGATCGCGCATTCGACGTAGGGACGGACCCTCAGTCGAGCGTGGCCGCGTCCGAAGCCGAAGGTAGGGCCCCGCCACGGGCCCGGACGTTCAGTACTGATCGCCCACCTGATCGGACCCGGAGGCACAGGGAAGCTTGGTGCCACGCAAGACGGCGGAGATCCTCGCAGGTCTCCGCGCGGGCGCCCGTCCGCGAGACCTGCTCGGTCGCGTGCAGCTGTTGCTGCTTGCGCTTGGGCTGCTCAACGTCGCGGCCATCCTCCCCATGGTCGTCGTCTCCCGGCCCGACCCGCCCATCTTCTGGATCCTGGGCATGATCGCTCCGCCCGCCCTGGCGATCGCCTGGCTCAGCGTCTACCGCAACCGATCCATGGGACCTCTAACCGACGCGATCACGATCGGCTCCCTGTGCCTTATCGCGATTGCCGTGGAGGATCGCTGGCACGGCTATCTCTTCGTCCTGCTGGCCGCGGCCGTCATCTTCACATCGGGCTACGGCTCGCTGCCGCACGTGCTGCTGCGGACGACCGGCCTGGCGGCGATCGAGCTCGGCGAGGGCCTGGCCGATCCGGCAGCCTTCACGATTGCCGTCGTCTTCGCGATCGGGTTCGTCATCGTGGCCTGCCTGATGAGCGGCATGGTCAACTCGATCGCGCGTTATGAGGCCACGTCGCGGCGCGAGCAGGTGCTGGCCGCGACCGGCCTGGACCTCGTGGCCGCGTCCGATCTCCCCGAGATCGCGGCGGCGGCGGTCGAGAGCGGGCTCGCCCTGTGCGGCGCCCTGCGGGGGATCCGCGTCAGCCTGGCGATGATCGACGACCCGGACGGCCGGCCGCCGTCCTTCACGGTGCTCGGTGCGACCGGAGACGGCGCCGCCGAGATGAAGGGCGTGGTCATCGAAGCGGCCGCGATCGCCCCACCGGGTCATGAGCTAGCCGACCAGCGCCTGCTGCGTTCGGACGTCGCCGACAAGGCCTCCTCCGGAAGCGCGCCCTCGACCGCGCTCGAACGGCCCCGCCCCTTCCACGACGGCGAGGTGCTGGTGACTCGCGTCAGCGTCGGCGGAGCGGCTCGCGGCGTGTTGATCCTGGAGTCGCCCGGGCCGATCCCCGACGACCTGCCGGGTGCGGTCCGGGCCCTGACAACGCAGGTGTCGATGGCGATCTCGCGGGCCGATCTCCAGAGCCGCGCCATCGAGATCGGGAGCTCGGAGCGTTTCGAGGCCCTCATCCAGGCCTCCAGCGACGTGATCAGCATCGCCGCAGCCGACGGCATCGTGCGGTTCCAGTCGCCCTCCGTGCGACAGGTCTTCGGTTACGGGGTCGACGACATCGTCGGCTGCAATCTGCTCGACCTGGTCCACCCCGACGATGCCGAGCCCATAAGGATGAGCTACAGGCGCGCGGTGGAAGACCCCTCCCAGCCGCTCGTGAGCGAGTGCCGCATCCGGCACGCGGACGGCTCGTGGCGCCACACGGAAACCCGGATCTCCAACCTCATGCACGTGCCCGCAATCGCAGGCATCGTCCTCAACACCCGCGACGTCACCGAGCGCCACGCCCTCGAGGCCGAGCTCCGTCACCAGGCCTTCCACGACTCGCTGACGGGCCTGGCGAATCGGGCCCTGTTCATCAACCGCGTCGAGCACGCGCTGGTCCAGGCCAAGCGCCACAACACGACGATGGCCGTCCTGCACTGCGACATGGACGGCTTCAACCGCGTGAACGACAGCCTTGGCTTCAGCGCCAGCGAGACGGCACTCATCGTGGTCGCCGAACGGTTGCGGACCTGCGTTCGGGGCGAGGACACCGTCGCGCGGTTGAGCGGCGACGAGTTCGGCGTGCTGCTCGACCGGCTGACTTCCGTGGCCGACGCGACCCTGGCGATGGAGCGGATCATGGGCGCCCTGCGCCAGCCGATCCAGCTGCCGGGGGCGCAGATCGAGCTCCAGCCGCACATCGGCATCGTAGTTTCGATCGGCGGCGAGGACACCGCCGAGGACCTGCTCCGCAACGGCGCCGTCGCGATGCATCAGGCCCGCGCGTACGAAGGCGGGTACGCGCTCTTCGACCCGGAGATGCACGCCGACGCGATCCGCCGCATCGAGGTCGAGTCGGAGCTTCGAACGGCCATCGACGAGTCGCAGTTCACCCTTCACTACCAGCCCACGATCGACCTCCGCACCGGCCGGCTGACGGGCGTCGAGGCCCTGGTCCGCTGGCAGCACCCGCGCCGCGGCCTCGTCCCGCCAATGGAGTTCATTCCGCTGGCGGAGGAGAGCGGCCTGATCGTGCCGCTCGGCCAGTGGACGATACGGGAGGCCTGCCGCCAGGTTCGGCTGTGGCAGAAGGAGATCCCGGCGGACGAGCCGATAGCCCTCAACGTGAACCTCTCCGCCCGCCAGCTGCGCCATCCCAACATCGTCCGCGACATCGCCGACGCGCTGGACGACACCGGCCTGCTGCCGAGCCGCCTCGTCCTCGAGATCACCGAGAGCGTCCTCATGGTCGACACCGCGGCGACGCTGAACCGGCTCTTCCAGCTCAAGTCGCTGGGGGTGCGGCTGGCGGTCGACGACTTCGGCACCGGCTACTCGTCGTTCGCGTACCTGCGCCGCTTCCCGGTCGACATCCTCAAGATCGACAAGTCGTTCGTCGACGGCGTCGCGACCGAGCCCACCTCGACCGCCCTGGTGGACGCGATGATCCGGATCGGCAAGACGCTCCGGCTCGAGACCGTGGCCGAGGGCGTGGAGCGGGTCGACCAGGCGGATCGGCTGCGGACGCTCAACTGCGACATCGGCCAGGGCTTCCTGTTCTCGAGGCCGCTGCCCTCAGACGCGATCACGAGCCTGCTGCGCGAGCACGCGGCCAACGGCACGTCGCGCGCGAACGCGGCCTAGCCTCGGCGCGGCGCCGGGCGAACCGGCGGGGCGGCCGGTTACCTCTCCCCGGCAGGGCGGCGGTGCGCGTTGCCGCGCTTGCGAGTGGCGCCTCGGCCGGGCGACCAGCGCGGCGGCTCGGCCGCGTCGGCGCCGCCCGCATCCTTGCCGGCGCGGGTCCCCGGCCCACTCCCCTGACCGATCGAAGACGCGGCAGAGGGCGCCAGGCCGGGCCGCCCTGGTGCCGGGGCGGACAGGCGCTGGCGTTCGAGCCGGCCGATCAGCCATCCATTCCGGACGGTTCGGCCGCCCGCGCGCCTGACCATGCTCGACAGCTCGATATCGTCGGTGACGACCAGGGTCCCGGAGGCCTCCGGACGGTACTGATCTTCGAGAAGGCGGACGATGAGCTCATCGGCGGTGAACCGTCCCGAATACCTGACCTCCACGCCAGACGCGACGTGGCGGGCGACGAGCCCGTGCTCAGGCGAGCCGTCGAGGACGACCGTGATCGCGACGCCGGGGGGAACCATGGCCCGCAGCCGCCCGATCAGCGCCGCAGGGGGGAGTGGCGCAGGCGACCGCCGGAGCGAGTGCAACACGTTGGTGCCGTCGACGACCAGGCGCATGATGCCCTCGAGGACGCGGCGGTCGTCAGGCATGGGACCGCGCGCCGGCCTCGCCCGGGCCGCCCGCGTCGCGGCCGCGGCGCGCGGCTGTGCGGCCCGTTCCGCGCTCTGGCCGCTCGTCCGGTAGCATCGCGTCCATGCTCCTGCTTGTCGATCTCGACGGTGTCGTCTATCGCGGCGCCGAGCCCATGCCGGGTGTCGCCGCCGTTCTCACTGCCAGGGTGGCCGCGGGCGACGACGTCGTGTACGTCACCAACAACTCGATGTGGTATCGCGCCGACTACCTTACCCGTCTGACCAGTATGGGTGCTCCGGTTTCGCCCGACCGGATCGTTTCCTCGGCCCGCGCCACCGCTTTGTACCTTGCCGAGCAGTCGCCCAGGCCGGCCTGCGCGCTGGTCGTCGGAGGCGCCGGGCTCGTCCACGAGCTGCGCGACGTCGGCATCGAAGTGATGCTTGCCGCCGACGCCGCCGCGAGCTGGTCGGCCAACGGCCGGGACGCCGCGGCCGCGACCCGTGGCGTGGATACCGTCGTCGTCGGCCTCGACCTCGAGTTCACCTACGCCCGACTCGCCGTCGCCGCCGAGGCGGTTCGGGCGGGGGCGCGCTTCGTGGCCACCAACCGCGACCCGATCTACCCGCTGGAGCGCGGCCTGATGCCCGGTGCCGGATCCATGGTCGCAGCCGTCGCGGCCGCCAGCGGCGTGGAGCCGGTGTCGATCGGCAAGCCCGGGCCGCTGCTCCTGGAAGTGGCGGCGCACGCCATGGGCCGGCCGGTGACCGAGGCCGTGATGATCGGCGACAGCCTGGTCACGGACATCCCGGCGGCGATCGCCGTTGGGGCGCGCTCGATCCTGATGCTGACCGGCATCAGCACCGGGGCAGAGCTCGCGGCGCTGCCGCCCGACCAGCGCCCCACGGAAGTCGCCGCGAACGCCGCGGAGCTGGCGGCCGCCCTCGACCGTCTGGCCCGCCCCGCCTCCGCCTGAGCCGCGCCGGGTCGCGATCTCCGTGTCGCCTTCCGTGCCCTCCGCGCCTGGGCCTCGCGCCCTCCGCGTCGCCCACCGCGCCCTCCGCGCCGGCCGCTCCCCTTCCCCGGGCTGGCCGCATTGCCCGCGCCGCCCGGCCGCGTTGCCCCCGCCGGCACCGCCCGCGCCGGCCGCGTTGCCCGCGCCGGCCGCTCCCCTTCCCACCCGGGCGCTCGCGCCCCCGCAACTTCCACGCCGTCGGGCCCCCACGCATAAGCCGGGGCTAAGTCCCCCGTTTCATTCTCCCGCTGTGAACCGCGTTCATATCGGCACCACCTTCCGCGCCATCCGCCTCGAGCTGCGTCTCCGACAGGCCGACATCGCGGTCCGCGCCGGCATCTCGCAGCAGACTGTCTCGCGCGTGGAGCGCGGCCGGTTCGGACCCGTTTCGACCGACGTGCTCGAGGCGATTGCCGAGGCGATCGAGGCCGATCTGACCCTCGGACTGAAATGGCGCGGACCCAAGCTCGCCCGCCTGCTCGACCGACGGCACGCGCGGTTGCAGGATCGGGTCGTGCGACTGCTCTCGGACCCTGGCTGGGAGGTCCGCGTCGAGGAGTCGTTCAACCACTTCGGCGATCGCGGGTCGGTCGACATCCTGGCCTGGCGAGCAGATCGCCGCGCCCTCTTGATAGTGGAAATCAAGACCGAGCTGGTCGACCTGCAGGAGACGGTTCGAACCCTGGACATGAAGGCCCGGGTCGTGCCGACGGTCGTGCGAGCGGCCTATGGCTGGGCGCCCGCAACAATCGCCGCCGTTCTGGTGCTTCCCGACGCGAACATCCATCGCGCGGCCGTTGCCCGGCATGCCGCAATGCTTGCCGCCGCGCTGCCCGCCCGCACCCGGGAGGTGCGCCGATGGATCGAGGAGCCGTCTGGCACTCTGCGAGGCATCTGGTTCCTCGCTAACACGCATCGGGAGAGTGTTATGCAGAACCAAGGGTGCACCCAGCGCGTGTCGAGGAGGCGCAACATCCCACGCGGGACCGGCGCTCGTGCCGTCGAGCGTCCAATGAGCGTGGAGATGGGCCGGGACGTGGCTACGCGGACAGCGGCGAAGCCCAATCCGGCCGCGAGCAGCTCGCCGGACCACTGCCGCTCAACTTAGTACTCCTCCCATACGTAATGGGGAGAAGCGAGCGGACGTGGCCGCCCCGCCCCCATAGGGAGAAGCGAGCGGACGTGGCCGCCCCGCCCCCATAGGGAGAAGCTGGCGGACGTGGCCGCCCCGCCCCCATAGGGAGAAGCGGGCCGACGAGGCCGCCCCGCCCCATAGGGAGAAGCGGGCCGACGAGGCCGCCCCGCGCCCCACTCCCCCCGCCCCCCACTCCCCCTGGACAGGCGCGGTACAATAGAACGCACGTTCGGTTAGACGGGCGGCATCGGGCCCGCCGGACCCCCATCGGACGCCTGCAACGCCCGGCGCCGGACCGCCCGAGCAACCCACTGAGCGTGACGGGACCCCTCGTCCACAGCCCGTCCACAGGCCATGCACCAGCTCGAGGCGAATCTCCACAGAATCGCCGCTCGGCGCAAGATGTAGGGGTTTCGTACCGCAAGATACCACAACATCTTGTGTTTTCAAGCCTTGACTGACCCACGGCTCGGGCGTACATTCCGTCGGTCGAGCGGGCCGTCGGGAGTGGCCCGCGGAGCGCCGAAGGGCCGTGAAGGAAGGACGGTCGAGACGGCGACGACGCCGAACGGAAGGGACCGGAAGCGCGATCCTCGCAGCTATCGTCAGGGCGGCGACGGACGGGCCCGGTCGGAACGCGCGGACCGTGGACGCGGGCCGGAGAACGACAGACGGCCCCACCGCCCGGCAGCCCGCGCGGCGCCACTCAGCCCCACAACCATCGCCAGCCGCCCCAGGGCCCACACATGAACCAGCGTCCCAACCGCGAAGAACCCAGCCAGGTAGAGGAGCAGGAAATGAGCCGAGCTGCCGATGGCGCCATCCCAGTCATGGACGAGGCAGTCGCCCCCATGCTCCCCGACGGCCGCTTCACCGGAGTCGGCGTCAAAGGCCTGCGCTTCGAGCGCCGCTGGACCACGCCCGGCATCCACCCCTACGACCAGATCACGTGGGAGACCCGGACTGCCAGCATCGGCAACGAGAAGGGCGTCAACGTCTTCGAGCAGAAGGACGTCGAGGTCCCGGCCTTCTGGAGCCAGCTCGCCACCAACGTCGTCGTCAGCAAGTACTTCCGCGGGCATCTCGGCACGCCCGAGCGCGAGACCTCCGCCCGCCAGCTGATCGACCGCGTGGTCAACACCATCGCCGCCTGGGCCGAGACCCAGCACTACTTCGCCTCGGACGAGGACCTGCGCACCTTCCAGGCCGAGCTCACCCACCTGCTCGTCCACCAGAAGATGAGCTTCAACTCGCCGGTCTGGTTCAACGTCGGCGTCGAAGCGCACCCCCAGTGCTCGGCCTGCTTCATCAATTCGGTCCAGGACTCGATGAGCTCGATCATGGACCTGGCCAAGACCGAGGCCATGCTGTTCAAGTTCGGCTCTGGCGCAGGTTCGAACCTATCGACCCTTCGATCGAGCAAGGAGAAGATGTCGGGCGGCGGCACCGCATCCGGCCCCGTCTCATTCATGCGCGGCTACGACGCCTTCGCCGGCGTGGTCAAGTCGGGCGGCAAGACCCGCCGCGCCGCCAAGATGGTGATCCTCGACGTAGACCATCCGGACGTCGAGGATTTCATCAACTGCAAGCTGCGCGAAGAGAAGAAGGCCTGGGCCCTGATCGAGGCCGGCTACGACCCGAGCTTCACCGGCGAGGCGTACGGCTCGGTCGCCTTCCAGAACGCCAACCACTCGGTCCGCGTGACCGACGACTTCATGCACGCGGTGGTCGCGGACGGCCCGTGGACGACCCACGCCGTCGTCGGCGGCGCGCCGATGGACACCTACCGCGCCCGCGCCCTCTTCCGCGAGATGGCCGACGCGGCCTGGGTCTGCGGCGACCCCGGCATCCAGTACGACACCACGATCAACGACTGGAACCCGGTCTCCAACTCGGCCCGCCAGTACGCCACGAACCCGTGCTCCGAGTTCAGCTTCCTCAACGACACGAGCTGCAACCTCGCCTCGCTCAACCTGATGAAGTTCGTTCGAGACGACGGCGAGTTCGACGTCGAGGGCTTCCGCTACGCCAGCCGCCTGACGATCACTGCCCAGGAGATCCTCGTCGACAACGCCGGCTACCCCACCCCGGCCATCACCAGCAACTCGCACCTGTTCCGGCCGCTCGGCCTCGGCTACGCCAACCTGGGCGCGCTGCTGATGAACCGTGGCCTCGCCTACGACTCGACCGAAGGCCAGGCCTACGCCGCCGCCATCACCTCGGTCATGACCGCCGAGGCATACCGCCAGAGCGCGATCGTCGCCCGCGACCACGGCGGCCCGTTCGCCGAATACCGCAAGAACGAGGAGCCGTTCCTGCGCGTCATCGAGAAGCACCGCGACGCCGCCCACGGCATCCCCGACAAGCAGAGCGTCCCGACGGACCTGCACCGCGCCGCCCGCGACATTTGGGACGAGACGCTGGCTCTGGGCCGGCAATTCGGCTATAGAAGTGCTCAAGTTAGCCTTTTAGCGCCCACGGGAACCATCGCGTTCATGATGGATTGCGATACCACCGGCATCGAGCCCGACATCGCCCTCGTCAAGTACAAGAAGCTCGTCGGCGAGGGCTTCCTCAAGATCGTCAACCAGACCGTCCCGGGCGCCCTGCGCAAGCTCGGCTACACGCCCGAGCAGGTCGACGCGATCGTCGCCTACGTCAACGAGCGCGAGACGATCGAGGGCGCGCCGGAGCTTCGGCCCGAGCACCTCTCGGTCTTCGACTGCGCCTTCAAGCCGATGAACGGCACGCGCTCCATCCACTACATGGGCCACCTGCGGATGATGTCCGCGGTCCAGCCGTTCCTCTCGGGCGCGATCAGCAAGACGGTGAACATGCCCGAGGCGGCCACGCCCGAGGAGATCGAGACGGTCTACCTCGAGGGCTGGCGGATGGGCCTCAAGGCGATCGCGATCTACCGCGACAACTCCAAGCGCTCACAGCCCCTCATGACGGGCAAGAAGAAGGACAAGGAGGTTGAGGCAGCGGCGCCGGTCGCAGCCCCGGCTCCGGCTGAGCCGAAGCCGTACCGGCGCCGCCTCCCCGCCGAGCGGACCGCGATCACGCACAAATTCGACGTCGCCGGCCACGAGGGCTACATCACCGTGGGCCTCTACCCCGACGGCCAGCCGGGCGAGATCTTCCTCAAGATGGCCAAGGAAGGCTCGACCATCTCGGGCCTGATGGACACCTTCGCCACCACCGTCAGCGTCGCCCTGCAGTACGGCGTGCCGCTGCACGACCTGGTCCACAAGTTCGCCCACGTCCGATTCGAGCCGTCGGGCTTCACCAGCAACCCTGAGATCCCGATCGCCAAGTCGATCGTGGACTACATCTTCCGCTGGTTGGGGTCCAGGTTCTTGCCGCCAGAAGACCGAGCGACGCTTGGTCTAGTCGACCGGTCAGCGACCGCGGAATCGACGGTGCAGCCGCTCAACCTCGGACTAGGCGGTTCGGACGCCGCAGGTCCTGGTGGCGCCGGGACCTCAGGGAGCGCCGGCGGGGCTGCGGCCCCGTCTGACGCCGCGGGGCCGGCTTCCCCGTTGAGTGGCGATAAGGCGGGTTCGTCGGACACCCCTGGCGGGGCGGCCTCCTCACCCGCGACCGCAGTGGCAGCTCCCGGCTCCGAATCTCCCTCCACGCCGCCCGCCAGAGAGGGCTCCGCTGACCCTCCCCGCTCCGCGGCCTCCCCTGCCTATGGCAGTGCCAACGGCAACGGCAGTGGCAAGTCCAACGGCAACGGCTCCGCCGGCGTCCGCGCCGCACTCGGCGGCCTCGGCATCGGCAAGGCCCAGGTCACCTTCAGCGCCCAGGCCGACGCCCCCTCCTGCGCCGAATGCGGCTCGATCATGGTCCGCAACGGCAGCTGCTACAAGTGCCTCAACTGCGGCTCCACGAGCGGGTGCTCGTGAGCCTCGAAAGGATGGGCTGACATGGGAACTCCAAAGCAACGGAACGTAGTCCCAAACCCGGGCGGCGGCTGGGATGTTGAGGCGCCCGGCGCGAGCCGTGCCAGCGCTCACCTGGGCACCCAGCAACAGGCGATCGACCGCGGCCGCCAGATCCTCCACAATGCTGGCGGCGGCGAACTCAGGATCCATGGGCGCGACGGCAAGATCCGCGACAGCGACACCGTCTCCCCAGGGAACGATCCCTTTCCTCCGAGAGACGCCAGGTAGCTAACGGGCGTCAATCCACCGCTGGAAGAGACGCCCAGGTAGACCCAGTGCTCTATGATCGAGACAACTCACAGCGGGACAACACATATGGCCGCGATCTCCGTCCGGAAACTTGCCCTCCTAGCGCTGCTAGATGCACCCGATGAGCCTGGCAAGCCGGGAGCCCCAATCGTGGGGGTCACCCGCCTTCAGAAGCTTCTCTTCCTGATGTGGAAGGGGCTGCCCCATATCTCGCCCACGCGTGACATCAGGCTGGACCTCATCTTTCGTCCCGAGAAGTTCGGACCGGCCGATTTCGATCTCTACCCTGACCTCGATTTCCTAGTAACTCTGGGGCACGTTTCCCGACGGCCGAGACCACACCCCGGTCGCATTGAGCGGCAACCCGTCTCTGATCGCGCGGATGTCGCCGACGCCACGGAACGTGAACTCAGCTACACCTACCTCATTGGCGACGAGTCCGAGGGCGGATCTCTAGCCATCGCTGAGGGAACCGAAGATGAGTACTCGATCACGCCGACGGGGCGGAAACTCTTAGCCCGGATTCTCAGCAGTGTGGATGGCCCGGGAAAGGCCGTCTGCGAGAAGGTGGTTGCAGCTGCGAGGGCGACCAGGTTGCAGTACGGACCCTGGCCTCTCCAACGTTTGCTCCGGTATGTGTATACCGAGTACCCCGATATGACAACCGGGTCTGAGATCAGGGAGCGCGTTCTGGGACAGTACTGAGGGTCAGATGCCGATACCACCCGGGGTCGATCCGCCTTATGTCTGGTGTCTGCTGTGGCTTGCCGTCGAAGTAGCCCTTCTTGGCGTCTCGACGCAGCTTGGATCGCTTGAAGAACTCCGGGAACGTGTGACGGCACGCACTTACCGCAGACTCCCGCCATTGAATGTGTATTTGAACAGGGCCCATGACGAGCATTGGCTTTCAGGCGAGGTCGTGCCGGACCACACGGCCTTAATGGCGCTCAAGCGCGAGGTCGATCGGGCCGCCTACGTCGATACCCTCTTGCGTCGCCGCCTGCAATTACTCTCCGGATGCCGTCTCTTGGCTGTCACAGAGGTTGCGTGCGCTTTCTTGCTAGCAGTAGGCATCGCCAGTGGGATCGAGATGGCGGCCCTCGTGTGGCCCCGCCGCATCGTATTTGGCACGGGGACAGTTTTGGCGATCTTGACGCTCATCTGGTGTCAGTTGGTCACCTTCCGCATTTCTACTGGCGAGGACATGGGATGAGGATTAGAGAGCAGGAGGTCGTCGAAGCCGTCGTTTGTTTCATCGATACGATGGGTTTCGATCATGTCCGTGAGTTCCCGCTACTCGGGAAGGTCGCCGACGTATACGGGTTCCGGCGCGACCTCGACGTGAGCTTGGCCGTGGAGTGCAAAGAGCGCGATTGGCGCCGCGCCATCCGTCAAGCAGTGGCATATCAGGTGGCCGCTGACCTGGTCTTCCTGGCAATGCCCGCACGCCACGTTACTGATAATGTGACACGCGAGATGCGGTGCCGAGGGATTGGAGTGATATCTGTGGGGCAGGATGGGGCAACCGTGGTTGTTGTGCCGGCCCGATCGGGGACGTATCTGATCCAGGCAGTACGGGAGAAGGCAATAGCACGGTTTGAAGCCGCGGCCGGGGTGGTTGTATGAGCGGCAATTTTCGTCACATCGTCCGGATGGGGACGCACGCCGAAAAGGAGTACCTAGCCAAAGCGCCCAGCCTATTCGACGGCCTGCTCTTCAACGCCAACCTAGTCGAGGCTTCTAAGGGGGCGACGGCCGTTTTCGCTACGACACAACGGTCTCCATTCTCCATCGATCCGGTGACGTACTCGTTTGCTCTGGACCCGAGATACCTGCTCGCCGCTAGCAAGAAGAAGGGTCTGGCCGTCAAGAGCACGTTCGCCGCTCTTGCCGACGCTTTTGCCCTACCGAAAGGTTTCCTGGGGACGAGACCTCTCTCCCCAGCCGATCTCCGCGACCCAATCCTTGGTTCGGTCGTTGGCCGGGTAATCGCGTACCAACGGGACGTGCTTGCGGACACCTTGAGTGAAGATGAGGCCTTCCTACTGGGCGATTTGGATGCCCGGGTTGCGGCTGCCTTGCCCGAGTGGACATTTGCACCCTATTTCATCAACGACTACAGGCAGGATTGGCTCTCCGTCAACGTGCGTGCTCTGGAGTTCGCGGAGGAAGAGCCAGGACCGGACGTGGCCGGGATCTTAGCGTACGACACTCGTCGAGCGGATCACGAGTACTTGCTGTCGACGGCCCTGGCATATGGAGGGGATCATCCGCGCACCATGTTCGTTTGGGCGAGCAACCTCGACGAACACCGGTCGGACATGACCCAGCTGAAAGACTACGCCGGGATAGTTCGACAGCTCGCCAGCCAGGGCCACCGGCCAATCGCTGCATACGGCGGCTTCTTCGGGATGCTTCTGTCCTTTAGAGGCATGACCGGGATCGCGCACGGGGTTGGCTACGGCGACCGTCGCGATCTCGAGCCTGTAGTCGGTGGCGGGCTCCCGCCGGCCACCTTCTACGTTCGAGCCGTCCGCGATGCTGTTTCCGTTGGTGACCTCACATTCCTAGCTGCGGACCTCTCGGAAGGGGACTTCCGCCATTGGATCTGCGACTGCACCATCTGCGACGGCCTCCTGTCGCGGGGCGGGGTCGCAGGGTTGATTGCGGCCCTGACCGAGACGGACGACCACGTGTCAGAGAAAGGAAATCTGGTTTCGGTCGCGACCCCACAAGTCTACCAACTCACGCGGTTTCATTACTTGCTCAATCGATCTGAGGAAGTGCGCTGGATTCGCTCCAGCGATCTGGAAGAGATCGCCGCTGAACTTCGAGCAGGCCAAGGTTGGGCTTCTGAGCGACTCGGCAACGCGGCGGTTGGCCACATCGAGCGTTGGCTCGATATCGTGAACGAGGTGCCCAAACTCGACTAACGGAGGCGTCTTGTGGTGCTTCGGCCGGACTTAGGTTGGACCGGCTCGGCTGGCAGGGCGTCGCTGGCAACGGACGGCGGCCCGCCCAAAGGCGATGCCGGTTCGGATGTGCCACGAGTACCAGCTCGCGGCACGGGTGCGAGCTCTGGCCGCGAATGGGCGGGTCGTTTGGCCTGAAAGACGACAGGCAGCGTTTCCGGGCTGGCAAGGCCTGCCCGTTGGCGCCCAGGGCTTGGATGTCGAGTGTAGAAATGGCGGCTTGGTCCTTGCGAGAGTTCTTGATCGCGAGCACTTGATCGATCGGTTAGCTGGGTCGTAGGCTCGGTATTCAGAGGTCAGGTTGCCGGACTGGCGCGCGGCGTGGGCTCCCGCGATCCCGCGAATGGACGCCCGAACAGCAGCGAAACCGGATGCCCGTCGCACGAGTACCTCCCATCCGAATGAGTCGCGAAACCGACAAGGCCCGCTCAGGGAAGCGCATCGCCGATCGGGGCTCCTCGGCGCGCCGCATCAGCGCCCTGCTGGACCGGACCCCCGCGATCAGAAAGCGGCCGATCGCCGACGGGCCTGCGTCTCTGGCCACCGCCAGAGGAAGTTGTAGAGAACGCCGAGGCTGTCGTGTTCCGCGCCCTGCAGGCGCTTGCGCGCCTTGCTCAGAGGAAAGGCGGAGAGCCCGGCGTCGGTGCGCAACCCGAAGATCCGGCTGCCGGTCGCGGCCACCCAACCCCATCGGCCGCCGTGGTTCCGGATGAAGGTTTCGCCGAAGTAGGCGCCCAGCTCGGACGCCAGGGCGCTCCTGTGTTCTTCGAGCTCGGCGCGGGAGACCTCTCGAGGCAGCGCCTCGTACATCTGGAGGCCGATCCCGTCCGCGACTTCGATGCTCGCGTCGGAGAAGTCGAGCGCCACCTGGAGCTTCTGCGCCCGATCGACATAGAGGCCGGCCAGACTGGCCATCTCCAGGGCCAGCTCATCGTCCGGCTCGAACTGAACGCCGAGGATCCCGTCGTGAGGCCTCTCTCCAGACTCATTCATGTGGGTCAGCGTACTACCGCTGCCGGCCGGCCAGCACGTGAGCGACCGCCTCGACGCCGCGCGGAGCTCAGAAAACCATCACCGAGCCGTGTGGCGGTCGTAGGCCCAGAGCGACAGCGGAATGAGCAGGACGAGGAGCGCCACGAGCCAGACCGTGGCCTGCAGTGTGGCGGAGGAGTCCGGCTGGCCGACGACGAACCCGCGGACGGCGTCGATGAGGACCGAGATGGGCTGGTGCTCCGCGATCGGACGCAACCAGTCCGGCATGCTGGCGGTCGGGACGAACGCGCCGCTGATGAAGATGAGCAGGAAGAACCAGCTCGACTCGGCGGATTGGACGGCCTCCGCGCTGCTCAGCAGCAATCCCGTCAGCAGCGAGAGCCAGATGAGCGTGAAGCTGCACAAGAGAAGGAGCGCCAACGCGGCGGCCCAGTCCTCGATCGTCCCCTCCGGCCGGAAGCCGACGAGCAGCCCCACCGCCCACACGACGACGATGATGAAGGCGCTGCGCGCTAGGTCGGCCAGCACCCGACCCGTCAGGACGGCCGATCTCGCCATCGGCAACGAGCGAAATCGATCGACGAGCCCGCGCTGGAGGTCCGTCACCACGCCGACGCCGGTGTTGTACGAGCCGAACATGGCCGCCATCACGAGCATGCCGCCCATCAGGTAGTTGACATAGCTGGTGCCGGGGACGGCGATGGCGCCCCCGAAGATGTAGCGAAACGCCACCACCAGCAGGACGGGCTCCAGCGTCGCGATGAACAGCTCTTCGGGGGAACGCGGAATCCGGATAAGCTGCCGCCTGGCCATGACGAGAGAGTCCGCCACGGTCCAGTAGAGCGCGGAGTGGCGGCTCGGCGCGACTCTCTCGGCAGTCCGCGGCCCGCCGGCGGTCATCGTCCGTTCCCTCCTGAAACCGTCTCGGCGGTCTGATCGGCGCCGGCCGCATGGTGGCCGGTGAGCGACAGGAAGACGTCGTCGAGGGTGGGCCGACGCAGCGCGAGATCGGCCAGGGAGACGTGGGCTGCGTCGAGGTCGCGCACGATCGCGGTCAGCTGCTCCGCTCCGTGCGTCAGCGGCGCGACGAGGTGACGGCGCTCGCCGTCGACCTGGATCTCGCTCGAGCAGTGTGGCCGCAGGGCGGCGACCGCAGCCGCCATGTCGCCCCCACCGGCAAGGGTCGCTTCGAGCCGCTCCCCACCGATCCGGAGCTTCAGCTCATCGCCCGTCCCCGTGGCGATCGCGCGCCCGAGATCGACGACCGCGATTCGGTCGGCCAGTTGATCGGCTTCCTCCATGTCCTGCGTGGTCAGGAATACGGTCGTGCCGGCGGCCACGAGCCGCCTGATCTCCTCCCAGACGGCCAGGCGTCCGCGCGGGTCGAGACCGGTCGTCGGCTCGTCGAGGAAGAGGATCGGCGGCGACGTGATCACGCTCGCGGCCAGGTCGAGACGGCGGCGCATGCCTCCGGAGTATGTCCTCACCAGGCGGCCCGCCGCGTCGGCGAGACCGAAGCCATCGAGCAGCTCATGGGCTCGCCGGTCGGCGACGGAGCCCGAGAGATGGTAGAGCTGCCCGAACAGCTTCAGGTTCTCATAGCCGGTGAGGTTCTCGTCGACGGCCGCGAACTGGCCCGCCAGGCCGATGACGTTGCGCACCGCGCGGGCCTGTTTCACGACGTCGAGCCCTGCCACCATGGCCCGTCCCGCGTCGGGCGCGAGCAGAGTGGCGAGAATGCGCACGACCGTCGTCTTGCCGGCGCCGTTCGGACCCAGGACGCCCAGGATCGTTCCCTCTTCGACCGCAAGGTCGAGCCCGTCGAGGGCGCGGGTCGAGGCGTAGGACTTCTCCAGGCTTTCGACCAGGATCGCCGGAGTGACAGACATCCTGCGCGGCCCTCAAGTGCCTACGGCGGACGGATCCTCGAGGTCCCGCCCATCGGCAGGCCCATTATCGGCTGGCGCCGCGCGTCCCGTCGTCGGCTTCGGCGGCCAGCGGCAGCCCCAAACTCCGGAGATCCGAGCGCAGCTGGGCCGCGTCAGTGAACCGGAGGGCGACCATCCCCAGGCCGGCGGCTGCGGTGACGTTCCACTCCCAGTCGTCGATGTAGACCGTGCTCTGCGCCGTCAGGGCGAAGCGCGCCAGGAACTCGCGGAAGATCGCAGGGTCGGGCTTGCCGACCTTGACGTCGCCCGAGATGAGGACGCCGTCCAGCTCGTCCAGGAACGGATACCGCGCCTGCGTCCCGGGGAAAGTCTCGGCCGACCAGTTGCTCAAGGCGTAGGTCCGGACCCCGGCGCGTCGCAGCTCGCGCAGGATCGCGACGGTCCCCTCGAGCGATCCACCCAGCATCTCGAACCAGCGGTCATGGTACGCAGCGATCAGCTCGGCCTGGTCGGGGTGGGCGGCGATGAGCTCGGCCACGCCCTGCGCGAAGGGATAGCCGGCGTCGAGGCGGGCGTTCCACTCCTGATTGCAGACCTCGGCCAGGAACCGCTCCATGGCCGCCTCGTCCGCGCCGAAGAACTTGCGATAGAGGTGGCGCGGGTTCCAGTCGATCAGGACGCCGCCCACGTCGAACGCGGCGGCCGTGATCTGAGCCATGGAGCCTCATCGAATGGCCGGCGGGCGCCGACGTTGACGACGGCATCGGACCCGGGCCGGGTCGCCAGATCGTACCCGAGCCGGCGCCCGGGCATCGCCGCGGGCAACTCGCTCGAGCTTTGCCCGCGAGAAGCGCAGCGGCGCGCCTTTGTCAAGCCTGGCCCCGGCTCTCAGTCAGAGATCAGCGTCTCGATGGCCTTGGGCGTCATCTTGGTTCGGCGGGCGACCTGGACGGCGATGCGGGTGGCGTCGCCGTGGCATCGGCGGAGGGCGCGATGGTTCAGCCTGGGCCACATGGCCAGCGCCCGCCGTTCGACGCGGTCCGCCGACGCCGGACGCCCGTGAGGCAGCCCGGGATGAAGACGGGGAAACGGAACGAGCACAGGGACCTTCCCGCTGCCGGCCTGACGCAGTCTCGGAAACCGAGGCATCGGCACGGGGGGTCGGCCAGACAACGATCGTGCGCGCAAACGGTGGGTAACGCAAGTGCCGTCCGGCGGCGGGTTAGGCCAAGCGAAAGGGCGGCCCCCGAAGGAGCCGCCCTTTGTCACCACGATTGCGGTAGTTCAGGTAGCCGCGCGTGCGGCCGAGCGGGACCGATCTAGCGGCGCATCGTCCGGCGCTGGGCCGTGACGGCCGTCAGGCCGAGAGCGCCCATGACGAGACAGATCAGGAGGGGAACCAGCGGAGTGGAGTTTCCGCTCGAGGAGCCGGCCGTGGACGTCGGGGGCGGGGTGACGCGAACCGGGGTCGCCGTCTCGCCCTGGAACGACTCGAATGGGCTCGGGCAGACCGACTGCGCCGGAGCGTTGGGGGCCCCGGTCACCGAGAGGGTGGCGCACGGGTCCGGGGTGATCACCGGCGACGGGGTCGCGCAGAATTCGATCGCCGGCTTGGCCACGTCTTCAACGAGAACGATGCACGGAGTGGCGCTCGGGTCCACGGTGGCGGTGGGACTGGCCGTCGGCGGGTCGGTCAATTCCACGATCGGCGGATCCGTCACCAGCACGGGGGTGTTCGGACTTGTGGCCAGGGCGGAGCCTGCGAAAGCTGTCAGGACGGCCGCAAGGGCCAGCAGTCCACTCAGGGCGAGAGTAGTTGCGCGGCGTCGAACCACGTCGAGATACCTCCAGGTTGGCTTTGGGGGGAACTTCGCTCCCCCGCACGCTGCAGCCAACATTGGTGGCGGACTGCCAAATGTCCAGCAAATCGCTTACATATAAGCTGCCAGGCGCAACAAGAGGTGCGGTCCCTCGTGGCTTGGGCGCGTTGGTCGCGGGCTCGAGCCAGCCCGTCTCACCTGGTGGGCGTCAGCCGAGGCGCTCGCCCGCGCGAATCTCGATATCCAGGCGGTTCTCGGGCGGCGCCAGCGGGCACGACCAGCGCGGATCGAACGCGCACGAGGGTTGGTAGGCGAAGTTGAAGTCGACCAAGACGATGCCGCGGGCCGGATCCCCACCCAGGTCGGCGCCCTTGCCGCTGTCGAGCATGTAGCGCCCGCCGCCGTACGTCTCGCGGCCGTTCGTGCCGTCGCGGAAGGGCAGGAACAGGCCGCCCGAGTACTCCGGCAACCAGAAGAGCGCGAGCCGGCGCGGGCCGCCTTCGAATGGGACATCGAGCCGGCCGATCCGTTCGAACCCGAGCGGCTGACCGGTGCTGATCGGCAGCCGAAACCCGAGCGGACCGCCGGGCGCGGTCGGCCCGGCTTCGGACGGGGCGAGCGCCTCGTCCCGGATCAACGGCAGCTCGAACCGCAGGCGCGGGTCGTATGGGAAGTGGACGGCCCGGAACTCCAACCGTCGGTCCGCCGGCACGGGCGACGCCGGATGGTCGCGATACAGCGCCTCGCGGACCGCGCACCAGCGAGCGTGCGCCGCGAGCGGATCGTCTAGCGCCAGGCGCCGGACCTCCTCGTAGAGCTCGCCGACCCGGCGGCGCCAGTCGGCCAGCTGCAGCCTGTCGAGGTCGGTCGTGCTCATTCGCCGGCGCCGATCAGTTCCAGGGACGAAGCGGCGCCAGGAAGTCGACGACCAGAGCGTTGAGGCGGTCGGGCGCCTCCATGCCGATCATGTGGGCCACGTCCGGCCAGATCGCGGCTCGCGCGTTCGGAGCCGCGGCCTCGAGACGTCGCGCCACCCCGACGATCTCGGAGAGGTCGAGCGCCCCGGCGACCGCCAGCACGGGACAGCGAAGATCGCCGAGCCGATCGTTGGCCGGCGGATCGAGCACGATCGACCGCCCGCGGACGCGCCCGGGTGCGTAGAGCGGCCGATCCATCGACCTGACGGCCTCGCGGATGGCCGAGTCGACCCGGTCGGGCCGCTGGCCCGGGCCGTCCACCCAGACCCGCACGTCCAGGTCGACGATCGCATCCACATCGGGCTCCGCGGCCGACTCGAGGCGCTCACCCTCCTCGAAGATGACCCGCTCCTCCGGCGTTGGCTCGCCGTCGAACCCGCCCAGTCCGGCGCCAACGCCAACGACCGCGACCACGCGATCGGGGGACTCGATGGCGGTGTCGATGGCGATCTGCCCGCCGCGGCTGTTGCCGACAAGCGCCGCTCGGGCGATTCCGAAGGCGTCGAGCACGGCCAGGAGATCGGCCCGGTTGCTGAACTCGACGTCCTCGGTGGTGGAGGCGCCGAAGGCCCGGTAGTCGTATCGGACGACGCGGAATCCCGCGGCCACGAAGCCGGGGGCCATCGCGTCCCAGGCTCGGTGATCGACGATCGCGGCATGCATGAGCACGATCGGCGGGCCGGCACCCTCGCTCGAGGCGAACAGCCGGCCGCCCGGGACCTCGACAAACCGCTCCATGGCTTCGAGGATACCAGCCCGCGTGGCACGCGGACCGCGCCGGGCCGGGCCCGATGATCCGGAGCATCGCCCACCTCAGCGCCAGATCGACTGGTATCCAACCGACACTTAGGGTGGCAACATCTCGTCTTAAGCACACGGCCTCGGCACTCCAGGGTGACACGAAGGGGACAAAGATGTTCGCAAGAGGGCTCCGGCAAAGGGACCTGTCGTCGACGCCGACACAACGAGGGAGAACGAGGCTCCGCGGAGCGGGGGTAGCTCTGGCCGCGGTCATCGTCTCCGGCGCATGCGGCTCGACCGTAGCCACTCCGAACCCAACTGGCGGGGCGACGCCCACACCGTGGCCGACCAGCTCGGCCTGGCCCACCAACTCGACTTCGCCGTCGCCGTCGCCGACGCCATCGCCGTCGCTCATCGCCACTCCATCGCCATCCTCGAGCAGCGGGCCCGCCATCTTCGCGATAGCCATGGGTAAGGCCGCGCTCCTGGCACCGGCCGATGATTTCGGCGTCCTGGCGGGCACCGAGATCAACGACTTCGGGTTCGACCTGCTGCGCCGGCTGGATTCGAGCGGCAACCTGTGCGCCTCCCCGACCAGCGTCGCGCTCGCTTTGGCGATGGTCCGGCCGGGGGCACGCGGCGCGACGGCAACCGAGATGGACAAGGTCCTCCACAGCTTCGGGACGCCGAGGCAGGCCAGCGAGATCGTGGCCCTGCTCCAGGCGCTCCAGAGCCAGACAATCTACGACGATTCGGACTTCTACTCGGACGATCCGCAGGCCACTCCGGACCACACCGGCAAGGAGCCGGCGGTCGAGCTGGACGTCTCCAACGCCGTCTTCTCGCAGAAGGGCATGAGCCTGGAGCAGGCTTTCCTGGACTCGCTCAGCGCCGGGTTCGGGGCAGGCGTCGGGCTTCTCGACTACAAGAACGACCCGGAGGCGGCTCGGCTCGTCATCAACCGCTGGGCCAGCGATCGCACGAAGGGTCGCATCCCCGAGGTCCTGCACCAGGGCGACATCGACAATGCGACACGCATCGCCCTGGTCAACGCCATCTACCTCAAGGCCGCCTGGTCGGATCCTTTCGACCCGGCGGCGACCAAGTCGTTGCCGTTCACCCTGCCCAGCGGCTCCAAGGTCTCGGTTCCGACCATGGCGAAGGATCAGCTGCTTTCGTACTCCGCCGGAACGGGCTATCGGGCAGTCGACCTCTCGATGGGAGGCATGGGAATGACGATCGTCGTTCCCGATGACATGAGCTCGTTCGTGAACGGCCTCACGTCTGCCAAGCTCGCGAGCATCGACAGCCGGCGCGCGGCTTATGACGTCGACCTCACCCTGCCGCGGTTCTCGGCCGACACGAGGTTCGACCTCAGCGAGGTTCTGGCTGCGATGGGCCTGCCGAGCGCCTTCGATTGGAGGGTAGCGGACTTGACGGGCATCAGCCAGGACCCGGACGCAAAGCCGCTCTACATCCAGAAGGTCATCCACCAAGCCAATATCGACGTGGTCGAAGAGGGCACGACCGCCTCGGCGGTCACCGTCGTCCTGGGCGGCAAGGGTTCCGTGGGCGGGAATCCCGCGCCTCCGCCCCACGTGGTGTTCCACGTCGACAAGCCGTTCCTCTACTTCATACGAGAGCAGGGCACGGGCGCGATCCTGTTCATGGGCCGCATCGACGATCCCTCCGCAAACAGCTGATCCCCTCGTCGGCGCGCGTTCGACTGGGCCCGGGGCCATCCCCGCGGCCCGGTCTTCGTTTCGCGCAGGACGGCTAGCTCGAGCCGGTCAGTCGATCCCGGGCGCCACGCCGTCCTTCTCCCGGTCCTCGCAGTGGAGCGTGTCCGCGTCGAACGTCTCCGCGAGTAAGGCCACGAGCTCGGCCGAGGCAACGAGGATGACCGCCGTCAGGTAGTACCACAGCATCAGCACGACCACGCCGCCGAGTGCACCGTAGGTCAACTCGAAGTGTCCGAAGCGGGCCACGTATACGCCGAAGCCGTAGGTCACGACAAGCCAGGCGACGGCGAAAGTGGCCGCGCCGCCGAGCGCCCAGCGCCAGGGCGGTCGCGCGCACGAGCCGTAGCGAAAGAGGGCCGTCACGGCCAGCACCAGGACGGCAAAGGCCACCGGCCAGCGCAGGATCGAGAGCGCCGTCCAGGTGGCGCCGCCGACGCCCGCCCGATCGGCCACCTCGGTGGTCACGAGCGTCCCGCCGACGATGGCCACGACGCCGAGCACGACCCCGATCCCTCCAAGGACGGTCAGCACCATGGCCATGGCGATGCGGACCGGCAGCAGCCGGGTCTCTCCCACACCGAACGCCCGGTTCATCGCCTTCATCAGGGCGTTGATGCCCGCGGCGGCCGAGTACAACGTCACCAGCGCTCCCACGGATAGCAGGGCTGGTTCCGTGTGCGAGAGGATTTCCTCGAGCTGACTCCTCAAGGGGCCGACCAGGTCGGATGGAATGCTGCTGCCCAAAGCCGAGATGATCCGTGAGGTCGGGTCGGCCACGCCGAGCCAGCCGGCGAGGAAGGCACCCAGCGCTGCCAGGAACAGCACGAACGGGAAGGTCGCGAACATGAAGCGGAACGAAAGCTCGGCCGCGAGACCGGTGGCGTCGTGGCGCTGAAGCTGCCGCACGTATTGCCGTATCAGCGCGATCAACGTCCACCTCCGGGCGCTACGGCAGCATGTGCCGCGATTGCCTCGCGCGGCGAAGCGCGACACATAGCCTACAGGCGTGACGGGCCCGGATTCCCTTCGGATGCGCGAGCAGCCGATAATGCGCGAATGCCGCCCGACCGCGACCCGACTGCCGACCCTATCCCGGCGCCCGAGGAGCCATCGGACGCCGGCGACCCGTTCGAGGCGCTCGTGGTCGCGGCGCTCGACTCGCTGCCCGAGGTCTTCCGCACGAAACTCGGCAGCGTGGCGATCGTGATCGAGGACGAACCTACGTCCGACCAGCTCGCCTCAGTCGGAGCGCCGGGCCTCCTCGGGCTCTACACCGGTGTCCCGCGCACGAGATACGGGGCGGAGGACGCCGCCGTGGCCAGCAAGATCGTGATCTTCCGCGGTCCGCACCTGCGGCAGTTCCGCGACTCCGACGCCCTGGCGCACGGCGTGACCGAAACCGTCCGCCACGAGGTGGCGCATCATTTCGGCATCTCCGACGCCCGCCTGGTGGAGCTGGAGCGCGAGCGGCGGCGGCGTTGAGCCCTGGGCGTTCCCTGCGGGACGTTCCTGGCTGCTAGCGGCCGCTGCTACCCGCGGCCGCTACCGGCGGCCGCTACCCCACCCGCTGCTTGGCCGGACAGTAGGTGACGCTCGCGGCCTTGCGCTGGGCCCACGTCTGTCCGGCGCGCGTACGCCCCTTGAGCCAGGCCTTGCGATCGCGGAGATGGCTGCGCTGGATTCCGGAACCGCCGTTCGAGCGGTTGTCGGCGGCTGTGGACGCGGATGCGGAACGATAGCCGGACTTGCCGCGATCGGGTTCGGATCGCTGCGGCGAGGGGGTCGTTTCTTCGGTCATCGGAGGATCCTTTCGGGGACGGAACGGGGGCGGCTGCGGTGGATCGGCCGGGGCCGGACGGGCAGCCGGAGGTTTGTGCTTGGGTTCGCCGGCTCGGCGGGGTTCTAGCTCTGGGTGCCGTTGCGGCCCAGGCCCAGCTCGCCCCTCACCGCGGCCGCGCCGTGGTGCGCCGCCCAGACCGAGACGGCCGTCTCGAGAATGGGCGAATCGGGACGGACGGACAGCCTGTCGTCCTGGCCGCGGACGGTCGGTCCCAGCTCGGCGAGGACTCCGCGGTAGGCGGGCTTGTCATTGGGCCGGCGACGGGCCGGGCGGAACACGTCGAAGTAGCCGTCGCTGCTCACGACGATGAGCGCGTCAGGCGTGGAGAAGGGGGTGCGGGCCACGGGGGCGTCCGATCTGCCGTGCGCTGCGAGTGACGGAATCGTGACCCGGCGCGGTCGACTGTGTACCACAGTGGGGCCGCGGCCGCCTGAGGTCAAGCCGGCCGGGGCGGTGGACACCGGCTGCAATGCGGCTGCAACGCGGCTGCAACGCCGGCGGCCTCGGATTGTGCGATCGGCAAATTGCGAGTACCGTGGGTGGTGTTGTTGCAGCTTGCGGCAACGCTTCGCGTGGTCTACCCCCCTTTCCGAACCGACCGTGCGTCAGCAATCTGGTTCGGGAAGAGAATAAAGGGGTCACTCATGACCACCGGTACTATCAAGAAAGTCGTCGCCGATCGCGGCTTCGGCTTCATCTCCGCCGAAGATGGCAAGGAATACTTCTTCCATCGCGGCGGCCTCCAGGCCCCCCTCGACTTCGACCGCCTCGTCGGCGGCGAGCGTGTCTCGTTCGAAATCGAGACGAGCCCCAAGGGTCCGCGCGCCATCCAGGTGAGCGCAGCCTAGTTCGCTCTTCGGCAATCGCGGCCCGGGCGTCAATCGTTCCGGGCCGCGTCTCGCCGCTCGGCCCGCGGGCACGGGTCACCCCGACAGGAGCACCTCATCTCGAGAACCGCATTCGTTTCCACCTACGCCCCGCGTCGGTGCGGCATTGCGACCTTCACGTACGACCTGGCCACGACGGTAGGCGAGCGTGAGATCGTGGCCCTTCACCCGGTCGACGAGCCTGGCCCCTATCCGGCCGAGGTGCGTCACCGCATCCGCCGCGACGTCGCGACCGACTACGCGTATGTGGCGCGGGCCCTCAACGAGTGCGGGGTGAAGGTCGTCTGCGTTCAGCACGAGTTCGGCATCTGGGGCGGCGCCGACGGCGCGTATGTTCTCGACTTCGTCGGAGCCCTGCGAGTTCCGGTGGTGGCGACGCTCCACACCGTGCTGGCGCAACCCACGCCGGACCAGCGAGAGATCGTGAGGGATCTGGTCGGCATGGCCGAGAAGTCCGTGGTCATGACCCGGGCGAGCGCGGTCCTGCTCTCGAGCGTATACGGCGTCGACTCGACGCGCGTCGATGTCGTCCCGCACGGCATTCCCCATCTGCCGTTCGTTGCCTCGGACACGGCCAAGCCCCGCCTGGGCCTCCGAGATCGCACGGTGATCCTGAGCTTCGGCCTGATCGGACCCGGCAAGGGCTTCGAGTCGGTGATCGAGGCGATGCCGGCCGTGGTCAAGGCGGTGCCGTCGGTGTGCTATGTGATCCTCGGCGCGACTCACCCCGGGATCCTCGCCCACGATGGCGAGGCCTATCGTGCCGGTCTTCAGGCGCGGGTGACGGCCCTGGGCATGGGCGAGCACGTCCAGTTCGTCGATCGGTTCGTCGGTCGCGTGGAGCTCGGAACGTGGCTCGAGGCCGCGGATATAGTTACGACCCCCTACCCGAACCTCGACCAGAGCACCTCCGGCACCCTGGCCTACGGCATGGGAGCCGGCAGGGCCATCGTCTCGACCCCGTATGCCTACGCAACGGAGCTTCTCGCCGAGGGTCGCGGCCGGCTCGTTCCGTCGCGCTCCCCCGCGGCGCTCGCCGAAGCCTTCGTGGAGCTGTTGAGCGATCACGAGCTGCGAATCGCCATGGGTCGCCGCGCCTACGAGCACACCAGGGGCATGGTGTGGTGGGAGGTCGGCGCCGCGTACCGGCGCATCTTCGACCGGGCCGCAGGCGTGGCCGGCGCCGCCGTCACGGTGCCATTCCGACCCGCTCGCGATCTTGCGGCGGCCATTGTCTGAGCCCTCGACACCGGGCGCCGGCCGCTCGATTAGTACTATGAGCCGCGTAATCGCTGTTTCGGACACGCTGCAGCAGCGTCTGCCGTCGGCACGCACGTGGGTGCCGGCACCCCTATCGCCGATCGCGTCGCCAGCGCGGGGCCCAATCCGTCCCGCCAGGCCCGATCGGACCCGCGTCAGCTGACGCATTCAGGAGTAATCGTTTGACTTTCGACAACCTCGGCCTCTCGGCCGACCTTCTCGCCACCGTCGCGCGGGAGGGCTACACGGAGCCGACGCCCGTTCAGAGCGCGGCCATCCCTCTCATCCTGGCCGGCCGCGACGTTCTCGCCGCCGCCCAGACCGGCACCGGCAAGACCGCCGCCTTCGTCCTGCCGATCCTGGAGATCCTCCGGCACCACTCCAACACGGGGTACTCGCCGGCCCGGCACCCCGTCCGCGTCCTCATCCTGACGCCCACTCGGGAGCTCGCGGTTCAGGTCGCCGGCGCCGTCAAGACCTACGGCCGCAGCGTTCCGCTCCGGTCCACGGTCGTCTACGGCGGCACTCGCATCGATCCGGAGATCAAGATCCTCTGGAACGGCGTCGAGATCCTGGTGGCGACCCCCGGCCGACTGCTCGACCACGTCGGGCAGCGCACCGTGAACCTCTCGCAGGTCGAGATCCTCGTCCTCGACGAGGCCGACCGAATGCTCGACATGGGCTTCATCCCGGAGGTCCGCAAGATCGTCGGGCACATCCCGGCGCAGCGGCAAACCCTGCTCTTCTCGGCCACCTTCTCGGACGACGTCCGTCGCCTGGCCAGTGAGTTCCAACACGATCCGGAAACCGTCGAGGTCGCGGCTCGCAACAGCGTGGCCGACAACCTGACCGAGGTCCTCTACCCGGTCGACCAGAGCCGCAAGGCCGATCTGCTGATCCACCTGATCCAGCGCGACTCGATGGAGCAGGTCCTGGTCTTCACCCGGAGCAAGATCGGGGCCAGCCGGCTGGCCTCGTACCTGGATCGGCGGGGCGTGAGCACGTCCGCGATCCACGGCGACCGCAGCCAGGCGGAGCGGACGCGAGCCCTCGAGGCATTCCGGGGCCGCTTCGTCAAAGTCCTGGTGGCCACCGACGTAGCCTCGCGCGGGCTGGACATCGAAGACCTCCCGTACGTGGTCAACTACGAGCTGCCGTACGAGCCGCAGGACTACATCCACCGGATCGGTCGAACCGGCCGCGCCGGCGCCAGCGGGACGGCCATCTCCCTAGTCTCACCCGACGAGGTCAACGAGCTTCGCGGCGTCCAGCGCCTGCTGCGCCGGGCGATCCCGTGCGCGGTCGTCGAAGAGTACCTCCCCGATCCAGACCGCGAACCCACGCCGGTGGCGCGGTTCGGCGGGCGCTCGGGCGGGCAGTCGCGCTCGAGTCGGAGTGCGTCGCAGAGGCCCGGCCGCACCTTCGCGGCCGCGGCGCGGTAGAGTCCCCACTGTGAGGAGCTGCTGAGCAAGTGCGCAAACGCAAGGTGACGTATCCGGTGGCCCGCACGGCCACCAAGCCCACCAGGACCACCGGGCTGACGACCGACCCCAACTACGTGAGGTCGACCGTCGCGAACATCAACCTGGCGGCCCTCGACACCCGGGACGACCTCTCGGTCGGCGATCGGGTGAAGATCGGCGGAGCCGGGCTCTACGCCGGCGAGCTTGCCATCGTCGAGGCTCTCATCGCCGGGGTGATCCCAGCCGCGATGGTTCGAACCGAGGCCGGCAAGACGCGGCGCGTTCGCGCGGTCGACATCGAGCGCCTCTCCGCCGAAGGCTGATCGCGTCCGGCCCGGATCGGGTCAGCGCACGAGGCCGCGCACCCTCAGCTCGTCCAGCAGCTGCGTAAGGCTTCCGACCGCGACGGCCGCCCCCGCGGCCACCAGCTCATCGGCATCGACGGCGCCGGTCGTGACGCCGAACGCGATCATCTTCGCCCGGACGCTGGCCATCATGTCCCAGGTCGAGTCCCCGACGTACCAGCAGCGCTCGGGCGCGACCCCGAGCTGAGCCGCGGACGCCAGCAGCAGGTCGGGCTCGGGCTTGGCGTGTGCCACATGGCTGCCATCCGTGATCGGCGGCGGCGCCGGAAGCCGCAGCGCCCTGACCGAGGCAGACACCTGTCCGGGCAGGCTCGACGTGGCGATGGCGAAGGTCAGGTGGCTCTCCTCGAGCGCCGTCAGCAGCTCGGTCGCCCCTGGCAGAGGGTCGGGCGACGAATTCAGCTCGTCGAAGATCGAGCCGGAAAGGCGGTCCGCCTCATCGGTCGCGGCGTAGTCGAGATCGCGTCCGGCCTCCCGGGCCACCTCCCTGGCCAGCCGCCGGCCATCCGAGCCGATGTACCCGGCCAGGCTCTCGGGGTCCACGGTCACGCCGATACGCGCCAGGACCTCCCTCCAGGCCTCGATGCGAAGGTGAACGGTGTCGACCAGCGTGCCGTCCAGGTCGAACAGAATCGCCTGAGGCTCGGGCAGATCGGCCAGGGCGCGTGCGTTCGACGGTCGGTTCGCGGGGGTGTCCGAACTCATGCTCGAATGGTGACACAGATGGCGCGGCCGCCGATCGAGCCGTGTCAGGAGGTCGCCGGTACCTGCCCCAGGTACACGCGGCCCTGGCGCAGTGACAGGTAGCCGCGCTCGTGGGCCAGCCAGAAGAGACGCTCGGCGCAGCCATGCCGCAGATCGAACTCGCACTCGAGAAGCTCGAGAACCAGTGGCAGCGGCTGCGACCTGATCCGGAGTATCGGACGCAAGCGGATGACCGTCTCCTTGGCCTGAGCCTCGCACTCATCGCTGCTCAGGCACTCGAGGTCGGGGCAAGGGTACGGCGCCGGCTCGACCGGCACGCCCGCCAGTTCCCGCTCCTCGATCTCCAGGCCGACTCTCTCGCCCGGCTCGCGGGGCCGTGGCGGCGGCACAGTCATCGATCGGAAGGCTCTCTGGACGTCTACAGCTCCCATTTCGGCCTCCCTCCGGCTTCGCGCCGGACGGGCGCATTCGAACCTACCGAGAGCCCTCTCCGGGCCTCGTGGGGGCCGCGAAGGCCTTGAAGTGGCCGAGCGGTGGTCGTCGAATGCCGGCGCGGACGCGCCGGGAAGGCGCCTGGGAGGCGGCGCGGGCGGTGCCTTGGCCGCGCGCCGTTGCGCCGCCGGATCCACTATCGGAGACGGCCCCTCCGGCCGCCCCACTGAGAAGCTGCGACCCTACCGATCCGGCCGACTTCGCCGCCGGCCTCTCGATGTCACGCCCTAAGTCTACGCCCGGGCAGCAAGCCGACCCGCCCCGCCCATCGGGAGACTCGAACCACGTGGACGGCTCACGAGACAGCCGGATCGGCAGCCGAAACGGTCGAACCCCCAGCCGGATCAACCGACGTTCCAGCGAATCCACCGCACTGGCACAGAATCCAACGCCTAGAATCCGACACGCACGGAATCTGCCGTAGATCACGTCCGAAGCACCTGCGGTGGGAGGCCCGGGCGCGGCGGCGTAGTCGAGGCGAGTCCGTTCGGATCGGGTAGACGGTGGAGGATCGTCACCCTCCAAATTGGTGCAGACGCCGGATGGTCGATTCGCGGGAGACGACCGACTACCGACGCAGGAGCGGTTGCGAGCTCCCCTACCATCGGCCCCGATCGGCATTGGCGACGCTGGTTGTCCGACCGCACACGAGGCCGATCCAGGGATGACGGATCAAGGCGATCGCATGGACGCGAAGCAAACGCGCTGCTCTGTGTGCAAGCACCCGGTGGCCATCACGGCCAGCCCGGGCCGCCGACGAGCCGCTCTGATCGAGGACGGGCTGACGCTGTGCGACGTCTGCGCACCCTCCGGCAACCACCAGCAGGTCCGCTTCGAGCGCTGACGGCCGCCCCGACCGCTGCCTCAGAATTCCTGCGGGCACCACGGTTGTAGGGCGGTGCGGAAGAGACCGTCCGCCGCGGCCAATCCTCCCGAGCGAAGCTCCACCACCCGTCCTGCGCGCGCCAGCGACGCGGCGCTGAAGCCCCCGAGGAAGAGCGAGCCCAGGTCATTCGCGTCCAGCGCCAGGTCGGCCTCGCGCTTCGTGGGCGCGACATGTGCCCGGCCGCCGGAGACCTCCAGGTTCCACCGGCCCGCGTTCCAGGGGCAGTACTCGTCGCTCAGATCGAAGACGACCTGCCCGTTCCCGTGGCCGTCGATGCCGTAGGTTCGACCTTCGAGCGCCGCCTTCACGTCCACGATCCGCAGCCACAGGCCGTCGTCCAGGCCCATGCCGAGCCGGCGCGGCTCGGCCGCGAGCAGGAGAGCCGGGTGATCCACCGGCAGGCGCCCCGCCTTGAGCGTCCGCACCAAGTCAACGCTGAAGAGATACCGCCAGATCTCGCGCGTCCCGCGCTCCGTCGACCCCAGCGCCTCCTCGACGATCACCGTGCCGTTGGGTCCGCGCGGTCCCCAATCGGCCTTTGTCTTGTAGACGGCGTACGCCTCGGGACCATGGTCCGCCTCATAGACGACCAGGCGCCTGGCCTCCCCGCCCTTGGCGTCCTTGTCGGCCAGGGGCAGCTGACCCACCCACCAGTCGGGAGTCCGCGACAGGAAGCCGGCCCGTTGCGCACGCACGGCCTCGTACACGGGCGTGACCAGATCAAGACCCTCGCCGACCCGCATCAGCCGACACGAGCCCTCCACCGGCCACTCCCTGGTGAACCGGGCGGCGGCGGTCTCCGCCTCGAAGTGAAGGCAGAACGTGGCCATGCCGTAGCCGAAGCGCTGGTAGATCGCGCCCTCGGAGGCCCACAGCATCGCCAGCGGCTCGTTGCGGGCATGGCAGTCGTCGACCATCAGCCGCATCATCCCGCGCAGGATTCCGCGGCGGCGATGCGACGGCAGGACGGTGACCCAGGTCACGCCGCCGGCCGGCAGGTCGCCGCCGGGGACGCTCAGGTTCACCGAGAAGACGCCGCCCGTGGCCACGAAACGGTCGCCGTCGAGGGCGCACACGAAGCGCTCCGGATCGGAGACCTTGCGGACGCGCTCGATCAACTCGTCGGAGACGTCCTCGCCGAAGCCGATCTCGGCGGTCTTGAGCAGCTCGGCGAAACGGTCCGGTGGGCAGGTGCGAATCTCGACGCTCATGGCTTCAATCCTGACATGACCGCGGGTGCCCGGCCACGGAGCCATTCCACGATCGCGGCAACCACCTGGGGCCCCTCGGGCTCGTTGAGGGTCTCGTGGCGCAGGTTCGGCAGGACGCGCCGCTCCACTCCGGGGACGGCGGCCAGCGGCTCGCTCACCTGCGTCGGGACGAGGGTGTCGGCGCCGCCGTGGATGACCAGCGTCGGGACGTGGAGGCGGTCGAGTTGACCACGGCCCCGCTTCATGGCCTTCAGCAGCTCGGCGCCCAGGCGGGTCGTCGAGCGGGGCTGGACCAGCGGATCGGCGAAGCAGGCCGTGCCGACGGCGGGGTCACGAGAGAGTTGCTCTCCGGAGATGGGGTTGGCCAGGACCAATGCCGGCGCCAGGCGCGAGAGGACCGGCACGAGGGCGCGCTGCCAGCCCGGGACGCGGGCACCCAGTGGCGGGGCGCTCAGAACCAGCAGGTCCGGCGCGGGGCGGTCGGAGCAGGCGTAGGTCAGGGCGATGAGCGCGCCCATGGAATGTCCGAACAGGACCATCGGTCGGCCCGGTTCGCGCACGCCCTGGAGCCGGCAAGCCAGGTCGTCGAGGTAGTCGTCCCACTTTCGGACGTAGACGCGCCGGCCACCGGAGAGGCCGTGGCCGCGAATGTCGAAGGCGTGCACGTCCAGCCCCGCTTCGGCCAGAAGCCGACCAGTTCGCTCGTATCGTCCGCTGTGCTCGGCGATGCCGTGGACGATCAGGACGGTCGCCCACGGCTTGCCGGCGGGCATCCAGTGGCGCAGGTGCAGCGGCGTCCCGTCAGCGCCGGGCGCAGTGGAACCCGGCGCCGCCTCGCCTTCGGATGACCTCGTCGCCCGACCAGTCGGAGCCGCCATCTCGCGCCTCCTTCGTTTCGAGTCCCCCAGTGCGGGTCATCGTAGACGGCCGGGCCGCCGATTTCAGTGCCGCCGCGATGGTGCCGGGTGCGCCGCCCGCGCTAGGCGGCGATGGAGATCCGGGCTCGCGCCGTTACTCCCCTGCCCGCTTCTCGAAGTCCAGTGAGGCGGAGTTGATGCAATAGCGCAGGCCGGTCGGCTTTGGGCCGTCGTCGAAGATGTGGCCCAGATGGGCGCCGCAGTTCGCGCACCGGACCTCGGTCCGCTTCATGCCGAAGCTGGTGTCGGTGTGCGTCGTGACCCGGGCCTGGTCGAGGACGTCGAAGAAGCTCGGCCAGCCACAGTGGCTGTCGTATTTCTGCGTCGATTCGAAGAGCGTCTGGCCGCAGACGATGCAGCGATAGCTGCCTGCGTCGTGGTTGTCCCAGTAGGGGCCGGTGAAGGGCCGCTCCGTGTCGGCCTCCTGAGTGACCGCGTACTGGAGTGGCGTCAGGCGGCGCCGCAGCTCCGCCTTGTCTACCTGAGCCGTCATGCGGGTACTTCCTCCGAGCGCATCATCCTGATCAGCTCCCCGACGAGACCCACGCCCTCCGGCGTCCTGATCACGACGTTGCGGAGCATGAAGCCTCCGAACCCCGCGTCGATGTAGCGCCGCAGGATCGCGGCCGCCTCGTCGAGCAGCACCGGATTGACCATCCCCCGTCGCTCGGCCGGAATGCGCTCCAGGAGACGCGCCTTGTCGGACTCGCTGGCCACGGGGACGATCGGCACGGTCACGGTGCGCAGGATCTCGGACGGATCGCGCCCGATCGCGTCGCAATGGCGATCGAGCACCGCCAGCTTGGCGGCGGCCTCCTCGAGCGAGCCGACCCAGTTGGTGATGTCGGCGAATCGGGCTGCCAGCTTGAGCGTCCGTTTCTCGCCGCCGCCGCCGACCATGATCTTCGGCCCGCCGGGCTGGATCGGCCGCGGGCGGTTGAGCGCATGGTCGATCCTGTAGTAGCGGCCGTCGAAGCTCGGGCGCTCCTGGGTGAACATCGCCTTGCAGATCGTCAGCGCCTCCTCGAGGCGATCCTCGCGCTCGCCGATCGGCGGGAACTCGAAGCCGTAGCCGGCGTGCTCGACGTCGTTCCAGGCGGCGCCGATGCCCAGCATCGCCCGACCCTTCGAAACGATATCGAGCGTCGTGACCGCCTTCGCCAGCAGCGCCGGATTCCGGTAAGTCACACCCGTGACCATCGTCCCGAGCATCACCCGCTGCGTCCGCGCGGCGATCCCGCCGAGGAGCGTGTACGCCTCGAGCATCGGCTCCTCCTCCGAGCCGACCACGCCGATCTGATAGAAGTGATCCATGACGGTCACAAGGTCGAACCCGGCCGCCTCCGCCGATTGAGCCAGCTCGACCACGCGGTCGAACATGTTCGCGTCCGGCACGCCCGCGAAGGTGAAGCTGGGCATGTGGTAGCCGAAGAAGGCTCGCATCGCTCGATCTCCTGAGCCGTCCAAGCGCGCCGTCGGTCCTGGCGATCGGCGCTGCGTCAGGTGCGAACGTAGCACCGTTGGGCCGGACGTGGACAATCCGGCCGGCCATCGTTGCGCGACCTGCCCGCCCGACTATGTCGGCGGGCCCGCCGGCTCTATCCGCTTCGCGGGAGGTCTGCCCTCAGCGGCGCGAGGCGCGCCAGCCCTGGAACGTGGGCCAGCCCCACGGAACCGCTGCCGCGGCGATCCCCAGCCCGGTCAGGAAGTACAAGGGATGCAGGACCGAAAAGCCCTTGATGATCGCCAGCTCGACGACGATCCAGATCATCTGAGCGCATCCGATGGCGAACGCCAGGAACGGAGCGACGCGCCACCGGCGCAGGCCCATGGCCGCGGTCGCGAACGACCCGACGCCGAAGAGCCCACCGAGGATCAGCCCGGGTACGAGGAAGTCGGGGAAGGGGCTCCCGGCGAGCATGCTCAAGGGCATCTGCATGACGCTGCCGTCCGGCTTCGCGACCAGCACGGCGCCGCCCCCGAGGGCTCCCAGGCCGAGCCAAACCAGGAGGCCGACGGCCAGGCGGCCGGCCCGGCCCATCGCCGGGACGAGAATGGAGGAAGCGGGGGTGGCGTTCGAAGTCGTCATCTGCTCGCTCGCCGTACGGTCGTGACCGGTTGGGTCTGGCGAAGTCCAGAGCCACGATCCTCCTGGACCGCGTGAGGGTCGGCAAGGGCCGTCGGACCCATCAGCGCCCGGAGCCAGGGGGCCGGTGCGCCCAAGGACCCCGGCTAGATCCCTGCCGGCTTCGCCAGGAAGAAGCCCTGGCCGAACTGCACCCGCAGCAGCTTCAAGGCCGTCAGCTCGTTCGCCGTCTCGATTCCCTCCGCGATCAGGGCGCAGCCGACGCTCTCGGCGAAGTGAGCCATGCCGGTGACCATGGCCTGGCGGGCCGGGTCCGTGTCGACGTTGCGGACCAGGGAGATGTCGAGCTTCACGTACTGCGGGCGCAGCTCGAGGATGTGGCGCAGGCCGGCGTAACCGGCGCCGGCGTCGTCCACCGCGAGCATCGCGTGCCCACGGACCTTGTCCAGAGCGGCGAGTAGGCGCGGGTAGTCGTCGATCTCGACGTGCTCGGTGACCTCGAGAACGACGGGCCGGTCGGCCTCGGCCAGCACGTCGAGCAGCGGCATCACGGCCGTGGCCAGCGCCGGCGACACGTTCAGGCTCAGGAAGCTTCCGGCCGGCAGCCGGCGCGCCTGGGCCACCTGCTCGCGCAGGACGGCGGTCTCGAGCTGAACCATCATCCCGACCTTGTCGGCGGCAAGGAAGCACAGGTCGGGCCGGGTCCCGTCCGAGAAACGGGCCAGGGCTTCGAAGCCCACGTGCTTGCCCGTCGCCAGGTCCACGATTGGCTGGTAGACCGGCCGGAAGGCCCGCTCGGCGATGATCGCCTGCACCTTCCCCTGGACCTCCTCGCGCTGCGCTCGCTCGACCAGGGCCGGGCCCAGGACGGCGGCGGACATGACGCTGAACTCGGTCAGGGTCGCGAGTCGATCGGACAGACGGCGGGCGTGGTTGGGCGTGGTCGCGCCCATGGCCAGCAAGCCGACGGTGTCGTCGTTCCAGATGAGCGGGGCCAGCATTTCGGCCCGAAGCCCTGAGAGCACCACGGCCGCATCGAATTCTCCGCGCGGCTTTCGGTCGATCCAGGATTCGATCCACAGCCCGAAATCTGCTTGCTCTCGCAGCTCCCGGGCGGCATCCTCCGGGATCGGCTCGCCGACTTCCACCGGCCGGCAGAGAGGACCTCCCTGGGCCAGCGGCACGACACCGTGCGCGGAGAAGGCGAAGACGATGACGGTGTCGATCCCGCCGATGCGCAGCGCCTCCGTGCAGATCCGGTCGGCGCTCTCCTCGACTGTCGCCGCGGCCTCGAGGCGGGCCAGGGAGACGGTCGTGGCGGCCCGCTCGCTCATCTCGGTCGTGAGTCGCTCCGAAGCCACCCGCTCGCGGCCGAGGATGATCCGGTAGCGCGCCATCGCCAGGAGCACCACCGAGCACGTACCGACGGCGATCGGGTCGATCGCGAGCGGCCGGGAGCGGGGCATGACGTCGAGGAAGGCGCAGCCCACGATGGCCACGATCGGCAGCCACTCCGCGGTGGCCTTCGCGAAGCGCTCGTACCTCGGCCCGCCTCCCTGCCGAAGGCTCCAGGTCACCCCGCCATACCCGGCTACGAGGGCTCCCGCGGGGAAGATGAAGTCCATCGGCTCGATCGAGTCCGGCGTGCCGGCGAGGAAGCGCGCCATCCAGCCCTGCCAGGCGAGGGCCAGCAGAACGATGCCCGCTCCGACGGCCCAGACGCCGCGTCTGTTCGGCTCGATGCGGAGCGACAGGGCGGCAGCGGCGGCAGCGGCGGCACTGGAGAGGAACGATGCCAGAACGAGCGGGACGACAAGGTTGGCGGTCGGGTCGGCGAACAGGTCGGCCACCTGCCTTCCCGTCAGGAAGCTCGGGTGGAGCCAGTTGGTCAGGACGAGGGTCATCGCCGCCGCCATGATCACGACGCCGTCGAGAAGCACGGCACGCCTGGCATCCGGCTCCAGGCGGCGGGCGAGGGCAATCATCAGCGTCGCCACGCCCAGCACAGCGCCGACGACATAGCAGATATCCGACACCGCGCCGAGCGGCCCGAACCGCTGATGGAAGATGTCGGGAACGTCGGCGATGATCTGGCCCACGGCGGTCAGAGAGAGCGCTATCGCGAGTGAGATGCGGAACCGCCGGCGATCGGGCTCCCCCCGGACGGCAGCGATGGCCACGGCCAAAGCCGCGGCGGAGGGCGCGACCGCACACGAGATGTCTTCGAACAGGATCCAGTAGTTGCGCGGGTTCAGGAGCTCGAGCACACCGGACGCCGCAAAGACGACGAACCCCACGGTCACGATCGTCACGCCGGGCCGCCGAACGTCGAGGCCGAGCAGCTCCCGCGCGCGGCCGCGGATCGCGTGGCGCAGGCCACGGCGCGCAACACGACCCAGGGCCGGGCCAACGGCCGGGAGCGCCTCCGGCCGGTGCCGACGCGCCCCCAACCAGCCCGTCTCCGGCAGGTTCATGACGCCCAGGCCAGCCGGCTGAGCGCTGGCCTGGCGGCGCGTGGGCTGGTCGTCAGCTCCATCAATGGAAACCCGCTAGTTCACCATTGCCGCGCCGCCGGCTCAGGGTGCCGTAGGCGTGGCCATCGACGCGCAGCCGACCGTCCGACAGTTCGGCCGGCCTGCTCTCTAGGTATCGGCCCGCTCGGTCGAGCATTCAGTACCCGTTTGCCCGCTCTGCCCGCGATTCGGTACCGTAGGACCACTGGAATCGCCGCCGTCACGGCGACCCGACGGAGGACCCGATGCGCCTGCGCGACTTCGCCCTGGAGCGCTTCTTCGCCCGCTGGGAATTCAGCGCGGAGATGCTGCTGTGCGCCTCTGACATCGAGGCCTGGCCGGTCAACGACCTGCTCGAGCTGGCCGACGAAGATGGCCTGCGGCGCTGGACGGAGCTGCGGCTCGGCTACACCGAATCGCCGGGCGACCCCGCACTGCGGGCCGAAATCGCGGGGCTCTACGAGCGGGTGTCCGCCGCTGACGTGCTGGTCTTCTCAGGCGCCGAAGAGGCGATCTTCGCGCTCCACAACGTGCTGCTCGGGCCCAGCGACCATGCCGTGGTTGTGCGGCCGGCCTACCAATCGCTGGCGGAAGTGGCGCGGGCCGCGGGCGCGGAGGTTACGCGCGTGGAGTTGCGGGAGGCCGACGGCTGGCGGCTGGACGTCTCGGAGGTCGAGGCCGCCCTTCGGCCGAACACCCGGCTGATCCTGGTCAACGAGCCGCACAACCCCACGGGCTCGCTGAGCGATCTGGCGACCTTCGACCGACTGGTCGAGCTGGCGGCCGAATCCGGTGCCCGCCTGATCGTCGACGAGGTCTACCGCTTCCTCGAGTTCGATCCGAGCGATCGGCTGCCGGCCGGCGCGGACGTCCTGGAGACGGGCGTCAGCATCGGCGTCATGTCGAAGTCGTTCGGGCTGGCCGGGCTGCGGATCGGCTGGATCGCCACGCGCGATCGCGAGCTGTTGACCCGGCTGGCCGCGTTCAAGGACTACACCACGATCTGCAACTCGGCGCCCTCCGAGGTCCTGGCGTTGATCGCGTTGCGGGCGCGCGAGCGCGTCCTGGCGCGCAACCGCGCGATCGTCGAGGCGAACCTGCCGCTGCTGGATGCGTTCTTCGCGCGCCGGGCCGGCATCTTCGAGTGGGTCCGGCCGCGCGGCGGGAGCACCGCCTTCCCGCGGCTGGTCGCGGACCGGTCGATCGACGACTTCGCGGAGGGGCTGGTTCGAGAGACCGGGGTGCTGATCCTGCCGGGCACGCTCTTCGCCGACACGGGCAATCACTTCCGCGTGGGGTACGGGCGGACGAACCTGCCCGCCGCGTTGGAGCGGCTGGAGGGCTACGTGGAGCGAACGCTGCGCTAGATGGGCTGGTCCGGGGGGGTCGGGATCGGCCTTGCTAGCGCCGGGTTGCGACCGGCCGCAACATCGCCGCCCGGGAGTAGCGGGCCAGGGCGAAAGCGGCTGCCGTCACTACGGCCATCATGACGACCTCCGAGGACATGTCCCGCAGTGGCCTGTAGATGTCGGTGCCGAACGCCGTGGCCACGGTCACCCAGGAGACAACGGCCGCAATGAAGGTGGCGGCCAGCAGGCGGGTGGCTTGATCGGGAGGGTTGCGGTAGACGTGCCAGAGAGCCAGCAACGCGGCCACGTAGATGAGCGCGATCAGCCCCATCGCGGGAAAGCCGAGCTCGGCGGCGAGCTCAGGCCAGATGGAATGGGCGTGGTTGACGTTCTTGTCGATCGGCCCAACCGCGTACCCGGCCATGTAGTAGCGGTGGTACTGGTTCAGGCCGACTCCGAGCACAGGGTGGTCCGCGGCCATATGGAGCCCGGCCTCGACGGTCCTGACTCGGAACATGACGGACCCCTGGCCGGAGACCGTCGCTGGATTCCACGAATCGAACCGGCTCTCACCGACAATCCGCACCATGACACTGCGATAACCACTGTCCAGAGCCGGCGCGACCTGCAGAACCAGGGCCGGCCATGGAACAACGACGGTGGACAGCAGTCCGGCGGTGAGCACGATCCCGGCGCGACTGCGCCAGCTCCGAGCGGCCAGCAGCACGAGCAGCGTGATGGCGATAGAGGTCGCCAACCACGCGCTCTTGGAGAAAGTCAGGAACAGGCCTGCGAGGCAAGCTGCCAGAGCCAGGAGTAGAAGAAGCGTTGTCGAGCCAGGTAGGCGCAGCAAACGACGGGCCAGCAGCACACCTATCAGCAGCGGTATTGCCATCGCCAGCAGCTCACCAAGCAGACCGACGTTACCGTATGTGAGCAGCGAGAAGCTGAATCGTTGGGCCTGGAGCATCGCCAGCGACTTCGCGCCCGGGACGGTCTGGACGATGTTGATCATGCTGCCGATCGCAGCCGAAACGCCCAGCGCTACTGCGACCAGCGCGAGATCCGTCCGGTTGGGCCGCAGAGCCAGCAGGATCAGACCCATGGCGATCGGCTCGATCAGCCCGTGAACCAGCACCAACTCGCTCTGGCCGACGCTGGGCGAGGAGTACGTCGATGCCAGCGCGAGCGCAACGAAGCCAATCAGGGCCAGGCCCGGGACCGCGCGAACCGTGAACGAAGGCGCGAATCTGCGACGCCAACTTCTCCCTGCCGCGCCGTCGGGCCCTGAATCGGGTGCGATTGATGCCCGCTCTCGGATGCGGCCTCGATTCCTCGACACGAGACAGCCAGCTCCCAGGGCGACGACGAAGACCGTCTGCAGGATCACCTGGAAGCCATCGGTGTACCAGGAAACCTGGGCCGCATCCCAGACTGGTGTCAGGAGGAGGATCCCGAGGAACGCAGGCCCGGGCCGGAAGATGGCGAGCGCCGCCAGTGCCGCCGCCGCAAATGGAACGGCGGACACCATCGCCCGGATCGCCGCCGTCTCGGTGACGCCGGCGGGCGTGTGCAAGTTCGAAGACGCGACCCGGAACGTGAGGATGAAGGCGACGGCTGCCAGCACGACGGCCAGCAACCAGTCTCGCCTGACACGGCCGGCGCGCGGCAACGCGGGATAGGAAACGGCGTACCTGGCCCACTCGGCGCTCGAGTAGAGCCGTGTGTCGGGCATCTCAGTTCGTTGAGTGGCGTCCAAGCGCAGAAGTTCCTCTGGCGCGGCCGTCGCCCCGACACGCCGTCTGGGCCGTCGGCTGCGAGAGCCGGGCGATCAGGTTTCTCCCCGGCAGGTCGCAAGGCAAGTGCGCGCCAACGGCAACCCGCGCAGAGAGTGACCGAGAATCCTGAGGATCTGCTGAAAGGGGCCCTCGGCGCCGCCAACGCACCGCAGGCCGTTACGGCAGAAGCTCGATTCGGGCCGCGACCGGAGCCCCACGCCCCCCGCCTCGTTCGGGACCCTTGTGGCTCCAGGCGGCCCCCAGTGGCTCCGGGCCGGCCTGGATACGGGCATCCTGCGCCCTGTCGGGCGCTTACCATGAGTTCCACAGGCGAGCGCTCGGGTTCCCGATCCTCGCCCATCAGGCAGTCGTCACGAGTCAGCTCGATCACTGTCACGCCGTGGAGGTCCCTGATGCCGCCAATCGGTTTCTTCGCCGGCCATGCCGGGTCGGCCCCGTCCCCGTTCGACGCCATCAACGGGCCCAGGCTCGCCGGAGGCGACGGGAGCCATCCCCTCCACTCCGTCAGCCCCGAGGAGCTCCTCAACCCCAGCGACGGCGCGGTGACCGGCGAGTTCGCGCTGGATCATCCGGCTCGAGTTGGCGACGGAATCACCGGCCGGGTCCGGCTGACCGCCGCGAAGGAGATCAACGCCCGAAAGGCCTATCTCCGGCTCGTCGGCCTGCGGCTGGACGAGGTCCGCCGCGAGGAAGACCACCGCAACTCGAAGGGCGAGATCATGTGGACGGAGCGGTGGGTGGAGACCAGCGGCAGGCTCTTTGTCGCGGACTCATTCCTGGAGCCGCCGATCCCGACCAGCTTCCAGCCAGGCCAGACGTTCGAGGCGACGTTCATGGTCCCGGCCCCGCAGCTGGGCCCGCCGACGGCCCACCTGGGCGAGTCGATCATCGCCTGGGCACTCGAGGTCCGATGGGACATCTCCATGGGCTCGGATCACTGGGCTGCGATGTATCTGCCCCTGGCCCAGCACCCGGACCTTCTCCGCGCCGGGGTCGGCAAGCAGGGTGGCGTGAGCCTGATGGCCAGCGTTCCTGTCGGCGACGCATCGATCAACGTCGTGTCGCCCTTGCCGGCGCCCTCCGGCCAGGAAGTGGTCGTCACGGTCTCGTGGCCCTCGGCGCCGTCCGGACAAGGGGCCCGCATCGAGATTCATCGCCGGACGAACGCCCCGAACGGAACCGAGGGGATCGTGGCCTCGGTGCCGGTCGATCCGGCGTCGCTGACCAGCGGCGCCGCCCAGGCACGGCTGCTCGTGCCCGCCGGGTCGGCGCCCTCGTTCGACGGGGCCGGCCTCGAGATCAACTACGTCATCCGCGTCCTGGTGGATCGCCGCCTCCGCTCCGACACCGCCATCGAGCGCCCCCTCGGGATCGTCTGAGTGGCGGCTCCGGGCGGCGGTGGGTGCGATGACCGGTCCTGCCAACGACAGGCCTGCGCCACCGACCGCCGCGGACCTGGCCGAGCTTCTCGGCCCGGCGGGCGATCTCTGGACGGAGCTCCAGCAGGCCGCCACGACCCGCTGCGCGCCGGTGACGGAGCGATGGGTCTACGGCGGCCGCAAGTACGGCTGGTCGTGCCGGCTCGAACGGGGCAAGAAGGGCCTCTACATGACGCCCGACGCCGACCACTTCCGCCTGGGCCTGGCGCTCCCCGACGCCGCCCGCGAGGCAGCCCTCGCCGGCGACCTGCCGCCTGCGATCCGCGACGAGCTGGCCGGCGCGACGAGGGCGATGGAGGGCTGGCCGGTCCGCGTGTCGGTCCGGACTGCCGCCGACCTCGCGGTCGCCCTGAAGCTGGCCGAGATCAAGCTTTCGAGCTGAGGCTTCGGTGGGCCGGTGCCCGCACCGGCGCGGCATACTGAGGACATGATGAAGGCCCACCTGGTCGCTTTCGGACTCCTGGAGCTCGACGGTCGGACCTACGACTACGACGTCCTGGTCGAGCGCGGCCGGATCTCTCGTCGCCGCAAGAAGGCTTCGAAACCGCAGCGCGACCGCTACGGCCACACCCCTCTGACGACCGCGGAGCCTCTGCCCTGGCGCTGCCGCCGGCTGATCGTGGGGACCGGAGCCGAGGGTCGCCTGCCGGTTGCGCCGGATGTGATCGAGGAAGCCCGCCACCGAGGGGTCGAGCTGCTCATGCTACCGACCGCGGAGGCATGCGCCCTGCTCTCGACCGCGGACCTCGACGAGACGGCCGCGGTCATCCACGTCACCTGTTGAGGCCGGATCGCGCCGCGCTGACGTCCAGACGGCCTGACACGGGATTCGAACCCGCGACGCCTAGTAGCGAAGGAGCGTCATCACCGCGCCCACTCGATTGAACATCGCGAGCCCGAACGGCATCGTCACGATCAGCACGCACAGCACGTAGGCAACTGACATCCAGATGGCGCCGAACCAGAAGCCGACGAGAATGAACCAGATGGCCCGCAGCAACATCGGACGCTGCTCGACGTTCGCTGCCGTAAGGTGCCTCGTCCCATCGGCGGACGTCTCGACCTGATACGTCTTGGTCCGGCCGCGGAGGGTCAGGAATGCCGGTATGCGGTTGAACAGATAGAAGGCAAACGGCAATCCCAGGATCGACAGTGCGAGCACGTAGGCAATCGAGATCACGATGGCCGTGAGCCACCACCCGACGAGGACGAACCAGACTGCGCGGACAAGAAAGCCCGGCCCTTGCGGTTGGACGGCGACGATCTGAGACGTCTGAGCATCGGCGTTAGCGACCGGCGGTGGCGCCGACGGCTGAGCAGGTGCGACCTGAATGGGTTCCGACACCTCAACGGGCTCCGACATGGTCCTCACTTCTCTCGACTTGGCGCACGACTACTGGAAACCGCCGCTCGGAGGCGCTCCGGCGACCGGTCCTGGTTCACCGTAGGCCTGATCTGGCATTGGACGCGAGGATGAAAACCCTCCCGCTCGACTGACGCCGAGGGCCGCATGCGAGCGGGGTTTTCATCCTCGCGTCGGCCGCGGATCGAGCCTAGCGTGAGTGATGCGGCGGCGTCGCGAAACCAGACTGGTATCGCTCGGAGACGTCGCACCCGATCGAACACAGTCGGGCTCGAATCGAACGAGGAGATCCCACATGTCCAGTGAAGCATTGATCGTCGCCGCGGTCGTGATCGTGGCGATCCTGATCGTGGCCGCATGGTCGCTCTCAATGCGGCAGCGAACCGGCCAGCGACAGCGGAGCGCGACGCTCCGGGAGCGGTTCGGGCCCGAGTACGAGCGGACCGTGGCCGAGCAGGGCGACACCCGCCGCGCCGAAAAGGAGCTGACGGCCCGTCAGAAGCGAGTCTCGCAGCTTCACATCAGGCCCCTCGCGGCCGATGAAGGCCAGCACTTCAACGACGAGTGGCTGGTTGTGCAAGCGCACTTCGTCGACGATCCGTCGGCCTCCGTTGCCGATGCCGACGCGCTGGTCGGGCGGGTCATGGATGCCCGCGGCTACCCGGAGGGCGATTTCGAGCAGCGCTTCGCCGACGTGTCAGTCGACCATCCGACCGCCCTCGAGCACTACCGCGCCGCACACGAGATCGAGCTCCGCCAGGCTCAGGGTGAGACAAGCACAGAGGATCTGCGCCAGGCCGTGATCAACTATCACGCGTTGTTCACGGAGCTCATCGAGGAGCCGGTGGCGATTGAGATCGTTCCGGACACCGAGGTTCCGGTTGCGACGCGGTAGTTGAAGATCGAATCGGACAGGTCTCAGCAATCGCGGTCCAGCTGCGGCCCTTGAGCACCCCGACCGGGCACGAGACCCCGGTGCTCGCAAGGCCGCAGCAGCCGTTCGGGTTCCCCAACGGGCATACGACTGTCCTGGTCGGTTCGCACTAACCGCCGGGCAGGTTGCTGCCTTTCGGCTACCTGGGCGGCCCCCGGTAAACTCAATTGGCGAGACAGGGAGCCTGTTCGGGCGGGCCGTCGAGGACCGGCGGGGCCCCAGGAGCCGGGGAGCGGCAAATGCCACTTCAGCTCACAGACCTGGAGGTGCGAGAGGCGGCGCCGAGCGACGCCGAGGCGGTCGCGACCTTCATGCTGGCGGCCTGGCACGAGGCGGGGCCCGATAGCCCCGGCTTCACCGGCGCGACTCCTGAGCTGATGGCGGAGATTGCCACCCCTGAAGCGATCCGGGCACGCATTCGCCACGAAGGTCGTCGCGTGTTCCTCGCGCGTTCGCGGGAAGGGACTGTGGGCTTTGCGGGCACTAGACCTCTCGACGCACGGATCGTAGAGCTGGCGGGGATCATCGTAGGCCGCGCCGCCGCCGGGCAAGGCATCTGCACCCGGCTTGTGGAGCAAGCCCTTGCCGCTGCCAGTCGTGATGGTTTCGCGCGCATGGTCGTCCGGACCGAGCGCACCAACGACCCAGCGATTGTCTTCTACCGGGCCAGGGGATTCGAGCCGGCAGCGGACTGCATCGAGCGAGTAGGCGACCTCGAGGTGCCCGTGCTCGAGCTGGCGAGGCAGGTTCCCCAGCGCGCGAACACCGGCATACGGCCTTTCCGCCCGCAGGACGAGCCCGCGCTTCGGCGCGTCATGGAGGCCTCTCTCGAGTTCGACGCATTCCCGGGCTTCACTGCCTGGGACATGGACATGGAGGCCGTTTCGATCGTCGGCGCGCCCGATGGGGTTGCCGTGGCCGTCGAGGATGGACTTGTGTGCGGGTACGTCAGTCCGCGCCACGACGACCTGACGGTCCATCCGGAATTCCGCCGACGCGGCCATGGACGGCGGCTATTCGCGGCCGGCCTGGATCTGGCGGCGAAAGCCGGCTGGGAGGAGATCCGACTGTGCGTCCCGTCAAGTGGCGCCGCGCGGCCATTCGCCCGAGCCATGGGGTTGACCTATCGATCGAGCATGTGGCGGTTGAGTCTGGCGCCCGAGACCGCTGTTCCGGAGCCGGCATTGCCCGCGGACGTGATCGCGCGTCCGTTGGGCGAGTGGCTGCCGCTGCAGCGGTACGTGGACCTCCTCAACGCCACCTTCGCCGAGCATCCCGGCCCCGTTTCCTGGACTCTCGGCCAGGTTCTACACGCCCACGGCCGGCCAGAATTCGATCCGTCGGCCATCTTGCTGGTTTCACCCGCCGACCGGCCTGAGGATCCTGTCGCTTTCGTCCGGACGGCTCTCGGGCCGCCCGAGGACAACGACCCGGCCCCTGTCGGCGAGATAGGGCTCGTGGGGGTGCTGCCGCAGTGGCGAGGTCGGGGCCTGGGCCGCGAGCTACTGCGTTGGGGCGTGGCGCAGCTGCGTTCCCGTGGCGCCGGCTGCATCAAACTGAGCGTCGAGGCGGAGAACGAGCTGGCCCTGGGGTTGTACCGCCGGACCGGGTTCGAGCCCGTCGTCGAATGGCCTCACTGGGTCTGCCCCGTCACGGCGCATCCGGATGATCGAGCAGGTTGAGCTGACGGCCTACCCCTTAGGCAAGGCCTCTTCGCGCAATGGCCAGGCGGGTTGTGCCGCCGCTACTTCTTGCCCTTGCCGGCGTTCTCGTCGACCCTGAATTCGACGATCCGGCGGATCAGGTCCGTCGGCATCGGCTGGCCAAGGGGGAACTGAACCGAGCCCTTGCCTTGCTTGTACGGCTTGAGTTCTTCCCTGAACGCCTCGATCCCGCTCGGCACCGGATAGAACCCAATGTGGTTCTTGAAGCCTGCGAAGTGCACCAGATGACGCCCATTCAGGTCGAACGTGGGCACGGCGTAGCTGATCGTCTCCGTCGCGCCGGGCGCCGATGCGCGGATGAGTGCTCGCAGCTCTTCCAGCAACTTCTGAGTCTCCGCGGGGAATCCGGCGATGTACTCGTCGATCGAGTTGGCCGACCTACTCGCCATCCTGCGCACCTGCCCGGGACTCTGGGAGGACGGCATGGGGGAGCACTCCGACCGGGCACGAGACCCCTGTTCCCTCGAGACCGCAGTAGCCGTCCGGAACCTTGTGGAGGTACTGCTGGTGGTATTCCTCGGCGAAGTAGAACTCGGGGGCGGGCCGGATCTCGGTGGTGATCGCGCCCTTGCCGGCGGCCGTCAGGCGCTCCTGGAATACGGCGCGGGTGGCCTCGGCCTCGCGCTGCTGGGCCTCGCCGTGGGTCAGGATCGCCGAGCGGTATTGCGTCCCGCGATCGCCGCCCTGGCGGAATCCCTGCGTCGGATCGTGCTCCTCCCAGAAGACCTTGAGCAGCTCGCCGTATGAGATGCGCTTGGGGTCGAAGACGACGCGGACGACCTCGATGTGCGCGGTCCGGCCGGTGCACACCTCTTCGTAAGTCGGGTTCGGGGTCGAACCGCCAGCGTAGCCGACCGCGGTCGAGATGACCCCGGGCGTTCGCCAGAAGAGACGTTCGGCGCCCCAGAAGCAGCCCATGCCGAATTCGGCGATCTCGGAGCCTTCGGGATAGGGCGGACGGAGCGGCGTGCCGAGGACGGCATGTCGCTCGGGAACGGGCATGGCCGTGGGGCGGCCCGGCAGGACTTCGTTGGGGGCGGGCATTCGCATCTTGTGCGGGTCGACGAACCAGTTCATGGCCCCAGTCTACGACGCGACCCCACGCCAGTCCGCTCCCAGACCGGGCGGTCCGCGGGCCGAACCGCCAACCTCGCCCGATGAGGGCGTGCGGCCCGACGTTGGACGGGAGCGGCGTTTGGGGTGACCATGGCCCAATGCGACGACCCATCCTCTTCCTGGCGCTGATCGTCCTGCTCGCGGCAGCGGCATGCGGCCCGTCGGCGCCGACGCCGACGGCCGAGCCCACATCGGCCCCAACGCCGACCACCGAATCGGCCTCGACGGCCCCCGTTTCGGCTGCGCCCGCCTCGACCATTCCGGATCCCACCGCGTCGGGTTCGCCCGTGCCGGACGACACCGTCTGGTTGTGCAAGCCGGGCCTCGCCGGCAACCCGTGCGCCGGCGACCTGACCGCCACCGCCATCAAGGCGGACGGCTCGACCAGCGTGGAGCCGGCCGCGCCGGCTGCAGATCCGTCGATCGACTGCTTTTACGTCTACCCGACCGTCAGTCGCCAGAAGGGCACGAACGCGACCCTGAAGATCGACCCGGAGGAGCGGACGGTCGCCGTCGCCCAGGCCGCTCGCTTCTCGCAGGTCTGCAACGTCTACGCTCCGATGTACCCGCAGTTGACCCTGGCCGCGATCGCCAAACCGGCGAGCATCACCGCCGGCAGCGCGGTGGCCGCTTACCAGGGCGTGTGGTCGGCCTTCCGCGACTACATGGCCAACTACAACCACGGCCGGGGCATCGTCTTCATCGGCCACTCCCAGGGCGCGTTCATGCTGACCGGGCTGCTGAAGGCCGAGGTCGACTCCACGCCGGAGACTCGCCGGCTGCTGGTTTCCGCGCTCCTCCTGGGAGGCAACGTGACGGTGCCGATCGGCAAGACGGTCGGCGGCGACTTCTCGAACATCCCCGCCTGCGGATCCACGACGCAGATCGGGTGCGTGGTCGCCTACTCGAGCTTCGCCACGAAACCGCCGGCGAACGCGCTGTTCGGTCGGACGGATTCGGCGCTGAATCTGTTCGGCCGAGATACATCGGGTTCGCTGCAGGTGCTGTGCGTGAATCCCGCTGCGCCGGCAGGCGGCAGCGCCGCCCTGACGCCCTACCTGCCGACGGAGGACCTCTCGGCGTTGCTCGGCACGACGGCAGCGAAGTCGCTGGTCTCCGCGAAGACACCGTTCGTGACGTACCCGGGCGAGTTCTCCGCCCACTGCCAGACGGCCGGCGGAACGACCTGGCTACAGGTCGACCGAGCGAAGAGCCCGACCGACCACCGGCCCGGAGTCTCGAACGTCGGGAGCGTGCGCTGGGGCCTCCACGTGATCGACGTCAACATCGCCCTGGGCAACCTGGTCGACCTCGTCCGCTCGGAGGTGGCCGCCTACTGCGGCTGACACGGCGCCGCCGATCAGCGGAGAGTGGCGAGGACGGCGGGCAGCCAGCGTTCGCGATACGCGGCGTCGTAGCGGGCACGGACCCCGGGCGCGACCGTGACGCGGTCGGAGGGAGCGGCATCGGCGAGGGCCGCCACCATCGTCCCGTAGAGCCCGCCGGCGACCCCACCGACGAGGGCCGCTCCGAGGGCTGCGGCCTCGTCCGTGCGCGCGACCTCGAATCGGCCCGGACCCAGGGCCGCCTTGGCCGTGAGCCAGCGCGGATTGCGCGCTCCCCCGCCGACAATCCGGACCCTCCCAAGGGGCGTGGCGGTGACGCGCTCCAGCTCCTCGATCATCCAGCGCACATGAAAGGCGGCGCCGTCGATCAGCGCGGCAGCGAGCTCGGGGAGACCGTGCGCCTCGAGCAGACCCTCCACCGCCAGCGCGGCCGAGGGATCGCGATGGGGCGCGGTTCGTCCCCGCAGGTACGGCCGAACGAGCGGTTGCGCCGCGCCCGGACCGGCTCGGTCGAGAAGCGCGAGGAAGGCGGCGTAGCGATCCGGCTCGGGAGCCGAGCTAGGCGCCGCCGCGTCCGCGCCAGCCGGCGCCACGACGAATCGGTCGAGGAACCATTCGACAAGTGCGCCCGAAGCCTGGAAGCCGCCGCCGACGTACCAGGCACCCTCCAGCGCATGGCAGCCCGACGAGAAGCCGCTCCGGCGCAGCTCGTCGGCGAGGGCCGGCACCCGCGTCACGAGGAGCGTCGCCTCGGCGCTGCCCATCGAGTCGAGGGCGTCTCCGGGCCGACTCACGCCCGCACCCAGAGCCGCGGCCAGGTGGTCGTGGCCGGCGATAGCGATGGGCGTTCCGGCGGGCAGCCCCAGGCGAGCGGCGGCCGCCCCGGTCAGCCCCCCGACCGGCTGGCCCAGTGGCAGCACCGAAGGCATCTGGTCGACCTCCAGGCCCGCCAGCGAGAGCAGCTCGCCGTCCCAGCGCCGATCGACGACGGAGAAGGCAGCGGTCCGGCACGCCAGCGACGCGTTGGTCCCGAGATCGCCAGTGAGCTCGTACGCGATCAGCTCGGCGACGCCCGCCCAGCGCCGCAGCCGGGTGAACTCTCGCGGTCGCTCCGCGCGCAGCCAGAGCAGCTTGGGCAGGGTGTACTTCGCCTCCGGCCGAAGCCCCGTCCGGGCGAAGAGCGCCGGGGCGCCGACCCGCCGCTCCAGCCACTCCGCCTCCGGCGCGGGCCGCGGGTCGAACCAGGCCAGGATGTCGCCGACGGGGCGGCCCCGCGCGTCGAGAGGAACGCCGGCCTCGGCCATGCTGGCGATGCCGATCGCCCGGGGCGGGCCGACGGCGCCGACGCCGGGTTGCGCGGCGCCCGCGGCTACGCACTCCGCGATGGCCGACTCCACGGCTCCGAGCAACTCCTCGGAGCGGTGGGTGGCGCCACCGCCGCGGACGGCGTGGGTCACCGTGGCCCGGCGAGCGACGTGGACCACGCCACTCCCCGGCGCCACGAGCACGGCCTTGATGTGGGTCGACCCGACGTCTACCCCGATGAGGCTCCCGAGCGTGGTCCTCGCCGCCATGCGCCAATCATGGCGCACGGCCGACTGCGGGGCGCGCCTCGATTCAGTTCGCCTTCTTCGTGGCCTCGCCGCCGGACGCCGGGCCGCCCAGGTCGACCTTGACCGTCAGCTCCTCGACCCCGCGAACGAGGCCGACGTCGAGCTTGCCGGAGCCGGCCTTCGCCAGGGCTTCGTGCAGAGCGTCGGGGTCGTCGATCGGCGCTCTACCGGCAGAGACGATCAGGTCGCCCTCGCGAATGCCCGCCGCTTCGGCCGGACTGTCTTCCTCGACTCCGCGGACCAGGACGCCGTCGCGATCCGGCAGGCCCACCGCGCGCCGCAGGTGTCGGGCGACGTGGCCGGGCGCCACCGCGATCCCGAGCCTCGGCCGAACTGCCGATTCGCCTCGACCGAGCGCGTCGATTCGAGCCCGCAGGCTTTCGTCCGCCGGCAGCGCGAGATAGAACCCCTCGCCGATCCGCTGCGTGTTGATCCCGAGCAGGCGCCCTTCGCCGTCCAGCACGGGACTTCCGGACGAGCCCGAAGCCAGCGGCGCGGTGTGCTCGATGCTGCCGCCGATGAGCCGTCCGCCCGGGCCCCGGAAGGAGCGCTCCACGCCGGAGACCATGCCGAACGTCGTTCGGACACCGCCCGCCGCGGCGCTCGCCACGGCAAAAACGATCGACCCGACCGCCGGCGCCGACTTCGCGTTCGCCCAGGGGAGAGCTGCCGCACCCGCCGTGTCGACTTCGAGCACGGCCAGGTCGCCGTCCAGGTCCTCGCCCAGCAGCTTGCCGCGGGCCCGCCGTCCGTCGGCGAAGACGCAGGTGGCCTCGTCGCCGTGGACGTTGTGGGCATTGGTGAGCACCCGGTTCTCGGCCACGATCACGCCCGACCCGCGGCGCCATCGCCCGCCGATCCCAACCACTCCGAGGGCAGCTCGCTCAGCTACCTTTGCCACCGCCGCCGAAAGCTCTTCCAGTGCGCCCATTCGAATTCGCTCCTTGTGGCCGTCGTGCGACTCGCGCCGGCGGCCCTTGGCATAGTGACTAGCGAGTTGCAAGTTACAACGCCCCAGCGGATCGCGCAAGCGGCGAACTCGCTACGATGGCGCCGTGTCCGGAGAATCAGCACCCGCCCCGCTCCAGGCCGCCCTCGATCGCGTCGGCGACCGCTGGAGCCTGCTCGTCGTCGAGGCGCTCCTCGACGGCCCGCGTCGCTTTAACGACCTGCAGACCGCGCTGCCCGGCATCGCCCCGAACATCCTGTCGGACCGGCTCAAGCGCCTCGAACGCGAGCGCGTGCTGCTGGCCCGGCCCTATTCGGAGCGCCCCCTCCGCCTCAGCTACGAGCTGACGGCCGAAGGCCACGAGCTGGCCGGAGCGCTCCGCCTCCTGGCCGACTGGGGCTCCCGCGCCGACCCCTCCGACGCCCTCCGCCACCAGAGCTGCGGCACACCGCTCGAAGCGCGCTGGTACTGCCCCACCTGCGGCCGAAGTATCGACACGGACGAAGCCACGGAACTGCGACTGCTCTGACCGGCGCCGGCCTCCGGCCGTTGCCGTTGCCGGACCGGGCAGGCTCGCCCATGTACCGACATGCGGAACAGGGTCATATTGTTCGGAGAGGCTCACGCGACTGGCGCGCCAAACCGGAGGAGCTCGACGCCCATGGCAGGTCGAAGCGAAGGGTTGACGCTCGAGCCGCTCTGGCACGCGCCGGAGACCGTGCCCGCCGACGGGGTCGATGCTCGAGGCGGATTGCTGCCCCCGGCCCTGGCCGCGCGCTATCCGGGCGAGCTGGCGGTCAAGCTCGTGCCCGAGCGCCCGACGGTGATCGCCAACTTCGTGTCGAGCGTGGACGGTGTGGTCGCGCTGGGCCCGACCGAGCCGGCTGCGGGCGGCGGCGAGATCAGCGGCTTCTCGGACGCGGATCGATTCATGATGGCCCTGCTGCGCGGGCTCGCGGACGTCGTGATCGTGGGGGCGGGCACGGTGCGGGTCGGGACGCGCCACCGCTGGACGGCCGGTCATCTTGCACCTGACCTGGCTGCCGTCTTCGCCGGGTGGCGCGCGGAGCTCTGGTTGTCGGCCCAGCCCACCACGATCGTCGTAACCGCCAGCGGCAACCTCGATGTGACTCACCCGGGCCTCTCCTCCCCGGATGTCCCGGTGATCGTGGCCACGACCCCCGCCGGAGCGGCGCGCCTCAACGCCCGGCCCCTTCCCGCGAACATGCGTGTCGAGGGGGTCGGCTCCGATGAGCGGGTCCCGGCCGGGGCGATCCTGGAGCTGGCCCGAGGGACCGGCGCGCGCCTGGCACTCTGCGAGGGCGGCCCGCATCTCTTTGGCGAGCTGCTGCGCGCGCGGCTGATCGACGAGCTGTTCCTGACGATGGCGCCGCAGATCATCGGCCGCGACACGTACGCGCATCGCCTGGCGCTGGTCGAAGGGACGACGTTCGGCGAGGGTCACGGCCGCTGGTCGAAGCTGCTTGCCGTCCGCCGCGCCGGCGACGACCTCTTCCTGCGGTATCGCTTCGAGCCGTAGGTCGGGGCGCGGCCGCCCAGCCGCCGCCACGCCTGCGGGTCGCCTAGAATGGGCCGGCAAATCGGACGGGTCCATCGCGGCCGCAATCGGCTGCGCCTGAACGTCGCGGCCGCTGCCCCGGCCACGCCCTCATCCACGGAAGGCACGCATGAGTCGAACCCCGCGCATCGGCATCCTGACCGGAGGCGGCGACGTCCCCGGCCTCAACGCCGTGATCAAGAGCGTCGTCTATCGAGCAACCGAGCTTGGCTACGAGGTCTACGGCATCCGGCGCGGCTGGGAAGGCCTTACTCACATGAAGCCGGGGCCCGGACTGGACGAGAACTACGTCATTCCGCTCGACCGCTACAACACCCGCGCGATCGACCGCACCGGCGGCACGTGGCTGCACACCTCGCGCACGAACGCCCGCAAGATGAAGGCCGGCAACCTTCCGGCGCACATCGGGCCCGATAGGCTCAAACAGCTCGAGGTCAAAGAGGGCATCTACAACTTCACGCCCGTCGTTCTCGAGAACATCGAGAAGCTCGGCCTGGACTACCTGGTCCCGATCGGCGGCGACGACACGCTGAGCTTCAGCCAGGTCCTGGCCGACAACGGCGTCAAGCTGATCGCCGTCCCCAAGACGATGGACAACGACGTTCAAGGGACCGAGTACTGCATCGGCTTCTCGACGGCGATCTCCCGTGCCAAAGACGCCATCAACCGCCAGCGCACCACCCTCGGCTCGCACGAGCGCATCGGCGTCTTTCGCATCTTCGGCCGTGACGCCGGCTTCACCGCCCTCTACACGGCCTACGTCACCAGCGGCCGCTGCCTGATCCCCGAATACCAGTTCGACCTGGATCACCTCGTCGAGCTGCTCGTCGAGGACAAGAAGAGCAACCCGAGCCACTACACCTTCGCCATCGCCGCCGAAGGTGCCCTGTGGAAGGGCGGCAATCTCGAGGAGTATGGCCCGGCCGACTCCTTCGGCCACCGGCATAAGGCCAACATCGCCGAGGTCCTCGCCTCGGAGATCCAGAGCCGGTCCGGGCAGGAGACCCTCGCCAGCGAGCTCACCTACGACCTTCGCTCGGGCGACCCGGACGCGGTCGACTCGATGGTCGGCATCACCTTTGCCAACGTGGCCATGGCCCTGATCGCCGACGGCGTCAGCGGCCGAATGGTCGCCATCCGCGGCGGCAAGTACAGCCACTCACCTCTGCCGAACCCCGACCAGGGCCCGCGCTCGGTCGACATCGCCACGATGTACAACGTCGATCGCTATCGCCCGATCTACACCGACCGTATGGGCCTGCCGCTCCTTCTCGGCATCCCGGTGGCCGAGGATCCGACGCTCCTCAAGTAGCCAATCTCCCGCATGAACGCGAAGGCCCCGGCGTCGCAGTCGGGGCCTTTCCGTACCCGCACGGTGCCTTCGAGGGGGCACGTTTGACAACGGGGCTGCCGCCATGCACGGTTCACAGGTGACGACTATCCCCTCTCCCACCGCGCCTCTCAACGGCCACGACCTCCTGCGCGCCCTCGAGCTGCCCATAGAGGGCCCGATCCTGTGGGGGCGGCCTGTCGTCCCGAGCGGGCCCGGCGTCTTCATCGTCGAGTTGCCGGCTCCGCAGCCCAAGGTCTCGATCGATCCGACCGCGATCCGACAATGGCTCGAGCGCGCCCCCGATCTGCGCCTCGACGGCAAGCGACCGACGGTCGCGGAGCTGCAAACGCGCCTGGCGTCGTTCTGGTTGCCCGGCCAGGTGATCCTCTATGTCGGGTCGAGCCAGAAGTCGGTCGGCGCGCGACTGTCCGGCATGTACAAGACGCCCCTCGGCGAGCGGCGTCCCCAGTCGGCCGGGTACTGGCTCAATACGCTCCGCGACGTGCACAGGACCCGGATCTGGTGGTCGCCCACCGCGGAAGGTGAGCTCTGGGAAGACGCCCTGCTCGACCGCTTCGTCAAGGAGGCCGGGGCGCTGCCATATGCGGTGCTGGCGACGCCGTCCGGGGAGCAGCGAGCCCATGGCCTGACCGCCCCGCTCCACGACGAGAACGCCGGCAAGGCTCCGTCGAAATCCACGCACGTGACGGTCCTCCCAGACGGTCAGGAAGAGGTCCCGCCGGCCCGAGGCCCCTCACGCGGCGCCCGCGCATCGGCGGCGCGCGCATCCGCGGCGCGCAGGCCAGCCGAACCGAGGCCCGTCTCCTCTCGGGACAACACTCCCCGCAGGCGGCCCATTCCGAGGGCAGAGCCGACCACCCGCGCGCGAAGGCTTGCCGCCCCTCCGCCCGGCATGGCGATCGCTCCGACACACCTCACGGCCGAGGGTCTGGCCAACCTCCGCACGGAGCTGGAGGAGCTGACGACGCGCCGTCGCCCGGAGGTGATCGCCCGTATCAAGGCCGCTCGCGAGCTCGGCGACCTCAGCGAGAACGCCGACTACGAGGCCGCCCGCAAGGAGCAGTCGTTCCTCGAAGGCCGCGTCCAGCAGCTCGAGCAGATGATCAAGCACGCCGTGATCATCCAGTCCACCAGCGATAGCGGCAGCGTGGTGGAACTCGGGTCGACGGTCGTCGTCGAGACCGACCGCCACGGCGAGGAGACGTTCCAGATCGTCGGCTCCGCGGAAGCCGACGCCAGCGCCGGCAAGATCAGCTTCACGTCACCGATCGGGCGCGCCCTGATTGGTCGCAAGGCCGGAGAGAAGATCCGCGTCGAGATCCCGCAGGGCTCGATGGACTTCCTGGTCGTTGAGGTCCGCTAGACGCTCCGGTCGGCGGCACGCCGGCTCGGCCGTCTCCGCAGCCTGTGGCCTACGCCCCGGTCGGCCCCTGGGGCGCCGCCGGAGGAACCGACCCGCTGTCATGCCACGTGTCGGAGGGCGTGGGCCTGCCGCTGCCTCCGTGCGGCCGCGGCAGGACGTTCAGCAGCACGATGATCACGCCCAGCGCCACGGCCAGGAAAGGCATCGCGTCGCGCAGGGCCGTGGTGTGGCCGCCCTCGTCAATCCCGATCACGTTCTCGAAGAAGAGCCCGAAGCCGACGAACAGACCCAGACCCACGGCCGCCGTGCGCAGGCCGGAGTCGAGCAGGTCTAGCTTCCGATGCAACAGCCCGTAGAGGAAGAGCGACACGCCGACCGACCCCGGGGCGACCAGCGCCCACGCGTAGGCCCAGCTGGCATACGTGTTGGTCGAATCCTGGAAAGCCAGGATGACGCCGACCGTGGCGATGATCCCGCCCGGGATCGCCATGCCCAGACCGGCTTCGCTCGGGACGGCCAGGCCCAGGATCAGCAACACCACGCCGGGCACGATCACGAACATGGGCCAGCCGTATCGGCTCCAATCGACGTGGAGCTGCTCGCCGGCCAGGAACAGGGCGCCCAGCACGATGAGCAGAACGCCCAGAGCAAGCCCGCCGTGCTCCCTATCGCGATCCCGATCGTCCCACCAGTTGCCCATCGCTCTACCTCGCCTTCGCGCTGTCACCGGGGCTTCAGTCTAGCGATACCAACTGCCGTTGGAATCATCCCAGGGTCGCATTCAGGACGCGAACATGCCCTCCTCAAGTAGGACGGGCTAGGAGGACGCGACGAAGACGGGGACGTCTCCCACCTTCAGGATCCGATCGGGGCCCAGATCGACCCGGCTGCCGCGGATGACCAGTGAGACGCTCACCTCATCGGACGCGGAGAGCATCGACAGGCCGACCGGCACGCGGCGATCGACGCGGACGTCCGTGCGCACGCTGGGCGTCCCCGTGCCGTACACGAGGAGCTCGTTCATCAGGTGATCGGAGTCGAGCTTGGTGGGCGACAGAGCGAGCCGCGTCGGATCGATGACCTGCCAGGTCGTGACCCCGAGCTGTTCCACGAGCACGTGGTAGCCGGCGTTGCCGGGGATGACGTCGACCACGGGCAGCTGACCGGAGAAACGGACCACGACCCGCGGCGTGTCCGACCAGCCGTGCAGGCCGAACGGGTCGAACCCCACGTCGACCGTCTTGGCGGCCCCTCTGATGTCAACGGGCAGGGCCACGACCCAGCGCTCGGATGGCACCGCCGTGGCGGCCAGAGTGTCGGCGATCAGTCGACTGGCGACGGCCCCGACGAGCACGATCCCGCCCGTTTGGGCGCTCGAACCATCGGCCTGCCCCATCGTCACGTTCGGCATGAACTCGCCGGCGAATGCGCCCGCCCGAAGACCGTATGGATTGGGCGACACCGCGTAGTACAGCGCGTGGCCTTCGACGAGAGCCGCCCGCAGGCCGGGGACCGGCTCCACCGGCACGGCCGTTCCATCGGCCATGTAGTACAGGATCGACTCGCCGTGCGCCACGAAGCCCGTCGGGTGAGTGGACGGCGTCGGCTCGACGGACGGAGAGGGAGCGACTCCGGAGGGCGTCTGGCCGGGTGACCCGGAGGGCGCGGGCGCGGTGGCGCTGGGCGAGGGCGTGCCGACCGAGTACGAGCTGGGCCGCGTCCCCGGCCGGCTCCCGGACCCGCCCGACGGCCCGCCGCCAGAGGATCCGGAGTCGATCGCGACCGCGGCAACGCCTGCGACGATGAGCATCACCGCCGCGATCGTCAGCCCGGCGACGATACGCCGTCTTGATTCCATCGCCACTCCACTGCGGTGCGAAGACTCGGTGCAGTCTAGCGGCGCCAGCGCAAACCCTGGGGCCGCCGGGGCAACGGGCGGGGCCGAATGGCCCGCCCGCCGCGACCTGATGGCACTCCCGCGCTTCCGGCGCTGCGGGCATCCTCCAATCATGGACGATCACGCCTCGGTCATCGTCATGCTCAACAACACGTGGTTCGGATCCGAGCTTGCGCCCGAGACTCAGGAACGCCTGGCCAAGCTCGGCACCATTCAGGATTTCGAGGCGGACGAGATCATCCTCCACGAAGGCGAAGAAGCCATCGAAATGGGGATCCTGATCTCCGGCCGGCTCGCCCTGCGAACGCTGGTTCCCGAGCGGGGACCGGTCACGATCCTGAGCGTTGAGCCCGGGGACATCTTCGGCTGGTCCGCCATTCTCGCCGCCACCAAGGCCCAGTCCACGGTCGTTGCGACGGAGCCCAGCAAGGCCCTCGTCATCGAAGGCGCCACACTGCGCGCGGCCCTCAAGGAAGACCACGCCCTGGCCGCCAGCCTCTATCCCCGCGTCCTGTCCGCTGTCGGTCGGCGCCTCCGGGCGACCCGGCTCCAGCTTCTCGACCTTTTCGCCCGCTGAGGGCACCCCTTCCACCAGCTCGTGAATCCGCGCCCGGGAGGTCTCTCGATCCGTGATCACCAACCCTGTCCCTAGCCCGACGGCCGTGGCCAGGCAGTGGTTCCTGGCACGCTCCGACCTGGACGCGCTGATCCAAGCTCTGCGCAAGGCGGGGCGGACCGTGATCGGCCCAACCGTCCGCGATGGAGCCATCGTCAACGATGAGATCCGGTCGGCCGCGGATCTGCCGGCGGGCATCAGAGACGAGCAGGCCGCCGGGCGCTACCGGCTGGCCGAGCGCTCGGACGCGCGTGTCTTCGGCTACACCGTCGGGCCCACGCCCTGGAAGCGCTTCACCTTCCCGCCGAACCTTCCGATCGCGACGGCCCACCGCTCCGGCAACTTCGGGTTCGAGCAGCCCAAGATCGTCGCCCCGCATCTGGCATTCCTGGGCGTGCGGGCCTGCGAGATCGCCGCCCTCGCCATGCAGGACCGCGTCTTCCTCGGCAGTCCATTCACGGACGAAGACTTCCGAGCCCGACGCAAGGCCGCTCTGATCGTGGCCGTGCAGTGCACCACGTCCTCGAGCACCTGCTTCTGCTCGTCCATGGGGACGGGGCCGGAAGTTCGCAGCGGCTACGACATCCTCCTGACCGAGATCGACGACGGCTTCGTCGTCCAGTCCGGCTCGCCGGCCGGAGCCGCGATCGTGGCTCACCTGCCCACGCGCCGGCCCACGCACGCGGAGACCGGCGCCGCGGTCGACAGCGTCGAGGCCGTCCGAACGCAGATCGGCGAGACGCTCCCGATCCCCGGCATCGACCAGCGCCTCAAGCACCAGCTCGACAACCCACGCTGGGGTGTCGTCGCGGAACGCTGCGTCGAGTGCGGCAATTGCACGATGTCGTGCCCCACCTGCTTCTGCACTTCGGTGACGGAGCGGTCGGACATGGAGGGCCGGACCAGCGTCACGGAACGGCAGTGGGACTCCTGCTTCGACGTCAACTTCGCGAAGGTCGCCGGCGGCGACTTCCGCGCCCGCCCGCGCGACCGCTACCGCCAGTGGCTGACCCACAAGTTCTCCACGTGGATGGACCAGTTCGGCAGCTTCGGCTGCGTCGGCTGCGGCCGCTGCATCACCTGGTGCCCGGTCCGGATCGACGTCCGCGAGGAGCTCCAGGCGATCGCTCCGGTCATCACGCCGATCGAGCGGCCCGTCGCGGTCGAGCCCGTCGCCGCCAGCCCCGGTAGCTTCTCGATCGCTCGACTGGCCTCGGTCCGAGAAGAGACCGAGGACACCACCACGCTCTGCCTGTCGGACCTGGACCCGGCCTTCCTGTCGGGGCGCCCGGGCCAGTTCGTGATGGTCGCCCTGCCGGCCTTCCCGGCCGTCCCGATCTCGATCTCGCGCTTCCGCTCGAACGGCATCGACCTGACGATCCGCGCCGTCGGGCCCACCTCCACCGCGCTGGTGAGCCTGCACTCTGGCGCCAAGGTCGGCGTCCGCGGGCCGCTCGGCACCTTCTGGCCGATCGAGGACGCATACGGCCGGCACGCGGTCGTAGTGGCCGGTGGCGTCGGCCTCTCGCCACTCCACGGCCTGGTCGAAGCGCTGGTGGCCAACCGCGACCGCTTCGAATCGATCTCGCTTTACTACGGCTCCCGCACGCCTGAGGACCAGCTCTTCCGCGACGACCTCGCTGCCTGGTCGGCCAGCAAGGCGATCGACGTCGCCGTGACCGTAGACAGGGCCGGCCCCGAATGGAAGGGCCGCGTCGGCGTCGTCACCACCCTCTTCGACATGATGTCCTGCGACTGCTCGCGGATCACGGCCTTCGTCGTGGGACCGGAACGGATGATGCAGGCCTCGGTCCAGTCGCTCATCTCCAAGGGCGTCCCGCCGGAGCGGATCAACGTCTCGATGGAACGCCACATGGAGTGCGGCATCGGGCTGTGCGGCCACTGCCAGACGGGGCCCTACTTCGTCTGCAAGGACGGCCCGGTGTTCCGTCTCAGCGAGCTCGGCGATATCTACGTCCGGGAGGGCATCTGATGGCATCGACCGGAAAGGCCGTCCGACCCCGAGTGGCCGTGGCCAAGTTCGCCTCCTGCGACGGCTGCCAGCTCACCATCCTGGACCTCGAAGACCACCTCCTCGAGATCGTCAGCCGGTTCGACATCGTCGAGTTCCCGGAGGCCACGTCTCGCCACTCCCCCGGTCCGTACGACGTTGTCTTCGTCGAGGGCTCGATCAGCGCACCGGAGCACCTGGACCAGATCAAGGCCCTGCGCAAGCAGGCCCGCCTCCTCGTGACCATCGGGGCATGCGCCACGGCCGGTGGCATCCAGGCCCTTCGCAACTGGGCCGACCACGACGCCTTCCGCGCCGCGGTCTACGAGCACCCGGAGTGGGTCGAGTCGCTGGCCACGGCGACGGCCGTCTCGGACCACGTCAAGGTGGACGCCGAGTTGCGCGGCTGCCCGATCGACCCCGGCCAGCTCCTGGAGCTGATGACCGCCGTATTGGTCGGCCGCCGGCCGCAGATCCGCGACGAGGCGGTCTGCCGCGAGTGCAAGCGCAAGGGCATCGTCTGCATGGTCGTGGCCACCGGCGAGGCTTGCATGGGCCCGGTCACCACCTCCGGCTGCAACGCGCTCTGCCCCACCTACGGCCGCGGCTGCTACGGCTGCTTCGGGCCGCGGTCCGCCGCCAACGCCAAAAGCTGGAGCGCCGGCCTGATGCGCTCGGGCCGCCCGCCCGAGGAGGTCTGGCGCCTCTTCGCCGGCTTCACCGGCTACGCGGAACCGTTCCGTGCCGTCCTCACGGAGCTGGGCAAGACCAAGGCGTAGCAGACGGCGGGTTACGGCTGGTACAACTCCGCCGAAGCCCAGGTCGATGGATCGTCAGAGCCTCCCGCAAGCAGAACTCGGCCGTCCTCGAGCAGGGTGGCCGACGCGGAGTTGCGGACGACGATCGCAGAGCCGGTTCGAGTGAAGAGTCCGGTCGCAGGGTCGAACAACTCGGCCGTGTTGTCGGCTCCTCCAACGACCAGGACGCGGCCGTCTGCCAGAACCGTGGCGGATTGGGCGTCCCGGGCGACCGCCATCGAGCCAGTGGCGACGAACCTGCCGGTCCCGGGGTCGTACAGCTCCGCCGACGCCAGTGGCTCCTCCTGGACACAGCTGGCGTTGCCACCCAGTACCAGGACGCCACCGTCCGACAGCGGAATCGCGCTCTGAGCGAGACGACCCCTCACCAGCGACCCCGTGGCGTTGAACGTGCCGGTCCTTGGGTCGAACACTTCCGCCGAGCCGGACGGATTCCCGTTGAGGCATTTGGCACTTCCACCCACGACGAGGACGCGTCCGTCAGACAGCGTGGTGGCGGTGTGGCCACCGCGGGCGGTCGTCAGCGAGCCGGTTCGGCTGAAGGTGCCGGTCACCGGGTCGTATAGCTCCGCGGTCGCGAGGTCCACGCCCGACGGGTCACTACCGCCGGCCACGAGGACCCTGCCATCGGACAGCAGCGTCGCCGTTTGGCCCCAGCGAGCCGTTGTCATCGACCCCGTCACGCTGAAGGACCCCGTCGCCGGGTCGTACAGCTCGGCCGAGGCAAGCGGCGTTTGGGAAGCATCGTCGCCGCCGGCGACCAGGACCCTGCCGTCCTGCAGGCGGGTGGCGGTCACGCCGTCGGTCCTGACGACGCCCATCGACCCCGTCGGGACGAACCGGCCCGTAGCCGGCTCGTACAACTCGGCCATCGTGCAGCTGCAGCCTCCGAAGATCAGCACCCGGCCGTCCGCCAGGAGCGTTGCGGTCGGGAAGGCGCGAGCGACTGTCATGGACCCCGTCGGGCCGAACTGGCCGTGGCCGATAGTCGGCGCCGCGCTCGGTGAGGCGGGCGCGCTGGCTGCCGGCTGCGCCGGCGAGGGTGACCCCGCCGCGGCCGAAGAGGTGGCTCCGCTGCCGCCGCATCCGGCGACCGCGAAGACAGTCAGCATGCCCACCAGCCCGAGACTCGAGGCTCGCCGGAGTCCGGAGGCATGACTTGCGCGCTCAGCCCAGCCATTCATCGTTGGGTCCTCCACCACCTGGTGACCGGTGGGACTGTGACACGTACCCGCGCCGGCATGTGTCTGGCGGGTGACACGTCGTGGTCCGTGCAACCTGTCGCGGAACTTGCCGGGCAGTCGCACCAAGCGATCGAGCCCGAATCTCGGCGCGCCGTGTCGGCCCAGCCGTGTCACGATGGCCTCATGATTGAGCCTGTCGATCCAGCCACCACCAAGCCAGCTGAGGCCCCGGCTCCCGCGGACCGACCCTCGCGCCGGCACCGACCCACGGGCGAACCGTCGATGGCTCGCGAGCCGAACTACCAGACCAGCCGGCCGACGAAGATCGCCATCGTGGGCGTCGGCCTTGTCGGCTCGACCTTCGCCTATTCGCTGCTGCTGTCGGGGATCGCGTCGGAGATCGTGCTGATCGACGTCAACCACGAGCGGGCGGAGGGCGAGGCGATGGACCTCAACCACGCGGTTCCGTTCGCCCACCCGACGAAGATCTGCGCCGGCGAATACTCCGACTGCGAGGGCGCCGCGATCACGGTCATCGCCGCCGGCGTCGGCCAGAAGCCAGGCGAGACCCGCCTGGAGCTGGTCAAGCGCAACGCCGCGATCTTCGCCCAGATCGTGCCGCAGGTGGCCGAGGCCAACCCGGAGGGGATCATCGTCGTCGCCACCAACCCGGTCGACGTCCTGACATACGTCACCCTCAAGCTGGCCGGGCTGCCGGCCAACCGGGTCTTCGGCTCGGGCACGATCCTGGACACGGCCCGCTTCCGCTACATGCTGAGCGAGCACCTGGGCGTGGACCCGCGCAGCGTCCACGCTTACATCATCGGCGAGCACGGCGACAGCGAGGTGCCGGTCTGGTCGCTGGCCAACGTGGCGGGCATGCGCCTGCCGTCCTTCTGCGCGGAGAACGGCATCCCGCTCGGCACCGACACGATGGAGCGGATCTTCCGCCAGACCCGCGACGCCGCGTACGAGATCATCAGCCGCAAGGGCGCCACCTACTACGCCGTGGCCGCGGGGCTGATGCGCATCACCGAGGCCATCCTGCGCGACCAGAACACGGTTCTCTCGATCTCGAGCCTGGTCACCGACTACTACGGCATCGACGACGTCTGCCTGAGCCTGCCGACGGTCGTCAACCGGCGCGGCATCGAGCGGGTGCTGCGCCTGGACCTCAGCCCGCGCGAAGGTCGCGGTGTCCGCAAGTCGGCCGACGTCCTGCGCGCGACGATCGAGTCGCTGGAGAAGGCGACCAAGCCGGCCTGACGGCGCACGCGGCCTCTTGCGGGCGCGGCGACCCGGTTGGCTACCGCGGCAGCGCGTGCTCTTCGAGCGGCGTGTCCCAGTGGGCCTCAACCAGCTCGAAGCGGCGCTGCTCCTCGCGCTTGAGCTTCTCGGAGTCGGGGTAGAGGCGGACGACGATCGCCGGGTCGGTGTGCTCCTCCATCACGGCCCAGTCGCGGTAGGTGATGCTGACTTCGAACGTCCAGTCCTGGCGGCCGTCGCCGTGGAAGCGGGGCTCATAGGCCCGAACGTCGAGCATCCGGCCAGACTCCACCTGGGCCCGGAGCAGGGGCCAGTGGTTCCGCTCGAAGAGCTCCACGAACTCGTCCTGGAAGCCCCAGCGGATCTTGTAGAAGTACTGGACCGTGACCGGCCTGCCGGCGCCGTCGGCCATCTCGATTCCTCCTGGCTCAACCATGATTGGGGCCAGGCCAGCCTACACGCATCGCCGGCGAACCGCCCGCGGGGGCCCGCCCCGCGGCGGCAGCTCCGGCCGCGCGTGCCGCAGGCTCTCGGCGGCCCGCCGATTCGATGCCCAATGGCGGCGACCCCCCCGCCCTTCGGCACCGTGCCCGATGCCCGTTGGCCCTCGGAGGATCGGCATCGATCGCCGATGCTTCGAACGATCGCCCGATCCCGGCACGCGGACGCCGAGGCTCGCGGCCGCAGCGTCCACAACAGTTCGCAGCAACGCAGCGTGACATGGCCAGCATCGTTCCTTCCCATTCCACCCATTCCCCCTCCTCCGAACGGAGCTCCCTGGAGAACCGCCTCGAGGGTCTCGACGGCCACCACGCCGCCGCGCCCCAGCTCGGCTTCATGCTGGCCGGGGCACAGTGGCGCGACTCGTGGCTGCACGGCTTCCGCAGCCTCTATCTCGTGATGGAGGTCATCCTCCTGGGCCTGGCCGGAGGCCTGCTCGTCTCGATCCTCACCCTCGAAGTCAGCCGGGCCTGGGTCCCCGCGGTGCTGCTGCTCGTCGACGCCACCGGCAGCCTGCTGTTGCTCGTGGGCATGCGCCGCGCGGCCATCGGCCTCGGCGACGACGTCCGCTTCTGGCACCGCGAGATAGTTCGGGCGGAGCGCGAGCTGCCGCCGGAGCGCCGCGTGTTCACGCGCTTCAAGCTGCTGCAGCGGTCGCGCAATCACTCCGACACGGGCGAGCTCGCCGCCATGGCCCTGTCCGAGACCGGGCTGGACGAGATCGGCCTGGATCGGCTGATCGAGCCGTTCAGCGCCACGCGCCGCCTGATCGAGAACCGTGTGCCGACGCTCATCGCCGTGCTGTGGGTGTCGTGGGCGCTGGCCGGCATCGGCGCCCTGTGCCTGCGGCTCGCCCACGTCATCGGCTAGGACCGACGGCCGGCCGCGCGCAACCGCCGAACTCAGATCCCGGCCAGAGCCACCCGCGCCGCCAGGGCGCTCGCGACCGCCACGGTCACACTCGCCAGCGTCCCGACCAGGTACTTCTCGGCGAACGGACGCTCGTCGAGCTGCCTGAACCGCGCCAGCGTCTTGGCCGCGACGACCAGCCCGATGCCGATCTCCGCTTGGCCGAGGATCAGGACGACCACGAGCAGCCGCTCGAGGACGCCGACCACGGCGCCGACGTTGTCGGTCGGCTCCGCGGGCTGCGGCCTGTCGGGCTCGATCCGGCCGGAGAGCGGACCTAGCTTGATGCCGTAGCCCACGGCCGAATGCGAGGCGACCGCCGCCCCCGGGGGCACATCGGGCGGCAGGACCAGCGGCACGAAGAACCGCGCCGCCCGCCAGTTGATGACCGCCAGCGACCAGCCGACGACCGCGATTACCGCGGCGCGGTGAACATCGGCGGCGGCGATCCCGGATGTGGCCTGTGCCACGCGGTCGACGAACCACGGATTCAAGGCGGCATCGCGCAGGAGCAGCCACCACGCACCGAACAGGAGCGCCACGTGGACGGCCTGATCGAGCAGGAAGAGTCCGGCCGGCCAGGGCGACCATTCGGTCGGGTCGGAGGCGGCGCGCCGCGTCTCGGTCAGGCGCGCCTTGGCCGCATCGATGAATGGGTGAGGCACGGTGACGACGAGCAAGGCGCCCAGGCCGGGCGTCCCGAAGGCAAGCCAGAACGGCGCCATGCACGCGGCCACGATCAGGGTGTCAACCCGGAGAGCGCGCCACGCCTGCGGCCACGACCCGTTCCGATCGGCGATGCTCGCGTCCGTCTGGAAGACGAAGTCGGCCGTGAGGTGGCTCACGAGCAGCCAGCCGGCAAGGATCAGGGGCTCGGTCACGACGTCCTCTCTTTCGCGCCCGTACTGGCATCGTCGCCCGCCGGGGCGACGGCGCTCGAGTAGACCTTACGCATCGCGGCCACGAGCCGCCCGAGGGATTGCACCCTGGCCCGCCCGAAGGAAACCGAAATCGTCGCCCTGCGCACGCCCAGTCGCTCGGCGACCTCAGACTGCCGCAGGCCGTCGATCAGCGCCAGGCGAGCGACCGCGCGCTGGCGGGCGGTCAGACCCTCGAGCAGATCTGCCAGAGCGGGCGTCATGCCGGCCAGCAGCTCGTCCGCCTCGGGCCGGCCAGTGCGGATCACCAGGTGGTCGTGGCCGGCTCGGGCCGCATCGATCGCATCGCGCGCGGCCAGGAAGGCCGGCCCGGTACGCTGCGTCGCCGGCCCCTCGCCAGCGTCCACCGGCCCCGCGATGCAGGCCCAGCGGATCGGTCGGGCGGCCGGACCGAGAGCCGCCCGCAGCACTGCCACGAGCGGGTCCGCGTCCGGGTCAAGCAGGCCCTGGAGCTCGTCGCCCTGCGTGAATCCAAATAGCGCCAGCCTTTGATCGCCGTAGGCCTCGTCCAGCTCCGACACCAGGTCACGCAGCCAGGCCGTCGACCCGGGGCGATCCTTGCGCGAGCCGATGACGTCGCCGAACAGAACCAATCCCTGCACCGCGTCCACGCCATGAGGCTAACAGGGCGGGTGATAGCCGTCAACGGCTATCCTGGCACCAGGTAGCCGTATTCGACAGACCTCACGATCGGAGCTCAATGTCCACCCCGCTTCCGCCGTCGCGTGGCACGGACAGCCCGCCCCTGCCCGATCCGCTCTTCCGCCGACTCGCTATCCTGAGGCGGTGACCGTCGATTCCGGCGCCGCGGGTTCGCCCGGGGCTCCCGTCAGCACCGACTCATCAATCCCGCGCAACCCGGGGCGCCTCGATCTCGGGATGCGGGCGACGCTCGTCTTCCCCAACCGCGAGATCGTCGAGCGCTACTACGTGCCGCTCATCTACACGGCGTGCCGGACCTGCTATTCCGAGCTGGCCCCGGACGACATCTTCGAGCGCGCCGTCGACGGCCGGATCGCGCCCGAGAAGCAGCGCGAGCTGATCGGCCGGGTGATCGAGTCCGGGCACGGCTCGACCATCGAGCATGTCGTCTTCACGTTCGCCATCACCGGGGTCAGCCGAACCCTGAGCCACCAGCTCGTCCGACATCGAGCCGGCGTCGCCTTCGACCAGCAGAGCCAGCGCTACGTCTCGTACAAGAAGGGCGCCTCCACGATGCTGCCGGCGACCATCGCCGACGCGGACCCGGAGTTGCGGCAGCAGTACGAAGAACAGGTGGAGGGGGCCCTGGAGCTCTACTCCGAGATGCTCGAGGCCGGGATCCCGGGCGAGGACGCCCGTTTCGTCTTCCCCAACGCCACCCGCACGAACCTGGTGATGACCGCGAACCTGCGGGCCCTGATCCACATGTCCGGGCTGCGGCTCTGCACGATGGCCCAGTGGGAGATCCGGCGGCTCTTCCAGCTCATTCGCCACGAGGTCTTCGCCGTAAGCCCGTTCCTGGGCAGCTTCCTCGCCCCCAAGTGCGTGCCCCTCGGTTACTGCGACGAGGCCGCCAACCGTGACGAGCATTGCCCGATCCGCCCGCACAAGGACAACGTCCTGGCGGCCTGGGCCGACAAGGCCGGGAGGGCCCGAACGGGTCGACAGGGGCCGCCCGCGAGGTGAGAATCGGCGCCGGCGACCGCGGCCGGACGCACTCACGGCCCCCAGGTGGAGAGGTACGTAAGGGCAACTAGTCCTGGTACCTCCAGCGGAGTGCTTGCGCGAAACGCCCAGCCCATGATTCCTAGCAGTCAGTCCCTCGCCTCCCGGCCTGGGACCCGCAACAATGGGCTGGCGTCTTGAGGTGCCCGGTGTGTCATGGTTGGACCCGGGCCCGGCGCGGGGTAGTATCGTGGACTTGCAGTCTCCGTCGTCCCGCGAGGGCTCGGGGACTGAGACCATGGAGATCAGCGTGAATGAGTCGGCGCCGCACCACCCGAACCGCTTCATGGCGGATCTGACGCAGGCCATGCGTTCAGCCGCCGAGACGGCGCGGCTGACGACCGTCGAGCAGTGTCGCGCCGACGCCAAGGCGTACATTGAGCGGCTCAGCACGGAGGAAGAGGCCGAGGGATTGCGCAAAGCGGCCGAGGCCGACGTCGCCACCGTCCGGGAGCGATCGAAGGCCCGGGTGGAGCGGATTCGCCAGGAAACCGAGCAGCGCATCTCGCGGCGCCGCGAACTCCTCGAGCAGGAGCTGCAGGAGTACAACTCCGCCATCGAGCTCGAGATCGAGAGCGTCCAGGAGCGGGTCGCGGCGTTCAATAACGAGGTCGGCCAGTTCTTCGAGCAACTCCTCCAGGGCGCGGACCCCACCGTCTTCGCCAGCATGGCGTCTCAGATGCCCGATCCGCCCGCCTTCGCCGAGTTCGACCGCGAAGCCCTGGCCAGCGAGCTCCGAGCCAAGCGCGAACAGGCGGAACAGGCAGAGAGGGCCGCTGCCGGAGGGGCTCCGCCGACGGCAGGCTCCAACGGCGAGAAGCCGGAGGGGCTACCGGATCACTGGTGGATGGACTCCCCCGCCGCCCTCGCGGCGCAAACCCACGCAGAGGAGCCCAAGTAGGGCGGCTTCGGGCCGGTCATCGGGCGGTACGGAAGGGCGGTTAGTCCTGGTACCTCCAGCGGAGTGCCTGCCGGCAACGCCCGGCCCATGATTCACGAGAGCGAAAAGTCTCTGGATGCTCGCCTTGGACCCGCGATAATGGCGCTTGGAGCCACGGGCCAGGTGCGGTAACGTTCGGGGACCGAGTTCCGGGGTAGTAACGTGATCGGGTAATCTCCGGCGTCCGGCCGGGGCCCGGAGAAGACAACGGGGAGATGAGCGTGAACGACACGGCCGCGCGTCATCCGAACCGATTCCTGGCGGACCTCACGCAGGCCATGCGTTCGACCGCCGAGACGGCGCGGCAGGCGACAATCGATCAGTGCCAGGCGGACGCGAAGACGTACGTCGAGAAGCTCCACGCCCGCACGGACGACGAGGCCGCGTCGCTGCGCAAGGCCGCCGAGGCCGACGTCAGCGCCATCCGAGACTGGTCCAAGGCAGAGGTGGAGCGCATCCGCGTCGAGACCGAACAGCGGATCGCCCGGCGTCGAGAGCTCCTCGAGCAGGAGCTGCAGGAGTACAACTCCGCCATCGAGCTCGAGATCGAGCGCGTCCAGAAGCGTGTCTCGGGGTTCGAGGAGGAAGTCTCTCAGTTCTTCGAGCAGCTCCTCCAGGAAGCCGATCCGACGATCTTCGCCAGCATGGCCGCCCAGATGCCGGACCCGCCCTCTTTCGCGGAGTCCGATCGGGGCACTCTCGCGACCGAGATCAAGGCGCGACGCGAGCAGATCATGCGCTCCGAGGACCTCCTCGGCAGCGAGCCCGAGGCGGCAGCCGTTCCGGTCGAGGCGGAGCCCTCCGGCGAAGCCGGCGAAGCCGGCGAAACCGCCGAAGCCGCGGCCGCCAGGGCGCCCCGTCCCGCTCCCGCACCGAAGCCGGAACTCCCCGAGACGACTCAGGTCGTCGTCGTCGGGCTCGTCAGCGTTGCCAGCATCGCGACGTTCAAGCGCCAGCTTGGCCGTCTGCCCGGTGTGAAGAACGTCGGCGTCTCGTCCGGCCCGGACGGCGAGTTCATCTTCACCGTGGGCCATGGCCCGGAGATCTCGCTGGGTTCGCTCATTCAGACCCTCCCTGCCTTCCAGGCCAGGGTCGTCTCTGAGCGCGAGGGAGTGCTCAACGTCTCCGCACACGACCCGGAGGCGGAGGGCTAGACTTAACGGTGTCGCGTCCGCGCACCCAAGGGAGACCCCGTCACAGTGCCCCGGTCAGCAGTCGCAATCGCTCTACCGCAGGCTGAGCTGGTTGCCGTCAGCGCGCAGCTGACAGAGGCCGGCTATGAGGCGATCGCCGTCAACACTGCCGAGGAGCTCGAGGTTCTTCTCAGCAAGCGCCGCGATATCGGCGTGGCGATCCTCGACGGAGAGAACGAATTCGATCGAACGATCGAGATGTACTCCCTCCTCCACGATGAGGATCGCAACATCCCGGCCCTGATGGTCGTGGCGGCGCGAGCCCTCGACCGGATGGGGCTGGCGGGACGAGCCCGCGTCAGCGACGAGTACTTCACCCGCCCCTACTCCGCTGAGTCTCTGCGCTGGCGGGTCGAGGCGATGCTGATCCGCGCCGAGGTTCCCACGGACGACTCCACAGGCGGCCTCATCGATACCGGCGGCGGATCTGTCATGGACAGCGAGGACTCCCGCCGCGGTCAGATAGTCATCGTGTTCAACCCCAAGGGCGGCGTCGGCAAGACGACGATCGCGGTCAACGTGGCCGCCATGATGCAACTCCGCAAAGACCAACGCGTGCTGCTCGTCGACTGCGACACGGTGACCGGGCACGTGGCATCGTCGCTTGGCATGGAGAACGTCCGCACCGTTGCCGACGCTTGGACGGAAGACCTCACTACCGGCATCGCCGAGTCCTTCGCCGAAATCGCCACGCCGCATCACAACGGCGTCTCGGTTCTGGTGATGGCCGAGTCGCCGCTCCATACGGAGATCCTCGAGCCAAGGCGCGTGGCCGAGGCGATCACGGCCGCTCGCCAGGCCTTCGACTGGGTGATCGTCGACATGCACCCGGACTACGGGCCTCTCAACCAGGTCATCTTCGAGCGGGCCGACAAGATCCTCGTGCCGGTCACGCCGGACGTGCCCGCGATTCGCGCCGCCGTTCAGCTCCGCGAGGTGGCGGTCGAGCTCGAGATCCGCGATCGGTTGGCGATGGTCGTGAACCGCGCCAACAGCGGCGTATCGGTCGGGGACATGGAGCGGACCGTCGGCATGCCCGCCCTGGCGGAGATTCGATCTGCCGGCATGCTCTTCGTCCGGGCCGCCAACGAAGGCCGCTCCGCCGTCGAGCGGTTCCCCAAGGAGAAGGTCATCGAGGACATCGAGCAGCTCGCGGATCGGATGATCGCCACGCGCGAGCCGGGCGCCGCCAAGGTCGGCAGCGGCTTCATGGGCATCTTCGGTGGCGGGCGCAACACCAACCCGTCGGTGCGCGCCTCGTAGCTTCTCGATCGCCGTCTACTACCCCAGGTCGCCGGGCCGCCGGTCCGCCGGTCCGCCGAGCCCAGGCCCAGGCGGCGACGAGCACCAGAGCGAGCGCACCTGAAGGTGCGTGAGCGAGGAGCGCAGGAGCCAACGCAGGAATGGGCCGGCCGAGAGCGCCCTATTGCGCCTTCGCTCGGGGGGTGCCGCCACGAGCCTTCGGTCCGGCCAGGACGATGCGCTGCGGCTGCGGCATCTCAATGCCGTTCTCCGCGAAGGCGGCCAGGAGGCGCTTGCGGAGCTCGCCGCTGACGGCCCACTGCTCCGACGCCCGAACCGTCCCCAGAATCTTGAGCGTCACTCCGTACTCGCCGAGCTGCGAGACCCGCTCCACGCGCGGCGCCTCCAGGATCCGCGGGCCCCAGTCCGAATCCGACGCCAGCTCGCGCCCCACCCGGTCCACGACCGCGGTGGCCTTCTCGATGTCCGTGCCGTAGACGACACGCACGTCTTCGTTCACCCGCGCCCACTCGCGCGTGAGGTTCGTGGCCACGGTGACCAGCCCGTTGGGGACCGTGTGGACTGCGCCGTCCTGGTCACGCAGCGTCGTCCGGCGCAGGGTGAAATCCTCGACCTTGCCCGAGACGCCGGCGATGCGCACGACGTCGCCGATCGAGTACTGGTTCTCCACCAGGATCAAGGCGCCGTTGAGGTAGTCGCGGACCAGGTTCTGGGTGCCGAGGCCGACGGCGATGCCGATGATGCCGAGCCCGGCGATGGCAGGGCCTATGTCGAGGCGGAAGGCGGTCTCGAGAACCATCAGGGCGGCGATCACGACGACGAAGAAGCGGACGACGTTGACGACCAACGCTTCGATCGTGTCCTGGCGCTTCTTGAGCTCGGCGGCAGTCAGCTCGTGAGCCGTCCCCTCGACGTTCTCGCGGTTGAGGAGCGCCCGTACGATGCCGCGGACGAAGACGTGGGTCAGCCTGACGATGATCGCGGCCGCGACCAGGATGCCCAGCATCGCCGCGGCCGGGCCCACGTACGGACCCAGATCCACCTGCCCGCCCCAGGGCGGCGCGACTGTGACGTCGAGGGCTGCCATGCCGATAGCCTAGCTCGGGCCGGGGGCGCGCCGCTGACGGATATGACGCGGCCCCCCGGGAGGGGGACCGAGGGGCCGCGAGAGGTGGACTTGTCTGGTCTTCCCCGCCTCCAGGGCGGGCGCCTGCCGGAGAGGGCCGGGCCCTAGACCGCGGCGGCGACCCCGCCGATGCGCTCCGTGATCACGGCTGCCGCGTCGCGAGCGCGCTCCACCAGCTCGGGCACGCGACTGGGCAGGATCCGATTGCCCGAGGCCCTGACCTCGAGCGCCGCCACGACCGAAGTCCGCTGATCGTAGACGGGCACGGAGATGGCATTGACCGACGGCTCGAACTCTCCGAAGGCAGTGGCGAAGCCGCGCTTGCGGACACGAGCCAGCTCTTCGAGCAGGAGGTCGACGCGAACGATGGTGTGGGATGAGAACGGCGTGAAGCCGACCTTCGAGAGGCGGATGACCTCGCGCTCGGGCTGGTTGGCCAGCAAGACCTTGCCCGGAGCCGTGGCGTGGAGCGGTGAGCTTCGACCCGATCGGTCACGGCCCATTCCCGAGGCATCCGAATAGGCGATCGTCAGGGCGGTGTCGCCCTCGAGGATCTCCAGGGTCGTGGTTTCCTTGACGCCGCGGGCGAGTCCTTCGAGCTCCGGCATCGCGATCGACCGCAGGTCGAGCGTTCGCTCGGCGTGACCGCCGAGCCGCACGACTGCGAGTCCGAGCCGGTATTTGCCCGAGTCATCGTCCTGCTCCACCAGGCCGCGCTTCTGCAGCGTGGCGAGCAAGCGCGATGCGGTGGACTTGTGGAGCCCGAGGCGCCGGGCGAGTTCCGTTACGCCCGCCTCGCCTTGCGACTCCCCTAAGGCGATCAGGAGTGAGGCGGCACGGTCAACCGACCGAACCGCATTCCCGTCGAGCACCACTTCTACTCCTCGCGGGCTGCCTCAGGACGGGTCGCAACCCGTTTCCTGAGCCCTATCGAACGCTCCGCGCCCGAACCGGAGCGGCACTATCCATGTCTTCCAGGCATCCGTTTCCCCGATCCGTCCGGCCTTTCCGATCGACTCGTTTGACCGGTTTCACGTCTCGTGCAGCGGAACGATGGAATGTTTACATAGTTACTAGGGATTAGTCAAGTGGCAGGTACGGACCCTGCCGAACGGACCACCATCCGCTACCCGTATGTGGAGGATGTAACGCCATTGGCCGTCAATCTCGTGTGTCAACTGAGAGCGCCACGCTACGAATTGATTGCAGCTAGGCACCGCGGGGCTGCGGTTGCGGGTAGGGGAACGGACCCACCCAGGAGGGTCGTTCGGGCCAAGCCCGGATCCACCGGTCACGCGCCGCAGATCGCCGGTCCGACGAGCGCAGGCCAGGGCGGCCTCGAGCAACGCGGCGAGATGCAAGCGGGGACCCGGTGGATCAGGGCTCAGCCGCGGGTGGCCGCACGTCGTACCATCGGCAGGTCACGCCCTACCCCATCGCGGAGCAACATGCCGGCCGATAGCACCCACCCCGACCCGGGCAGCCCGGGATCTGCGTCGTTCGATGGTCGCCCCGGCGCGCCTCTGACCGAGGCTGCGATCGGTGCGGTTCGGGCGCAGTTCCCGGCGCTCTCGCGCGAGCAGAACGGCCGTCCCTACGTCTACCTGGACGGCCCTGGCGGGACGCAGGTGCCTCGCCGGACGATCGACGCCATGGTGGACTACCTCCGACGCTGCAACGCCAACCACGAGGGCGCCTTCGCCACGAGCGAGGAGAGCGACGCCATGCTGGCCGAAGTCCACGCGGCCGCGGCGGACTACCTCGGGGCGGCCGATCCGGGCGAGGTCGTCTTCGGGCAGAACATGACCACGCTCACATTCGCGATGAGCCGCGCGATCGGACGGACGCTCAAGGCCGGCGACGAGGTGGTGGTCACTCGCCTGGACCACGACGCCAACGTAGCGCCATGGCTCGCCCTCGAGGAGGAACGAGGCGTCCGGGTTCGGTGGGTCGGCATCCGTGAGGAAGACTGCACGCTCGATCTGGGCGGCCTGGAACGAGCGCTGGGGCCTCGGACGCGCCTCGTCGCCGTCGGGCTCGCCTCGAACGCCGTGGGCACGCTCAACCCGATCCCGCGCATCGTGGAGATGGCCCACGCCGCGGGCGCGGTCACGTACGTGGACGCGGTCCATGCGGCGCCGCACGTGCTGCTCGACGTGGCGGTGCTGGGCACCGACTTCCTGGTCTGCTCCCCGTACAAGTTCTTCGGGCCGCACCTGGGGCTCCTGTACGGGCGGCGCGACCGGCTCGAGAGGCTGGCCGCGTACAAGGTCCGCCCGGCGCCGAACGTGCCGCCGGGCAAGTGGGAGACGGGCACTCTCCCGGGCGAGTCCCTGGCGGGGCTCCTGGCCACGTTCGAGTACCTGGAGTGGCTCGGCGCGACCTACGGGGCCAGTGGCGCGGCCAGTGGCGCGGCGACGCGGCGCGCCAGGTTCCTTGCGGCAATGGCGGTCATCGGGGCCACGGAGCAAGGTCTGGCCCGGCGCGCGCTGACGGCGTTGGGCGGCGTGCCGGGCTTGAAGCTGCGCGGCATCGTCGACCCGAACCGCCTGGCCGAGCGCGTCCCCACCTTCGCCTTCACGCTCGCGGGCTGCTCCCCGCGCGAGGTCGCCACGGAGCTGGGCCGGCGCGGCATTGCCGTGTGGGACGGCGACTACTACGCCTACGAGCTGATCCGCGCGCTCGGGCTGGCCCAATCGGGCGGCATGGTCCGTGCGGGCTTCGTTCACTACAACACGCCTGCCGAGATCGACCGGCTGGTCGAGGCGCTGGGCGAAATCGCCGGAAGCCGATCCGCCGGGAGGGGCAACGCATGACGGCCGACTTCTTCGAGACGATCAGAAAAGGCGACCAGACGGCGATCGACGAGGCTCTGGCGGCCGACCCGAGCCTGCTGAAGGCTCGCGACAAGGCCGGTCTCTCGCCGGTGCTCGCGGCCGCTTACGGGGGTCATCCGCGACTGGCCGAGCGTCTGGCGGACCAGGTCGGGCCGGATGGGCTCAGCCTCTTCGAGGCCGCGGCGGTGGGCGAAACGGCGGTCGTCCGCCGCAAGCTGGCCGAAGGTTGGGAGATCGAGGACAGAAGCGACGATGGCTACACGCCGCTCCACATGGCCGCCTACTTCGGGCGGCTAGAGGTGGCAAGGCTGCTCCTCGAGCGTGGCGCGGATCCCAACGCGGTGGCCTCCAACGACTCGCGCGTGACGCCGCTCCACAGCGCGGTCTCGGCGCGGCGCCGCGACCTGGCCGGCCTGCTCCTCGCCCTCGGGGCTTCGGCCAACGCGGTCCAGAAGGGCGGCTGGACGCCGCTGCACGCCGCCGCGCACAACGGCGACGAGGCGATCGTCGACCTGCTGCTGCTCCGCGGCGCCGATGCGACTCGACCCGCCGACGACGGGCGCACTCCGCCCGACATGGCCGACGAGGGCGGGCACGCCGCCCTGGCCGATATGCTCCGCGAGGCCTCGCAGGACTGAACGCAAAGAGAGCGGCGCGGGAAGGCGCCCGCAGCTGATGCTACCTAGGCGTCGCGAGCCACCCGGGCAGCTCTCGGGTTAGAGTCGCCAGCGGCAGCGTGCCGTGGCCCAGCACGGCGTCGTGGAATGCCCGCAGGTCGAAGGCCGAGCCGAGGCGCGCCGCCGCCTCCGCCCGCAGTTTCTCGATCTCGCGCTGCCCGACCTTGTAGGTCAGGGCCTGGGCCGGCAAGCAGATGTAGCGGTCGGTCTCGATCAGGGCGTTGGTCTCCGAGAGGCCCGCCTCGAGTAACTGCGCGATCGAGCGCTCGCGGGACCAGCGGAAGGCATGGAGGCCGGAGTCGACCACGAGTCTAGCGGCGCGCCAGGCCTGCCCATCGAGCATGCCGAACCGTTCGGCCGGATTGAGGTAGAGCCCCATCTCGTCCGCCAGGCGCTCGGCGTACAGGCCCCAGCCCTCGACGTACGCCATGCCGGCCATTCGAGCGCCCATCCGGCGGAAGGCGCTCATGCCGGTCATCTCGGTCTGGAGCGCGATCTGGAAGTGGTGCCCGGGCACGGCCTCGTGGAAGCTGGTGCTGGCCAGGCTCATGTAGCTGCGGCTCGGCAGGTTGTAGGTGTTGACGTAGTACACGCCCGGGCGGCTGCCGTCGACGGCGGGCGGAAAGTAGAAGGCGGCCGGAGAGTCGGCCTCCTTGAACGGCTCGACCGCCCGAACCTCGACCGGAGACTTCGGGAGGCGGCCGAAGTACTCCGGCGATCGGGCCAGGGCCCGCTCGATCTGGCCACGGGCGAAGTTCAGGAGCTCGTCGCCAGATTGCGGGATGGCTCCGGGGCTCTTCTCCAGGCTCGCGCGAGCGACCTTCGTGTCGTCGCCCAGCCCAAGCGAGCGGCTGATCTCGCGCCGCTCCGCCTCGATCGACGCCAGCTCTTCGAGACCGATGCGGTGCAGGTCCGCCGGATCCAGCTCCAGCGACGTGAACGCCCGAACCTGAGTCCGATACAGCTGCTCGCCGTTGGGCGCAGACCACAGCCCCGGCTCCTCGCGCGAGGCCTCACGGTAGGGGCCCTGGAGGGTTTCGAGGAACGCCTGATCGGCCGGCCTGATGGACCGCCGAATGGCGGCGACCAGCCTGTCCCGGTCCGGCGGCGTCGGTGGGGTCACGGCCACTGCGATCGGCCGATGACCCGCTCGGTCACGATCCGAGCCGCGGTCAGCCCGCTCGCCAGGCCCTCGCGGACCAGTTCCGCGTTGGCCGCCATATAGCGCGGGTAATCGTCGATGCGCGCCAGGAAACGGTCGAAGCGCTCGGGCGTGTCGGTCTGCTGGAAGGTCGCCAGCAACGGCATCACCGTCTGCGGCCCGTCCATCTGATCGACCGCCTTGAGCCGGTCGATCCGCTGGTCCTGCTGCTCCAGCTCCGTCTCGCACACGACCCGCAGGATGTCGAGGGTGATCTCCTCCTCCGTCGGCAGGACCGGCGCGCCGTCCTCCCCGGCAGCGGCGACGGCCTGGGCATCGATGGCATCGGCGGCGTCCAGCGTGTCGCGGAAGAGCCGGCGAGCCCTGTCTCGCCCCTCCGGGCCCGGGTCGTCGAGACGATCGTCGTTGTGGTCGTATCCGAGCACCGTCGCCGTGATGGGCGACAGCTCGAGCACGCCATCCCAGAACCGTTCGGCCAGCGCGTTTACGGCGTCGGCTGCGTTGCGGACCTCGCTCACCCGAACCTCCCGGCGACTTGATCTTCCACGCCGGCCACGCGGCGCCCGGCTGGACGGTTGCCACTAGCGTACCCCTAAAGCCCGGATCCGCCGGTCACGCGACGCAGATCGCCGGGCCGACGAGCGCAGGCCAAGGCGGCGCCGTGCTCAGGCTTCGAACAACGGCAGCTGCTCGCCGGCAGCCGCGTCGGCTTCGAGTCCCAGGTACGGCTCAAGGTCGGCCAGCGACACCTCCGTGCGCGCGGCGAAGGCGGTCAGCTGGTCCCATTTGAGGACGTGCCAGTTGCGCTCGGCAAACGCGCGGCGCAGCAACGGCGAGCGAGCGAGCTTGTAGCGCACCAGCTCGGCGCGTTCGGGCGGCACGACCAGGAAGCGGACGACCTTGTCGTCGCTCGGGAAGCGGCTGTGGCGCACCAGGACCGGATCGCCGAGCATGGCCGTCCACTCGACCTCGAAGAGGAGGGTTGCCTTGTGGCGGACGTACCAGGCGCAGTCGACGCGCTCGAGCTCCGCCTCCGGGCCCCAGGCGATGACCGTCGGCACGATGTCGCGCTCTTCCATGTCGATGCGGTCCGCGAGCTGCCGGCCATCGACACGGCGGACCTGCTGACGGCGCCCGATCCAGACGCGCGTCCCGAGGCGGTGGCCCAGGTCCGCGATGAGCGCGATCATGGCGTCGTGCTCGGCCGAGCGTCGCTCCAGCTGATCCGCGGTCGCGACGGCGTCGGGCGTGCTGCCCGGCGCGCTGTAGCTCTCGAGGCAGGCCCGCATCAGATCCCCATCCGGGGCGTCTCGATCCTGGAACAGGCCCTTCGTCCGCTCGAAGACGGCCGCCTCGGTCATCTGGCGCGATGACGAGAGGAGGCTGAAGACGGCCCACTCCACTCGATCCGCAAGTGGTTGAGCGGCTCCGAAGCGGTCTTCTTCCGAGCCGAGCCAGTACTGATTCGGCTCGATCTGGCGGACGCGGCGGTTAGAACCGCGGTCGAGCTCATTTCGGATGAGCGCCAGGAGCTCATCCACCGGGCCTGAGGCCTCCGCCGGCTCCTCATCCTCGACCACTTCCTCGCCCGGTCGTTCCTTCGACCCGGTGGGCCTGCCGGGGGCGGGTGGCGCGTCGCCGGCGGGCGGCTCTGTGGCGGTCGAGTCCGGGGCGGCGGCCGAATCGCCAATGTCCACCCAGGCGTCCCAGCCCTGGTCGGCGCGGGGTGGTCGGAACTGGCGGGCGAAACGGGCCAGCTGCCCCGAGCGATCGAGGCCCACCAGCAAGTCGCCCAGCAGGTGCTCGAAACAGGCCGGCTCCCCCCTGGCCTTGAGCAGCTCGATGGCCGTGTCGTTGACGGCCTGCGCGGCCGCGGGAGCTCGGAAGACCCCCTCCCCGAGCTTCTCCGGAGAGGCGAAGACCCCCTGGCCGACGACAGTGCCAGGGTCTCCGGCGCCACCTTCGACAGGCGGAAGCGGCCGGTTCGCACGCGTGCGAGGACCCGGCGCGACGACCCCGGTGGGTGGTACGAAGACGGCCAGGGCCGGGCTGTCCTCTTCGTTGCGATGGAGGCGCGCCTCGATTAGGCGGCATCCGGCCGCGGCTCCGCCGATCGCCGCCGCGACCAGGGTGCGCGGCTCGGCATCGTCCAGCAGCACGACGGCGCAGCCGTTCTGGGCGAGCGCCGGAGTGGCGATGGCCAACGATCGCGCCACTGCGCGAGCCAGATCCTCGGCACTGCTCCGGCGGGCAGCGCGCGGCGCCGGCCGGAACAGCTCCTCGAAAGGAAGCATCGAGGCCGCGCCGGCCCCCAGGGCCCACGCAGTCTCGTGGTACGCCTCCGCCAGCCGCTCACGGCTCAATCGCAGCGGGGCCTGGCCGACCATGAGGCGAACCCGTGACGGAGTGCCGGAGTGCGCGATACGCTCGCCCGCCAGGCCGATCCGCCTCAGCGATCCCGGCGTCGACTCGCCGATCACAACGTTGGAGGTCCCGCCCTGGAGCTCCAGGAGGTCCGACGCCAGGCGTGCCGCGACCGACCGCTTCTCATCCGATTCCAGGCGCGCGACGAAGCTCTGCACCGTCCGCAGCCCTTCCTCGAACGCGAGCCAGGGGTTTCGCTCGCGCCAGGCGTGAGCGGCCGGCAGCCTGACCGCGCCCCTCGAGATGCGCAACGTCGACGGCCGGCCACGGTAGGAGTTGAGCCTGCTCGCCGACCCCACGGCGTGGAGGAACGCGAGCCGCAGGGCGGCCATCAGCGGCGCCGAGCGCGTCTCCAGCTCGATGCCCTCGAGGATCGCGTTGAGACCGAGCAGTTGTCTCGCCGTGTGCAGGTCGACGAGCTGTTCCGGCAGGCCTTGGTCCGACGCCGCCGCGAGGGTGGACGTCGGCGTCGGGAACCGCTTGCGGAGGTTGTCCAGCACCGCGTCGGGAAGATCGGCAAAGGCGGCCAGGGCCAGATCCCCCGCAGCAGGTTCGGCGTGGCGCAGCTCCGGACCGCCCAGCTGCTGCTGGCACGGCAGGCATCGGAACTCGCGGCGGGTGGCCCGCTCACCGGCCGCGCCACCGGCCCTCCGGGCCGCCCCGGCGGCAGCCGCGCCCGGTTTCGCCGCACCGCCCCCGGCCCCGGCCTTGCCCCGGCCGGCGCCCGGCTCCCAGATCAGGGCCTCGAGGACGACCGGCCGCCCGCACACCGGGCACGTGCTGGCGAAGAGCTGCTCGATCGTCTTCTTGACGGTGGCATCCCGGAGCGGCCGGATCGAGATCGCCTGGGCCGCCGCCTCGAAGTGGCGGACGTCCGGCGGCCGGACGACGACATCGGCGAGAAGGCGGGTCAGCGACAGGGACTCGAGGTCCGCGGCGCGACGCTGCCCGGCGATCGCTGCTCGCGCGACCCAGCCACCGCGGCCGTTGAGATCGAGGACGACCTCACCCGGCTTGGTCCATGCCTCTATCTGGGAGACGATGTCGGCGATCGGGGCCGATGGCGCCAGTCGGTCGAAGATGGGCAGCGATGAGCTGTCCTCGCTGCGCCGTTCGGCGCGGTTGGTGCCGGCGCGCCCGACCATGTGCCAATTGTGACAGACGCGTGCCGGACCGGATCACTCGCTCAGGAAGTAGCGCGGCCGCCGGCTGTCGAGCGGGTCCGCCTCGGGCGGACGCGTAGGCCTACGGCTCCTCGAGCTCGTCGGGCTCCTCTTCGAAGGCTTCGTCGCCGGTGACTTCGGCCGGCAGGACGCGGTCGAGGTCCTCGATCTCCTCGTCTTCCTCGTCCTCCTCGAGATCCTCCTCCATCAGCTCCTCCTCGCGCAGAAGCGTGCCCTTGGTGTACGGGCGCAGGTCCGACGAGCGGGCCGCGGTGGGGAAGCTGACCTTGCCGTAGTTGCGCGGGTCCTGGAAGATCTCGCGGATCACGATGCGGACGTCACGGTCGCCCAGCGAGGTGATCCCGGCCGAGTACTTGTTGCCGTCGGCGAGCAGCTTGAGCAGGCGCGCGGCGACCCGCGGCTCCACGATGCCGATGCGAGTGCCGTTGGCCACGGCGTAGAGTCGGTTGCCGTCCGGCTGGAGCTCAACCGCGTCGCCCGGGTTCACGTGGGCCAGAGTCCGCGGCGCGGCCAGGTCCGTGAGCATCGCGAAACCCGTCTTGCCGGTCTCCTCGACGAAGATCGCGACGGGCGCCTTGCCGGCCTTCTCCGCGGCCACGGTCTTCTCGCCGGCCTCGCTCATCAGCACCCTCAGGCGCTCGATGTTCCGCTCGGCGATGCGGTTCGTGGGATCGAGAGCGAGGGCGATCTGGTAGTGCTCGCGCGCCTCGCCCAGCTCACCGAGCTCCCAGAGCGACTTGGCCAGGCGATTCTCGGCCTCTGCGTCGGCGCCCATCTCCAGGATCTTGCGGTTGGTGTCCGCGGCCTCGGCCCAGCGCCCTTCCGCCGCCTGGGCTATCGCCAGCTCAGCCAGCTGGCGCTTGATCCGGACGCTGTTGCCGCCGGTGCCCTTTTCGATCTCGGGGAAGGCCAAGGATCAGGTTCCTTTCGTCAACTGCGCCGGACCGACGGGCGGCGATGAGCCGCGCTGCGATGGGCTGCGAAACGGCGATGACGCCCCTTCGCGGAAGGCATGCCAATTCTGACGGGAGTGCCCCGTCCGGACCATGCTTTCTAGCATCCAGCGCCCACGCTGTCAACGCGAGGGGGTTTCGGCCCTCTCTCGGGCCCGTGGCGGCAACCCCGCTCCCCTACTTCACCAGCAAGCCGAGGACTACGACCGCCACCCCTGCCAGGACGAGCACGCCGGTCTCCTCGAGCAGCCGGGCATTGAAGCGGACCGGTTCCTCGGACTCGCGCAGCGAGGTGACGAGGTATGTGGCCAGCGCAAGGACCGCCGGGCCGAAGAGCCGCGGCAGCGCGAGCACCCGCACCAGGACTCCGATCGGGGCCACGACCATCGAATACTGGTAGAAGGCCACGACCGCCTGACCGGGCGTGTGCGGCCGGACGGCCGCGATCCGGTAGCCCGCCAGGCCGCCGATCGCCACGTCCAGCACGATGGTGGCCAGGAACGCGGCGACCGTCAGTGGCTGTCCGTCGCCCGCGACGCCCCCGGGCACGATCCCGCCGATCGCGACGAAACCGAGGAACGCCAGCCCGAAGGCTCCGAGGCGCGCGGAGGTGGGTCGAGCGTGGGTACCGTCGGGCATGACCGAGCCGGGCCTTCCGCCCCTCGTGGCCGCCGCGATTTCCACCGAAACCACCCACGCGGTGATCGCCCACGAGCCGGCGAAGGCGACCGCCAGCCACGGCACGGGGTCGACGAGGCGGGCAATTCCGATCGACACGAACGCGGCAGTGGCGGGGAGAGCGACGCGATCCAGCGGCCAGCGCCACGGCCGAAGCTCGCCCACGAGGCTGGCGGTCCCGGCGATCGCCACGACTGCCGCCAGCGCCGTCGTCACCCAGAGCGGCGCGTCCGCCACGAACCGGCTGAGCGCCGCCAGCGTGGCCACGATCAACCCAAGCTCGCGGGCTCCGTTGCGCGTCTGCATTCGGGCATGGTACGTGACTGCCCGCATCGGCGAGGCGGAAGGAGGCTCGCGGCCGAGCCGAGGCCGGAGAGTCTCTGCCGAGCCCGTCATGGCTGCAACCGCGCCGGCTTGCCCGCCGCCCATGTCAGCAGCTCCGCGCGGGAGCGGGTGTTCATCACCCGGTCCGGCCCGAGCCACGCGCGGCGGGCCATGGCCGTGCCCCAGCGCAGGTTGTCCAGCTCTTCGGTCCGGTGCGCGTCCGAGTCGATCATGAAGACGCACCCGAACTCGGCGGCGCGGCGGGCCCGGACGTCCGAGAGGTCGAGCCGTTCGTCCGAGCCGTTCAGCTCCAGCGCGGTGCCGGTCCGGGCGGCCTCCGCGAAGACGGCGTCCCAGTCGAGGTCGAGGTCGTCGCGGCTGCCGATGTAGCGCCCGGCCGGGTGGGCGATTATGTCGACGTTGGGATTCCGGATCGCGGCGAGGGTTCGGGCGGTCAGCTGCTCGCGGGTCTGGCGCCTGGCGACGTGGACGGACGCGACGACAACGTCATAGCCCGCCAGCAGCTCGTCCGGATAATCGAGCGTGGCGTCGGCGCGGACCTCGAGCTCGCAGCCGTGCAGCAGTCGGAAGCCCTCGGCCGATGTCTCGGGCGGAGCCGCACCTTCGGCTTCCTCGCGGGCGAATCGCTCGTTCAGCGCGGCCACGATCCGGCGCTGCCGCTCCACGCGCTCGATGTCGAGGCCGCGAGCGATCGCCAGGCTGACCGTGTGGTCGGTAAGAGCCAGGTACGAGTAGCCGCGCCGCCGCCCGTCCAGGGCCATCTGCTCGATCGTGTGAACCCCGTCCGACCAGTCGGAGTGGCTGTGGCAATCGCCGCGCAGGTCGGCCCGGGCGACGAGCCGCGGCAGCGTCCCCGCCAGCCCGGCCTCGATCTCGCCCCGGTCCTCGCGCAACTCCGGCTCGATGAAGGGCAGGCCCAGGAAGCCGTACGCCTCCGCCTCGGTCCGGAAGGTGCGCAGCTCGGCCGCTTCGCCCGACTCCCCCACGGCCGGCTCGCCGTCGTCCCCGAGCCGCAGGTAGCCCTTCTCCGAGAGACTCCAGCCCCGGTCGCGAGCCATCCCGCGAAGCCGAACGTTGTGCTCCTTGGACCCCGTGAAATGGATGAGGTACGTGCCCGCCTCACCGGGGGGCATGATCATCAGGTCCACCTGGGGCCCGCGCAGCAGGCGAACCGCGGCCTTGTGCGGCCCCTTGGCCAGCACCGATTCGACCGATCCGAGCGAGGTGAAGCGTTCGACAAGATCGAGCGGGCGATCCGTCTCGGCCAGCAGGTCGAGGTCGCCGATCGTCTCGCGGCGGCGCCTGAACGAACCGGCGGGCGTCAGCGAGCGCAGGCCCGGCACGTCCGCAAGCTCGGCCAGCAGCGTCTCCACGATCGCCTCGGCCTGGCCCAGGCGCATCCGCTCCTGGCGGGTCTCGAGGGCCGCGATGCCGGCCAGGACCTGCTCCTCCGTCTTCTGCGACATCCCCTTGAGGGACCGCAGAGTGCCGGCCTCCGCCGCCCGCCGGAGATCCTCCAGCGTTTCGATGCCCAGCTCTTCGTGGAGCTGCTTGACCGTGCGTGGCCCCACACCGGGGATCTCGAGAAGCGCCACCAGGCTCGGCGGCACCTCCTCGCGGAGTTTGTCGTAGAAGGCCAGGCGGCCGGTTCGGGCCAGCTCCTCGATCTTCCTGGCGATCGCCTCGCCGACACCCGGAATCCGCGGCGGACGGCCGTCCAGGTAGGCGCGCGAAACCTCGACCGGCGAATGGGCGATCGCGTCGGCGGCCTTGTGGTAGGCCACTGTCTTGAAGACGAGCTCGCCTTTGACCTCGAGCATGTCGCCGATCTCGTGGAAGATGCGCGCCAGCTCGCCGTTCGAGAGGATGCGGACCGACTCGACGGCTGGCGACGACCCGACGGGCGCCGATTGCCCGGACGACGAAGACTCCTCCATGCCCCTCATGGTAGCCCGCGCCCGCGCCGCTATCCGTCCGAGGGCCACGCCTCCACGACCCGGTCGCGGCCCGTGCGCTTGGCTGCGTACAGCGCCCGGTCGGCCCGCTCCACTATCTCCGATATGGCCTCGTCGGCGGCACGACCGCAGGCCACTCCCACGGAAACCGTGACTCGGTCCGTGACCCCGGCGTCGATCAGATCCGTGTCTCGGACGGTCTGCCGGATCCGCTCGCCCACTTCGAGCGCCACGCCCGCGGTGGGGTTGCGAAGGAGGACCATGAATTCCTCGCCGCCGTAGCGAGCCGGCAGATCCTCATCGCGGACGGACAGCTGGATGGCGTTGGAGATGGCCTGCAGGACCTGGTCGCCGACCTGGTGGCCGTACATGTCGTTGAGGCGCTTGAAGTGGTCCACGTCCACGGCCAGGATCGCCACGCGATCCGAAGCCCGTCTGCGGCTGGCCACGAGCGTGCAGTACTCGTCGAAGTAGCGCCGGTTCGGCAGCCCGGTGAGCTGATCGGTCCGAGCCTCGACCTCCGCCGCCTGATGCGAGTAGACCCGTGCCAGAGCGGCCGTCGTCTCGCCCGCCGCGCTGTTCAGAAGCCGAACCGAGGAGTCCGTCCAGGACTCGCTGGTCCGGCGCGACAGCACGATCACACCAACGACCGATTCGCCTTCCAGCAAGGGCGCGGCCAGAGTGTTGCGAAGGCCGTAGGCGTCGCGCAGCCGGTAGGCGATCTGATTGGCGAGGTCGCGGGCGTTCTCCTCGCGCCTCTGGTCCGGAGTGCTGAGCTCCTGGGGCCCTGAGCCGCGTCGCGTCAACCGGTCGCCGGACGCGTCGCGCTGCTCCTCCAGGGACTGCCAGAGCAGCGCTTGCCCGGGCGCGGGGGCGTCGTCCGACCCGTCGCCGGCGCGCCCGGGTCCGAGCGAACCGAGAGCCGGACCGCTCTCGAGCCGCGGGCCCGTGTACAGCCTTCGCGTCTCGATGCGCTGGAGCTGCCGAATCGGCATGACCGAGGTCGAGGTCTGCGATCCGGGCAGCATCGAGACGAAGCTCACCTCGAGGACCGTCCCGCCGGGTCGCATCTGCACCACCGCCACGTGGTCGGCCCGAGTGGCGGCCCCGAGTTCGTGGACGATCGCCTCGATGACGGCGTTGGGCGACACGGACCGTGACAGGGCCTGGAGCAGCCGGCCGAAGCTCTCGGCCTCGGAGTGGCGCCGTTCCACCAGGATGCCCGAAGCCCGAGCGTTGAGAACGGCCGAGGCGACGAGCAGCGCGGTCGCGATTGCCAGGGCGAGATCGGCGATGCCGTTTCGACCCACTACGAATCCGATCACCGCCTGTCCGAGGAGCAGCGCGATCGCGATCGAGAGCAGCGTCCAGGTCAGCGAGATCGACTGCGCGCCGAGCCTGGGCAAACGGCCAGCGGTGCGGAGGGGGAACCACGAGCTCACCTTGGAAGCATGCCGCATACGGACGTCTCGCACCCCGCCATGGTGCGGGTACAGGCGGCGTGGCGGCAATCGTACTTACGTTCCAACCCTGGCCCTCGTTGACCCTCGACCGTGCCTGGGGCTACACTCCCACCTGGTCGGAGGGGCATGCAACCGCGCTTCCCGACCAGCCCCAACACGCTTTCGGAGGATCTCTCCCTCAGTGGAGACCGGACCCAGTACCTGCGGCGCCCCACGCGCCGACATCAGCTCCCTGGTCCGCTTCGCCCTCTAAGCGGTTCGCGCCACCTTAGGCGCGCGCCACCCATGGGCGGGTCGGACCCGCCGTCGAGGTGGCACATGCTCTATCTGAGCCAGGCGATCGGCCGGCCCGTGCGCGACGAGCTGGGCGAGCCGATCGGTACGGTTGCCGACCTGATCGTCGCCATCGGCGATCGGTACCCGCCCGTGACCGGCATCGTCGTCAAGACGAATGGCCGCGAGATATTCCTGCAGTGGCAGTCGGTCAGCTCCCTGGACGCCGGCGGCGCGACACTGCGCACCACGGCGATCGACATCAGCAAGTTCCACCAGCGGCCCAACGAGATCCGTCTGAAGAAGGACCTGATGGACCGCCAGATCGTGGACATCGACGGCCGCAAGGTCGTCCGCGTCAACGACCTCCGCCTCGACGAGGTGGAAGGCGCGCTCCACCTGGTCGCCGTGGACGTGGGCGCCTCCGGGCTGCTTCGCCGGCTCGGCATCGAGAGCCCTTGGCGGGTCATCGCCCGGGGCCTCGGCCGGGGCGTGCCGGAGCGCTACATCGACTGGGAGGACGTCGATCCGGTCGAGCGGACGATCGCCAGCGTCAAGCTGCGCGTCCCGCACAAGGGCCTGGCCGAGCTGCACCCGGCGGACCTGGCCACGATCATCGACCAGCTGAGCCGCAACGACCGCGTAGGCGTCATCGCCTCGCTCGACGACGAGGCTGCGGCCGACGCGATCGGCGAGATGGAACCCGAGACGCAGGTCGACATCCTCGAAGACCTCGAACCGGAGCGGGCCGCCGATATCCTCGAAGAGATGGACCCGGACGAAGCCGCCGACCTGGTAGCCGACCTGTCCGAAGAATCCCGCGAGGAGATCCTGGGCCTCATGGAGAAGGACGAGGCGCAGGAAGTCCAGGAGCTCATGACATACGCCGAGGACTCGGCCGGCGGCATCATGACGACCGAGTATGTGGCCGTGCCTGCCAGCCTGACGGCCGCCCAGACGATCGACCGCCTGCGCGAACTCGAGCCCACGGCCGAGACGATCTACTACGTGTACGTCACCGACGAGGCGGACAAGCTGGTCGGCGTCCTGTCGCTGCGCGACCTCATCGTCGCCAAGCCGAACACCCGCATCTCCACGTTCATGTTCGATGAGCCCGTTGCAGTCCGGACCGACGCCAGCCAGGAGGAGGTCACCGAGGTAGTGGCCCGCTACAACCTCCTGGCCGTGCCCGTTGTGGACGCACAGGGCAAGCTGGAGGGCATCGTCACCGTCGACGACGCCATCGACACGCTCCTGCCGCAGCCGTCCAAGCGGCGGCTCCCGCGCCTGTTCGGTCGGTCCGGGCCAGCGGAGCGATGAGGAAGCCCGCCCTGGCGCTCACTCCCCGCGCCGTCAACAGGGTTCGCTTTGCGGCAATCCTGGGTGTCCTCGGGCCCGGGCTGGTCAGCGGCTTCGCCGACAACGACGCCGGCGGCATCTCCACGTATTCCGTCGCCGGGGTGAAGTTCGGCTACGACCTGTTGTGGGTCCTGCTGGCCAGCCAGATCGTTCTCTTCTTCACGCAGGAGGTAGGGGCGCGACTCGGACTCGCCACCGGGCAGGGTCTCGCGGGGATCGTTCGGGAGCGTTTCGGGGTGCGTTGGGCCGCCTTCATGATCACGGCCATGCTCATCGCCAACGTCGGCTCCATCGTGGCCGAGTTCGCCGGCTGCGGCGCGGCCCTCGGCTTGTTCGGCGTGCCTAACTGGGTCAGCGCCCTGCTCGCCGCCACGGTCGTGGTCCTGCTGCTGACCAGGGGCAGCTACAGCAAGGTCCAGTACCTCTTCGTGGCGGTCGGGATCGGCGTTTCCACGGCCTACTTCGTCTCAGCGATGCTCGCCCATCCCGACTGGGGTCGGGCCGCCTCTTCGCTCGTCGTGCCGCATCTGGCTTCGTCGCCCGTGTACTGGGTGACGGTCGTCGCCACGGTCGGCACCACGATCACGCCCTGGGGCCAGGCGTTCATCCAGTCCTACGTGGCCGACAAGCGGCTGGGTCCCGAGGACCTGATCGGCGAGCGATTGGACGTGGGCCTGGGCGCGCTCCTCACGAACCTGATCGCCGGCTTCATCGTCATCGCCTGCGCGGCGGCCGTGTACTCGGTGGGCACTCAGATCGACACCAGCTCCCCGGATGCAGTCCAGAAGATCGCGGGCGCCCTCACGCCGCTGGCCGGCTCGGGTGCGACAGTGCTGTTCGCGGTCGGTCTCCTGGCCGCCTCATTCCTGGGGTTGGGTGTCGTTCCGTTGACGAGCGCGTACGCAGCCTGCGAGGCGTTCGGGTGGGAGACCGGCGTGGATTGGCGCTTTCGTGAAGCGCCCGCCTTCTACGGTCTCATGATCTTCTTCGTCACCTTCGCCGCCCTGTTCATCCTGCTGGTTCCGGCCGGTGCCCTGGTGCAGGTGATGTTCACCGCCCAGGTGGTCAACTGCCTGCTGCTGCCCTTCGTGCTGGTCTTCGTCATGCGCCTGTCGGCCGACAAGCAGTTGATGGGCCCGCTCGTCAGCGGACGGTTCCTGCAGGCAATCGGCTGGATTGGGACGGTGCTGCTCGTGGTGTTGTCCCTGGTCCTGCTCGCGACCTCGTTCTTGCCGTTCTAGAGGCGGCGGCGCGGCTAGGCGAGATGAGCGGCCAATGCGTCTCAGACTCGGCCGCGACGGCTCACGGTTCGAGGGTCAGGCCCGCTGAGCCGCCCTTTCGGCGATGTGCCGGTCTATGGATACCACCAGCTCCGCACTGTCGTTCCGGAACTTGCGAGCGAAGAGGATGGGCCCGGCGCCGTAGATCACCTTTTCGTCGAACGAGGGATCGGACACGAGGTAGGGCATGTGACTGAGCCCGAGAGTCGCCGGGCTGCCTGCGCCCTTGGCGCCTCCTTCGCGGCTCCAGTCCGCCCAAGTCAGGTTCCTGGCAATTCGGGGCCGGAGAGGCGAGTTGCCGACGATGGTCTGGAAGAACGACTCGTCGGGGCAGCGAGTGTGCTCGTGGAATCTGACCCAGCCCTTTTCTCGCGCGGCGAAGCTGGAGACATACTCGCAAGCCTCGCGCGACAGGGCCCACCATGTCGAGCCGGCGTACGGTAACAGCTCGCCGAAGCAGCGCTTGTAGTCCCGCTCGCGCGGCAGCAGCCGCAGGACCATCAGGCCGCGCTGGACGGCCCGCAGGGGCCGTGGGGTGCCGGGCCGGAGCTTGTAGTTGATCAGTCGCGAGATCGGCTTGCCCTCGTAGGGCATCGGGACGAGGTTCATGAATTCCTTGTCTGGATCTGCGGCGAAGAACCGCTCGATCTCCGCCGCTGAGCGCAGCGGATAGTCGGCGCCGCTGAGCAGGACGAATCTGTCGAATCGGCGCTCGTCCGCCAGCGCCGCCCGTATGAGCATGAGGATCGCCTGGACCTGAGAGAAGTCTCCCCAGTAGACGCGAATCCGCGGCTCGATGAACGTGACGTCACCGGCTTGTCGGGCTGCTTGGTAGTCGGCTATCTCGGAGTTCTTGTCGACGTGGACAAAGAAGGAGGCCGAGCTTGTGGACAGCGCTGAGATGAGCCGGCCGAGATGAGCGGGCGTGTTGTGAGCGAGGATTAGGTAGGCGATCTTCATGACAACTCTGCTCCTCGCCAGGGGCCGGAACGGCCAACGCGGAACGCGGTGTGAAAGCGGGGATAGGATACTGCCTGGCCTTTCGGCCTTCTTCGCCACCTTTCCTTGGGAACCGATGCCGTCGCCTCGGGTGGTATCGTTGCGGCCCCTCGACCCAGACCGGACTGCCACTCGAATGCGTCCTGCCGATGCCCGCCCCCGGCAAGCCATCTCTACCGGCTGACGAGCTATAAGATCCGGCCGACCACGCCAAAGCCGATTCGGGGCCTCCAGCGCCTGGCCATGGCGTTCGGGTTGATGACGCGCGAACGAGACTACAAGGCCTCCCTGCGTTACATGACTCCGTACGCGGGCGACACGTGGTGGGCGCTATCTCGCGATTGTTGCGAGTACATCGTGGGCTTCGCCGCCCGAGAGAAGGCCTTCTACGACTTCTACAAACATGCCCGCTACCCCGACGAGGCGTTCCTCCAGACCATCGTCGGCAATTCACCCTTCAAATCGAAGATCGCCCGGAACGTCACCTACGCGGATTGGCACCGAGGCGGCTACCACCCCGAAGTGATCACCGAGGAGCACGTGCGCTTCCTCTGCAATACCAAGTCGTTCCCGGCCGACGATCCCTATGGGCCAGGCGAGATGCTCTTCGCGCGCAAGTTCGCCGATGGTGCGGACGATCTGATGGAAGCCTTGCGGCAGCACATCATCGAAACCGAGCCGGAGTCCGGCGAAGCGTCGGCCCCGGTCTGAGAGCCGGCGACGCGGTCAGCGCCGGCCCGCAATCCCGCCAATGGGCCGTGCGTTAGGATGCACCCATGCCACGTCGGATCCTGTGCGTCATTGGCGCCCGCCCCAACTTCATGAAGATCGCGCCGCTGCTGGCCGCGTTCCGCTCTTCATCCGAGCCGTTCGAGTGCACCCTCGTACACACCGGCCAGCACTACGACGCAGCCATGTCCAGTGTCTTCTTCGAAGAGCTGAGCCTGCCGGCTCCGGACATCCATCTCGGTGTCGGTGCCGGAACTCAGGCCACGCAGACCGGCCGAATCATGGAGGCCCTGGAGTCGACCCTCGAGGAGCGCCGGCCGGACCTCGTCCTCGTGGTGGGCGACGTGAATTCGACGCTGGCCGCGGCGATAGTCGCGGCCAAGGCCGCCGTTCCGCTGGCGCACGTCGAGGCGGGGCTCCGCAGCTTCGACCGCCGGATGTCCGAAGAGGTCAACCGGATCGTGACGGACGGCTTGGGCAGCTACCTGTTCGCCACCGAAGACGATGCCGTCGCCAATCTGCGCCATGAGGGGGTGCCGGACGACCGGATCTTCATGACCGGCAACGTCATGATCGACACCCTCCAAGCCCTGCTGCCGAGGATCCGGGCCCGCGCGATGGCGGCCGAGCTCGGGCTCTCAGCCGGAGCCTTCGGCGTCGTGACGCTGCACCGACCGTCCAACGTGGACCACACAGCGATGCTTTCAGCCTGGGTCGCGGCGCTCTCTCGCATCGCCGAGCGGCTCCCCCTGGTCTTCCCGGTTCATCCGCGAACTCGGGGCCGAATGGCCGCCGACAGGCTCGATGAAGGATTGGCCTCAGCCGGCGTCCGGCTGATCGAACCGCTGCCGTACGTCGAGTTCGTCAGTCTCGTTGCCCAGGCTCGGCTCGTGCTGACCGATTCGGGCGGAATCCAGGAAGAGACGACCGTGCTGGGCATTCCCTGCCTGACTCTGCGAGACTCAACGGAACGACCCATAACCGTCACCCATGGAACGAACCGTCTCGTCGGCGCCAATCCCGAGGCGGCGATCGAGGCCGTCAAGGACGTCCTGGCCGCGCCGCCACCTGCGCCCCAGGCGCCTCCCCTTTGGGACGGCCACGCGGCCGAGCGCATCGTCGGGATCCTTCGGGGCCTCGACTGGCACATCCGGGACGACGCGCAGTCCACCGGGACCGCGGCCGCACCAGCGGCCCATCAATAGAACAGGCAACCAAGAGAACCGGCCGTCACAGGCCCACTATGTAGCGAGATCGAAGGAGATAGGTTGAGCGACGACCGCCGCATCGGCGTCATTGGCCTTGGCTACGTCGGCCTGCCCCTGGCGCTGGGCTTTCACGAAGCGGGGCTCAAGGTCGTTGGCGTCGATGCCAGCCCGACACGAGTCAATGAGCTGCGCGACGGTCGATCGCCGATCGACGATATCGAGGATGTCCGTCTCGAGGCGGCCTTGGACGGTGGGATCACCTTCGTGATTGCCGACGAGGCGAAGAAGCCGCTCTCCGACTGCGACGCGATCGTGATCTGTGTGCCGACGCCGATCACGCAGTCCAAGGACCCGGATCTGGAGCCGGTGCTTCGCGCAGCCGAGACCGTCAGCGAGTCGCTGCGGGCCGGGCAGCTCATCGTTCTGCAGTCCACCACATTCCCCGGCACCACCAACGGCCCGTTCCGGGCGGTGCTCGAGCGCTCCGGCCTGGCAGGGGGCAAGGACTTCGACCTGGCGTTCGCGCCCGAGCGGATCAACCCCGGCGATCCGGCCAGCTCCGGGCGGCTGGTACCGCGGCTGGTCGGCGGCACCACGCCCGAAGCCACACAGCGCACGAAGCGCTTGTTCGAAAACATCAACAACACCGTCGTCCCTCTGTCCTGCCCGGACGCGGCCGAGCTGGCAAAGCTGCTCGAGAACGTCTTCCGGAGCGTCAACATCGCCTTCGTCAACCAGCTCGCCCTGCTGTGCGAACGGATGGGCCTGGACGTCTGGGAGGTCGTGGACGCCGCCGCGACCAAGCCATTCGGGTTCATGGCCTTCCGGCCGGGCCCCGGAGTCGGAGGCCACTGCATCCCGGTAGATCCCTACTACCTGGCCTGGCGAACCCGCGAGTTCGACTTCGTCGAGCGATTCATCGAGCTTGCCGGCGACATCAACCTGGCGATGCCGCGCCATGCGGTGGAACTGGTGACACAGGCGCTCAACGTACGCGGCCGCTCCCTCAACGGAACTCGCGTCGGGGTCATGGGCGTGGCCTTCAAGCCCGACGTCCAGGACGCTCGCAACGCACCGGCGGCCAGCGTCATGGCGATCCTGCGCCAGCAGGGCGCGATCGTGTCCTACCACGATCCGCACGTGCCGGTCTTCCGCGACGCGGACGGCGTCGAGTTCAAGTCCACTCCACTCGACGAGCTGCTGGCTCAGTCCGACGTGGTGGTGGTGGTGACGGCGCATCGGGTCCACGACTGGGCGGACATCTACAGCCGCTGCGACCTGGTCGTCGACACGGTCAACAGCTCCCGCGGTCACGTCCGAAAGGCCGGCCAGGTGCTGCGGCTGGGCGCGGGCTGGGCCAAGCCGGACGCGCAGGCGAACTAGCCAGAACCGAACCCCCTCTTCCGCCCGAGCTTCCGCGCTCGAGCATCCCGCCCTGGCTTCGGCGCGGCCCGCGTCGGCTAGCGGTTCGCGCGCTCGGCGACCACCTCGTCGAACAGGCGGGCGAGCTCGGCCGTGAGATTGACGCGGTCGTAGCGGCCCGACGGATCGGCCGGGCCCCTGGGGGGCGGATCGTCTACCAGCCTTTCGACCACGTCCGCGACGCTCGCCGGGTCCACATCCGCCGACCGGCCGGTGGGCAGCGAATCGACCAGCTGGCGCCCCTCGCCGTGCGGCATCACGGCCAGGATCGGCCGATCCATCGCCAGGTATTCCAGCAGCTTGCCGCCGACGAACATGCGCGTCCCGGGCTCGTCCGGCATCAGCTGGAGCAGCGCATCCGCGCCTGCCATACGGGCAAGCGCGACGTCTCGCGGCACGAATCCTTCGAACGAGATCACGTCCCCCAGGCGCTCCGGCTTGGAGTACTCGGCCCCGGTTCGGCCGTTGGCCTCGTTCACCCGCCCGACGAAGTGGACACGCAGCCTGTCGCGCATTTCCGGCCGACGCTTGACCAGCATCTCTACTCCGCCGAGGAAGGCGTCCAGCTCCTGCGGCCGGTAGAGGCTGCCGGCAAACAGGATGTGGAAACGGCCGGCTTCGTGCGGCTCAGGCGCCATCTCGATGAGATCGGCCCGGTCGTAGCCGTTCGGGATGTAGACGAACTTGAGCGCCTGATCCGGGTAGCGCTCGGCGTACTGCTCGCGCAGCAGGTCCATAGCGAAGGTCACGCGAGCGGCGCGCTTGATGACCCAGCGTTCGGTTCGAGGCTGGAGCCAGCGCTTGAGCCGGCCCGGAGGAGCGACGAACGGGTTGCCGATCCAGGGGTCGCGGAAATCGGCGATCCAGGGACGGCGCGTCAACCCGGCGACGATGCCGCCCACCATGTGAGTGGTGATGGGCAACGCCGAGGAGAAAACGACGTCGACGCGCTTGCGGCGATGAGCCCGCCAGCCCGACCAGCAGGCGAACGGCACCCATGCGACCGTCGGATCCGGGTACAACAGAATCGCCCAGACGCGGTTCCAGCCGATGGCGAACTTGCGCAGGATGCGCGACCTTCGGCTCGATCTCATCGAGGCGGAGGTCGTGTCCGTCGCGCGGGCACCCGAGCCGGCAGCCCTGCGGTTGAGACGATTCTCGACAGCGTTGGGGAGCTTGCCCGGCTCGAGGCTATGTGTGCGCCGGATCTCCAGCGTGGGCGAGAGCGCCTTCATGAGCGATTCGTCCCGCACCGGAAAGGCGGGGTTGCCCGGTGCCACGACGCTCGGGGTCCAGCCGAACCTGGGCAGGTACGTGACGAACTTGAGGACGCGCTGGACGCCTACCCCGCCCGCGGGCGGAAACTGGTAGGCGATCATCAGCGCCCGACGCTCGGTCAAGAAGCGGGATCCTCCGTCGAGACCGCCCGCCCTGGAGGCAAGATCGGTCGGCGGAGATTGTATCGAACCGCTACCCTGCCAACCGATGAAGGTGCTCTTCCTGTCACGCTGGTACCCCAGTCCCGAGCGGCCCTATCACGGCATCTTCGTGCGCGAACACGCCAGGTCGGCGCGAGCCGCCGGCCACGAAGTGGCCGTCCTGCACGTCCCCGAGGACAAGGTGCCGGTGCGCTGGCTCTACCGGCTGGTGCGCGAACCGGACCCGAAGCTGACCGAAGGCATCCCCACGTACCACCTCCACTGCCGTCGCGTTTCGCTGCCGCGGCTGGCGAGGATCTCTGGCGCGCTCTCGTACGGCATCTTCCTGCTCAGCACCGTGGCCGCGTACCGCCGCATCCGCCGCGACGGCTTCCGCCCCGACCTGTTCCACGCCAACGTGTGGTCGTCGAGCATGGCGGCGAGCCTGCTGGCGCGGCTCACAAGGCGGCCGTTCGTCGTCACGGAACACGCCACGGCATTTCCGAATCGGGCGCTCTCGGCGACGGCCGTGAGCCACGTTCGGCATTCCTACCCGCGGGCGGCGGCGGTCATGCCCGTATCGGAGAACCTGCGCCAGGCCATCGAGGCGTACGGTGTCCACGCCACTTTCCAGGTCGTCCCGAACGCCGTCGACACGTCGCTTTTCTGGAACGACCCGATGCACTGCCCCGGCGACCCGAAGCACCTGGTCTTCGTCGGCGCCCTGGAGCCGAGCGGTCACAAGGGCTTCCCGACGCTGGCCGAGGCGCTCGTGGCCCTGCGCGAGCGGCGTCGCGACTGGCACCTGGACGTCGTCGGCGACGGCCCCTCTCGTGCCGGGTATCAGCAGCTCATCGCCGACCGCGAGCTGGACGGCCTGGTCACTTTCCATGGCTCGCGGCCCAAGGCGGAGATCGCGGCGATGATGCGCGACGCCGACCTGTTCGTGCTGCCGAGCCGCTTCGAGAACCTGCCCTGCGTGATCATCGAAGCCATGACGTCCGGCCTGCCGATCGTCTCGACGAGGGTAGGCGGCATACCGGAGATGGTGTCGGACGACGAGGGCATCCTCGTCGAGCCGGACGACGCGCCCGCGCTGACCGCCGCCCTAGATTGCGCGCTCTCCGGCCTCGGCAGGTTCGACCGGAGCTCGATCGCAGCCCAGGCCCGCCAGCGGTACAGCCTCGAAAACGTCGGCAGGCAACTGGGGTCTATCTACGAGGCGATCGTCGCGGGCCGCTAGCAACTCGGCAGTCGGCCGCGAACCCTGGCAGACAATTCGTAGTACGCATCCTCGACGGCGGCCAGCGATCGGGACGCGTCCGCGCGGTCGGCTACGATGCGCCTGGCCGCGGAGCCGAGCTCGGCCCGTTCGCGCGCCGACCGCGCCAGTGCTCGGCTGATCGCGGCCGCGGTGGCGTTCACATCGTCCACGGGAACAAGGGATCCGGGCTCCAGCTGCCCAAGCCACTCCCTGACACTCGGCAGGTCCGTTGCCACAATCTGGCAGCCGCTGGCCATAGACTCCAGGATCGCGCTCGAGGTGGAATCGGAAAACGGCACGGATACGACGACGTCGGCCAGCCGCAGCAGGTCCGGCATCTCCGCGTCCGACAGATCCGCGATCATGATCAGCCGCTCGGCAAGACCCAGCGACGCAGCCAGCTCCTCGACCGAAGCGACGTCCGCCGGATCGGACCGGCCGGCCAGCATCACGAGCGACACGTCGTCAGGCAGCTTTCGGACCGCCTTGACCACCACCTCCGGGCGGTAGATCCCGGACAGCGCCCGGGGCGCCAGCACAACCCGTCGTCCCTGGAGGCCGAGGCGCCGCCGCATCCCCGTCGGGTCATCGCCCGGCGAGAAGCGGTCGAGATCCACGCCCCACTGGACCATCTGCAGACTATCCTCCCGGGCTCCCATGGCAACCGCCCCACGGCCAAGAGCCGCGGAGTTGACCATGACCCGGTCTGCCGAGCGAAGCGCCAGCCGGCCCAGGGTGGAGTTCGGCCAGCGCCGTGTGACGAATATGTCCGAACCCCATGCCGTGATGACGTAGGGGTGGCAGCCGGACATCCAGGCATGCCAGCCGTTCGGGTTGAGGTAGTGTCCGTTGACGACGTCTGGCTGGAACGCCCGCAGCGCGCGCCGGATCGACCGCCTGGCCCGGGCGTAGCTCAGGGGCGGGACACGGCCGCGGGAGCTGAACGGCCAGAAGCGATCGACCCGAACGTTCTCGTGCAAGCCGGGCCGGATGGAGACGTTGACGGGAACCATGAGCAGGACTTCGTGATCGCGATCGGCGAAGTAGCCGATCCAGCGCCGCATGTGAACGTTGTTTGCGTCGCCGAAGAACGCCAGCCTCAGTCGCGGCCGCGCCAGCGCCTCGTCAGTCATTTGCGGACGCGAGGGCATCCAGGACCGCGGCGAGTTCGCCGGCCAGGTTTGGTCGGGAGAAGCGGCCCTCCGGATCCGCGGGCGCTGGGGCCGGCGGATGGTCGAGGAGGCGTTCGAGCGCCGCGGCCACGGACTCGGGCTCGACGTCGGCGACGATACCGGTCGGCAGGCTCTCGACCAGGGTCCGGCCCTCTCCGGGCGGCATCACGGCCAGGATCGGCCGGTCGAAGCCGAGGTATTCGGCCAGCTTTCCGCCGACAAAGATGCCCGAACCGGGAACGTCGGGCATGAGCTGCAGCAGTGCGTCGGCACCCATCATCCGGCCGATGGCCATCCGGCGTGGCAGCAGGCCTTCCATGGAAACGATGCCGCTCAGACGGCCGGGCGTCGAGAAGTCGCCGATGATTCGGGCGTTGGCGTCCTTGACCCGGCCAACGAAGTCGATCCGCAGCCGCGAGCGCAGATCGGGCCGGCGCTCGAGCAGCCGCTCAGCGCCGGTCAGGAAGACCTCCAACTCCTTGGGGCGATACAGGCTGCCCGCGTACAGGAGATGGAACCCGCCTGGCCGCGGTGAAGGCAGGGGCTCGACGCCGACCTGGTCCGCCGGATCGTAGCCGTTCGGGATGTAGGTGAACTTGGCGCGGAACTCCGGATAGCGCTCCGCATACATCTCGCGCAGAGCCTCCACGGCCAGGGTGACCCGGTCCGCACGGGTGACGATCCAGCGCTCCGCGCGTCGCTGGAGCCAGCGCTTCGGGCGCGACGTCTTCGGCTCGAACGCGTTGCCGATCCACGGATCGCGGAAGTCGGCCACCCAGGGTCGATGGATCCGGCCCTTGACCATGCCGGCGGCCAGATGGCAGGTGAACGGAGGCCCGCTCGAGTAGATGCCATCGACGGGGGTACGACGATGCGCCCGCGTGGCGGCCCGGACGGCGAATGGGAGCCATGGGACGGCCCAGTCCGGGAACAGGATAATGCCCCAGAACCAGCGCCACACACCGAGTAGCCGGCGCAGGACCCTGGTCCGAAGGCCACGGCCGCTCACCTGGCTCGCCAGATCGCTGACGCCCTCTCCGCCCGGTCTCGAACGGCCGAGACGCCTCACCACGGCGTTCAACAGCTTGCCGGGTTCGAGGCTCCGAGTGCGGTGGACCTCCATGTCCGACGGCAGAGCCTCGAGGAGAGAGGAATCGCGGACCGGGTACTCCGGGTCGCCCGGCGCGACGATGACTGGCTGCCAGCCCCAGCGCGGCAAGTACAAGGCGTACTTGAGCGTCCTCACCACGCCGATGCCGCCCACGGGCGGGAAGTAGTACGTCACCACCAGAACCCGGCGATCAGTAGCGGCACTCGAGCCGGCGGCCTCACCCAGCTGTCGTGGGGCCGCCACTCCGTCTGCTGTTGAACCGCCGGCCGTCGGATCGGCCTTCACGATCGCGGACCCTCGGTAGTGGCGACCGATTCGGCCACGCCGCGGCGGCCGGCCTTGGTGACCCGCGCCACGACCGCGCTCCCGAGGCGACCCAGCGTTCGGCGCAGCAGGAGCATCTCTTCCTTGCCCGGCATGAGGATCGTCAGCGGCGATAGGTGTGATACGCGGCTTGCCGTCATGAGCATGAACGCGGCCAGGCTGCCGTAGGAGAAGAGCGACGCGGTACTCGCGCCCACGATCCCGAAACGCGGGATCAGGACCAGGTTGGCGACGACGTTGATGACGAGCGCGATCGACGCTCCGATGGACACGATCCCGGGCCGGCCGCGCCCGGACACGTAGCTCGAGGCGACCTTCGCCAGGGCCATTGCCATGATCCCCGGCAGCAGCACGAAGAAGGCCGGCAAACAGCCTTCGAACTGGGGCAGGACGACGTGGACGCCGACGAAGGCAACTGGGATCAGGGCCAGACCGCACACCACGGTCAGCAGTACCGTGAACCGCGCCACACGCGGCAGAGAAGCGTTCGCCTCGGCGGCCGTCGCCCCGCTGACCCGGGGCAGGAAGATCGTCGTGACCGAGTCCGGGATGTAGAACAGCAGCTCGGCCATCGTGAACGCCATGTTGTAAAGGCCGAGCTCGGCCGCCTGCCCGACCAACAGGGCCTGCAGGATGAAGACGTCGATCCGGTAGTTGAAATAGCCGGTGATGCTGGCCGGCATGATCTTCAGTCCGTAGGCGACGAGGCTTCGGTACGGGACGGGGCTGCCCCCTGGTTCACGACGGGCAAGCATCACCACAGCGACGATGACTCGGATCGCAAAGAGCCAGGTGATCGAGACGCTGGCCAGGACGGCCCCGACGACGCCCATGTTGAGCACGGCAACGAAGAGCAAGGCCAGGCACAGCGTGGCGAAGGCCTGCCCGACGACTATCCAGCTGTAGGTTCGCGTCCGTTGACGCCCGTACAGGATTCCATTGGCGAAGGTGCCGAAGAGCGCGGCCGGAACGGTGATGATGCCCAGCCACAGCCATTGCGGAGGAGCTGCCGAGAAGATGCTCTGCTCCAGCCAGGGCAGCGTCAAAACGACGGCACCAACCAGGACCGCCGCAAGGCCGGCGGCCATCAACAATCCCATCCGCAGCAAGCCCATGATGGACGCGCCACGAGCGCTGAAGTAGTTGATGGCGCTCGGCATTCCGAACACGCCGATGGCCGATAGCAGGCCGGGCACGTAGATCACCGCGACGTACTCGCCCTTGCCTTCCGGGCCCAGGATGCGGGACAGCGCCACGGACGTTGCCAACGAGAGAGCGAAGGCGACGGCCTTGGTCGAGAAGACCGCAGTCACCTTCCTGGTGAAGACCCCGTCGGCGGAAGAGCGGCTCATGAACCTCCCACGGGGCCGTTCCGGCGGCCCAGCAACGAGTAGTACATGTTCTCCAGGGCGGCCAGCGTTCGAGCCTGATCCGACCCTTCGACGACTCGGGCCCGCAGACCCGCAACCCGCTTCGCCCGATCGGCCGGCGGTTCGTCCAGCAGGCGGGCTATAGCATCGGCGGTGGCCGCCGGGTCGTCCACTGGCACGAGTTCGAGTCCGCTCGAGCCGTCGAGCCATTGCCTGATGGCTGGCAGATCGCTTACGACGACTGGGCGCTCGCAGGCCAGAGCCTCGAGCATGGTAACCGACGCCGAGTCAGACGCCGGAATCGAGACCACCGCGTCGGCCAGCCGGTAGAGGGCCGTCATGTCGTCGTGGCTTACCTTCGGCACCAGCACTAGCCGTTCCGAAAGACCGAGTTCGGCAGCCAGGCGCTCGATTCGCGCCAGCTCCCCGGCCTCGGCCCGAGCAGTCGACATAACCAGGACCACGTCCCCCGGCAGCCTCGACAGGGCTTCTACCACGACCCCCTGCCGGTATAGCGGTGCGATCGTGCGTGGCGCGAAGACCACGCGCTTGCCAGCAAGCGCGAGACGGGCCCGCAGTTCGGGCGAAGCCAGCCCGGGGGAGAACCGCCGCACGTCCACGCCGATGGTTACGGCGCGCAGACGCTCCGGATCCGCACCGGCGGCTAGTGCCGCGTCGCGCATCACCGGATTGATCATGACCATATCCGCGGCTCGAAGGGTCAGTCGCGCGAGCGTTCTGGCGATCCGCGAACGCCCCGGGTGAATGAAGACGTCCGAGCCCCACAGAGTCACGACGTACGGATGGAAGCCCGAGAGCCAGGCATTCCAGCCATGAACCGTGAGGAAGTGAGCGTTGAGGACGTCAGGCTGGACCCGCCTCACCGCCTCCCGTATGGACCGCCGGCCTCGCAACAGGCTGAGTGGCGTCACTCGCCGCCGGACAGCGAAACTCCGGAAGCGCTCGATCCGAATCGACTCTGCCAGACCGGGTTCCACTGCCCTGTCATCGGCCACGAGCGCAGTAATGTGGTGGCCCCGTGCCGCAAGGAAGCCGGTCCAGACGCGCAGGTGGACACTGTTGACGTCGCCCAGGAAAGCCAGGCGAAGTGGCCTCCGCCCTTCCCCGATGCGCTCAGAGGGGACGCCACTCGTCAGCTCATCGGCCATCCGCTGGCCGGGATTCGTCGTAAGCGGGGGGATTCGAGCTTCTCATGTAGGGTCGATTGTATGCGCGGCGTCGCCGCGCGGCAGAGGCCGCCGGCCACCGCCGACGCGAGCTTGAGCCAAGAGGGATCGGGTACCATTCCGGGCGTCGTCGCGTGAACAGGAAGGAGCCCGGCGCTGTCTGCTCTCGCTGCCGTCACGGGAAGCGAAGGTTTCATCGGTTCCCACCTGGTTGAGGCGCTGGTCAAGCGCGGCCACCGCGTCCGGGCGATGGTCCTGTACAACTCGTTCAACTCGTGGGGCTGGTTAGACTCGCTGCCGGCGGACGTCATGGCCAACGTGGACGTCCAGCTCGGCGACGTGCGCGACATCGCCTCCGTCCAGAAGCTCGTCGACGGCGTGGACGTCGTCTACCACCTCGCCGCCCTGATCGCGATCCCCTACTCCTACCGCTCGCCGCGTTCCTATGTGGACACCAACGTCAGCGGCACGCTCAACGTGCTCGAAGCCGCCCGGAACGCCGCCACGCCGCGCATCGTCCACACCTCAACCAGCGAGGTCTACGGCACCGCCCGCAGTGTCCCGATCAACGAGGACCACCCGCTCCAGGGCCAGTCGCCGTACTCCGCGTCCAAGATCGGCGCCGACAAGATGGCCGAGAGCTACCACCTCTCGTTCGAGCTTCCTGTCGTGACGCTTCGGCCGTTCAACACCTACGGCCCGCGCCAGTCCAGCCGGGCCGTCATCCCGACGATCCTGTCGCAGCTCTCCGCCGGCCAGCGCGAGATCCGGCTCGGTGACCTGCGCCCGACCCGCGACTTCACCTTCGTCGAGGACACGGCCCGCGCCTTCATGGCCGTGGCCGAAGCTCCGGCCGAGAAGGTCGTCGGCAGGACGCTCAACGCCGGCACCGGCGTCGAGATCTCGATCGGAGATCTGGTCAAGACGATCGCCAGGTCGGCTGGCTACGAAGTCACCGTAACCGAGGAAGCCGAACGGCTGCGCCCGCCCGGGTCCGAGGTCATCCGCCTCCTGTGCGACGCTTCGCGCCTGACCGCCGCCACCGGCTGGAAGCCCGAGGTCGCCCTGCCCGAAGGCCTCGCCCGAACCGCCGAGTGGTTCGCCAACCCGGAGAACCTGGCCCGGTACAAGTGGGCCGCGTTCACGGTATGAGCGCTCGATGAGCGTCCGTCACGCCGTCCTGCTGGCGGGGGGGAAGGGCACCCGGCTCCGGCCTTATACGACCGCGATCCCCAAGCCGCTCGTCCCGATCGGCGACGAATGCGCCATCATCGAGATCGTCCTGCGCCAGCTTTCTCGCGACGGCTTCCGCCGCGTCACGATCGCCATCGGCCACCTGGGCGAGCTGATCCGCGCGTACGTTGGGACCGGGGAGCAGTGGGGCCTCGAGGTCGACTACGCGACCGAGGACAAGCCGCTCAGCACGATGGGCCCGGTCGTGCAGCTCCTGGACCGCCTGCCGGACAACTTCCTGGTCATGAACGGCGACATCCTCACGGACCTGAGCTTCTCCCGCCTCTTCGAAGCTCATCTGGCGGGCGGCGCGCCGCTCACGATCGCCACGTACCACCGCCAGGTCAACGTCGACTTCGGCGTGCTGACGGTCGAAGGCGGGCAGGTCGTCGGCTTCGCCGAGAAGCCGAGCCTCGACTACAACGTGAGTATGGGCGTGTACGGCGTGTCTCGAAGCGCCCTGTCGAGCTATCGCTCGGGCGAGCCGCTCGGCTTCGACCGCCTGGTCCTCGACCTGCTGGCCGCCGGCCGAAACCCGGCCTCCTACAAGTTCGACGGCTACTGGCTAGACATCGGCCGACCGGACGACTACGACCGCGCCAACCTGGAGTTCGTGCAGCTTCGGTCGCACCTGCTTCCGGACGCCTAAGTCGAGGGGCTCGCGATGCCGGTCATCCTGGTCATGGGCGCCAACGGCTTCATCGGCCGGCACATCGCCGCCGACTTCGCCGCCCGGCCCGACATTACGGTCGTCGGTGGGGGCCTGGGCGCGGCACCCGAAGGGCTCGAAAAGGGCTGGCTCGAACTCGACCTGCTGGCCGGCGACGGACGCCTGGCGGCAGAACTGCGGCGCATCGCGCCGGCGGCGCTGGTCAACTGCGCCGGGGCCACGGTCGGCAGCACGGCGGACCTGTTCCGCCTCAACGTGCTGACCACGGACGCGATCCTCTCGGCGCTGCGTGACAGCGGAGCGCCGCCGCGGCTCGTCCACCTCGGCTCTGCGGCGGAGTACGGACCCGGCCCGCAGGGCGCGCCCGTGTCCGAGGCCGCGTTCCCGCTTCCGGTGAGCCCCTACGGCATCGCCAAGCTCGCCGCCACGTACCTGGTCCTGGCCGCGGCACGACAGGGCCAGAACGCGATCGTGCTGCGCGTCTTCAACGCCCTGGGCCCGGGCATGCCCGAGAACTCGCTCCCCGGCGCCGCCACCCGCCGGCTCGCGGCCGCCCTGGCGAGTGGCAGCCGCCGCGTGGAATTCGGACCGCTCGGCTCCGTGCGTGACTTCATCGACGTGCGCGACATCTCGTCGGCGGTCCTGGCCGCCTCCCTGGGCGGGACCGTGCCGCCGCTGATCAACGTCGCCACGGGGCAGGGCCACACCGCCCGCGACCTGGTGCGCGGCCTCGCTTCGGCGATGGGCTACGACGGCGAGATCGGCGAGGACGCGGCGTCGGCCTCGCCACGTTCGGCGGACGCGGCCTGGCAGGTGGCCGATGTCTCGATCGCACGCAACGCGCTGGACTGGGAACCCGCCCACGACCTCGAGTCCAGCGTGCGATTCATGGCGGAGAGTCTGGCGCCCCGCTGACGCTCTCCCCAACCGGTTCCGGAGCGGCGCGCAGTTAGCCGGACAGGACGAAGAAGATGTCGACGCCGAGGAACCCGCCCTGCGCCCGCCCGTAGCCCAGGTGGTAGCCGATGACCGCGAGCACGGCCACGGCTCGAATGTCGTCCAATGCCGGCCGATAGCCCGCCATGCCCGCGGCTTGGCGCTCGACAGAGACCGAGGAGGGGGCGGCGGCGGCCCGACCGTTCGGCGACGCGGCCGCCTTCCCCCGTTCGGTCATCGAGCCCCCGACGCCCCGGCTCATCCCGGGCAGCGGGCAACTCTCCAAGGCCGCTGCCCGCCTGCGGCGATGTCGCGGGCGATCTCCTCGATCGTCTCTTCGAGCGGCGTCGTGGGCACGAAGCCGATCAGGCTCCGCAGCCGGCTCACGTCCGGAACGCGGCGGCGCATGTCCTCGAAGCCCCTGCCGTACGCCGACTCGTAGTCGACCAGCTGGACGGGCGAGTTCGACCCCACGATCCTGCACACCAGGGCGGCCAGATCGCGGATCGAGATCTCGCGCGGGTTGCCGAGGTTGACCACCTCGCCGATGGCGGCCGGCGTGGCGGTCAAGGCCATGAGCGCCGCCACGACATCGTGAACGTTGGTGAAGCAGCGCTGCTGGCTGCCGTCGCCGTAGACGGTGAGTGGTTGGCCTTCGATCGCCTGGCGGACGAAACGCGGCACGACCATGCCGTACGCACCGGTCTGGCGCGGACCGGTCGTATTGAACAGTCGCACGACCGTCACCGGCAGCCCCAGCTCCTGGTGGTGGGCCAGGGCCAGGAATTCGTCCGTGGCCTTCGACACCGCGTACAACCAACGATGGACCTTCGTGGAACCGTAGATCGTGTCGTCGTCCTCGTTGAGGGCGTCCGCGGCATTCTTGCCGTAGACCTCGCTGGTTGAGGTGAAGAGCGTCCGAATGCCGCGCGCCGCCGCCCGCTCGAAGACCGCGGACGAGGCGTCCAGGTTCGTTCGGATCGACGTCAGGGGGTGCTGCAGAATCTGGAACACTCCGACCGCGGCGGCCAGGTGGTAGACCACTTCCACTCCGTCGAAGGCGGGTTCGATCACGGCCGGGTCCTCCGCCTTGCCCGGGTAGAAGCGCACCCGACCGTCCGCCACATGCTCGCCGATGTTCTCGAGGCGGCCGGTCGAAAGGTCGTCGACAACGACCACTTCGTCGCCCCTGGCCAGGTGGGCGTCGACCAGATGCGAGCCGACGAAGCCGGCGCCGCCGGTGACGAGGACCCTCATCGCGAGCCGCCCGCCTTTTGTGCAGCGGCGACGGGCGCCGAGACCGGTGGGGCCAGCTCAGCCGCCGCGACCGGGTTCTCGAACGGAACCCGCAGGGCGACGATCGTCTCGAAGCCGAGCACCAGCACGCCAGCGGCGGCCACGACGATGATCTCGATCATCGGAGAGGGAGCCAGCCAGGCCAGGAGCATCGCCAGGCCACCGCACACGCCGCTGGCCAGTCCCACGACCCCGAGCATCTCCCATGGGCGGAGGCCGGCGCGGACCAGCCGGTGCGAGGTGTGGTCCGTGCCGCCGAGAAACGGCGAGACGCCGCGCCGTATGCGCGTCACAGAAACCATGGCCACGTCCCCGAACTGGACGAAAGCGGCAAGGGGAATGGCGAGAGCGGCAGCGGTCGCCTGGGCACTCGGATGGATATCCGCGTCGTGAATCAACAGCGCCCCGGCGCCGGCCAGCGCGAAGCCGAGCATCAGGCTTCCGGCGTCGCCCATGAAGACACGGGCTGGCGGGCGGTTGTGCACCAGGAAGCCAAGGCACGCGCCCGCGATCACCAGCCCGAGGGCCACTTCGTTGCCCTTCATGCCGGCCACGATGGCCGTCAGGGCGATCGTCAGGGCCGTCTCCGCCGAAAGGGAGCTGGCCAGCCCGTCCGAGTTGTCGACCAGATTCGTGGCGTTGGTCATCATCGGAATGGCGATTGCGCCGGCCAGGCCCACCGCCAGCCTGGGCAGCGGGTCGAGATCGTCAAAGACGACGACCACGAAGCCAGCGCCCAGCAGCGCCTCGGCGATCAGGCGATAGCGCGGGTGCACGTCCCACAGGTCGTCCATTAGCCCGATGGCCGTGAGACCGAAGAGGCCGGCCAGCCAGGCGGTCAGCGTCGCTCCTTCGTCGACCGCCATCCACGCGACGGCCCCGACTGCGATCGCCACGGCCAGACCACCCAGGATCGGCACGACCTGGCGCGACCAGCGATCGGCACGAGGGTGGACGACTGCCCCGTAGCGAAAGGCCAGTCTGTTCGTCAGCGGCACCATCAGGACCGCCACCGCGAAAGCGGCCACGCCAAAGGCCAGCGGACCCGAGATCACAGCTTCACACCTCGCTCTGCTAGCACGTGACGATACAGGCTGTCGAGGTCGTCCACGAGGCGTTCTGCCGCATATCTGACCGCTCGCTCCGGCGCGGCCGCCCCCGGAGGCGCCGGCACTTCGCAGTCTGGGCCTGGGAGGCAAGGGCGTCGAGACTTCACTGACCCGGCCCGGTGTCGGCCGCGGGACCGCTCCCCAGTCAGCGTTACGGCGTGGCGGCAGGAGCCGCGATTGGCTGCGCGGCCTTGGTCGGCTCGGGCGTCACTACGGCTACGGGCACGTGTTCGGCTGCTTCTTGCCGAAATACCGGCTGCCCTCACCGAAGAGCTGAACGGACAGCGCGGCGATCTTGTCGAGCCGCAGGCAAGTCGTCGATATGGCGATGTGGAACTTGGCCCCTAGGCCGGTGTCACTGTAAGGGGGGCCCAGAACGACCTGAGTGATGTTCGAGGACGGGATCTGGTCTCCGAGCGCGACCATGTCGGCCACCTTGTTGGCCGGGAAGGTGGTCCTGACCGAGGATCCGAGCGTCTGCATCAGCGTCGGCAGCTTCATGATCATGGCCGGGCTGGCCATCTTGTGCTCGAGCGCGATCATGACCTGCTGCTGCCTGGACTCTCTCCGATAGTCGTTGTTGTTCGCGCCGTGTCGGGATCGCACGTAGGCGAGCGCGTGCTTGCCATCCAGGTGGTGGGGCCCGGCCGAGAGATAGAAGCCCGGGGCCTCGTTGTCCAGCCAGTCGTACGTGCCATCGTTGATGACGCTCGGGTTGACGATGTCGATGCCGCCTACCAGATCGATCATTTTCATGAAGCCGGCGAGGTCGATGACCGCGTAGTAGTCGATCGGAATGCCTACGAGATAGCCGATCTCCCTGACGAAGGTCGTCATCGCATCATCTGGGGACTTGATCCAGCCATGCTGGACGTACGTGACCAGCGCGTTGATGCGAGTCGTGGGCCCGACCGTTCCTCCGAAGTACAGAGGGTACGCGGCGCTGTCGCGGGGCACGCTCAACATGGCGACCTTGTTCGTGACCGTGTCCAGGCTGACGACCATGATCGTGTCGTACAGGTGCTCCGAGCGCGTGGCGTACTGATCCACCCCTGTGAGCAGGATGGTCATCCTTCCGGTGACCGCCGATCGCGACGGAAGGGGCTCGAAGCTCGCCGGCGGCGGGGAGCCGCCAGCGTAGATGTCAGGTGGCGGGGTCTCCGACCTGTGGGCCCCAAGCTTGTTGAGTGCGATGGCGTCGATAGAAGCGCCGGTGTTCCTCGTCGGCGGCACGCCAGGCATCGCCGAGCGTGCCGCCGCGGCCATCACCGCGGTTCACCCCGGACTCCGGGTGTGCGGCAGCCATCACGGTTTCGTTGCCCCATCAGACATCCCTGAGCTGACCGAGCTGATCTCACTAAGCGGTGCCGCTCTTGTACTCATCGGGGCCGGCGCACCGATCCAGGAGCGTCTCGCAGTCCGAGTCGGAGAGCGAAAGGCCTCGCTCGTCCTGTGCACGTGCGGGGGATACTTTGATCAGGTCAGCCGCCCCGGAAGCTACTACCCCCGTTGGGCTTATTCATTGAAGCTTAATTGGGTCGTCCGTCTGTGCCGCGAACCGCGTCGGCTGTGGCGTCGTTACCTGCTGGGGAACCCGCGCTTTGTGATCGATTCAGTGATCTGGCGAGCGCGGACGCGGGGCAGCGGTCGCTGAGCTGGCCGAGCGGTGGAACGAACCCGCGCGTCGCTAGCGTGAAACTGCTTCCTCAGGGTCGGGCACGACCCCGTCCATGGCCGTCGGACACTCGGAGCGGTACGGGGGCCCCTCCGTCCCGACCATTGCTATGGCTCTCCCCGCGAGCGAATGAGGGAACTGTCTTGCTATCCTGTGGATTGGTTTCACTCAGGGAGACTTGAGCCAGTGATCGAACACTACTGGGCCGGCCATAGGTCGGCGGTAATAACGGTCAGCGCGATCGCGGTAGTGGCAATCGCGGCCGCGGGCTTGCTGACCGTGGTCAGGCCGGGCGGAACCGCTCAGCCCAGCGCAACGCCGGGCGCCACAGAATCGGCGATCGCCTCGCCTTCCATGTCCGGCTCACTGACACCTCTCCCCGAGCCGTCCGCCACGCCTGCCGGCTCGGCGACGCCCGCGGATTTAGCCTACTCCGACCTCGACGGAGTGCTCACCTCCGCGGATCTCGCTCACCGCCTGCCCATTGCGATCATGGTCGACGACAACGTCGTCGCCCGGCCGCAGTCCGGCTTCTCCTCCGCCTCGATCGTGTACCAGGCCCCGGCCGATGGAGGTGAAGACCGCTACATGATGGTCTTCCAGGAAGGGACCGCGACCGACATCGGGCCGGTACGAAGCGCCCGCCCCTACTTCGTCTACTGGGCAGCCGAATCCAAGGCGCTGTTCGGGCACTATGGCGGCGACACCAAGTCGCTTCGGCAGGTCATTCCGGCCAACGCCAACAACATCTATAACATGGACGACCTCAACGGCGGCTCCTGCCCGTACCACCGGATCGCCAGCCGCGCCGCCCCTCACAACGCCTACACCAACTCCACCGTACTGATCACGTGCGCCGCCAAGCGTCACTACCCGGCCACCTATCAGAACCTGCCTGTCCGGACCTTCAGAGACGACTCGCCGCTCTCACAGCGACCCGCGACGCAGTCCATCTCTGTCGCCTATCCAACCGGCGCGGTCGGCTACAAGTTCGACCCAGCGACAGACTCCTACCTCCGCTCGGTGCGCGGCAAACTTCAGATCGACGCGGCCAACGGCCAGCAGGTGAAGGCCCGGAACGTAATCGTTATGTTCCAGGCGGTGACCATCGACCCGCAATCCGAGCCCGGTCACCACCGCCCCGTGGTGGCCAACGTCGGAACCGGCACAGCCGTCGTCTTCCTCGAGGGCCGCGCGACCGTCGGTACCTGGAAGAAGACCTCGAACACAGCTCTCACCCGCTTCTACGACCAGTCGGGCAAGGAGATACAACTCGTGCGAGGCGAGATCTTCACCCAGAGCGTGCCGATCGGGACGGCCTTGACCTACAAGTAGAACGGGACCAGGGCGTAGCGGGCGGCTGTAGAGTCCCGTCGGCCGCGGGAACCACTCAGTGCGCGCAGGGCGCCGGGGTGATCCCTTCCATGCCGTAGTAGCGGCTGTCCGTACCGAAGAGCTCGACCGACAGGCCGGCGACGCGGGGCAGTATCAGACGACTCGTCCAGGTCCCCTTGGTGAGCGAAGCAGCCGGGTGGTAGTCGTAGGGTGGCCCGAGCACGCACTGGGTGATGTCGCCTGGCCCGAGGTGCTGGACGACGGATACGTAATCCCTCACCGTCTTGAGGGGGAAGTTGGTCTGAATCGTCTTGGAGGCCAGCGAGAGGAGCTTAGGCAGAGCGGCGACGCCCGCTGGCGTGGCAAGCTTGCGCGCCGCTGACAGGAGCACGTCCTGCTGGCGGCCGGCGCGCACGTAGTCGCTGCCCCCGTTGTGGCGGGATCGAACGTACTTGAGGGCGTTCTGGCCGTTCAGGCACACGTTGCCGGAGGCAATGTACGTGTGCTGCGAAGGATCGTTGATGGCCTTGGGGTTGTAGACGCAAACGGTATGGCCGGGGAGCAGATTCACCATGCTCGGGAAGTTGGCCATGTCTATCGCGGCGTAGTAGTCGACCTTCACGCCCACGAGATAGCCGACCTCCTTGGTGAAGGCCGTCATGGAGGAGTCCGGCGCCGGGATCTTGTGGTTGGCAACCAGAGTGGCGAAGTTGTTGATCTTGGTGTTCACGCCGGCCGTCCCGCCCCAGTAGTAGTCGAAGTTGGACGTGTCGCGAGGGATGCTGATCATGGCCACCTTGTTCGTGTCCATGTCGAGGCTGACGAGCATGATGGCGTCATACATGCTGTGTCCGCGTCCGGGCAGCCAATCTATGCCACCCAGCAAGATCGTGAGACGGTGCGTCGGCTGTGGCTCCGGCGTCACCTCGGGCGTTGCATTGGGCGGCGAGTAAGAGCCGAAGGGCTGCCACTCGGGCTGGGTCGGCGAAGGCGTCGGCGTTGGCGTTGGCTGGGAGGTCGGCTCGTCGGCCGGCTGGTTGTCCCCGATGGTGTTGTTCGGGAGGTCCACGTCGAATCTGTACCAGGCCCAGGATTCGTAAACGACCCCGGCATGCACCGCCACGACGGCGAGCAGCAGGACCGCGATCACGCCCGAGTCCAGCAATCCCGGGCGGCGGCGGGGCCCGGTGACGGCGTAGGCGTGGACCACCGCGACGATCCGCCAGGCGCCGAGAAGCACGGCACCGATGACAAAGGTCAGGGCGAATGAGTCGATGAAGAAGCTGGCCCCGAAGTAGTAGATGCCGTTGGTGAGCTGCAGAAGCAGCCATATGGCGGCGAGCACGACCGGGACGGCGAAGATCGCGGCCCAGACGAGCCGGCGAGCGTAGAGCTGCCCAAGCCCCGGCCAGAGGAACGACAGCAGCGCCGCCACGAGCCGCGAGTGGCCCTTGGCCGAGCTCGCGTCGGGTTCGGGGCCAGCGCCGGTCGCCTTTCGGACCAGGCCGAACTTCATTCTCATGCCGTGCTCGGCTCCATACCGCTGCTCCTGCGCTAAGCCTCTCTGGAAGAACGCTCGGTCCCCAGACGAACCGCCTGTCGTCTTCTGACGGTCGAGCCGGCCGCGGCGTTACCGGTCGCTCTTCAACGAGCCCAGCTCGGCCGCGCGAGCGGGCCTGGGTGCAACGCAGATTAGCACGGTGCCGGGACACACCCCGTTTCAGCGGCCCGGCCGAGTCACCTCGAGTGTCCGACCAGGGGATGGAGCGCTACATCATCACCAGGCCGCCATCGACGGCGAGAACCTGACCGGTGATGTAGCCCGCCTCGTCGGAGGCGAGGAACGTCACTGCCGAGGCGATCTCCTCGACCGTACCGAAGCGACCGAGGGGCGTTGCCGTCTTGATCTGGTCCTGCAGGGCTTCGGGCAGATCCTTCGTCAGCTCCGTGACGATGAAGCCCGGGGCGACCGCGTTGCAGGTGATGCCACGCGAGGCGACCTCGCGAGCGGTGGCCTTCGTCAGGCCGATCAGCCCGGCTTTGGAAGACGAGTAGTTGGCCTGGCCCATCTGGCCGGCCTGGCCCGAGACGCTCGACATGTTGATGATTCGGCCGGCGTGGGCCTTGAGCATCGGCCGAATGGCAGCTTTGATCATGTAGAAGGCGCCATAGAGGTTCACCTCGAGGACCTTCTTCCAGTCGTCGATCGGCATCCGCATGATGAGATCGTCGCGGGTGATGCCGGCATTGTTGACCAGGATGTCGACCTTGCCGAAGGCTTCGACGGTCGCCGCGACGGCCTTGGTACAGGCCTCCGCGTCGGTGACGTCGGCCGGGATGAAGATGGCCTTGCGACCCATGGCCTGTATCTCGGCCACAGTGGCCTCGGCAACCTCCGGACGTCCCACGTCGACGAACGCGATGTCGGCGCCCTGGCGGGCCAGGTTGAGGCAGATGGCCTTGCCGATGCCCCGTGCGCCGCCGGTGACGAGGGCGGACTTGCCGGTCAGATCGAGCATTTGAGACTCCCTTCTTCGAGCTTGGGCCGGGCGAACGGCGAGCCTGCGACTCCAGCCGCAGGACCCGAGCTCACGTCCGGGACCGGGGGACGGCGGCGGCGCTCTGGGCGCCGGACTTTACAGGCTAGGTGTCACGGGCGTCGCGCCGGGGCTGCCCCCGGTGCAATGGCGGAAGGCTCGAGCAGCCACTCCAGGGCGGGCGGGAATGGATTGACTGGATCGAGGTAGCCGGGCATGACGGTCACGTCGCCGGGGCCGATCGCGTCGGCCCGCGCGGAGGCGGCCGGATCGGCGGTCCACTCCAGCGCGATCGCGCCGGAGGTAAGCCCCGCGCCGAAGGCCACGAGCAGGAGCCGGTCGCCCTTCTTCACCCTGCCCGAGGCGACGGCCTCGGACAGAGCGAGCGGCACGGATGCGGCCGAGGTGTTGCCGTAGCGGTCGACGTTGACGAAGACCCGCTCCATCGGGAAGTCGAGCGACTTGCCGAGGGCCTCGATGATGCGGATGTTGGCCTGATGCGGGATCACGAGGTCCACGTCGGCCAGGCCGAGTCCGGCCTTCTCGAGGGCCCGCAGCGAGGTCGAACCGAGGGTTCGGACGGCCATCTTGAAGGTCTCGCTGCCCTTCATCTTCATGTAGTGCTCGCGAGCTTCCAGGGTCGCGTCGGTCGCCGGCCGGGCGGCGCCGCCGGCCGGAAGCCAGATGAAGTAGGCACCCGCCGGTTCGGTCGTCATCTCGATGCCGAGCGTTCCGCCCGGCTCGTCCGAGGCGGACAGCACCGCCGCACCCGCGGCGTCGCCGAAGAGGATGCACGTGCCTCGGTCGGTCCAGTCGGTGTAGCGGCTGAGCGTCTCCGCGCCGATGACCAGCACGTGCTTCGCCATGCCGGACGCGATGTAGGCGTGGGCGGTTGCGTAGCCGTACACGAAGCCGGAGCAAGCCGCGGCGACGTCCATCGCCGCCGCCCGCTTGTTGCCGATCGCGTCCTTCACGAGCGCGGCGGAGGAGGGCATCGGGTAGTCCGGAGTGAGGGTCCCGACCAGGATCAGGTCGATGTCGTCCGGCCGGAGCCCGGCCACCGCGATCGCTCGCAGGCCGGCCACAGCCGCCATGCTGGCGGTGGTTTCACCCGGCCCGGCGATACGCCGCTCGCAGATCCCGGTGCGGCTGACGATCCACTCGTCGGAGGTTTCGACCATCTTCTCCAGGTCGCGGTTGGTCAGGACCTGGCTCGGAGCATAGGCGCCCCATCCGGTGAGATGGACGCCGCGAACGGACCTGGCCATCACGGTTCGACCTCGATCAGGGGCTGCTTCGCCTTCACCAGCTTCCCGGACTCGGCCACGATGCGGACGACCCTGCCGGCGGCGTCGGATTTGATCTCGTTGAACAGCTTCATGGCTTCGATGAGGCCGATGATCTGGCCCACGGCCACATGCTGGCCCACCGTCACGTACGCCGGAGCGCTCGGGGACGATGCGGCGTAGAAGATGCCCGTCAGCGGTGCGCGAACGGCCCTGGCCGTGGAAACCGGGGCGGCGGGCTCCGCCGACGCGGCGGGTCCGGCGGGATCGAGGGCGACAACCGGCGCGGCGGCCGCGGGGGCTGCGGCCGCGGGCAGCAGCGCGGCGGGCTTGCGCAGGACGATTCCCGATTCGCCGGCTTCGACCTCGAGCTCGATCAGCTCGCTTCTCTCCAGCAGCGAGCTCAGCTTGTCGATAAGGCCCAGCAGCGAGGCCGCTTCAGCCGAAAGGGAGGCCGTCTCGGCTGCCGGCTGGTCGGGTCCGGCGTCCGTGGCGGGTGCTGCGCCCGTGGCGGGTGCTGCGCCCGTGGCGGGCGCGGCGTTCGCGGGCGGGCCCGGTTTCTTGCCTTGTTCAGCCATCGTCGCGCCCTCTACTCGTTCCAGCGCCGGAAGACGATGGCGCTGTTCTGTCCGCCGAAGCCGAAGGAATTCGAAACCGCGACCTCTATCTCGCGCCGGCGAGCCTTGCCCGGGGTCAGGTCGAGCCCGATGGCCGCATCGTCCGGGTCCTCGAGGTTGATGGTCGGCGGCACGATGCCGGTGCGGATGCTCATGACCGTGGCGATCGCCTCGACCGCGCCGGCGGCACCGAGGGTGTGCCCGATCATGCTCTTGTTGGCGGTGATGCTGACCTGGCCGGCTCGGTCGCCGAAGAGGGTCCGCATCGCTTCGAGCTCTCGCGGGTCGCCTTCGGGCGTGGAAGTGGCGTGGGCGTTGACCATCGCCACGTCGTCCACGCTCAGGTGGGCCTTCTCGAGAGCGCGGCGGATGGCCCGGACCGCGCCCGCTCCCCCGGGCGCCGGGAGGGTGATGTGAGAGGCGTCCGCCGTGGCGCCGTAGCCGACGATCTCGGCGAGCGGCTCCGCGCCGCGTGCGCGGGCGTGATCGAGAGACTCCAGCACGACCACGCCGCAGCCCTCGCCGATGACGAAGCCGTCGCGGTGCCGGTCGAAGGGTCGTGAGGCCCGCTCGGGCTCGTCGTTGCGGGTGGACAGGGCGCGCATTGCGGCAAAGCCGCCGACCAGCGCCTCGTGCATCGTCGCTTCGGAGCCGCCCGCGAGCATCACGTCGGCGTCTCCGCGCCGGATGATCTCCCAGGCCTCGCCGATGGAGTGGCCGCCCGTAGCGCAGGCGGAGACGACGCTGAAGTTCGGGCCCTGCGGGCCGAAGGCGATCGCCGTGACGCCCGCCGCCAGGTTGCCGATCGCCATCGGGATCAGGAAGGGCGACATCCGGTCGGGTCCGCGCTGGCCCATCAAGAGGATCTGGTCGGCGAGGGTCTGGATGCCGCCGATGCCGGTCCCGATCACGACCCCGGTCCGCTCCGCCTCCTCGCCCTCCAGTCGAGCCGGCAGCCCGGCCTGGTCCATCGCCTGGCGGGCGGCCACGAGCGCGAACTGGACGTAGCGATCGTTGCGGCGCTGCTCCTTGCGGTCCAGGACGGCGGAGGAGTCGAAGCCCTTGACCTCGGCGCCGATGCGCGTGGTCAGGCGCGACGGATCGAACTGCGTGATCGCCGCCACGCCGGAGCGGCCGGCGACCAGGCCAGCCCATGTCGTGGCGACGTCGAGACCCAGTGCGGTGAGGGCGCCCATGCCCGTCACGACGACGCGGGGCTGAGTGTTTGAACTCATCGGACAAACTTCCCCGTGCGGATGGTGGCCGCCCGGTAGACGTCACCCGGAAGGCCGCGCGCGGAGACCGCGTTCGCCGCCGCCATGACGTCGTAGCTGGTGCGCTGGATCTCGGCCTTGACTTCCTGCTGGCCGATCTCGATGAGGGCCCAGCTCGCCGTGGGGTCGCCGTCGAAGACGTAGCCGGCGCTGCCGTCGTTGACGATCGTTCGCCAGCCGACCTCGCGGACCTCCGGCATGTGGGTGTGGCCGCACGCGATCACCGAGGCGTCGGTCCTGCCGACGCGGTCGATCGTGACGACCGGATCAAGCTCCGCCGGCAGCCCGTCCGTAAGCGATCCGGGAGACGCGTGGCAGAACAGGACGAGCGTGTCGTCGATCCGCAGCCGGCGCTCCCAGGGCAGGTGGCGCAGGTAGTCGACCCGCTCGTCGCCGAGCTGATCGCGCGCCCACTCCGCCGCGACCCGGTAAGCGTCGGGCGCGCCGTCGCTGAACCACGGGAACGCGGCGCTGAAGTCGCCGTCCGTCACGGCCAGATCCGTGTTTCCGCAGATCACGAAGGCGCCGGCCCGCTCCAGCTCGCGCACGAGATCCACCGTCCCGGCGGGATCCGGGCCATTGAATGCCAGGTCGCCGCAGATCGCAACGTAGTCGGGGCGAGCCGAGTCCACTGCCTTGCGCACCTCCTGGAGGGCGGGCAGGTTGCCGTGGATGTCGCTCAGGACCGCGATCCGGACCATCAGCGAAGCGCGCTCTCGGGGGCGATGATGAAGCTGAGCAGGGCCTCGCAGGCCACCTCGCCGTTGACGGTGGCGATGCCCTTACCGCGGCCGAACTTGCTGCCGAGCCGCTCCATCGTCACCTCCAGGCGGAGCTGATCGCCCGGCACGACGATGTGCTTGAAGCGGCACTCGTCGATCGCGGCGAAGAGCCCGAGCCGATCGCCGAAGCCGGGCTGCTGAGCCACGAAGATGCCCATCGTCTGGGCCAGGGCTTCGATCTGGAGGACGCCGGGCATGATGGGCTGACCGGGAAAGTGGCCCTGGAAGAACCACTCCGTCGCGGTCACGGACTTGAGGCCGACGATCCGCTTGGCCTCGGCGTCGTACTCGACGATCCGGTCGACCAGCAGGAAGGGCCAGCGGTGCGGGATCAGCTGCTCGATCTGGCGAGTGGTCAGGATGGGCTCGTTGGTCGCGGCGGTTTGGGGCACGGGCGGCTCCTGGGAGTGGCGGTTCAGCGGTTGCCGGCGGCCACGAACGGGGCGCTGCCGACTCGGTCGAGCAGGTTCGTCGTGACCTTGCCGTCGATGAAGACCTCGTTGGCGAGGATGGCTCGATGGAGCTCGATGTTGGTGGAGAGGCCGTCCACGAGCAGCTCTCGCAGCGCGGCGTCGCCGCGGGCGATCGCCTGGGCCCGATCGGGCGCCCAGACGGACAACTTGCCCAGGAGCGAATCGTAGTAGGACGGCACTTCGTAGCCGGGATAGATGTGCGTGTCCATGCGAACGCCCGGCCCGCCCGGGGCGAGGTAACCGAGCACCTGGCCGGCCTGGGGTCGGAAGTCCGTGGCGGGGTCCTCTGCCAGGATGCGGAACTCGATGGCGTGACCTTCGGAGACGACGTCCGCCTGGGTCATGCCGAGCGGCTCGCCGGCTGCGATCTTGATCTGCATCGCCACCATGTCGATGCCGGTGCACATCTCCGTGATCGGGTGCTCGACCTGGATTCGGCAGTTGATCTCGATGAAGTAGGCGTCGCCCTTCGCGTCGACGAGGAACTCCAGGGTGCCGAGGTTCTCGTAGCCGGCCTCGACCACTGCCCGAACGGCTCGCGAGCAGAGCTCCTGGCGGGCGGCGTCGGTCAGAGCCGGGCTCGGCGTCTCCTCGATGATCTTCTGGTGGCGGCGCTGGACCGAGCAGTCGCGCTCGCCCATGTGGATGGCGTTCCCGAAGCGGTCGACAGCGACCTGGACCTCGACATGGCGGTTGTCGTCGAGGTACTTCTCCAGGTAGAGCGAGTCGTCGCCGAAACCGGCCTTGGCCTCCGATCGGCTGACTTTGAAGGTGGACTCGAGCTCGCGTGCGGTCCGGATCAGGCGCATGCCCTTGCCGCCGCCACCGGCCGAGGGCTTGATGAGCACCGGGTAGCCGATGCGATCGGCCTCCTCGAGTGCGTGGGCCTCGTCGCGGAGCATCCGGGAGCCGGGAATCGTGCGCAGGCCGTGGGCCTCGAGCAAGCGGCGGGTCGCCTCCTTGGAGGCGAAACGCTCCAGCACCTCGGCTGGCGGACCGACGAAGGTGAGGCCGTGGGCACGGACGACGTCGGCGAAGCCCGCGTCCTCCGACAGGAACCCGTAGCCGGGGTGGATGGCATCGCAACCGGTCACGACCGCGGCCGAGATCACCGCCGGGGCGGAGAGGTAGCTGCGGCGTGCGTCGGCCGGACCGATGCAAATCGCCTCGTCGGCGAGCTGGGCGGCCAGGCTGTCGCGGTCGGCCTCGCTGTAGGCGACCACCGCGCCGATGTCGAGGGTTCGACAGGCGCGCAGGATCCGGAGAGCGATCTCGCCCCGGTTGGCGATCAGGATCTTGCTGAACATCAGGCTTCCCCGAGGACGGCGGCCGCCTCGCGGTCCGCTCCGTTGATCTCGACGCTGCGGGAGTTCTCCGGCAGCTCGATCCGAATCAGCTCCTGTCCGTATTCGACGGCCTCGCCGGCCTCGGCCAGGCTCAACCCGATCACGCCGTCCACCGGCGCGACCACGTCCTCGCGAACGCCGAGGACGTCGACCGCGCCCAGGCGATCGCCGGCACGGACCCGCATCCCGACGCTCAAGTCCTTGCGCGGGTGGTAGACGCCGACCGCCGGGGAGGTGGCTACGATCGGCAGGTTGGCCGATTCCTCGGCTTCCTCTTCGTCGCGGGTGAGCCGGTCGCGCTCCTCGGCGGCCGTGTGCGTGAGGCTCGCGGCCGGACCGCGGCCCGGGCCATGGGCGTGCACGGAGTGACCGTCCACCGAGCTGCGGCCCGCGGCTCGGCGATCGTCTGCGCCCGATGGTTTGCGCAAGCGGGCCTTCCACCCCCCCTCGCGAACCTCGATCTCGCCCAGGCCGCTGGCGGCCAGCTTGGCGATGAGCGCGGGAAGGAGATCGTCGGCCAGATTGGAGATGGCCCTGTGGTCTCGCACGGTGCGCGCGTCCAGGCCACAGGCCGGAGCCTTGGCCGTGGCCGGTGGGGCGGCGCGCCCGTCTGCGGCGGTCCCGCTCTGTCGATCCTGCGGCATCGGCTAGGCCTCCTCGCGTCCGGGCGGAACGTCGCGCCTGGTGCCTGGCATGGACGGCATCGACGGCATGTTGGAGAGCAGTCCGCGCAGCCGATCGGTGATGCCGGTGCGCTCCGGCGGCGCGGCGGGACGCTCGGCGACGGTGTATGGGCCCATGGCCCGGAACTTCTTGAAGCGGGCTTCGACGAGCTCGTCGAGCGGGACGCGACCCAGGACGTCGAACCGCTCCAGGACGACTTCCTTGATCCGCCTGGCGGTCTCGGCGGGATCGGTGTGGGCGCCCTCGCCCGGCTCGGGAATGACGATGTCGACGATGCCCAGCTCCTGCTGCTCGCCTGCGGTGACCTTCATCGCCATTGCCGCCTGGTGGCTCTGCTCCCCCGAGCGCCACAGAATCGCGGCGCAGCCCTCGGGGCTGATGACGGCGTAGATCGAGTTCTCCAGGGCGATGATGGTATCGCCCACGGCGAGACCCAGCGCTCCGCCCGAGCCACCCTCGCCGGTGATTACGACGACGATGGGGGTGCGCAGCCGGGTCATCAGGCCGACGGATTTGGCGATCGCCTCGGCGATGCCGCGCTCCTCCGCCGCGGCGCCGGGGAATGCACCCTGGACGTCGACGAAGGTGAGCACCGGCATGGCATAGCGCTCGGCCAGGTCCATGACCCGCATGGCTTTGCGGTAGCCCTCGGGATGCGGCAAACCGAAGTTGCGCCGGATGTTCTCCTCGGTGTCCTGGCCCTTCTGGAAGCCGAGGACGACGACTCGCCGGCCCGAGATCCGGGCGAGGCCGGCCACGATCGCCGAGTCGTCACCGAAGAGTCGATCCCCGTGCAGCTCGATGAACTCGTCGGCCATCGCTTTCAGCAGCTCGAGCGTGTGTGGCCGCTTGAGGTTGCGAGCCTGCTGGACGTGAGCCCAGACCGCGGCGACCGGGTCGTCCGCGTGACCTTCGCCGGACCCATGTCGGCCCAGGAGACGGTCAACCATTGGTGGCCTCCCCGCGAGTCTGTCCGGGATCGGAGGCGCGAGACTCGCCGTTGCCGTCGGCACTCAGCGCTCCGGTCAGGGCATTGAGGAACGACCGAGACCGGGAGGTCGTATTTGCCAGGGGCTCGCCCTGGCCGTTCATCGGGGCGATCAGGAACCCGAGCAGCGAGATGATCTCGTCGCGCAGCTTCGCTCGAGGCACGATCCGGTCCACGAAGCCGTGGCTGTACCAGAACTCGGCGCGCTGATAGCCGGGCGGCAGCTCCTCGCCGATGGTCCCGGCCGAGACGCGATCGCCGGCGAAACGGATCAGGGCGTTGGGCTCGGCCAGGTTGACGTCGCCGACCACGGCGAACGAGGCGAACACGCCCCCCGTCGTCGGGTCCGTCAAGACCGAGATGAACGGCACGCGGGCCGCCTTGACCCGTTCGACCACGCCCATGGTCTTGACCAGCTGCATCAGCGAATACGTGCCCTCCTGCATTCGCGCTCCGCCCGAGGACGAGACGATCAGCAGGGGGATGCGCTCGGCGAGAGCGGCCTCGCCGGCCCGAGCCACCTTCTCGCCCATGACCGAGCCCATCGAGCCGCCGATGAAGCCGAAGTCCATGACGCACATCGAGATCGGCCGGGCGCCCATCGTCGCCAGGCCCCAAACGGCGGCGTCGCGCAGGCCAGTGGCCAGCTGGGCCGCCATCAGTCGATCGGGATAGGACTTGAGGTCCACGAACCCGAGGGCGTCGACGGGCGTCAGATCGGCGTCGCGCTCCACAAACGAGCCGCTGTCCACCAGCTGCTCGATGCGCGCCTTGGCCGAGATCCGGAAGTGATGGCTGCAGTGCGGGCAGACTCGCAGCGTCTTGTCGAGCTGCTTGTTGAACAGCATCTCGGCGCAACCGGGGCACTTGGTCCACAGGTCGGGCGGATAGGCGTCGCGGCGTGGTCGGAACGGGAGTCGGACCGGCATCAGGACATCACTCCGAGGATTCCGTGGAGGACTCCGGCGCGGCGGCCGTGTCCGGACGCGTAGGCGCGACCGGATCTGGCGGCGCGCACGGCGCGTACCATTGGCGTCTGAGAGGCGCGCGACCATCGCCAGGCGACGTACACGGCGCCGATGGAGATGGCCGCAGAGGCTACGCCCACGCCTCCGACGACGAGCGGACGAGAGGGTCTCGCCGCCAGCGACAGTCTACGCGGGGCGGCCGGTGTGGCGAGGCCATCGCGCGCGGCGCTGTGCCCTGCCGGAACGGCGGGCGTGGCCGGAGCGGCGACGCCAGGCGTTCTGAACGGCGCCACCGACGCCGGTGCCCGCACGGGCGCCGGCTGCTCGCCGCGCCCGTCCTGCGTCCCGCCGCCGATCTGGCCCAGGCGAGCGGCAAGGCCTTCCTCGAACCGAAAGGATGGGTGCACGCGGATCAGACCGGCCCGCAGCTCGCGAGCGGCGAAGAGGACGGCCGGGTCCAGATCGAGGTCCATCGGGGCCTCCGCGGCCCCGCGCTCCTCGGCTTCCATCAGGCCGTCGAGATAGCGCTCGGTCCGGCGGGCGTCCCGGGACGCGCCGCCCAGCATCAGCTCAGCCTCCCGCGCAGGTCGGCCGCGACCGAGCGCAGGGCCCGATGAAGCAGCACTCGAACCGCGCCCTCCGAACGGCCCAGAACCTCGGCGATCTCGGCCGTCGACATCTCGTCCACGAAGCGCAGGACGACGGCCCGGCGCCGATCCTCCGGCAGCCGCGCGACCGCGTGCCAGGCGGCGCTGCCGGCCTCACGCGCGGCGGCCGACTCGAAGATGTCATCGGCGGCGGCGAGGTCGCAGGCGTGCTCGAGCGGAGCCACGGGGCGACGACGATCGCTTCGGCGCTCGTTGGCCACCACGTTGCGGGCGATGCGGAAAAGCCATACGCGGAACGTGGAGGCGTCGGCCGGAATCTCGGCCGCAGTGCCGCCGGCGCCGACGAACGAGTCGGCCCGCTCCTCGAAGCGCGGCAGCCCAGTCAGGGCCTGCATGAAGACGCGCTCCGTTGCGTCCTCGGCGGCGTGGTGGTCGCGGAGCTCGTAGAAGGCGAAGCTGTACACCTGGGCCAGGTACTTCCTATACAGGGCATCGAAATGGGCCGGATCGCGGCGGGCCGCCTCGACCAGACCGCGGTCGCGATCCAGTCGGGCCGGGCGGGCGCCCTCCTCCGCAGTTCCAAATACCGGCCGGCTCAATTTGTTACATCCGAGCGGCCGGAAGCCGACGAACGCAACTCGGCGTCGTCGCCCTCGCCGGCCAGACGTACATGGACGACCTCGCCCGCGAGCACTTCGCGCTCCGGGCCGGGAGCGGCCGGATCCTCGACCAGCAGCGCCCCCGTGGCTCCGTCGACACTCACGGCCCGCAGGTCCTGCACGTCGCCGCCGGATCCCTCGAGCCGAACCATCCGCCCCGTGGTCACCTGGCGGTCGTGCCAGCCGGCAACGTCGAAGTGGCCGTCACGCAGCGCCAGGACGCGCGGCTCGAGGCGCAGGAGGAATGCGTCGAGCAGCTGTTCGGTGCCGATCGGTCGGGCGCCGGAGATCTCGCGCAGGCTCGTCATCGAATCAGCCAGCTCCGCTGGAAACCGGGCGGCCGGCCAGTCGGCGTTGATGCCGATCCCGACGACGGCCAGCTGGTCGGCGGTCCCAGCGCCCTCGGTTTCGCCCAGGACGCCGGCGACCTTGCGCAGGCCGCCCGCCATCTCCACGACGATGTCGTTGGGCCACTTGAGCCGCAGCTTGCCGACCGCCAGACCGGCAAGCTCTTCGGCCGCGTCGGCCATCGCCAGCGAAACTACCGCGGTCAGCCGCCAGAGGCGATCCGCGGTCAGGTAGCCCGGCCGGAAGCCGAGCGACAGCAGAAGAGCGGCGCCGCTCGGCGCCACCCAGGATCGACCCGATCTCCCGCGACCGGCAGTCTGCTCGTCGGCCACGGCGAGACAGACCTCGGCGGTTCCCGCGATCAGCCAGTTTCGGACGATGTCGTTGGTGGAGGGGACCGATCGGAACCGCTCGTGTCGCGAGAGAAACGCGACGCTACTGATCACGCGTCCGTCTTCGTGGCCCCGCCGACGCCCGCCGCCCCGGCCTCGTCCTGCACGACCGGCTCCGGCTCCTCGAGCTCGAAGGCCTTGTGCAGGGCACGGACTGCGGTTTCGACCTGGTCCTCGGCGATCATGCAGGTGATGCGGATCTCCGAGGTGGAGATGATCTCGATGTTTACGCCGGCTTCAGCCAGCGCGGCGAACATGCGCGAGGCGTAGCCCGGCGCATTCTGGATGCCGGCCCCGACGATCGAGACCTTCGCCATCGCCGAGTCGGTGGTCATCTCGCGGAAGCCGAGCTCGCGGACGATGGGCTCGAGAATGCGCTTGGTCTTGGCGAGATCGCCGCGGGTGATGGTGAAGCTCAGGTCCGTCGTGCCGTGGTGGCCGACGTTCTGGACGATCGTGTCGACGTTGATACCCGCCTCGGCGAGGGGCGCGAAGACGGAGTGGGCGACACCGGGCCGGTCCGGGACCTCGACGAGGGTCACTTTGGCCACGTTGCGGTCGTGGGCCAGCCCGCGAACCTTGTTGCGCTGCTCCACGAACGGGTCCTCCTTGATCAGCGTGCCGGGGACGTCTTCGAACGAGCTCAGCACCTCGATGACGACGTTGTTGACCCAGCCGAGCTCGACGGCCCGGACCTGCATCACCTGGGCGCCCTGGTGCGCCAGCTCCATCATCTCCTCGTACGAGATGACGGGCAGCTGGCGAGCGTCGGGCACGAGACGGGGGTCGGCCGTGTAGATGCCCCGGACGTCGGTGAAGATCTGGCAGCGGTCGGCTTCGAGAGCGGCCGCCAGCGCGACGCCGGTGGTGTCCGAGCCGCCACGGCCCAGCGTGGTGATCTCGGACAGGTGCGGGTCTCGCACGCTCTGGCCCTGGAAGCCGGCGACGATGACGACCCGACCCGCCTCGATCTCGGTGAAGATGCGCTTCGGGTCGATGCCGGCGATGCGCGCCTTGCCGTAGTTGCCATCCGTAGTGATGCCCGCCTGAGCGCCGGACAGGGCGATCGCCGGCACGCCCAGCGCGTGCAGGGCCATCGACACGAGAGTGGCGCTCTGGTGCTCGCCGGTCGCGAGGAGCATGTCGAGCTCGCGCGGATCCGGCTCGTCGGTGATGGCGCCCGCGAGAGCGAGCAGCTCATCGGTGGTATCGCCCATCGCCGAAACGACGACCACGAGGTCGCAGCCGCTCGCCCGGTCACGGGCGACGCGTGCGGCTACGCGACGGATTCGGTCTGCGTTGGCGACGGACGAGCCGCCGTACTTCTGGACGATAAGCGGTTTGGGCATGGCGGGCATTCTACCAGCGAGCGCCGGCTTTCTCGACACCGCACGGCGCAACCGGTAGCCATCCGCAATATCTTCCGGTCAGCCGGCCTGAAGAATGGGCTCCACAGCCCCAAAGGAGCCCCCCATGTGTTTCGATCTGGACAGCGAGCCCCCGATTCAGGCAGCTGCCGGCCCCGTCGTGGAACACGAGCCGCTCATTCTCTCGGCCGCCGACGGCAACCGGTTCCGGGCCTTTCATGCCAGGCCGGGCACGCCGACCGGGAAGGCGATCGTGATCCTGCCCGACGTCCGGGGCCTCCACCACTACTACGAGGAGCTGGCCCTGCGCTTCGCCGAGGCCGGTGTCGAGGCCGTCGCGATCGACTACTTCGGCCGGACCGCCGGGATCGGCGATCGCGACGAGTCCTTCGACTCGGGCCCGCACGTCGCCCAGACGACGTGGGCCGGGCTGGCGGCGGACATCGTGGCGGCCGCGGCCTTCCTGAGAGCCAGGGGCTTGAGGACCGCCGGAACCGCCGCCAGGCGACCCGCGATCTTCGTGACGGGCTTCTGCATGGGTGGGCGAAATGCATTCCTGTCCGCCACGCTGGGCCTGGAGCTGGCGGGCGTCATCGGCTTCTACGGCTGGCCCGGCGGACCGGCCCGCAACGACACGCCGGCCCCGACCGAGATCGTCGACGAGTTCGCCTGCCCGGTCCTGGGCATCTTCGGCGGGGCCGATCAGGGCATCCCGGTCCCGGTCGTTCAGGCCTTCCGCGACGCCCTGACGACCGCCGGGGTCGAGAACGAGATCGTCGTCGAGCCGGACGCGCCCCACAGCTTCTTCGACCGCAAACAGGCGGAGTTCCAGGCCCAGTCCGACGACGCTTGGGCTCGTGTGAGACGATTCATCGACGCGCACGGAGCGGTTTGATCTCCGGCGTACCAGGGCGAGGGCCGCGCGGCTCCGCAGGAACACCGGAGGACCCCATGTTCAGGCGAAGCGACCGACGCTCCAAGGACGGCGACGAAAGCCTCGACGAGGAGCTGGAGGTCGAGGGCGAGCCGGCGGCCGGGGAGAAAGCCAAGGGCGCCGAGGACCGGCCCGAGGACATGGAGGCCGATCTCGAGAGCCAGGCGGCCGACTACCTCGCCGACAACGACGTCTGGCTGTACGGCCCCTACGCCAAGGAGGTCCTCGAGGTCATCGACCGATTGGAGGAGGTCGGCCCCGACGACGCCGAGGCGATCGCCGAGTCGTGGCGCAGCGCCCCCAGGTCCGATCGAGATGCCGCGCGCAAGGCCGTTCGGAAGCTGACCGAGCGCGACGAGGAGACGGCCCGCCACATCCAGATGGCGCGCGAGGAGATCGGCGCCTGGCTGGCCGTCGCGGCCGAGTACCCCGAATACGTCAAGGCCGTGCCCGACTGGGCCCGCATCTGCTCGCAGGTGAGTGAAGCCGCCCTCGATGCCGTCGCCGGCGTCATCCTCGAAGAGGAATTGGAGGAACCGGAGTACGAGGCGCTCTTCCTGCCCTGGACCGACGCCGTCGAGAAGCTCCGGGTCGACGAAGAGCTAGACGAGATCGAAGGCGACGCCGAAGACGAGGGCGAGGAGGGGATCGAGAGCGACGTGGAGAACGAGGACGTCGAAGGCGAGTTCGGTCCCAACACGGACTCGGTCGCCGATCTGCTCAACCGGCTCTGGCTCCTTTCGCCCGAGCAGGTGTCCAGGCTCGTGAGCGGCTGGCAGGAGGCGCCACAGGAGGAGCTGGAGCGGGCTCACGAGGCCCTCCACGAATTGGTCGGAGAGGACTCCGAGGAGCGCGATCAGGTCCGCCGCGCCCAGGAGAAGATCGCTCCCTGGCTCAACGGCGGCCGGCTGGTAGAGGCGGCCGGCTTCATGGGCCGGACCGGCCAGGGCGCGACGCGCCAGATGGCGGGTCCGGCTCTCGCGGACGCGGTCGCGGCGCTGGTCGTCGGCGATCTGCTCGCACCGGAAGACGCGCAGGCGCTTTACGCGCCGTGGTTCAATCTTGTCGGCGCCCCGCCGCTGCCAGAGCCCGACGACGCAGGGGCCGGGCCGGCCGGTTCGGACAGCGCGAAGAGCTGACAGCGCAACGGGGAAACGGCGGAGGGTCGATGTTCAGGCGGTACAAGAAGGACGAGGGCGCTCCCAACAGGCTCATCGACGAGGCCGAGCCCAACAAGCTCACCTGGACGTCGGCGGACGGGACGAACGCGGAGCCGTTCGAGCCCGCCGGGTCCGAGGACTTCGAGGACGAACGGGGCGACGGGGACACCGACGACGAGCTCGACGCGCGTACCGCCGCCGAACGCGCGGCCGCGCTCCAGGCCGAGCTCGATCGGGAGGCCGAGGAGTTCGGGCTGACGGGCCAGAACCCGACTGAGATGTACGGCCCCAACGGGGAAGACGTCGCCTCGCTGCTCGACTCCCTGGCGGACATCGACCACGAGACCGCCGAGGCGATCGCCGACGCCTACGAGGCGGTCCCGGAGGCCGAGCGCAAGGTCGCGCAGTCGGTCGTGCGGCGGCGCCACCGCGGCGGCGGCCGGGAGTCCGAGCTTTGGGCCGCGGAGCACGCCGTCTCGGACTGGCTTGCCGCGCTGCAGCTCGACGGCGACGAGTTCTCGCTCTACTCGGTCGTGGCCGACGCGGCCACGGACGCGGTCGACGCGCTGGTCCTCGAAGACGATCTCGCCGACGTGGACTTCGCCACTCTGTACGGCCCATGGTCCGAGGTGATGGACGCCGAGGAGGAGGGCGGCTCTGAAGGCGACGAGGCCGACGAGGCCGACGAGGCGGCGCCGGCGAAGGGGTCCGGCACGAAGAAGGCCGCGCCCGCCGAGGCAGCCGCGGAGGAGGCCGAGGACGAGGGCGAGTTCGGCCCGAACACCGAGCTGGTGCTTCAGTTCCTGACCAGGCTCGCCGCCCTGACCGCGGCCGAAACCTCCGAGCTGGTCGTCGCCTGGCGCAAGCAGCCAAAGGAGGAGCTGCGGATTGCCCACCGCAACCTGCAGGCCCTCGCCGACGAGGATCCGAAGTGGCGCGAGCAGCTTCGGCTCGCCCAGGAAGAGGTCTTCGCCTGGATGGCCGGGCGCAGCGAGAAGCGCGACTACTCGTTCGGCGCGCCGCAGAGCCTGGCCCGCGTCCGCGAGCCCGCCGGACCCGCCGTCGCCGACGCCGTCGCCGCTCTCGCCATGGCCGATATGCTCGAGCAGGAGGATGCCGAGACCCTGTACGCCCCATGGGCCGACGTCGTCAAAGAGCCAGCGCTCCCGGAGTACGAGGACGACGACTCGAGGTGAGCCGGCGCCGGAGGCGCCCGACCGAATTCCTCAACACGCCCGGGGAGAGTGCTAAGGCGGAGCCGAGGGTCCTACTAGAGCGGCTCGGCGTTTCTCGGTGGTTCTCGTTAGCCTCTGGCGGCTATCTGCCAGCCCGTGACGCGCGGACTCGGGCCACCTGCAGCCACGGGTCGACTCTGCTCTGGCGCCAACGGTACGTAGTACTCCACCCATGCGTGTTGGGCAATTTCGACCTACCCGAAGTGGACACCTGACCGGCCTTCTGCAAGACTCGCGTGCCATGAACCAATCGATCGTCACCCTGGACATGGAAGGCGTGCTGACGCCGGAAATCTGGATTGCCGTGTCCGAGAAGACGGGCATTCCGGAATTGCGCCGCACCACGCGCGATGAGCCGGACTACGACAAGCTCATGCGCGGGCGCCTGGCCATCCTGGACCAACACGGGTTGAAGCTGTCAGACATCCAGGGTGTCATCGGCACGCTGGCGCCCCTGCCCGGCGCAAAGGAGTTTCTGGACGAACTGCGTTCGTTCGTGCAGGTCGTGATCCTGTCCGACACGTTCGAGCAGTTCGCCGCTCCCCTGCTCCGCCAGCTCAACTGGCCCGTCCTGCTGTGCCACCGGCTGGTCGTCGAGAACGACCACATCACGGGCTACCAGCTGCGCATCCGCGAGCAGAAGCGCCAAGCCGTGGCCGCGTTCAAGCGCATGAATTACCACGTCATCGCCGGGGGCGATTCCTTCAACGACACCGCGATGCTCGGCGAGGCCCACCAGGGAATCCTGTTCCGCGCTCCCGACGGTGTGAAGCAGCAATTCCCCCAGTTCCCCGCCGTCGAGACCTACGCCGACTTGATGCAATTGATCAAGCAGGCGATGGTGTAAGCACCTCGGGCCGGCCGGAGCGCCGGGGTGACCGCCCTTGCCCCGCGTTCGAGCCGGTCAGGGCCGATACAGCTCGATCGGGCCGAATCCCTTGAATGGGCCTCCGCCGACGACCAGCACCAGTCCGTTGGGAAGCAGCGTAGCCACGTCGGATTCGCGACCCTCGCTCAAGGAGCCAGTCGGGGTGGACGTCCCGTCTGGGTGATACAGCTCGGCTGAGGCGAGAAGCGTATCGTCGTCGCTCTGGCCTCCGGCCACGAGAACGTCTCCGTTAGGAAGCAGCACCTCAGCGGCGTATTCGCGAGCCTTGCTCATCGACCCAACAGGCCGAAAGGAACCGGAGGTGGGGCTGTATAGCTCAGTCGTCGCGGTCCACCCCGCGTCCGTTTCTCCTCCGAGGATGAGAACGTTTCCGTCAGACAGCCGGACGAGGTCGAGGCCGGACCGCGCTTTGTTCATCGAGCCAGTCGCCGTAAACGCACCGCCGGACGCGCTATAGGTGTATAGCACCGCCGTCTTCAGACTACTGACGGCGTCGCCCCCAACGCCTCCGGCGATCAGGACCTTGCCATCGGGCAGCAGAATCGAGTTTGCGCCGAAGCAGGCGGTGCAGCTCATCGTGTTGGTCGTTGCCTGCCATCGTCCATTCGTGGGGTCGTATACACCGGCCGTTGGGCCGTTGTCCGGGTCGCCTTCAGCGAAGAGGATCATGCCGTTGGACAGCAATGTCGCCAGCTCGTACTCGTTCGGCAGCGGTGTGCCAAGGTAGGTGAAGAGACCAGTCCCTGGGTCGTATGTCTCCATCGAGTAGATGTTGCTGCCATTGCCGCCGCCAACCAAGGCGCCCCCATACACCAGTACCTTGCCGCTGGGCAGCAGGAATGTCCACTCACCCTCACGAGCATCGTGCATCGATCCGGTCCACGTGAGTTGGTTGGTGCAGGGGTCGTATATCTCCGCATTCCCCGATGCGCTGCCTCCAAGGAGGAGAACCTTTCCATTTCCCAGCAGGGTGCTGCTGTCATAGCCCCCGCCAGTCAGCAGCTTCGGACCGGGACCGAAATGCCCGGCCGCAACATTGACGGCCGCACAGTCAGGCGTGGGGACTGTCGTTGTTGAGAGGGTCGGTGGTACGGAAGGCGCGGCAGTCGGCGAAGCGGCCGGTGCGGAGGCAGTCGCCGTGCTGGCGGCCGGTGCCATCGAGCCCGATGAAACCGACGGCGACGGACTGCTGGCGCAACCGGCCAGGACGAGAGAAACCGTGAGCAACCCTAAGCCGCGGATCAGGCGATCAGCAGTTGACGTCATGCGGCGAGGGCCAGACGGAAACATGACTCCCTCCCTCGCGAGCTTCCTGCCGATGCTGCAGGAACAGTTCCCAGGTTCAGGAGATCAGTTTCGCTTGTCAACTGTTGTTTCTGGGAGGGCCCCGGCTTGCGCCCTACCAGCCGAGGGCGCGCATGACGCCGTCGGTCGTGGGAGCCGCCTCGATGATCGCGCCGGCGCCGCCGGCGGTTCGTTCGGCCGTCTCCGGGTCCTTGAGACCGTGGCCGGTCAGGACGCAGACCACCGTGGCTTCGCGGTCGATCCGCCCCGCCGCGGCGAGCTTGCAAACACCCGCCAGGCTCGCCGCCGAAGCGGGCTCGCAGAAGACCCCCTGGCTCGTGGCCAGGTCCCGATACGCGGCCACGATCTCGTCGTCGGTGACCGTCTCGATGAGCCCGCCGGACTCGTCGCGCGCGGCAACCGCCTGCTGCCACGAGGCCGGATTGCCGATGCGGATGGCAGTGGCGATCGTCTCGGGCTTCTCGACGGGGTGGCCCAGCACGATCGGCGCCGCGCCGGCCGCCTGGAAGCCGTACATCTTCGGTCGGGCGCCGATACGGCCCACGGCCAGATATCGCGAGAACCCGGCCCAGTAGGCCGTGATGTTGCCGGCGTTGCCGACCGGGATGACCAGGATGTCGGGTGCGCGGCCGAGGTCGTCGCAGACCTCGAACGCGGCAGTGGTCTGGCCGTCGATGCGGTACGGATTGACGGAGTTGACGAGCGTGACCGGGTGGTGCTTCTGCTCGGCCATCTCGCGCACGACGCGCAAGGCCTCGTCGAAGTTGCCTTCAACCGCTACGACCTTCGCCCCGGCCGCGAGCGCCTGGATCAGCTTGCCCAGGGCGATCTTGCCCTTGGGCAGGACGACGATCACTTCCAGCCCGGCGGCGGCGCCGTACGCCGCGGCTGAGGCCGAGGTATTGCCGGTGGAGGCGCAGATGACCGCTTTGGCGCCCTCCTCGACGGCCTTGGAGATAGCCATGACCATGCCCCGGTCCTTGAACGAACCGGTCGGGTTCATGCCCTCGTATTTCACGTACAGGTTCGGGATGCCGATCCGCTTGGCGATATGGTCAATGCGGACCAGCGGCGTGAAGCCTTCGCCAAGGCTGATGATCGGAGTCGCGGCGGTGATGGGCAGGAACTCGCGGTAGCGCTCGACCAGGCGGGGGCGGGCGGCCCGGGAGGGGGACTGCGCGGGCGAACTGGTGGACGAGGCGGGCATCGGCACGGCTCCGGCTATGAAGTAAGGATCGGGTAGATGGGTATGTCGCGATCGTCGGCGATTAGCGGCGCGATGGCCTCGCGGACATCGGCGAGCGGCAGCGGCCGGGTCTGGACGGCGACCCAGGTGCGGCTCCTATGCCGCGGCACGGCGCTCGGCGGCGGGCCGACGACTTCCTCCGCGAGACGCCCCGGAACCTCTTCCGGGAGCACGCCGGGGAGGCACACGTACCACGGTCGGCGGATAGTGGCGCGGTCGTCGGCCAGCGCGACCAGCTCGGCGGCGGCGGGCGGAAGGTCCGCCCAGGTGCTGAGCCCGGTCCGGGCGATCTCCAGGAGATCGGCGAGAACGGCGCTGCTGGTGGCGGGGCCGCCGGCTCCGGGACCCTCGAACGAGACGCGACCGACGGGGTCGGCATCGACCTCGAGCCGGTTCAGGACGCCGTCGGTGCGACCGAGTGGCGCTCCCACCGGCACGGCCGAAGTCATGACCGAGCCCGCGAGCCCGAAGCCGGGCTCGGCGGTGCCCGGGGTGCTCGCCGTGGCGATGAGGCGAATGGCGAGGCCCAGACCCACCGCCCCGGCAATGTCGTTCGCGGACACTCCGGTGATCCCCGGCTTGCCGTCGCCGCGCAGGGAGGGCGGGCTGGCCACGATCGACTCGATCCGCGGCCACGCCCCGAAGCAAAGGCGGGTCAGGACGGCGAGCTTGTTCGCGGCGTCGTGGCCCTCCACGTCCGCGCTGGGATCGCGCTCGACGTAGCCCTGGGCCTGGGCGGCGGCGAGGACCTCCTCGTAACCACGCTTGGCCTGCGTCATCTCGGTCAGGATGAAGTTGGTGCTGCCGTTGACGATGCCGCGGACACGCCGAACGTGGTTGGCGGCCAGGTCGCGGGCGATCGGGTCGAGCACGGGAGTGCCGCCGCAGACCGATGCCTCGAAGCGGAGCGGCGCGCTCTTCGCGCGGGCGATCTTCTCCAGTTCCGCGCCGTGGTGGGCCAGGACATGCTTGTTGGCCGTCACGACCGGCTTCCCTGCCCCGAGCGCTTCTGCGATCAGGGAACGGGCCGGCTCGTCGCCGCCCAGCAGCTCCACGATCACGTCCACGTCGTCGCGCCTGACCACGGCCGCGGCGTCGGGGCCGATGATCTCGCGCGGCATCCCGCGATCGACGGCGCCCTGGACGTTCATGTCGGCGATCGCGACCAGCTCGAGCATGCGTCCGCCCGAAGGCCCGATCTGCCGGTCGGGGCTGTGCAGAAAGCCGCGGGCCACCTCCGCGCCGACGGTGCCCACGCCGAGGATCGCGACGCGGAGTGGTCGTTTCCCGGGGGTCATGGGCGGATTGGACTGGGGCCAGCGAGGCCGAGATGGGATCGCAGCCGGCGTGACGGACTGGTTGTGCGTCGTCCGGGAATGGTACCCGAGGCGTCGCCACTTCTGTTCGCGGCTGCCTGGACCGGGCCCCACGACACCTGCGCCCCCGCGAGCCTCGCGCCGCACTCCGGCCGAGGAACGGGCCGCCCCGTCCGCTACACTCGCGTTCATGACGACCGACGCATCCGCCTCGCCCGCAGCTCGACCCTCCAGCCTGCCCCCCAAGCCGCGCATCTTCAGCGGCATCCAGCCCACCGGCCGGCCCCACCTGGGCAACGACCTGGGCGCGATCCGCAACTACGTGGCCCTGGCGGAGAAGTACGAGGCGATCTACTGCGTCGTGGACTACCACGCCCTGACCCACGTCCACGATCCGGAGGTCCTGCGCCGCCAGACCCTCGAGATGGCGGCCGCGCTCATCGCCCTCGGCCTGGACCCGAAGCGCTGCACTCTGTTCGTCCAGTCGGACCGCCCGGAAGTCACCGAGCTGTGCTGGCTCTTCAACACCGTCACGCCGGTCGGCTGGCTGCAGCGGACGCCGACGTACAAGGAGAAGCGCCAGAACCAGCCCGACGACGTGAACCACGGCCTGCTCACCTACCCCGTCCTGCAGGCCGCCGACATCGTCATTTACAAGGCCTCGCTCGTGCCGGTCGGCAAGGATCAGGCTGCCCACCTGGAGCTGAGCCGCGAGATCGTCCGCGCCTTCAACGCGCGATACGGCGAGACCTTCCCGGAGCCGCGGGCGGTCTACACCGAGGCGCCAGTGGTGCTGGGCACCGACGGCCAGAAGAAGATGAGCAAGTCGATCGGCAACACGATCGAGGTCCTGGCCGAGCCGGACGTGATCCGCAAGCAGATCATGTCGATGGTGACCGACACGCAGCGCATCCTCCGATCCGACCCGGGACGACCGCAGGTCTGCAACGTCTGCCAGCTGCACCGCCATTTCGGCGCGGACTACGAGGAGATATGGGAGGGCGAGCGAACCGCCCGAACCGGCTGCGTCGACACCAAGAAGCTGCTGGCGGAGCGGATCGTCGCCCGCTACGCCCCGGCCCGAGAGACCTACCGGGAGCTGATGGCCGACCAGGCCCGGCTGCGCGCCATCCTGGACGAAGGCGCCGAGCGGATCCGCCCCATCGCCCAGGCCACCATGGCCGAGGTCCGCGAGCGGATGGGCCTCCGCTAGCCGATCGCCCGAGGCCGGGCAGGCTCTCGGGGCCCGTTCCGGATCGACCGCCGCACCGCTCGCCGCTGCCGGTTGGTCCATGCCCGGACAGGTAGTAGAGTCGGGTCGAAGTGCCGGCTCTGGCCGGCGCCTTGGACTCGCGCCCGGAAGCCCGGGCAGTCGCGGGGAGGATTCGATCACGACTCCCGTGTCCGGCCACGCCGGCGCCGCATCGCTCGAGTTCCGGGGAGTCACCAAGCGGTACGACTCCCGAGCCGGCACGCCCGGAGCTGTCAACGACCTGTCCTTCGCGGTCCCGGCGGGCGCCATCTGCGTGCTCGTGGGGCCGTCCGGCTGCGGCAAGACAACCAGCCTCAAGATGGTGAACCGGCTGATCGAACCCAGCGGCGGCGAGATCCTCCTCGACGGCGTCGACGTCCAGAGCGTAGAAGTCACGGCCCTCCGCCGTCGGATCGGCTATGTGATCCAGCAGGTCGGGCTCTTTCCGCATCTCACGGTCGGGCGGAACGTGGCCGTCGTCACGGGGCTCGAGGGCTGGTCGAAGCAACGCCAGAGGGCACGCACGCGCGAGCTGCTCGCGCTGGTCGGTCTCGATCCGGACCGCTACCAGGGCCGCTACCCTTCGCAGCTCTCCGGCGGGGAGCGCCAGCGGGTGGGAGTGGCCCGCGCCCTGGCCGCGGACCCACCGCTGATGCTGATGGACGAGCCGTTCGCCGCGGTGGACCCGATCGTTCGGGAGCGTCTCCAGGACGAGTTCCTCCGCCTGCAGCGGGAGCTGGCCAAGACCATCCTCTTTGTCACCCACGACGTCGACGAGGCGATCAAGATGGGCGACCTTATCGCGGTCATGGAGGAGGGCGGTCGCCTGGCCCAGTTCGGGCCGCCCGACGAGATCCTCGCCCAGCCGGCCTCGGACTTCGTGGCCCGGTTCGTCGGCGCGGACCGCGGTCTCAAGCGGCTCTCTCTGAGAACGGTGGCGGACGTGGAGGTCGAGCGGATCGGCCGGGCCGACGGGCTGCCGTCCTTCCCGCCCGACACGAAGCTGCGCGACGCGCTGGCTATGCTGCTGGTCGCCGACACCCGCGGCGGCATCGCCCTCGACGAGACCGGGAGGCCGCGCGGGCTCGTGACGGTCGACGCGATCGCAAGCGCGCTGGCCGACCCACTTCCCGGGAAGATCGACGCGTGAGCGAAGAACCGCTCGTCCAGTGGGACTGGCTGTTCGATCACCTCGGCCCGATCGCCGGCCGGGTCGAGCAGCACCTGTACCTCGCCGCCATCGCGGTCGGCATCGGGTTCGTCGTCTCGTTCGCGCTGGCCGCCGTCTCGATCAGGCGGCGCCGTCTCTATCCCTTCGTGACGCTGCTGGCGACCGCCTTCTACACGATCCCGAGCTTCGCCCTGTTCGTCGCCCTGGTCGCGATCACGGGGCCGTCCGTCCTGTCGGCGGAGGTTCCGCTCGTTCTGTACACCGTCATCCTGTTCGTCCCGAACATCGTCGCCGGGTTCGATGCGGTGCCCAAGGAGGTCCTCGACGCAGCCGACGGCATGGGCTACTCGTCGGGTCAGCGGTGGTGGCATGTCGAACTGCCGCTGGCGATCCCGCTCGTCGTGGCGGGTCTCCGGCTGACCACGGTCTCGACGATCGGCCTGGTGACGGTCACGGCCATCCTGGGCGACAGCCTGGGCGGCCTGGGCTACTACATCCTCGACGGCTACCACCGCCATTTCCCGACCGAGATCCTGGTCGGCGGGCTGCTGTCGATCGCGTTGGCGGTCCTCGCGGACATGTGCTTCGTCCTTTTGCAGCGACTGTTGACGCCCTGGGCGGCGGCGCGAGCGGCGGCCCGCTGATGGACCTGCTCGCCGCCACCGCGCAATGGCTGGCCGACCCGGCGCACTGGCAGGGCTCGAACGGGATCCCGTTGCGTCTCGGCGAGCACGTCGCTCTGAGCGGCGTCTCCATCTTCCTGGCGGCCCTGGTGGCGATGCCGCTGGGGCTTTGGATCGGCCATACGGGGCGCTTCTCCTGGCTCGTGGTCAGCTCCGCCAACGCCTGGCGCGCCCTGCCGTCGTTCGCCGTCATCGGGCTGCTCGTGCCGTTTACCACGCTGCTCGACCCCAGCCTCGGCTTCACGCTCTACCCGACCCTGGTCGCCATGATCGTGCTGGCTGGACCGCCGATCCTCGTCAACTCGTATCAGGGTGTGGCCGGGGTGGATCGCGATCTCGTCGAGGCGGCGCGGGGCATGGGCATGAGCGAGCGCCAGATCCTGCTCGGGCTGGAGATGCCGGTCGCCCTGCCGGTCCTCGCGACCGGCATACGGTCTGCCGCAGTCCAGGTCATAGCCACTGCCACTCTCGGCGCTACGTTCGGCTTCGGCGGCCTGGGGCGCTACATCATCCTGGGTGATGCGAACCGGGACAACGGCGAGTTGTTCGGCGGCGTCGTGCTCGTTGCGGCGCTCGCCCTGACGACCCTCGCTCTCTTCGTCCTGCTCGAGCGACGTCTGACCTCCCCCGGCCTGGCGATCCGTACCGCAGGCTGAGCCGTCGCTTCGAGCCGCCCGCGAGACGGTGCGTCAGGCGGGCGCCCAGTCGGTAACCATCCCCCCGCCACCTATAGTCGCTGGACGTCGCGGCGGCCCGCCCCCTGGGTTCGCGCGGCGCGCACAGGGAGGTGACCCAATGCGGTTATCCCGCATGCTCGCCCTCGGGGCGTCGATGCTGGTGCTGCTCAGCGCCTGCTCGACGGGTGGGGGCAGCAAGCCAACAGTCAAGCTCGGCTCGGACGGATTCTACGAATCCAAGCTCATGGCCGAGATCTACGGCCAGGCGCTGGAGGCGAAGGGCTACACGGTAGACCGAACCTCCATTGGCCTCGGCACACGCAAGGTCACTGCCGCGGCGCTCGAGAGCGGCAAGTTCGATCTCAAGCCCGAGTACATCGGCAGCGGCCTCGCTTACTACGACCCGACCAAGACGACGGGCGATCCAGCCACGAACGCGGCGGCCCTTCAGACAATCCTCACGGGCAAGGCCGGCGGGATCACCGTCCTCGACTACTCGCCCGCGGCCGACCAGAACGCGTTCGTCGTTACCCAGGCGACGGCCGCAACGTTCCACCTGACCACCCTCAGCGACACGACGGCTGCGCAAAGCCAGCTGAAGTTCGGCGTCGCCACCGACTGCGCGACCAACCCGGTCTGTGCGACGGCCCTGAAGAGCGCCTACGGGCTGGACCTGTCGAGCGCCCTACCGCTCTCCGCCTGCGATCAGCCGATGGTCGACGCGCTGACCGCCGGCACCATCACCGTCGGCGAGCTGTGCTCCACCCAGCCCGACATCGCGAAGAACGGCTGGGTCGTCCTGACCGACGACAAGCACACCCAGCCGGCGGAGAACATCGCCCCGCTGGTCCGCAACGACTACCTGGCCAAGGTCGACAAGGCAGCCTTCGAGAAGATCCTCAACGACGTGTCGGCCAAGATGACGACCGACGCGCTGCTGAAACTCAACGCCGAGTTTGTCTTCGACAAGAAGGACATCCCCGTGATCGCCAAGGAATGGCTCACGGCCAACGGCTTCGCCTGATCGCCGCTCTCGCCAATCGAACGGCCTGCCCGAACCGGGCAGGCCGTTCTTCGTGCCCGTCTCGGCGTGCGGTTCGTGCCCGCGGCCTACGGTGCGGGTTTGGCCTTCTCGACCCAGCGCGACCGCCACTCCGCGGCCGGGAACGGCTTCGACCAGTAGGCGGTCTCTCGGACGATCTTGCCGTCACGACACTCGAAGACGAAGACCGTGTTGTCGCCGTAGTCGAGGATCGCCTCGGTGACCACGATGTCGCCGGACGCGATCGTTCGGTAGGGAGCGATCGATGGCAGGCCGGGAATGGCCTCGTAGACCGCCTGCCGGTTGGCCCGGCCACGGATGACCTCGCCCGATTGCGGGTAGGCCATCTCCGAGTCGTCGGTGAAGACTTCGTTCATCACCTCGACGTTCCCGGCGTTGAGCCCCTCGATCAGCCGCTCGACAGCGCGGCGGTTATCGGCTTCGCCCATCTGCTCTCACTCCCGCGCTCCAGTGCCAGATGCCCCGACGGGACCTCCCCGTCGAGGCCTACGAATCCGCCACCACGCTCAACGGGGCCAATGCCTCGGCAGCGGCGGCGCCCGAGCCGCCTTCGCCAGTCCGATCCCGGATGCCCACGCCGTTGACGATGGCGCCAGCCAGCAGCAGCCCGGCTGCCAGGCCCATGGCCAGGTGGAACGAGTCTGTGGAGGACTCGCGGGCCGCCGCGATCAGCGTCGGGCCGACCGAGGGGTCGGGGCGGTTGAGCGGGGCAACCTGCTGCCGGAACTGGTCCGAGGACGTATCGACTCCCGGGGCCCGGCCCGCCAGATCCGCATAGAAAGCGCCGGTGATGGCGACGAAGATCAGCGCCCCGGCGAGCTGCGGACCCACTCGCGAAATGGCGTTGTTCACGGCCGAGCCGAGCCCCGCTCGGTTCACCGGCACTGAGGCCATCAGCGCCGTCGTGAGAGGGGCCACGGTGATGGCCAATCCCAGGCCGAACAGGACGGTGGAGGGCAGGAAGTCGATCAGGTACCCGCTCGTCGGGACCCAGCTGGCCGGGTCGCCGGGTTGGAGGCTCCAGGCCGAGCTGTTCGCCGGCATCCGGGTGAGCCACAGGATGCCGCCGGCCATCAGGGCCGGACCGACGGCCATGAACCGCCGCGGCCCAAGCCGGGCCGCAAGCGCCCCAGCACGCGAAGACAGCGCCACGAGCAGAAGGGCGCTCGGGACCCCGATGAAACCCGCCGCCGCGGCGCTGTAGAGGAGCGTCCCCTGGCTGAAGATCGATTGCTGGTAGCCCACCACGTACAGGGCGCCGTAGATCAGGAAAGTCGAGACGTTCGTCACCGCGAAGTTGCGCGACCGGAACAGGCCGAGGGGCACGAGCGGATGACGGCCGCGGAGCATCATGACCACGAACAGCACCGCCGCAGCCGCCCCGACGAGAAGAGCGGTCGGGCCCACCGCACCGCGCCATTCGTGCTGCTGGCCGTAGATCGCGCCGAAGGAGAGGCCGCCGACTGCCACGGCGACAGTGGCAGCTCCGGCCCAGTCGAAGGCCCGGCCCGCGTCCGGGTCGCGGCTCTCCTGGACATACCGCCAGCTGGCCCACAGAGCGATCGCGATCAGGGGCACGTTCATAAAGAAGACGGCTCGCCAAGAGATCGTCTCGACGAGGAGGCCGCCGACAACCGGGCCGAGGATCGCGGTGACCGCGGACGCGGCTGCCCACAGGCCGAAGGCCCACCCTCGCTCGGCGCCCTCGAACGTGTGCGTGAGCAGAGCCAGCGAGCCCGGCACGAGCAACGCCCCGGCCGCTCCCTGGACGATCCGGAACAGGATCAGCGTCTCCATGTTCGGCGCGAAGCCGCACAGGATGGAGGCGGCGCCGAATGCGCCCAGCCCCATGACGAACAGGCGGCGACGCCCGTATGCGTCGGCCAGAGCGCCTGCCAGGATCAGCAGCGCGCTCAGGCTCAGCAGGTAGGCGTTGTATACGTACGACTCGCCTTCGAGGACGCCGAAGAACCCGCTCGGCAGGTCCTGGCCGATGCGCTGGAGAGCGACGTTCACCACGGTCGAGTCGAGGAAGACGATCCCCGAGCCGAGGATTGCGGCGAGGAGGGTGCCGCTCTTACGGCTCACGGCCGTGTTGCGGGTACAACCGCTACCGCGGGTGAGGCACCGAGTGCGTATTCCACGGCCTGCTCGATCGTCATGGCTTCACCCTCCTTGATCGCAGCCTCGACTTCGGCCGGATCGAGCGTCGCCACCTGCGGATACGTTTGCTCCATCTTATTCAAGAGGTTTACGAGCCCAGTCCCGCCGGCGCTCGCCAGACGCTCGGATGCCGCGTAGAACCGAATGGCGCGCAGTAGATCCCCTTCGGCGACGCCGACCAGAGCGAAGTCGCCCAGGACGCCGGCGATCCCGGTGACGTCGCCTACTGTCGCGAAATGCTTCAGTGCTTCGCGCCACAAGGGGGCGGCATGGGTCGCCGTCTGGCCGAGCCTGTTGTAGACGAGGCCGAGGGTGTGGAGGGCCCAGGCCAGGCTGAATGAGTCGTCCATCGTTCGAAAGAGAGCTACGTCTTCCGTCAGTACGTCGCGGGCAGCCTCACTCTCTTCGGCGAAGTAGTGGGCGTTGCCGAGGCCCCACAGGACTCGCGCGATAAACGCCTTGTCGCCCAACTCCCGCGCGATCGCTAGGCTCTCCTCGAAGGCGACTCTGGAGGTTTGCACTCTGCTCCCGTCCACGAGCGTGGGAAAGCCGAGGTTGTACAGCGCGTTGGCGATGGCCGCGCGATCGCCGATGCTCCGGCACAGCTCGAGGCTGGCTTCGTAGTACTTCAGCGCGATCGGCATCTGGGCCCGCCAGTAGGCGACTCCCCCGGCGGCCTCGAGCGCCTTCGCCCGCTCCCCGGGATAGGCCTCGGCCTCCGGCAGGGCAAGGATTCGCTCGAGCCAGTCGGCGCCTTCGAGCAGCATGCCCCGCATCTGCCAGAACCGCCACAAGGCGTAGCCCAGCCGCAGCGCCGTCTCGGCGTCGTCGTGCTCGATCGACCAGGTCAGGGCGGCCCGAAGGTTGCCGTTCTCGAGACCCAGCCGATCCAGAAGTCGCTTCTGGTCCGTGCCGGTCAGGCCCGGAGCGGAGGCCTCCGCCAGCGCCAGGTAGACCGCAGCGTGCCGTTCTGCCACAGCCGTGGCTTCGTCGGAGGCGGCGAGCCGTTCCAGGGCGAACTCGCGAATCGTGAACAGCATGGCGAAGCGGGGCTCGCCGTCGGCCTCCTCCTGCCGGACGAGGCTCTGGTCGACAAGGCCGGCGAGGCCGGCGAGGACATCCAGCGCGGCATCTCCGCACACCGCTTCGGCCGCCTCGAGGTCGGCGCCCCCGACGAAGATCGAGAAGCGGGCGAACAGCCGCTGGGCCGCGGAGTCGAGCAAGTCGTGGCTCCACGCGATCGCGCCCCGAAGCGTCTGCTGGCGCGCCGGCAGGTCTCGCGAACCGGCGTCGAGCATGTCGAGCCGGCGCCCGAGCCGGGCCAGGAGCGCCTGTGGCGGCAGGAGCTTGACCCGTGCGGCGGCCAGCTCGATCGCCAGGGGCAGGCCGTCGAGGCGGCTGCAGATCTCCGCCACGGCCGCGCCGTTCGCCGCGGTGATCACGAAATCCGGCTTCACGGCCAGGGCGCGTTGAGTGAACAGCGAAACGGCCTCGTACCGCGACAGCTCCGCCGGGTCTGGATTGGCGCCCGTCTCCGGCAGGCCGAGCGGAGGGACTTCGTACTCGTGCTCGCCGTAGAGGTGCATCGTCGCCCGGCTCGAGGCCAGCACCCGAAGCCCGGCGCTCGCCCTCAGCAGATCCCCGACGAGCGCCGCGGCCGGAAGCACCTGCTCGAAGTTGTCCAGGACGAGGAGAAGGCGCCGATCCCGGAGATACTCGGCCAGCCGCTCTGCAGGAGGCTGGTTCGCGGCCTCCCGCAGCCCGAGTGCCTGCACGATGGCCGGAGCGACGAGATTGGCGTCCTCGATCGAGTCGAGCGGAACGAAGAAGACGCCGTCCGGGTAGTCGGATGCCACCTCGGCCGCGAGTTGGAGGCTCAGGCGGGTCTTGCCCGCGCCGCCGGGGCCGGTCAGCGTGAGCAGCCGCGTCTCCGACAGCAGGCGCCTCGCCTCGGCGACTTCGCGGGCGCGTCCGATGAAGCTCGTGAGCTGGGTGGGGAGGTTGTTCGGGGTGGCGTCGAGCGAGCGCAGGGGCGGGAACTGCGAGGGCAATCCGGCGATCACCGTCTCGAAGATGCGCTCCGGTTGCGCCAGGTCCTTGAGCCGGTGGCGGCCCAGGTCCCGCAGCTCGACGCCCGACGGCAGGCTCTGCTCGACCAGGGCCCGCGATGACTCCGAGACCAGTATCTGCCCGCCATGCCCGACGGCCGCGATCCGGGCGGCTCGATGGACGTCCAGGCCGACATAGGTTCCGTCGCGCACGAGAGCCTCGCCGGTGTGCAGCCCCATCCGCACCCGAACCTCGGAGTCGCCCGGCCAGGACCCGGCGGCCAGAGCCCGCTGCGCCTCCACCGCCGCCACGAGCCCAGCGGAGGCGCTGCCGAATGCGGCGAAGAGCGAGTCGCCTTCGGATCCGATGGCCACTCCCCCGCCCGCTTCGACCGCCGCCCGGAGCAGGCGGTGATGCTCGCTCAGGAGCGCAGGGTAGGCGTCTCCGAGTTGCTGGAGCAGCCGCGTCGAGCCTTCGATGTCGGTGAAGAGGAAGGTGACGGTCCCGGTGGGAAGCTCGGGTGCGGGATGCATCAGGTCAGTGGCGGTGGTCGACGGTTTCGGCTCGCAGCCGGCGGGCGAGCTCCTTGAGGATCGCGACCGCGATGCCGGGCTCCGACTCCAGCAGCCGCTGGAACTCCCACGACGGCAGAGCCAGACAGGTCGTCGGCCCTTCGGCCGTCGCCGACGCAACTCTCGGCTCGTGGTCCAGCAGCGAGAGCTCGCCGAAGAACTCCCCCGGTCCGAGGTGGGCCAGCACCTCGCCGTCCCGCGCGATGGATACCGAGCCAGCCACGACGAGGAAGAAGCCGGTTCCGACCTCGCCCTGCCGGGCAATCCGCTGCCCCTCGGTGAAGTCGACCTCGACCGCCCGCTCGGCGATGGCGGCGCGGCCGGCCGTGCTCGCGGCGGAGAAGAGTCCGACACCTGCCAGCAGATGGGCGCGCTGCGCCGGAGTGAGCGCCATTCGCGCCGTCCTTCCTGTGCCCTAATTGGACGCCGGGGTGCTCGGCATGCTGATTGGACGGACGAACGGTGTCAACGGAAGTCGCGCCAGGGGGGCGGCGGTCGCGCGCATGGGAACGATGCATCCGCGAATGGGTCGGGAGGTTGTGCGCCCGCCCGGTGTGCGCTACACAGGGAGCAGCGGTCGCCGCATCCCGCAGCGACCGGCGGAGGAGGGTCGATGACCCAGCTGGTGGAACTGGCGGACGAGCTCGAGTCGCTGGCGCTGTTCGCGGACCTGTCGCGCCCGCAGCTCGAAGCCACCGCGCACTCGTTCGAGGAGACCTGGTTCGGCGAGGGCGAGCGGATTCTCCGCGAAGGGCTCACCGGCACCGGCTTCTACGTGATCCTCGACGGCGAGGTCGCGGTCCGCGCCGGTGGTCGCGACGCCGCCGTCCTGGGCCGCGGCGACTTCTTCGGCGAGGTTTCGGCGCTGCTCGGCGAGCCTCCATCGGCCGACGTGGTGGCGCTCCATTCCATGCGCTGCCTGCACATGGCGGCGCCGGCCCTGCACCAGTTTCTGCTGGCCCATCCCGCGGTCATGTACCGGATGCTGCTCGACCAGACTCGACGGCTCCGGACCACGACCCGGGCCCGCGGCTGAGCTCGGTGGCACCCGGAGCGACCGGCGACGGAACGGTTCGGCACGTGGCGCGAGCCGGCGACCGCGAACACGTCGAGCGGCCTTTCCCGCCCGGCGAGTACCCGCTCGTCGTGGTCGGCAGCGGTCCTGGTGGGCTTCAGCTGAGCTACTCGCTGAGACGGCTCGGAGTGGAGCACGCGGTCATCTCCGCGGATCCGGCCCCGGGCGGCATGTTCCGGCGCTGGCCCTTCTTCCAGCGCCTGCTGAGCTGGACCAAGCCGTACGCCCCCGCGGAGCGCGGCACGCGCGCCTACGAACGCTACGACTGGAACAGCCTGCTGGCGGAAGAGGCGGAGAACCGAGCCCTCATGACGGGCTTGATGGATGGCACGTCGTACTTCCCGTCGCGCGCCGAGATGGAGCTGAATCTCGTCGCCTTCGCGGAGCGGACGGGCCTGACGGTCCGCTACGGGTGCCGCTGGGAGTCGACCCGGCGGGAGACGACCGCCGCCGGGGAACGCTTCGTCCTCGAGACGTCGGACGGCGAGTACCGCTGCCGGGTCGCCGTATTCGCGGTCGGCGTCGCCGAGCCGTACGTGCCGCCGACGCCCGGCCTCGATCTCGTTCCGCACTACGCCGAGACGCGGTCGGCGGAGACGTACGCGGGCCAGCGCATCTTCATCGTCGGCAAGCAGAACTCCGGTTTCGAGATAGCGAGCGGATTGCTGCCGTGGGCCCGCTCCATCGTCCTGGCCTCCCCGAGTCCGGCCAAGCTGTCCGTCGTCACGCGATCGCTGGTGGGGATTCGGGCCCGCTACCTCCAGCCCTACGAGGACCATGTACTGGCCGGCGGAGTCGCCGTGCTGGAGGCCTCGATCGATCGCATCGAACCGATCGGGAGCGCCTTCCACGTCACGGTCAGGCCGTCCGCCGGCGGCGACCCCGTCACCTTCGAGGTCGACGAGGCGATCGCGGCGACGGGCTTCGTGGCGCCGCTGCGCGACCTGCCGGCGCTGGGCGTCGCGACTTACGGGTCCAGCCGGCTGCCCGCCCAGACTCCCTTCTGGGAGAGCGCCACCGTGCCCGGCATCTACTTCGCCGGCACGATCGGCCAGGGCGCGACGGGTCTGCGCAAACACGGGTTGCCGGCAAACTCGGGGGCGGTCCACGGGGCCCGCTACAACGCCCGGCTGCTGGCCGGCCACCTGGCCGAGAAGCACTTCGGCGCGACGCGGTCCCGGCCGCCCCTGGCGGAGCCCGAACTCCTGCCCTTCCTGCTGGACGAGATCTGCCGGGCTCCCGAACTGTGGCATCAGCGCGCCTACCTGGCCCGCGTCGTGAGCGTAGACCCGACCGACGGGATCGCCGACGAGGGGTTCGTGCCGCTGGCCCACTTCCTCGACTCGGGCGGATCGGATGCGATCGCCGCCACGATCGAGGCCGACGCAGACGGCGGACTGTATCCGGTGTTCTACCTCCGCCGCTCGACCCGGACCGAAGAACGCGTCTTGCCAGGTCATCCGCTCAACGACTTTGGGACGGCCGAGCACCGCCGGGCCGTGGCCTCGCTCCTGGCCGAGCTTGGCCTGGCATCAGCCGAGGAACGGGCTCAAGGGGCGGGAACTCTCTGATTCGAGGCGGCCAACGCCGCCGCCAGTCCTCACCGAACCCATGTCCCGGGGCGTACCATCTCGGCGTCAGCCCGTGCCGAGGATCGAGGGGACGATGATCGACCAGCCACCCATCGCAGCCTTCATGCCGCCGCGCCTGCAGCGCTGGCTCTCGGCCCTGGTGATCCTCGGGACGCTCGCGGCGGCCTTCTTCGTCGTCGACTACGTGGGCAAGTGGCTCATGTACTTCGGCGACGTGATCATGATCTTCTTCCTGGCGTGGTTGCTCGCCTTCATCCTGAGCCCGCTTGCCAGCGCCCTGGTCCACCTGATCCCACGTCTACCGCGGGCGGTGGCCGTCATTCTGGTCTACTCCTTGCTGATAGGCGCACTGGTCGCGGCCATCCTGCTGGTGGCTCAGCAGCTCTACTCGTCGATCACCAATCTGGTCACCAACTGGCCGACCGGTGACCGCCTGGCAAGACTCCTCCAGCCCTGGCAGGATCGCCTCAACTCCGTCGGCGGCGCCCAGATCAGTCTCTACGATCAGGTCAACCTGCTGCTGGCGAATCTCAAGAACGGCGCAGCAGACCTGGCCAAGCCGCTCGGCGACGTCGCCGTCGCCAGCCTGGGCATCTTCGGCAACCTGCTCTTCGTCTTCTTCCTGTCGCTGTACATGTCCGTGGACCGGGACCGGATCGTCAGCTTCCTCTTCCGGCTCGTCCCGCCCGCTTACACGGATGAGGCCAAGCTGCTCGAACACAGCGTGTCCCGATCCTTCGGCGGCTTCCTGCGCGGGCAGGCTCTCTCAGGCGTGATCTACGGCGCCGTCTCGATGGCCGCGAGCGTGCTCCTGGGCCTGCCGTATATGCCGGTCACGGCCGCCTCGTCGGGCGTGCTGCAGGCCATCCCGTTCTTCGGCCCGTTCATCTCGTGGATGCCGCCGGTGCTGGTGGCGATCTTCTTCGTGCCCGATGCCGTGCTGCCGGTGCTGATCATCATGATCGTCGGCTGGTTCGTGCTCATGAACGTGATCCAGCCGCGACTGATGGCGGAGGCGGTGGGTCTCCATCCCGTCGTGGTCCTGGGCTCGGTCATGATCGGCTCCAAGCTGGCCGGCATCCCCGGCGCCATCTTCGGCATCCCCGTCGCGGCCGTGATCGCCTCGTTCTTCTTCTACTACCTGGGGCACATGCGGGTCGATACTCAGTCGGTGGCCGTGCGTGCTGCGCGCCGCGTCGAGGAACGCGAGGGCAGGCCCATACGCGTGCCGCGCCTGCCGCAGGCCGGCCAGGATCAGGAAGTGGAGCCGGGCCTCGCCGCCGAGCCGCAGCCCATGGCCCGAAAGCGGGGCCACGCCGTCAGGCCGGACTCGTCGGAGCCGGGGCCCGAGGCGCCCGCGCCAAGCCCCGAGGCCTAGCGCGAAAACGACCGAGCGGCCGCTCGATGAGCAGCCGCTCGGAGTACTTCAGCGGTTGGTCCAGATCGGCGGGCGGCCGATCCGACCCGGGAGCTCAGGGTACGAGCTTCATGGCGGCGGAGATGGTCACCAGCGTGGCCTGGGGGACGTTGGTGGCCCAGATTTGGTAGGCCTTCGTCGTGCCCGGGGCCACTGAAACGAGGAGACCGGTCGCAGTCGAGTCGAGCGAAGCTGACATGCCGTCGAAGCTGACTGGCCCGATGTACGGAAGCGGGCCGCTAATACAGGCCAGCGGACTGGTCAGGCAGAAGGCGCCCTCTTTGAGATCGAACGTCTCGGCCGTCTTCTTGTACTTGTACGTGACCGTCACCCAGCCGCCACTCTTGGTGCCGGCCCAGTTGCCAACGGAGATGGCCCAGCCGCTCGGGAGCCCGGTGGCGCAGTAGATGTTGGCCTTGACGGCTTTGGCCGCCTGGACGAAGAAGGCCTGGTTGCCCGCGGTGCCCGAGCAGAATGAGGCCGGGGACGTGGGGCTGGGTGTCGGGGTCGGCGTCACTTCGGGCGTCGGAGTCACCTCCGGCGTGGCGCTTGGTGTCGGGGTGACGACCACCTCCGGCGTGGCGCTTGGGGTCGGGGTCACGACCACCTCCGGCGTGGGAGGCGGCGTGACAATGACGATCTCCGGCGTGGGATTCGACGACCCGCAGGCAGCCAGCCCGAGGCTGGATGCCATTGCCACGGCAAGGAACAAGGCTGAACGACGTCCTCGGTATTTCATGCTGTCCTCCCCCACCCGATGGCCGGCAGCGCTCGGCGAAATGGGTGCTGGGGACGATTGTAGCCCCGCCCTTTCGGGCCCAACCACGGATTTTGGCCACCCGAACTCCCCGAACAGAGGACCCTGACAAGCGCGGCCTCCATCCAGACCAGCCGAGCACGGCGACCCGACAAACGGCGAGCGGCCGCTCGCGGTGAGCGACCGCTCGTTACAGAAACTTGGATTGTTCGGGCCGGTCTCCCCGCCCCGCCGGCAGACTCAGGACTTGGGCACGATCTTCATGGCGGCGGCGGCATTCACCAGGGTCGTCTGAGTCACGTTGGCGCCGACGATCTGGTAAGCATGGGCTGTGCCTGGAGCCACGTAGATCCCATACCCGCCGGTAATCGTGAAGAGAGCGCCGGCCAGGCCGCCGAAGCTGGCGGAAGTAGAGCCGCCGGGGGGCGAGCAGACGGTGGGGGTCAGGCAGAAGGCGCCTTCGGACACTGACATCGTGCTGGAGGTCTTCTTGTACTTGTACGCGACCGTCACCCAGCCGCCACTCTTGGTACCGGCCCAGTTGCCGGAGGAGATTGCCCAGCCGCTCGGGAGCCCGGTGGCGCAGTAGACGGCGGACTTGACGCCTTTGGCCGCTTCGAGGAAGAAGGCCTGGTTGCCAGCGGTACCCGTGCAGAACCCGGCGGGAGAGGTAGGGCCAGACGACGGGGTTTCGGTCGGGCCGAGAGTCGGCGTCGGGGTGGGCTCAGGCGTCGGCGTCGCGGTCGGCCAGGGCGTGAAAGTGGCCAGCGGCGTGGCCTCAGCCGTAGGCGTCGCCGGAGCCTGGGTCGCCGGACCAGGCGTGGGCGTCACGACCACGTAGATCGGCGTGGGCTGCTCACTGCTGCCGCACGCCGCGCTCGCCATGGCGAGTACGAGGGCGGCCACGGCGAAAGTAGCGGCGCGAAAGCCACGGTGATTCACAATCGATCCTCTGCTGTCGTTCAAGAACTCCCCCAAACGCTCAAGCAGGTCGGGGCAGTATGCCGACCTTGCGTTTCGAAGACTACACTCTCCCGCCGCGGAACGGCTCGGAGGCGCAACGGACGGGCGAGCCACCGATCAAACACGGGACTCACGATCTGGGCACGACCCTGAGGGCGTGGGCGATGACCTGGAGGGCAGACGGGCCCACAAGGCTGCCGTCGATCTGGTAGGCATGCGTAGTGCCCGGAGCCACCTGGATCTCAGTACCGTCACCAAGCGAGTAGAGGCTGCCGGATAGGCCGCCGAAGCTGCCGGGGCCGACATAGCCGACGGAAGTCGCGCAGGAGGCGGGGGCCAAGCAGAAAGCGCCCTCGGAGACCATGACGGTGGCGCCGCCCGGACCCCTGTAGTTGATCTTGAGCCAGCCGCCGGCCCTGGGGATCTCGTAGCTGGCGCTCGTCAGGGTCCAGCCCCTGCCCAGGCGGGCGCAATAGACGGCGAACCTCAGCCTGTTGGCGGCTTCGACGAAGAACGCCCGGTCCCCCGCGCTGCCCGTGCACCAGCTGCGGCCGACGTGGGGACGGCCGTCGGGGAGGCCGTGGGTGTCGCGGTCGGGGAGGCCGTGGGCGTCGGAGACGGCTCAAGCGTGAGGGTGGCCAGCGGCGTGGCCTCGGGAGTGGCCGACGGCGTGGTCGTCGCCGGAGCGGGCGTAGCCGTGGCAGAGACGTAGGTCGACGTAGGCGGCGCGGAACTGCCGCACGCGGCGGTGGAGATGGCAAGCGTCAGAACGGCGACGACTATGACGAAGGCGCGACGGTCACCCGGCAATCGGACGGTGTCGTTCACGGAGTCCCCTGACTCTCGAGGCAGGTCGGGGCAGTATGCCGACCTTGCCTCGTCCGAAGACGACACGTTCCCCCGTCGCAATGCCTCTACGCGGGCACGGCGGGCTGGGCGCTGAAGATGGATGTCTGTGCCGTTTCGGGGAGCATGACGCCCAGGATCTTCTGCAGGGCGAGCACGTGGACGCACGATCCCCAGCTCTCGAAGAAGTGGCAGGTGCACTGCCAGGCTCCGCCGTCGAGTCGGACTGTGTGGGTGTCGTTGTCACCCTTAAACGTGACCGCGAGCTGTTCGAACGAGATCCGATCCAGCTCGCGGGCGTAGCGGTTTGCCTTCTCGACCTTCCCGATGAGAGTGCTGTGCATCGCCGATAACCCTCCGTCGCCCTGCCTGCCCCGAAGAGGTCCGCCGCCGACCGCCCAAATGAAACGGCCTGGGTCGGTTCGCCTCACTGTACAGCTGCCAGCCAAGAGATAGCGGATCGTCCCGGTACACCGAAAGGACCACTCGGCGTACATGCGAACGGCCCATTCGACGGGCGGCACGAGGCCGCCGTGGCGGACCCGAGAGTGTCGGCACCTGGAAGACCCGGAGCTGGGAGCCCGGCGGCAGGGCTCCTCGAATCGGGAGCCGAACGCTCGTTCGATGACGACCCGTGGATTCGGGCTAGGCGCCCCGGACGATTCGCTCCCCCGCAGCCAGATTCGCATCCACCGCGGCCGGCGAGGAGGCCTCCGTGTAGACCCGGACCAGTGGCTCGGTGCCGCTGAAGCGGACCAGCAGCCACGAGCCGTCGTCGGCGAAGAACTTGAAGCCATCGCCGGTGGAGAGGGGCTGCGTCCGCACCACGGGCCGACCGTCCAGCGCGGCCGGAGCCCCGTCGGGCAGCTCGGCCAGCAGACGCCCCTTGAGCGCCTGATAGCTAGCCTGGTCGAAATGGATGTCGACCCGGCGATAGCTCGACGGCCCGGCGATCTCGTGGAGGTGAGCGATCGCCTTCGAGACCGGCCAGCGCCCGGCCTCCCTCTCGCACAGGAACAGGTCGAGGAGCATCAGGTCGGCAAAGATGCCGTCGCGCTCGGGCAGATGCATTCCGAAGCCATAGCCGCCAGATTCCTCCCCGCCCATCATGGCCCCGGTCTCGATCATCTTGGGACCGACGTACTTGAACCCGACGGGCGTCTCGAACACGGGCACGCCGTACCGCTCGCCCAGACGTTCGGCCATCGAGGTCTCGTTGACGGTCTTGACGACGGGGGCGCGAAGGCCTCGATGCTCGGCCAGGTAGTACATCAGCAGGCCGTAGATCTGGAGCGTGGTGATGAAGGTGCCCCGCTCGTCGGCCATCCCCGCCCGATCGGCGTCTCCGTCGAGGAGCAGCCCAAGGTCGTAGCCCCCGCCGGCGAGTATCGCCAGGGCTTGATCCACGTTGGGCGGAATCGGCTCGGGATTGATGCCGCCGAAGTACGGGTTCCGCTCCGAGTGGATCTCGGCGACGTGGATCGTGCCGCCGGCCAGCAGCCGCGGCAGCCAGCCCGCCCCCGAGCCGTAGAGCGGATCGATGAGGACGCTCATCTCGGCCGCGGCCAGGCGGTCCAGGTCGATGTTGGGGCGGATGAACTCGACGTAGCCGGCATACGGGTCGAAGCGCTCGATCAAGCCCGCCGTCTCGGCGTCGGCAAGCGGTCGGCGCGGGATCTCCTTGCCGGCGTCGGCGGCGATCAGCGCCTCGATCGCGGAGAGCATCTCGGGGCCGGCCGCCGCGCCCGTCGGCGACTTGACCTTGAAGCCGTTGTCGGTCCAGGGGTTGTGGCTGGCGGTGATGACGATGCCCGCGGCGGAGCGGCGCTGCACGACCTCGAACGAGGACATCTGCGTCGGGACGGCCTGGGCCGCGAGCGCGATCGGGATGTCGTGAGCGGCGACGACCTCGGCGGCCGCGGCGGCGAAGTGCTCGCTGGCGAAACGGCGGTCGTAGGCGATGACGATGCCCTTGGCCTGGTCGCCGCGCCCCACCACGTACTCGGCCACGGCCCGCGCGCAGCGTCGAACGCTCTCGAAGGTGAACTCGTCGGCTGTGCGGGCCCGCCAGCCATCCGTCCCGAAAACGATCCGCGTCGGCTCGGCTGAAGCGGCGCTCAAGGTTTGGCCTCCACGGTCGAATTGGGCCTGGCCGCCCTGGCCATCTCCTCGGCGATCGTCCGCACCTCCTGCGAGCGGTCCGCCGAACAGACGAGGAGGGCCTCGGGCGTGTCGACCACGATCGTGTCGCTCAGCCCGATGGTCACGACCAGCCGATCGCCCGCCAGGACGAGGCTGTTCGACGAGTCGATATCGCGCACGTTTCCGGCGCCCACGGCACCGGCCCCGGCGGCTCCGGAGCCGCCGGCCCGTGCTCGGCCTGCGGCGGCGCGCGATTCCTCTTGCCACGCATCGCGCAGCGCTGCCCAGCTGCCAAGGTCGCTCCAACCCACGTCGATCGGCACGACCGCCACGGCTCCCTCGAGTGACGCCGGCTCCATCACGGCATAGTCGATGGAGGTGGCCCGCAGCAGCGGATAGGCCAGGCTGAGGTTCTCCATGGCGCCGGACGAGCAGATGGCTCTTATCGGTCCGACTATGTCGGGCGCGTGCCTGGACAGCCCGTCTCGAATCGCGGCGCGCGTCCAAACGAAGATGCCGGCGTTCCAGCTTGCGAGTCGGGTGGCAATCAATTCCTGCGCCCGTTCCGTGGTGGGCTTCTCCAGGAACCGATCCACGGCGTAGGTGTCGCGCCCGCCCACGACTCGGGCCGGGGGTCGGGCGAGGATATAACCGTATCCGGTCTCCGGGCGATCGGGCATGACCCCCAGCGTCACCAGCGAGCCGCCCGCGGCCACGTCGCCCGTGGCCACGTCGCCCGCGACCGCCAGCGCGGCCCGCAATCCAGCCTCGTCGACGATGTGAGCGTCCGCCGGCAGGACGAGCATCACTTCGTCGGCGGGGCGGGCGATCGCCTCGGCGGCGAGGGCCACGGCGGCGGCGGTGTTGCGGCCCATCGGCTCGCCCAACAGGTTGGATTCGGGGATCGCGGGCAGCTGCTCGCGGGCGAGATCGAGGTATCGCCGATCGGTCACGACGTAGACGTCCGCCGGCTCCACGAGCGGCGCGAGCCGCGCCACCGAGCGCTGAACGAGGGTCTCGTCGCCGATCAGCCGAAGAAACGGCTTGGGGCGCTCGGGCGTGCTGAGCGGCCAGAGCCGTGTTCCGCCCCCGCCGGCCAGGACGACCGCGTACACGCTCAGGACCCGGCGACGGCGACGGGGATCGCCACGCCGCACTCGTCCGCAAGAGCCGCCGCCCTGTCGATCCGCTCCCAGGAGAAGTCGCGGTCGGTCCGGCCGAAATGGCCGTAGGCGGCCGTCGGCTTGTAGATCGGCCGCCGCAGGTCCAGGGCCTCGATGATCCCCGCGGGCCGCAGGTCGAAGTGCTTCTCGATTGCCGCCAGGATCCGCTCGTCCGGAACACGCCCCGTGCCGAAGGTTTCGATGGACACCGAGGCGGGTTTCGCGATGCCGATGGTGTAGGCGAGCTGGATCTCGAAGCGGTCCGCCAGCCCCGCGGCCACGACGTTCTTGGCCACCCAGCGGGCCGCGTAGCTGGCCGAGCGGTCGACCTTCGTGGGGTCCTTGCCGGAGAAGGCGCCGCCGCCGTGGCGGGCCATCCCGCCGTAGGTGTCGACGATGATCTTGCGGCCGGTCAGGCCGGCGTCGCCCATCGGACCGCCGACGACGAAGCGGCCGGTGGCGTTGATGTGGATGAGCGGGTCGTTCGAGCGGAGCGCGGCCGGGATGGAGGGCAGGATCACCGCCTCCAGGATGTCGGGCCGCAGCTTCTCGTTGGCGATGCCGGGATCATGCTGGGCCGCGACGACCACGTTGGTCACGCGCTTGGGCACGCCGCGCTCGTACTCGACGGTGACCTGAGTCTTGCCGTCGGGACGCAGGTAGCGCAGCTGGCCGCTCTTGCGAACCTCGGCCAGACGACGCGCCAGGCGATGGGCCAGGACGATCGGCAGCGGCATCAGCTCGGGCGTCTCGCGGCAGGCGAAGCCGATCATCATGCCCTGGTCGCCGGCCCCGAGCTCGTGGCCGATCTCATCCACGCCCATGGCGATGTCGGGCGACTGCTCCTTGACGCTGACGATCGTGCCGCACGTCTCGTAGTCGAAGCCGTACTCGGCGTTCGTGTAGCCGATCTCTTTGACAGTGTCGCGCACCACCGCCTGAAAGTCGACGTACGTGGAAGTCGTGATCTCGCCCAGCACCAGGACGATGCCGGTGGTCGTGGCCGTCTCGCACGCCACTCGGGCATCCGGGTCGTCCGTCAGGATTGCGTCCAGGATCGCGTCGGAAATCTGGTCGCACATCTTGTCGGGGTGCCCCTCGGTCACCGATTCCGAGGTGAACAGGTACTGCGGGTCGTCAAGGAAGCTGGCCATCGTTCTCCAGGGTTCGCGCTCGGGCGAGATGCACACTTGCGGCCCCGTCGCAGGGCCGCCCGAAGGGTAGCACGTGGAGGCCGCGCTTCCGGGTCAGGCCGCCTGATGCATGCGAAGACGCCTGACATGCGTGAAGCCCGCCTGCGGCGGCCGCCGCACCCGCGCCCCTCGCCAGAGGCTCAGGTGCCGTGCTGCCAGGAGCTCATGTAGGCGGCCTGCTCAGGCGTGAGCGGGTCGAGCACGATCCCCATCGCCTCCAGCTTGAGCCGCGCGATATCCTGGTCTATCGCCTCGGGAACGTCGTACACGCCGTTGGCGAGTTCGGCGTGGTGGCGCGCCAGGTACTCGGCGCAGAGAGCCTGATTGGCGAAGCTCATGTCCATGACCGCGGCCGGGTGGCCCTCAGCGGCGCTCAGGTTGACGAGCCGGCCCTCCGCGAGAACGCAGACGTGGCGATCTCCCAGGTCGTACTCTTCGACGTTCTCGCGAACCTGGCGGACCCGGCCGGCGGCCAGCTTCTTGAGCGCGGGCAGGTCCAGCTCGACGTCGAAGTGACCGGAGTTGGCCATGATCGCGCCGTCGCGCATGACCTTGAAATGCTCCGCCCGGATGACGTGGATGTCGCCGGTGGCGGTGATGAAGATGTCGCCCCACGGAGCGGCCTCGCCGATCGTCATGACCAGGTTGCCATCCATCAGCGCCTCGATCGCACGGACCTGGTCGACTTCCACGACCGCCACCTGAGCTCCCATGCCCCGGAAGCGCGAGGCGATTCCGCGGCCGCACCAGCCGTATCCGGCAACCACGACGCGCCGTCCCGCGATCAAGTAGTTCGTCGCCCGCAGAACGCCGTCCAGCGTGGACTGGCCGGTGCCGTACCGGTTGTCGAAGAGGTGCTTGGTCAGCGCCTCGTTGACCGCCACGACCGGATAGCCAAGGGCCCCGTCGGCGGCCATGGCCTTGAGGCGGATCACGCCGGTCGTCGTCTCCTCGGTCCCGGCCACGATGTCGGCCAGCTGGCCGCGCCGCTCCTGGTGGATCAGCGTGACGAGGTCGCAGCCATCGTCCATGGTCATGTGCGGATGAGTGTCGGCGGCCTGGTTGAGGTGCCTGTAGTAGAGGGCGCGGTCGGCGCCGTGGCGGGCGAAGACCGAGATGCCGTAGCTGGCCACGAGCGCGGCCGCCACGTCGTCCTGGGTCGAGAGCGGGTTCGAGGCGCACAGCGCGACTTCGGCGCCGCCCGCCTTCAACGTCCGAACCAGGTTCGCCGTCTCGGTGGTCACGTGCAGGCAGGCTGCCAGACGCAGCCCAGCCAGCGGCTTCTCCCGTTCGAAACGCTCCTTGATCAACCGCAGGACCGGCATCTCGCGCTCGGCCCATTCGATGCGGCGGACCCCCTCGGCGGCGAGACCGAGGTCGGCCAGATCGTGCGCCGGCAGGGAGGACGCGGCTCGCGTCGATGGGGTCGTGGCAGTCATCTGGTCAGAACTCCTTGCGGGCCGCGAAAAGGCGACGGATCGGACCCGTCCAGCCGCTCCAGACCGACTCGCTGCGGTGAATAAGCCGTTCCTCGAAGTTTACGTGAGCCTGGTAGCCGAGGCGCCGGTAGGCGGCCAGGGCGGGCGGGTTGTCGGCTCGGACGTTGAGGACGACCTGGTCGCAGAAGCGCAGCAGCTCCGCGGTCACCGCGCCGGTGACCGCGGTCGCGTAGCCGCGGCCACGATGGTCGGTATGAGTCATGACGTTGCCCACGACGGCCAGGCGCGCTGAGGCGCTGATGACATGCGTGCCCGCGGCGGAAACGAGCCTACCGCCGACGCGGATGCCGTAGTACAGCCCGTCGGCAATCGCGCTGGCCGGGAGCCACGAGGCGAAGCCCAGCTGATAGAGGCGGTTCAGCTCGCCGATCTCGACCGGCAGGAGACGCTGAACTTCGGCCGGGAAGGGCCGGAAATGAGCTCGGTCGGTCCACATCCGGACCATCTCGGGCCCGGAGTCGACGCGGTACTGGGCCGCGACCGCCGGCAGATTCTCCAGGCGAGCGGCCACGTATGCGGTCCGCGGCTTGATCACGGAGGCGAGGATGCCCTCGATGCCCGCGTTCTCGCCCATGACGAAGACCGGCTGGGGCGAGTAGCCGGCGTACTGGAGCACGACCGCCACAGGACGACCGCCGGACGTGGCCACTCCCCAGCGAGTGCGGAGGAACTCGCGGTCGTCGAGGTCGCACAGCGCATATGCGGCGAAGAGGCGGTCCGTCTCCAGGAAGGCCCGCAGCATCGCCCGATCCGCGGTCTCGTGGACTGAGATGGACTTGCGCTCGCGCCGGGCCACGGCTCGAGTGGTCACCGCCGCGCCTGGGTGCGTCGGGCCGTGAAGGTCGCGGCCTGTCCGGGGCGACCCACGTCGGTTTCTGCGTCGGCGCCGGAGAAGCTCACTGGACCTCGCCCGCGGATCAGTACTGGATGACGCTCGTCGTCTTGTATTCCCTCAGGCGCTCGCGGCCCTTGAGGAGGAGCAGTTCGACAAGGAAGTCGAGGCCGACGATCTGGCCCTGCAGCCGCTCCACTAGCTCGATCGTGCCGCGAACTGTGCCGCCGGTGGCAAGCAGGTCGTCGACGATCAGGACGCGCTGCCCCCGGCCGATGGAATCCTTGTGAATCTCGAGCGTGTTGGAGCCGTACTCGAGCGCGTACTCGACCGAAACCGTCTCCGATGGCAGCTTGCCGAGCTTGCGCACCGGCACGAGGCCGGCATGCAGCTGGTAGGCGATCGGGCCGCTGAAGATGAACCCGCGGGACTCCATGCCCACGACCAGGTCGACGCCCAGATCGCGATACGGCTCAATCATCAGGTCGATGGCCTGATGGTAGGCGTCCGGATCCTTGAGCAGTGTGGTGATGTCGTAGAAGAGGATGCCCGGCTTGGGGAAGTCCGGGATCTCGCGGATCTTGGCGCGCAGCTCCTCGGCTGTCATGTCGAGGCTGTCCTCCGGTCGAGCTTCGGCTGGGTTCGGCAGGCGAAGTCTACCGCAGCGGCATGGGCACCCGACTGACCAGCCGAACGAATCGCCGCATTCCATACCACTCCCTTTCGAGGAGTCGGCGGAGGCAGGCCCGGCCGACGGCTCGGATCCACCGGTCCGGCGCATGGACCGCCGCGAGAGGCAAGCGACGATCGGTGGATTCGGGCTAGTTGTAGCCGGCAGGCATGGGCGTGGGAGACGGGGAGGGCGACGGCGACGGGCTCGGCGAGGCCACGAGGATCGCGACCAGCTTCTGGTCCAGGTAGGGCCCCAGGGACGTGGCAAAGGTGGCCGTGAGATGGTGCTGGTCCCTGAACACGATCATGCCGTTGATCACCGCCGGGCACAGTCCCGTTCCAGGGCAGATCGCATCTGTGAGGGTGATGAGGCTTGCACCCGACACCTTGACCGCAACGGCCTCGCGCTTGCCCATCGAGGACCCGAAGGCGGTCGTACGCGAGAAGGAGCACTTGCGGTAGTCGGAGAGGTGGGCCGAGAGGCACTCCGGGATGCTCATGTTCCATGGGTCCGGAATGTCCTGGACCATGACCAGCTTGCTACTGTTGGGGATCTTGTTCATCTCGCGGCCCATTGCGTTGCCCTGAGCGGTGAGGCCGGCATCCGAGGAGTTCACGTTGTAGATCCAGCGGCTCATATGGACGATCGCCAGATCCGGCGGGTGGGCCTTGAGCCGGGCGATCACGTTGTTGTTCCAGGTCGCGCATTCGGTGTATGGGCGCTTGAGATCGAACTCGATGACCGGGATGTCGACGAACGAGCAGTCGATCTTCAGATATACCACCAGCTTCCACCCGTGGGCCTTGGCCACCGCGTTGATCCCCGGGAAGAGCGCGGAAGCATGCGAATCGCCGATCAGGGCGACCTGGTACGTTCCCTTGGGGTCGCCGTAGACGCATTTGCCCCATGCGGGCGGAACCGTCGTCGCCACCCAACCCAGGCAGTTGTCCTTCCAGGGCCTCTCGTAGTCCTTCGGTGCGTTGCCAAGCGTGGGGCGGAGCGCGTTGGTGACCGCGTACGTCGTGGGCGGCGAGCCGGCCGGAGGCGGCGTCAGAGCAGGGGTCATGACCGGGACAGGCGTGGGCGTCTCACCCGGCTCGACCGTCGCGAAGGTGGGCTCCGGCGTGGCGGTGGCGGTCGCGTCGTTGGCGGGCGTGTCGTCCGGCTGCGGCGAGTCCGTCGGTTCGACCTGCGCAGTGCTTCCGCCGAGGTCGGCCAGTGCGGTCTGAGCGCTCATGCTGAAGCTGGTGCCGACGAGAGCGACGATCACCATCACGGCCACGCCGGCCATCACCGTCCGACTCGGGCGCGGCAGTGGTATGTAGCCGCGCCGGAAGGGCTCCTCGACCAGACCCCAGCTCACCGTCGCCACCGGAATGGAAAAGAGGGCAAGAACTATGGCCTGCGCCGGGGTGAGCACCTGCTGCACATTGTCCGGGGAGGTGAAGGGCTGCAAGGGACCCTGGAGATAGAGCCCACCCAGGATCAGCATCGGCCAGTGCCACAGGTAGAGCGAGTAGCTGATCTTGCCGATGAAGCGGATCGGCGTCAGCCCCAGAAGGACGCCGGGCCCGTGAGGCTCCGTCCCGGAGGCGATGAGCAGCACCGCCGCCATCGTCGGTACGAGAGCGGCCGTGCCGGGGTACGGGACGGTGTTTGAGTCGATCGCGAAGGCGTCGATCAGCAAGGCCGCGAGCGCGAGCCAGCCAAGGATCACGAGCACCCGCGAGATGATGTGGCGGAACGCTCCGGGCACCCGGGCCATCGAGCCCGCACCGATCGCGAGCAGGCCGCCGGCGGCGAGCTGCCAGGCTCGCGTGGGCAGCATGTAGAAGGCCCAGCTCGGATTCGCGTCCGTCATGTAGAGGCACGCCACGAAGGAGAGCACGAGCACTGCCGCCAGGGCAATGCCCGCCCCCAGGCGCGGACTGCGCCACGCCGCGACCATCAGCAGGGCCGGCCACACGAAGTAGAACTGCTCCTCCACGCCGAGCGACCAGAAGTGCAGGAACGGCGAGTAGGTGATCGGGTTGAAGTAGTCCGTCGTGATGGCGAACCGAACGTTGGCGAACGACAGGGCGGCTGCCGCCCCGTCTTCCATGGTGTCCGGGCGCTGGATCAAGGTGACGAGCGCATACGAGAGCGGGATCGTGATCAGCAGCACGACCGCGGCCGCCGGCAGGATGCGGCGCACTCGCCGAGCGTAGAACTTGGAGAAGCTGACCTTGCCGGTCTTCTCGCGCTCGCGGATCAGGAGACCCGTGATCAGGAAGCCGGAGACGACGAAGAAGAGATCGACGCCGATGAAACCGCCCTGGATCTGGAGAGAAGCGTTCGACAGCAGCCCGGCATGGAAGAAGACGACGAGCAGGACGGCGACCCCTCGGAGGCCCTCGATATCGGGGCGGAAGTTTTCGTTCTCGCGGGGCCCGGCCCTTCTCTTGCTCGTTTGCTGCATCCGTAGTCCTTCCCGGTGGTCTGCCGTGACGCGGGATGCGACGGAACTGACCGGCTGCCCGTGACGGGCCCGAACGGAGCCCGACCCGAACCATCTCTTCCGATTCGGGCCGCCATAGGTTACCCCGGATCCTCCGGCCAGGCGCCACGCGCGGGCGCCACGGCAGTCCTTGCGGCGGGTTGCGGCTAGCGCGGCCCCTGGGCGGCGGCGGCGCGTTCGCGTTGCTCGCGCTGCTCCTCGGCGGCCGGGAGGAGCCTCGTCACCACGGACTGGGCCACGCTCCAGGCCCGGGCCGGATCGCGTGGCAGACGGATGCGGGCCTGGTTCGTGCCGAAGCGGACGGCGTCGCGGCCCATGGGCGTGAGGGCGCGGATGGCTGAAGCGCGGGTCAGCGTGCCGAGCCGAACGACCAACTCGCCCTCCTCGCGGGAGATGGACGTCACCCCAGCCAATTCGGCGGCCATGCGCAGCTCCACGACCTCGAGCAGCTTCAGCACCGGCTGGGGCGGCGGACCGAACCGATCGGCCAGCTCCTGGCGGAACGCGGCCAGCTCGCCGGCGGTCCGGACGCGGCCGAGACGCCGATACAGCTCGAGCTTCTGGGCGGTGTCGGGCACGTACGAATCGGGCAGGTGGGCGTCCACCGGCAGGTCGACAACGGCGCCGGGCCGCTCGATCTCGGGCGCTCGACCCTCGAACTCGGCCCTCTGCTCCTCGACCGCCTCGGCCAGCAGACGTGTGTAGAGATCGAAGCCGACGGCGGCCACGTGGCCGTGCTGCTCGGCGCCCAGGATGTTGCCGGCGCCGCGGATCTCCAGGTCCGACAGGGCAATCTGGAAGCCGGCGCCGAGTTCCGAGGCATTGAAGATCGCCTGCAGCCTCTTGCGGGCCACGTCCGAGAGGCGCTCGCGGCGCCGATACAGCAGGTACGCGTAGGCGCGTCGCGAGGAGCGCCCGACCCGACCTCGCAGCTGGTACAGCTGCGCCAGGCCCAGGGTGTCGGCGCGGTCGATGACGATCGTGTTGGCGTTCGGGATGTCCAGGCCCGACTCGATGATCGTGGTGCAGACCAGGACCTCGGTCGCGCCGCCCGCGAAGCCGAGCATCACCTTCTCGAGCCGACCCTCCGGCATCTGGCCGTGGCCCACGGCGATCCGGACTCCGGGCAGCAGCTGGCGAAGCTGCTCGGCCTGGGCCTCGATCGTCTCCACGCGGTTGTGGACGAAGAAGACCTGCCCGCCACGGTCGAGCTCGCGCAGGATCGCGTCGCGCACGAGCCCAGCCGAAGCCTCGGCGACGCGCGTCTGGATCGGCAGTCGATCCTCCGGCGGCGTCTCGATCAGGCTCAGGTCGCGGACGCCGGCCAGGGCCAGGTTGAGCGTGCGCGGGATCGGAGTGGCGGAGAGGGTCAGGACGTCCACCTCGCGGCGCAGCTTCTTGAGCCGCTCTTTGGCGGCCACGCCGAAGCGCTGCTCCTCGTCTACGACCACCAGCCCCAGGTCGTGGAAGCGAACGTCCTTGCTGAGCAGGCGATGGGTCCCGATGACGAGGTCGACCGAGCCGGCGGCCAGCCCTTCGACCGTCGCGTCCTGCTCCCTCGGCGGGACGTAGCGGGACAGCAGGCGCACGGTGATCGGGAAGGCCGCAAAGCGCTGGCTGAAGGTCGCGAAATGCTGGGCTGCGAGGACCGTCGTCGGGACGAGGACCGCCACCTGCTTGCCGCCCTGGAGCGCCTTGAAAGCACCGCGCAGCGCCACCTCCGTCTTGCCGTAGCCGACGTCGCCCACGACCAGCCGATCCATCGGCCGGCCGGCCTCCATGTCGAGCTTGACCTCGGCCGTGGCGCGAAGCTGGTCGAGCGTCTCCTCGTAAGGGAACGAAGCCTCGAGCTCCTGCTGCCACGGGGTGTCGGGCGGGTAGGCGAAGCCCGGCGCGGCAGCTCTTGCGGCGTAGATCTCGAGCAGCTCTTTGGCGAGGTCGGTGACCGCGCGCCTGACCCGCTGCTTGGTCCGCAGCCACTCGCTGCCGCCCAGCTTGCTGAGCTCGGGGTTCTCGCCGCCGGAGTAGCGGCTGATGCGGTTGATCTGCTCGACGGGCAGGAAGATCTTGTCGGTGCCGTGGAAGCTCAGCTCAAGGTAGTCGCGCTCCTCGCTGGCGGCGCCACGGCGAAGCATCCGCTCGTAGCGGGCGATGCCGTGGTCGACGTGGACGACGAGGTCGCCCGAGGTCAGCCGCTCGAGGATGTCGCGTGGCACGACGCGCCGCAGGGCCTTCGGCCGGCGGACCCGAACGGTGCCGAACAGCTCGCGGTCGGTGACCAGCACGAGCCCGTCCGGGCCGTCAGCGAAGCCACCGTTGAGGCTTCGACCGACGAGCGTCCTGGTGCCGGGACCCGGCGCTTCGGCGATTCGATCGACTGCCGCGGTCGGCATGTCCTGCTCGGTCAACAGCTCTGCCAGACGAGGAGCCTGATCCGACGCCAGGACGACTCGATCGCCTTCGCTCGTCCAGGCCGCGATCGTATGGGCCAGGCGCGCCGTCCGGGCCGGCGGCAGCGCCGGCTCGCGCCAGCCGAAGAGGTCCCCCATCGGCGTCCCCCCGCCCGTCGGTGGAGCAGCCTCGGATTCCCACGTGAGCTCCAGCGTTCGCCCCCGCAGGAGGCGGCTCTTCCACTCGCGTGGGCCCAGGTAGGCCTCCGGCCATTGCTCGGGGAGATCGTGGGCGGCGACCAGCTCGGCGCGGCGTTCCTTGGCCTGGCGCCACAGGAAGTCGGCGGCGTCGGCGATGTCGGCCGGCTCGTCGAGGACGAGGAGCGTTCCGGCGGGCAGGTGATCCAGGCCAGTCGAGGGGCACAGCACGGCGGCCCAGACCTCGGCGGCGTCGCCCGTCTCGAGCGCGCGGGCTGATGCGGCGATGTCGTGGACGTGGCCCGAATGCGCGCCCAGCTCCCCCGTTCCGGCGCGGACGCCCTCCTCGAACCTGGCCAGATCCGCGGCGAGGCGGTCCGGGAGCCGGCCTGCCAGGCGCCCAGGCAGCTCGGCGAGCCGCTCGCGGATCTCCGCGACGCCGTCGGCGGGCACCAGGAACTCGCTGGCGGGAAGCAGCGCCACCTCATCGACGGGGCGGATGCTGCGCTGGTCGGCCGGGTCGAAAGCCCGCATCGAGTCGATCTCGTCGCCGAAGAGCTCGATCCGGATCGGCAGCGGGGCGGCCGACGGAAAGACGTCGACCAGGCCGCCCCGGCGGGCGAACTCGCCCCTGCCGGCCACCTCGAGTACGGGGTCGTATCCGAGCGCGAGCAGCTCGTGGAGCAGCTCCTCCTGGTGGAGACGGGCACCCACGCGAAGGCGGCGCGGGTCGGCGGGCACTTCCTCGGGATCCAGGGTGTGCTGGAGCAGCGCCTGAACGCTCGCGACAAGGACGCGGGCCCGGCCGGAGCGCCAGCGGGCCAGCGCCGCCACGCGAGCCGCGGTTTCGTCGCGGACCAGCTCGCTGCGTTCGTAGGCAAGGGACGAGCGCGGCTCCAAGACGGCGACCGCATCCGGGTCGCCGAGCCACGACTCCAGCTCCTCGGCCACCCGATCGCCGATCTCCGCGTCGCGGGCCACCCAGCAGAGCCGCTCGCCGGTTCCGCCGGGGCCGCCGTCGAGGGCGAGGGCCGCGGCCAGGAATGTCTTGGCGCCGTGCGGCACCGCCGCGAGCGATGCGTGCCGCCCCCCCCCGGGGAGTGGCGCGCTCTCGGCCCCGAGCCTCTGCCGCAAGGCGCCGAAGGCCCCGCTCGCGTGCAGAAGTGGCGGCAGGACGTGCAGGTCCGGCAACCGTCGGGCGTTCGGGGCCGCCCCCGATCCCGGCACCGCCGCGGCGGCCTCGCGACTCGCCTGCGCTTTCGCGGCCTGGGCGGCCTGGTACGCGGCGCGGACCGCGGCGTCCACGTGGCGCTCCTTGCCTCGCTTGCCGCGCCTGATCGGCTCAGCTGCCTCGTCGCCGACCGGGAACTCGTCCATATCCTCCACACCCGGTCGCGCTCGGTCCGGCAGACCCAGCCCGTCCTCGCCAAGGGGATCGGCCTCGCCGCTCAGAGCGGCCTCGATCTGGCGGCGGAGAGGACGGCCTCCGCGGACGCTCACTCGCCGCCCTCGGGCGGCTTCGGCTTGCGCCAGCCCGTTCGGGTGCGCCTGATGCCGTCGGGCCCGGGCGGCCCGTCAACCTCGCCCGGAGGCGCCGCTCGTTGGTCGTCGTCAGGCCGCAGCTCGAAGGCGTTGAAGTGGTTCGCCGCCTTGTTCGTGCCTTCGCGGGCCCAGGCCTCGACGGCGTCGGCAGCGGCGTCGAGCAGCTCGGAGAGTCGGGCTTTCTCGCCTCGCCCGAACTGGCTCAGGACGTGGTCGATCGCGTCTCTGCCGGGCTCACCGATGCCAACCCTCAGTCGGCTGAACTGCTCGTTGCCCAGCTCCTCGATGATCGAGCGCAGGCCGTTGTGGCCGCCCGCGCTGCCGCCCTCGCGGAAGCGCAGCTTGCCGAAGGGAAGGGCGAAGTCGTCGGCCACGACCAGCATCTCGACCAGCGGGGCCCGCTCGCGGGCCAGGGCCTTGCGAACCGCGAGGCCGGACTCGTTCATGTAGGTGAGCGGTTTCACGAGCAGCAAGTCGAGCCCGCGGTACCGGCCCTGGACGATCGCGGCGGCGTCCCGCGTTCGACCCTTGCCGGACCAGCCTGCTCGGTCGGCGAGCCGGTCCAGGACCATCCAGCCGATGTTGTGACGTGTCTTCTCGTACTGGGCGCCTGGATTGCCAAGGCCGACGACGATCTTCACCGCTGCTCCAAAGGTGCCGCCGCGCGCATCGCGACACGCGAAACAAGCCCTGATCCCGTTCCGGAGGGCCTGCGCGGATGGTATCAGGGGCGGCCGCACACGAGATTCGAGGCGTTACCGGCTGATCGAGCCGGCGATCGCGCTTTCGTTAGCGATCCGGAGCCACCGTCGCCTCGTGCGGCAGCGTCTCGAGAACCTTCCCCTCGAGCGCCCGCATCGCCGCCTCCTCCACGGGCTCGGCATGGTCCCAGCCGCAGACGTGCAGCGTGCCGTGAATCGCGAGCAGCAGCAGCTCCTCGGCCGGCGTCCAGCGGACGTCGCCGGTCTGCCCGCCGCGACCGTCGGCCGCCTGGGCGACCGCCCGCTCCACCGAGACGATCACGTCGCCCAGGTGCGCCCGCAATCCGGGCGGCAGGGCGAAGGCCTGCTTGAGCGCGGCCGCCACCCACGGGTCGCGGTCGAGAGGGACGCCGCGTTCGTGCGTGGGGTAGGCCTCGGGTGGGAAGAACGGGAAGGAGAGAACGTCCGTCGGGCCCTCATGGCCCATGTGGACCGCGTTGAGCTCGGCCAGCTCACGGTCACCCGAGAGGACGATACCGATCGAAGCCGGGCCGGGAGCGCCCGCGGCCTCGAGGGCCAGCCGGACCGCCGCGGCCAGCCGGTGCCGGGAGACCGGCTGGCCGACGCCACTCCGTGTTGTGACGTCGATTCTGAAGGGCGGCAGGTAGACCGACGCGGTCGTGCTGCCGCCCGAATCGGCCGCCTCCTGGGAATCGCCGTAGGCGGAGGCCCGCGCCTCCGCAGACCCCGGGTCGTAGGCCCGGTACTCGCTCATCGCCCCGCCCCGAACGCCTGCGCGCCGACGGCCCACTCCCCCATTGGCCAGGGTCCCTCCTCTTCTAGCCCAGGCCGCGTCCGCGACGCGACTCGATCTCGACGATCTTGTTCTGAGGATAGGCGATCCGCTGGTGATACATGCCGAGCAGCTGCCCTACGAAGGCCTCGCGGACGCTATCGAGGTCTCGGATCGTCAGGTCGCACTCGTTGAGTTGCCCGTCGGCCAGGCGCTCCCCGATGATCTGGCTGACCATCGCCCTGATTGTGCCCTCGTCGCGGCTCGAAAGCGAGCGAACCGAGGCTTCCACCCCGTCGGCGAGCATGAGCACAGCCGCCTCCCGCGACTGGGGCTTTGGCCCGGAGTGGCGGAACAGGCGCGAATCGACGGTATCGGCCGCCGCCCGACCAGCCTTGGTCTCCAGCCCGCCAACCGGCGCCGCGGCCGCCTCCCGTGCCTTGGCGTAGAAGAAGCCGATCACCGAGGTCCCGTGGTGTTGCGGAATGAAGGCGATCAGCGGCTTGGGCAGCCGGGCCTTGTAGGCCAGATTCACCCCGTCGGTGACATGCTGCCGCAGGATCTCAGCGCTGTCTTCGGGCTCGAGCTGGTTGTGAACGTTGTCGCCGCTCTGCTGGTTCTCGATGAAGACGAGCGGATTGGCCAGCTTCCCGACATCGTGGTAGTAGGCGGCTACGCGAGCCAGAAGGGGGTCCGCGCCGATCGCCTCGGCCGCTCTCTCGGCCAGGTTGCCGACCATGAGCGAATGGTGGTACGTGCCCGGCGTCTCGACCAGAAGCCGACGCAGCAGCGGCTGGGATGGATTGGCCAGCTCGAGCAACTGCGAGCCGGTGAGGATGCCGAAGAGATTGCCCAGGATGGCGAAGCTTCCGAGCGTGACCACGACGGCGACGAGCGCCCCGCCCGCAGCCGCGATCGACAGCTGCAACATGCCCGTCATGTCGTGCTGGCCAAGCAGCGTAAAGACGCCGATGACCGCCACGTCGGCGAGCGCCACGGCGAACGCGGCCTGGACGAAGTAGTGCAAGCGCTCGCCTTTTCGGATGGCGAGGATGCCCGCCAGACCACCGAGGAAGACATACGTCGCCAGCTCCAGAGACGATCCGTTGACCATTCCGGCCAGGACTGCCAGCAGAGCCAGCATGACCGTACCGATGCCGGCGTCGAGCAGGACGGCGAGAAGCATGCCAGCGGCCGCGGTGGGTATGAGATATGGCAGCCACGCCCGACCGGCCGGGAGCTTCTCGGTCAGGGCCATCAGCAGGAAGATGAAGCCGACCAGGACGAGCGTCCGGCCGCGATGCCAGTACTCCGGCCGGAAGCGCCACAGCCAGGCCAGCAGCAATGCCGCTACCAGAGCGCCGAGCGCGACCCAGGCGGCCGGCTTGCCCCAATCGGTGCGGGAGGAGTCCAAGCCGAAGTAGCGGATCGTGACCATGTCCGCCGCGCTGATGAGGTGGCCCTGGTCCACGATCACCTGGCCGACCTTGAGGGTGTTCGTCACGGGAGCGACCCGGGCGACGGCCGCATCCCTGGCTTGCTGGGTCAGCGTCTCGCTGTACGTGGAATTGGCCACGACCAGCGGGGTCACCAGGGCCGCAACCAGCTGCTGCTCCGACTCGCTGAGACCGACCGGCATCTGCTGAAAGACCAGGTTCGGGGCGTTCGCGGCGTCCCGGATCTCCTGCTGCTGCTCGACCGAGAGGAGGAGCTGTTGGGCGGCCTGCTCCACGGCGATCCAGCGCGAGGGATCGATCGCGACCAGTGTCGCCCTGGTGTCGGAAGCAAGCCCGGGCAGCGCCGCCTGGAGCTCCGTCTTGCGGGCCTCCGCCGTCGTGTCTGCGGCGAACGCTTCGTCAACGGGGACGAGATCGAGCTCCAACGCGGCGACCTGGTTGTGGGCGATGGTGGCGGCGCGCTGCGGCGTGTAGTCGTACTGCGGCTCGACCTTGGCGGCCGCCGCGTCCTGGGCGGCCTTGGTCTCGACGGGGTTCTCGACGACGGCATCGTGCGGCGCTCGAACCGCGACCTGGGCGATGGCGCCCGCCGCCAGCCCCGGGCTCGAGGGAGCGAGGTCGAGTGCAACGCCGGCTGCCAGACCGACTACGAGAAGAAGCGCCGCGATCAGGAGCCGAACGGCATCGCGTCGCCCGAATGAGCGCGGCAATTCGTGCGGCTCCCTCAGCACGGCGTCACGGTCACGATCCGTCGGCGGCTCGCGCGGCCAACAGTTGCGTCACGAGCTGGCTTACGGCCCTGCCGTCGGCCTGGCCGCGGGTCCTGGGCGAGAGAAGGCCCATGACCTTGCCCATGTCGCGCGGCGAAGCCGCGCCGGACTCGGCAATGGCGGCCTCGACCATCGCCCGAAGCTCGGCTTCGGACAGCGGTTGGGGCATGAACTCGGAGATGACCGCGCTGGCGGCCTCCTCCCTGGCTGCGAGATCCACCCGGCCGCCACCCCGGAATGCGTCCACCGACTCGCGGCGGATCTTCATCTCACGGGTGAGGACGCCGAGCATCTCGTCGTCGGCAAGCCTGTGCTTGCCTTCCTTCTCGGCTCGCTGAACGGCGGCGAGCACCATCCGCAGCGCATCGCGGCGCATGGCGTCATTCGACCGCATAGCGGCCTTCAGGTCGGTATCTAGTCGATCTCGGAGGGACACCGGTGCGGCACCTCGGGGCGGGTGGCGCTTCTGCAGCTCTATCGCGCGACCCTTCGACGGCGTGTCGGCGAGCCTAGATCTGCTGCTGGCGGGCGACCTTCTTGCGCTTCGCTTCCTTGCGCTTGCGCTTCACGCTCGGCTTCTCGTAGTGCTCGCGGCGACGGGCCTCAGCAAGGATGCCGCTCTGCTGGATCTTCTTGTTGAACCGGCGCAGGGCACTCTCGAAGCTCTCGTTCTCACCCACACGGACTTCTGCCAATCCGGAAATCACCTCCTTTGGGCTCGGTCGCGATCACGGCCTGGGATCGCGCCCCGGGGAGCGCGCACAGACCGCCCGCGAACAGGGCTGCCGGAGTGTAGCCCGACGCCAAACGGCGGTCAACCGGCCGATCGGCCAGGGCGCTTGACTGGCCGGGACGGCCGAACCTACGATGCCAGCGTCGGCGATCCCGGTGGAGGGGCTCGCGGCCGGAGATCGGCCCCGTGCCCTGAATGGCCCGCCCGGAACCTCCGTAGATCAGAAGGGGGAAGACGTGTCCTGCTCGCCGGAGCTCGATCGGAGCGGCCCTCGCGGAGGCTCGTTCTCGGCAGCGGTCGGCGTCGGACTGGCGGGCCTTCTGGCCGCCGTCGCCATCGCCGGCTGCTCGGCCTCCACCACGTCGCCCGGCGCCGGCGCAACCCCGAGCCCGAGGCCCGCCTCGCCGACGCCCACTTCGGAGCCGACGAAGCTGCAGCCACCGGCGGCGCCCACCGAGCTGTCCGAGTGGATGGTCGACTCCGAGGACCAAACCTCAGCGGCTGCGAACTTCAAGTGGACACCACCGCCGGGGCCGATCGGCGGGTACTACTTCTGGGTCGTCGGGGTCTACGTGGACGCGGATGGGAATGCGGTGAGTCCGCCTCCGGCAATCTGCGGGCCGAGCTGGGAGACGATCCCAGCGTCAGCCACGACGCATCAGATCGACAGCGTGGAATCGGACCCCGAGGCCTATATCTGCGCCTTCAACGCCGCGGGCACGTCGCCGACGGTGCAGTTCCCGATGCCCGACGTGCCGTAGCGGGCGGCGCGCCCGAGCCCAGGACGCCGGCCCGCGCTACCGTGAGAACGGGCAGATCTTCGGGCGAGCCGGCGACTCCACTGTGAGTACCATGGCCGCATGGATCGCCTCGACAGTCTTCTCGACCTCATCGACCAGGGCGAAGCCCGGTACGGCGATCGGTTCGCCTTCGGGATGCGCGGCGACGACGGGTCGACCGAGCACTGGACCTACCGCGAGCTGAACCGCCGCAGCCGGATCATCGCCTGGCGGCTCCGGGCGCTGGGGCTGCAGACCGGCGATCGGCTGCTGGTCTGGACCCCATCGAGCCCGGCCGTGCCCGCCCTCTACTTCGGGGCGATGCGGGCCGGTATCACGACCGTGCCGCTCGACCTGCGCATGTCCAGCGGCGCGATCGAGCGGATCGTGACCCGCGCCGACGCCCGCCACCTCGTCCTCGGGACTGGCCGCGACACCCCGGATCCTGCCGACGCTCGCCTGGAGCACTTCCCCGCGTCGATCGCCGAACGGCTGACCGCCGAGCCCGACTCCACCTTCCCGGCCGACTGGGAGGCGCAGGTCAACGGCTGGCGGCGCCCCGGCCGCGAAGACCTGGCCGAGGTCATCTTCACCTCGGGCACCACCGGCGAGCCGAAGGGCGTGATGCTGACTCACGGCAACCTGATCGGCACGCTCGAGGCGGCTCACAACCTCATCCCGGAGCAGGAGCACCGCGCCGTCTCGCTGCTGCCGATTTCGCACCTGTTCGAGCAGGTCGCACTGATCTTCTACGCCATGAGCGTCGGCGCCCACGTGCTGTACGTCCGCAGCCGCAGCCCCCGGGTCATCTTCGAGTCCATCCGCGACCACCGCACCACCTCGCTCGTGCTGGTCCCGCAGATCATGGATTTGTTCTGGTCGGCCATCGAGGCCGAGGTCGCCCGGCAGGGCAAGCTCGGCGCCTTCAATCGGCTGCGCCTGGTCGCCCGCCGTCTCCCCTACCCGGCCCGGCGCCGGCTCTTCGCCCAGGTCCATCGCCAGTTCGGCGGCTCGCTCAATCTCATCGTCTCGGCGGCCGCGTTCCTGCCTCCCTCTCTGCAGCAGGCCTGGGAGGATCTCGGGGTCGTGGTCATGCAGGGCTACGGCGCCACCGAATGCGGCGTGGCCTCGGCCACGAACCAGCGCGACCACGGCCTCGGGACGGTGGGACGGACGATCCCTCCGGTGCAGGTGAAGCTCGCCGACGACGGCGAGATACTGGTGGCGGGGCCGACGCTCTTCTCGGGCTACTGGCGCGATGCGGCGACGAGCGCGAGCTCCTTCACGTCCGACGGCTGGTACCGGACCGGCGACATCGGCCGCCACGACGAATCGGGGCACCTGATCCTGATGGGGCGCAAGAAGGACATCATCGTCCTGCCCAACGGCCTGAACGTATATCCCGAAGACGTCGAGAACGCCCTCCGAACCGCGGGCATCCGGGACGCGGTGGTGGTCGAACCGCTGCCCGGCCGAATCGAGGCGGTGGTGCTGGCGCCCGGAGCGGCGTTGCTACCTCAGCCGGGCGAACCGGCCGACGCCACCCGCGCACCCGAGATCGACGATCCGGTTCGGGTGCGGGCGGAGATCGACGCGGCCGTAAGAGCGGCGAACCACACCCTGGCGGTCCATCAGCGCGTCGCGGCCTGGCGCCTCTGGCCCGACGCCGATTTCCCTCGAACTCACACGTTCAAGGTGCAGCGCGACCGCGTCCGCGCATGGGCTGTCATCGACGAGCCGCTCCCCGTGCGCGAGGATGGCCACTCTCCGGCGGGCGCGCGGGGCAGGCGGCGCTAGCGACCGATCAACCGGGAGGCCAGGCCATGGGCCGGCCACCGAGGAGGTGGACGTGCATGTGGTCGACCGTCTGGCCGCCGTTTCGGCCGATGTTCACGACCAGCCGGTAGCCGTCGGTGGCGATCCCCTCGCGCTTCGCCAGCTCCGCGCCGACCGCGAAGACCTTGCCGACCAGATCGCGGTCCTTCTCCCCGACCTCGCTGACCGAGGCGATGTGCTTGCGCGATAGAAGCAGGATGTGGGTCGGGGCCTGGGGCGCGATGTCGCGAATGGCGACCACCGAGTCGTCGGAGTAGACCTGGGCCGCAGGCAGCTCACCGGCGACGATGCGGCAGAACAGGCAATCGGACGGCATGGCACGCTCCTGATGCTCCCCCGACGGGGCGAGGCGGTGGCGATGTCGATCTTGCTACTTGAGCGCCGACTCCGCCAGGGGTTCCTGAGCCCGCGAGACCGACAGGAGGGCGCCGACCAGTCGATCGGGGACGACCGAATCGATCGATTCGGCGCGAACCAGGCCGATCGCGTTCTCCAGCGATCCACCGTCCGCCGGGGCCGCCGCGACCGGGACGTGGCTCTCCGCGTGGCCGAGCCAGCGGCCGTCGGGAAGCGGCTGCTCGAACAGCACTCGCAGCTCGCGGCCGAGCTGCCGCGCGGTGAAGCGCGCCCGAGCCTCCGCCGCGAGTGCCAGCGCCTCGGCCGAACGCCGCTTCTTAGTCCGCGCGTCCACCTGCCCGACCATGCGCGCCGCCGGCGTCCCGGGCCGCGCCGAGTACCGGAAGACGTGGACCCCCGCCAGATCGAGCTTCCGCAAGAACGCGGCGGTCCGGGCCCAGGCCTCCTCGTCCTCGCCGGGGAAACCGACGATCACGTCCGCGTGGACGGCCACGCCGCGGATCGCCCCCCGCAGGCGCCCCACCAGCTCCGAGTAGAACGCGGCGTCGTAGCGGCGCCCCATCCGCCGCAGGATCGTGTCGTCGCCCGACTGCAGCGGAACGTGGAAGTGGGGCAGGCAGCGCCCGCCGGAGCCGACCCAGACGTCGAGCAGTTCGTCGGTGACGTGCTGCGGCTCGATGCTGCTGAGCCGGATCCGCTCGACCGTCGTCTCGGCCAGGATGCGCCGCACCAAACCCGCGAGCGAGGAGCCGTCGCCGCCGCCCGCGCCGCCGCCGTCATAGGTGCCGGCGTTGATGCCCGTCAGGACCGTCTCGCGATGCCCGGCCCTCGCGGCGCGCCGCACCTCGGCGATGACTTCATCGGCCGGGATCGAGCGTTCCGGGCCACGAGCGCGCGGAATGATGCAGTAGGTGCAATGGAACGAGCAGCCGTCCTGGATCTTGACGAAGGCGCGCGTTCGATCGATGTCGGTCCGATCGGCGAAGGCGTCTTCGACCGAACCCTCGTCGGCCTCCAGCTCGAACGCCCGGCCCAGGCTCGGCTCGACCGTCCGATCGGTCGCCCGCCCAATCGCCGGCTCGGCCGCCGGTTCGACCCCGGACAGGGTCGGCATCGGCTGCCCGTCCCCGAGCCCGAGCAGACTCGCAATCTCGTCGCGCAGCCGGCCCTTCGCTTCGTTATCGAACAGGCGGGCCGATGGGTCGGCCGCGGACAGCGCCTCCGGATCGATCGCGACCGAGCATCCGGTCACGAGAACCTGCGCGTCCGGGTTCGCCCGCCGTGCTCTGCGCACGGCCTGGCGCGATTTGCGGTCCGCGATCGAGGTCACCGTGCAGGTGTTGACCACGACCAGATCGGCGGCCGCGTGGGCGTCCACCAATTCCACGCCGCGCTCTCGGAGCAGCCGCTCGACGGCGTCCATCTCCGACTGGTTGACCTTGCAGCCGAGATTCGCGATGGCCGCGCGGCGGACGGGGCGAAGGGCGACGGGACGCTCGTTCACCGCGAGATCGTACGCCCGGTCACCGTGCCGCCGCCCGCGCCGCGGGGAATGAACGATTCGCGGCGGTCCTGGATCAGTAGTTACGAAGGCGCGGATGCTTCCTCGCCGACTCGATCGAGGGGACAATGACCAGCGTGGGAATACAGGCGACGATGACGGGGGAAGAAGCGGTCAGGGCGCTTCTGCTTTCGCGCCTCGACGGGGCGTACCGGCTGGCCACATGCATCCTTCGCGACACCGCCGCGGCCGAGGATGCGGTCCAGGAAGCGGCCCTTCGGGCGTGGGCGATGCGCCGCGGCCTGCGCGACCCGGATAGGGCGGAAGCCTGGTTCGCCCGGATCGTGGTCAACACGTGTCGGGCCGAGCTGACGCGGCGGTCGCGCCGGCGGGTCGTGGGCGAAGCGGGCCTGGTCGCCGGCGCCGACGAAACGCACGAGCTCCGAGACGAGGTGGGTCGAGCCCTGGCCCGCCTCACACCGGAGGAGCAGGTCGTGGTGGCGATGCGCTACGGACGCGACCTGACGGTCCCGCAGATCGCGCTCCAGACCGGGATTCGCGAAGGAACGATCAAGTCGCGGCTGCACAACGCGCAGGAGCACCTGCGGGCCGCGTTCGAAGCCGAACGCCGAGCCGAGGAGATCGGGCGATGAGCGACCCCATCGGCGAGCGACTGCGCTCGTACTACCAATCGATCCAGGGCGACGCGCCCGCCCGCCTCGAGGCTCGAGTCGCGCGCGCGCTCGACTCGGCGCCGACGGCCCGTCCGGCGCGCGCGCCGTGGCGGCCCGCGTTCGGGCTCGTGGCGGTCGGCGCGGCCGCGGTCATCGTGGCGCTCGTGGTCCGCAACCTCGGGCCGGCGCCGACGCCCTCGCCGTCCGGGGTCGTTGGTCCGTCGGCCTCGCCGACCGCCACGCCAACGGCCACCGCCAGCCCGTCGGCCTCGCCGAGTGCTTCGCCCAGTTCTGCGCCGACCGCGACGCCAGTGCTGACACCCACGCCGTCGAGCCCGCCCACTCCGTCCCCGACAGCCACTCATTTCAGCGCGACCGGGTCGATGACCGTCGGTCGTGACGGCCCAACCGCGACGCTGCTCAAGGATGGCAGGGTACTTGTCGCCGGCGGCAAGGTCGCCCGCGGCCTGGTGCAGGGCAAGACCGCATCCGCCGAGCTGTATGACCCGGCGACCGGCAAGTTCAGCGCGACCGGATCGATGACCGACGCCCGCTGGGGCCACACCGCCACGCTGCTCCAGGACGGGCGGGTCCTCGTCGTCGGCGGCGCGGACCTCTCCGACGGTTACGACAATCTCAAGTCGGCGGAGCTGTACGACCCGGCGACCGGGAAGTTCACCGCCACGGGATCGATGGCCGTCGGTCGGGCGGATCAAACGGCCACGCTGTTGAGGGACGGCCGCGTTCTCGTCGCCGGCGGCACCAACTCGATCGGGCTCGACTCCGCCGAGATCTACGACCCGTCGACCGGCAAGTTCACACCAACGGGGTCCATGACCACCGCTCGCCAGAACCACGCCGCCACGCTGCTGGCGGATGGCCGGGTGCTGGTGGCCGGAGGGACCGCGAACGGCAAGGTCGGTCCGTTCGGGCCGCTCGCGTCCGCGGAGCTTTACGACCCCACGACCGGCAAGTTCACCGCCACCGGCTCGATGGCCGCGCCGCGTCAGGACGCAGTCGCGACCCCGCTCGGCGACGGCCGGGTTCTCGTGGCGGGGGGCGAAGTTGGGCCGGCCACGTCCGCCGACCTGTACGACCCGGCGGCCGGTGCCTTCGGCCCGCCTGCTTCCATGGCCCCGGGGTTGCAGCCGCTGAACGCGACCACGCTGCCCGATGGCCGAGCGCTGGTCCTCGGCTGGACCCTGTACGGAGGGGGGATCGTGGCCGAGCTCTACGACCCGGCGACAGCGCGCGTCAGCCAGGCTGGCTCGCTGACCCCCGTGGCGGGAATCTCGTTCGGCCAGGTCGCCGCGCTGCTGGCGGACGGTCGCGTGCTCGTGCTCGGCGGCACCGAGCAAAGTTCCAACGGCAAGGTCCCGAGCACCGCGGCGGCTCTGTACCAGCCCTAGCCGGCGATCGCCTCGAGCGCAACCCAGTCCTCCTCCGCCCAGCGGCGCCCCATCTTCAGACCCGCGGCGCGGAGGGCGGCCGCCACGTCGGCTTCGCGGTCGCGGAAGATGCCCGAGGCGAGGATGCGACCGCCCGGGGCGAGCTCGTGGCGGAGGTCCGGCGCCAGCTGGACCAGGAGCGAGGCGATGAGGTTGGCGAGGACCAGGTCGAATGGAGGCTCGCCGGTCGGGACGCTGCCCTGACGGACACGGATACGGCGGGTCAGCCCGTTGAGGCGCGCGTTGGCAAGGGTCGACTCCACGGCGATCGGGTCGGTGTCCACGCCGAGCAGGTCGCGCGCCCCGAGCTTGCCGGCGGCTATGGCGAGGATCCCGGAGCCGCAGCCGACGTCCAGAACGCGGACACTCCCCGCGCTACTCCCCGCGCCGGCGCCGGCGCCAGTGCCGCCCATGAGGCGACCCTCGTCGGCGAGGGTCTCGAGCGCAGCGAGACACAGCCGTGTGGTGGGATGAAGCCCCGTCCCGAAGGCCATGCCCGGATCGAGGGACAGGACCACGTCTCCGGGTAGTCGCCGGTGGCGGCGCCACGTCGGCCGGATGACCAGCCGCCGCCCGACCCGCAGCACCGGGAAGTGGCTCTTCCACGCCTCGGCCCAGTCGGCCTCGCGGACCAGGCGCGTCGTCAGCTCGCCGATCGGTCGCAGCCCGAAGGCCTGGAGGTGGCTGAGCGCAGTCATGGCCTCCGCGATCGCCCGCCGCACGCCCGCCGGATCGAGCCCCGGCAGGTACGCCCGCACGATCGCCGGCTTGCTCGGATCGACGACGGCGCCGAGCCCTTCGTTCGTCAGCCCGAAGCCCGGCTCGACGCTTGTCCCGCCCGGCGCGAACCGGGTCAGGATCTCGCTGACGGCCTCGACGGCCTCGATGTCGGCGGCGACCGAAAGCTCGACCCAGAGGCCTAGACCGAGCGCCGAGTAGTCGAGCGGCTCGCCCGCCTCGTCGCCGCCGGCGCCCTCCGCCCCGTCGGCTTCGCCCTCAGCCGAGGGCATCTTTCATCCGATCGATGATCCCGCCCGACAGCACGCCCTCGCCCGACTCGGCGGCCAGCTCCTCGAGCAGCTGGCGCTGTCGCTTGGAGAGCTTCGTCGGCACGTTGACGTGGACGATGACGTGCAGATCGCCGCGCGTCCCCGACCGGCGCAGATGCGGCACCCCGCGCCCGCGCAGCCGGATCTCCGTTCCGGGCTGCGTCCCCGGCCGAATCTCCAGATCTTCGTCGCCCTCGATCGTGGGTATCCGTGCCCGCGTGCCCAGCGCAGCCTGGGCGATGGAGAGCTGGAGGTCGTGGAAGATCTCGGTTCCGTCGCGCCGAAGGACGGCGTGCGGCGTCACGTGGACCGCCACGTACAGGTTGCCCGGGGGCCCGCCCCGCGGTCCAGCCTCGCCCTCGCCGGAGAGGCGAATCTGATGCCCCTCGTCGATGCCGGCCGGGATCGTGACGCGCAGCTTTTTTCGCTTCTGCACTCGCCCGTCGCCGCGGCACGCCTGGCAGGGAGTGCCCACCACGCGCCCCTCGCCGTTGCACCGCGTGCACTGTGTGACGTTGACCATCTGGCCGAGCATCGTCTGGCGCACGGCCCTGATCTCGCCCCGGCCGCCGCAGGCCGAGCAGGTCGCCGGAGTGCTGCCCAGCGCCGCCCCGCTCCCGCCGCAGGTGCCGCACTGGTCGAGAGCGTCGAACTCGATCTCGCGCTCGATCCCGCGCACCGCCTCGTCGAACGGGATCCGCAGGTCGTAGCGAAGGTCCGAGCCCGACGGCCGCCGACCGCGCCTGGCGCCGCCCGCCGAGCCGCCCATGCCGGCGAAGAAAGCGTCGAACAGGTCGCCGAACCCGGGGAAGCCCTCGGCGAACGGCGAGCCTCCGCCCATGTCGCCCAGCCCGGCCCGCCCCACCATGTCGTAGATCTGGCGCCGCTTCGGATCGGACAGGACCTGGTAGGCCTCGTTGATCTCCTTGAAGCGCTCCACGGCAGCCGGCTCGCTGCTGACGTCCGGGTGCCACTGCTGCGCGAGCTTGCGGAAGGCGCGCTTGATCGCGGCATCGTCGGCGGTGCGTTCCACGCCGAGGATCTCGTAGTAACTGCGTTCGGTTGCCATCTGCCCGAAAGGATACGAGACGAGCGGTTCGGGCGGCGACGACCGACGCCCCGGTCGCTGCCGCCTTTCGGCCGCCTATGCCAGAAGCAGCCGATGGAGCCGCTTAGCCACTATCGCCAGGCCGATCATCCCCATCGCCAGGAGGTAGGCGACGTCGACGGCGATCCAGACGTCCGGCGTGCCCGTGGTGAGGGCTCGGATCAGGTGGACGCCTCGGTAGAGCGGCGTCCATTGGACGAAGACCTGCAGCGCCAGCGGATAGGCGGAGATCGGGTAGAACGTGCCCGAGAACAGGAACATCGGCATGATCGCCAGCTGCAGGATGTCGAAGTCCTGCCACTTGCGGATGAAGGTGGCGGCGGCCATCCCCGCCCCCGCGAAGCCGAAGCCTACGACCATGGCAGCCGGGAAGGCGAGGATCCCGAGCGGCGAGCTGATCAGCCCGAGCCCGCCGAGCCCAAGCACTGCGATCACGGCCAGAAAGCCGACGACGTACAGGCTGCCGCGCAACAGGGCCCACAGGATCTCGCCCCGGGCGACGTCGCTCAGCGACATCGGGGTGGCAATGATCGCGTCGTACAGCTTGGCGTACTTGAGCTTGAAGAAGAAGTTGTTCGTGGTTTCGTAGATGGCCCCGTTCATCGCCGACGATGCCAGGAGTGCCGGGGCGACGAAAACCGCATAGGGAACGCTGTTGCCGTTGTCCAGCTGGACCGCGCCCACCAGCGCGCCCACGCCGAAGCCCATCGAGAACAGGTAGAAGAGCGGTTCGAAGAAGCCGGAGAAGATGACCATGAAGGTCCGGCGATAGACGAGCAGGTTTCGCTCGACCATGCGTGTCGGTCGGACCAGGGCGAGCGGGGCGGAGAGGCGCAGCGCGAGCATCAGACCTCCAGCCGGCGCCGGAACGTGATCCGGGCAGCCGTGAGGCCGGCGGCCGCGAAGCCACAGAGCACGGCCACGTGGACCAGGTCTGCCAGTGGATCGACCTGGCCGAGCGAGAAGCCGCGGGCCAGGCTGACGCCGTGGTAGAGGGGCGTGATCCAGGCCAGCGGCTGGAGGAAGAGCGGCAGCTTCTCGATCGGGAAGAAAGTGCCGCTGAACAGGAAGAGCGGCGTGATGCCGAACCGGAACAGCATGTTGAAGGGCTGGTCGGTCTTCTGCGTGGCGGTGAAGGCGATGATCGGGGCGGCGAAGGCCATCGCGGTCAGGACGGCGACCGGGATGGCCAGCACGGCGAGCGGCGAGCTGACGGCCCCGAATACCAGGATGGCGACGAAGAACAGGACGGAGAGCAGCACGGCGCGAAAGGCGATCCACATCATGTCGCCGGCGAGCAGGCTCGTGGCTCCGAGCGGAGTGTTGAGGGCCGCCAGATACGTCTTCTCCCAGGCTATCTTGCCCATGATCGGCCAGGCCGACTCGAAGCTGGCGGCCATCATGGCTTGGGTCACGAGCAGCGCCGGGGCGATGTAGTTGAGGTACGGGACGCCACCGGGAGCCCCGCCGTTGCGGTTCACGTACAGCCCCAACCCGATCCCCATCGACAGCAGGTAGAGGAACGGCTGGCTCAGGCCGGACAGCATGTAGCTGTGCCAGCCCCGCCGGAAGACGAGCAGGTCGTGCTCGAACTCGCGCAGCGAGGGGTGCGAGGTGAGCCCGGACAGGAGCCCGCGGCGGGCGGCGACTGGAGCGCCCGAGGCAGCCATCATTCGATCAGGCTGCGGCCGGTGAGCCGAAGGAAGACATCCTCCAGCGTGCTCCGGCGGACGAGGACGCTGGCCGGTCGGAGCCCGCGCTCGAAGGCGGCGGCGGCGGTCGCGTCGCCGTCGGCCGTGTAGACGAGCAGGCGGTCGGGCAGCTGTTCGATCCGCTCGGCCAGGCCGTCGAGCTGGTGGTCGATGTGGGAGCTGTCGTCGGCCGCGCCGGCCACGCCGTCCTCGCCCTCGTCGCGGTTGAAGCGCAGCTCGAGGACCTCGCGCGTGACGTATTGCTCGATCAGCTGGCGGGGCGAGCCCTCGGCCACGATCTTCGCCTTGTCCATGACCACGAGCCGGTCGCACAGCTGCTCGGCCTCGTCCATGTAGTGAGTGGTTAGGCACAGCGTCACGCCGCGCTGCTTGAGTCGGTACAGCCGGTCCCACAACAGGTGCCGGGCCTGCGGGTCCAGGCCGGTCGTCGGCTCGTCGAGCAGGAGCATCTCCGGCTCGTTGATGAGCGCCCGAGCGATCACGAGACGCCGCTTCATCCCGCCCGACAGCGGCTCGACCTGGTCGCCGGATCGCTCGGTCAGCTGCACGAAGTCGAGCAGCTCCTTGGCGCGACGCCTGGACTCGTTCCACGGCAGGCCGAAGTAGCGCCCATAGATGAGCAGGTTCTCCAGGACGCTCAGCTCGTTGTCGAGTGTGTCCGCCTGCGGAACCACGCCCAGACGGGACCGGATTCGCGCCCCGTTGTGGGCCGGGTCCAGCCCGAAGACGGTGAGCGTGCCGGCGGTGACCGGCGAGACGGTCCCGATCATCCGCATCGTCGAGGTCTTGCCCGCGCCGTTGGGGCCGAGGAAGCCGAAGGCTTCGCCGGGCGCCACGTCGAAGTCCACGCCGTCGACAGCCATGAAGGCGCCGAAGCGCTTCGTCAGGCCGCGGGCATGGATCACACAGTCCTGGGGCGGGCGGGTGTCGGGCACGGCGCGATGGTACCGCCGATCTGCGGGTGCGACCGATCCAGCCGTGAGAAGGCGCGGGAGACGGCCCGCCACGAGCCATCCGACGGAATCGTCGTTCGGAGGGTCCTATGACGATTCGGGCGTGTTTCGGGAACCCGTTCCCGAGGCTATCATCGAGGCCGCGCCGGGTGGGCGTTCGAATAACCGACTTCCGGGCCAGGAGAGGGCGCGTTTTGGACGAATTCTGGGTCTGCCAGCATTGCCGGTCGCTCAATCGCGCCGGCACTGGCCGGTGCTACCACTGCCGCCAGAAGTTCGGCAGCAAGCCGAAGGAGGCCGCGGCCGTAGTTCGCAACGCCGCGACGCCTGGCCCCGTGCCGTTCCCTCCCGGCGCGATCGGGAGCGGCGGTCCCGCGGGGTTCGGCGGCCCGATCGGCGCGGCCGGTCCTGCGGCGGTGGGCGGCGCGATGGGCGGCTCATCGGGCGGCGATGCGCCCGCCTATCTGTCGCGACCGGTCGCCCTCGCCCCCGCCCCGGTCCGCGATTTCTCGGCTGCCGCTGCCCGGGCCAAGCCGGAGCGGCAGTTCCGACTCCCATCTCTCACCGGCTGGATTCGGCGCCGCATCGCCTGGTCGCTGGCTGCCCGCCCGTTCGTGCCGGTCTGGCTCGTTGGGTATCTGGCCGCCGGGCTCCTGACGCTCCTTCTCCTCGACGGCGCGCTGATCGTCACGACAGTGATCCCGGTCGCACGCGTGGCCCTGGAGAGCGGCTCGATCACGTTCGCCTGGACGCAGGTCAACTCCGGCAACCCCGGGGCGCTCGAGGCGATGGCCATCTCCTTCGCGGTCATCGGAGCGCTGGCCCTGCTCTTCTTCTCGATCTTCCTCGGCCTCTCCACCCACAACGCCCCGGGCCTGGGAGCGGAGATGCCGCTCCTCACGCCGTACCGCGCCGGCACGTGCTGGTTGGCCCTGCTCTGGGCTCAGGCCAGGATTGCGGTCGGCCTGCTCGTGCCCGCCGCGCTCCTATGGCTCGGCTACCCGCTGCCGGGCCTGATCGCCGCGCTCGTCGCGGTCGAGGTTGCCCAACGCCGCATTGACGAGCCGTTCGGCTGGCTGACCCGCCCGGCTCGCCACCTGCCCGACCTCTTCGCCAGGCTCGGCGTCTCCGGCTCGACGGGCTCGCCGATCGGGACCGCCTGGTCGGTCTGCTTCCGGACCGCCAACGTCCTTGCGATCGTCGTCTACACCTTCCCGATCCTCGCCTTCGTCATCGGCGCGATCGCCGCGGTCTCCGGGCGCACCGACCTGCTGGTGTGGCCCAGCTCGGGCACGGGCCCCTTCCAGCTGGCGATCGCCGCAGTGGCGGGGCTCCTCATCCTGACGACGTCCGGCGCGATCGGCCTGCTCGTGCCCGTTTCCATCGAGCTCGTGGACCGGCAGCGGACGCGCAGGACCCTGGCCCGCGTCGGCAGATCGCGGCCGTGGGGTGTCCGCCCCGGAAACTTCAGCGCGTCGGCCCCCGACTCAGGACCGACGCGCTATGACCCGTATGAGCGATCGAACGAGCGGGAGCCCTATCAGGCTTCCTTGAACTCGCCCTCGACGACTTCCTCGTTCCCCTGGGAAGACGAAGTGTCGGAGGAAGCTCCGCCCGACTGACCGTCGTCGCCGCCGCCCGCAGGGGGCGTTCCGGCGGCCTGGTAGGCGGCCGTGCTCACCTTCTGCAGCTCCTCGACGAGCGCATCCGACGAGGATTTCACCGCGGCCAGGTCGCTGCCCTTGAGGGCGGCCCGAACCGCCTCGATGCGGCGCTCGGTCTCCGCCTTATCGTCGGCCGAAACCTTGTCGCCCAGGTCGCGTAGGGTGCGCTCGGCCTGGTAGGCCAGGGCGTCGGCCTGGTTGCGAGCCTCGACCTCGTCCTTGCGCTTGCGGTCCTCGTCGGCGTGGGCCGCGGCCTCGGTGACCATCCGATCCACGTCGCTCTTGGACAGCATCGAGCTGGCGGTGATGCGGACCTGCTGCTCGCGGCTGGTCGCCCGATCCTTGGCCTTGACGTCGAGGATGCCGTTGGCGTCGATGTCGAAGGTGACCTCGATCTGGGGGATGCCGCGCGGAGCCGTTGGAATCCCGTCGAGGATGAACTTGCCGAGGGTCTTGTTGTCCGAGGCGAAGTCGCGCTCGCCCTGGAGGACGTGGACCTCGACCTGGGTCTGGTTGTCCGACGCGGTCGAGAAGATCTGGCTCTTGCTCGTCGGGATCGTCGTGTTGCGATCGATCAGGCGAGTCATGACGCCGCCCATCGTCTCGATGCCGAGAGAGAGCGGAGTCACGTCCAGGAGCAGGACGTCCTTGACCTCGCCCGCGAGCACGCCGGCCTGGATCGCGGCCCCGACGGCCACGACCTCGTCCGGGTTCACGCCGCGGTGCGGCTCCTTGCCGCCGAACATCTGCTTGACCGCCTCGACGACGGCCGGCATGCGGGTCTGGCCGCCGACGAGGACGATCTCGTCGACCTCGGACGGCTTGAGACCCGCGTCACGCAGCGCCTGAGATACGGGGCCGCGCGTCTTGTCGATCAGATCCGCGACCAGGTCTTCGAGCTTGGCGCGCGTCAGCGTCATGACCAGGTGCTTGGGATTGCCCTCGTGGGCGGTCATGTACGGCAGGTTGATCTCGGTCGTGCTCGTCGTGGAGAGCTCGATCTTGGCCTTCTCGGCGGCTTCCTTGAGTCGCTGGAGAGCCTGGGGGTCGTTCCGCAGGTCGATCCCCTCGTCGCGCTTGAACTCGGCCAGCAGCCACTCGATGACGCGCTGATCGAAGTCGTCGCCGCCGAGGTGCGTGTCGCCGTTGGTCGCCTTGACTTCGAAGACGCCCTCGCCCAGCTCCAGGATGGAGATGTCGAAGGTGCCGCCGCCCAGGTCGTAGACGGCGATCTTCTCGTCGTGCTTCTTGTCCAGGCCGTAGGCCAGGGCCGAGGCGGTGGGTTCGTTGATGATCCGCTTGACGTCCAGGCCGGCGATGCGGCCGGCGTCCTTGGTGGCCTGGCGCTGGGTGTCGTCGAAGTAGGCCGGGACGGTGATGACCGCCTCGGTGACCTTCTCGCCGAGGTATGCCTCCGCGTCCGCCTTGAGCTTCTGCAGGATCATGGCGCTGATCTCGGGCGGGGTGTAGGTCTTGCCGTCGGCAAGAACGACCTTGATCCCGTCGCTGTGCGGATCGCGCTCGACCTTGTAGGGGACCAAGGGCAGCGAGTGCGCCACTTCGGGGTCGTCGAAACGCCGGCCCATGAAGCGCTTGATGGAGTAGACGGTGTTGCCGGGGTTGGTGACGGCCTGGCGCTTCGCCAGCTGACCCACCAGCCGATCGCCGCCCTTGGTGAAAGCGACGACCGACGGGACCGTCCGACCGCCCTCCGCGGACGGGATGACGGTCGGCTCTCCGCCCTCCATCACCGCCACGACGGAGTTCGTCGTGCCCAGGTCGATGCCGATGATCTTGCCCATTTGCGTGTTGCTCCTCGTTGGATCGATGTGTGTCAGTTGCTGTATCTGTTGGTGTCGCCCGAAGCGGCCGCGCCGCCTTCGGCGACCGCGACCTTGGCGGGTCGCAGGACTCGGTCTCGAACTCGGTAGCCGCGCTGGACCTCGGCCACGACCTGGCCGTCCGCCACGCCCGGGGCGGGGACGCTGGCGACCGCCTCATGCTCGCGCGGGTCAAAGGGCCGGCCGAGCGCCTCGATCGGGGTCACGCCTTCACTCTCGAGCAGCTGGCGGAGCTTGCGGTCGAGCAGGACGATCCCCTCGATCCAGCTGATGGCCCGCAGCTCGGGCGGCGTGGTCTCGAGAGCCCGGTCGAAGTCATCGGCCACGGCCAGCAGCTTGCGCAGCAGCGACTCGCTGGCCAGGCCGAGGTCACGCTCTCGGTCCTCGGCCGTGCGCCGCCGGAAGTTGGCGAAGTCGGCGGCGGTCCGCTGCAGGCTGGCCAGATGTTCGGCCGTCTGGGCCTGGGCCGTCTCGAGCTCCGCCCGGAGCTGCTCCAGCTCGGCGCCGGCATCGGCCCTGGTTTCCGCGGGCTGCGCTCCGGATGCCGGCTGCCCCGGCCAGTCGCCGGCGGCGCCGCGGTGGTGGGTTCGCGAAGTCGTGGGTCGATCAGGCATAGAGGTGCTCCACCAGCTCGTTCATGAGACCGGACACGAATTCGACCGAGGCGATCGCCTGCGGGTATGACATGCGCGTGGGCCCGAGAACGCCGACGACGCCGACTGCTCGCCCGACTCGCCCATACGGGGCGAGGATCAGCGAGACGTCCTGCATCTCGAGCGGCCTGTTCTCGTGGCCGATGAAGATCTGGATGCTGCCGGCCCGGGCCACCGCCTCCACCAGCGAGCCCAGATAGGCGCGGTTCTCGAGCGCCGCGAAGACCTGACGGACCTTCTCGCTGCGGTCGAACTCCGGCGCGGCCATGACGTTGAGCAGGCCGTCGCTGAAGAGGTCGTCGATGACGGCGCCGTCGAACTCGCGCATGACGCGGACGAGCAGCTCGCCGACGCGGAGCAGGATCTCCGACTCGCCGCCGGCCCCGTCGCCGAGCGGCAGGTCGGCGAGCGCGGCCTCGATCTCGTCCGCGGTTCGGTCCACCGCCAGCACGTTCAGCAAGCCGGCGACCCGGCTTAACTGGTCCTGGTCGGCCGGCATCGAGAGGTTGTGGAGCACCTGCCTGGTCGTTCCCTCGCGGAAGACAACGATCATCAGGGCCAGTCGGTCCTGGACCGACAGAAGCTCGACCCGGCGAACGCGGGCCGCCTTCGGTTTGGCGGTGGTGGCGAGTCCGGCCGTGCCGGTGTTGGCTGCCGCCAGGGTGCTGGCCGCGAGGCGGAACCACTGCTCGCTGGCGAACTCCACCTGGCCGAACTGATGTCGGATCATCCGCTGCTCGACCGTGGGCAGCGACCATTCGTCCGCCAGAACCTGGACGTAGTAGCGGTAGCCGGCGTCCGTCGGAACGCGGCCGGCGCTCGTGTGGGGGTGGGTCAGCAGGCCCAATGTCTCGAGATCCGCCAGGATGCTGCGAACCGTGGCGCTGCTCACACCCAGCGGGTAGTGCGCGACTAGCGAGCCCGAGCTGACGGGCACCGCCGAGGTCACGAATTCGTCGATGACGGCCCGCAGGATCGCGCCCGATCGCGCGTCCAGCGAGTCGTTTGTGCGGCGGGGCCGTCGCGCCATGCTGAGACTCCGATGCTTCCCGCCGGGCTGAGCCGGCTCGCGAGGCGGCGACGATGCGTCGAGCCCGAGGATGCGTCCCGGAACCGCTGCACTGCCGATCCCATGTCCGGAGAGGCTCTGGCGGGTGGTTAGCACTCTCACTAGGCGAGTGCTAACAGGCTGTGCCGATGGTAGCAGTCTCGCCCCGAGAGTGTCAACGGGCCGCTCCAAAGGGCCGAGCAGCCGCCCCTCCGTGAGGCCTGGCGGCGTGTCTACCTTGAACGCCTGCCTACACCAGTCGGGCGAACAGCTCGTTGCTCAGCAGGCGGCCGCGAAGACTGAGCCTCAGCCGAGCTTCGCCGTCGAGCTCGACGGCCTCGAGCAGCTCCGAGGATCGAGCCCAGGCGAAGGCGTCGGTGAACGCCGGCTCCTCGGACCAGGCGACGGGCACTCCCCGATCCAGGCGCAGGGCCAGGATCGTCCGCTCGGCGGCGGCCGTTTCGGGCGAGATGAGCTCGCGATCGCCGGGCGGAACCGTCGCCGACCCCCCCGCCGGCGGAAGCAGCGCGGCGATGTACGGCTCCAGCCCGGCCGCGTTCCAGCGTCGGGCGGCACCGTCGAACGCGTGCGCCCCGGGACCGACGGCCTCGTACGGGTGGCGCTCCCAGTAGGTCAGGTTGTGGCGGCTCTCGTGACCGGCCCGCGCCCAGTTGGAGATCTCGTAGCCGTGCCATCCGGCCGCGGCGAGCAGGTCCGAGGCGAAGCGGTACTGGTCCGCGGCGCGATCGTCGTCCTGCTCGAGACGGGCCCGCTCGCGCCAGCGTCGCGCGCCCGACGGTGTCGGCAGGTGGTCGCCGGTTTCGCCGGTGAGGCCCTCCGAGTCCGGGTCGTCGAGAGTCAGCGCGTATAGCGAGAGGTGATCGGGGCCCAGCGCCAGGGCCGCCCGAAGAGTGGCCTCCCAGGCCGCGATCGACTGCCCCGGCACGTCGTACAGCAGGTCCAGGTTGACCGAGCCGATGCCGGCCGCCCGTGCCCCCGCCACGGCCGCGGCCACGTCCTCCGGGAAGTGGCGCCGGCCGAGGCGGCGCAGCTCCCCGCCGTCCAGGCTCTGCGCCCCGAAGGAGACGCGGTTCACGCCGCCGGCCGCGAACGCCGCCAGATCGCCCCGCTCGTCGGGGCCGGGATTGGCTTCGAGCGTGATCTCGGCGTCCGGCGCGAGCCCGTAGCGACGCCGGACAGTGGCCATCAGCCGCTCGAGCCACTCCCCGGGGACGAGCGAGGGTGTGCCGCCGCCGAAGTACAGCGTCCGGAGCTCCGGCCGGTCGGAGCCCAAACCCTGATCGAGGGCGTCGGCCCTCAGCTCGAGCTCGCGGTCCACCGCCGCGTACAGGCGCTCGGTTCGCGCCCTCGGGCCCCGCGCCTGCGCGCCCGCGAACACGACGAAGTCGCAGTAGGGACAATGCGCCACGCAGAAGGGCAGGTGCACGTACAACCCCGCTGGCGGCTGAGGCCGCAAGTCGGTCGGAAGCGGCGATCGGGTCGGCCTCTCGGACGGTGCCTGGCTCATAACAAGAGAGTAGCGGCGCCAAGAGTAATAACACCAAGGGACCCCTCGACCGATCGACAGGGCGCGCCCATTCTTGATTTTGCTCACCTGGGTGCCGACCCCTTTGAGGCGGGCCTTTCGCCCGTCGGGCCGCGTGCCACAACTTCGCATCGTGGTTTGCGGGGTGGTCCGGCGAGTCGTCGCCTGGCCGTCTCGATCAGGCTCGTCTGAAAGACTCGGGGGCTTTGACTCCGAATGGATCCGAACTTGGGCCGGCGATCCTTACTGGGGCGGCTCGCCGCGCTCGTTCCGGTCGTGGGAGCGAAGCGCCGACTGGCATTCAGGGGCCTCGCGCTGGCTCTCTTCGTCGCTGTGATCGGTCAGTGGAGCGCGCCCCCCACCGCCGGGGCGGCCACGAGCTGGCGCTTCGACATGTACGACGCCACGGGGGTCCGGTATCAGGACCCCGACCGCACGGCTTGTGTCGCCACGTCCACTCAGATGATGTTGAACATGATCTCCGCCAAGAGCGAGCAGGAGTTCAGCCTCCGGGCGTTCTCTCTGGGGGACAGGTTCGTGCCACCGAGCAGCCCGGTCCTGTCGTGGAGACCGTCGATCTCATACGAGACGCAGGAGGCCGTGCTGGCGTACGACCGCGCCAACATGACGATGCTGCCGACCTCGGCGGGTACCGACGCCCACGGCTGGCGGAACGGCCTGAACTACTTCGGGTGGGGCAGCATCGACAGCGGCTTCTACGCCGATCGCGCCTTCACCTCGTTCGACGCCGCAGCAAAGGCCGTGGTCCACTCGGTCGCCGTGTACCAGAAGCCGGCCGGGATCCTGGCCTGGTACGGCGGCCACGCCCAGTTCGTCACCGGTTACATCGTCACCGGCGCCGATCCGAGGACCGGTTCGATGGCCTTCACTCTCACGGGGGTCTACCTGACCGACCCGCTGCGGTCCCAGGCGATGCGCGACAAGTGGCTGAGCTATGGGACGTGGCGCAACAGCCTGCCGAGGATCGCGTTCAAGCAGTACTGGCAGAAGGACTCACCGCTGGTCGATCGACTCGACGGCAAGTCCGGCACCGCCGAGTGGTACGGCCGCTGGGTCGCCGTCCTGCCGATTCGCTGATCGCCGCGCCGCGCTTGCCGGGCTCAGCCGGGCTGGCCTCGGCCCGATACCTCGTCCGATCGTCGTGCGTCGCGCCAGCCCTCGGGCTTGTGGAGCGCCTCGACTTCGTCCGGCTCCGAACCGCGGGCCGCAACCTGGCCGGCGTGACCGGTGCAGACGAACAGAGCGAAAGACGTCAGGGTGTGAGCCAGGATGGCCGCCCCGATCCCGCCCGTGCGCACGGTGGCCCAGCCGCAGCCGATCCCGATCCCGAGTGAGAGCACGAGCATGTAGCGGTGCCGGCCCGGCGCCCCCATGCGCGTGGCCAGGACGTACACGATCGCCTGGGTGAGAATGGCGCTGCCATCGGGCAGGCCCGCGGCAAGGAGCATGCCCTGAAGAGCGCCCCGGAAAGCCGCCTCGTCGATGACCGCGGTGAGGACCGAGTTGAGCGCGGCCCCCGGGTAGGCCGATGGCGCGGGCAACCGCAAGCCGCCGTACCGGAACCAGGCGAAGATCGCCGCCTGGGCCGCGCCGACCACGGCCAGGGAGAGCCCGAAGGTGAAGACGTCGACGTGTTTCCCGACGACCAGGAAGAGGACGTCGTGCGGCTGAGGGTGGGTGCCGTAGATCGCCGCCAGAAGCGCCAGTCCCAGCGCGTACCAGCACAGGCGCGTCCAGAACCCGCGGTGGTAGCGATTGCCCGGCTCGTCGTACTCGGCCGCCCCAAAGGATTCGGACTGGAGCCGGAGCAGGATCAGCGCCAGCAGCAGCCCGACGGCGATGACTATTCGAACGTACTCCGAGGTCATACCTCGTCCATTCGGAGAACCGCCAGGAATGCCTCCTGGGGTATCTCCACGGATCCCACCCGCTTCATCCGCTGCTTCCCCTCTTTCTGCTTCTCGAGCAGCTTACGCTTGCGGGTGATGTCGCCGCCGTAGCATTTCGCAAGCACGTTCTTGCGCATCGCCGCGACGCTCTCGCGGGCGATCACGTTCGAACCGATGGCGGCCTGGATGGCGATCTCGAACATCTGGCGGGGGATGAGCCCGCGGAGGCGATGGACGAGCTCCCGCCCGATCGGCTGGGCCCGGTCGCGGTGCACGATGACGGAGAGCGCATCGACCGGCTCGCCGGCGACGAGGACGTCGACTTTGACGAGGTTCGCCGCCCGGTAGCCCGCCTCCTCGTAGTCCATCGAGGCGTAGCCCTGGGTGCGGCTCTTGAGCTGGTCGTAGAAGTCGACGATGACCTCGCCCAGCGGCAGCTCGAACGTGAGCAGGACGCGCTGTGGGTCGAGGTACTCCATCCCCAGGAAGCTGCCGCGATGGTTCGTGGCCAGCTCCATCAGGGTCCCGATGAAGTTGGACGGAGCCACGACACTGAGCTTGACCCACGGCTCCTGGATTTCCTCGATCTCGCCGGCGTTGGGCATCTTCGACGGATTATCGACGGCGACCACGCCCTGGTTGTTGATCAGGACGACGCGGTACTCGACTGACGGCGCCGATGCGATCAGCTCCTGGCCGAACTCGCGCTCCAGCCGCTCCTGGACGATCTCCATGTGGAGCAGGCCCAGGAAGCCGCAGCGGAAGCCGAAGCCGAGGGCGACGGAGCTCTCGGGCTCGAAGCTGAAGCTGGCGTCGTTGAGGTGGAGCTTCTCCATGGCATCGCGCAGGACCGGGTAATCCGCCCCGACCACAGGGTAGATGCCGGCGAAGACGAGGCTCTTGGCCGGCTGATAGCCGGGCAGCGGATGCGCGGCCGGACGCACGACGGTCGTGACGGTGTCGCCGACCTGGGCGTCGCGCACGCTCTTGAGTCCCGTCGCCACGTAGCCGACGTCGCCGGCGTGCATCTCGGAGACGGGCACGAGCTGCGGCCGGAAGAAACCAAGCTCGACCAGCTCGGCTTCCGCGCCCGAGCCCATGAGCCGGATGATGTCGTGCTGGTGGAGCGTCCCCTGGGCCAGCCGGACGTAGACGATCACACCCTTGTAGGCGTCGTAGTGGGAGTCGAAGATGAGGCCTTGGAGCGGGGCGTCCGGGTCGCCCTTGGGCGGCGGCACGCGTTGGACGATCGCCTCCAGGATCTCCGCCACGCCGGTCCCGTCCTTCGCCGACGCGAGCAGGACCTCCTCGCGCGGCATCGCCAGGACATTCTCGAGGTCGTCGACGACGACGTCGATCTGGGCAGAGGGCAGGTCGATCTTGTTAAGCACCGGGATGATAGTCAGGTTCTGGCGCAGCGCGAGGTGGACGTTGGCCAGCGTCTGGGCCTCGATCCCCTGGGTCGCATCGACCACGAGGATGGCGCCCTCACAGGCCTGGAGCGAGCGGCTGACCTCGTAGCTGAAGTCGACGTGGCCGGGGGTGTCGATCAGGTTCAGGCCGTAGACCAGTCCGTCGGAGGCCGTGTACTCCAGGCGGACCGCCCGGGCCTTGATCGTGATCCCGTGTTCCTTCTCGAGGTCCATCGAGTCGAGGACCTGGCTCGTCATCTGGCGCGCGTCGATGGTGTGCGTCAGCTCGAGCAGGCGATCGGACAGCGTCGTCTTGCCGTGGTCGATGTGGGCGATGATCGAGAAGTTGCGCAGTCGCTCCTGCGGGATCACTGGGTCCTCCGGGCGGGGCCGGTGGAGATGCCAGGGGACGCGCCGCGCGGACGTTCAACGGGGACGGCCCGCGGCTGGGCGGCGGGAGTGTAGCACTCGGACGGCGCCCGCCGAGTCGCCTCGCTGGGCGGCCGCTATAGGTTGGCGAAGAGCGTGGCGTCACGGCCGTCCAGCCGCCGGCTCAGTGCTCAACGATCTTGGGCAGCTTCTTGGCCTGCTCGATCCAGCCGGCCACGACCTTCTCGGTGGGAACGCGGCGAACGAGCTTCTGCTTCGCGTTGATCTCGGCAATCTTGGCGGCGAGATTCGCCGGCACCCGATGGGCCAGCTCGGCCGGAGAGTCGACGCCCGCCTCTTCCAGTAGATCCGAGTACTCGGAGCCAACGCCGTCGATGCGGTAAAGGTCGACGTGGTTGACCCATTCGAGGATCTTGCCGTGAGAGATGCCGGTCGCTTTCTCGAGCTCATCGCGACCCTTGGGTTTGGCGCCGCGAGCGAGCAGCTCGTCGGTCGTCTTCACGCCGGCCTTCTCAAGCTTGGCGGCGTATGCGGGTCCAATGCCTTCGACGTCGGAGATCTTCATGCGGGGCCCTCCACTTGGCGATAAGGCAGACAGCAGTCGAGACGTTCATTATGCATTGGAGCCGCGCGGGGTGGACAAAACCCCCTCCTGGGGGTGGGCTGCTTCCCCCCTGTCGCGGCGCTTGTTACTCTCCGCAACGACCGCCGCGAGGCGCTGGCTGCCAGGAGGAAGACCATGGGTGCACCCGACCTGGAGAAGGTCGTCCAAGACGGGTACGGCTTCAACGTGCCGGTGCTCGAGCTCGGCGCCGCGGCCATTGGCGGCAAGCCGCACCCTGCCGCACGCGTGCGCCTGCCGCTCCAGATGGCCAATCGCCACGGTCTCGTCGCCGGGGCGACGGGCACGGGCAAGACGAAGACCCTCCAGCTGCTGACCGAGCAGCTATCCGACGCGGGCGTGCCGGTCTTCCTGGTCGACATCAAAGGCGATATCTCCGGCCTGGGAGCGCCAGGTCAGGCCAACGACAAGATCAAGGCACGTCTCGACCAGACCGGCATGAAGGACTGGAAGCCGCAGGCGTATCCGGTCGAATTCCTGACGCTCGAGAAGAACGGCCGGGGCGTTCGCCTGCGCGCCACCGTCGGCTCGTTCGGCCCGATCCTGCTCTCCAAGGTGCTGCAGCTCAACGAGACCCAGGAGAGCGTCCTGTCGCTCGTCTTCAAGTACGCGGACGATCAGCAGCTTCCCCTGGTCGATCTGTCGGACCTGCGTGCCACGCTGAACTTCCTCAACGGCGACGAAGGCAAGAAGGCCATGGCCGACTACGGCGGCCTCTCGAACGCAACTGTGGGCGTCATCCTGCGCAAGATCGTCGAGCTCGAGCAGCAAGGCGCCCAGTCGTTCTTCGGCCAGCCCGAGTTCGACGTCGAGGACCTGCTCGAGACGCGCGCCGGCCGCGGCCTGGTCAGCATCCTCGAGGTGGCCGACATGCAGGATCGGCCCAAGCTCTTCAGCACCTTCATGATGTGGCTCCTGGCCGAGATCTACCACGATCTGCCCGAGGTCGGCGACCTGGACAAGCCCAAGTTCGTCTTCTTCTTCGATGAGGCGCACCTGCTCTTCGAGGAGGCGAACCAGAGCTTCCTCGACCAGATCGAGATGGTCGTCCGGCTGGTCCGCAGCAAAGGCGTGGGCGTCTACTTCGTGACGCAGTCGCCCGAGGACGTGCCGCCCAAGGTGCTGGCCCAGCTCGGCAACCGCGTCCAGCACGCCCTGCGCGCGTTCACCCCGAACGACCAGAAGATGATCGACGCGACGGCGCGGACCTTCCCCATCACCAAGCTGTACGACGTCGCCGCCGAGCTGACCTCGCTCGGCATCGGCGAGGGCCTGGTCACGGTCCTGGGACCCAACGGCGTGCCCACACCGACGGTGCACTGCGTCATGCGGCCGCCGCGGTCGCTCATGGCGCAGCTCGATCCAACCGCCTTCGGGGAGATCGTGGCCGCCTCGAAGCTCGTTCCCGAGTACGCCGCGGACGTGGATCCGCAATCGGCCAAGGAGATGCTGACGGTTCGGATGCAGCAGGCGCAGACGCAGGCCGAGGCCGCCCAGGCCCAGGCCCAGGCGGCGGCCGCGGCCGCGAAGACCCAGGCCCAGATCGACAAGGAGTACGCCAGGCAGGCGGCAGCCTCGCAGCGCGCCTACGAGAAGGCCCAGGCCGACGCCGCCAGGGCGGAGGGCCGGGCCGAGGCTCGGGCGCGTACCCGTCGTCCGGCAGGGTCGTACTCCGGCGGCGGCGGTTTCGACCTGGGGCAGGCGGTCAAGATCGGCGCGAAGGTCATGGCCAGCCCCGCGGCCAACACGCTGCTGCGCGGGATCTTCGGCACGCTGTCGGGCTCGCCAGCTCGCCGGACGAGGCGTCGCCGCTGACCCCGGGAGCCCGGCGAGGCCCTCCCCGCTCCGTGCAGGCGCGTTGAAGGCGCGCTTCGGGCACGGTGCGGGCGCGCTCGGTGCTCGCGCGCGTAATGCGCGGACTCTGGTACCATCAACCGTCGCGCCAGGCGGCGCCCGATGGGGCTGCCTGCCGCTTTCGTCTGCAGCATAGAGGTCTTCCAACTTTGGCCAAGACGCCCCGAGGCTGGACCGGCGCCCGCACGCCGTCAGCGATCAAGCGGGTCCGCCAGGCAGAGCGCCGGCGGGCCATCAATCAACCGCGCCGAAGCGCGGCGAAGACGTACGCGGTCAACGCCGTGAAGGTCGCGACCGGCGCCGCCCAAGGCGATACCGCCGAGGCGTTGGCGCAGGCGATGAGCGCCCTCGACAAGGCTGCCAAGGTCGGGGTGATTCACCCGAACAACGCCGCCCGACGCAAGTCACGCCTGGCCCTGCGGCTCAACGCCCTCGCGGCCGGCGACTCGGTCCAGACCACCGGTCGCTCCGCCAAGACGACAGGCACCGCGGCCGCCGTCAAGGCCGCTCGCACGCGAATCGCCTCGGGCAAGGCCACCAAGGCCAAGGGCCCGCAGACGGCCGCAGGCAAGGCCCGCGCCGCCCTGTCCAAGACCGCCCGCGCAGAAGCTGCCGACGCTCCGGCCGCGGCCCCCGTCGCAGCCGCGCCCAAGGTCAAGGCCGCTCCCAAGGTGGTAGCTCCCAAGGTGGTCGCTCCGAAGGCCCCGACCAAGCCGGCCGCCGCTCCGAAGGGTCCGGCCAAGGAGAAGGCTCCGGCCAAGGAGAAGGCTCCGGCCAAGATCGAGAAGACCGTGAAGGCCGCCGCTCCGAAGGCCCCGGCCAAGGAGAAGGCCCCGGCCAAGCCGGCGAAGGCCGACATGTCGGCAGTCAAGAAGCCCTAGGCTTGCGCCCATCGTTCGAAGTCCCGGAGCGCCAGGTCGCCTGACCTGGCGCTTCTGATTCGGAGGCCAGGCGTGTCGGACCCTCGAGCCCAAGCCCGGGAGCTCGCCCGCCGAGCGATTGCTCGCGGCGACGTGACCGGCTGGTTCGAGCAGCTATACGCCGAGTCGGAGCGCGACGGCTTCCACATCTCATGGGTCGATCTCGAACCGAACCCGTACCTTGTCGAGTGGCTGCGACGCCGGCCGGCTCCGTTGGAGGGTCGCGCTCTCGTCGTCGGCTGCGGCTACGGCGACGACTCGGAGCTGCTGGCCACAGCCAGCCTGGACGTGACCGCCTTCGACGTCTCGCCCTCGGCGATCGCGCGCTGTCGGGCCCGCTTCCCCGACTCGACCGTGCGCTACGAGATCGCCAACGCGTTGCGCCCGCCCCCCGGCTGGCGGCGCGCCTTCGACTTCGTCTTCGAGGCCTACACCGTCCAGGTCCTGCCCGGCGAAGCTCGAGCCGCCTGCGCCCGATCGATCGGCAGCTTCGTTGCCCCGGGCGAGATCCTGCTCGCGGTGGCTCGGAGCCGCCGGCCGGAGGACCCGGAGGGCCGGATGCCCTGGCCGCTAACGCGGGCCGAACTCGATGAGTTCGCCGCCCCTGGCCTGGAGCTGGTCCAGCTCGATGAGGTGCTGGAACCGGGCAGACCGCCCGTCCCGAGGTTCGTGGCGGAGTTCACCGCGCCGCGGTAGCGGCGGTCGCGTCGCCGCCCCAGAGCCGCTTCGAGAAGCGCTTCGAGAAGCGCTTGAACGTGTGCTCGAAGCCGACGCTCTCGGCGTGCGATTCGATCGCATGGCGTATCTCTATCTGCGTGACGCAAGCGCAATTCGAGCCACGATCTTCAAGTCTCGTCGCGCCCGGCCGGCGATGCACGGAACGTCCATCCGGCCTCCATCGCCACTCCACCGGCGTTCCATGTCCAGAGCCGAGATTCATTCTCGACCGGGCGGCCCGAATCGCCACCGGGCTCCAAAACGAGCCGCCGGGCTTGGACAGCCAGGAGATCGCGATGAACTCGATCCATCGCATAGGTGTGACTATCGCCAGTTTCGCCACCGTGGCCACAGTGGCCGGAGCCTTCGTCATTCAGGGCTACGTGGCCGGGCAGCAGGCCGAGCAGGCCATTGCCCAGGTGAAGGCCCCTATGACCCCCCAGCTCATCTACGTCAATCCCGTGCCGACACCGCAGCCGCCACCGCCGGCCCAGCAGCCGCAGGTCATCCATATCGTTGTGGCCGGCTACGGCGACGACGGAGGGCCCGACGGCTAGCGATATCGAAATCTCGATCTCAACACCGCAGCGATGACCCCATCTTCACGTTCTGTCTCGCCTGGCGCGTGCTCCACCGAACCTCCACCCAGCCTACATCGCCACTCCACGGTCGTTTCATCGCGGGCACGGATATTTACTTTCGGTCTAAGTGATGGTTTCTCCGCCACCAGGGGACTCCATCAGCGGACGAGATGAGGTGAACGCCATGAACTCGATCCACCGCATTGGTGTGACCATCGCCGGTTTCGCCACTGTCGCCACGGTGGCCGGAGCCTTCGTCGTTGAAGGCTACACAGCCGCGCAGAAGGCCGCGGCTACCGCGACGGCGCCAACGGCGGCGGAGGATCCCACGGCGGACCCGACGATGGACCTCGCCCCCCAGACGATCTACATCAACCCGGTCCCGACCCCGGCCGTCATCCAAGTGGTCCAGACGCCCCCGCCGGGTCAGAAGCCGCCCGTCGTCCACGTGATCGTGCCCGCCCCGCCCGGCGGCGACGACGACAACGGAGGGTCGGACGACTGATGGACGAGATCGATGCCCGCCCGATCGAGCTCTCACCCCTGATTCGGAGAGCGCCCACGGCTTCGCCGACCGCCCACGCACCCAAGGCCAAGCCCGATGCTCGACCGATGCGCATCGCCCTGGGGGCCGGCGGTCTCGCCGCCTTCTCGGCCCTGTTGTCCGCGATCGTCATGCCCGCCAGGCCGCCCGTTGTCGTGCTGAACGGCGACGCTCAGCAGGCGGCTCCGGCCGCGACCGGAACCCCGATCGTCGCCCAGCGACCGGTTCAGTACATCCAGCTCCAGCCAGGCCAGACGGCACCTCCAGGTGCCACGGTCGTCGACCCATCCGGTCCCCTGCCGACCGCGGTCGTGGTCACGGTCCCCGCGCCGGCCCAGAAGCCGATCGTCGTCAAGACGACCCAGTCGGGCAGGGTCGTCCCGTGATCGCCGAGCGGGACCTTCGAGTTCCCCGGGCGCGGCTGGGCGGCGTTACGAGAGCGACCGTCCAGCGGCAGGCCGCGGCCACCGACCCGATAGTTCCTTTCAGCTACGCCACGACATCGATGGGCGGGCGGCTCATCGTCCACCTGGACGCGGACGCGGCGCGATCGGAGGAGGCGCTCGGGGCAGCTGCCGCTGCCGTCGAGCGGATCGAGAGCTGGGCGGCGCGACTCACCAGGCACTCCGATGCGTCGGACCTGTCTGCGCTGAACGCCGATCCGCGGGACGAAGTGCTGGTCCGTCCCACACTTGCCGCCGTCCTGCGGGCCGGCCGGACCGCCACATCACAAAGCGAGGGGCTGGCCGACATCACGCTCCTGGACGCCCGCCTGGCCGCCGAGGCCCTGACGGTCGAGCGGCCGGCAGCCGAGGAGGACGGGGTCGTCTCCCATGCCTTCGACTGGTCGATGGCACCTGGCCGCCTCGGGTCGGCAATCGTCCGGCGCCCACCGGGGCTTCGCTTCGATCTGGGCGGGATCGGCAAGGGTTGGATCGCCGATCGCGCGCTCCATCTACTCGCCGCGTGGCCGAGCGTCGTCATCGACGCCGACGGCGACCTCGCGATCCGCTGCGCTCCCGGCAGGACGTGGGAAGTGGCCGTAGAGGACCCCCGCACCCCGGGCACGTCGCTGGCGGTGCTTCGCCTGACGGCTCCGGATGGATTGCCCGCTCGTTGGGGAGTGGCCACGTCCGGAACCTCCGTCCACCGCTGGACCGTGGGCGGCCGCCCGCGTCATCACCTGATCGACCCGCGCACCGGCCTGCCGGCCGTCACCGACGTAGCCCAGGCCACGGTGATCACCGGCTCCGCACTGCGCGCCGAGGCGCTGGCCAAGGCCGCAATCATCGCCGGCAGCGTCCAAGGCTTCGCCCTCCTCGAGCGGGCCCGCGTCCGCGGCGCCGTGATCCTGACCGAGCGCGGCGAGACGCTCGCCCTTCCGCAGACGCTGCCGCTGCTGGGCAACTGAGGTGGAACCCATGCTGCCGCTCGACTCGAACCGAACGCCCCTCACTCCCCTGCCGGCGCGGTCGGTCGCCGGCCAGGATGCGGCGGGCCGCCCGATCCCTGCGCCGCGGGTCACTCGCGCTGCCGGCCCCGTCTACCGCGGCCTGCCCAGGCTCGTCCGCTTTGCCCTGTGGGTCGCGGCGGCCGTGGTCATCGGCGGCATCCTCGGCGCCACCGCCCCGACCGCGCTTCGCCGCCTGGGGGCGGTCGCTGCGCTGCAGCCGGGCCTCCTCGCCTGGTACACCGTCCGCGTCCTCGGCTTCCTCGCCTACCTGGTCGTCGCCGGCTCCGTCCTGTACGGCCTGCTGCTCTCGACCAAGATCCTCGACGCCATCGCCCATCGACCGGTGAGCTTCGCCCTGCACAAGGACCTGGCGATCGCCGGCTTCGTGCTGGCGATCCTCCACGCCGTCGTGCTGCTGGCCGACCAGAGCTTCGCCTTCACGCCGCGCGCCATCCTCGTCCCATTCGCCTCGCCCTACGCGGCCGTGTGGGTCGGAATAGGCCAGCTCACCTTCTACGGCCTGGCGGTGGTAACGGCGAGCTTCTACGTTCGCCGCCAGATCGGACAGCGGGCCTGGCGCCTGCTCCACTACCTGACCTTCCTGGTGTTCATCGGGGCCATCGGGCACGGCGTCATGTCCGGCTCCGATAGCGGGGCCGCCTGGGCTTTCTGGCTCTACCTGTTGCCCGGCGCCGCCGCCGTGTTCCTGCTCGTCTACCGGATCGTCGTCTCCATCGCCACCCGCCTCTCGCGCTCCGGCGTCGAGCAGCCGGCCGCTTCAAGTCCACTGATCACTCGCGCACCCCTTCCGATGCCGGGCGGCCGCGTCCCCTCCGGCCTCTCGACGACTCCGCTCGCGCCGCCGGCGTCGGGATTCGTTCGACGCGACGTCCGCAACCACTCCGCCGCCCCTGGAGGTCTCCGATGGCCTACGTGATCGCCGAACCCTGCATCGACAACATGGATCAGTCGTGCGTGGCGGTCTGCCCCGTCGACTGCATCACTTCGGACCCGAACGCCGACCGCAAGTTCTACATCGACCCGGACAACTGCATCGACTGCGGCTCGTGCGAGCAGGCGTGCCCCAACAAGGCCATCTTCCGGGCCGACAGCCTGCCGGCCGAGTGGGCCGGCTTCGCCTGGGTGGACGCGACCTGGTACGCGGATCCGGCCCAGGCTCGCGCCGCGATCGACGCCTACCTCCCCGTTCCGGCCGCCTGAGGACGAGACGATGATTGCGCCAGCCCTCGACGCCGGGCGTAGTCCGCTCGGGCCCAGTCCGCTCGGGCCGTTCGCGGGCAGCGCGCCGATCGCGCCTCGTCCAGCCCGACGGCGCGAGATCGCGCCCAACGCGACCCTCGTCGACCGCATCGACCTCACCCCGTCGGTGGCTCGCTTCGTCGTCCGACCCGACGGCGGCGTGCCGCCATTCTCGCCCGGCAAGTACTTCGCCCTCGGGCTGGAGGTCGAAGGGCTCTCCTGCAACGTCCCTATTCGACGGCGTCACCCGCCGGAGAGACCGAGGCGGTCGAGTTCCTGATCCGGCGCGTCGGCACGGGCACTTTCACGCCCCACCTCTGGGGCATGACCCCGGGCGGACGCGTCTGGCTCGGGCCGCCCAAAGGGCTCTTCACGCTCCGGCCCGGCGACGAGCGAACGCATCTCTTCGTCTCGACCGGCACGGGCCTCGCGCCGTTCATCTCCATGACGGAGGCGCTCCTGCGCTCGCGCAACGCCAACGACGCCGACGCGGCCCCCGACGCGGCAACGGGCACCGGGCTCACAACCCGACCGAGGATCGTCGTCGTCCACGGGGTCTCGTACGCCGCCGAGCTGGCCTACCGCGATCGGCTCGAAGCCTGGTCGGCGACCGGCCGCCTCTCGTACGTGCCCACCGTCTCGCGTCCGGCCGATCCCGCCAACGCGGGCTGGAGCGGCGCCACCGGACGAACCGAGACGATCCTGGGACGCGTCTGCGACCAGCTCGCCCTCGATCCGCACGACACGGTCGCCTACATCTGCGGTAACCCCGAGATGATCGAGGCGGCTGCGGAGATCCTCAGAGGGCGCCTCTGCCCGGAGTCCGCGATCGTTCGCGAGCACTACTGGACTGCCGCAGGGCCGGCGAGATAGACGCCCAGCCGGCTTCTTTCGCGGTCGAGGCACTCTCCGCCGCGCCGTCCGGCGTCCCGCTGGTCTATCGTGTGCCCATGGGATCACGGATCCTCGTCGCCGACGACGAGCCTCACATCCGCGAAGTCATCCGCGCCTACCTGGAGCGTGAGAGCTACGAGGTGCTCGAAGCTTCCGACGGCGAGGTCGCCCTGGAGCTTGCGCGGACGGCCGGCCTGGACCTGCTCGTGCTCGACGTCATGCTGCCGCTGCGCTCCGGGTTCGACGTGCTGCGGACGCTGCGGAGCGAAGGCTCGGGTGTCGGAGTGGTCATGCTGACCGCTCGTGACGACGTCATCGACCGAGTCGCAGGACTGGAGCTGGGCGCCGACGACTACGTCACAAAGCCGTTCGAGCCGCGGGAGGTCGTGGCCCGCGTCGGTGCCGTCCTGCGGCGGTTCGGCCGCTCCGGGCTGGCGGCTCAGGCAGGGAGCGGCGCCTCTTCGACCATGCCCGCCGCGGCCGTGGGCGGCGGTCCAGCCGCGCCGATGGCGTCCCGGCCCACGAACGTGCTCTTCGATCTGACGATCGATCTGGACGGCCGCGAGATCTCGCGCAGCGGCGCGGTCGTGCCGCTGACCCGAACTGAGCTGGACCTGCTGGCGGCGCTGGCCGAGCAGCCGGGTCGGGTCTGGACGCGCGAGCAGATCGGCCAGCGGGTCTTCGGCGAGTCGTTCGACGTCTTCGACCGGACGATCGACAGCCACATCAAGAACTTGCGCGCCAAGCTCGGCGCGCGTCCCGATGGCGGCGCCTACGTCGAGACCGTGCGCGGAGTAGGGTATCGCGCGGCTCGATCGGCAGAGCCGGGCTGAGGCCGGGGGAGGGATTCACATGAGCCTGCGCGTGCGGATAGCGATCGGCTTCGCCCTGGTGGCCCTGGTCACAGCCGCTATCGTGGCTCTGGCTACGCCACCGATCGTCGGCCAGGGGTTCGCCGAGCTGGACAACGAGGGAGGCGGCGGAGCCGTGGCCACTGCCGGGGCGACGGCCGCTCCGAGCGACGACGACAGTGAAGCCGGGCAGCCGGCTCCCGCACCGCTCCCGGGCCAGGCACAGCAATCCACGATCCTGCGGTTGATGGTGGCCGCGGCGGCGGCTGCCGTGGGGGCTTCGCTGCTGGGCCTGCTCGGCGCGGGGCGGCTGGTCCGACCTCTCACCCGACTCGAGCAGGCGGCCTCGGGTGTGGCTCGCGGCGACCTGACGCGGCGATCCGGGCTGGCGGATCGCAGCGATGAGTTCGGTCAGCTGGGCCGGACCTTCGATTCGATGGCCGGCGAGCTGGAGCGCGCCGAGGAGACGAGGCGGGGCTTCCTCCAGGACGCCGCCCATGAGCTCAGGACGCCGCTGGCGGTGATCGACGCGACGTCGAGCGCGATCCTCGACGGCGTGTACACGCCCGACCGCCGGCACATCGAGACGATCCGCGATCAGTCGCGGGTCCTGGCCCGGATCGTCGACGATCTGCGCACGATCAGTCTGGCCGAGGGCGGCCACCTGCCGCTGGAACGACGGACGGTGGACGTTGCCGCGACCCTGTCGTCCGTGGCCGCGGGCTTCGAGGCGCGGGCAGCCGCCGGCAGCGTGACTATCGCCGTGGATGCGCCGGGCGGTCTGGCAGTGGACGCCGATCCGGATCGAGTCCGCCAGATCGTGACGGCGCTGGTCGACAACGCGCTCCGCCACACGCCCGATGGGGGCACGGTGCGGCTGGTTGCGGCTCCGGCTGCCGTGGCAAAGGGACGCGGTGTGGGGCGGCGCGCAGTCCGCATCTCCGTCGAGGACACCGGGCCGGGCATCCCGCCCGAGGCCCTGCCCCGCGTCTTCGAGCGGTTCTTCCAGGCGGACCCATCGCACAGTCGCGGCGCCGGCACGAGCGGCCTGGGCCTGTCGATCGTGCAGGCGCTCGCGCAAGCCCAGGGCGGCCGGGCCGGCGCCGAGAATGGACCGAGCGGCGGAGCGCGGCTCTGGTTCGAGCTTCCGTCTGCTTCGGGCGGCGCGGGCGCCACGGCCTGAGCCGTGCGGGACATTCGCGAGGGTGTAGTAAGGGCATGGCGGTCGGGAGCGCATGTGGCGATACTGAAGCGCCGGCCGTGGTCGGGAGGCGTGGTGATTGCCGCCACGCAGGCGCCGATCGACCGTCCGGCGGGTCATCCTGCGCGACCGGCAGGCGCTACCGAAACGGGCGGGTCTTGCCGGGCTAATACTATCGAGGCAATCCAAAGCGCCGCGAACAGCCGGAGGGCTCAGAGATGATGGGCTGGGGCTACTCTCGACCGGTCGAACCGCTCGGCCCTCCCGGTCCGATCGGTCCGGAGAGAACCGAGACGATCGAGCTCGTGGGTCCCCACCTGCGAGTCTCGGGCGAGATCTCGCTTCTTCGTTTCACCCGGCTGTCGGATCTGATCAACCACAGCCGTGGCTTCGTCAAGCTGACCGGCGCCCGGCTCCTGCGACGCAACGGCAACCCAACCGGCATGGTCGTGGAGGAGCTGATGGTCAACCAGGACGAGATCACCTTCGTCGGCCAGAAAAAACAGGACGTCTCCACGGCCGAAACCGGCCTCGTCGGAGGCATGGACCGGCCGCTGATGCCGCGGGTGCCGCGCGAGCTCGTGATCTTCACGCCCGGCCATACGCTGACCGGAACCATCCACCTCTTCGAGGAGACGGACATCGCCACGTTCGTGGACTCGCCCGACCCGCGCTTCGTAGCCATGACCGCGGTCACGGCGCGCTCGCTGGCCGATCGCCGGGTCATCAGCCATTTCGGGCTGGTACTCGTGAACCGAACGCAGATGACGGCGGCATCGCTGCGCGAGCTTGCCGGCGGCACCGACGAAACGGGCATCGCAGTCGACTGAGGCCGCGGCGGGAAGACGGGGAGCTCACGCAGCAGCGCGGATCAGTCGGCGGGCCTCAAGCCGCGACGTGAATTCGGACGGTGGCCTGCAGGGCGTGGTGGGTGGCATCTGCCGAACAGGGCCAGCCTTCCATGAAATCCGCGACCGCGGCGGAAGCCAGCCCGGCCTCCGATGTTGTCCACCCGCCCGCAATGAGGACACGGCCGTCGGTGAGACGCGTGGCGGTGTGTCCAGTGCGAGCGGCAGACATCGAGCCTGTGGGGCTGAACCTGCCGGTCTTCGGGTCGTACAGCTCGGCCGAGGCAACCGGCTTGTAGTTGTTCTCAGCCCCGACCGATCCTCCGGCGACGAGAACGCGTCCGTCTGGCAGAAGTGTCGCGGTTGGGCCATCACGGGCGGTCTTCATCGAGCCGGTCAGGCTGAACGTGCCCGTCTTCGGGTCGTACAGCTCGGCCGAGGCCACGGCTCTGGAAACCCCTTCGTGGGACAGCGCCAATGCGACGAAGTCACCGCTATAAGCGACGGGGTCCGTGGTCGACCCGCCGACCAGGAGAACCAGGCCGTTGGGAAGAAGCGTCGCGGCCTGGTCGTAGCGTATGACGTTCATGCCGCCTGTCAGGCTGAACTTGCCGGCCTTCGGGTCGAACAGCTCGGCCGAGTAGGCGCGCTTCAAAGTGCCGCCCATGCCGCTACCGCCTGCGACCAGGACGAGCCCGTTCGGGAGCAAGGTCGCGGTCGGGCCGATGCGGCGGTAGACCATCGAGCCGGTCGGGCTGAAAGTGCCGGCCTCCGGGTCGTACAGCTCTGCAGCGTCCGACTCCCCGCCGTCGACCATGCCTCCGGCAATCAGGACGCAGCCGTCGCCAAGCAGGATTGCCGCGTGCTCGCCGCGCGCGGTGGTCATCGAGCCGGTCGGAATGAACCCGGGGCCACGCGCCGGTGACGGTGTGGGACTCGGCATGAGGCTGGCGCTCGCACTGGGCGTAGCCGCGAGAGTCGCGCCGGCGGTCGGCGATGCGCCGGTCGAGCCTCCGGCGCAGCCAGCGACCGCGAGAGCGACGACCAGACCCGCCAGGCCGAGGCGGGTCGCCCGAGGAGCCGGCTCGTAGCGTGGTCGCATCGGGCCGGTGTGGCACCGACCGAGGGTCTCGGCGGCATGAGAACGGATCCACATCTTGTGGCACCCCCCTGGTGGCCACCGGCGTTAGCGCCAACCGTTTCTCTGGGCCGGAACAGCTAACCCTGACCCGGCGACTCTAGCATGCGCGAGCGTACGGGAATGTACCCAGAGGGCAGCGGCCGTGGCTGGTCGGCGCCACTCCGCTTGAGATACCAGGCTAAGCTGAGCGCGAGTGAGGCGAAGGCCGCTCCGCCGTGCCGATGACGATCAAGGGTGACCCGCCCTCGGCGCGAAGCATTCGGGCGTTGAGTCCGCGCTCGTGCAGATCTCGGACGTAGGAGGCCTGCCGGCAACCCGATGCCCTACGGGGCGAGCCACACCCCGCCGTACCCTGGTCCCAGCGACGCCTTCGTGCCGGACGCGGTGTCGAACAGGTCGAGGCTGAACAACTTCGCGTCGTACCGACTCGCGATGGCAGCAGCTCCGTCGGGCGAGATGGCGCCCTGCGCCGAGAGACCCTCCTCGAGCTTGGCCGCGGAGCCAGTGGACGCGTCGACGAGCCACACCTGCATGCGATAGGTCGTGGTGGTCATTGTGGTGGCGACGATATGGGTCCCGACGACGCGGGCACTTCCCGGGAGGTAGCCGGCTGCCGGATCCATGCCCGTGACCGGTCGCACGACCCCGGCCGCGAAGTCGAGCACCTTGAAGGTGGCCGGTTTCGCGAGCGAATCGGTGTCGGTGAAGATCTGGACGGTTCCCGGGTCGCCGACCGCAACCGGCTGGAAACCGGCAAGCTCCGTCAGCACGCCAGCGGTTCCAGCTGCCGGATTCACCAGGACCCACTGCTGCGTGGCGCGTCCGTCCTTGTAGCCCACGATGGCCTGGGCATGGCCGACCGACCAGGTGATCCGCGTCATCGTGTCGATCGTCGCGGCGTTCGAGACGAGCGTGACTGTGCCCGTCGCGACGTCAACCAGGCTGATCCCTTTCGCGTCCACCACCAGCAGGTGGTTCGCGTCCTGGGCGAATTCCGGCCTCAGGACGCCGCTGGCGGTGAGCACCTCGTGGCTATCGCTGCCGTCGAGGCTCTCGGTCACCACCCTTATGGTGGCACCCTCGCGCACGGTGTAGACGAGGCGGGTCCCGTCGGGCGAGAAGGCCAGGCCGCCGGCGTTGCCGCCCCCGACCGGTCGAGCCACGGCGGGCACACCGGTCCGGATCAGCGTCAGATCTGGGGTATACGCCACCAGCGCGGTCTCGCCGGGACCGAACGTCGGGGCGATCAGGTTCTTGACGCCCAGGGAGGCGAAGTTCTGGAATGCACCGGTCTGCGTGTCGAGGAGGTACGCCGGCGTTCCCGAATCGACGCCGAGCACCCACCAGCGCCCACTGAGAACCAACGGGCGGATGTCCAGCGGACTCGTGCCACCGAAATCCAGCGTCTTCGTGGCGCCGGTGGCGAGGTTGGTGACCATCCACGTGTCCATTCCCTGGATGAGCACAGTCTGGCTGGCCCTGGTCTCGTAGAGCTGCATCGGCTCGTGCGGGAGCGGGACACGTCGAAGCTCGCGGCCGCCGGCATCGCCGACTACCACGACCGACGCCTTTCGAGGCGACTGCGTCGCACTCGGGATCAGCCAGGCAATGGTCGTGGAGGCCTTTGCGGTGGGCGTCGCGCTCGCGGGCGACGTTGAGGTCGGCGCGATGGTCGAGGGGGCGGGGCCCGTCGGGCCTGGGGTGCTCCCACACGCGCCGACGGCGAGTGAGATGGTGATGATGCCAGCCGTCAATCGCCGCAAGTGATTGATGGTGCGCATGGGCTGCCTCCCCGAGGTCCAGCAGTACACCTGGCCTGTTAGCCAACTGTAACGCCGATCGCACCACGACGAGCCGCGGCTGGAACGTTTGAAGGGTCTGCACTCGGCCTCGCGACCGCGGGTCTCGTCGCCGGCTGCGGCGTGGCAGGTGCCTCCCGGGCGGCCTACGGTCGGGTCGCCCATCGAGGCTCGGCTGATCCCCCGTTGGTGTCGGCGCCACTCCTCTTACCCCGACGCGATGCGACAGAGCGCCAGCGGGAGTGAGGGTTAGCGAACGTACGCGGGACCGCGCATCGCTCGCTGGTTGATGTACGCGCGGGCGCGTATCAGTCAGGGAATGTACCCAGAACCGCACACCGCTGACCGGTCAACGTACGCGCTGGTGGCGACCAACGAGTTCCGCGGCAACGGCAAGGAGCGCGGGAGTACCACAACGTGGTCGTCTGGGTTTGACGTCCATTTGGTCGTACTAGAAGCCAGGCCGGACCGCTCAGGCCGTCCCGCCTAGGGCGGGCCCAGTGGCGAGCTCAGTCCTCAGCTCACCGCTTTCTTCACGAGCGCGCCGATCCTTGCCTCGTCGGCGGCGGTCAACTCCGTCAGAGCGAAGGCGGTCGGCCACATGGCGCCTTCGTCGAGGTTCGCCTCGTCGCTGAAGCCGAACGTCGCGTACCTCGTGTTGAACTTCTGCGCGCTTTGGAAGAAGCAGACGACCTTGCCGTCCTTGGCATACGCGGGCATCCCGTACCAGAGTCTCGGCGAGAGGGCTGGTGCGCTGGCTTTCATGACAGCATGGAGCCGCTCGCCCATGGCGCGATCCGGTCCCGACATCTCGGCGATCTTCGCGAGCACGGCGCTTTCCCCGTCCGCCTTGTCCGCGCGCGGGCCGCGGCGCGCGGCCGCCTTTTGCTCTTGGACGCGCTCCTTCATCGCGACTCGTTCCTCGTCCGTGAATCCCTCGAACGTCTTGTCGATCGCGGTGGTGCTCTTGGCGGACTTCTGCGTGTCCTTCATTGCAGGTTTCCTCCTCTGCGAGTCTTGATAGGGACGACCCTCATGCAAGCGAGCCGCCGCGGCGGCGGCTTCTCCGAAACTGCTCGGTCGTGACCTGGGACCGCCTGGCCCAGGTCTGCGGCCAGTATCTCGGTAAACCCCGAGTTCTAATGCAGCCCGGCCCAGGCCGACCGCGTCGTGCAACCACATGTAGCCGCGTCCGGGACCGGCAGGCTCAACCCTGCAATCCTGTCTACCCACAAGAGGCGTGACAGGTCAACGTGACAGCTGTCACGAGGGTCGCCAGCGGCAGCCGTCGCGTCGTGGTCACTCCCCTGTCCCCGACCCGATGCGACAGAGCGCCAGCGTGGGCGAGTGTTCGCCAATGTCACTCGATGCGATCGAGCGCGGGCCGTTGGCTAGGAACTAGTCGTCGCCTCTGCACCGATGGCCGAGACGACCGGGATCTGGATCGTCACCGGCTCCGCGTAGGCGAACTCGAATGTCACCTCGACCGTCTGGCCGGCGGCCAGAGGCCCTGCCAGACCGCTCAGGACCATCTCGCCGTCCCCGGCTCGGAGCTGGATCGTCTCGTTGGCCTTGACAAGCCACCACGTCATCGGCGCCAGGCCGGGTATTCCGGTGACAGGATCCGTGGGTGCCGGCGAGCACCCGCAAGTCGCGTAGAGGCCTACGACCGCCGCGGCCGGGGACGAGCCTCCGAGGAGCTTGTCGTCGCGTCCGGTCCCGTTCCTGATCGAGGCCACCACGATGACGGGGTTGCCGTTGCCCGGTATCGGAAAGGCCTGCGCGTCGATGATGTTCATGCCGCTTCCGCGTGATGTCGGGGCGGTCGACAGGGTGGTCGCCGGCGCGACGCATCCGGCAACGGCGAGTAGAGCGAGGCAGAGAACCGCAGCTCTGGTCACGTCGGATGGACGCTGGATGGCGTGTACAGGTTGCATCGCCCGCACTCTACCTCACCGATCGGCCGATCGGACCTGGCTGCCATTCTCGATTCGTGTGCTCCTTCACGTCAGGTACCGCTGCCGTGGGACGGTGTGCCCTTCCCGGACGCGAACGCGGCCGCTCCGTGGCTCGCTGCGACGACGGTGTTGGAGGGGGCCCGCGGGGGACGAAGGTGGAAGACGGCGGGAGCGCCGCCTGGAGCGGCCGACACAGCGCCGCAGGCGCTCCAGAGGCCGCGGCAGGCGGACTTCCGCCGGCTGACCCGCGCTACTGCGTGAACTCCCCCAGCGCCGCCAGGCGCGTAAACCGCCGCGGAATCAAACGAGCCGGCCCCGAGGGACCGGCTCGTTTCGTTGGCTGAGGTTACGGCTTGACGCCCGCCAGGGCCTTGCGACCGAGGTAGAGCGACCCGTCGCCCAGCTCTTCCTCGATGCGAAGGAGCCGGTTGTACTTCGCGACCCGCTCGGAACGAGACGGGGCGCCGGTCTTGATCTGGGCGGTGCCCATCGCCACGACGAAGTCGGCGATCGTGGTGTCCTCGGTTTCACCGGAGCGGTGGCTGACCATGGCCGTCCAGCCGGCGCGTCGCGCCATCGCGATCGCATCGACTGTCTCGGTCACCGTGCCGATCTGGTTGAGCTTGATCAGGACCGAGTTCGCGCACGACTCTCGGATACCGCGGGCGATGAACTCCGGGTTGGTGACGAAGATGTCGTCGCCGACGAGCTGGACCTTGGAGCCGAGCCGCTTTGTCTGCTCGGCCCAGCCGGCCCAGTCGTCCTCAGCCAGGCCGTCCTCGAGGGAGATGATCGGATACTTGGCGATCCACTTTTCCCACAGGTCGATGAGCTGTCCGGAGTCGAGGGTCCGGCCCTCGCGCTCGAGGCGGTACTGGCCGGTGACACCCTCGGTTCCGGTCCCTTCAACGAGAATTGAGCTGGTGGCCGGGTCCAACGCAATGGCCACTTCGTCGCCCGGCTTGTAGCCGGCTTTCTCGATGGCCCGCAGGATGACCTCGACCGCGGCTTCGTTCGACGGCAGCGACGGCGCGAAACCGCCCTCGTCGCCCTGGCCGACCGAGAAGCCCTCGGCGCTCAGGATCGACTTGAGGGCGTGGAAGACCTCGGCGCCCGCTCGCAGCGCGTCGGCGAAAGTATCGACGCCGACCGGAGCGACCATGAACTCCTGGAAGTCCGTGGAGTTCAAGGCGTGCTTGCCGCCGTTGAGGATGTTGAAGAACGGGACAGGCACGATGCGCGCGCCCACGCCGCCGAGGTAGCGGTAGAGCGGCATCTCGTAGCTGGCCGCGACCGCGTGCGCCGCCGCGAGGGAGACGCCGAGGATCGCGTTGGCGCCGAGCTTGCCCTTGTTGGGCGTGCCGTCGAGGGCGATCAGCGCCGCGTCGAGGCCGGCCTGATCGGCCGCGTCAGTGCCGAGCAACTCGGGGGCGATGATCTCGCGGACGTTGGCCACCGCCTTGAGCACGCCCTTGCCGCCGTACCTGGTCTTGTCGCCGTCGCGCAGCTCGACCGCCTCGTTGGCACCGGTGGAGGCGCCCGACGGAACGGCCGCGCGGCCGACTGACCCATCGACCAGGACGACGTCGACCTCGATGGTCGGGTTGCCGCGCGAGTCGAGGATCTGGCGGGCTTCGATCAGATCGATAGATGTCATCACTTGCTCCCAGCCGCAGGACGATCGAGCAGCACGGCCACGCCGGGCAGCTCCTTGCCTTCGAGGAATTCGAGCGACGCGCCGCCGCCCGTGGAGATGTGGGTCATCTTGTTGGCCAGACCCTGCTGCTCGACGGCGGCCACGGAGTCGCCGCCACCGACGACCACGGTCGCACCGGCCTGGGCACGCCCGGCGAGGAAGCGAGCGATCTCCCGGGTGCCGACCGAGAAGGTCGGGATCTCGAAGACGCCGAGCGGCCCGTTCCAGAAGACCGTCTTGACCGGCTCGAGAGCCTTGCGCATGGCTTCGAGACTCTGCTTGCCGACGTCGACGATGTTCCAGGAGGCGGGGACCTTGTCGGCTGGAACGGTCTTGTACTCGCTGCCCCGGGTCACTTCCTTGGCCACGACCACGTCGCTTGGCAGGACGATCTTGGTCCCGTGCGCGGCCGCCGACTCCATGATCGCCCGGGCGTCCTCGACGCGATCGGGCTCAACCAGGCTCTTGCCGACCTGCTTGCCCTGGGCGAGCAGGAAGGTGTTGGCCATGCCGCCGCCGATAACGAGAACGTCGACCTTGTCGACCAGGTTCCGCAGAACCTGGATCTTCCCGGAGACCTTGGCGCCGCCGATGATCGCGGCGAAGGGTCGCTCCGGGTTCTCCATGAGCTTGCCCAGGAACTCGATCTCCTTCTCCATCAGGAGGCCCGCGTATGCCGGCAGGATGTGGGCGATGCCCTCCGTCGAGGCGTGGGCGCGATGGGCGGTGCCGAACGCGTCGTTGACATAGACGTCGGCGTAGCTGGCCAGCGCCTTCGCGAACGCGGGATCGTTCTTCTCTTCCTCGGCGTGGAAGCGAAGGTTCTCGAGGAGGATGCACTCGCCCGGCTTGAGGCGCTTGATCGCGTCTTCCGTGCCGGCGCCGAGGGCGTCGCCCGTGACGGGAACGGGCATCTTGAGCAGCTGCGATAGCCGCTCGGCCACGGGCCGCAGGCGCATGCTGTCCTGGACCTTACCGTCGGGCCGGCCGAGATGGCTGGCAAGAATGACGATCGCCCCCTGCGCGAGCAGCGCCCTGATCGTCGGCAATGCGGCCACGATCCGGCTGTCGTCGGTGATCTTGCCGTCCTCGAGCGGAACGTTGAAATCCACGCGGACGAAGACGCGCTTTCCGGCGGCGTCCAGGTCGCGGATCGTGAGCTTGTTCATCGTTACCTCGGGTTTGGCTGAGCGGGGATCGGGACGGGCGGCCGTTCCATCCGCCCCGATCCGGTGCGTGACGCCGATTACAGGCGCTCGGCGATGAACTTGGTCAGGTCGGCAATGCGGCAGCTGTAGCCCCACTCGTTGTCGTACCAGGCCAGGACCTTGGCGAACTTGCCCGTGCCGCCGATGACCATCGTCAGGGCGGAGTCGACGATCGCGGATCGGGTGTCGCCCCGGAAGTCGACGGAGACGAGCGGCTCGTCGGAGACTCCTAGGATGCCCTTCATGGGACCGGCCTCGGCCTTGCGGAAGGCATCGTTGATCGACTGCGGGCTGGCCTCGTCGCGGAGCTCGACGGCGAAGTCGACGATGCTCACGGTCGGGGTCGGGACACGCAGGCTGAAGCCGTCGAGCTTGCCCTTGAGCTCGGGGATGACGAGCGAGAGAGCCTTGGCCGCGCCGGTGGTCGTCGGGATCATGTTCAGGCCGGCCGAGCGGGCGCGGCGAGGATCCTTGTGGGCGACATCCAGGATGCGCTGGTCGTTGGTGTAGCTGTGGATGGTGTTCATGAGGCCCTTGTCGATCCCGAACGTGTCGTTGAGGACCTTGGCCACCGGCGCCAGGCAGTTGGTCGTGCAGCTGGCGTTGCTGATGATCACGTGCTTGGCCGAGTCGTACTTGTCGTCGTTGACGCCAAGGACGATCGTGACGTCCTCGCCCTTGGCCGGGGCGCTGATGAGAACTTTTCTCGCGCCGGCAGTGATGTGAGCGCGGGCCTTGTCGGCCTCGGTGAACTTGCCCGTCGACTCGATGACGATATCGACCCCGAGGTCCTTCCAGGGGAGTTGCGACGGATCAGTCACCTGGAAGACCTTGATGGCCTTGCCGTTGACCACGATCGAGTCGTCGGTGTGAGTCACGGTGCCGTCGAAGTTGCCGTAGGTGGAGTCGTGCGCGAAGAGGAGCGCGTTGGTCGGGACGTCCACGATGTCGTTGACGGCCACGACCTCGAGCCCGGGGGCGCGCTCGAGAATCGCCTTCAGCGACTGCCGGCCGATACGACCGAAACCGTTGATGCCGACGCGAACTGCCATGTCTGATCCTCCAGGAGAAAGTTGCCGCGCCCGGATCAACCGTTCTGCGCGGATGTGGACGTTGGCCGATCGCCGCGCCAGGCGGGGTCGCCAAGGCGTGCGATCACGAGCGGGTGACAACCGGCCAGGCCGACGTCCGCGCCGAGCTCGGCCTGGACGATCTGGACCCGGCTTCGGGGCATCTTGAAAGCGGTCGTGGCCACCTCCTCCCGGGCGGGGTAGAGCAGCCGCGCTCCCTGTGCGTCCGAGATGGAGCCTCCAACCACGATTCGAGTCGGATTGAGGGCGTCGACGAATCCGACGCAGGCCACGGCGAAGGCGCGCCGACCGCGCTCGAGGATCGCGTGGCAGGTTTCGTCGCCCTCGTCCTCGCCCTCGGCGATGTCCTTGGCATCGATCGCGTCGATGCCCTCCTCCTCGGCCAGGGCCGTGAGGAAGGGGCTGTGGCCCTCCGCGACGGCCTGACGAGCGATGCGGGCCATGGCCGCCCCGCCGAGGAACGCCTCCAGATGTCCGACCGCGCCGCAAGGGCACAGGCCGTCCATGGCGACGGGCATGTGGCCGAGCTCCCCGGCGGTGCCGTCGGGGCCGTGGAGGATGCGGCCCTCCGAGACGATCGATCCCCCCACGCCGGTGGAGACGGTCAGGTAGATGAAGTCGGAGCAACCGCGAGCCGCCCCGAACGCCATCTCGCCCAGGGCGGCGACGTTGGCATCGCGATCGAGGAAAGCGGGCAGGCCCATCGCGCGGGCCACCTCCGCCGCGATGGCGACGTCATGGAACCCGTGGCCCATGTTGGGTGTCTGCAGGACCACGCCGCGCCACGGATCGACCGGGCCTGGGCTGGAGATCCCGACGCCGACGATCGCCTCGCGGACACCGGCAGGAGCGCCGTCCCGAGCCTCGGTCAAAGCCGCCACGCAGGCGCGGAGGATCGCCGCGGGGCCTTCCGCCACGGGCGTGTAACCCTGGGCGCGAGCGATCCGCGTGCCATCGTCGACCACGACAGCTGCGCGTATCTGCGTGCCGCCGACGTCGAGCGCGAGGACAGGCCGTTCTGACAAGGAAGAACCTCGTCCGTTGGGGATTCGGTGGGATGCGCGCCAATTCTAGCAAAGCGGATTCGGGCGCCAGCGGGCCGGTCGGCCCATTAGGAGCGTCTGCTCCGACCGGGCGCGGTGTGACGCCCATCACGCTCACGGAGGCCGCTTGTGCCGTTCGGCCCTGTCCTGTCCGGGACAAGGAGCGACCCCCGACGTTGCGGGGGTCGCGGTAGCGCCGAGTTAGGGAGCGGCTAGCCTCCGATTCGGGTCACCTTGCCGCCGCAGACGGGGCACAGACCCTGAGTTGCGGGTTTCCCGTTCTTCATCGTGATCTTCTGGGGGTTCTTGATCTCGACCATCTTCTTGTCTTTGACGCAGTAGCCCTCTGCCATGTCGTTCAGCCTCCCAGTGTCGATGCCAAACGGGGCGCTGGCGCCCCTGATCTCGCGCTAGCGCCTCAGGCAGGACGGCCTGAGGACGGCGATGTGAAGAACATCGGGCGCAACCGGTGGCGGCCTCTTTCAACCGCTCGCGGTCGAACCCGCAAACCCTGAGAACTCCGCAACGATGCGGTGGGGAAGTGAGCCCCGATCGACTCGCCGGGGCCGAGTTCGCTCCGCTGCTGCCGGGCTCCATTGTGGGGCACGCGGGTGACCGCGTTCGGCAATACCTCGTCCCCCGTTGCTGGTGCACAAAGCTGGGCACCTGCGGCGGAGCATAGACGGCGCCAAACTTGAGCGTCAAGCGCGCCGTTGGCGGTGGCACAGGACGGGCGGCCGAGGCGAGGACGCTCGCCGGCGGTGTGCGAGGTCATCTGGGGGCAACATCTCCCGCGTCCCGGGGACCTCGAGTGAGCGGCGAAGGTCGCTTCGGACAGCGCGGGAGACGACCTCCTCGGGCGATCAGCGCGGCCGCCAGCCCCAGGAGCGCGAGCATCGCCAGGCCTCCGCCGAAGATGGGGAGGATGTCGACCGGGTTCGGGCCGGCCGGACTGCCGGCCGGACGCGCCAGCCCATGTGCCTGGCCTCGCGCGGCGGGTGCCTCGCCCTCCAATCCGGACGCCTCCGACGCCGCCGCCTCGGCAGACGGAGAGGCACCGTCCGAGGGACCGGCCGAGGAGCCGGCCGCGCCCGAGCCCGGGCCGGCGAGGGCCGCGATCCGATCGGGATCGACCTCGATCAGCCAGCCATCGGCGTCGCGCGACACCTGCCCCGTCACCTCGACGGCGTCGCCGGGCTCGAGCAGCGAGATCGCGTCCGACGCGGCTGCGCCACCGAGACGGACACGGCCCGTGCCGTCGTCGAGCGTCGCGGTTCCGGGGCCGGTCTCCACGATCAGGCCGGCGACCGTGGCGGTGCCGCCCTCGCGGCTCGGGATCTCCGATACGGGAGTGAGCCGGGCATCGGTGGCGGTGGCGGGTGCGCCCGAGGCCCCGGACCACGCCGCCTGCCCGGCATCGGCGGCGCCGGCAGTCTGGCGGGGAGCGGCCGGAGCTGGCCCGAGGATCATGTCCGCAGCGGACCGCGGGAGCAGCGAGAAGGCGCTCGAATCGGAGGTTGAACGGCGGACGATGCCCGTGACCAGCGCCAGCCGCCCCGCGACCAGGCCCGTCGGGGAGATCCCTGCGCCTGGCTCGCCGAGCACGGCGACCGTCTGCCCGCTCACCGTCAGGTCGGCTCGCCAGCGCGAGCCTGCCCGCGTGAGGCGCGCGACGTGGCCGCAAACCGCGACGAGCTGCCACTCGTGCTCCGGCCCGAGGACGCCCGCGACCTGGCGCGGTGGCATCGCCACGCCGTCGCCGCGCCCTTCGACGAGAGTGGCGACGACCCGACGCCCGCTGTGCAGGCTGCCGGTCTTGCCGACGATGCGGACACCGGCGCCGACCCGAGGGCTCGCAGTTCCGTCCGGCAGGACGACAGCCACCGCCGCAGTCCCATCGTCGACCACGATGGTCGGGCCGCCCCAGTCGATGACCCCGGCCGACGCGGTCACAGTCGCCTCCACGTCCACGGTCCGACCCCGAACCGCGAGCCCCGTGGCCAGGTCGTGGTAGACGGCGTTGGGGGTGGGCGTGGCCGTGGGACGCGCGGTCGCGGCAGCGGACGGCGCGCCTGTCGGGCTCGGCGAGGGGAGGGCGAGGACGGTGAGGTCGCTCCGCATTCTCAGCCACAACCGATAGCCGTCCTCGCGGCCGAGGGCCGTGGCGTGCTGCCCGACGATGCCCGTGAGCGCGACCCGTTCGCCGAGGGCCACGTCCCCCTTGAAGATGCCCGACAGCGGATCGGCGAGGACACGGCGCTCGGTCTGGCCGTCGCCCAGGGTGATGGCGAGCCGCCCGCCGTCCGTGGTGACGGAGTCGATCGTTCCCTCCACGGTCACCAGCGAGCCCTCCAGCCGCTCGCCGATATCCGGCAGCGTCGCGGGGATCGGCGTGGGGGCCGAGTCCGGAGGACCGAGCCGGAGCCACTCCAGTTCGCGGACCTCGAGCTGGCCGTACGGAGCCGCGAGGACACCGACGATGTCGATGGACCGGCCGATCTCGACGCCGTCGACCGGCGCGGTCAGACGGACGAAGATCCCGCCCGACGAATCGGCGATCGCCAGCAGGTTGTCGGCACCCACCGGACCGGTCGACACGGTAACCACGCCGGCCAGATGGACGAGGGTTCCGGGAGCCTGGGACCGCGCGGCCGCAATCGACTCGAGATCGACGGCGGGGTCGCTGGGCGCCGGCGAGGCGATCGTCGGCACGACTGTCGGTTCGAGGGTGAGCGTCACCGTGGGCGTCGCGCTGGGGGCCGCCGTGGGTTCGCGGGTTGGCTCGACCGTTGGTTCGGCCGTCGGGCTTGCGAGCGGCGTCGCCGAATCGGTCGGCCCCGGCGAGACGGTCTGGTCCAGCGAGGGTGTCGCGGTCGGCGGAGGCGAGCTCGAGGGAGCCGGCACCGGAGTCGAAGCCAGCGACTGCGGGACCGGGTTCGACCGGACCGTCCAGTCCGAGGCGTTGTCGTTCGTATCGACCCAGTTGCCAGCCGTGCCCCCCGGCCGGCGCTCCAGGCTGGACCCGGCCGGCGGAGCAGGCGCGACCACGCCCTCGACATATGAGTTGCCCGCCGTCCCCCAGCCGACCGAATCGATCACCGCTCCGCCGACGTGGCGGAGAGCCAGCGACCCACCGTCGCTCGCAAGGCCGCCCGTGTAGGCGGCATCGGCCATTGGCCCGTAGACCCCCGCAGAATTGGCGACCAGCAGGTGGGCCCCGGGCGCGAGCGGGAGCGGCGGGGCGAAGGCCGCCTTGCGCGTCGTCGTGGCACCCGACGCCGTGACGTAGATCAGCTCGCAGTCGCCCAGGTCGCTCGTGACGGCCCCCGCGTTGTAGATCTCCACGTACTCGTCCGAGGCGGAGGCGCCGCCAGTGACCGCTTCGGCCAGAACCAGGCCGGTGGAAGCCGGCCAGGCCACCGACGAGACGGCATAGCCGGGCAGCACGGTGGCGGATAGAGCGGCCACCGAGACAAGGAGCGAGACCAGAACGACGGCAACCCCGCGCGAAGCGGACATTCGGGCACCTCAGGGCGTCTTGCCGGCGGGGAAGGTCGCGCATGTTCTACTCGCCGCGGCTTATCTGCGGCTTCACTGCGGCATCACGGGCCCAAGTGCGCGCACCCGGCGAGCCCTCGCTTGCCGCGCCCGGATTCGCCGTTCGCTGCGCGGCCTGTGACCGAGAGCGCCATCGACTACCATTCCGACCGCGCCGTTCTCGTCCCGACCGACGCCTGATCTGCCTGTCCGATTCGACCAGAGGAGAGATCGTGGCCCGCGCCAAGAGGACCGATCGAGCTGAGGCGCGCCGCCAGTACCGCGCCTACCTTCAGGCCAAGGCCGAGGCCGAAGGCGCCGCGGTCGAGGAGGACTTCGCGCCCGCAGGTCAGAAGAGCGCGAAGGCGAGTCGTCCCGCCACGGCCGCCGTCGTGAGACCGGGTCAGAAAGTCGGGTTCCTGTCCGCCTTCAAGCTGGCCACGCGGCCGGTCCACTACATCGACGACCTTCGTTACGCCCCGACCCTGATCACGCGGACCAATGCCATCTGGCCGTCGGCCCTGATCAGCATTGGCGCCCTGGCATTCGGGCTCACGCGGACCGACTACAAGGACGGCTCGATCCAGTTCCTCCTCAACTTCGCCCTGCCGATGGTTCCGTTGATCCAGCCGATGCTCGCAGGGTTCCTCGCCCCGCGGGCCACCTGGCTGGCCGGCCTCATCTCCGGGCTGATCTCGGGCGTCTGTTTCGAGATCCTGTTCATGTGGTACACCTCGGGCCACCTGACGAACCTGCCGGCCGACGTCAAGCTCCCGGCCTCCGATTACGTTCCCTTCACGGTTCAGGTGTTCCTCACCGCATTGACCTTCGGCTCACTCATGGGCGCCGGATCCGGCTGGTACAAGCGCTTCCTGAGCCTGGCCGCGCCCGCCTCGCCCAGGACTCAGCAGCGCCCCGGATCTCAGAAGCCAGCTGCGCGACCTTCGCGTCGTCCGGCCGCTCGACGCTGACGCTCGACCGTCAGCCGCGCCGCATCCCGCTGTAGCCCAGGGCGCGCACACCCTCGGGCCGTGCCGGGCCGCCGACCCTCTCCGCCTCGACGGAGAGCGACCTGACCTCGCGCGCCACCACGTTCACGACGTTCGCCTCGCGCTGCAGCATCCCCTCCACGTAGAGCAGCGCGTGGCGCCGGACCACTCCCCGAAGACGCGCCCACGCGTCCGGCCAGAGCGTGACGTTGACCATGCCCGTCTCGTCCTCCAGGGCCAGGAAGACGGTGCCGCGGGCCGTCATCGGATGCTGGCGGGTTACGACCAGGCCGCCCAGCTTCACCGGGCCGGGGCCGCGGTCCGCCAGCGACGCGTTGGTCACGGCGCCGAGCCGATCCAGCGCGGGGCGGAAGAGCGAGACCACTTGCCGGCTGGCGTCGAGCGACAGCACCGCGTACGAGTCGCCGAGCCGCTCGCGCTCCGTCAGCGCGGGGAGCTCCGGCGCGGAGGTCGGCGGCAGGCGCAGGTCCATCGGCCGCCCGGCTGCGCCGCCGGTTCGGCCGCCGGTTCGGGCGCCCACCCGGCCCCGCGTCGCGCCCATGACCTCGTGCAACTGCCACAGCAGCTCCCGCCGCGGGCGGCCCAGCGAGTCGAGCGCCCCGGCCCGAATCAGCCGTTCGACCACCTCCTCGGGCAGCTCGGTGCGAGCCACGACGTCCGCCAGAGAGCGGTAGGGGCCGCGGGCCAGCTCGGCGTCCAGGCGCTCGGCGTGCTCGTCGCCGATCCCCTTCACCAGCGCCAGGCCCAGCCGGATCCCGTAGCCGGTCGCCGATTCGGGCGTCCAGCGCTCGCGCGACGCGGCCGAGGGCACGACGCAGCCGGACGAGCGGATCGCCGCCGGTCGACGGCCGATGCCCGCTTCGATCGCGGCGGCCCGCGGTCCGCGCCCGCCGTCGCTCCGCGCTGAAGCAGTGGCTGAGCGCTCCGCGAACGGCGATCGTAGCCCGCGTTCCGCCGTGTCGGGGAGGGGCTCGCCGTCGCGCCCGACCCACTCCGTCGTCGTCTTGTAGCTCGACTCGTTGATGTCCACCGGCAGGACCGCAACGCCGTGCCGCTTCGCGTCGTTGATCAGCACCTCCACCGGGTAGAAGCCCATCGGCTGGGCGTTGATCAGCCCGACCGTGAACTGGGTCGGGTAGAAGAGCTTGAGGAAGGCCGACTCGTAGGCTGTTCGAGCAAAGGCCGCGGCATGGCTCTTGGCGAAGCCGAACGAGGCAAAGGCGGCGACCTGGCGAAAGAGCTCCTCGGCCTGCTCGTCGGTCAGCCCGTTGGTGGAGCGGCAGCCATCGACGAAACGCTGGTGGAGCTTCTCCATCTCGCGGCTCGAGCGCCACGTCCCCATCGCCCGCCGGAAGCCATCCGATTCGCCCGGGGAGAAGCCCGCCACGGCGATAGCGATCTGCATGACCTGCTCCTGGTACAGGATCACGCCGAGGGTCTCGCGCAGGACGGGCTCCAGGCTGGGATGGAGGTAGACGACCGGTTCGATGCCCTGACGGCGGCGCAGGTAAGGGTGGACGGCGTTGCCCTGGATCGGGCCCGGCCGGATGATCGCGACCTCCACGACCAGGTCGTCCAGGTTGGCCGGCTTCGACTTCGGCAGCGTTTGCATCTGGGCCCGGCTCTCGACCTGGAAGACGCCCACCGTGTCGGCCGCCTGGAGCATCTCGAAGACTTCGGGCACGTCCTCCGGCAGCCGATCGAGGTCGACGCAGACGGCGCAGTCGGACTCGATCAGCTGGAGGGTCTCGTCGATCGCGGCCAGCATGCCCAGGCCGAGCAGGTCGAGCTTGATCAGCTTCATCGTCTCGACGTCGCGCTTGTCGAACTGGACGACGACGCGATCCGGCATCGTGGCCCGCTCCAGCGGGGCGATATCGATCAGCGGCGCGGCGGTCACGAGCATCCCGCCGGAGTGAATCGAGAGGTGGCGCGGAAAGCCGTCGATGCGGGCGCAGAACGCCAGCCAGCGCTCCCAGTCCGGCATCCCCGCCGTGGACCCGCGCCGCACTTCGGCCGGCACCTCCGGCCGCGGCTGGACCCTCGCCACGCTCGAGTGCGGCTCCGGCCGAGCCAATCCCGTAACCTCCGTTGCGGCCGTGGCGACATTCGCGACGGCCGCGGCTGGCCGGCCGCCGGCGACTCGCGGCCCGCGGTCGCCGTCGCCATCGTTCCGCGCTAAAGCGGTGGCTGAGCGCTCCGCGAACGGCGGCTGCGTGCCGCTTTTCGCCGCCCGTTCCGCCCGTTCCGCCCGTTCCGCCCCCCGTTCCGCGGCAAGCCAGGCGATGCTCGCCGCCGAGTCGCCCGGCCCGCCTTCGTCGTCCGACCCGATCGCCCGCCGCCGCGCCAGCCTGCGCTGCTGCTCGAGAGCCGACCCGCCACCCAGGTCCACGACTTGACCCGGGCCGCGCGCCACGCTGCCTCCACCTGCGTCGCTCCGCTCTCCTGCGCTATACGCATGGAGTGAGTAGTAAGTGGGAGGGTGGCCCGCGGAGAGCTCAGTGACCTGCCCTTTGGAGCGGGGCTTGGCCCGGTTGACCATCTGCGCACCGTCGCCAGGCCCCGATACGCGGTCGTACGGCCCGCTGGCACTCCCCGGGTGAGTATCAGGGAGAACCGCATCGCCAGGCCCCACCTCGACTGCGCGATCGGGGCCGCCCGGCTCCATTGCACCCACCCGATGAGTGTTGGGGAGAAACGGGCTCGCGTCGCGAGCGGTTGCCCCGGCAACACCCGAGACGAGGGCGCGGGAGGCGATTCGGCCGCCGCGAGGATGGTTCAGCTGGCCCATTCGGTCGATCAGGCCGCGTTCGCCTGCCCTTTCGGCCGCCTCGCCCCGTGCTGCTGCCGCCGCTGCCTCCGCCCCGGCCGCCGTCGCGGCTCCGGCCGTGGCGGCTCCGGCAGCCTCCGCCTCGCGTTCGACCGTCTGGGCGAAGAACTGGCCGAACCCGCCGTCCGCCTCCAGGTCCCGCCGGACCATCACCGAGTCGTACGTCTCGAGCGCCCTGGCGACTCGATCGACCAGCGGCCGCGGGAACCCGAGCGCGTACCCGACCTCGCGCACCGCCGACCTCGCCCGGTACGTGACCAGGTTGCAGACCATGCCGGTGTGCTCGGGTCCGTAGCGGCGGTAGACGTACTGGATGACCTCCTCCCGCCGCTCGGAGGAGAAGTCGATGTCGACATCCGGGTAGCTCGTTCGACCCTCGTTGATGAATCGCTCGAAGAGCAGGTTGTGGCGGATGGGGTCGACGCGGGTGATGCCCAGGACGTACGCCACGATCGAATCGGCGGCACTCCCCCGGCCCTGGGCCGGGATGCCGCGCTCCCGGGCGAATCGCATCAGGTCCCAGCAGATCAGGAAGAACTCGGCCAGGCCGGTCCGTTCGATCACGTCCAGCTCGTGAGCCAGCTGCCGCACCACCGGCGCAGAGATGGGGTGATACCGGCGGCGGGCGCCCTCGTGGCACAGGCCCTCGAGGTACGAAAACGGCGTGTGGCTGCTGGGAACGGGGAAACCCGGAAACCGGTAGCGCTCGAACCCAAGGTCAACCGAGCAGCTGGCGGCCAGCTCACCCGCGTTGCCGATTCCCTCCACCCAGGCCGCCGCGGTTCGGGCGTCCGCACCCGAGCTCCCGGGCGGCAATGCCATCAGCTCGTCGGCCGCCTTGAGGAACGCTTCTCCGTCCGGGCGCCGAAGGTCGCGCAGCTCGTCGAGCGTGCGGCCGTGGTGGATCGCGGTCAGGACGTCGTGGAGCTCCCGGCCCTCCGGATAGGCGTAGTGGACGTCGTTCGTGACCACGACCGGCAGGCCCATCTCTTCGGCGAGAAGCGCGGTCTCCGCCACGAGCCAGTCGTCGTCGGGCAGCAGATGGTGCTGGAGTTCCAGGAAGAAGCCGGCCGTGGCCGGGCCGTCGCCGCAGGAAGTGGCGCCACGCGTCCGGGGGCCGACCAATCCCCCACCGAAGAGCCGCTCATACCGTTCCGCGGCAGCCCGCGCCCCTGCCCGATCCCCGACCCGCAGCCGCCTGGCGATCTCGCCCTCGCGGCAGCCGGAGAGCGCCACCAGCCCGTCCGTGTGCGCAGCCAGCAGCTCCTGGCTGAAGCGCGGCATGGATTTCGTGCCGGCGAGGTTCGCCCTACTCACCAGGCGGCAGAGGCTGCGGTATCCCGCCGCGTTCCGAGCCAGCAGGACGAGGTGCGGGCCGCGCTGCCCCTCCCCGACCCCGCGCAGGTCCTCCTTGACCGCGTCCCGATGGCCGGGCAGCCGGGCGCGGTCCGGGCGCGGTCGCGCCGGCAGGCCATCGCCCCGCGGCCGCTCCCCGGGGATTGGCGCGATCGCCGGGGAGTGGCCGAGTGGTCGTCGCGGCGGCACCACGACCCCCGCCGGATCGGGCGCCGCCGCGTCCATCAGCTCGATCTCGATCCCAACGATCGGTCGCAGCCCTGCCTCCTGGGCCTCGGAGGCGAAGCGGACCACGCCGTAGAGGCCACCGTGGTCCGTGACCGCCAATCCGGAGAGCCCCAGTTCGACGGCGCGCCTGACCATCTCGTCCGGCGCAGAGGCGCCATCGAGGAACGAGAAGTGAGTGTGACAGTGGAGCTCGGCGTAGGAGGCCACCGGCGCCTCGTTGGGTCGGTCGGTTCGGTGGAAAGTTCAATAATAGAACATGTGTTCGCTTAGGCGAAGAGCGCACCGGGGCGGCGGCCCGGCCAGCCGGGTGCGTGCCGGCCGGCGAATCGGCCCTGCATGCGGTCACGGACGCGCCACACTCATCGGCGGCGGCCCGTCAGATCGACCCCACACGGCTACCGTCGAAGCACATCTAGCGCGATACTCACAACGACGCTGGCGGTCCTGGCCACGGTGCTTATCCTTGTGGGGCTGCCGATGGCAGTGGCCGCGCAAACGGCCTCGAGATAGTCGCTTCTCTGGCGACGATCCGGTGTGGTGGCCGGATCGCTCGACCTGTCGGGTGGCCTGGTGAGCTGGTCCCCGACCAGCAAGGCCCGTCGCTTCGGCGGCGGGCCTTGCTGTATAAGCCGTCCTGCGGGCGCGCCGGGCTCAGTCGTACAGGCGCTCCAGGTGCCAGGAGCCGTCGACTCGATCCAGGTAGATGAGAGCCAGCCAGCGAGGTCCCGCCACCTTGAAGTAGTCGCGGGCGATCGGCTGGTTCCACCAGCTCTCCTCCACACGCCAGCGATTGCACACCTCGACCGGCTCGCGGCGGCCGTTCCAGCGAAACGCCACGAGATCCCCGCTCGAGTCGAGTTCGGCGTCGATCGGTGGATGCTCGCGCAGCAGCCGGGTCATCGGCGGCGCTCGCGATCGGGAGCGGCGACGCCACCGCTGCCGACAGGGCGGCGCCACGACCAGCGCTGCTCGGCGAGCGGCGCCTCCGGATCGCCGATCTCCATCCAGCCGATTCGGTGCTCGCCGAAGCGGATCCCGAGCCGGGCCAGCTGCCAGCCGAGTCTCCCCGTCCTGCCCGTTTGTGGCGTGAACAACGTCAGCTGGGTGCCGGCGGCCGGCGCCACATCGCCCAGCTCGAGCTCGAGTCGAACGACCAGCGCCGGCGGTGGAGAAGCCTCGATCCGGGCCAGGAGCAGCCGCTCCACGGCCAGGCCTTCGGACGTGGGCTCGGGCAGGCGCTGGTCGATGACCAGCGCGGGCGGCGTCTCCCCGGGCACGAACGTGCCATCCAGCTCGAGAGTCAGCCGGGCCCGGCCGGCGGCCGCGCCGCGCCCGACCAGCTGATCGCCGAACGTGGCCGCGAGCCTGTGGAGCACGAAGCGCAGGGCTTCGATGTCGGCCACGGGCGGCTCGATGGGGAGCGCCAGGGCCATGCGCTCGGGGGCGCGGCGCGGCCGGAACGGCTCCGTCTCGAGGCCCCGTGCCCGCGCGTGGATCCACTCTCCCTCCGCCCCGAACCGCGCCACGACCGCGGAGAGCGGCAGCTCGGCGACCTGCCCGATCCGGCGCAAGCCGAACCGATCCAGGCGGGCCCGCACCTCCGGGTCGCGGCTCAACGTGGCGGCGGGGAGGAGCGCCAGGAAGTCCGCGTCCGCGCCCGGCTCCACGACGTGCAGCCGCACGCGGCCGGCCCCGGTCGTGGCCGCACCCGTTGCCGCGCCCGCGGTCCCGCCCGCCTTGCCGGCGAGCGACGCCGCCACGGCCGCCGCGAATCGCGTCCCGCCGATGCCCGCCAGGGGCGGCCCCGGCAGGACCTCCGCCAGCGCATCCCCGATCCGGCTCGCGATCAGCGGCTCAGGTCCCCATAGTCGCTCCAGCCCGTCGAGCTGCACCTCCGCCCGCCCGAAGCCCGGCGCGGTCGGGTCCGCCTCGGCAGCCACGCCCGGGCTGAAGCCGGCCAGTCGATCGAGCGCCGCCTCCAGGGCAGCGCCGTCAGCCTCCGGATTAGGGTCGAGGAATCGCGCCTCCGGCGCCAGCCGGTGGGCTGCGCCGAGCGGCATGCCCGGCCGAACCCCCAGCTCCAGCGCCGACCTGCTGGCGTCCAGGACCGGCCCATTCGTCCACGGCATGCCTCCCAGCACGATCGGCTCCGCCTCGAAGGGTACGGAGGACCGGGCGCGGGCCAGGCGAATGAGAAGGTGGGGCCAGTAGAGATGGAGAAGTCGCATCGGCGGGAACCGGAAGAGCTAGCTTGGGAGGAGACGGCGACGGCCGAACCGCCGAGGGGCCGGCGACCGGCCGCAAGCCACCGGGTGGGGCGGTCCCAAAGTGCGCGGCCCCGGGCGGCGGAACGGCAACGCGCGGCCCGCTTCCGGGCGCCATCTCTCCGAGCAGCTCGTCGCGAGCCAGGCACGCGTCCCGCGGGCCGCCATCCGCGTACATGATTCGAACCTCCGTCGCCCGCCCCGGCGGCCCGTACCGATCCCGCGAGACGCGCACCTCGGTCCGTTGCCCGACCACGTCCCGCCCGAGGCGGATCCACGCCCGCCGGCTCAGCTCCAGTCGGAGCGCGGCGATCTGGGCGAGCGCGCCGGTGATGGGCGCGGGCAGATTCGGCGGCTCGAGCACCAGCAGCTGGACCTCGGCTCGACGTGCCAGCGCCGCCAATCGGTGCAGTCGCTCGCCCAGAGCGGCCGCGGACAGACCCGCGCGATCGCCCGTAAGAGGCGGCAGGTCCAGCAGCAGCAGATCCACCGTTCGGTCCTGGAGGAGCATCGCCGCCATCGACAGCGCCTCCTCGAGAGTGTCCGGCGTGAGGACGACCAGCCATTCGAGCGCAACGCCCCGGGCTGCCGCTTCGACCGGGTCGAGGCTCCGCGCGAGGTCCAGGTAGGCCGCTATCCCGCCGGCGGCCTGGACCTGGGCGACGGCTCGCAGCCCGAGAGTGGTCTTGCCGCTAGTCCCGTCCCCCTGAAGGGCAGTCGTCGCGGTGCGAGGCAGTCCGCCCAAACCGAGGATCGCATCGAGCGCTCGAAAGCCGGTGGGGATCGCCCGCTCGTCCGCCGGAAACGGCGCAATCGCCGGGCGGCCCGTCGGCCGCACCTCGTCTTCCGGGATGGGCCGCGACGCCACCGCCAGCGCCCCCAGAACCTCCCCGCCCCAGCGCGGAGCCGCGCCACCCCAGCGATCCCGAAGGGTCGCGAGAGCAGCCTGGACGTTGGGGGAAGGGTTGGCCATGGGACTTTCAATAATAGAACATCTGTTCGCACAGTCAAGCCACCCCACCTGCCCGCCGCCCGCCCGGCTTCTCCGCTATACCCCCCGGGAGAGTGCCGAGGTCAGGGCCCGGGCTCCGGACCGGAGCCCGGCTCGTGCCGCCGACCGCCTCAATCCGGATCAGGCGTTCGGCGCCACATTCGTGACAGAAGATGGCATGAACCTCCCCTACTCTCTGCTCACGCCACACCGTTCCCTCACCCGGGCAATGCATCATGCCTTGCGGTACACTCCGTCACCGCCCACCGCCACATCCGGAGCCGTTCGACCTCGATGCCGCTGATCGAAGCCCGCGGGCTGACCAAGAAGTTCCGCCAGGCCGTCAAGGAACCCGGCCTCGTCGGCTCGCTCAAGCACTTCTTCATCCGCAAGTACCGCGACAAGATGGCGGTCGATCACATCGACCTGGAGGTCGAGGCCGGCGAGTCGGTGGCCTACCTGGGCCCCAACGGTGCCGGCAAGTCGACCACGATCAAGATGCTGACCGGCATCCTCGTGCCCACCGAGGGCAGTCTCGTCGTGGACGGGCTCGTGCCCTACCAGCGACGCCAGCAGAACGCCCGCAAGATGGGGGTCGTCTTCGGCCAGCGGACTCAGCTGTGGTGGGACATCCCCGTCATCGAGTCATTCAACCTGGCACGGGACATGTACGAGATCCCGCCTACGCGCTACAAGGAGAACCTGGGGCAGTTCACCGACATGCTGGGCCTGGCCGACTTCCTGACCATCCCGGCCGGCAAGATCTCGCTCGGCCAGCGGATGCGAGCGGACCTGTGCATGGCCCTCCTCCACGACCCCAAGCTGCTCTATCTCGACGAGCCCACGATCGGCCTGGACATCGCCGTCAAGGACAGCATCCGCAAGTTCATCCGCGGGCTCGTCGAGGAGCGCGGGACGACGGTCATGCTCACGACCCACGACCTCGGCGACATCGAGGACATCTGCAAGCGGATCGTGATCATCGACAACGGCAAGATCATCCACGACGGCGACCTGGCCACACTCAAGGACACCTATGCCCGCGACCGCGTCCTCCATTTCCAGCTGGCCGGACCGCCCGAATCGATGGACGCCATCTGCGCCGGCTTGCCGGCCTGCGAGCTGACGAGCGACGGCTTGCGGCTGTCCGTGCGGTTCGATCGGTTCGAATACGCCGCCGGCGAGATCGCCGCAGCGGTGATGCCGCACGTCGAGGTCGTCGACTTCCGGATCGACGAGCCTGAGGTGGAGGACCTGATTCGGAAGGTCTACCTGGGTCAGCTGAGCCTCGATTTCGGAGCCGAGACCGTGGCCGCGGCTACGGGGGCCTGAGATGGGCCGCCTCCGCAAGTACTCGGCGCTGGCCCGGACGAGCCTGGAGATCACCTTCGTCTACCGGGCCGGGTTCGCCGTGAACATGATCGGCACGATCTTCTATGTCGTGGCCATGTTCTATCTATGGCAGACCATCTTCCTGGGCAGCCCGGGCGCCCTCGGCGGCTTCACCTGGCCCGAGATGAAGGCCTACCTTCTGGTAGCCTTTCTGCTGAACTCGCTCCTGACCTGGTACAGCGAGTGGGTCATGGGCTCGGACATCCGGGACGGCATCGTCGCGATCGATCTCGCCCGCCCGATCGACATCCAGGCCAGCCGCTTCGCCCGTGCGATGGGCCCCGTGCCTTTCGAGTTCACCTCGGCCCTGGCCGTGGGGGCGATCGTTGCGTTCGTGTTCGGCGGCATCGCCCTGCCGGCAGATCCTGCCCACGTCGGGCTCTTCCTGATCAGCGCTGTCCTGGCCACCCTGATCAAGTTCGGGATCGTGTATTGCGTCTCGATGGCGGCCTTCTGGACGACGGGCACTGATGGGATCACGGTCGGGCGCACGGCCGTCCAGAACATCTTTTCGGGCGCCCTGATCCCGCTCGTCTTCTTCCCCGACTGGCTGCGGTCGATTGCGGCAGTCCTGCCCTTCCAAGGCCTCATCTCGACGCCGGCCCTGACCTACCTGGGCAAGCTCGACGGCCCGACCACGGCCCTGATGCTGGCCGTTCAGGCGGGATGGGCGGTCGGGCTGATCGTGCTCGGCCGGCTGGTCTGGCGGCGGGCCGTGAGAGCGGTGACGATCAATGGCGGCTAGGCTGCGGCCGGCTCGCCGGCTCGTCTACATCTACTTCCGCTGCCTCGGCCAGCAGATGAAAGCCATCCTGGCCTACGAGGCCGACTTCGCGATCCTGATGTTCTCGGCGGTCCTGGTGCAGATCGTAGGCTTCGCCTTCATCTGGGCGATCTTCCAGCGCATCCCGAGCGTCAACGGCTGGACCTTCTGGCAGGTCGTGATGATGTACGCCCTGATCTTCGTGACCGAGGGCGTAGGGTCTCTCTTCTTCGAGGGCACATGGCGGGTCTCGTACCTGGTCTACTCCGGCCAGTTCGACCAGGTGCTCCTGCGCCCGATCTCGCCGATAGTCCAGGTTCTGGCCGGGGCCGTCGGCTTCAACGGACTTGGGAACATAGTCACCGGCACGGTTCTCATCGGCATCAGCATGGCCAACGCCCCGGTCGAATGGACGCCCGGTCGGCTGCTCATGTTCGCGATCCTGCTCGTGAGCGCGTCGACGATCCGTGTCGCCATCAACCTCGGCTCGGCGGCCAGCGCCTTCTGGGTGCGCTCGCCGTGGAGCATGATCCCGGTGTTCGTCCACCAACTCGGGGACTTCGCCAAGTACCCGATCACGATCTACTCGATCGGCGTGCAGGCCCTCATCGTGGTGGCGGTTCCGTTCGCCTTCATCAGCTTCTTCCCGACGGCCTACGTCTTCGGAGTGGAGGCATGGAGCCTGGCCGGTCTGCTGACGCCGTTGGTTGCCATCTACTGCATGGTCATGGCGGTCGTGGTATTCCGCCTCGGGCTGCGCCGGTACGAGAGCACGGGCCACTGAGCCTGGCGCGGGTTCGCAGACGCTCAGCGGCCCCATGAATCGAGAAGCCCTGGCCAGCGGCCAGGGCTTCCGTACGGTCTGGGGCTCGGCGAGTGGCTACGAGGCTGGAACGGCGATCTTGTTCCCCGCGTCGTTGGCCTTAGTGATGTCGAACAGATACTCGAAGTCGGCGGAGCCACCCGACCCCGGACCCGCCACGCCACCCGTGGCCGTGACCTTCCAGCGGACGGGGTAACCGCCGCTCTTGGCGATCCAGATGTCGCCCGCCTGCACGAGACCATCCTGCTTTCCGTTCGCCGCCGTCACGCCCCAGTTGCCGACCATGAAGTTGAGGATCTGCGGAGCGGCCGTGTAGCGAGTCGTCAGGACGCCGTTCACCGTCTCGTCACCGGCAGCGGTGTAGTAGGGGGCGACCGAGGCGTCGAAGTAGTGGGCCAGCTGAACCGCCGGCCCGTAGCTGTCATAGGTCGTCGGCAGGTTCGCGTAGGGGCTCAGGTCCCAGGAGCTCCCGTTCTTGGTCCAGTTCTTGCCCTGGATCTCGATGATCTCAAGGTCCGTGTACGTGAACTGGACGGCGAAGCTCGGCTTGTTGACGACGGTGCCTGCGACCCCGGCGGTGCCAACGGAGGTCGCGTAGCTGCCGCCCTTGACCGTGAACTTGAACTTGTAGCTGGTCAGGCCGTTGAGCTGCGTCAGGGCATTCGCCAGGACCGGGTCGGCAGTGCGTCCGGCCACGGCCGTTGTCGGCGCGGCCGCCGTAGTGGCGGGCTGCGAGGCCGAGGCGCCGGCGGGACCGACAGTGGCCGGGCCGGGAGTCGCAGCCGACGAACCGCACGCCGCGGCCGCGATCGCCCCAGCGACCACGAGTGCAGACAGTCCTGCTGCGCGAGCTCGAGTAGACCGGGCCATTCGCATCTCCCTCGATATGGGACGCGGTCCGCCGTCGTGACGACCGCCGATCACCTACACGTTAGGAGGGTCCGTGGCGATGGCCCGCCGCTCAGGACCGTGGCGCGCCCGGCGCAACGAAGGGCCGGATCAGCCGGTCGGAGCACTGGCTCGGATCGCCGAAAGAGCAAGGGCTCGGTCGGCGGGGCCTGTGCTAGACTGCCCATCGCTCGCGTGGGGATGTAGCTCAGCTGGGAGAGCACCGCGTTCGCATCGCGGGGGTCAGGGGTTCGAGTCCCCTCATCTCCACCACCCCCCTTCGCACGTAATGCGCCCCATCGCCTGCGGCGCAGGGCGTGCCTGATGGGTCGAGAGCCTTGCCGGCGCTGGACCCACATGCGGCGAGCAGGCCGGCGACCAGAAGGCACGAGGGATCAGGGGTTCGGGACGATTGCCAGGCAGAAGGTGCCCCCACCGGCGATGGCGATAGCGCCGTTCAGAGCAGCCGGGAACGTCAACTGCCCGGAGTTCTTCGCGCCCCAGCCGATCAGGCTCCCATCCGACTTGAGGGCGAGGCTGGAGTTCCCGCCGGCCGCGAGGGAGGAGACGCCGGAGAGTCCGGCGGGGACGGTGGCCTGGCCCTGGCTGTTGTTGCCCCAGGCCGCGACCGTGCCGTCCGACTTGAGAGCGAGGCTGTGGTGGAGCCCGGCGGCGATCGCGGTGACTCCCGTGAGGCCGGCCGGGACGGTGGCCTGACCCGAAGTCTTGAGGCCCCACGCGACGACCGTGCCGTCCGACCGCAGAGCGAGGCTGTGCTCGTAGCCGGCGGCGATCGCGGTGACTCCCGTGAGGCCGGCCGGGACGGTGGCCTGACCCGAAGTGTTGTAGCCCCAGGCGACGACTGTCCCGTCCGACTTGAGCGCGAGGCTGTGGTAGGCGCCCGCGGCGATCGCGGTGACGCCCGATAGACCGGCCGGGACTTTGGCCTGGCCGTAGGCGTTTTGGCCCCAGGCCACGACCGTGCCGTTCGACCTGAGGGCAAGACTGTGGTAGTAGCCAGCGGCTATCGCGGTGACGCCTGACAGGCCGGCCGGAACCTTAGTCTGGCCCGAAGTGTTGAAGCCCCACGCGACGACCGTTCCGTTCGACCGCAGAGCGAGGCCGTGCTGGTAGCCGCCGGCGATTGCGATGACGCCCGAGAGGCCGGCCGGGACGGTGGTCTGGCCGTAGGTGTTCTGGCCCCAGGCAACCACAGTGCCGCTCTGGGCGCCCGCTGGCGCAGTGGCCGTGGAGTTGACGCTCTCGACGGCCGTCGGCAGCGTGGGGAGGGCGAGGGTTGCCGTAGCCGCCGCAGTCGGAACGTTCGCCGTCGTCGTCGCGGTCGGGACGTTCGCCGTCGTCGTCGCGGTCGGGACGTTCGCCGCCGTCGGCGTGGCGCCGCTCGACGTGCAAGCCGCAACGATCGCGAGCACTCCTCCGATGACGACCGCTCTCGCAATCCTGAACAGGGCGGCGGGGTGCCCGATCATCTGGACTCCTCCTGTGGGACGCAGGGCGGAGCCATAGCGAGAGGACCACGCCTCGCCCACCGTAGCCCAAGCCCTGGTTTCGTAACGCAAGCGCCCCGCCCTGTTGCACTGGCCGGGCTCTCGTCGGCCGGTTCGCCGTCTGTCGGGCGAGGTCCACCACCCCCTCTCGCGAGATTCCTCCGCCGGATCGCTGCGTGCAGCCGCGCCCGGCGCAGACATGGCCGGTACCCAGTAGACGGGCCGAATGTCCGCTGGCGAGACAACGCCTATCTCGTCGACCAGGAGCCGCAGCGGGCCCTGGTACGCGGATTGAACCCGAGCGCATCCGGGCCCGTCATATAGGGCATGATGTCGGCGACGAGGGCTGGGGAGAGGGGCATGGAAGGGTCAGGAGCAGGAACCGATACCTTGGCCGACGCTCGGGCGGTCGTCTTTGCTCGCCTGACTTCCGCTGGTCTCGCATCTTGCTACCGGCTCGCTACCGCCATCCTCGGCGACCCCGTGGAAGCCGAGGATGCCACGCACGAGGCGGCGGTCAGGGCCTGGGAACGCTGGGACTCGCTACGCAATGCCGACAGATTCGACCCTTGGTTCCAGAGAATCCTCGTCAACGAGTGCCGCGACCGCCTGCGCCGACGGAAGCTTCAGTTGCCGTCTCCGCAGCTGGTCGACCAGGGCGCGGCACGCGCCTACGCAGACGTCAGCGAGTCTCTCGCGGAGAGCCAGGCGCTCGCCGAGGCGTTGTCCCGGCTTGAATCGGACCAGCGCATCGTCATCGTCCTTCGCTTTTACCTTGGGCTCGATGAGCGCGAGATAGCGGCTCGCACCGGCGCGCGCGTGGGAACGGTCAAGTCGCGTCTGCACTACGCGCTGCGGGCGCTCCGGGCGGCCCGGGACGCCGTCGCACGGATCGATGGAGTCGAGCCATGAGCGAAGACGAGCTGGGTCGCCAGGTATCGGAGCTGATCCGAGCAAGCGCGGACGTGGAACTGCCTCCGAGCCTTGTCGCGAGCGTCGCCGACATCCCCGAGCTGGTCCGACGCCGCCATGACCGCCGAAAACCTCTCGTCACGACCGCCGCGATCTGTACCGGTGTCGTCCTCGCGGCCGCAGCGCTGATCGGCCCCCGGTTCTGGTCAAACCCCCCGGTCGCCGCTTCACCTACCGGTCCGATCCTGGCCACGAAGGTCCAAGTGCTAACCGTCGACGAACTCCGGGCCGCGATTGCGACCGAGCGGGCGGGCGGGTTGCAGCCTCAGGACGTGGTGGCGGATGTATCGATTGACGCCAGTCGCAAGACCGCCCCGCTCTCGCGCGAATGCGACCCTGTCGGCGCTTGCCAGGTGATCGGCACGCTCCACGGTTTCGATGATGCCGATGGGGCCGTAGCGATCAGGCAGGAGGATAGGGTTCTGCCACCGGCCTCAGACACGGCAGCCCTGCAGGCACCCGTAGCCCTGCGGCTGACCGGTCGAGGTCCGGTCGAGTTCCTGGGGCATGTGCGATCCGCGCCATCGGGTTCGCCCACCTGGTCGGTCGCCCAAGCCCTCGCGGATACGGCGACCGCAGCCGACGAGCAGGTCGTGGGGGTCAATGGCTGGCTGGGAGGTGGAATCGAGCCGTCATGTGGACCGGCCCCACAAGGCACGGTCCCTCCGCAGCCCTTCGATTGCCAGATCCGAGACTATCTCACCCCCGACTCCAGGCGATTGGTGACCGCCGTGGGCAGCAATGGGTACTCCTATGCCGCTCCCCGCGACGGAATCCCGGTACAAGAGGGGGCTTACGAGACGTATGCCCCGAACCCTTCGTACAGCGACGCCAACAAGGATGCCCGTCAGGCTACCTACTTGCTGCGCATGGTCGCCTACGAGGCACCGGATTGCGTGAACTGCCGGAGCTGGCTTGTCGTGGGCCGGTTGGACGCGTCGGCAATGGAGTCTTCGACGGAAGCTGGCCCAATCGTCCGGTCGGCGGCGGAGCTGGAACGACTGGTCAGCTCGGACAGGTCGCAGTGGGTAGGCAAAGCCGTGTACGTCGACGGCGTCGTGACTCCGGAAACGCGGGGCAACGGCGGGGGTTGTGGGACGTCCAGCCTGTGCCAGATCGGCACCCTTGAGAGCACCTCAGAGAAGGTCTTTGCGTCACCATATACCGTCTCGATGCTGCCGTCCGAAGCTGACTTCATGACCAGTGGCGTGCTCGCGCTCAAGGTTCGTCAGGATGGCCTCGAATACGTGGGCTACGCGGGCTACAACACGGACAACTCGTTCTACTTCACGCCCGCCCAGCTCGCCGACCCGCAAGAGTTGAACCATGCCCCGCTCCTGATCGTCGTGGCGAAGGGTTGGCTCGTGGATGGCGGATTGCACTCGTGCGCCTCCGCGACCGGCTCCCAGGACCTTTCGGACACTCCGTTCGAGGCCTGCCCGGAGGCATGGCTCGCCACGAACGCGGACCAGCCCGTGAGCTCGACCGATGCTGGCGGCTCGACGATCACGGCGCCCTCCGAGGCCGTCCGGGTCCAGCCAGAGGCCTACGCCGAATTCGCACCGAATCCCTCCCTGGAGCCGACCGGAGTCGCCCACGTTCCGCGCTTCGGCACCTTCCTGCTGCGCCTCGTCCAGAACCCGCAAACGGGCTCCAACAATCAGTCCGGCTGGCAAGTCGTAGCAAGGCTGGATCCCTGAGAAACCTCGCCGCGATTCGGCGCGAGCCCGCGGATGGTTGGTTGTCCCTCAACTACGCCGGAGCCGCGAAGGGAGTCGACCCGTCACCCCAAATCGGTGGATCACCCCTCGGTCTCGCTGGCTCCCAGAATGCGCTATTGCCCTGCTGCCCGAGTGGGCGCGGAAGACTTGTCTCGTGCGGGACGCCGCCTGGCCTGGTCGACCACCCTTCCCACCGCCAACGAGCGTCGGACCGTTCCGGCCGGGCGGTTCGCCGTCAGTCGGGCGAGGACCACCACCCCCTTCGACGATCGACAAAGAGCGAGGCCCCGACCGAATGGCCGGGGCCTCGTGAGTGTCTACGCGGGCCGCGAGGATCGCGGCCTGTCTGAGTGGGCGATCAGACCTTCGGAGCGGTGATCTTGTTGTTCGGATCGTTGACGTTGGTGATGTCGAAGAGGATCTCGTAGACGACCGCGCCACTCGACGTGGCGATGATCGCCATGCTGACCGGATAGCCGCCGTCCGTGGCGATCCAGAGGTCGGCCGTCCACGTGGCGCCCGAGACACCGGCCAGCGAGTCGAGCTCGCCGTACACGGCCTGGGTGCCCTGGTAGTGATCGGCGCTCACGCCATTCTTCTGCTCGTTCCCGACCTTGTTGAAGCCCTCCGCGGTCGAGCCGACCATCGACGAGAACATCGTCGCAGGCGCGAACGAATCGGCCATGCTGGTGCCGGTGGCCGGCGTGGACATGAACGTGCCGGTGCCCATGTCGATGTAGTCGGTGCCGCCGACCTCGATGATGTGGAAGCCACCCATGTTGATGTCGGCCGCCTTGTCGGGCGACACGACGATCGTGCCGCTCATCGTGAACGCGCCGCCGGTCGCGGCCGCGCCGCCGAGCATCGAAAGCGTGGATCCGAACGTCCCACCGGCGAGGGTCATGGTGAACTTGTAGCTGCTGATGTCGGACAGCTTCGCGGCCGCGCCACTCAGGCCGACTCCGCCGCCGCCACCGGTGGTTGGGGCCGCGGTGCTGCCGCCGAGGAGGCCGCCGCCGGTGCTGGGGGCCGCGGTGCCGCTGCTTCCGCAGGCGGCCAGGACGATGGCCAGAACGGTCAGCAGGACGAGCAGACCCCGTCCCTGCCTTCCAGTTGCTCTAAACATTCCGAACCTCCCCATGTGCAACAGCTGCCGGCTGCAGTGACGGCCCACGGGCGGGCAAGCCCGAGGCAACAGTCGACCGACGTCTTGCTCAAGGTAGCACGTATGCCGCATTTGCCCTACGGGCGCTTGCGGCGCACAAGCAATCCAACAGGCAGGGGCATCCGGGAGTCCCGTCCCGCCATGCGATCTGGATTCGCGGTCCGCGGGCCGTCAGAGGCCCCGGGCTTGACGGCAACCGACTCCAGCCCGCATGATTCCTGCATGAATTCGCACAGCCACACTTGCCTCTGTCCCCGGCGGCGGCCCCGCCGTAGGAGGTAGCAGGCTGTCTCGAGCTCCCAATGGGAGCCCAGCGAGTCGCCTTGGGGCCGCGGTTCCTTGAAGGATCCGCGGCTTTTTGTTACCCCCCGCGGAGGCCGCCGCGCCAGCGCCGAGCCGCCGTCCGCAGTGAGGCCTCGCCTCCTCCGCGCAGCTGGCCCTCGGCCTCAACCCCCTGCCCTGCCCGAGCCGCCGGCGCCCAATCCGCGGCTCCCGTGAGAAACGCCACGGAGGACCACATGGCTCTGCCCAGATCCATCAAAACCGCGAAGACCGCCAGAACCACCCATGACCCGCTGGACGGGCTGGCGGCCCGCGTCCACGACATGCTTGCCAACGACACTCAGGCGCGACTGCCCAAGGCTCGCGTCGGGACTTGGCTCCGAGCCCTGCTCGACATTCTCTTTCCGCAGGCAGCCGAGCAGACCTACGGCACGCCGGGCGAGATCCGCGACGCGCTGGATGCTTCGGCGGCTGAGCTCCGGTCGCTGCTCCGTCCGCTCGAGGGCGAGATCGACGACCCGGCCCGGATCGGCGCCGCGTTCTTCCAGGCCCTGCCCGAGATCCATCGCCAGCTGATGGTCGACGCCACCGCGATCGAGCGGGGCGATCCGGCGGCCGAGAGCGTCGACGAGGTGATCCTCGCCTATCCGGGGTTCCTCGCCATCGCCGCCCATCGCATCGCCCACCGTTTCTACGAGCTGCGGGTGCCGCTGCTGCCGCGCGTGTTGACCGAATGGGCGCACGAGCGAACCGGCATCGACATCCACCCGGGGGCGACGCTGGGCCACCCGGTCGTCATCGACCACGGCACCGGCATCGTCGTCGGCGAGACGGCGGTCATCGGCAACAACGTGAAGCTCTACCAGGGCGTGACCCTGGGCGCTCTGTCCGTCACGAAGTCCCTCGCCTCCACCAAGCGCCACCCCACGATCGAGAACGACGTGGTCATCTATGCGAACGCCACGATCCTGGGCGGCGAGACTGTCATCGGCGAGGGCAGCGTGATCGGCGGCAACACCTGGATCACCTCCAGCGTCCCGCCCAACTCCATCGTTTATCAACGCAGCGAGGTCCATGTCCGGCAGGGCCGGGCTGACTTCGAGGCGCCCGACTTCGTGATCTAGCCCGACCGTTCCAAGAGCTCGACCGTTCGAACCTATCGGCGCCGGCCGAGCCTTCGGCCTGGCGCGCGTCCCAACTGAATCCGAGGAGATCCCCGTGGCAAAGGCCAACAACGTTCTCGAGACCATCGGCAACACCACCGAGGTCCGCATCAACAAGCTCTTCGACCCGCGCGTCGAGGTGTGGGTCAAGCTCGAGCGGCAGAACCCAGGCGGCTCGATCAAGGACCGCATCGCGCTGTCGATGATCGAGGACGCCGAGAAGCGCGGCGTCCTCAAGCCAGGCAGCATCATCGTCGAGCCGACCTCGGGCAACACCGGCGTCGGTCTGGCGCTGGTCGCCGCCGTCAAGGGCTACAAGCTGATCCTGGTCATGCCCGAGTCCTTCTCGGTCGAGCGGCGCAAGCTGATGGCCGCCTACGGCGCGACCTTCGAGCTGACTCCCCGCGAGCTGGGCATGAAGGGCGCCATCGCCAAGGCCCGCGAGATCGTGGCCGAAACCCCCGGCGCGTGGCTACCGATGCAGTTCGACAACCCGGCGAACCTCGAAGTCCACAAGCGCACCACGGCCGAAGAGATCGCCCGGGACTTCCCCGAGGGCCTGGACTACATCTTCGCCGGCGTCGGCACCGGCGGGCACGTCACCGCGGTGGGCGAGGTGCTAAGGCCGCGCTGGCCCAAGCTGCAGGTCTTCGCCGTGGAGCCGGAGCTCTCGCCCGTGCTCAGCGGCGGCAATCCCGGCCCGCATCCGATCCAGGGCATCGGCGCGGGCTTCGTTCCCGGCAACTACCACGCCGATGCCGTGAACGGAGTCGTCCAGGTGGCGGCTCCGGACGCGTTCAGCTATGCCCTCCGAGCCGCCCGCGAAGAAGGGCTGCTGATCGGCGTCTCTTCGGGGGCGGTGCTGGCGGCAGTCGCCAAGAAGCTGCCGGAGATCAAGAACGGCGCCCGGATCCTGGCCTTCACCTACGACACCGGGGAGCGGTATCTCTCCGTTCCGGGCCTCTTCGACGTCGAGCCGGAGGCCGTCGCGGTCGCCTGACCCGCGCACACATCCCGTCCCGTTCGAACGGCCGCCCTCCCCGGGCGGCCGTTCTTCATTCGACCGAACCGGCCGGTCGAATGAATTGTGCACTTGAGGCGTAATATTAAGCCGCCAATTCAAGGATAACCGGTTTACTTAGGGCCGCCGAGCATCCGAAATCGGGGTCACGGGGCCCTGTCTGGGCAGTCCGTCTCAGTCGAAGCTTCCCACGCGGGACCGGGCATGAGGCCGGCCCGATGAAGCGCTTCGTGGGAGCTCGCCATGCGAGCCGAATTGGTCCGCCATTTCGACGTTGTCGTCGTGATCTGGACGCTCGCCCTCCTGGTCGGCTGGAGTGTCGTGATGCTGTCGCGCGCGCCGCTGACCAACGCCCAGTGGGACCACGCTCCAGCCGGACCGGCCTGGGTCGTCCCCGGAGACGCAGCCGGGAACTGACCCGCGAGTGGGCGCCGCCGCCGGTCGACGCTCAGCCGAGCGGCGTCGCGACGCGAACGGGCTCGCGCAGGCCGCGCAGGATGACCTCGGCCGTGGCCTGATACCCCAGTCGCCCCGTGTTGACGATCAGGTCGTATTCGTCCGGGTCGCACCAGTCCTTCTTGTAGAGCTGGTGGATGTAGGCCGCGCGATTCGCGTCGGTTTCGTGCATCTTGCGCTTCGCATCGGCCTCGCCGAGGCCGAACCGTTCCATCAGGACCCTGATCCGCACCGCCTCCGGAGCCCTCAGGAACACCCGGAAGACCGTCGGACGGCCACGCAGGCAGAAGCCGGCGCCGCGACCGACGATGACCACGTTGCCGCCGTCCGCGACCTCGTTGATGATCTGCTCGGTGAGCTCGATGATCGCCTTGCGCGGATCGAAGAGGGGGTCAGGATAGGGCGGCTGCCAGCCGGCCCCCATGGCCGGCTCGAGGGTGGAGAAGGATCGTACGAGACGTTCGAGCAGGAGTCGGGGGCGCTCCTCCTCGGCGGCCACATCGTTCGGCGAAATCTGGAGGCGCCTGGCGACCTCCTCGATGAGCTTCTTGTCGACGACCTCGGCGTGGAGCTCGGCGGCGACGATACCCGCCACGCTCGAGCCACCGGCGCCGAACTGGCGGGAGATGGTCACGACTGGCATCTCGGGCTCCTCTGCGCCTGCTCGCCGCCGCACCCGCGGCCGTTCGGTCGGGGATCGATCGGTTCGAGGCTAACTCTAGGCCAGCGAGGCGAACGCGAACAGGGCCGTGGGGACCTAGCCGACTTCAGCCGAGGGCCCGAGGCCCGAGCAACCCGGGTCAAGCCGGCGCCAGGGCTCCGTGCAGCTCCATGGAGTGGTCTCGCAGCCAGCGTCGCCAGCGCCGGTGGTCCGGCCGTCTGCCGGCCACGAGCTCCCAGAACTGCGGTCCGTGGCCGAACACCCGCAGATGCACCAGCTCGTGGACGACCACGGTCTCCAGGGCCTCTGGCGGGGCCAGGATCAGCCGCCACGAGAAGGAGAGACGGCGCGCGCGAGAGCAACTCCCCCACCGCGTTCGCGTGTCCCGAACCGTCACCGCGGCCGGCTCCACTGCCAGGGCCAGGGCATGCCGTTCTATCTCGCGCTCGATGGCTGATCGCGCGCGCACGCGCAACCACGCCTCGAGGATCGCGGCCAGCTCCCGGCGCTCCCCGGCGCCCGGGCGGACGACCAGCTCGTCGCCGCCGTCGCTGCCCTCGCGAGTCACGACGGTGCGGCCTCGCCCGGGCGTCGGGGCCACGACCCGAAGCCGGTGCGGCTCCCCGCGGTAGAGGAAAGTGCCGCCGTCGCGGAGAGGGCCCAGCGCGTCGAGCTCCGCTCGCTGGCGGGCCTGCCGCTCGAGGTGCCGCCGCAACCATGCCTCGCGCTCGGCCACGAACGACTCGGCCAGCCGCTCCGCCTCGCCTTTGCTGCGCGCGACCCTGGCCGGGATCGTGACCACGGCCGTGTGGCGAGGGTCAACGGTGAGTCGCACATGCCGGGCCCGAGCCGACCGCCTGATCGTGCAGTCGATGCGCCCGCCCGCGAGTCGAAGAGAAGCCCGCCATTCCGTCGTCGTCGCCATCGTCGCAAGCGTAACCCCGGAAGCCGAGGCCTCGCTCCGGAGCGTCGTCACACGGCTCCGGTAGCCCTCGTCTGGATGCCCGTGATCAGGGACGCAGGAGGGGTTTGAGGGGGCCGCCGGAAGGCCAGGGGCCCGGGGGCCCGGCGGTAGCGAAAGCACGACGGGGACTGAGGGGAATACGAGGGGAACGCCAGGGGTCCGGAAACGGGCCCCTGGTTCGTTTCTCGGCCGGCCCGTCGAACGACCGGCCACTTTCACGGGATGAGGGTCGTCGCGCATCTTCGCCCCGTTGCTGTAACATTCGCGGGCGCGTGGGGCTATAGCTCAGCTGGGAGAGCGCCTGCATGGCATGCAGGAGGTCCAGGGTTCGAATCCCTGTAGCTCCACCAATCCCCCTCTGACGCACCGGCCGCGGTTGTGGCTGCCCGCGACGTGGCGGCTCGCGGCATCGGCTGCTGCCCGCGGCGTGGCGGCCCCGGGGCCCGATAAGTCCGCGTGAAGTCCGAGTCGCCAGACTGGGCGAATGGACGACCTCCAGTTCGGATCGATCGTGCGGGCGGTGCGGAAGCGGAGAAGCCTGAGCCAGGTGGAGCTGGCCCGCCTGGCAGGTGTCTCGCACGCGACGGTATCGCTGATCGAGCGGGGGCACTGCGAGAAGCTGTCATTGCGGACGGTCAGACGTATCGGTTCGGCCCTGGACGTTCGCATCGAGCTCTTGGGCCGCTGGCGAGGCGGCGAGCTGGATCGGCTGCTGAGCCGCCGTCATTCGATGCTTGGCGAGAGCTTCGCCCAATTCCTGTTGTCGCATCCGGGATGGGTGGTCGAACCCGAGGTGTCGTTCTCGGTCTGGGGCGAACGCGGCACGATCGACCAGCTGGGGTGGCACGCATGCACTGGTCACCTCCTGGTCGTGGAGCTCAAGACGGCCCTCGTCGACATCAACGAGATGCTCGGCACGCTCGACAAGAAACTCCGCCTGGCCCGAACGATCGCCGGCGAGCGAGGCTGGCGGCCTGCCATGGTCAGCGTCTGGCTGATTGTGGAGGACACCAAGACCAATCGACGGCATGCGGCCGAACACCGGACACTCCTGGCGAGCAGGCTGCGCCTCGATGGCCGGCATCTTCGATCGTTCGTCGGCCGACCCACTTTGGCCACCTCTGGGCTCGCCTTCTGGACAAATGCAAACCCCCATGGCAGGAGGCCAGGTCCTCGGGTTGATGGCGGCGCCAGTGCGTCCCACCTGACCCAAGTGAACGCCTCCTCGAGCGTGGATTCGACGCTGCGGCAACAGAGTCGCGGGGCAGGAGTCCCTTGATCGGCCGCCGATCCGGTCCGCTGCTACCCGGGTTAGCGAATGGCCAGATCGGGAGCGCGGGGCGAGCGCGAGCCGGGGGCGGCGGGGCGCAGAGGCGCGCCCTCCACCCGGGCCTCGCGCCCCCTCGGCTAAACTGGACCATCGTTCGAGCTCGGTGCCGCGGGAGGATCGCCGCGGCCCGGCCAAGCCAGTGAGAGGTCCAACGTGTCGGCAGCAGAGCGCACCCGCATCGACCGCTACGAACCCGCGGCCATCGAGCCGCGATGGCAGCAGCGCTGGGCGGAGCTCGGTCTATACGACACGGACCTGACCGACGATTCGCGGCCCAAGTACTACCTGCTGACGATGTACCCGTACACGTCAGGGGACCTGCACATCGGTCACTGGTACATCATGAGCCCGACGGATGCGCTGGCCCGCTTCCACCGGATGCACGGCGAGAACGTCTTCCTGCCGATCGGCTTCGACGCCTTCGGGCTGCCGGCGGAGAACGCGGCGATCAAGAACAAGATCCATCCGCGGGAGTGGACGCTCAAGAACGTCGACATCATGCGGCGGCAGGTGCGGTCGATGGGCGCCACGTTCGACTGGAAGGTCGAGGTCATCACCTGCGACGCCGACTATTACCGCTGGAACCAATGGATCTTCCTGCGCTTCCTGGAAGCGGGCCTGGCCTACCGCGCAACCTCGCCCGTCGACTGGTGCCCCAACGATGGGACGCTGGCGCGCGAGCAGGTCGAGGGCACGGATCGCCATTGCTGGCGCTGCGGCGCGCGCGTCGAGAAGCGCGAGCTGGACCAGTGGTATCTGCGAACGACGAAGTATGCGGACGAGCTGCTCGACTTCTCCGGCATCGAATGGCCCGAGCCGGTCCGGATCATGCAGACCAACTGGATCGGTCGATCCGAGGGCGCCGAGGTCGTCTTCACGACCGCTCCGGACGACAGCCAGCCGGGTGGCGACGAGCTGCGGGTCTTCACTACGCGCCCGGACACTCTCTATGGCGCGACCTTCATGGTCATGTCGCCCGAACACGCGCTGGTGCCCAAGCTCACCCACCCGGATCGGGCGGCCGAAATCGAGGCCTACGTGACGGCTGCCGGCCGCGAGACCGAGATCGAGCGGATGTCGACCGAACGGCCGAAGACCGGCGTCTTCACCGGCTCGTATGCGACGAACCCGGTCAACGGCGAGCGCATCCCGATCTGGATCGCCGACTACGTCCTGGCCGGCTACGGCACCGGCGCGATCATGGCCGTGCCCGCCCACGACGAGCGCGACTTCGAGTTCGCCCGCAAGTTCAGGCTGCCGATCCGCCGCGTCATCGCCGGTCCGGAGGTTTCGGACGCGGAGGTCGCGGCGCCGATGGAGACGGCCTTCGTCTCGCACGGCACCGAGGAGCGGATGGTCAACTCGGGGCCGCACACGGGGCTGCCGGCGAAGGAAGGCTTTGCCTCGATCGTGGCCATGCTCGAGAAGCAGGGCCGGGGCGGGGCCTCGGTCAACTACCGGCTGCGCGACTGGCTGATAAGCCGCCAGCGCTACTGGGGTACGCCGATCCCCGTGATCTACTGCGACGCCGACGGCATCGTGCCGGTGCCCGACGACCAGCTGCCGGTTCGGCTGCCCGAGAAGGTCGACTACGCCGGCCGCGGCGACAACCCGCTCAAGTCGGATCGGTCGTTCGTGGAGACGACCTGCCCCAAGTGCGGCGGGCCGGCCCGGCGCGAGACCGACACGATGGACACCTTCATCGACTCGAGCTGGTACTGGTTCCGCTACCTCTCGCCGAACGACTCGAGCGCGCCTGTCGATCGGGCGATCGAGGCTCGCTGGTGCCCAGTCGCCCAGTACACCGGCGGCGCCGAGCATGCCGTCATGCACCTGCTCTATGCCCGCTTCTTCACCAAGGCCATGGCCGACGTTGGCCTGGTCCACGAGCGTGAGCCGTTCAAGCGGCTCTTCAACCAGGGCCAGATCCTGGGCGCCGACGGCGAGCGGATGAGCAAGTCGCGCGGCAACGTCCAGGACCCCGACGAGCTGGTCTCGCGCCACGGCGCGGACACGGTCCGGCTCTTCCTCATGTTCATGGGCCCGTGGGATCAGGGCGGGCCGTGGAGCCCCACCGGCATCGGCGGGATCAGCCGCTTCCTCAACCGCGTCTGGTACGCCGCGCTGGATCCGCACGGCGTGGAGGCGGGCGACCCGGAGTCCGGCGTGCTGCCGGCCGGGCAGGACAAGACGGCCGCCGAGAAGGCGCTGCGGACGGCGGCTCATCGGACGCTTCGGACGGTCACCGAGGGGTACGCCGAGCTGCGCTTCAACACCATGGTCGCGCACCTGATGGAGCTCTCGAACCTGCTCCAGCGCTACCGCGGCACCGCGATTGCCGGCGGACGGGCCTGGGACGAGGCGATCCGGCTGATGCTCCTGATGCTGGCGCCGTGCGCGCCGCACATCGCCGAGGAGCTGTGGGCGAGGCTGGCCGAGGCCCGGGGAGAGGCGTGGTCGTCGATCCACACCCAGGCCTGGCCCGCGGTCAACGAAGCCGCCGCAGCCGAGAACGAGCGCGAAGTGCCGGTCCAGGTCAACGGCAAGCTGCGCGACCGCGTCATGGTCCCGGTCGGGATCGCCGAGGCGGAGCTGGAGCGGCTGGTCCTGGCGCGGCCCAAGGTCTTGGCCGCCCTCGAGGGCAAGGCCCCGCTCAAGGTGGTCCACGCCGGCGGCAAGCTGGTCAACATCGTCGTCCGGTAAGGGCGGCCGGCAGGAGGCGCGGGGCGGCGGTTCGACAGGCCAGCTCGGGACCTCGGCAGGTCGGCCTCGCCCGGGGCTGTCAGTTGTGGCGCGTCGGGGAGTGCTATCTCGACCCGGACCGCCCAGATCCGGCCGGCGTGCGCGTCGGGAGACACATGTCGGACCACTGGGGCTCGCCGAGGAGCCGCGTCGGTCGGATATGCACCCCCCTAAGCGCAACATCGACACCTCTGGGCCGCGAGTCGTCGGTTCCGTATCTGCAGACGCGTAGTTTCGACGACCTCAGGCGCCCGATCCGGAGCGGGTGGTCGAACATGCAGCTGCGCACGCGCATTCGGGGGCACCAACGAGGGGCCGCTTCGCACATCAGGACGGGAGGGAATCGCGCCTCGCCCGCCGTACAATCGGAGCCTCGTCGCACGCGAAGGAGGCGCCGCAATGGAGCCAGGCACCGACAGCGCGCCCGCAAAGGCGGGCCAGCCGGCCGAGTCGGGCGGCGCGCCCGCGGGCAGACCGGCGAAGGGCAAGGTCGTAGAGGATTCGGACGCCATCACCAGGGTGATCGAATCGGCCGCCCGCCTGGGCGTCGAGCTGGACGAGCGCGAGGCCCACGAGTGGGTCTCCGCGATGCAGGACGAGGCGACCGGCGGCGATCTGGTGGTCGACGTCAACACCGGCGTATACGGCTACCGCGTCTCCATGCTCGACTTCCAGCCCGACGATCTCGCCCGCTTCCGCGAGATGGGCAAGATCGTCGGCTTCGACGACCGGCCGCCCAACGTTCTAACCGCGCTTTCGATCTCGGGTTCGGCCGCCCAGAGCAAGATCAACACCTACCCGGCCGACTGCGACTTCTTCGAGCGCATCAACATCAAGGCCGACACCCGCGAAGAGGCCTGCGCCATCCTGGCCGACATGATTCGGGAGAAGGCCCTGGCGACGGCAAGCGGGCCGGGCCATCGGTTGTGGGAGGTCAAGTTCGGCCAGCATCCGGTCGAGGCAACGAAGGGCGGCAAGCCGGTCGGCGTGAAGTCGCCGATGTCGTGGACGCTCGAGGAGATCCGGGCCGGGCAGATGGAGGTCACGTTGATGGACGGCTCGAAGGCCGTCTACACGTGGGCCGACGCGACCCGCGACCCCGGCTGGTGCAAGCTCGACTGGGTCATCTCCGACAAGACGCGCGGCAAGCTGGCCAACGCCAGCAACGTCCTCGACCCAACCTGGGAGGCGCCGGACGGGAAGATCGTGCCGCTCGACGGCTTCCTGGATCCGTACTTCCAGGAGGTCTACCTCGACGCCGACTCCATCCCGATCTTCTCGAAGCTGGTGAAGGAGCTCTCGGCCGACACGGTCGACGACTACGTCGAGGCGCTCGAGCACGAGGTCTGGAAGTACACGGTCGAGCATCCCAGCTACGGCAAGGTGGCACGACGCCTGTACAACGTCTTCCGAATGAACGGCCACTACGCCGAGGCGGCGTTCATCCGCGAGCTGTTCGACGAACCGGTGACGGCGCTATACCAGGTTGCGGCGTTGATCCGAACGCTCGGCGACGCCGCGAATTCCGGCGAGGACTTCGACGTCGAGACGCTGACGGCCGAGGTCGACCGCCTGATCATGTCGGCCATCCAGGCGCTTGACGGGCCCGAGGAAGCCGAGATGGTCGGCCACCTGCTCAAGCTGCGCAACTCGGTCCAGAAGCGCGCCACCGAGGCGGACCGGGCCGAGGATATGACCGACGTGCAGGACGCGGCCATGAAGGCGGTCAACGACTACTTCGAGCGGGCGCTCCGATCGGTCCCCGAGATCGACGCGTACCTCAAGGAGATCGTCGCGCGGGCGCCGTAGCCGGTCGGGCAGCCGAAGGCGCGGCGCGGCCCAGGATAAGCGCTCGATAAGCCGCAGGTGATCGGCCTCCGATAGCGTTCGCTCGAACCCCGCTGAGCACGCCGAATCGGAGATGCCGATGGATGCGAGCGCGCCCTGGCGGGCGATCGAGACGCCCGAGAATGCCCGGCCCGAACCTCCGCCCGAACGGCTGAGCCCCGGCGGGCACGGCCTCCTGCTCGCGGCGGCCGGCGCGCTGATGGCCGTCTCGGTCGGCGCGGCGCTGCTGGTCGCCAGCCAGCAGGGCGGGCAGGTTCAGGTGGTTTCAGGCTCGAGCGAGTCCGCCGGCGAGCCTATCGAACCGGATGCCTCCCGGGCGACGCTGGTCATCGAGGTCGCCGGCGCCGTGGCGCATCCGGGCGTCTACTCGCTGCCCGTCGGGTCTCGGGTCGCGGACGCGATCCAGGCGGCCGGTGGGTACTCGCCCGACGTGGATCCGCGCCAAACGGAAACGCAGCTCAACCTCGCCGCGAAACTCGTCGACGCCGAGCTCATTCGCGTACCGCGGCGAGGGGACGGGTCGGCGTCGTCCAGCACCGCTGGAGGGGCGAAGGCGTCGGTCGGTTTGCTGAACCTGAACACCGCCACGGCCGAACAGCTGGATACCCTGCCGGGGATAGGGCCGGCGACCGCCCAGAAGATCATCGCCTCACGCGAGCAGCAGCCGTTCCAGAAGGTGGACGACCTTGTGACCCGCAAGATCGTGGCCTCCTCGACGCTGGCGAAGTTCCGGTCGCTCGTGACCGTCGGCTGAGCGATGCTCCCCCGGCCCGCGTGGCTGGCGATCGGGGTCGTGGCGACGGCAGCGGCGGCGGAGATCGGCCTTGTCGCGGCCGCGGGCGTCGCCGGCGGCTTCGTCGTGGCCGCGTACGCGTGTGAGGCGGCAGCGAGACGGTCCTGGGCGCCGAGCCTGGCCGTTGCCGCGCTGGGGGCCACCGTCATCGTGGCACGGCTGGCGGTGGGCGCGGTCGCGGGCGGCGGCTCGCCCGGAACGGCGCCACTCCCCACCGGGAGCGGCCCGTGGCGGGCGACCGTGGAGAGCGCCCGCGAGAGCAAGGGTCAGCAACTTGTCACGCTGACGCTCGCCGGCTCCGGCGCGGGTACGGGCGCGGGTACGGGTGCGACGGTGAGCTGCTCCGCCGTGGCACCGGCCTTCCCCCGGCTCGTGGCCGGCGACAGCGTGACGTGGACCGGTCGCGTTCGCCCGCTCGGCGACAGCGGGTACGAGGCCTGGCTGGCGGCCCAGGGCATCGCCGCCACGTGCGAGCTGGCCGAACTGACAATCGTGGGCCACGACGACTCGCCGGCGGGGCGACTGGAGGGCTTTCGGCAGGCCTCGGGCGATGCGCTGCAGCGGGTCCTGCCCGAGCCGGAGGGCGGTCTCGCCGCCGCGATCCTGATCGGGCTGCGCGACCGCGTGGACAAGGACGTCGCCGCGGACTTCACGACCGCCGGCGTCAGCCACATCGTGGCCATCTCGGGCTGGAACATCGCCGTCGTCGCGGCGACCGTGGCGGCACTGCTGGGCGGGTTCCTGCGCCGCCGGCGCCGGGCCGTCGTCACGCTGGCCGCGATCGTGGCGTACACGCTCTTCGCCGGAGCCTCGCCGTCGGTGGTGCGAGCGGCCGTCATGGCGGGCGTGGCACTGCTCACCGTCGAGAGCGGCCGCGGCTCACGCGTGACGGTGGCGCTGGCATGGGCGGTCGCCGGGATGATCGTCGTGGAGCCTGGCAGTGTCGGCGACGTGGGGTTCCAGCTCTCGGCGGCGGCCACGGCCGGACTGGTGGCCTGGGCGACGCCACTGACCCGCCGCCTGGAGGCGGCCGCGTCATGGCTCCCCGGTCCGCTTCGCGAAAGCCTGGGCGTATCGCTGGCGGCGCAGGCGGCCACGCTGCCCATCGTCCTGCTGGCCTTCGGCCGTCTGGCGTTGATAGCCCCGGCGGCCAACCTGGTCGCCGTCCCGCTCGTGCCCCCGGCGATGGCGGCTGGCGCCCTGGCGTTCGTGGCGGGCTGGCTGGCGACGCTCGGGGCCCCCGCCTGGCTGTGCGGCCTGCTGGCGATGCCCGCGTGGGCACTCCTCGCTGGCCTGATCTGGGTGGTTCACGTTGCGGCATCGGTACCGGGCGCCAATGAGACGCTGGCCTTCCCGGCGAATGTCGTGGCCGCGGCCGCCGCCGGCCTCGCGGTCCTGTGGCTCCATAGACAGCTCCGCACGCCCCCGCCGCGCGAACGCGACCCGTCGACGCGGGCCGGGCGCGCCACGAAGCCGGCTCGTCGGCCCAACCACCGTCGCGTCTTCGTCTGCGCCGCCTTCGTCGTCGCCCTGGCCGGCTGCGTGGTCGCGTCGCGGCCCGATGGCTCCGTCCACGTGATCGTCCTCGACGTCGGCCAGGGCGACGCGATCCTGCTCGAGGGCGACCGCGGCGGCCGAATCCTGGTCGACGGCGGGCCCGACGGCAGCCTCCTCCTGAGGGTCCTGGACCGGTACGTGCCCGCGTGGGATCGGCGGCTCGACGCCATCGTTCTGACGCATCCGCACGATGACCATGTCGCCGGCCTGGTGACGGTCGTCGACAAATACCGCGTCGGCCGGGCATTCGAGTCGGGCTGGCCGGTAGCCACGCCGTCCTATCGGGCCTGGCTCGATGCCCTGGCCGCGCACGGCTTGCGACCCGAACGGCTGCGCACGGGCGACATGCTGCGCCTGGACGACGCCACCCTGCGCGTTCTCTGGCCCGACGATGGCACGGTCCGGCCGCCCGGCCTGGACCCGGACGCGACCGACAACCGAAAGACCAACGACGCTTCGATCGTCCTGCTCGGCAGCTACGAGAACCGCCGCTTCCTGCTCACGGGCGATGCGGAGGACGACGTCGATCCGGTCCTGCTGGCGCGCGGACTGCCGGCGGTCGACATGCTCAAGGTCGCTCATCACGGGAGCGCGACGGCCTCCTCCGACGATCTGCTGGCAGCCCTGAGGCCGGGCGTCGCGGTCGTCTCGGTCGGGGCCGGGAACGCCTACGGGCATCCGGCGCCCTCGACGATGGCTCGACTGCGGGCCCACGCCCGGACGGTCCTGCGGACCGACCAGGTCGGAACGGTCGAGACGACGCTGGATGCCGCGGCCGTCACCGTGTCGTCTGGCCGCGCGCCCGGTGACGCGCGCCCGACGCGGGCGACCGAGGGCACGCCCACGCGAGCCGGGCTCCTGTACGATTCGAGCCATGACCGTCCCGAGCCGTCGAGAAAGCGCGGCCCTGCTGCTCTCGCTCGAGCCGCCGGCGTGGCACCTCCGTCACTCGCGGGCCGTCGCCGAGACGGCGGGTTGGCTGGCCTGGCGGGCGGTATCGGCCGGGCGCTCGCTCGATCGCCGCCTCGTGGAAGCGGCCGCGCTCCTCCATGACGTCGACAAGCTGCCCGCCGTGCGACCGATCGTGGCGGACCTGGCGCATGGCGCGGGTTCGGCCGAATGGCTCGCCCGGCGCGGGTACCCCGAACTCGGCGATGCGATCGTCGGCCATCCGGTGACGCGCCTGGCCGACGGCGCCTGGTTCGACCGATGGTTCGCGCGCGCATCGCGAGAGGCCCTGGTGGTCGCGTACGCCGACAAGCGAGCCGGGCAGAAGTTCGAGTCGATGGCGGAGCGGTTCGCCTCATGGGAGCGTCGCTACCCACCGGAGGAACGCGCTGGGAGGGCTCGCGGTACCTGGTCGCCCGAGACGCTGGCGGCCGTCCGCCAGCGGGCCGAAGCGCTGGAGGCCCGCGTCTGCGAGCTCGTGGGCGCGCGGCCCTCCGACGTGCGCCGTCTCGAGTGGACCGGCCGGGCGCTTCAACTCGCCAGGAGCGCCTGACGTGGCCGGATCCTCCGCGCCGCTCGGCTACTACTGGGGCGACGATTCCTACAGCGTCGCCCGCGGCCCCGACGCGCTGGCGGCTCGGCTGGCGGGGGGCGGCCCCGCGGTGGATCGTCTCCGCCTGACGGGCTCCGCCACTTCCGCCGACGAGATCGCCGAGAAGGTGGCCACGGCCACGATGTTCGGAGGCGGGACGCTCGTGGTGGTGGCGGAGCCGGGGCCGCTCGTGGTCAACAAGCCGCTGGCGGCCCGCCTCACCGCGGTGTTCGACGCCGTGGCGGATGGCAACGGCCTGGCGTTCCTGGACCTGGTGGATGGCACGGCCCGCCGCCCCGCCTCGCTCGAAGCGCTGCGAAGCGCCGTGGCCGCCGCCGGCGGTGACGTCCGCGAGTTCAAGGCTCCCACGCGCGAGGGCATGGCGCGCTGGATCTCAGACCGTGCCGCGGAGCGCGCGATCCGCATCACGGCACCCGCGGCCGCACTCCTGGCCGAGCGCGTCGGCGCTTTCGTCCGCGAGCGCGACGTCGACCGCCGCCGCCAGGGCGAGCTGGCCGTGTCGGAGCTGGAGAAGCTGGCCCTCTACCGCCTCGACGGCCAGATCGGCCCCGAGGACGTCAAGGCCCTGGTCGCCGACGCGGTTCCGGGCTCCACCTGGGCCTTCCTCGACGCCGTTGGGATGCGCCGCGCGGCCGAGGCCGCCGAGCTCGCGGATCGCCTGGATGACGTCCCCTCCCCCGTCCTCGTCGTGCACCTCCATCGGCGCCTGCGCGAGCTGATCCAGATCGCCGATCTGCTCGCCGCCGGCACTCCCGCGGCCTCGCTGGTCCGCACGCTCAAGCTCCAGCCCTACCGGGCGGAGATGCTCGCCAACCAGGCACGAACGTGGACGCTGCCCGAACTCGACGCGGCGCTGGCCGGCCTGCTGGAGCTGGACGCCACCCTGAAGGGCCACGACGGCGGGGGTGAGCTGCGCCGCCGGTCGGCCGTCACGCTATGGATCGCCGAGCGCGTTCGCAGGCCGGGCGGCCGTTAGCCCCGGAGGGGCCCCGGCGCGGTGCGCGCGAGGCCGCGACGCGCGCGAGGCCGCGGCGCGGAACCCAGAGGACAGAGAGAGAGAGTGGCCGACGTCAGTCGGCGCTGGACCAGGCCTGCTCCTGGACGACCAGGTCGCTCTCGATGGCGAAGACGCAGCGGCCCTGGCCCAGGTCGAGCAGCTCGATCAGCTCGGGGTCGATGTAGAGCTGATGGCAGTCTTCGCACAGGCCGCCCGGGATGCCGAAGCAGAGGCGTTCGCTTCGGTCGGGCAGGCGGAATGTCGTGTCGAAGCGCGTGTTTACGAGGCGCTTTCCGCAGCGTGGGCAGCGTTCGCGGGCCCGTGACATCGCATCCGACCTCAGGAGCTGGCAACCAATCGGTCGCCTCGATGTGGTGATGCTAGGGCCGGGCGCGAATAGGGCATATGACTCACTCGTACCGTCCGAGAGGTACTCAGGCGGTAGTCTCCTTGGATGGGCCGCAGGCGTGATTCGGCCTACTTCGAACGCATAGTGCGCCGTGTCAACGACCCTTTGCGGGCGCGCACCGCCCTCCTGCGAAGGCCGTATCCGCTCGGTCGGGTGACCCGCGGAACCGCCGGTCATCTCCTGCTAGCCTTGCGGAATGGATCGCCGAAGAGTCGTCGGCATCGCGCTGGGAGCTATCTCCGGCGTCGCATACGGGACCGGACCGCTCTTCGCCAAGAGCGTCTACCACGCCGGCCTGGACTGGATGGCGCTCCTCGCCTGGCGCTTCTTCTTCGCGACCATCATCAGCTGGCTGTGGCTGTTCGCCCAGCCGAGGGCGCGCACCGAGCTTCGCCTTCTCGACCGCCGAACGACCGGACGCCTGCTCTTCACGGGCGCGACCTTCATCTTCACCGCGAGCGTCTACTACGCCGCCGTCCAGCGCATCCCGACCTCGCTCGAGGCGCTCCTGATGTACGCCTATCCGGCTGTGGTCGCCGTGCTCTCGATGAGGCTCGGCTACCCGTTTCGGGGCAGGCTCGCCTGGGGCTCGCTCGGCGTCGTGCTCGTCGGGGCGATCCTGACGATCGGGGGAATCGAGGCCGGGGTCGACCAGCTCGGGATCGCCATCGGGGCGCTCTCGCCGCTGGCCTACGCGATCTACATCATCCTGGCCGCGTGGATGGCCGGCGAGCGACCCGGCCAGACCGCGGACATGCGATCGCAGGGCAAGGGCGCGGAGGTCTCGCCGCCCGTCGCAGGGGCGGTGATGATGACCGGCACCTGGCTGACGATGTTCGTCATCGCCGCCGCCTTCCGCGAGCCGCTCGTTCCTTCGCAAGTGCCGGTGGAGGCGTGGCCGGGCCTTTTCGGCATCGGGCTGTTCGCGGCCGCGATCGCCATCCAGGCGTTCTACGCGTCCGTGGCGCGGATCGGGGCGGCACAGGCTTCGCTGATGGCCACGGTCGAGCCGCTCGTGGTCATCTTCCTCGGCGTGGGGTTCCTCGGCGAGACGCTGGCGCCACTCCAGATCCTGGGCGCGTTGCTGGTGCTGGCCGGCGTGCTGCTGGCGCAGACGGCGACGCCGTCCGAATCGCGCCCGACCCTGCTCGAGGAGGTCTAGTCAGCCGGAGGGCCGAGGGTCCGGAAGGCCGCCGCGTCCGAAGGCCGGCCCGAGCGTGCGGCCTACTCGACCCCAACGGCGGAGCTTCGACGCTCCAGGAGGATGACGTCGCGCCAGCGGCCCGTGGAGTCGCGCCCGATCCGCTCTCGGACGCCGACCCGTCGGAAGCCCCATTTCTCGTGGAGCGCCAGGCTGGCCGCGTTGTCGGCCATGATCCCGGCCTGGAGCGTCCAGACGCCTACTGCCTCCGACGCGGCCACGAGCGCCGCCATCAGCGCGTCCCCGACGCCGCGGCCCCGCGCGCTCGCCGCGACGTAGACGCTCAGCTCGGCCACACCCGCGTACACGGCCCGCGCGGAGTAGCGGCTCAGCGCCGCCCAGCCGAAGACCGCCCCACCCTCGTCGCGCGCCACCAGCCGGCAATCGGGCCGATGGGAATGGTTCCAGGCTTCCCATTCGGGCGCCGCCAGCTCGAAGGTGGCCAGGCCGGTCGCGATCCCCTCTTCGTAGATAGCCCGCACCGCGGGCCAGTCGTCCGCCCTCATGCCTTCGATCGTCATCGCGCTCATGGATCCAGTATCGAATCGCCGGCCCCGGCGCGCATGGCGCCGACGCAGCGATTCAGGTTGCGGGTCACGTCCGGCGCCGCTTCGAGTAATCTCTGCGGGCGAGGTCGGTCCAACCACGGGACCTCGTCCCGGAGGGAGCGAAGCCTCAGGCATGGCAACCCTGTACCCGGAGGTCGAGCGGCTGCGCGTCGCGCGCGACCGTCTCGTCCGACTCCGCACCAAGGTGGAGATGAGTCCGCCCGCGCCCGACGACCTGCCGCGTGCGCGGGAGTGGGTCGCCCGAGAGACGCTCGCCCACATCGACGAGATGCTGCCCTACTGGCTGGGCGAGATCGAGCGCATCCTCGCCGCCCCGGTGGAGCCGGTTCCATTCGGCCGCAACCCGAGCGATCTCGTTCGGCTGCTGACGGTGGACCGCGATAGAACCCTGCCCACCTCTGAGCTGTACGCGCGCCTCGACTTCCACCTCGAGCGCGTGGTTCGACGCCTGCTCGAGCTCGACGATCGGCAGTGCGCCCGCCGGGGGTTGCACAAGACGCGAGGCGACATGACGATCAAGCAGATCGCCGACGAGATGGTGGCGGGTCACATCGAAGAGCACTGCAACCAGCTGGCGGCCTCGCTGGAGTAGTCGCGGTCGCCCGATCACCTGCAACCGCAGCAGGAGGAAGCAATGGCCACGACCGCAACCGCGCCCGCAGCCGCGCCGGCAGCCCCCGATCTGAAGAAGAGACTGAAGCCGCTCTTCAACCCGCCGCGCGAGCCGGTTCTCGTGGACGTGCCCGAGCTCGGCTACCTGATGATCGACGGCAAGGGCGCGCCCGAAGAGACAGCCGACGCGCCCACGACCGAGTTCCAGCAAACCTTCCAGGTCCTGTTCCCGGTCGTCTACACCATCAAGTTCAGGCTCAAGCGCGACGGCCTGGTGATGCCGCTCATGCCCCTCGATGCGCTCTGGTTCACCGGCCCGGACGAGGGCTTCGACATGAACGTGCCGCCGGGCCAGTGGGGCTGGCGAGTCCTGATGATCGTCTCCGACGACGTCACGCCCGCGATCTTCGACGAGGCAGTCGAAGAGGTGCGCCGCAAGAAGGGCGACCTGGACATGCTGGGCCGGCTGCGCTTCGAGCGCTGGCGTGAAGGGCGCTCCGCCCAGGTCATGCACATCGGGCCGTACAGCGAGGAGCGCCCGACAATCGAGCGGCTCCACGCCTTCATCGCCGAGCAGGGCTTGCGGCAGCACGGCGCTCACCACGAGATCTACCTGGGCGACCCGCGCCGCGGCGACCCCGCGAAGCTCAAGACGGTGCTCCGCCAGCCGGTCGAATAGCAGCCCGCAGATCCGGGGGCAGCTGCAGATGCCGGGGCCTAGCCTGCGAGCCCGCTGTTTCCAGGTCCCGTGGGCGGGTTTCTGCCCCGGCGGCTCAGGTAGTCGTGCCAGAAGAGGCGAGCGGCGACGGATCGCCACGGCCGCCAAGCTGCCGCCAGCGCCTGCATCTGGTCGACGTCGGGTCGGCGCTCCAGACCCTTCACCTCGGCTACCGCCGTGAGGAGGGCCATGTCGGTTGCCGGCCAGATGTCCGGCCGCCCCAGGGCCATCATCAGGTAGATCGCGGCCGTCCACGGCCCGACGCCGGTCAACCCCACGAGCACGTCGCGCACGTCCTCGTCGGCGAGGCTCGGCAGGGCTTCGAGATCGAGCACCCCAGACGCCACCGCCCGCGCGAGGTTGCGGACATAGCCCGCCTTCTGGCGGCTGAACCCGATGGCGAGCAGCTGCGCGTCGTCGAGCTCGAGGAATCGATCGGGGGTCAGCGGGGCGGCGGCGCCAAGTCGGTCGAACGCGGCCTGTGCCGAGGCCAGCGACACCTGCTGCTCGAGCACTATGTGGACGAGGGTCGGGAACCCGGCCGGCCGGCTCCACAGCGGCGGCGGCCCGAACCGGTCGACGATGCCGCCCAGGTCGGGATCGCGGACGGCGAGCTCGCGAACCGCCAGGGCGAGCGTTTCTTCCGTCAGCGGCGTCGTGCTCGCTCCCACAGCCAAAGCGGCGTCGTGCTCGCTCCCACAGCCAAACCGGCTACCGGCCCCGGACCCGGCGGCCCTCTTCCTTGACGATCGCCCGGAGCATGAAGCCGACGTTGGCCGGGCGCTCGGCGAGGCGGCGCATGAAGTACGGATACCACTCGTGCCCGTACGGCACGTAGATCCGGACCGTGTAGCCGCGCTCTGCGAGCTTGCGCTGCAGGTCGCGCCGCACGCCGTAGAGCATCTGGAACTCGAAGCGGTCACGGCCGATCCCCTCGCCCTCCGCGATCTCGATGGCCCGCGCGATCAGCCTGGGGTCGTGCGTGGCCAGGGCGTGGTACGACCCGGACTTGAGCAGCCGCTCCATCAGCTTCGCGTAGCTGGCGTCCACGGTCGCCTTGTTGAGGTAGGCCACGCCGCGGGGCTCGTCGTAGGCGCCCTTGCACAACCGAACCCGACCGCCGGCGACGAGTATCCGTTCGACGTCGGCAGCGCTCCGGCGCAACGCCGACTGGATCACCACGCCGGTCTGCGGATACGCCTCGTGGGCCTCCTGCCAGAGAGCCAGAGTGGCGTCGGTCCTGGTGTGGTCCTCCATGTCGAAGCGGACGAAGCCATCCACGGCCCGGGCCGCGTCGAGGATCCGTATCACGTTGGCGCGGCACAGCTCGCGGTCGATCTCCATTCCCATCTGGGTCAGCTTGACGCTGACGTTGGCGTCGAGGCCGCGGGACGCCAGAGCGGGCAGGGTCGCGACGTAGCGATCGGCGGCCGCGGAAGCGAGCTCGGGCGAGGTGACCGATTCGCCCAGGACATCGACGGTAGTGCGGAGCCCGGCGCGCTTCAGGGCCTCGATGGCGGGCAGGGCCTCCTCGAGCGTCTCCCCGGCGACGAAGCGGGCGACGACCGGCCGCGTCAGGGGGCTCCGGACGGCCAGTCGGGCGAGCGACCGGCGGTGCGACAGCGAGATGAAGAACGACCGCATCGTTCGATGCGGCAGCACCCGAACGGTATCGGCAATGCCCATCGGATCAGCCTTCCTTGGAGGAGGCATCGGCTGCCTCGGCCCGGCGCGCGAACTCGGCCACCTTCGCCGCCTCCTCGCGCTGGAAGGTTTCGAGCTTGCCCCGACGGTGGGCGTCGACCGCGGCCGCGATCGCCTCGATCGGGGGCGAGCCGAATGCCCGGCCGTCCTCGTCGCGGTAGATCCGGCAGGCAAGCGCGACCGGCAGCTCCGGCTGGGGAACGACGTCCTCGCCCTGGATGCGGATCGTGGGCGAGCCCTGGAAGCCGAGGAACTCGGCGTCCTCCTGGCTGGCGACGAAGATCAGCTGGATCGGCGTCTCGATGATCCCCCTGCGGAGAACGCTCTCCAGGTCGCGCCGCGCCTGCTCGAGGTGCGGGCAGTCCTCGACGGCCAACAGCTCGACACGAAGATCTGCCACGCGGCCAGCCTACATCGACCTGGGGAAACGGGTGCGAGCGGGCGAGGCGGCGCCGCCGCCTGAGCCGCGCCGGGGCTCACCGGCGGTTAGCGCAGGGCCTCCGTGACGCGCAGCCAGGGCCCGATGAGGACCTGGCGAGTGTCCGCGTCGAGGCGGCCGCCGAGCGCCACTGCCAGAGCGGCGTCGACGATCGCCTCGCCGGCGTCGTTCTTGATCTGCTGCCAGGTGATGTCGTTGCTGATCCGATATGGAATGGTGTTCGAGCCGCGCGAGGCCCAGGCGAGGGCTCGGTTGCGGACGCGGTCGATCTCCTTGCTCAATCCCTCTCGATCGCCGACGGCTCGAACGGCCGCCCAGGCCTCCTCATGCACTTCGCGGCCGGTCGACCGCCAGGCCGCCCGCAAGCCAAGGAGCTGCGCCTGGTTCAGGTGATCGAGCCGTTCGAAGAAGCCCGCCATCTCCTCGGTGTCGACGAGATTCACTCCCCTGCGACGTCCCCACATCGGTCCGTCTTCCCCCTACTCTTCGTCCGCCTGCTCCAGCAGATGGCGCTTCAGGAAGTCGAGGCAGCGCTTCCAGGCATCGCGGCGGTTGTCCCGCTTCTGCCAGCCGTGCGGCTCCTCGTCGTACCAGTGGAGCTGGTAATGCTTGTTCTCGATCTCGAGCGCCTCGACGACCTTCTCGGTCATCAGCGGCACGACACGCTTGTCCTTGCGGCCGTGCATCAGCAGCAGCGGGGCCTCGATCCGCTCGACCCGATGGAGCGGCGAGCCGCGACGGTAGGCCTCGGCGGCCTCGGGATCGTCGGGCTTGCCCATCATCCGCTCCAGGTCGATGCGGCCCAGTCGATCTCCGTGGCGGTAGCTCTCGGCGATGTCCGAGTCGCCGTACAGGTCGATGCCGGCGCGCCACAGAGTCGGCTCCTCGGTCAGGACGCAGAGCGTCATGTAGCCGCCGTACGAGGCGCCGTAGTGGGCCAGCCGGCCGTCGCACCAGGGCTGCTTCGCCGCCCAGCGGGCGGCGTCGATGACGTCGAACGCGTCGGCGTGGCCCCACTGGCCGCGGTTGGCCCAGCGGAAGTCGCGGCCGTAGCCGGTCGATCCGCGGAAGTCGACCGAGAGGAAGGCGACCCCGGCCTCGGCCACGAGCTGGCGGAAGGGCATCCAGTCGCGCAGAGCCTGGGAAGTGGGTCCGCCGTGGGAGTGCACCAGGCAGGGCACGCGGACCGCTTCCTCGCCGGTGGCGTTCGAGGGGAGGTACAGGTTGCCCTCGATCCTCAGGCCGTCGCGCGCTTCGTAGGCGATGCGCGTCCCCGTCGCGAAGTGGGCCGTGTCCACGACGGTCGGCAGCGAATGGGTCAGCTGCCGGGGCTTCGCGCCATGGGCCACGGCCTCCGGGACGGGCAGCAGCCAGAGATCGTCGGGGGCGCGATCGCTGCGGCCGATGGCGAGGATGGCCGACGCGTCGGGCAACCAGCCGACGGCCATCCACACGCCGTCGAACGGGTTGACAGCGACCGAGCGTGGGGTCGGGCTCGAAGCGGCGTCCCGCGCCGGCAGCTCGCCGATCAGCAGGTCGACGAGCCCATCGCGGATCTCCACGAAGGCGAAGCTCTTCCCATCGGGCGATGGCAGGGGCACGTAACCCCAGCCGCCGCCGGGCTCGCCATGCTCGTGCTGGCCGGTCGTGAGCACGGTCCGCTCCCGGCCGTCGGTCGAGATTCGGACGACCTGGAACCAGCCGTCGCGGTCCGACACCATGAGCAGACCCGATCCGTCCGGCAGCCAGCGCGGCCCGGTCTCCCAGGCGTCCTCGCCGGCGATCAGCCGCTCCTGGGCCGTGACCACGTCCACGAGATGGATCTGCGAGGTGAGCAGGTCCGGCGGGCGCTGAGACGTGACCGCGATCTGGCGGCCGTCCGGCGACCAGACGAACTCGTCGACGTCGACGCCTGGCGCGGTCATCGGGGTGGGTTCGGCGGAGCGCGGGCGGGTCGCGGGCCGGCCGCGGCGCGGGACCGGCGCGTCCACGAGCCACAGCTGATCCCAGCCGCGGCGCCGCGAGATGAACGCGATCTGGTGTCCGTCGGCGCACCAGCGCGGGGAGCGGTTGCCGGCCGGGTGCTGGCTCACCAGGGCCTGGTGCGACCCCTCGACGTCGATCATCCAGATCGCCTCGTCCCGGACGAAGGCGATGCGCCGCCCGTCGGGCGACCACTGCGGGTCGGAGGCCGACTTCTCGGTCGCGGTCAGCGGCTCGGGATAGCCGCCGCGCGACGCCATCAGGAAGATCTGGCGGGCCCCGGCCGCTTCCGCCGTGAAGGCCACGCGGCGGCTGTCCGGGGAGAGCCGGAACTCGCGGGGCGCCTCGATCGCAGCGGCTTGCTCGATGGTCAGCCCGTCACGCGATGGACGGCGGCCGCGGCCGTTCTCCTGGGCTCGACGGGCGGGCTCGGCGACGACGCGCGGCGCAGGGGCCCGGTTCGGTGCGGCTTCGTCCTCGGTCGGCCCGGCACGGCCAGTACCGGCGCCACTCCTGGCGCGGGAGCCTTCGCGCCCAAGGGTCGGCCGGGTCATCGGTTGCCCCATTCCAGGCCCATCGGCAGATCCTCGCGCTCGCCGGGCCTGGGAACGGGATCGACCCGCACGAAGGTCTCGTGGCCGAACATCTGCGCCAGCCCCTCCCGAACCTCCGGATCGTCCCACTGCCGGCCGCGCATCTGACTGTCGTGGCAGGCCAGGGCCGCGACCTTGCGGTCCAGCACCTCGCCGATCGCCACGATCGTGGTGATCTCCTCGTCGGGCCGGGCCAGCCGCTCGAACGCCTCCTGCTGACGCAGGTCGTCGTCGGACGGTGGCGTCGTGTCGCCGGAGCGGCGCCGCTCCTCCTCCATCGCCGCGCGCATGCCCGCGACGCGGGACCGGGGCAGAGCCTGGTGGTAGAGAGCGACGGGACCGCCCGGCTCCGCAGCCGCTCGCCGATAGGCCTCGGTCGCGCGCGCCGAACACGTGGTGTGGTCCGGGTGCCCGTAGACCCCGCCCGGATCGAAGGTCACGATTACCGCCGGCCGCAGCCGCCGGATCACCTCGACCATCCGCTGCACGACTTCCTCGGGATCGGCCGTGGCCAGCGAGCCTTCCGGCGCGCCCCAGCCCTCCATGCCCGAGTCGCGGTAGCCGAGGAAGATCGGCTCGGAGATCCCCATCTCCCTGCACGCGCAGCGCAGCTCCTCGAGCCGGATCTCCGGATCGAGCGAGTGGTCCACGCCCGTCTCGCCCGGCCGTCCGCCCTGGTCGCCGTTGGTCACGCACAGGACCCAGACGGGATTGCCCGCAGCCGCGGCCAGGGCCATCAGCCCGCCGGCGCCGTAGCTCTCGTCGTCGGGGTGGGGGAAGATCGACAGCAGGCCTCGCGGGCCGGCCGATCCGGTCGAGCCGGTAGATCCAGGCACGCTAGCGACCGAGGGGCCGGTCGGTCGATGGCTTCGAGCGCGCTCCGCCGGCTGCCCGACCGTTCACCAGCTCCTCGCTCGCGCCTTCGTTGAGTCCGAGGCCCTTCTCGAGGTCCGAACCCAGCTCGACCGTTCGCCGATAGGAGGCCCAGACCGCCTCCGAGAGCACCGTCCGCAGCCGGCCTGACTCGAGCTCGTGGATTGCCGCGGCGCTCGTGCCACCAGGCGAGGTGACCATGTTGCGCAGGACGGCGGGGTGCTGGGCCGTCGCCTTGGCGAAGGCCGTGCTCCCCTCCAGCGTTTCAATGACGAGGTCGTGGGCGACGTGGCGCGGGAAGCCCAGGTGGACCGCCGCGTCGATGAGCGCCTCCATCACCAGGAAGACGTATGCCGGCCCGGTGCCGCTCACAGCGGTGGCCATCTCGACGAACTTCTCGTCCTCGACCTGCAGGTCCGTGCCGAGGGCCCGCAGCAGCACGCGCGCCTGGTCGCACTGCGCCTCGGTGACTTCCGGCGTCGCGTACCAGACGGTGATGCCGCGACCGATCTGGGCGGGTGTGTTCGGCATGCTGCGGACGACTTCGCGGTGCTCCAGCAGCGACGTGAGCACCTTGCACGTGGCGCCGGCGACGATCGATACCACCAGTTGATGCGGCGTGAGGTGGCCACCCAGCTCGTGGCCGACCTTGGTCAGCGTCTGCGGCTTGACGGAGAGCAGGATCACGTCGGCGGCGGCTGCCGCCTCGAGGTTCGAGGCGACCATTCGAACGCCGTACTGGCGCGTCAGCTCCTCGCGACGCTCCGGGCGCGGCTCGCTGCCGACGATCTGGTCGGGCCCGACGAGCTTGCCGCGGAGCAGCCCGGCGATGATCGACTCGGCCATCACGCCGGAGCCGATAGTGGCGACCGTTCGGTTCGAAAGTGGCGACATGCGGGCGAGTATAGGCGTCGCGGGAGGCCGACGAGGGGTCGTTGCGCGCGAAATAGGCCGCCCGGGGGCGGCGCCGGGCCCAAAGTCGAACGCGGTCGAGGGCCGGCCGGATGCTTGCTCGACCGCGGGGGCGACCACCCCGCCATTTCGGTTCCGGCTAATTCTTCCCGAGACAGACGAGAGCCGGTCGCCTGGGAGGATCAGCGACCGGCTTGCCGTTCTCGTCTTGCCCGTTGGGAGGAGGAGGATGTGATGCGGATATTGCAGCGCTGCGCTGAAGTAATCCTGAAATTGCGACCAGCCTGGTATCGAGAATCGACGCGATCCGAACGCCCCGCGGGGCCGGCCGGCGCGCCCTACTCCATAACCGGCGTCCAGCTCCCCGGAGGCGAGGTCTCGACGAAACCGTCCGAATCGAAGATCTCGGCGAGCATTCCGAGGCCGTCAACGATGCGCGGCCCAGGGCGCTCGAAGTAGACCGGCTCGACGATGAAGATGCGGCCCCGGCGGACCGCCTCGATGTCCTGCCAGAACTCGGGCAGCTGCGTCCGCGCGAAGGCCCGCTTCGCCGCCGGCAGGTGCATCCCGATCGGCGCGATCAGGAGCATCTCCGGGTCCACGTCGCGGACCGTTCCCCAGTCGATCGGCGAGGCGGCCTCACCCTCGTGGCCGAGCAGCTCCCAGCCGCCGGCGCGACGAACCTGCTCCGGAACCCAGCGGCCGCTGGCGAAGGGCGGCTCGAGGGCCTGGAGCATGACCACTCGCGGCGGCCGGATCCCCTCGTCCTGGCGGGCGACGACGTGCTGCTCCAGGTCGCCGAGCTCCTCGCGCAGCGCCTCCAGCAGCTCCATGGCATCGTCCTCGGCTTCCAGCATCGCCCCGATCGTGGTGATGGAGTGGAAGATGCCCTCCACGCTGACGGGGTCCAGCGAGACGACGACGGTGTCGGCGGCCGACACCCCCAATGCCTCGCGGACCTGACTGCTGCCGATGCCTGAGCCGGCAGCGCCATCGCGGACGATGACGAGGTCCGGCTGGGCGGCCCGGAGCCCCTCGACGTCCAGCTCCGCGGGGCCGATCTCATTGTCGACGAAGGGGTGCGGCGCATGCTCGCGGTCGCGGGCCGGACGCGGCCGCGTGACCACCGCCACTCCCTCGATCTCCGGCGGGTAGTCGCAGCAGTGGCTGACGCCGACCAGCTCGTCACGCAGCCCCAGGGCGCAGACGATCTCGGTGGCAGATGGCAGGACCGAAACGATCCGCATCCCGTAAGTCTATCTGCCGCGCCTTATCGGCCCCTTGTTCGATGTCGGGCGCCGCCCCCCGCCGCTCGCCGCCCCGCGGGCCGGAATCCAAAGCGCCCGACCGATGGCCGGGCGCTCGTCGGAACTCGAGGAGTCAGCGGGGCTTCGCCGCGTCCACCATCGCTCGGGCAGCGGCCTTGTCCGTGTACCAGAGCGCGTTGATCTGCGTGTAGACGGCCCACTGGGGCGGAAGCGCATCCTCGGTGAAAATGGCGTTCACGGGGCACTCGGGCTCGCAGGCGCCGCAGTCGATGCACTCGTTCGGTTCGATGTAGAGAGTCCGGTCTACGCCCTCTTCCTCGTGGATGCAATCGACGGGGCAGACGGAAACGCAGGCGCGGTCGGTCACATCGACGCAGGGCTCGGCGATCACATAGGTCATCGGGTTTCTCCTGGGGTGGTTCGGTTCTCGATCGTCAGCTCAGGAGGCGTACTGGGCACTCCACGAACGTCGCCGTGAGCGTACCACGCGCGGCGGCGGCGGGGCTCAGCCGCCTACATGTGAGGCTCGTACTCCGGGTCGAGGAACTTCTCGGGATCGTCCTCGAAGTCGAGCTTGCAGCCCCGACTGCAGAAGTAGTAGGTCTCGCCGTCGTACTCGACCCGAAGGTCGGTATCGGTGTCGACCTCCATGCCGCACACGGGGTCTTTCGCGGACGCCATAGGTTCTCCTTCGACCGAACGAACGGTCGTCTTCCAATGTCAGGCCTCGACCGACCGGCCGTCGATTTCGAGTTTAGACCCGGCGGTCGAAAGAGCCCGGCAGGCGGTTCGACCTGCCCGGGTGCCACCGAGCTCACGTACGGGGCCGCCACGAGATGTGCCGAAGGGCCCGCGCGCCTTCGGTCAGCAGCGTAGGATGCCCCCATGGAACCGCAGCTCGTCGAAAACGCACGCCGGACGCTCGAAGCCGAGTGCGCGCGCCTCCGACTCGAGCTGTCCGAGGAGGTCGAGCACCCGCGCGTCGCCCACGGCGCTCAGACTGCCGCGGCCACCGAAGTCTCCGAGAGCCAGCGCGGCCAGCAGCTTCGGGAACGAGAAGAGCAGCATCTCGTCCTCATCGAGGGCGCGCTCAAGCGGATCGAGGCCGGGACTTTCGGGCTGTGCCAGACGTGCGGCAAGCCGATCGCGCCGGAGCGCCTGGAGGCCCTGCCGTGGGCCAACGACTGCGTCAACTGCCACGGCAAGAAGCGCCGCTAACCTCAGTCGGACGCCGGTCGTACGTCTTCGGCTGGCTGTAGCACCCGAGCCGTTCTCGGAGCGCGGGCCGTCCGGACCGGTGGCGCGTCATTCCTTCCAGGCGCAACTTCCCTGCGTGCGCCCTGGGCCGCGTAATCTGACCCCGGTCGACCCAGCAGGTAACCCTGGCCCAGCTCGATGTCGAGAGCGCGCAAGATGGCGAGCTCACGGTCGGTCTCGATGCCTTCGGCGATCAGCCGGCAGCCGGTCGCGCGAGCGAAGTGACGCAGGCCGACGATCATAGCCTGACGCGCGTTGTCGGCGTCCAGGCCGGCTACGAGCCAACGATCGAGCTTCACGAACGCCGGCCGCAGCTCGAGGATGTGGCGCAGGCTGGCGAACCCGGCACCCGCGTCATCCACGGCCAGCTCCACGCTCGGTCCGAGCGTGGCCATCGCCGCGCGGAACGCCGGGTAGTCGGCGATGGCCGCGTGTTCGGTCACCTCCAGCACGAAATGACGGCGGCTTTCTCTGAGGAGCGATCGCAGCGGCTCTCCCGCCATGATGAGCTCGGGCGAGGCGTTCAGGTTGAGCCAGGCCGATTTCGGCAGGGCCTCCGAAGCCGCGAGGGCGGCCTGGAGCGTGGCGATCTCGAGCTCCGCCCCGAGACCGACCGCGGCCGCCTTGGCGAACATAACCTCGGGATCGGTGCCGTCGCGAAAGCGCGTGAGCGCTTCGTAGCCGACGATCACGTTGCGCCCGAGATCGACGATCGGTTGGAAGACCAGCTGGAAGGCCCGGTCGAGGATGATGCCCGAGATGCGATCGGCGCCTCGTCCCACCTGGGTCCGTTTGGCCACTTCGCCACCGATGAGTACACCCGCCAGGTCCGCGAACTCGACGAGGGCCGGCAGCACTTCGGCGACGGCGACCGCATTCGAGCGGGCCTCGGAGTGCACCATGAGCAGCCCGATGACTTTCTCGCGGTGTCGCACCGGCGCATACGCTACCAAGTGGACGCCCAGACGGTTCAGGAGCTGGTTGTACGGGTGTGAGGGCCGATCCATCCACGGCTCGATCCAGGGGCCCAGGGCGGCTCGCTCGCGCAGGTACTGACTGCGCTGGTACGTGAGCGGTCGCAGCGGCGGGTCAGGTTCGCCGGCGACGACAAAGCCGATCGGCAATGCCCGACCGTCGGGCCGGAAGAGAAGCATGTTCGCACCGGTGAGGCCGGTGAGGGAGACAACCCGGCGGCAGATCGCCTGTGCAGTAGCTTCCGGCGTGTCGTCTGCGCGCAGGCTGCTTATCGTCTCCCCGATGAGCACACGCTGCCGCGCGAACAGGGTCGAGCGCTCCGCGAGCGCGCGCTCCTCCGTCACGTCACGTTTGACGGCCACATAGCTCGTGACCGCGCCCGAGGCGTCGCGGATCGGCGAGATGACGGCCTCCTCGGTGAAGAGTGAACCGTCCTTGCGCCGGTTGATCAGGTCGGCCGCCCAGGGCAAGCCACTCGTGATCGCGGCCCACATTGCGTCGTAGAACGAGGGCGGCTGGCGGCCGCTCTTCAGGAGACGCGGGTTCTGGCCGATGACCTCGTCGCGGGAGTAGCCGGTCACGCGCTCGAAGGCAGGATTGACATACGTGATCCGCGAGTCGAGGTCGACCATCATGACCGACTCGGTGGCCTGTTCAACGACGGCAGCGAGCCGATCGCGCTCCGCCCCTTTCTTCGCGTGTTCGGTCACGTCTACGCCGATGCCACCCACTCCGACGCGTGAGTCGGCGGTCGGCAGGGGCAACTCTATGAGCAGGACGGTGTGCGGCCCATCGTCGAGCAGCATCACGCGCGAGAAGACCTGCAACCCACTCCCGCGGAGGATCGCCTCGTCGTGCGCGCGCATCATCGCGGCGGCTTCGGGAGGCCACATGTCGGCGTCGGTCTTGCCATGCCAATCGAGCCCCATCTGCTTGCCCATGGTGGCGAGAAGGTGTGGGTTGGCGTACACGTAGCGGCCATCGGCGTCCTTCACGAAGGCGGCCACGGGGGCCGCTTCCATCAGGTCGCGGAAATGCAGCGCCATCCCGCCTCCCGGGGTTAGGACCGAAGTCTCATGGGAGTGCGCTGGGCGCGGTGATCTTCGCCTGGTTGTTCGTTGGCGCGGCGGCGCTCCGACAGCCATCCAATCCGGCGAGCGCGCTCTCTCGGGAGCATCGGATTCGCCGACCAGTCGCCCGAGACGTCGAATTCGTCGGCGGGGCCGACCTACCGCAAGGTTCGTTGGCACGGGCTCGCCAGAGGGACCGCCGATGACGCGCAGAGGGATCATGGCTGACCCGAGCGCAACGGACGCTGACCAGCAGCGAGTGTCGCGGTGGCGCGCCTCGGTCGGAGGCTCGCAATGTGCACGAGTTGGAGGCTCCGAAGGGCCATCGTTCCAACCAGCACGATCGCTGGGATCAGGCCGCTCCCCGCGGATGAAGACGCCAGATCGCCACTCGAGGGACTCTGAAACCCGCTCAGACTGACGGTGCCCGCGATGATGCCGACGAGGCCTGTCGCGCCTATCGATGCGACGGCGAAACGGTGGACCCCCTTGGTGTGCATCTTGCCTCCGACGGCGCACGTCGGCATCCGCGGTGTGCGGGGGCACCAAGTCCACCGCCGGGAGACCCCGGCCAGTACACTTGGAGTGAACCACGTGATTGTCTCGTTGTCTACTGTAGGAAAGTACGTCTACTCTAGGCATAGCCCACGTACTAGGGGCGGGATGGCACCGCCATTCGGCCTCGTGCTCAGACAGGCACGCGCCAATAGCGTCATCTGGACCGGGCAGCTCAGCGGTCTGGGGAGCCGTCGGAAACGACGAAACCCGGCCTCATGGCCGGGTTTCAGGTTCGCGGCATTGGTTGCGGGGGACGGATTCGAACCGCCGACCTTCGGGTTATGAGTCAGGCTCTGGCCCTATCTCCTGGTCCCGAATGGTCCCCAATAGACCCGTTCTGAGCGTGGATTGGGGCTCCCGCGAGGCTCGCGGGGACTGGCCGGGATGGTTGGTTTCTTCCCTCATGTTACCTGGCGTGTTACCTGGCTGGCCGACTGATAGCAGCTGCCAGTCGGTCGGCCGCGTCCTCCTGGAGGCCAGGCAGGACATGCGAGTAGGTGTCGAGGGTGATGGTCACTGAGGCGTGGCCGAGCCGCTCCGAAACGACCTTCGCATGAACGTGGGCAGCGAGCAGGAGGGAAGCATGTGTGTGTCGGATGTCGTGGAACCGGATCCGCGGCAGGCCAGCTCGAGTCGCCAATCGCTCGAACAACTGCGAGACGACGTCGGGGTCGATCGGCGATCCATCTGCTCGAGCGAAGGCCAGGTCGTTGTCCCTCCAGAGGGAGCCGGCCCGAATGCGTTCGATCGCCTGCGCACGCTTGTGAGTCCGAAGCGTCGCAACTGTCTCGGCGTCCAAGGCGATCCTACGGCGCCCTTGGCCGTCTTTGGCGCACCGAAGGCGAGACCGTTGACGTCTCGAACCCACGTCTGCTGGACGCTCAATGCGGCACCGTCCAAGTCCAGGTCACGCCATCGAAGCCCAAGCAGTTCGCCCCGCCGCATCCCCGTGGCGAAGGCAACTCGCCAGATGCACGAAAGGCGATCGCTGGCCACGGATGCAAGAAACCGACCGATCTGTTCGCCCGTCCACGTCTTCATGTCGGGCCGTCCCGTCGGCAATCGATGAGCCCGTTCGGCAGGGTTTGGCCCTAGGAGCAGGCGATCCTCTATCGCATCGCCGAACACCTTGACCAGCATCACGGCCACGTTGTGCACCGTCTTGGCTGAGAGTGGGCGTCCGTTGCGTCCACCCTTCTCGGCGAGTTGTTGGTAGAGAGTCCTGAGCCGTGCCTTCGTGACGGATCGAAGCGGCATGTCGCCGATCGTCGGGACGACATACAGCCTGGCCATCATCTGGTAGCTCGCCAGCGTGCTGCCTCGAAGATCCCACTCCTGCTCGCCAACCATTGCCCGAGCCACTGCCTGACAGCCATCTTCGTCGGCTCGGGCTCGTCGCTGGCAGCCCGCGCTTGGACGTCCCCCATCGCAGCCAGGGCAGCGGCCTTGGTTGCGAAGCCAGCAGCTGCGTGAGCGCGAGGAGCAGCATCTCGGCCAGATCGAGAGTGCGCTGCGTCGGATAGAGGCGGGGACTTTCGGGCTGTGCCAGACGTGCGGCAAGCCGATCGCGCCGGAACGGCTGGAGGCCCTGCCGTGGGCCAACGATTGCGTCGACTGCCACGCCAGGAAGCGCCGGCTGATCGAGCCGCGCCGGTGGCTCCTGCCGACCTCCGCTAGCCCTTGTCGCGACGCCGCTCCAGCGCTACCTTGCCCCTGCCACTAAGGGGCAAGATGGCCGTGACAAGGACCGCCTTCCCAGCACGCACGCTGCCGCTGCTTCTCGTCCTGATCTCGGGCGCGGGGGCGTGCAATCCGCCGGCTGCGATCTCCACCCCGACCGTGGCGTCCCTGTCGCCGACCGGAGCGCCGACGCCCCTTGCCGTCCCCTCGGCGACGCGCGGGCCGATGCCCGACGTCGTCCGCTGCCAGGATCGGCCTGCCGGCGTTGCCCTGATCGTAGATCCGCAGCTGGCGCCCAATCTCGCGGCCGACCTGCAGACGTTCGGGGACGATCTCTGCGCCGACGGGTACGGCGTGCGAATTCACTCGGCGGTCTTCGGCTCGCCTCCCGAACTGCGGACGTATCTGGCACAGGTCCTGGCCGAGACGCAGGGCCGCCTCGAGGGCGCGATCCTGATCGGCGACTTCCCTCACGCGTACCAGTTCGACCAGACGCATCCGGACAACCCCAAGACGGCCCCGGTCAGGCAGGAAGTGCTCAGCCTGCAGTACTACTCCGACCTGGACGGCGTGTTCGCCGCCTCCGCGGACTACACGTACGAGGGTCGCCACGAGTACTCGTACAACCAACACACCGGCGACACCGACTGGGAGATCTGGGTCGGAGTGCTGCCCTACTACCGTGGAGACGCCTCGCTGACGATCGACGCCATGCATCGATACTTCCGCAAGAACCACGCCTACCGGCAGGGAGAGAGGGATCTACCCCGTGGCTTCCTCGAGATCAACGAGCAATTCAGCACCACCAAGGCGTCGGAGGAGGCCCGGGTCGTGGCCCTCATGCGAACGGGGCCTTACTCATGGACGCCGTTCAGCAACGGCAAGAACTCGCACCTATACGTCGGCGGCGTCGCGGGGACGATCGCGGACGGCTACGCCGACCTGTCGGCCGGGGTGGTCGATTTCGCGGTCATGGACACGCATGGAACCGCAACCGCAAGCGGCGCCATCGACATAGCCTGGGTTGAGAGCCATCCGGTCCGCGCGTACTTCTTCTGGAGCGACGCGTGCTCCATCGGCGACATCGAGGAACCGGAGAACTTCGCCACTTCACTCGTGTACAGCGAAACCAGCAGCGTGCTGGTGGCGAAGGGGAACACGAGACCCGGCTCCGGGTTGGGCACCAACAAGAACGGGTTCTACGGGCACAACATCGCCACGGGGCTCACTTCCGGCTGGAGCCTCGGACGGGCGGTGGTGGAGCACGTTCGCGTTCCGCTCATCGACCCGTGGGCAAAAGAACGAGAGCACCTCGTTTCCCCATTCATCCTGATCGGCGACCCGACCCTGCGCCGGGAGTAGCAGGCCCGAGAGACGAAGCGCGGCTAGTCGCCGCCGGGCACGGCGCGCGCGCGTTCGGCTTCCTGGAGCACTCCCAGCGCCGCGAGGCTGACCAGCGGGTTGCCGCGGCGCGTCCCAGAGGGGCCCCAGCGGGCGAAGCTGCCACGGCTGACGACGCCGTCGGCGGGAGCGGCGTTGAGGTCTTCGGCCGGGAAGCCGCCGTCGCGAAGACGCTTCGACTCGAGCAGCGCCAGGGCGTCGGCGCACCTCGGATCGCCGATACGCCCCAGCTCGGCCATGACCTGCGGGGCGAAGAGCACATCGTAGAACTGGATCGGGAAGTGGATGCGGTCTACCGCGCCTCCCCAGTAGGGTTCGATAAGGGACCCGTCGCCGCGGCGCCACAGCAGCCGCCGCGAGAGCATCAACTCGGCCGCCCGGTGGGCGGCCCGGATGGCCGGCTCGTAGCCGTGCCGCTGCCCAAAAGCCCACAGCCCGCGGGCCGGGATGGCCGTCTCCTGGAAGGACGAGGATCTCGCGTCACGCCGCCTGTCGCAGTTCCAGCCCCCGTCGGGCCACTGCCAGCCGACGAGACGATCGACCAGCTCGATCGTCCGGTCGTTCTCGAGCCCCAGCCGAACCGAGTACCAGATCGCGTTGCCCTCCTGGGATCCGCAACGCCTGACGCGGTTCTCCTGGCCGGTGTAGACGATCGTTCCGGGTGGGCTCAGGTGCTGCCTCGAGAAGAGCCACTCGTCGATCAGGCGGATTAGCGGCCGCAGCGAATCGTCGCCGGGTGGGTAGTCGATCAGGGCGAGGCAGGTCAGCGTCCAATGCGGGCCCTGCCACTTGCGGTAGGCGTGCAGCACGGGAGTGTCGCGGCCTCGGAGCAGAGCCCTGGCCATCGGCGACTCCGGGATCCGGGCACGCAGGGCCTCGAGCCGGGGGGCCGCGCCTGGCCCGACCTCCCTCAGCAGGCTGGCCTTGTAGCCCAGGACCGGATCCTCGGACGCGGCCAGCGCGGCGATGAGGGCCGATGCCGGACTGACCGCCGACGACGGGTCCGAAGTCGGCGCCCCCGAAGTCGGGGGCCGCACGGTCCGCTCGACGATGCGCAGCTCGCCCATGCCGGCAGTGTAGCGGCGCGAAAGCGTGACCGGCCTGCTGCCCCGGACGTTGCCAGATGCACGAGAGCCGGCCCTGTGGCCGGCTCTCACGTTTGCGGTCTTGGTTGCGGGGGACGGATTCGAACCGCCGACCTTCGGGTTATGAGCCCGACGAGCTGCCGCTGCTCCACCCCGCGCCGGGAACTGTAGCGGTGGACCCCCGTTGCGTCAAACAGGACGCCTATCTCATCGTGCCGGGTCGCGATCGGGCCGAGGCCGGGCCGGGCCGCAGTCAGTGGGCGGCGCGGTAGGCCAGGGCTTCGTGCCAGGCCGCCAGAGCCGCGGGCCACCAGACGTCCATCGGGCCGTCCGTGCCGTACCACGGCGCGCCGGCGCTCGGGCCGTGGACGGCGTCGTCCACGACGATCGGCTGCGAGCCGGCGAGCATGGCCGAGACGACCGGGACGAGGCCGTCGCCCTCGGTGCCGGGCACCGCGGCGCGGCCGATCACGGAGCGGTAGAGCAGGTGCGCCACGCGCTCTCGGCCGGTGCCGGCGGGGTCGCCGCGGATCGCCCGCGACGCCACCGACACGTACCCGATCATCGGGGAGTGGCAGGCGCCCGGCGCCGCTTTCTCGGCGACCTCCGACACGACGGTGTTCATGCGCTTGCCGATCCCCTCCCCCGTCGGCATCACGTGCGGCGTGCCCAGCGTCACGATCGCCGCGATCCGTGGCGCAGCCCCGAATCTCCTCCCCGGCAGTGGCTCGGTGGCGGTGAGGATCCGCGCGATCAGCCCGCCGGCGGAGTGGCCCACGACCAGCACCGGCGCCCCTTGTGAGACCTCCGCCGACAGCCGGCCCGCCTCCAGCAGCGCCCGCCCCGAGCGGGTCGCGATCGCGCCGGGCCCACGCGCGGAGGCGATCAGCCAGTCTGGCGTCCAGACGTTGGCGACAACCACGACGGCGGCGCCCCGCTCCCGGAGCCTGTCCACGAATCGGCGATACATCGGCGGAGCGGTGAGGAACCCGCCCAGGACCAGGACGGTCGGCTTGACCGCAGCGGGGTCGCTGCGCCATCCGCCCGGCCGCCGTGTCTTGCTCGATCCCGGAGCGCCGCTTCTCATGGGCGATTCAGCCATAGAACGCATCCTACTCCGCGTGCTTGGAGCACCCCGCGCCGCGGTCCGGCATTTGTCCGCTCGATCACATTCGGCCAGGTGCGCCATCATGAGCCGACCAACGACGATGGAGACGCGGGCATGACGATCGACGACAAGGGGCAATCGGAGCAGTCGGGGACGCCCCCCGAGAACGCAGACGCTTCCGAGCAGACTCAAGGCGCGACCCCAACCGAACCGGCGATGGGGCCGAGCGCGGGACAGACCGCGCCCCAGGCCGCCGGACCGACCTCACCGCCGCCCGGCTGGCGGCCCGCTCCGCAGCCCGGCTGGCCGCCTTCGCCCCAGGGCTGGCCACCCGCTCCGCAGTCCGGCTGGCCACCCGCTCCGCAGTCCGGCTGGCCGCCTTCGCCCCAGCCCGCCTGGCCGCCCGCTCCGCAGTCCGGCTGGCCGCCCGCTCCGCAGGGTTGGCCGCCTTCGCCCCAGCCCGCCTGGCCGCCTTCGCCCCAGCCCGCCTGGTCTCCAACTCCGCCGGCGGACGCCGTCTTCGACAGCGACGGCCGTCTCGTCGGCCCGGACTCCCCGGGACGTCGCCGGCCGAGCAGGCTACCCCTGATCCTGTCGGTGCTGGCCGCGGCCATGATCGCCTTCGCCGGCGGCATGGTCGTCGACCATCTCGCCGTTCCCCCGCAGCAGGCGCAGCAGCCGCTCAAAGACTTCGACGTCTACGAGCAGGCGCTCCAGGACATCCGCGACCACTACGTCGGGCGCTCCTCGCTGACTGACCAGCAGCTCCTCTACGGCTCGATCAGCGGCATGGTCCAGAGCCTGGGCGACACCGGCCACACGCGGTTTCTGACGGCCCAGGAATACCAGCAGATGAACAGCGAGCTGAGCGGCAAGGTCGCCGGGATCGGCGTCCTGATGAGCGAGGCGAATGGCCTGCTGGTCGTCGCGCGCGTGATCGCGGGCTCGCCCGCAGACAAGGCGGGCGTCAAGGCCGGGGACCAGATAACGGCCGTGGACGGAGTCTCCACCTCGGGCTACACCTTCGATCAGCTGGCCACCAAGATCCGCGGCGACGTCGGGACGAAAGTCACGATCTCAGTCCTTCACGAGGGCGCTACGACGGCGGTCGACCTCACGATGACGCGCGCCCTCGTGAGCGCTCCGCTGGTCGATTGGAACATCGTCCCGGGCACCCATATCGCCGACATCGCGCTCTTCCAGTTCTCCGACGGCGCCGGCGACCAGGTGCGGCAGGCCGTCGAGGCAGCCCAGAAGCAGGGTGCCACGGCGATCGTCCTCGACCTCAGAGGCAACCCGGGTGGGGTCGCCGACGAGGCTCGCACCGTCGCCAGCGACTTCCTTTCCAAGGGCGTGGTGTACCTGGAGGAGGACTCGTCCGGGAAGCGGACGGAGGTCACGGTGGACACGTCTCGCGTGAGCACTGCGCTGCCGATGGTGGTACTCGTGGATCACGATACGGCCAGCGCAGCTGAGATCGTCGCCGGCGCCCTCCAGGACTCTCTCCGCGCCAAGGTGGTTGGGCTGACGACCTACGGCACGGGCACCGTGCTCGAGCCGTTCGTCCTGTCCGACGGCTCGGTTGTCCTGCTCGGCGTCTCGGATTGGCTGACTCCGTTGGGTCACCGCATCTTCGGCGTCGGCATCACTCCGGACGAGAAAGTTGCCCTGCCGACGGGCGGCCAACCGATCGATCCGATCGACCTCAGCGCGATGACGGACTCGCAGCTCCAGTCCTCCAGGGACGCACAGCTGCTCGCCGCGGTCAAGGATCTAGGCCAGTAGGCGAATACCGGCGGGCGACAGCTCAGCCGGTCTTCGGGGCCGTCGCCTTCGACTCCACTAGCCACGCGAGAGCGGTCTCCACGTCGAAAGCCGCCACCACGGCCCGCAGCTCATCGAGCGTCAGGCCTTCCGCTCGTCCGCCGGTGACCAGGTCCATGTACTCGTAGCCGGCTGCCGTCTCCGCGTACTCGATTCGATCGACCGCCCGCTTCACGGAGATGCTCGAGCGGGCCATGACGCCATGCTTCGCCCACACAACGATGCGGTGCTCCCGCAGGCTCGCGACATTCGCCTCCATCAGCGCAGCCGAGCCCGGCAGCATGAACGGCAGGGCACCGATTCCGGCCGGCAGGTTGATGATCGTCTCCGGCTCCCACCTCAGGAGGCGCCGGTTGAGGTAGTCCTCGTCGCGGTACTCGGGGACGTGGCTGAGGTACGTGAGGCGCGGCGGCTGAGCGTGGACGACGGCGTGGAAGTTGGTGTCGGTCCGATCCACCGCATCGTCGTGCACCGCGAGGTGCGAGTTCCACTCCGAGGTTACGTGGTCGAACAGCCGGGTCGGCGCCGTGTGAAGCGTGCCCGCGGTGCCGTCGGCCGAGATCCGCACCACTCCGAGATTGGCGACGGGATCGACGTCGATCTCGCGCAGGCGCCTGCCCGAGCCGGTGACGATGACGAGGTGGCCCGCCAGGTGCGGCGCAGGCTGCGGAAGCTCGATCTCCTCCGCGATCGGGAAGCGGCGGCGGACCTCCATCGGCCAGCCGACATAGACGGAGATGTTGCCGGCAGCCCCCTCGCTGGCATCGATGGCGGCCACGCGACTGCCGCCCGCCCCCATGGAGGCGAGGATCTCGTCGAGGTCCGGGAACGGTTCCTTGAGCGCCACCGCCGATGACCTCCTTGTGGGGCTAGTCGAGGCGGAACACCTCGTCGAGGCGGCGATGGAAGCCGGTGGCGGGATCCACGCAGGGGTCGATGAGAGCGGCCATGTCCGCCTGCCAGCGGGCATTCACGGGGGCCGCGTCCATCATCGTCCGAAAGCGGTCGAAGTCGTCGACCTCGAGCACGCCGAACAGATCGTCGTCATGGAGGTAGATGGAGTAGTTCCGAGCTCCCGCTGCCCGGAGCGCCTCGAGCATCTCCGGCCAGACGGCGGCGTGGCGCCGTCGGTACTCGGCCTCGGCTCCGGGAAGGAGCTTCATAGCAAACGCGACACGTTCCATAGGTGTTGCTCTATGCGCCGGCCCCGGCGTCCGGTCGAGCCGGGGCCGGCGCGAATGTGGCTAGAAGATGTGGTTAGAAGCCGAAAGACGCGACGTACTGGTCGATGTTGTCCTTGTTGAAGACGAACGGAGGTCCGAGAACGACGACACTGTCGGCGCCAATCGTGTAGTTCACGGTGCCGTCCGCGAACTTGACGGTGAACGTGTCGCCCTGGTTGCCCTTGATCGTCCCGTTGACGAGATCAACGGCCACGGCGTACGCGAGGTAGCCGAGGTCGGTGACGTTCCAGAGCGCGAACTCGGGGGCCTCTCCGCCCTTGACGAAATCAACCATGCCCTTGGGGGTGCCGAGACCGGTGACGAAGACCGAGCCGGTCTTGCCCTGGGCCTTGACGACCTGGGCCGCGGCAACGATGCCAACGGTCGTCGGGGCGACGATGACCTTGAGGTTCGGGTGAGCAGACAGCAGAGCCTGAGCCTGCGTCGTGCTGGTCGTCGGGTCGTCGTTACCGTAGACCACGCCGTCCCACACGAGCTTGGAGTACTTGGCGTCCTTCATCGTGTCCTGCATCGCGGCGATCCAGGCGTTCTGGTTCGTCGCCGTCTGGGCAGCCGAGAGGACCGCGATCTCGCCGGTGCAGCTCGGAGCTTCGTCGCAGGCCATGTCCGCCAGGCCCTTGCCGATACCGGCGGTGTCGGCCTGGTTCACGAACACGTTGTAGGCGCCCTTCGCCGGGCTGGAGTCATAGCCGACGACCTTGATTCCGGCGGCCATGGCCGCCTGCAGGGCCGGGGCGATGGCAGTGGCGTCGTCAGCGGAGACGAGGATCGCCGATGCCTTCTGCGTGGTTGCCGTCTGGATGAACGGGATCTGCTGCGTCGCGTCGGCGGCGCTGGGGCCGACCTGGCTGACATTGCCGCCGAGATCGGTGGCAGCCTGCTGGGCGCCCTTGAAGGCGACGTCGAAGTACGGGTTGTTGACCTGCTTGGGGATCATGACGACGTTGCCGATGGCCGCGGCCGTCGGGGCAGCGGTCGGGGCCGGCGTGGCAGACGAGCTGCAGCCGGCCAGGATCAATGCGAGGGCCACTCCAGCGGCGGCTCGCGGAACGCGATGGAACATCGAACGATTCCTCCTTTGAACGTTGCGAACGTCGGACGACTGTTGGTTCTGAATTCGAACTCCTCCTCCTTCGATAGTTGTGGAACTTCGAACGAAGCCTCCTTTGGACGCTACCGAACGACCTCGCCAGGCACTGGGTCGCGAACCGGCCGGTGTCGACCTGAGCGAACGCGATCTACCAGCACCCGGAATTGGCGAGCAAGATGGGGGGCGATGACCGAGACGATCAGAAGCAGCCCGATGGCCACGTTCTGGTACTCGCTCGATACACCGCCCAGCCGCAGCGCGCTCTGGAGCGCGGCGAGAGTGAAGACGGCCAGGACGACCCCGGGGATCGTGCCCTTGCCGCCGTTGATGTCGACGCCGCCGAGCACCGCGATCATGACGACCGTCAGCACCAGCCCGGTGCCGTTGTCGGACCGGACGCTGTTGTAGCGCAACGCGAGCACGATGCCTGCAAACGCGGCCACTATCCCCGAGACGGCGAACAGCGCCGTCCTGAGGCCGGCGACGCGAACGCCCGAATAGCGGGCGGCATCCTTGTTCTTGCCGATGGCGAACACCTGGCGTCCGATCCAAGTCAGGTGGAGGACGACGGCGAAGACCACGGCCAGAAGCAGGAACGCGAGAAGCGTCCACGGAACCTGCGTGCCCGGCACGTAGCCGAAGCCGAAGGCGGTGAACGCGGACGGGAAGTTGGTGACGTAGCTCGTGCCCAGCACGGCATTGGCGAGGCCACGGTAGAGGGCCAGCGTGCCGAGGGTCACGACGAGGGCCGGCAGGCCCCAGCGGGTCACGAGCAGGCCGTTGAAGAGGCCTCCCACCATGCCAACGACGAGCACGATCGGAATGCCCACCTGCAGCGGGATGCCCGCCGCCCAAAGGACGCCCAGGACCGCGCCCGACAGGCCGACCATGGACTCGACCGAGAGGTCGATGTCGCCGGTGATGATGATCGGCGTCATGGCCAGGGCCATGATCGCGACCTCCATCGTGCCGCTGATCGACGCCCCGAAGTTGGCGGAGTTCCAGAAGTCGGGCTGGATGAAGAAGGGAGAGATCCGCATGCCCGCCCAGATCAGGACGGCGAGGATGGCAACGAGAAGCACTTCCCAGCGGGCCGATGCGAACAGAAGCGCGCGTGCTCCGCTCATGGGGTTGCCCGGTCGGCCGCCGGCGGCGACCGGGGCTTGCGTGGGCGCCGGTGAGGCGTCTGAAGGTTGACTCACGGCTCGTGGATCCTGTGTCATCGGATTCGGCTTCGCGCTCTCGCCCGCTGCGTCCGCAGCTGGATGAGCGCATCGGTGGAGACCGCGAAGAGGATCACGGCGCCGTAGATCAACTGGAGCCACTCCTGTGGAGCGCCCAGCAGGATGAGTGCGTTGTTGATCAAGCCCAGGAAGAGCGCTCCCAGGGCCGCGCCCACGACCGTCCCAGAGCCACCTGCGATCGACACCCCGCCGACGACGACCCCGGCGATGACCGCCAGCGACTGGCCCGATGCCGAGTTGGCGTAGATCGCCCCGTAGTTGATCCCCCACAGGACACCCGCCACGCCGGCGAGCATCCCGCTGAGGGCGAACGCCAGGAAGACGGTCAATCGCGAGCGAACGCCGATGGTCGCCGCCGCCTCCGCGTTGCTGCCCACGGCGTAGAACAGGCGACCCACGACGGTGTATCGAAGAACGATTGCCGCAACGCCGACGATGGCGATGGCCAGGAAGACGAAGAGCGGGACACCGAAGAAGTCCTGGCTCGCGGCATTTGTGTATCCGTCCGGCAGGTCGTTGAGGTTGATCTCATGGCCGTTGGCCACGACGAAGCACAGGCCGCGGAAGATGCTCAGAGTGCCGAGCGTGGCGACGATCGAGGGCACGCGGAGGACGGCCACGATGACGCCGTTGCACATCCCCAACGCGAGGCCGAGCCCGACGCCGCACGCCCAGGCCACCGGAACGGGGAGCGCCTGCTCCTTGAGGATCAGGCCGACGGTGAAGGCAACGACACCGATCGTCGATTCGACGGAGAGGTCGATGTTCTTGGTGAGGATGACGAGGGCCTCCCCGACGGCCGCGATAGCGATGATCGCCGCAAACGTCGTGACCGGTCCCAGGTTGTCCGTCGAGAGGAAGTTGGGGGCGCGGACGGCTACGATCGCCGACAGCACGACGATGACACCGGCGAGTGTCAACTCCCGGGATCGCGCGAGCCCACCGATAAGAGCGCCGGCGCGGCTGCGTTCGTTGCTCGCCACCGCGACGTTACCCGCCACTGGACGCACCCTCCGCAACCTGTCCGGTCGCAGCAAACATCACGCGTTCCTCAGAGGCCTCGGCTCGCGGGATCTCGGCGGACATCCGACCCTCGTGCAGAACCATGATCCGGTCGCTCATCGCGAGGACCTCCGGAAGATCGCTGGAGATGAGGACGATCCCCAGTCCGGAGGCCGCGAGCTCGGAGATGATCCGATGGACCTCCACCTTCGCGCCGATGTCGACGCCGCGAGTCGGCTCATCGAGGATGAGCACCCGCGGATTCGTGGCCAGCCATTTGGCGATGACCACCTTCTGCTGGTTCCCGCCGGAGAGCGCTTCTATTAATTCGTCCATACCGGTCGAGCGGATCCTCAAGCGCTCGGCGTAGCCGGCCGCGAGGCTGCGCTCGCGACTGGGCCGCACGAAGAGGCGCGGAAAGAGCCGGGGGATGATCGGCAGAGTGACGTTCTGCGCGATCGAGAAACCCTCGACCAGGCCGTCCAGGTGACGGTCCTCCGGGACATAGGCCACGCCGGCTCGCAGCGCGCTGGACGGGGTCTTGAACCTGACCGGCTTGCCGTCGAGCAGCACCTCGCCGGTGTCTGCGCGATCGAGACCGAACAGGACGCGGGCGACCTCAGTGCGGCCCGCGCCGACGAGGCCGGCGAGGCCGACGATCTCGCCCGCCCGAACGGAGAACGAGATGTCGCGAAAGGCGCCGACCCGAGTCAGGGCGCGCACGTCGAGGAGCACGTCACCGATCTTCGCTGCCGTTCTCGGGAACAGGGACACGGAACGGCCGACCATGTGGCGAACGAGGTCGCCGGCCGTGAGCTCGGATGTTGGGGCCGTGATCACGTGCCGCCCGTCGCGGAGGACGGTCGCGCGTTCGCACAGCTGGAAGACTTCTTCGAGGCGATGGCTCACGAAGAGGACGGCCACGCCGCGGTCGCGAGTCTGGCGGACTATGTCGAAGAGCCGCTCCACCTCGTGCGTGGAGAGCGACGCCGTCGGCTCATCGAGAATGAGCACCCGGGCATCGAGCGAGAGCGCCTTCGCGATTTCGATCAGCTGCTGGTCGGCCATTGAGAGACCGCGGACCACCGCCGCGGAATCCATGCGCACGCTGAGACTCTCGAAGATCAGGTCCGCCGATCGCCGCATCTCCCGCCAGTGGATCGAGCCGAACCTGCCCGCCGGGGCATGGCCCATGAAGACGTTCTCGGCGACGGTCAGGTCGGGGAAGAGGCGCGGTTCCTGATGGACCGCGGCGATGCCCAGCGAGCGCGCATGCGCCGGCCCGTGGAGCAGTACCGGATGGCCGTCGAGCACGACCGAGCCCGTGTCCGGCTGGTAGATGCCGGCGAACAGCTTGACCACGGTGCTCTTGCCGGCCCCGTTCTCGCCGACGAGCGCGTGGATCTCGCCCGGCAACAGGTCGAGAGAGACGTCCGAAAGCGCCTGCGTGGCCGCGAACCGCTTCGACACGTCCGCGAGCGCGGCCGGAGGAGGTGCAGCCACGGAGACGGCGCCCTCGATTACGTTCGTGGGCCGGTTCTCACTCATGTCGACGTATCCCTCGCCGTCGAGTCCGATTGCCGTCTTGGGCGCGGAGCCGGGGCCTGGTCGAGCCCTGGGACGACGTGAACATCGACCCGCCGCTCGGTGAGCGCCTCGACCATGCCGGCCTGCGCCTCCCCATCCGTGACGACGGCGGTCAGCCTGTCGGTAGGGCAGAAGGTCGCGAACGCGGCGCGCCCCCATTTCGTGTGGTCGATGAGCGCGACGACCTCACTGGCCGCGGCAACGATCAGGCGCTTGATCTGCGCTTCTTCGTCGGTCGCGTCGCTCAATCCCGTCTCGAGAGTGAACCCGGCGGCACCCATGAAGGCCTTCTGGATGTTCACCTGCTCGAGCAGCCCGCTGCCCAATGGGCCAACCACGGACAGCGCCTCCGATCGGACGAAGCCGCCGGGCATGGCCACGGTGATCCCGCGGTGGCCGGCGAGCTCGGAGGCGATGCGGAGGCCGTTGGTGATGACGGTGAGGTGCATCCAGCCGCCGCGCGCCTTCAGATGCCGAGCCATGGCCAGAGCGGTGGTGCTTGCGTCGAGGGCGATGCTTTCGCCATCTACGACCAGGGCCGCCGCGGTCGCGCCGATTGCCTCCTTCTCCGCGCGCTGGAGGCGTTCGCGGACCTCGAATGCCCGCTCCGGACGGCTCCGGCTGGGCGCGAGCGCACCGCCGTGAGCGCGGACGACCCGTCCCTCGGTCTCGAGCACGCGCAGGTCCTTGCGGATGGTTACCTCGGAGACGGCGAACCTCTCCGCCAGGTCAGTGACGCGCACCCGGCCATGCTCCTCGACGCTCCGGGCGATGTGCTGCTGGCGCTCACGCGCGAACACATCCCGGCCTTCGCTCGTTTCCATCCGGCCCGACTCTCCTTGGGCGATGCCGCGCCTGGGGACCATGGCTCTACACGTGTCTGCGGTCCTGAAACAGTAGAGGAGAAGCAATCGAACTGTCAACGAGGAGATTGAAACTAATCGGAACCTGTGGCAAGCTGGCGACTACCACCGTGGCGAGCCCCGGGCGGAACCTGTCGCCTTGGACCGCGGCGACCCATTGAGCGCGTCGGCGGGGCTGTGTCCGCCAGGCTGTACAGGGATGGAGGCGACCGTGACCTCGACGATTTCAGACAGTCGATCCGCAAAGGCCGTGCTCCGAACCCAGCGGATAGAGCTCCCCTCCTGGGCCTTCGGCAACTCCGGGACGCGGTTCAAGGTGTTCCCGCAGAAGGGCGTTCCGCGGAACCCGTACGAGAAGATCGACGACGCGGCGCAGGTCAACAAGTACACGGGTGTCGCACCCACCGTCGCGCTGCACATCCCGTGGGACAAGGTCGACGACTACGGCAACCTCGCGCGGCACGCGGCCGAGAAAGGCGTCGCCCTTGGCACGATCAACTCGAACACCTTCCAGGACGACGACTACATGCTCGGCAGCGTCTGCCACCCGGACGCACGAATTCGTCAGAAGGCGGTCGACCACCTCCTCGAGTGCGTCGACATCATGGACAAGACCGGGTCGCGCGACCTCAAGCTGTGGTTCGCGGACGGTACCAACTACCCCGGCCAGGACGACATCCGGGCTCGCCAGGACCGGCTGGCCGAGTCATTGCGAGAGGTCTACAAGCGGCTCGGCCCGGACCAGCGGATGGTCCTCGAATACAAGCTCTTCGAGCCCGCCTTCTACCACACCGACGTGCCGGATTGGGGCACGTCGTTCGCCCATTGCGTCGCCCTGGGCCCCAAGGCGAAGGTCGTGGTCGACACCGGCCACCACGCGCCGGGCACGAACATCGAGTTCATCGTCGCCTCGCTCCTCCGCGCCGACAAGCTGGGCGGCTTCGACTTCAACTCGCGGTTCTACGCGGACGACGACCTTATGGTCGGCGCCGCCGATCCGTTCCAGCTGTTCCGGATCATGCACGAGTGCGTGAAGGCTGGCGCTCTCCGACAGAAGTCCGGCGTCGCGTTCATGCTCGACCAGTGCCACAACCTCGAGCCGAAGATCCCGGGCCAGATCCGAAGCGTCATGAACGTCCAGGAAGCGACCGCCAAGGCGCTGCTCGTCGACCAGCCGGCGCTGGAGGCGGCCCAGCGAGCGGGCGACGTCCTCGGGGCGAACGCGGTGTTGATGGACGCCTATGAGACCGACGTGCGCCCGATGCTGAAGGACGTGCGCCGGGAGATGAAGCTGGATCCCGACCCCATGGCCGCGTTCGCCCGCTCCGGCTATGCGGAACGGGTCGCCGCGGAGCGAATGGGAGGCCAGCAGGCCGGATGGGGCGCGTAGGCATCGGGACGAAGGACCGCGTCGCGGCCGCGCTGCCGAGGTGACCAATACCGTCGCCGCGATCGACCTCGGCGCGTCGTCCGGGCGCGTCATGGTCGGCCACGTCGGTCCACGCACTCTCAAGCTCGAGGAGGCCCACCGCTTCCCGAACGATCCCGTCGCGCTGCCCGACGGCCTGCACTGGGACGTCTTGCGCCTGTATCGCGAGATCACCGAAGGCTTGCGACGCGCCGCCCGGATGGCCCCCTCACTCGCGAGCGTCGGCGTGGACGGCTGGGGAGTGGACTTCGGCCTCATAGATTCTGCGGGACGGCTTCTCGGCAACCCCTACCACTACCGGGACGGGCGGACGGCCCTCGGAGTGGAGCGAGTCCATGCAGCCGTGACGCGGGATCGCCTGTACGCCATGACCGGCACCCAGTTCATGCCGATCAACACCATCTACCAGCTGGCGGCCGCGCTGGGGACGGCGGAGCTCGAAGCGGCGGACGCCCTGCTTCTCCTCCCCGACCTCATCGGATACTGGCTGGCCGGTGGCGTCCACGCCGAGGCGACGAACGCGTCGACAACCGGCCTCTTCGATCCACTCGCGGGTTCGTGGGCGCTCGACCTCGTCGAGGCGCTCGGCCTGCCGGCGGCAATCCTGCCCGGTCTAGTCCATGCCGGCGACCCGCTCGGCGCGATCAGGCCGCAGGTGATCGCCGACACGGGGCTCTCCCCCGAGACCGTCCTGACCGCCGTGGGGTCCCACGACACCGCGTCGGCGGTGGTCGGCGTGCCGGCGCGCGACGAGCGGTTCGCGTACATCTCGTGCGGAACCTGGGCGCTGGTCGGCGTCGAGCTCGGCGAACCGATCCGGGGCGAGGCGAGCCAGCAGGCCAACTTCACCAACGAGCTGGGCGTGGACGGCCGGATCCGGTACCTGCGAAATGTCATGGGTCTCTGGCTGCTCCAGGAATCGGTGCGAGCGTGGGAGCGCGAAGGCGGGCCGGTGGATCTCGCGGCGCTGCTCACCGCCGCGGCCGAACTGCCGCCGAGCGGCATCCTCGTCGACGTGGACGAACCGGTGTTCATGCCGCCCGGCGACATGCCGGCACGGATCGCCGCGCATTGCCGCGCGACGGATCAGCCGGTCCCGGTCTCTCAGCCGGCGCTGGTGCGCTGCATCCTCGACAACCTGGCCCGGGCGTTCGCCCGCGGGATCGCCGACGCGCGCCGGCTTTCGGGACACGACATCGCCACCATCCACATCGTCGGCGGCGGCAGCCGCAATGAGCTCCTGTGCCAGCTCACGGCAGACGCCTGCGGCGTGCCGGTCGTGGCCGGCCCCGTTGAGGCGACGGCGCTCGGCAACGTCCTGGTCCAGGCCCGGGCGCGCGGACTGATCCGCGGCGACCTCGCGACTCTGCGCTCGGTCATCCGGGCCACGCAGCCCCTCCGTGGCTACGAGCCGGCGACCCACGCGCCGACGCCGCCGGCCTGAGCACCCGAGGCGAGCGGAATCCAGCGGCCGACAGAGCGTCGTACGGCATCTCGGCGGGCTGACGAGGTCAGAGCGAGGCGGAGCCGAGGACGAGAACGAGCGGACCTGAACGTCCGTGAGTGAGCGCCCGCAGGCGACAACGAAGCTATGGCCCGTCAGACCGACGAGATGTTGGAGGGCCGTGTGGGATTCGGACCCACGACCAGCCGATTAAAAGTCGGCGGCTCTACCACTGAGCTAACGGCCCGGCGAGGTGGCTTGGCGCGTTTGGGGATGCGGCCGACCCGAAACGGCGACCTCGATCTCCGTGCGCCCGGTGGATAGTAGCCTGTCGGCGCCCGGCACCGCCACGTGCTCGGGGCGCGGGCTGCGGCGCGGCGCAGACGCGCCTCAGGGCTGATTCGCGTACAGCGTGATCAGCACGTCGCCCAGGAGCAGCTGCCCCGCGGTGATGGTGGTCTCGCCGCGGACCTGGCGATTGGTGCCCCAGGCGTCGATGAGTCGGGTCGGGTTGAGGGCATCGACGTCCTGAACCGCCCAGCCGTCGCCGCGCCGCTCGATCGTCGCGTGACGCTCGCTGACTCGCCGGTCCGAGACGCGAATCTCCGCGTCCGGGTCGCGGCCCACGAGGAGTCGTTTTCCCGGTTCGACGGTGAGCACGGTGGTGCGGCCGGCCTCGACGACGACGAGATGACCGGGCGTCGGGGCTCCGGGCGTCGGGGCTCCCGGCTCGGATGAAGCCATCGTCGAGTCGCCCGGGACCTGGTCGAATGGCGGCCCCCAACCCTGGGCGGGATGGCCCGGCATCGTGTAGGCCGGAGTGACGAACCCTGGCCTCGGGTACACGGCCGGCCGGTATGAGGGCGGAACGTACCCGGGCGGAACCTGGCCGCGGGCCACGTACTCGGACCAGTCGATGCCCGGCGGGTAGTACCCGGGCGGCAGGATGCCCGGTGGCGGGCCCCAGGGGCTTGGCGCGAAAGGCTCGGGCCGACGGGCCGGGTTCGGCGGTGCGGTCAGGCGAACTAGCGACGCGATGGTGCCGACGACGGCGATCACGAGGGCCACCCAGAAGCCGAGGGCGAGCGTGGACGTGAGGTTGCCCGTGAACAGAACCGAGGACGATCCGGCAAAGGCGTTCACGCCCACGACCAGCCCGACGCAGGAGGCGCCGACGACCCCGCCGAAGCCTGCCACGGCCAGCCACCTCGCCGCCGGACTGACCGGACGCCGGATCAGTTCGGCAAGCGACCCGACCACGGCTGCGGCCATGCCCGCCGCGACCAACAGCATCCAGTCGGCGCCGAAGTCGCCCGCGGCGCCGTTGGACACGATATCCCACAGGCTGACGTTGGTCCCGATGTCACCGTAGTCCTGGTAGGAGAAGCCCCACCGGACCCACGGCAGGACCACTGCCGAGCAAACCAGGCAGATGGCCGCCACCACCGCCAGCACGGGCACCGGATCCGCCGGAGGCGTCTGCCCGAACCCGCTGGGCGGCGAAGCCTGATCTGGCGATGGCTCCGACATTCGTGGTCCTGCCTCCGGGAAACGCTCTTCGATAGACCGACGGCGACGCTTTGGGCCGCGATCGAGTCGCCCACCATTCTGCTACCGCCGCAGGTCCCTCGACACGGCGTCGACGTCAATCGGCGCGGAAGCGGCGAGCGAAAGCCACACCCGACGCAGAACCACCGCGGTTACCAGCCCGACGACGATCTGCCCGTGCCCGCCGCTCAGCTCGACGAACGGGCTGAAGCCGACGAAGAAGGCGATGACGCCTGCGGGAATCGCCATCCGGTGCCGATCGCCCCAGCCGCGACCGGCGGCGGCGCGCAGCAGCCAGGCCGCCATGGCCAGGATCATCGCGACCAGCAGCACCGCCGCGATGCCGAAGGGCAGCCCGAAGCCGCGTGAGAAGACGACGACGAACGAGAGGACCGTGACCGCCAGGGAGAGCCGGAAGACGGTGCCCGGTTGGGGCGCGAGACCCGGTCGAACCCAGGTCCAGGCAGCCGGCCAGGAGACCCGCGCCGGGAGCGATCGCGCAACCACGTAGCAGACCGCCATCGCCGCCAGGCAACCGAGGAGCGCGCCGCCGCTCACCGCGAACGGCAGGATCGCCCAGCACACGAGGATGGAGGCGAGGAACCCGACGACGACGCGCGCCAGCGAGCCGCCGGGGATCCAGGGCTGGCCCCGGCGCGCGGGGTAGGCGAGACTCACGAGCAGGATCGGCAGGGTGATGCTCACCACGGAGTGGTAGACCGCCATCTCCGTGGCCCAGAACCAGTTGAGACCGCCGACGAAGCCGTAGCCCTGCAGGCCGGCGGCGCCGCTCCAATCAGGGTTGAAGAAGCTGCGGATGGCCAGGCCCTCTTCGGCGATGCCGTAGGCGACGCCCAGGGCGAGGATGCTCGGCCAGCCCTTGCCCCAGCGGCGCACCAGCTCGCGAATGATCACGGCCCCACCGCCGTACATCAGCAGGTCCACCCAGCCGAAGAGCAGGAAGACCAGCGGCGGCGACGAACCCAGAACCAGCTCCGCCACCACGGGCGAGAGAACGTACAGGGCGAGCCCCGGGCCATGGCGATCGAAGTAGTCGCGGACTCGGCCGGCCAACCGCTCGAATCGGTTGACGAGCAGGCTGAACCGGGTGGGGCCCGGGCGGAAGTCGGCTGTTTGTTGCGCTGCGGCCATGATCGCGACCTCGATGCTTTGCGGCGTCCCTCCGCCCGATCGTAGCCGTCGCACCCGGAGCCGACCATGGGGCCAGCCCCCATTCCAGAACCCCCGCTGGCAGGCTGTTCGACCGGCTCGCGGGGGGCTAGCTTGTGCGACATCATGACCACCTTGAAGCCTTCGTTCGCGCCCGGAACCTATCGACCGAGCACGCTCCTGCGCGACTTCGTCCTGTCGCCGTTCGACCCGGCATCGTGGCGCGCGGCGGGCGCGATCGTGATGGGCTTATTCATCGGCACGGTCTCGTTTGCCCTCATGGCCGCCATGTTCTCCACGGGTGGCTCGTTCCTCATCCTCCTCGTGGGTTTCGCGATCGTCGGCGTAGGCGTCGAGATCGCTCGCGGTGTCGCGCGGATCGAGCGCTGGCGAATGATGTTCGTGGACCCCCGACCGCTTCGGCCGCACCCGTATCGGACATACGGTCACGGGCTGCGCGCCGTCGCCGAGGCGGAGTTCATGGACGAGAACCGCTGGCGGGACGTCATCTACGTGCTCGTGTCGTTCCCGCTCACCATCCTCGAGTTCGCGGTTGTTGTGACCACATGGGTTTCGGCGATCGCCTTTCTCGTCTCGCCCCTGGCCTACTACGAGATAGCCAGTGTGGCCGGGGACCGGATGCCGGCCGGGATCGCGCACGCCGCGCCGTTCGTGCTCGCGTGCGCCTTCGTCCTCGGGCTCTTCCTGCTGGCCCTGTCGGCTTCGCTCTCCCGGGGCCTGATGATCCTGCACAGGGCCGTCGTCGAGGGCCTGCTGTGCATGAGCGACCGAGAGGAGCTGCGCCGGCGCGTCGAAACCCTGCGCGACAGCCGATCCGCCATGCTCCAGGTCGAAGCCAGCGAACTGCGCCGAATCGAGCGCGACCTGCACGACGGCGCCCAACAGCGGCTGGTCATGCTGGCAATCGACCTGAGCCTGGCCAGCGACCGAGTCGAGAGCGACCCGGCCGGCGCTAAAGCCCTGATGAACGATGCCCGGGAGCAGGCCCGCCAGGCCCTGGCCGAGCTGCGCGATCTCGTCCGCGGCTCTGCCCCTGCCATCCTGCTTGATCGCGGCCTCGTGGCGGCACTCGGCTCAGTGGCCGGCCGCTGCCCCGTGCCGACGATAGTGGAGAGCGGCCTCGCCGCGGGCGAGCGTCAGCCACACGCCGTCGAGCGGGCCGCGTACTTCGTCGTCGCCGAGGCGCTCACCAACGTCGCCAAGCACGCCTCGGCGACGCGGTGCGAGATCCGCTGTCGCCGCGAAGGGGACCGGCTCATCGTCGAGGTCTGGGACGACGGCAAGGGCGGTGCCACGGCCGCGCCGGGCGGCGGATTGGCCGGTCTGCGTGACCGAGTCGAGGCGCTCGACGGACTGCTTCGGATCGACAGCCCCGCCGGCGGCCCCACCCTCCTGCACGCCGAGCTGCCGGCCGGCATGGCATAGCCCGGGTCGTCCGGCGCGCGGCCTCTCGTCCGGCCCACGGGTTCTCCGGGCGGCTCGTGGCTCCCGCAAGGGCCGCGGTTGGTGCATCATCCTTTCGTGGAGAGAAAACCGATTCGCGTCGTCATTGCCGAAGACTCGGCGCTCATTCGGGAAGGCCTGGCCCGGCTCATCGAGGAATCGGGCGGAACCGTTGTGGCCAAGGTCGGCGACGCGCCTTCGTTCGTGGCGGCCGTCCAGGAGCACCGGCCGGACGTTTCGGTCGTGGACGTCCGGATGCCGCCCGACCAGCGCGACGAAGGGCTGCGCGCCGCCATCGAAGCCCGCCGCCTCGTGCCCGGCACGCCGGTCCTCGTCCTGAGCCAGTACGTCGAGCGCCAGTACGCCACCGAGCTGCTCGCCGACGGCGTGGGCGGCGTCGGCTACTTGCTCAAGGACCGCGTCGCCGACATCGCCGAGTTCATGGACGCGCTGCATCGGGTCGCCGCCGGAGGAACGGCGCTGGACCCGGACGTGGTCGCGCAGCTGATGGTCCTGCGCCGCCGCGACGACCGCCTCGCCACGCTCACTCCGCGCGAGCGCGAAGTCCTCGCGGCGATGGCCGAAGGTCGCACAAACATCGGCATCGCGAACGCCCTGGGCATCACCGAGGGCGCGACCGAGAAGCACATCAGCAGCATCTTCGGCAAGCTCGAGCTGCCCGAGACGGAGACGGCCCACCGTCGCGTCCTCGCGGTGCTGGCGTACCTGGGATCCTGACCTCCGGCTGACTCTGCCGAGGCTCCGATCGGAGGAGCTTGACCGGGGGATTCTGACTAAGGCGCGGGGGGCGCGAAGATCGCGCTGGCGGACGTGGCGTGTGCGGCCACGGCGTCGAGCGCTCCCCCGGCAAGCAAGACGCGCCCATCGTGGAGAACGGCCAGCGCCGGCCACATGACCGCGGTGCCGAGCCGGCCCGTGAGCCGCCATCGGCCGCTCGACGAGTCCCATATCTCGGACGTGGCCATGACGCGGTAGGCCGGATCCACTCCGCCGACCACGAACACGCGACCGTCGGGCAGCGGCGTCATGCTGCCGCGAGCGCGGCCCGTGGCCATCGATCCGGTCGCTGTCCAGGTGTTCGCGGCCGGGTCGTAGATCTCCGCCGTGGCGAGGCTCTTGTCGCTGTTGGTCGTGAACGCCCAGCCGCCGGCGACCAGCACGCGCCCGTCGGAGAGTGGCGCCGCCGTGTGGTGGTATCGGGCCACGGACATCCTGGCCGCGCCGTGCCAGATGCCCGACTTCGGGTCGTAGATCTCCGCCGAAGCCACGACCGTGCCCTTGCTGCCGTGGTAGATGCTCGCGCCGCCGGTCACCAGGACCTCACCGTCGGACAGCAGCGTGGCCGTGTGGAAGGCCCGGGCCGAGGACATCGGAGTCGTCGGCGTCCAGGTCCCGGCCATGGGGTCGAAGATCTCGGCGGCGTTGGTGGACCGGTAGCCGGGGGCTCCCTCCGTGCCGCCGCCGGTCACGAGCACGCGGCCGTCCCGCAGGACGGTGGCCCTGGCCTGGGTCCGAGGCGCGCTCATCGAGCCGGCGGAGAGCCACGTGCCACTGTCGGGGAAGTAGCGCTCGGCGCTGCCCAGCGGCACCCCGGCGCGCGACCCTCCGACGACAAGCACCGATCCGTCCGCCAGCGTGACCGTGGCCGGATAGGCGCGTGCTTGAAGCATCGGCGCGGCCGTCGCCCAGGAGTTCGAGCCTGGATCGAAGACTTCGACCGTCGCGAGAGCCGTAGTGCTGCTCGGGCCGCTCAAGCCGCCGACGACCAGCACCCGCCCGTCTCCCAGCACCGCAGCGCCCGCACCCCACAGTGACCTGGGCATGGCCGGGAGGCGAGCCCAGGTCCCGTCGCCGTACGCGATCGTCGCACTCGGGACCGGGGTGGCCGAGGGTAAGGACTGCGAGGGGGCCGGAGTGGCGGCTGCGGACCCAGACGCCGTCGCGCCCGGCGAGAGTGAGCCGGACTCGGATTGGCCCGGTGAACCGACCGCCAGTGGGCTGGGCCGCGAGCCGCTGAGCCAGACGAAGGCCGCCGGCGCCGTCGCCAGCACCAGGGCCAGGACGACCGCGTCGATGGCCAGGATCGCGAAGGCTCTGCGGCTCGGGGCGGTCGACCGCGAACCAGTCGATGGCGGCCTCATTCGCGCACCAGGGCCGCCAGCGCCCCCGCCGCCACGACCGACACGCCGCCGGTGAGGCAGGCTATCCCGGCGAGCAGGACCGACCCATCGGCCGCGTACCCGATCCGCCCGATCGCTCCAAGGGCGCACACCTCGATTGCCGCGCCAAGCACGACCAGCTCGATTGCGGCCGCGTCAGGTCGCAGCCTGCTCGTCGCCAGCATGAGCACGACCGAAGCCACGACCAGGGCCGCGAGCGCGGCGGCTATCAGCGGCGATAACTCGCCCAGACGCCCACCCAGGTCCGCGAGTCCGGCCAGGGGCGCCATGTTGTGGGCCCGGTGGGGGATGCCCGTCGCGATCGAGATGACGGCCGCCACGACGAGGCCGGTGCCAAATGTGCCGAAGGCGACCGCGCTCAGCCTGGCCGCCCGGCCATACATCGCACCCGACGGGCTCTCCGCCTTCATTCGCAATCCCCCGCTCGGCGCCGAACCCGCCCGGGCCGAACCGGCCCAGGACGGCACTCGACGTCCCTGACCGGACTATAGCGCCGCGGCTGCTCCGCCGGACAGAAGCTCCAGTGCCGCGGCGGCGGTCGGCTCGTCGGTGATGAGGAGATGGAGCAACCCCGTGCGCGCGCCCGCCACGATGGTCTCCACCTTGTTCGAGCCGGCTGCGATGCCGACCACCCGCGGCACCCTGCGCAACGTCTCGACCGGGATGGAGATCGTGCGCCGCTCCCACTCGTCGGCGAGGAACGAACCGTCGAGCCGCACGAGATGGCCGGCCACGTCCCCGACCGCCCCGCGGGCGGTCAGCCTGGAGCGCCCCGCGTCGTCGAGACGGTCCATCACCGTGCCGTATCCGGGCGAATGGCGAGGGGCGCCGCTCATGCCGACGAGGGCCAGCCGCAACTCCCCCCAGTAGCGGGTGGTGGCGGTGACCGCGCTGTCGGCGAGGAGAGCGGCCGTCGTCGCCTCGTCGTCCAGCAGGCCCGGGGCGTGGAGCAGCCGCACGGACGCCCCCACTCGCTCGGCCAGCCGTCGCGCGATCTCGTTGCTGTTGAGGTGCGGGTTGCTCGAGTCCCAGCCACCGACGAGTGGCACGACAACGGTCCGCGGCCGGCTCACCGCCGGCAACGCCGCGACCAGCGACTCCACGGTGTACCCGCCGGTCAGCCCGATGGCGCCGTCCTCGGGCAATTCGTCGGCAAGCCGCGGAGCGGCCGCCACGCCGCACAGCCGCGCCGCCAGCGCTGGAGCGGTCTCATGGCCGGGCGTCACCCAGACCTCCACGCCGAGCGCGGCCGAAAGGGCGCGAGCCAGTGGCACGGGCTCCTCGGGAGCACCCTCCACCAAGATCCGCACCACTCCCGCCGCGCGGGCCGAGGCGAGCAGCCGCGACACCTTGGAGATGGAGAATCCCGTCAGCGCCGCAATCTCCGGCTGGCCGACCTGGCGGATGTAGTACAGCTCCGCGACGAGCCGGAGCATCTCGCGCTGGCTCGCCGCCGACGCGGCCGCGTCGGGGGCCGACCCTTCGACGCCGGCCGCCCCAGCCGCAACCTCGCCCGTGGCGACGCCCCGCGGCTCGACACCCGCCGGCTCGACGGTCGCCGGTACCCCGTTCCGTTCGCCCGGATTGGCCACCCGAAGCCCTCTCCTTGACAGCTCGCCGTCCCAGCCGCGAGTATACAGCCAGACAGGTTCCTGCAAGCCATTGCGTGAGAATATTTGCAGGCACGACTGCCGCAGCACCGGGTCGCAGCACCGAGTTGCCGCCCGATCGGAGAGCCCGATGGCTGCCGCAGACACGGCCGCGACACGACGGCTGCGATGCGGAGGCATTGAGTGCGCTCGTTTCGGATCGTCATCGCCGGTCATGGCACACTGCCCGCCGCCCTGCTGGCGACGGCCGAGCTGATCTGCGGCGAGCTCCCGGGCCTGGCGGCGGTCGGTCTCGAGCCCACCGAGACTCCCGACCACTACGCCGAGGGCCTGCGCGCCGCGATCGGTCACGACCACCGGCCCGTCCTGGTGCTGTGCGACCTGCTCGGCGGCACGCCCTTCAACGTGGCCTCGGCCATCGCCCGCCGCTCGCCGCGCGTCGTTTGCGTCGCCGGCGTCAACCTGGCGATGACCGTGGAAGCGGCTCTCGCCGGCGGCGCATTGGACGATGCTCTCGTGGAGCGACTGATCGAGACGGGCCGGGGCGGCATCGTCGAGACGGAGCGCCACCGCGCCCGCCGCGTCTCCTGACGAGAGATTCGCGCGCGTGAGCCTTCGTCTGGTCCGCATCGACGACCGCCTGATCCACGGCCAGGTCGTGGCCGGCTGGCTGCGCGCCCTCGGCGCGGAGCGGATCGTGATCGTCGACGAGGCCACCGCCCGCGACGAGTTCCTGCGGGAAGTCCTGGCGCTGGCCGCGCCGCAGGGCGTCCCGGTCGAGGTCTGCGGCCTGGCCGACGGCGCCGCTCGTCTCATCGCCCTGGCCGCCACGCCGGAGCCGGTCATCGTCCTGGCCCGAATGCCTCGGACGGTCCTGGCGCTTCGCCACGCCGGCGTCCCGATCGAGGTGGTGGACCTCGGGGGCATGGGTGCCGGCCCGGGCCGGCGGCGCCTTCACAAGACGATCTCCGTCAGTCCGGAGGAGATCCGGGAACTGCGGGAGCTGGAGCAGATGGGCACGCGGGTCGAGGTCCAGATCGTCGCGGACGATCGGCCGATTCCGTTCCGCTCGCTCGATTCGAGCAATTGAGCCGGGCAGCCGCGAACGGTCGGCCGGCAGAGAGAGGAGAGGCATGAACAGGAAGTTCGCGGCGGTCGGCGCCGGCCTGGTGCTGGTGCTGCTGCTGGCGGCGGCGATGCCGGGTGCGGTCCTGGGCGCGAACGTGCCGGCCGGAGCCCCGACCGATACGAGCAAGATCACGGTCGCCGCCTGGCAGGCCGCGCTGATCGCCATCGGGTACTACCTGGCCAACAGCCCCTGGCTCTTCGGCCTGGCCTTCTTCACGCTGTATCGGCCGCTGGTCGCCGGCTTCTTCGTGGGCTGCATCCTCGGCGATCCGGCCCAGGGGACGCTCATCGGCGCGGCCATCAACGTCCCCTATCTCGGCTTCATCTCCGCGGGCGGCAACCTGCCCGCCGACGCCGGTTTCGCGGGCTGGGTGGGAACGACGATCGCGCTGGCCGGCGGGCTCGACCCCACGAAGGCGATCCCGATCGCCTTCGGCCTGGGCCTGATCGGCACGATCATCTTCTACGGACGCATGGCCATCGACTCGGTCTTCGCCCACTGGGCCGACGCCCGGGCGGAGAAGGCCGACATCTCCGGCGTCGCGCTGATGAACTGGCTACCGGGCCAGGCGCTGCTCCTCGTCATCAGCTTCGTGCCGGTCTTTCTGTTCGCCCTCAACGGCCCGACCTACGTCCAGGACGCGCTCAACCGCCTCCCGACCTGGATGGTGAATGGCCTGGTCATCGCCGGCGGCATCCTGCCCGCGATCGGCATCGCGCTGAACATGCGCTTCATCTTCCGCGGGGCGGTGGTCCCTTACTTCTTCATGGGCTTCATCCTGATGACCACGACCCACGGCTCCATGTCCCTGGTCGTGATCGCGGCCCTGGGCCTGGCGCTGGCATATCTGCACCTGAGCTTCGTCCGCGGAATCGCGCCCGTGAAGGCCGAGGAAAGCGGCGCGGGGGCGGCCGAACCCGCGGTCGTGGCGGCGGCCGCGGGCGGGGCGGCCGGCTTGGGCGTTCGCCTCACGCGAGGCGACCTCATTCGATCGTGGGCCCTGTGGACCTTCTTCGCCCACGCCAACTACAACTACGAGCGGCTCCAGGGCACCGGCTTCGCCCACGCCATGACCCCGATCATCCGCCGTCTCTACACGACCGAGGACGACATCCGGGCCGCCCTCAAGCGCCACCTCGTCTTCTTCAACACCGAGCCCAACTTCGGCAACATCGTCCACGGCACCGTCATCGCCATGGAGGAGCAGCGGGCCAACGGGGCGGCGATCGATGACGACGCCATCAACTCGGTCAAGTCCGGGCTGATGGGCCCGCTCGCCGGAATCGGCGACACGCTCAGCCAGAGCACGATCACCCCGATCCTCCTGGCGCTCGGCATCGGGATCGCCGGCGGAACCGCAAGCGGGACCGCGGTCCCCACCCTCACCGGCGCGACCGGCAACCCGCTGGGCGCGATCATCTACACGATCCTTATCTCGATCGTGATCGTCACGATCGGCTATACCGCCTGGATGGCAGGCTACGCCCGCGGCCGCTCGTTCGTCACCGACATCCTGCGGTCGGGCACCATCGATCGGGTCCTGGTCGGCGCCGGAGTCCTCGGCAACCTCGTCCTGGGCGCGCTGGCGGCCAAGTTCGTCGTCGTCTATCTGGCTCCCACGGTCACGATCGCCGGCGCTCAGCTGAACATCCAGGCTGCCGTGCTCGATCCACTTTTCCCGGGCGGGCTCGCTCTCGGCCTGGTGGTGATGACCTGGTGGCTGCTGAAACGGGTCAACCCGCTGCTGCTGCTGGCGGTCTACCTGATCGTGGCGATCGTGGCCGCCTACCCGTTCTTCGGTCCGGAGAAGACCACCTCGAGCGACCCGGTCGCGCAATACCAGGTCTGCACGTCGTCGCTGCTGCACCCCTACTACCCGTGCGGTGCGCCGCCGGCGCCGACCGCCCAGCCCTAGATAGAAAACGGCCCCGGCGCGAGGGGGAGCGTCGGGGCCGCAAAGGGATTAGCGAGGCACAGTCTACGGGTAGAGGCCGCGGACCGAGGTGGCGTCCGCGACGCGTTGCACGGCGAGGAGGTAGGCGGCCGTTCGCATGTTCACCTGCTCGCGTAAGCTCATCTTCAGCGTCCCGGCGAATGCCTTGCCCATGATCGCCCGCAGCTTGTGGTTCACGTGCTCGACGCTCCAGAAGTCGCGGTCGAGGTTCTGGACCCATTCGAAGTAGCTGACGGTCACGCCGCCCGCGTTGCAGAGGATATCGGGGATCAGGAAGATCCCGTTGGCAAAAAGGATCTCATCGGCCTCGGGAGTCGTGGGGCCGTTCGCGCCCTCCGCGATCAGGCGAGCCTGGATCCGGCCGGCGTTCGCGGCGGTGATCTGGTTCTCCATGGCCGCGGGGATCAGGATCTCGCAGTCGAGCTCGAGCAGCTCGGCGTTGGTGATGTCGCGGGATCCGGGGAACCCGACGACGCTGCCGGTGGCCCGACTGTGGGCCGTGACCGCCTCGATGTCGAGTCCCTCGGGGCGGTGGATCGCGCCGCGCACGTCGCTGACGGCAACGACCGTGGCCCCTTCCTTCGCCATCAACCGGGCCGAGATGCCGCCCACGTTGCCGAAGCCCTGAACGGCGACGCGGCACTTGCGCAGGTCCATGCCGAGGTGGCGCGCGGCGTCCGCGATCGTGTAGACGACACCCTGGGCCGTCGCCTCCGTCCGCCCCTCGGAGCCGCCGAGGGGGATCGGCTTGCCGGTCACCACGGCCGGGACCGTGTATCCGACGTTCATCGAGTACGTGTCCATGATCCAGGCCATCGTCTGGGCGTTGGTGTTGACGTCGGGAGCGGGGATGTCCCGCTCGGGGCCGATGAGAATGGACAGCTCCGTGGCGAAGCGGCGGGTCAGGCCCTCGATCTCGCGCAGGCTGAGCTTCGTGGGGTCGACGACCACGCCGCCCTTGCCCCCTCCGAACGGCACGCCCACGACGGCGCACTTCCAGGTCATCCACATCGCCAGCGCTTTGACCTCATCGAGGCCGACGTCCTGGTGGTAGCGGATGCCGCCCTTCGCCGGGCCGCGCGAAAGGTTGTGCTGGACCCGATAGCCGGTGAAGACCTCGACCTCGCCGTCGTCCATCTTGACCGGGAAGTGGACCGTCAACGCTCGCTTCGGCTCGCGCAGAACCTTGCGCAGGCCGCCCGGAAGCTGGAGGCGCTCGGCCGCCAGATCGAACTGGCGCTGCGCCACGTCCCACGCGTTGATCTCTGCGACGAGCTGTTCGGTCGCCATCGGCTCGAAACCCTCCAGAGCCGGGACCGTCCCCGTCGAAGCGTCGCCCCCACGCCCCAAAACGGCCCGACAATGTCGCGGCGGCCTTCCGTTTGGGCCGGAGAGCAGCACCGCACGATCGAATTGGGATCAGTCTGGCTCTCCTCCATCGAAATGCCACATATCGGATGGCATAGGCTGGCGGGCCGATTGTCCTAACACTTCGTGACCCTGCGCGCCAATGGCCATGGAAAATCATGGTATTCTCGGCAGGTTGCCTAAGACGGGCGGCTCGGGTCAGAGCGGGTCGGTCGTCTCGAGCGCCACCCGAGGAGCGGCCAGTGCGAGAAGCCCCTCCGCCTCGAGCCGCTCCTGGCGCCACTCGGCGAGGCGATCCGCGGCAGCGGTGGGGTTCAGCAGAACGCGATTGATCTGGGTCGCCCGCAGGTTCACCGCCCCCGTGCGATTCGGATCCCTGAGAACCCGTGCGATCGACCGGCCGGCCCCGGCGATGTCGCCTGCCAGAACGCGCGAATAGGCCAGCGTCTCCAGCCAGCCGATGTCCCGCTCGGCCTCGTGCTCGATCTCATTCGCAACGCCTTCCGGGGTCCCGATTCGCTTGACCGCCGCCGGCCATTGCTCTTCGACTGCCTGCGCCAGCTCCGCGGCGACCTCGTCACCGGCACCCGAGCCGATGGCCCAGAGGTGCCGGAAGGTCGACAGCCTGGCCCGCAGCCCGTGTCCCCTCTTGATGCCAACGTCGAGGACATCGGCCGCCGGGCAGTAAAGGGGAAGAGTTCGGACTCCCACGAGGACGTGCGTCTCCCGACCCAGCTGAGCCGGTGGCGAGGTCAGGGTTAGAGAGCACTTGATCCACCCTATCGGCGCGGCCACGAACTCGATCGGGCATACGAACTCAGCCTCCGACGGCTCCGCCCAGGCGAGGTCGTGGCGCTTGAGCCACGTGAGCCGCGGCTCGAGATACCTCCCGGCGAAGAACCTGATCCCGTCAGGGTTCAATCGCATTCACCCCCATGCTGCTCAGCTGGGTGCTGACCGAATTGTCGCGCGATCCACCGCCGCGTGGCGGGTCATATGCGGCGCCGAAGCGGTCCAGCTCGGCCAGGACGGAGACGATCATCGGGTGGGAGCGGCGCTCGGGGCGGATGACGGAGGCGATCCGGCGGGCGAGCGGCGGATCGGTCGGGTGGATCGAGGCGCGGACCGGGCGGTCATGGATCGCCAGGCCCGGCAGCATGCCGACACCCAGCCCCGCCTCCACCAGGGCGATGATCACGCTGAAGTCCTTGCAGTTGGATCGAACGTGCGGCTCGAACCCGCTCGAGCGGCAGGCTCGCAGGGTCACCTGACCGAGGTGGCTGTCCTCGGTGTCCATGATCCAGAACGCCTCGCGGAGGTCGGAGAGCCGAACGGCCGCACCGGGCGCCGGGCGGGGTCGCACCGCCGCCCTGGGAGCGGTCGATTCCTCCGGCGGCAGCGCCAGGTAGAGCGGGTCGCGCATGAACTCGCAGAACTCGAGGCCGCCGTCGGAGACGCGCGCCGGCTCGTCGTATTCGTCCACGATGGCGATGTCGATCTCGTCCATCTGGAGCGCGGTGAGGCTTTCGGCCGCCTCCAGATCGCGAAGCGTGACCCGCAGCGCCGGATGCTGGCGGCTCAGCGCGGTCATGACGGAAGGCAGGACGGCGCGCGCCGCGGTTGGGAAGGCAGCAATTCGCAGCGTGCCGGTCACCAGTTGCTGCATCGAGGCGAGGTCCGCCTCGGCAGCGGCGATGGCGCCGGTGATCGTGTCGGCGTGACGGACAAGGAGAGTCGCGGCATCGGTCAGGCGGACGCGCCGGCCCCTCTTCTCGAGCAGCTGGACCCCGGCCTCGCGCTCGAGGATCGCGAGCTGCTGGCTGACCGCGGAGGGGGTGATGCTCATCGCCTCGGCCGCGGCCTTGATGGAGCCGCGCCGTGAGATCTCGCGCAGGAGCTGCAAGCGCCAGACACCGAGCATCTCGATCGACTCCGCGGTGGCTCCGGGCCTCGCCGGCACGCAATCGCGCGCCCGCGCGGGCTCGTCTCCAATAGTTTAGCCCAACTTCATCGTTCCGTGAGCAAGCTGAACTTGATTTGCGTATGACCGACTGCCATGCTCGATCGTAACTGCCGCTGGCAGCTGCCAGCGCCACGCACCTCGCGGCGGCCGCCGAGCGCAGGGATGGACCGGCCCACCGACAGCATTGAATGTCGCCGGGCCGCCGAGCCCAGGCCAAGGCGGCGACGAGCACCGTAGCGAGCGCACTCGAACGTGCGTGAGCGAGGCGCGCAGGAGCCAACGCAGGAATGGGCCGGCCGACCGGCGACAAAGGAGACGGCGATGAGACTCGCAGCGCGCATGGACCGGATTGGGACCGAGACCGCCTTCGAGGCCGCCGCGCGGGCCAGGGCGCTCGAGGCGACCGGTCGATCGGTCATCCATCTCGAGATCGGCGAGCCGGACTTCGACACGCCCGCCAACATCCGCGAGGCGGCCAAGCGAGCCCTCGACCGCGGAGCGACCCACTACACCCCGACCGTGGGCATCCCCGAGCTCCGGGCGGCGATCGCCGCCGACGCCACCGCCCGCAAGGGCTTCACCGTCTCGCCGGACCGGGTCGTCGTCGTCCCTGGCGGCAAGCCGGTGATGTTCTTCGCGATGCTCGCTCTCATCGAGGAGGGCGACGAGGTCATCTACCCCGACCCGGGCTTCCCGATCTACGAGTCGATGGTGAGCTACGTCGGCGGGACCGCCGTCCCCTGCCCCATCCGCCAGGAGAACAGCTTCCGGCTCGATCCGAAGGAGCTGGCCTCGCTCGTCACGAAACGAACCCGCCTCGTGATCATCAACTCGCCCGCCAACCCGACCGGCGGCGTCTCGACGCGCGAGGACCTCGAACAGATCGCAGCGGTCGCCCGCGAGCACGATCTCGTGGTCCTGGCCGACGAGATCTACGGTCGAATCCTGTACGAAGGCGAGCACGTCTCGATCGCCTCACTGCCCGGGATGGTCGACCGGACGATCGTCCTCGACGGCTTCTCCAAGACGTACGCGATGACCGGCTGGCGCCTGGGCTACGCCATCGTGCCGGAGCGCCTGGTCACGCCCTTCAGCCGGCTGCTCGTCAACAGCGTCAGCTGCACGAACGCCGCGACCCAATGGGCGGGAGTGGAGGCCCTGACCGGACCGCAGGATTCCGTGGCGGCGATGGTCGAGGAGTTCCGGGCCCGGCGCGATCTGATCGTCGATGGGCTCAACGCCATACCCGGCGTCAGCTGCCTGCGGCCGTCGGGCGCCTTCTACGCCTTCCCCGACATCTCGGGCACCGGCCTCACTGGCGCCGAGCTGGCCGATCGTCTGCTCAACGAAGGTGGCGTCTCGGCCCTGAGCGGGACGGCCTTCGGGAGCGTGGGCCGCTACCACTTGCGCTTCAGCTATGCCAACTCGCGCGAGAACATCGCCGAGGCGATGAAGCGGACGCGCGCCGTCGTGGAGCAGCTGGCCGCCAGGTCCGGGGCCGGGGCAGGGGCAGGGGCCCGACAATGACGACCGGCAAGGTCGACGAGATCGTCGCCGGCTCCGCCCCCGATCGCCTGTACGCGCTGGCCGAGCGCGACTTCGCCCACTACGAGGTCCTCAAGGACCTCATCGACGAATGCATCGACCTGTCGCTCAACTACCGCCAGAGCGGGCATCCCGGCGGCTCGCGTTCCAAGGTCCATATGCTGCTGGCGCTGCTCCTGTCGGGCGCGATGCGCTGGGACATCCAGCGGCCGTGGCGCCGTTTCGGCGACCGATTCGTCCTCTCCGCCGGCCACGCCGTCCCGCTGCTCTACGCCACTCTCGCCGCCCTCGACGAGGGTCTCCGCGCCCGCGCGGAACGCACCGGCGATCCCCGCTTCGCCTTCCCCGAAGATGGCCGCTTCGCCCTCACCTGGGAACACCTCCTGGGATTGCGGCATCGGGGCGGCCTGCCGGGGCACGCCGAAGCCGCGGGGCGGACCCTCTTCCTCAAAGCGAACACCGGTCCCTCCGGCCACGGCATGCCTTTCGCCGCGGGCGAAGCTCTGGCCCTCAAGCTGGCGGGCGCGGGCGAGGTCAAGGTCTTCACCGTCGAGGGCGAGGGCGGGTTGACGCCCGGCGCCGCCCACGAGACGAAGAACTCGGCGTGGGGGTTGGGCCTCTCCAACCTCGTCTTCCTGGTCGACTGGAACGACTTCGGCATCGACGAGCGGCCGGCTTCCGCGGTCGTCCACGGGACGCCGGAGGACTGGTTCGCGCCGTACGGGTGGCGCGTCAACGGCGCTCCCGACGGCATGGAATGGGGCCCGGTCACCCGCGCCGTCCTGGAGGCGAGCCGTGGCCCCAACCCCGATGGCGTCCCCAGCGTGGCATGGTTCCGCACCCGCAAGGGCCGCGGCTACGGCAAGCTCGACTACGCCAGCCACGGTGTCCCGCACAAGCTCAACGCCCCGGAGTTCTGGGCCGTGCGCAAGGCGTTCATGGCCCGCTACGGCGTGGAGTATCAGGGCGTGGACGAGCCGGGCCCCTCGGATCCGGTGGCCCTGGCGGCCCAGGCGGAGGCCAACCTTCGGATCGCGATGGGCGTCATGCGCCGCGACGAGAAGCTCGTCGACTGGCTGTCGGATCGGCTGCTCGAGATCGCCGCGACGGTGCCCGACGAGATCGAAGGATTCCGCCTGGGCGGGGGCGCCGCCTCCAGCGCGGGTGCGGGCGCCGCCTCCGGCCCGAAGCCGCGCGCGGCCGCCGACCCTTCGACCGACCCGGCCATCTTCGACTTCGAGCACTACCCCGAGACGATGTGGCGCAAGCCCGGCGACAAGCAGCCCAACCGCGCCGCCCTCGCGACCTGGGGTTCGTACGTAAACGCAGTCGCGAAGCGCGACTTCGGCCGGCCGCTGTTCATCGCCTGCTCGGCCGACCTGGCCGAGTCGACCAACATCGCCGGCTTCGCCAAACCGTTCGGCGAGATGCCGGGCTTCGGCAACTTCGAGCGGGACTCGAACCCGACCGGCGTCCTCCTGCCCACCGAGATCACCGAGTTCACCAACGCCGGCATGATGGCCGGCCTGGCGACGGTCAACTTCGCGACCGATCCGTTCGATCGATTCGAAGGCTATTGGGGCGCCTGCTCCACCTACGCCTCGTTCAGCTACCTCAAGTACGGCCCGCTGCGCCTCTTCAGCCAGCTCGCCCAGGACTGCGACCTGCGCGTCGGCAAGGTGCTGTACGTGGCCGGGCACTCCGGGCCGGAGACCGCCGAGGATTCGCGCACCCACTTCGGGATCTTCGAGACGGGCGTGACCCAGCTCTTCCCGGAGGGCCAGCTCATCGACCTCCATCCATGGGAGTACAACGAAGTGCCGGTGGTCCTCGCCGCGGCCCTGGCCACGGACGTGCCGATCGTGGCACTGCACCTGACACGGCCGCCGATCGAGATCCCCGACCGCGCCGCCCTCGGCATGCCGAGCCATTTCGCGGCGGCGCGCGGCGCGTACGTCATGCGCCCGTTCCGCGAGGGAGCGCCCAAGGCGGGCACGGTCTTCGTCCGCGGGACTATGCCGACGGCCAATCTCGTGAAGCTGCTGCCGGAGCTGGATCGGCGCGGACTCAACGTCAAGGTCGTGGCCGCGATCAGCCCGCAACTCTTCGCTCGCCAGGACGCCGCCTACCGCTCGGCGACCGTGGAGGCCGCTGATCGGTTCGACTCGATGGTCATCACCAACGGCGCCTACAAGCTGATGCGCGACTGGGCCGACGACCCGATCGTCCACGAGTACTCGCTCAGCTCCGACTGGGACGACCGCTGGCGGACCGGCGGCTCAGTCGAGGAGGTCATCGAAGAGGCGCACCTGGACGGCGCGCACATCCTCGAGGCGATCGAGCGATTCGCCCGCGAACGGCCCGACCGACTGCGCCGGCTGCGCGAACGGCTGGCTGCGGCCGAGGGACGCTAGGCCCGTCCATTTCGACCCGGCCGGGTGTCCGGCGAGTCCCAGGCTGCGCGCCGCCCAAATGGGTCGCTGGCGCCCGGCGCCGCTGCCGCTACGATTCCGCCATGCCAGACTTCTACGACATCGATCGAGCCAACGCCCTGCTGCCCGACCTGCGCGAGACGCTGCTGATGCTGCGCGGCCTGCGTTCAGAGGTGATCGCCCTGCGCGACCGGATCGTGGAGCTGAACGCCCCGTGGGCCGTGGCGGGTGTCGGGGCCCCAACCCCCGCCGGAACGTCGCGGGCGGAGGTGGAGGCCGAGACCCGGCTGCTTCGGCTGCGCCTTCAAGGCATGGTCGACCAGATGCACGCGGCTGTTGTTCGGATCGACGACTGGGGCCTGCAGCTGCGCGAGATCGAGACCGGCCTGGTGGATTTCCCGGCGCTCGTTTCGGGCCGACCGGTCTGGCTGTGCTGGCGTCTCGGCGAGGACGAGGTCGGCTGGTGGCACGAGCACTCGGAGGGCTTCGATTCGCGCCGCCGGCTGGAGGATCTGGTCTGACGGGCGAGCCGATGGCCTCCGCAACCGGGGACGCGGCCGACGCGGGCGGCGCGCCGGGCGCGATCGGAACGCCGGACACCGCGGGCCCGCCAGCCCCCCCGGGCACGATCATGCAGGGCGGCCGCCGCAAAGCCTATCGGCCGATTCCGCCGGAACGCCGCCGCTCGGCCCTGGAGGCTGGGCTGAGGGCATACGCACGGGGCGACTTCTTCGAGGCTCACGAGCTGCTCGAGCCCGCCTGGATGGGCACCTCGGACCTGGCCGAACGGGCGCTGTACCAGGGCCTCATCAAGCTCGCGGCCGGCTACGTCCACGCCGTGCGCGGCAATCCGATCGGCATGGCTCGCAACCTCGAGGGAGCCCGGAAGCACCTCGCGACCTCGGTCGAGCTCGACCCAGACTGGGGCGACCGCGCCGGCATCGACCTGGCCGCGCTGCTGGCCGCGCTCGACGACCGGCTGGCCTCCATTCAATCGCTCGCTACCATGGTGGAGTCGAACCCGGCGGCCCTGCTCGACCTCGCCGCCGACGCGCCGCCCATCCGCTGATGGTCGGCGCGGCATCAGCGGCCGTGGCGAATCAGAAACGCTCAGCCCCCCGAGGTGGGGGCTGAGCGTTGAGGAGGGATGTCCGTCGGACGTTCCGATTTGCGATCGGGGCCCGCGGGGGAAGGGCCCCGACCGCCGGGATAGGACCTTAGCTGCAGGTGGCCTTGTAGAGGTACTTCGCCATCGCCGGGTCGTTCACGTTGTCCTTCGTGATCGCGGCGAGCTGGGTCTGGATGGTCGCGGTCGTGGGCTGACCCTTGAGCGCGAGGACCGTCTGCTGGATACCGGCGACACCGATGCCGTACGGATCCTGGGCGATGAGGCCCTGGACGATGCCGTTGTTCAGGTCTTCGATCTGCTTGGGGCCGGCATCGAAGGCGATGGTCTTGACGGTCGTGTTGCTGGCCTGCTTCAGACCGGTCGCAACGCCCTCGGCGTTCTGGACGTTCGTCGCGAAGACGCCGGCCAGATCGGGGTGGGCGGCCAGGGTGGCGGTGGTGATCGTCGTGGCGGCCGTCGGATCGTCGTGCGTGAACTGGACGTCGAGGACCGTGATGTTCGGATGGTTCTTCATCTCGTCCTGGAAGCCCTTGACACGCGCGTCGGTCGTCGAGATGCCGGGGTCGACGTTGACGACGAGGACGGTGCCCTTGTCGCCGATGAGCTGGGCGAGGGTCTTGGCCGCCAGCGTCCCGCCGCCCAGGTTGTCCGTGGCGATGGACGACACGGCGAAGGACGTGTCATCGAGCTTGGTGTCGACGAACGTGACCTTGATGCCGGCGTCGCTCATCGCCTTGAGCGGCGAGAGCAGAGCCTTGGAGTCGTCGGGGGCAACCATCACGCCGTCCGGATGGGCGGCGGTCACCGAGTCGATAACGGGCTTCTGGACCGTGGCATCCCACTTGTTGCCGCCGGTGACGTTCAGGGTGACGCCTTCCTTGGCGGCCTCAGCCTGGGCTCCGCAGGCCATAGTGACGTAGAAGGGGTCTCCGGCGACTCCCTGGATGAGGGTCAGGTTGTAGTTCTTCGCAGCCGCGCTGGCGGGGGCCGTCGTTGCCGACGACGAACAGGCGGCGACGGTGATGAGCGCAAGGCCCAGCATGGTGACGGTGCGGATTCGCATGAGCACTACCTCTCTCCTTGTCCGTGTTCCCTTGATGTGATTGCGCTGGCATCCCGATCTGCCGGGGTGCCGCTTGCGCACAAGATGGGGATCAGCGCCGCTCCCGCCTTCGACGGCGCAGCTGGTCGGTGTAGACGGCCAGGATGAGAACGGCTCCCACGGCCACGTCCCGCCAGAACGACTGGTACCCGAGGATCGTGAAGCCGCTGAAGAGGACCATCGGGATGCAGACACCGATCGTCGTGCCGGCGACTGTGGCGACGCCGCCCATGAGGCTCGTGCCGCCGATGACGACGGCGGCGATCGCCTGCAGGTTGTCGTTCGCGTGACCCGAGATGGTGGTCGTGGTGAAGATCGCCAAGCTCATGAAGCCGGCGAAGCCAGCCAGGGTGCCGCTCATCGCGTAGACCGAGATGAGGTGCCGGTCGACGTTGATGCCGGCCCGCCGGGCGGCCTCCTGGTTGGAGCCGATAGCTACGGTGTAGCGGCCGAACCTGGTCAGGTTCAGGATCACCGCGCCGGTAACGGCCACGATGATGGCGACTACGACGACCAGCGGGACCTTGTCGAAGACGACCCGGCTGGCTCCCATGTCGGCGATGATCGAGGGGAGGTAGCGAAGGTCCTGGCCGTTGCTGAGGATCTCCGCCAGGCCCCATGACATGCCCAGCGTGCCCAGGGTGGCGATCAGGGCAGGCACCTTGGCCTTGGCGACGACCAACCCGTTCAGGACGCCCCAGGCGAAACCGGAACCGATCGCGACCGCGAACCCGAGAAAGACGACGTCCCAGCCGCTGTTGGTCGGGTCTTTGCCGCCCCAGTTCATCACCTGGGCGGACGTGACGCCGGAGAAGAGCAGGACGTAGCCGACGGACAGGTCGATGCCGCCGGTGCCCATGACGAAGGTCTCGCCGACGGCGATCACCAGCAGCACGGCCACGTTCTCGGCCATGCTCCGGACGTTGAACTCGGTGAGGAACTTGCCCGGTGCCAGGAAGTTGAAGATGAACATCAGGACGAGCAGGAGCAGGAAGATCCAGGCCGCATTGGTGGAGAAGGCACGGGCGACCATCGAGCCGAAGCGGGTCTGGCTGAAGGACTTCCAGCGCTCCACGAGCGGCCTGAGCCTGACCTGGATGGCGCGGCGGATGGACTCCCCGAGGCTCGGCTGGACGGCGGTCATGCCGCTCCCTCCTCGGCGATACCACCGGTCATGGCCGAGACGAGCTTCTCGATCGTGGCGCCCTTGCGATCGAAGCGGGCCACGCGGCGGCCGAGCCGGAGGACTTCGATCCGGTCGGCGACCTCGAGGACCTGCCGCATGTTGTGGCTGATGAGGACGGCGGCCACGCCGCGATCGCGGATGCGCTTGACGGTCTCGAGGACCCGGGCGGTCTGGATGACGCCGAGAGCGGCGGTCGGCTCGTCGAGGAAGACGACCTTGCTGGCCCAGGCCACCGAGCGGGCCACGGCGACGCTCTGCCGCTGGCCGCCGGAGAGGTTGGCCACGGCGCTCTGGGCGTTCTGGAGATCCACGCCCAGCTCCCCAAACGCCTTGCGAGCCCCGGCCCGCATCGTCCTGTTGTCGAGGAAGCCGAGCTTGCCGAGGAACCCCGGCATCATGACCTCGCGGCCCAGGTACAGGTTGGCCGAGCCATCCAGATCGGGCGCGAGGGCGAGGTCCTGGTAGACCGTCTCAATGCCCAGCCGCATCGCCTCGAACGGCGTGCCGACGTGGATCCTGCGGCCGTCCAGGTAGATCTCCCCTGCGTCCGCCTGCTCGGACCCCGCCAGGATCTTGATGAGGGTGCTCTTGCCGGCGCCGTTGTCGCCGATGAGGGCGACGATCTCGTTGGGGTAGACATCGAAATCGCAGCCACGCAGGGCCTCGACGTGCCCGTAGTTCTTGACGATGCCGCGTGCTTGCAGCAATGGATCGGCCATTCGGTCTCCGGATGAGGTCAGCTGGCGCCCCGTCGATGCGGCCGTCGCGGTTCGACGGGCTCATTGGGCTTGAGGCCTCGTCGGGCCAAACGCTAGGCGCGCGCGTCCGGCGGGCCATCGGGAGCCCCCCGTAGCCGACTACCGATCCTCCGCTCCGTACACGTGGTACGTACCCACTGCGGGCGCGCTCCGACGGCGCGGTCCGATGGCGCGGCCCGGCGATGAGTCGCCTGGCGCGGCCCGGTGGCTGCAGCCGCCTGGCGGCGATTGGCCGTTACTTCGCCCAGTACCAGGCGCTGTTCCCGGCCACGTCGTAGCTCTTCATGAGCATCGCCGTCTGGCTGAGCGCCCGATCGACGTCCGGGCTGTACAGGAAAACGGTGACGAGGTCCTGCCATTCGTCGAGGAAAGCGAGCGGCGAGAGAGCACCGTGGATCGAGGACGGGACCTTCTGCAGGCTCTTGAAAGCCTCGGAGGCGCGCTGGTGCAGCGAATCGGTGTACGTGGAGACCGGCACATCCTGGTTCGCGGCGATCGATCCCTTCAGGATCGTGAAGTCGGCCTGGGTCTTCTCATTGGCGAGGTTGTCCAGCCAGTCGGTCGTGGCGTCGGGATGCTGGATCCCCTTGGGCCGAGTGAAGGTGTCTATGACCATCAAGAAGACCTCGGCCGGTTTCTGCGGGAAACCGACGGCATCCCAGTCCGCGCCTTCCTTGTAACCTGCCTCGGTGAGGAGCGGTGCCGCGAAGTCGCCGAGGATCATCATCCCCACCTCGCCGCTGCCGAGCAGCCCTGGCATGTCGGTCCAGCTTCCACTGCCGTGGTCCGGGTACACGTACGGGATGAGCTCGGCGAACTTCTTGAAAGCGGTCCTGATGCGAGGATCGGATCGGGCGTCGAGAAGGCCCGTGTAGAACTTCTCGTAGACGTCGGGTCCGGCCACCGAGAGCAGGACCGCGTCGAAGAGGAAGACGGCGGTCCACTTGTCGCGGGTCCCGAGGCCGATAGGGGTGACGTCGTGGGCCGCCAGGACCTTCGCGTCGGCAATGAGCTCGTCGACGTCTTTCGGAGGATCGAGGCCGTACTGCGTGAAGATCCTGACGTTGTAGAAAAGCCAGTTCGCCCGGTGGATGCTCACCGGAATGGCCATCTTGTGGCCGTTGAAGGTGACCATCCGGCCGAGGACCGCCGGGTACTTGTGGTCCAGGTTCTGGGCGGTCCAGACGTCGTCTACGTTGCCCAGGTAACCGCCGTCCACGTAGGTCTTGAGCTCGCCGCCGGCCAGAGACTGGAACGTGTCGGGGGGCATGTTGGCGGCAAGCTTGCCCTGCATGACAGTCTTCAGGGTGATGCCGCCGCCGCCCGCGGTCGGGTTGTCATGGACGACGACGTCCGGGTAAGCGACATGGAAGTCCTCCTCGATCTTGTTCATCGCCTGGCGCTCGCCGCCGGCCGTCCACCAGTGGTAGACGGTCAGGTCGTGGCTCGCCCTCGCGGAGGGCGCCGCCGTAGCGCCAATGCAACCCGACACTGAGACCGCCAGGACAGCCGCGCACAGGGTCGACGGGAACCGCTTCTGCGCGACCCTCCTGGGAAGTCGGAGGCCTCCGCCCAACGCTGCTCTCCTGTGCAAGTGGTCAGGCCGCCATCGAAGCTGCCCAAGGGCGTGACGGCACGAACCCGCAGCCCGCGACTGCACCAGTCTCTAGAGTACCGAGACCACTACTGGCTGGCATCCGTAGCGTCCCGTAGCCGCCCACGTATCCGGGAGTAAGTAGTGGCCCCGCCCGCATCCGGTACCCGCCGTAACACGCGACCGGTATGCGGCCCGGTGATTCTTCGCATGCCTTCTCGGCGACCCGCCCGTAGAGTCGCATACATGGACGAGCAAGGCGCAGCGAGGCGGCAAGGGCGAACCGGCCGGACCGAAGGCGTTGACGCGGAAAGCGCCCGGGGCGACGCCCCCGTGGCCAGCGCCGCGGCGCACGACGCCGCCACCGACCAGGCCGCCGCGGACGAGGCGCGCCTGCGCTTCCGCCGGCAAGGCGTAGCGCTACTCGATCCGGACGAGCGGATCGGCCCGCTCCTGGAGCCCGACGAGCAGCTCGTCGCGGTCCGGCGTTCAGCCGTGATGTACCGCCCCCAGAACCCCGAATCGGGCGAGTCGTCCCCAGTCGAGGTCGACGTGTACGTGACGTCGCGTCGGCTCGTGCTCGCGGGGCCGGACATGCTTGCCTTCGACCTCGCGACCGTCGACGAGGCGGTCGTTTCCCACGAACGGCTCCTCCTCGTCCTGTGCGATGGTGTGGGACTCGCCCTCGAGGTGGGCTGGCCGCGCCTGTTGCGCGTCGAGATCGCCGCGGCCCGCGCCGCGCGCCGCTGAGCCGCCCCAGATTCATCCCCGGTCGCGATACCGCCGGGCGGCCTCGGCCCGGTTCCGGACACCGAGCTTGTGGAGGATGCTGCTCACATGCGTCCCGACCGTGCGCGGCGAGATCGTCAGGGCCGTCGCGATCTCGCGGTCCGTCAGCCCATCGGCGAGATGGCGCAGCACTTCCTCCTCGCGATCGCTCAGGGTGGCCAGCTCCGGGTCGTCGGCCGCCGCCGGGGCATGCCGGGACTTCTCCACGAGCCTGCGGATGAGGTGGGCGGCGAGGCGTTGGTCCATGGCCAGGTCGCCCTCGTAGGCACCGCGGACAGCGCGGAGCAGAGCGTCGGGGCTGATGTCTTTGGTCAGATAGCCGATCGCGCCGTTGCGCATCGCATCGAGCAGGTGCCGGTCCGATGTCGAGACGGTCAGCATGACGATCCGCGTCTCGGGCAGCCGGGGTGCCAGCTCCCGCACGAGCTGGACTCCGTCCATCCCCGGCAGGTCGATGTCGACCAGAAGGACGTCGGGCCGAACTCCCGGGGCCACCTGGAGGGCTTCCTCGGCCGTGGCGACCGCGCCCACGATCTCGACGTCGGCCGCGGTGATCGCCTGGGTGATCGCCGCGCGGACGAGAGCGTGGTCGTCCACCAGCATCACCCTGATACGGGCAGGCCGAAGCGGCTCCGTCACGATTGGACCTCCCTGGTGGCAGGCTCGTCTGGACGCAGGGGCACGCTGACCCGGATCCGGGTGCCATCCTGCGGTCGCGAATCGATCGTCAGCTCTCCTCCGATGATGAGGGCTCGCTCTCGCATCGAAGCCAGGCCGAAGCTGCCTTCGCCGACCTCGGACGGTTCGAACCCGCTGCCATTGTCGCCGACCACCAGTTCCAGGTGCGAGTCCACGACGCCGGCCCGAACGCGCACGACGGTCGCGTCGGCATGGCGGACGATGTTGTTGAGGGCCTCCTGCGCAATCCTGAGCAGCTCTGCCTCGGCTCGCGGGGTCAATCTCGGCAGCTCACCTTCGCAATCGAACTCGGCTCGCAGGCCGAATCGATCGCCGAAGTCGTCGACGTAGCGCGCCATCAGCTCGCGCAGGGAGACCGCCGGCTCGCTCCCGAGGCGCAGCGCCATCACCGCCTGGCGCGCGTCCGCCAGCCCGGCGTCGATCGCCCCCGTCAGCTCGTCGCAGACCGCCTTCGCTTGGCGACCGAGATCCGGCATGGCAGCGAGGCGCCCGACCTTGAGCTTGGCCAGCCAGAGGTCCTGGGCGAGCCCGTCGTGGAGCTCGCGCGAGAGCCTGGTCCGCTCCTCGAGCGCGGCGCGGCGGACTTCGGCATCCTTCAGGCGCCCGAGAGTCTCGTTCGCCCGGGCGAGCGCGGCCCGGGTCGCCCGTCCCTCGGCCTCTATGCCGATCAACAGCACGACCGCGAAGGCCACGGTCAGGATGTCGCCGCTCGTAACGAGCCCGCCGTACGTGCTTGGGTAGAACGCGGTGTGGAACTCGCCGAAGGCAGCGAATACCAGCCCAACCGCCAGGAAGCCGTCCCCCATCTCGCCGGTGCGGCGGTGGTGCCGCCGGGTCAGCTCGGCCGCGAGCACGAAGAGCCCGCCCCCGACCAGGTGCAGACCCACGCCGAGAGGGGTCGGCGAGGGCGGCACAGGCTGGAAGCTCGGCCAGGTCGGCAGGTAGGAGAGGATGAAGACGCTGCTCAGCGGGGGCACGTAGGGGCTCCACGTACTGGCGAACTGGATGATTGCGAGAAGAGCGACGGCGGGCCCGAGCAGGATCAGCCAGTGCTGGCGAACGTGGATGCCCCGCAGCGAGACCGCTGCGCCAATGACCAGAAGCGTGGCAGCGATAAGATGGCCGGCCGTTGTGATCTGTGGCTGGGCCTCGCGAGGCATGTTCAGCCCGAAGTCGGAAATGGCAACGTCCAGCCGTCCCACGATGAAGAGCAGGCTGGCCCCGCTGGCGATCGCCAGAACCAGGAAGGCCGACGCCTGGAAGAGGGCCACGGGCGCTCCGATCTCGCGGTAGCGGACCCAGGCGACGACGGCCACGCCGAGCGTGACGACGGTGGCGAACGTGTCCAAGACGAGGTCCAGGCCGGCTTCGACGTGCTGGCCGCCGAGCACCGGCAGGAAGACGACCGCGGCGGACAAGGATGCCAGGACGATGACGGTCGCCGCCAGGACGGCGTCCAGTCGGTCCAGCCGAGCGACTCGAACGAGATTCCGAGACAAGAGCACGGGCGAATGATAGGCGTGCCGGGAAGGCCGATCGCATCGTGCCCGAACGCGACGCGTCACAGGTCCGAACGAACAATCCGGCGACACGGGCGTGCCCGCTTGCCAGGCGGCCTCCATTCGTCTCGATCGTGGCGGCGCGGTCACGGGACGGCACGGGGCTGATTGCAGCGTCACGAGCCGCGATGACCGAGACGTGCCGCACATTGTCGGAGACCATTCGCCATAGACTGTCCGCCATGCCGGACACGACTGCAGCCCCAGGGTCGCCTGTGCCTCCGGCTCCGGCCCCTCCTGTCGGCCCGGCCGACCAGCCTCCGGGGCGCCGTCATCACGCCGTCGCCCGCCGGATGGGGATGACGCCCGAGCAGTTCGTCATCGCCGTCGGGATCATGGCGGCGCTGGCCGTCGCCGCCCTCGACGGGACCGTGGTCTCGACCGCCATGCCGACCATCATCGGCAACCTGGGCGGGCTCTCGGAGTACGGCTGGGTCTTCTCCGCCTACCTCCTGGCCTCGACCGTCACCGTGCCGCTGTATGCCCGACTGGCCGACATGTACGGCCGCAAACCGATCTTCATGACCGGTCTCGCGCTCTTCGTCGGCGGTTCGATGCTGTGCGGGTTCGCGGGATCGATGACGCAGCTGATCCTGTTCCGGGCGATCCAGGGCCTGGGCGCGGGCGCGGTTCAGCCGATCTCGTTCACGATCCTGGGCGACGTCTTCGAGAGCGAGCAGCGGGCCAGGATCCAGGGTCTCTTCTCGGGCGTTTGGGGGGCGGCCGCGGTAGTGGGCCCGGCCATCGGCAGCATCATCACCACTACCGTCGGGTGGCGTTGGGTCTTCTTCGTGAACGCGCCGGTCGGGCTGATGGCCGCCTTCCTGATCGGGCGATTCCTGCACGAACGGGTGGAGCGCCACCGCCACCGACTCGACCTGGCCGGAGCCGGGATCCTCACCCTCGGCCTGGTGTCGCTGCTGTTCGCGGCGACCGAAGGCGGCCAGCTCTGGGGCTGGACATCGCCGGTGACCCTGGGGCTCGTGGCGGGCGCGCTGGCGCTGCTCGTGGCATTCGCGTTCTTCGAGCGGCGCATCGCCGAGCCGCTGATCGACCTCAGCCTGCTGGCCGTGCCCGTCATCGCGGCCGGGCTGGCCATCGGCGGGCTGTCGGGCGTGGTGATGTTCAGCCTCTCGGCCTACGTACCGCCGCTCGTCCAGGGGGTCATGGGCGGGACGGCGCTGCAGGCGGGCGTCGCCGTGGCGGCGATGTCGATCGGCTGGCCGATCGGCTCCATCGTGGGCGGGCGGGCGCTGTTGCGGTTCGGGGCTCGGCCGACGGTGCTCGTCGGAACGTCGATGCTGGTCGTGGGAACGCTCGTGGTGACGCAGGCGACGCGCCCGGGGACGCTCGAGGGCGGGCTCGCCGTGGCGGCGCTGGGCGAGGCGATCACGGGCCTCGGGATGGGCCTCTCCGCGACGACGATCCTGGTCATGGTTCAGGCCGCGGTGCCCTGGCAGCGCCGAGCCGTGGCGACGGGCCTCGTCCAGTTCAGCCGGACGATCGGCGGGGCCGTGGGCGTCGGCCTGCTGGGCGGGATCGTGACCGCGTCGGTGGGGAGCGCGTCGGCGGTGATTCTCGACCCGATCGGCCGCAACTTCATCTCGCCCGAGCACCTGGCCGCCATGCGATCCGCGCTCTCGGGCGGCCTCGAGTGGGTCTTCGTCATCCTGGCGATCGACGCGGCGGTGGTGGCCGCCGTGGCTATCCGGATGATGCCGGCGGTGCGAATCGAGCGGCGCGCGAGCGGGGGTGGAGTGGCGGCCGGCGGGCCTACTCCCCCACCACCTCCACACCGGCCACTCCCCCGAGACGCCGCCTCATGACGGCCACTGCCTCGGGGTTGGAGTCGACCAGCAGGAAGCGCCGGCCCAGTTCCAGGGCGGCGGCGCCGGCAGTGCCGCTCCCCGCGAAGAAATCCGCGACCACGCCACCCGCCGGGCACGACGCGGCAACCACTCGCCGCAGCACCGCCACCGGCTTCTGCGTGGGGTACCCCGTCCGCTCCGCGCCCCCGGGCGGCACGATCGTCTGCCACCAGGTGTCGGTCGGAAGCTTGCCGCGGGCCGCTTTCTCGGGCCCCACCAGCCCCGGCGCCATGTACGGGATCCGGTCCACGGCTTCGGCGTCGAACCAGTAGCGCTCGGTGTCCTTGACGTAGACGAGGACGTTGTCGTGCTTGGCCGGCCAGCGACGCCTGGTTCGGGCGCCGTAGTCGTACGCCCAGATCACCTCGTTGAGGAAGCACTCCCGTCCGAAGACGGCGTCGCACAAGACCTTCGCGTAGTGCACCTCCCGGTAATCGAGGTGCAGGTAGAGGCTGCCGGTCTGGCGAAGGACGCGCCGGATCTCGACCAGCCGCGGCTCGAGGAAGTCCAGGTAGTCGTCGTGGACGTCGAGGTAGCTGGCCGAGCCGAGCTGGATCGTCCGATACCGCCGCCCGCCGAAGCCGGTTCGATCGCCCGTCTCCTCGTCCCGAACCGTCCGCAGCCGCCGCAGCGTCTGCCGTTTGCCGGTGTTGAACGGCGGGTCGATGTATACGAGGTCGATCGACTCATCCGGCAACGAGCCCAGCACCGTCAGGTTGTCGGCCAGCACGATGCGCCCGATCGAACCGCCGAGGATGTCGCTCATGGTGGGAGCGTAGCAGTCGACGGATGGGCGGCAGACCGCGGCGCGGACCCGCCCTGGGCCCTAGCTCGGGTAGCTGCCGGTCAGCTTCTTGGCCCAGCGGTGCGGGGTATGGAAGAACGGCGTGCCCTTGAAGAACATGTACGGGCAGTAGCCCTCGACCACGTCCATCCCGTTGGCCTCGCAGAACGCGACGGCGGCCTTGTTCACGGCACCGGCGGCGACGCCCTTGTACATCCAGACGTGCTTCACGCCGGCCTCGGCGCAGTCGTGGACGATCTGCTCGGTGGCCTTCGAGGAGGTCATGATCAGCACTCCCTCGACCCCGGGCTTGATCTCCTGGACCCGCTTGTAGGAGGTCTGGCCGTCGAGCACTGCCACGTTCGGGTTGACGGGGATCGCGTCGTAGCGGCGCTGGCGGAACTCCTGCCAGAGGGCGTACGAGAGCTCCTTGGGGTTGTGCGACACGCCAACGACGGCGATGCGCTTGAGTGCGAGGAAGTCGTCGATCTGCTTCTTGGTGGTCATTCGATCCCCTTGTGCCCGTGGTCGATGCCTCGCAGTCTCTCACTGAGTCGCGACACGGCGAAGGGTCAGATGGACTGTGACCGACGGCACTGGTCCCGACCGGGTTATCCCGGTGAGCCTAGTCGGCGCACAGTACGGGAGGCACTGGGAGGTCAGGGTGAAGAAGGCGGTCGTTGTCTATCGCAGCCATTCGGGCGTGACGCGACGATACGGCGAGGAGATCGGCGCGTATCTGACGAAACGTGGCATCGGGACGGAGGTTGCGTCGGTCGGCGACTGCGACTTCGCGACCCTTGCCGACGTCGACTACCTGTTCCTGGGCTGCTGGACGAGCGGCCTGTTCGTCATCCTCCAGCACCCCGACGAACCCTGGCTCGCCTTCGTTCGAGACATGCCCGAGACGAAGCGGCCGCGCGTCGCTCTCTTCACGACCTACCTGTTGGCGACCGGCAGCCAGTTCCCGAAGATGCGGGCGGCTCTCACGGGCAGGACGAATGTCCCCGAACTCGAGCTGAAGTCGCGCAACGGCCGCCTCTCAAGCGCAGATGAGAAGGCCCTGGAGAGCTTCATCTCCAGGGGGTGAACGCGGGGGGGCCGGGGGGCGGGGCGGGGCGGTCGAGCGGGCCGAGAGCGGGGCCGCCGGAAATGGAAAGCCGGAGAGCGCGGGGCCTGGTGGTTGGCCCGCGCTCTCCGGTGCCTGGCCCTTCGGTGGGCCAGAGGGGACGCGACTCAGACCGGGGTAGCGGTCGGAGCGGGTGTTGGCGAGGAAGCCGGCGTAACCGAGGGAGCCGGCGACTTGTAGTGGTGGCCCTCGAAGCCGGGCTTGCCGGCCAGGATCCATTCGACCATCCGAGCGTCGTTGCGTGCCTTCCAGAGGTCGAAGGAGGCCAGCCACATATCCCTGCTGGCTTTGGCCATCGTCGGATCGCCCTTGCCCGCCTGGAGCTGGGCCGGCGTGAGAGCCAGCAGAATCGCCGGAACGGGCCCGGCCAGCGCTTCCGCAGCGGCGACCTTGGCCTTCATGTCGTCCAGATACTTCTGGGCGGCAACAGTGTCGATGCCGGACGGCGCGACCGCGATCTTGCCTGCCAGGGTGATTGCCTGGGCGTCGAGCTTGGGCCCCTGCGCGATCACGTTCTCGGCGAAGTCGATGAGCTTCACCTGGTAGCCGATCGAGCGGGCGTAGCGGGAATCCTTGGAGAGAACCGCGAGATCGGCCTGGATGCCGGCCACGGTCGTCTCGGCGTCGAGCTTGACCTTGAGCGCATTCAGGTCGCCGATCAGCCCGTTGATCTCACCGGTGAGAATGGCCCGATCGCCGGACGAGAGTCCCGCGATCTTGCCCACTCGGACTAGCAGGGTGCCAAGCGACTTGACTTGCGCGGCGATCTTCTTGTCGGATGCGGTCCTGAGCGCCTCGACCGAGCAGACCTCGGCTCGGACGGCGGCGTCGAAGCCGCGGCCCCAGCTATCGGGGATCTTCCAGGTGACCAGGCCGAACCCTCCGGCGGGCTTGCTGCCCGGCTTGACCGCGCCCGCGGTCACTGCGGTCGGGACGGCGGACGGAAGCGGCGAAGCGCTCGCGGCGGGCAACTTGCTGCAGTCGATCGTCTTGGGCAGAGGACTGGGCTTGGCCTTATGGGTCGGCTGGCTGGTCGGGTGGACCTTGGGAGTGGCGCCCGGGTCGTGACCGCCCCAGCCCGGACCGACGCCGGGGCCGCCATGCGCGAGAGCCGTGCTGCCGACGGCCGACAGGACGAGCAAGCCGGCTGCGAGCAGCGCTGCCAGCACGTTTCGGTTTCGGTGCTTCATGTGAACTCCTCCAGTTGAGAACCGGTGTGGTGGGTGGGTGGCCTGGTGAGCTGGTTTTCCAGTGGCGATAGGTGGCGTCAGTCGCCCAGTGGTGCGCGGCGCCCGTTCGTCATGGGCGCCTTCAAGGGAGCGTTGCCACGGCTGTGATCGACGAGCCGTCCGTGGCCCGGCCGCCGAAGGCGATCGCTCGCCCGTTGGGAGAGACGAGCAGGCCGCCGATCGAGCGGACACCGGCCAGAGAGATCGCGGTCAACGACCCGTCGGTATCCAGCAGGAGCGCAGGCCTGCTATCGCCGTAGAAGTAGATGAGCTCGCCGTGGCGTGCGGTCTCGACGGTGCCCATCCCAGGGAAGCGGGAGTCGACGCTGGAATGCGTGCCCTGCCAGCGCAGCAATCCGGCGTTGGAAGAAGTCACCAGCGTCCCGTCCGGCAGCCAGCCGCCCTTGCCGGTGGCCAGCGGCGAGCCGTTCGACAGATTGACGAGCGTTCCCGAGGCGAGCAGGTACCGACCGTCGGGGCTGAAGGCGGCATCGAAGCCGTAGCTCGAGCCAAGGCTGCCGCTTCCGACTCGAAGGTTCAGGTGCGTAAACGACGCCACGGTATTCAACGACGGGACGACCATGACCTCGAGCCAGCCCGTGACGACGCCGCCGGAAACGCTCGATGGATGCAGCACTGCGAGACGGTGGCTGTCCTGGGAGAAGGCGATCGGCAGGCCGTCCTGGACGGCGCTGACGGAGCCGTTCCAGAGGACGAAGCTCCATCCGAACGAACCCGAACCGCCCTGACTGGCGATTGTGAACTCGCCGCTGCCGCTCCCGACGATCATCCCGTTGGCCACGCCGCCGCCCAACGCGTAGCTGCCCGGAAGAGTGGCGACCGGGTGGCCGCCCACGTCGACGATGCTGACCGTCTCGCCGCCGCCGCTGCGTCCGGGGCTGACACCGACGCCGTGGTGGCCCGGGCCGCTCGCCGAGGCGCTCGGGGACACGCCGGATGAATGGGTCGCGATCGCGATCGTAGACGAGGTGACCCAGGCCGCCGCATCTGCCGCGGCGGTGCCGTTGAGGCGGCCGCTCGCGTCGCGGATCTGGAGCTGGCGCGGCGATCCGGATCCCCACAGGAGCAAATGGGCGCCGTCGGGCGACCATGCGATCGGCGAACCGCCGGTCTTTCCGATGGCGAGGGTCTCGTTGCCGGCCGATCCGCCGGCCGTGGCCCCAGGCGTCGGCCCCGATGGCGACGAGGGAGCCGAGCCACCGGGGCCGGATGCCTGCGCGCCCGGCGAGCTCGAGGGCTGAGCCGAGCTCGAGGGAGAGACCCTGGTCGCGGCCGGCCCGGACGCGGAGGGTGATGTCGTGGCGGAGGCGATCGGCGAATGATCGGTCGCGACCGGTGGAGCGGGCATGAGCTGCGGCAGGGCGAGGGCGGCGCCGATCAGGGTCACGATGCCGATCGCGGCCACGGCCGGGGCCACGGAACGCGCATTCAGACCGCTCATGAACTCGGCCAGGGCTCCAAGCCGCGACGGCCTGGCTACCGCCGCCGGCGGCAGCTTGACGTCGCGCCACGGTGCGGCGAGCAGGCGATCGGTGAGACGGTAGCCGCCGTAGAGGCGCTGGCACTGATCGCAGCCCAGGACGTGGCGGCGTTCGGTATCGCGCAGGAAGTCCACGCCGCCGTGCCTGGCGGCGTCGCCCAGTCGATCGGACGAGACGTGGCCCGACATGGCGCTCATGGCCGGTCCCTGTCCTGAGCGTAGCCGACCAGGCGTTCGGCCAGGTGGCGACGCGCCCGATGGAGCAGTGTGGCGACGGTGCCGCGGGTGACGTTCATCACCTGGGCAGCCTCCTCCTGCTCGTACCCGAGGGCGTAGACCAGGACCACGGCCACGCGCTCGCGTTCGGGCAGGCAGGTGATCGCCGCCGAGACGTCGATCGAGAGAGAAGGATCGGTGGGGAGGAAGGCAACCACGGCCTCTTCTGTGTCACGGCGCTTCTGACGCCGCAGGTATTCGAAGGTCCGCCGGGCAGCGATGCGCCGCAGCCACGGCTCGAGCTTCGACTCGTCGCGAAGCTGGTAGCGATGTTCGCGCGCGTGGAGGATGGCGTCCTGGGCGATGTCCTCGGCGCTGGCGCCAGCACCGAGAGCCCGACAGAGCCTCGTGAGATCTGAGAAGAACCGGTTGTAGTCCGCATCAAATCTGTCTCGTACCCCCACGAGTACGTTTGCTCCCTTCACCTATACAAGAGGGCCCCAGGCGCCTCTGGCGTTGACAGGCGGCCGAAATCGCCCGAAATCGGCTAAGCCCGGATCCAACCTAAGGGAACACTAGCGGGCAGCGCAATGCGGTCGGCTGACCGGGCGTTGGGAGTCCGGGACCGGGCGGGCGTGCTCTCCTGGACCTGCCGGACCCGCCCGCGGCCATCGCCGCCGCCACCGACCCGGGCGCGGCCCTACAGGTCCTCGACCGCCCTGTCCGAGAAGTGCACGTACGTGAAGCACTCCGGGACGTGGGTGTCCATGACGCCGTGCCTGTTCCAGCACCAGGCGGGGTGGGGCTGAATCTCGATCCCGCCCGCGGTCATCTTCTCGAACCGTCCGAAGAAGATGCGCCAGATATCGCCATCCCGGGGCGGCAGCGACCGGCCGTTCGCCAGCCACTTCATGCCGCTCCAGGGCAGCACGACCTGCGCGCTCCAGCCCTTGCTGACGAAGAGCCGGTCGTTGAGCTTGCCGTCGACGTGAATGGCGGTGCGCAGGCCGGGCAGGTCCCACTCGCGGAACGCCCAGCGGGTGCCGCGCGGATGCGTGCCGCGCCAGAAGCTGGCGGCCTGGCGGTCGTAGTCGCCTCCGAAGGACAACGCATGCCGCTCGAGCAGGTCGAACTCAGGCACGTCGAAGCGGCCGCCGCGCTTGTAAGCGTCCTGCCAGATGAAGAACACCTCGTACACCGTGTTCGCCGCGTTCAGCTCGAACTCGTAGTAGCAGTCGCCGCCGTCGATGAAGATCTCGACGTCGTTCTCCGCGAAGACGATCCCGTCGCGCTCGATCATGTGCGCCTCGGGGTACGGCTCCTCCACCCAGAACGAGACGTACAGGTTTTCGTCGTCCCACAGCGCCGCCGCGCGGGTGTCGAAGTAACCGGGCTCTCCGGTCACCATGTCGACGAATCTCGGCGATCGCGGCGCCTTGAGCCACGCCGGCGTTTCCGCCCTGCCGTCGAGGGGCCCAGGGCTCGCAGTGCGATGGCACGTGTAATGCGCGATGTCCCGCTCGGGAGCTCCGTGTCGGACGGCGCCGTCCCCTTCCCGCGTCATCGTTTGGCCAGGGCCGCCTCCAACTTCACGACCTTGTCGAGGAGCGCGTCGATCGCGTGGTCCTGCTCGATCAGGTGCGCCTGGATCTGCTCGGACTCATGGAACGTGGCGTCGGCGTCCTGGTAGGTCATGTCGGCCCGCTTGTCCGACGCCCGGGAGAGGATGTTCTGGCCGACCATGATGACCGAGAGCATGACCAACTGGATGAACGTCTGGCTCAGCCACTGGATGAGCTGCAGGACCGATCCACTGCTGATGGCCGAGGGCAGCGCGAAGAACGCGAGGACCGCGAAGGCATAGGCGCACCACATCGTCCCCACGATGGTCGTTAGGGCGAGGGCGACCTTGCCGTTGAAGCCGACGTGCTCGTCGGTCGTCTTCGGTGGCCCCGCTTCCTTGCGCTGCGCGATGTGCGGATGCGGTACGTGCACGAAGGTGATGCTCACGGAGTTCCTCCTGGCGGCAAAGGCGACCGACTGATGCCGCAACTGTATCGTCGGCCGCGGGCGGCGCAATCTCAGCGCCCGGATGGGCGCCAGGTGGGATCGGCGTCCTGCGCCATGCAGTCGCCGGAGGCGTGCGCGCGCCGAGGGCGTTCGACGCGCGGACAACAGATCACACGGGAGGCCGAACCAGGCTTTGAGGAGGAACCGGGACGATCCCCGTCCTACCGCGCCGCCATCTTGAGCAGTCCGAAGGTCGCGCCCTGAGGATCGCCGAGGATCGCGAAACGACCGCCCACGAAGTCCTGCGGGGCCAGCATCTCTCGCGCGCCGGCCGCGATGGCCTTCCGGAACGAAGCATCCACGTCGTTGACGGCGAAGTAGACCAGCCAGTAGCTGGGCACCTGGGCTGGGACCATGGGACTCATCTCCATCCCGCCCGCGATCCGCTCGTCTCCCACCCGGAATTCGGTATAGGGAGGCTGACCTTCGCCCATTGGGCTGGTCCTGGTCGCCCACCCGAACACCGCGCCGTAGAACGCAACCGCCTTCTCCAGCCCTCGCGCGTTCAGCTCCGCCCAGCCGAAGGTGCCGGGCTCGCCGGTCATCAACCCGCCCTCCATCATCGCCGGCTGCCAGGCCGAGACGAAGGCACCCGAGGGATCCTGGAAGACGGCCATGCTGCCCTGTTCGCCGACCTGCATCGGCGGGGCGATGACCTTTCCGCCGGCTGCCTGCACCTTCCTGGCCAGATCGGCGGCGTCGCGCGTGCCGATGTAGACGGACCAGGCTGTCGGCGCCTCGGGCATCATCTTCGGCCCGATCCCGGCCACGTCCTTGCCGCCGATCTTCGCTTGCGCGTAACCGCCGTACTGCGGATCGGGGCTCACCTCGACCTGCCACCCGAAGAGCTTCGCGTAGAACTCCCTCGACGCCGCGGGGTCGGAGGTCGACAGGTCGATCCAGATGGGCTTGTTGACCCACGGAGCCGTGGTTTCCGCCATTTGGTCTCTTTCATGGTGCCTTCGCGGCTTGGCGTCGCGCCGTCCGACTCGAGCGGGTCCGCATTCTGACACCAGAAAAGCCGGCAATCACCAGCCGTCTCGGTCTTCGATCCGTCGACGGCGCTCGGGCGGACGCGCAGACTGGCAGGGTGATATGCCACGAACGCAGGGCGGGCTGCCGTATCATCGCGGTTGCGCGCCATATGGCGCCGCGAAAACAGGGAATCAGGCCCGCATGCTCGCACGTCCCGTACTCATGGCACTCGTCGATCGACGAGCTAAGAGGGACCGGGAATGACAACGGATGAGCTGGACCTGGTCGACGAGATCGTCGGCCTGACGCCGGGCGAGGCACCGGGCGAGACGGCCGGACAACCCGTGTGGCGCGAGACCGACGGGTTCGAGTCGACCTCGCCGGCAGGCTCGTCGGTCTCCGTCGCGCCCAGGCGCCGACTCCGACTCCGCAATCCGCTCTCACGAGCGGGATCGGGCAGCCGCCGCTCGCTCGCAGCCAGGCTTGCCCTTGCGTTCGCGGTGGGCCTGATCGGCTCGTTCGTCCTGGCTACGGCAGCGGCCCTGATTGTCATCACTGCCTTCTCGAACCGGGTCGTCCCCGGTGTGCGTGTCGGCTCGGTCGACGTTTCCGGCCTGAACCGCGACCAGGTGGTCGCCAGGCTGCAGACCGACTACGCCTATCTTGGCCAGGGCGAGGTCACGGTCACGACGCCGGTCGGCGCGGCGACGATCACATACCAGCAGGCCGGCCGCGCCGCCGATGTCGAATTCATGGCCGACGAGGCGATGCGGATCGGGCACACCGGCAATCCGATCGACGACGCCGCTTACATCCTCCGAGCTGCGATCAACGGCCAGTCCGTCCCGATCGCGGTCCGGGTCGACCCGAAGGCGGTGGCGACCCGCGTCCGTGAGCTTGCTGACACGTACCGGCTTACCGCGCGGGATGGGTGGGTGATGGTCCATAGCGGGACTTTCGCCGTCTGGCAGTCGACGCCCGGGAGCGCCATCGACGAGAAGGCCGTCTCCAGCGCGATCGTCGACGGCTTGGCACAGCCGGACGCCCCAGCCACGTTCCAGGTGGGCGGCGCCTTCGTGACGCTGAACCCGCGCGTCAGCGGCAACGATGCCCGGGACGCGATCGCGGCGGCTGAGAGGATGGCCGTCGACCTCGACCTGACATGGGGCGGCGACCCTCAGCCCGTGAGCCCGCGCCCGAGCCAAGGCCAGGCCACGAGCCTGGCCCCGATTCCATCCCGGACCTACACCATCGACGCTGACACGATTCGCGACTGGATCGTCTTCGGCACCCGGACCGACGGCAGCTATGGGCCGTCCGTGGATCCCGCCCGGGTGCAGTCGTACGTGTCCGAGCTCGCGCCGAAGCTGACTATCGAACCGGTCGAGCCGACGGTCATCACCGACAGCTCGGGTAAGCCGGCCAGCCTGAAGGGCGGCAGGAACGGCGCGAGCGTCGACGTGGCCGCGACTTCGCAGGTCATCGAGGCCTACCTGGACCGCCTGGCGTCGGGCGGGAGCTCGGGTTCGACGCTGGCCATCGTCTCGGCGCCGATCTCCCCTCGCCTCACACCCGAAAGCCTGAGCGGGATGGTCGTCATCGGCGGATGGACCACCGTCTTCTTCCCGGGCGTGAGCAATGGCTGGGGCGCGAACATTCGCGTCCCCGCGAAGCTCCTCAACGGCCAGGTCGTGGCTCCCGGCCAGCAGTTCAGCTTCCTGAGGGCCGTGGGACCGATCAACTCGGCTCACGGATACACGCTGGGCGGCGTCATCCTGCAGGGCAAGAGCGACCACACCGGCGCCATGGGTGGCGGGATCTGCTCGGCTTCCACGACCATGTTCAACGCGGCCGCGAGGGCCGGTCTCCAGATCGACGAGCGGCACCAGCACTACTACTACATCGACCGCTATCCGGTCGGGCTCGATGCCACCGTCTTCTCCAACGGCTCTCAGGTGTGGGACCTGAAGTGGACCAACGACACGCCGAACCCGATAGTGATTCGGGCCTGGGCGACCAACGGGTCCAAGAGCACAATCACAGTTCAGCTGTGGAGCCTGCCACTCGACCGGAAGGTCACCTTCAGCCCCCAGTTCAAGGCGAACGTGGTCCGGGCTGTCGATCGCAAGGTCTACGTGACCACGCTGAGGCCGGGCCAGCAGAACCGCGCGGAATACCCGACGGCCGGTTTCGACACCTCCAGGACTCGCACCGTGACCGACTCGACCGGCAAGGTGATCCATCGCGACACGTGGAAGTCCCGCTACAAGAAGGTCGACGGTCTCCTGCAGATCGGTCGCTCGACGGCCACGGCTCCGCCTGCCACCCCGCCGCCCAGCACGCCCGTGCCGACCACGGCCCTGCTGACCCCGGCCACGCCGCCGCCGGCTCCGACCCCGACTCCAGGCCTTCGGCGCCGCCAGGTCCGGTAGCCGCGACCCCGATCCGCGGGGGCGATCCCAGCAGCCCAGCCCGGACGATCAGACCGGGCCGTCGAGCACCGCCCGCACCGCCTGGCCTAGCGACTCCCGACTGTACGGCTTGGTCAAGTAGGCCCCGGCCGCGATGCTGTCGTCAGTGCTGGCGGCATTGCCGACGAACCCAGAGCAATACAGCGTCCGAACGCCGGCTCGCAAAGCGGCGAGGCGTCGCGAGATCTCCGGCCCTTGCATGCCTGGCAGGACCACGTCGCTCAGGAGGAGGTCGATCGAGCCCGAATACGAAGCCGCGAGTGCGAGCGCGTCGCTGCCGCTGGAGGCCTCGAGCACCGTGTAGCCGAGGTCCGTGAGACACCGGCGGCCGAACCCCCTGACTGCGGCGTCGTCCTCGACGAACAAGATGGTCTCCGAGCCACGAGGTACGAGTGCCGGTGATGCGGCCGGTGCATCGGCGGTGGACTCCTCCGAAACCAGGGGGAACCAGAGCGTGAACGCGGTTCCCTTCCCGGGTTCCGACTGGACCTCGATCCAGCCATCGGACATCTTGACGATGCCGAACACGTTCGCCAGGCCCATGCCCGTCCCCCTTCCCGGCTCCTTGGTGGTGAAGAAGGGCTCGAACATGTGGCTCAGGGTCGCTTCATCCATGCCCAGGCCGGTGTCCGAGACCGTGAGCAGCACATGTGGGCCGGGTCTGGCATCCGGGTGACTGGCGATGTACTTCGGGTCCGGCGTCAAGTTCGCGGTCGCGATCTCGAGCCGGCCCCCGGTGGGCATTGCATCGCGCGCGTTCACGGCAAGATTCAGGACCACCTGCTCGAGCTGGACCGGGTCGGCCTTGATCCGCCCGGTTTCGGGTGCGAGTCGCAGGACCAGTTCGACGTCCTCGCCGAGTAAGCGCCGCAGCATGGGCACGAACTCGGAAACGACCGCGGCGGGATCCAGGGTGCGAGGTTCCCGGACGGTCTTGCGCGCGAACGCGAGCAGCTGTCGGGTCAACTCCGTCGCTCTGTCGGCGGCGGCTATGACCTCGGCCAGATCCGCGCGATCGCGCTCCCTTTCCTCGGGCAGCCCTCGGCGAACCAGATCGGCGTAGCCCCGGATGGCGGTGAGGATGTTGTTGAAGTCGTGGGCGATGCCGCCCGCGAGCACTCCGATCGCCTCCATCTTGGCCGCCTGACGCAGCCGCGCTTCGAGTGCGACGCGCTCGGTGACATCGACCAGTTGACCGGCGACTCCAAGCGGCGCGCCCTCGCGGTCGCGCAGAGGGCCGGCGTATATGTCTATCCAGAGTTCGCCTCCGTCCTTCGTAAGCCGGCGGACCCGCTCGCCCTGGACGACCTGGCCGGCCATCGTTCGCCGGATCCTTTCCGCCGATGGCCCGCGATCGTCTTCTGGGGTCATCTCCGGCGGAAGCGCGGATCCCACGACCTCGCCGCTCGTCCAGCCGAAGACCCGCTCGGAGGCCGGGTTCCAGACGATGACGGTGCCGTCGGAGCCGAGAACCTGGGTCGGCATGGGCGAGGAGTCGATGATGGCCGCGAGGACTCTCGACGTGCGTTCCAGCTCGTCCTCGGCAGCGCGGCGGGAGATCAGCTCCGCGCCGGCCCTCTCCAGGGCCTGGGTGCGGCGGTGATTCAGGCGGTAGAGGTGCCCGAGGCCGTAGGCGATGAATATCCCGCTTCCGATGAGGGCCACGAACGGCGGGTTGAGCCGGGGCGCCTGGGCGACCGGGCCGTAGAGCAGCGCGATCGCGACCCCACAGAAGCTAGTCAGGCCGGCACCCACGAATGCCACGGTCATGGTCCGCCCGCGGGCCGAATCGATCAGAAGTGCCAGGCCGATGAGGGGAATCAAGATCGCGTAGGCGAGCCCGACGGCGAAGACCGCTGACACGAACAAGGTTTCGATGTCCAAAAGGGCCACCGCGAGCAACAGGTATCTGCGGCCGCCCCTGCGAGCCAGGACGAGGAACGTCCCGAACGCGATCGGCAGCACCACGTAGGTCAGCGCGAGCGCGTACTCGGGGCCATCGCCCCGAGCCAGAACAAAGCCTAGGAACGAGATGGCAAGAGTCAGGACCAGCCCGATCACAGCCAGGCGCCAGTACGTTTCCGGCCAGGCCTCCCCGGGGCCGCCGCCGGTCGACGAGTCGCCGGGCGTGCCAGTCATGCCATCCCTCGGCAGCGACGATGCGCACGGCAGCCAGACGGTTCGCCGGCCGTTCCGCGCGTGCTCTGACATCTTATACGCGCCAACGCGCCGTTCGCGCTTGCCCTGCGGCTGCCTCTGAGAGGACGCCTGCGCTCTCTGGCGGCTCGAGCGATACGCCACCGATTCGCCGCTGGCAACCTGGCTGTCGCTCAGGACGCTGTCGGAACTCCCAGCCACAGACTCAAGCCGTCGGAGCGAGGATGACAACGCCGGTCGGACGGAAGGCCGACATCCAGCCAGGTGACGACGCCGAGGTTATCGGGCCATTCCCGGTTTGAGTGGGAGTTCGACTGCGCCGGCTCGCGTCTCACGACCCGATCCGGGCTCGGGCGTAATGGGAACCCTACCCGGTTGGATTGGAATGCTTAGTGCGTCAGTGTAGTATGGACTTCGAGTCATCGCGGCGGCACGCACCGGAACATCTGCGGCCCTGGGCGTCCGGATCGTGGAGTCGGCATGTGCCTGTCGTTGCAGGAATCGGTGCACGTCCTACGGCTGTCACCGCAGGGTGGAGCCGTCACCGGCATCTGAGGAGGGTTCTCGACCATGAAACGCCGCGCACTCGCGCTGTGCACGGGCTTGTTGCTGCTGGGCCTGGCACCTGGGTGGGCCCTCGCCAGCACCTTCACTGTGGACCAATCGAACCCGAATTTCGACCACTACGTTCAGAACTCGTTCATCGACGCTCAGACCTTCACGGCCGGCATGTACGGCCCGCTGGAGAGCGTTGACCTGTTCCTTGAGGGGATCCCTGGCGGGAGTGTCTACGTGAGCGTGCAGGGAACGACCGGAAGCCCCCCTGTGCCGAACGGCACGGTCCTTGCGTCGACCACCCTCGGCGTCCACAGCCCGTCTGGTGGGTGGGTCCGCTTCGACTTCTCGACGAATCCCATCGTGACCCCCGGGCATGTCTACGCGATCGTCTTCCTCCCCACAGACAACGTTACTGTCTTCGGGTCCAAGATGAACCTCTATCCCCGCGGCCGGGCGTTGGAGTTCTCCGCCGGAGCGTGGGTTGCGACTGTGTTCCCGTCATCGGACTCTGACTTCGCCTTCCAGACGAACGTAGGACTGGCCGCGCCGACACCGACACCTACGCACGCACCTACACACGCGCCGGCGGCCCCACCGACGGCCACACCGACACCGACACCGACGGCGACGGCGAGTGCAACCCTAACCCCCACACCCGCTCCGACGGATTCGCCCACGGCGACCGAAGTGTCGACGGCCGCTGTCACGCCTCCGGCTCCTGGGTCCGGCTCCGGCTCGGGCTCAGGCTCGAGCGGCTCGACCGACATGACGATACCGATCGTCGGTGCCGGGATCGTGCTGCTGGTTCTGCTGGCGGGCGGCCTCGGCTTGATGATGGGGCGGCGACGGCAGACCGGCGGCTGACGCTCAGAACCCGAAGGAACCGGCGATCACTAGATGCCCCAACCCATGTAAACACCGGCTGGATCACTAGATGTTCGAGGCCCCTTCGGGCGAACTTACCTTACGCTGCATCAGGCGCCAGCCGTGAGGATGAAAACCCGCCGCTCGGGCAGAGCGGTAAGGGATTGGTAAGGTGGATTTCGCCGAATCAACAGGGCCCCGGAGACGCTTCCGGGGTCCTTTTCACGCTCGGGAACTGGCGCGCGCGGAGGGCGTCGGGCGCGTGAGAACAACAACGACACCCTATAGTCCAGGAATGGGACCCAGGGCCAACTCGAGTATCACCACTGCCCGTTCAGTTGGTTCATCCTGAGCGGGTCACGCCGCCGAACACTCGTTCCAAGATCACGACCCGACACCGCGTGCATACTCGAAGCCCGAAGGAGAACCTCATGCCGCAGGCAGAACGAGTCGTCGATATCCTCGCGGGCCGGACGGCGGTCGGCGCGCGCGCGACCGTCCAGGGTTGGATCCGGACACGTCGCGATTCGAAGGCCGGGCTCTCATTCCTGCATGTTCACGACGGGTCCTGCTTCGACGCCCTCCAGATCGTGGCCCCAGCAACGCTTGGCAACTACCACGAGGAGATCCTGCATCTGACCGTAGGCTGCGCCGTCACCGTCACCGGCACGGTCGCTCCCTCGCAGGGCGAAGGGCAGGCCGTCGAACTCCTCGCCGACTCTGTAGTTGTGGTCGGGTGGGTGGACGATCCGGAGAGCTACCCCATCTCGCAGAAGCGGCACACGTTTGAGTACCTCCGTGAGGTCGCCCACCTGCGTGCGCGAACGAATACCTTCGGCGCGGTTGCGAGGGTTCGGCACTGTCTCGCCATGGCCATGCATCGCTACTTCGATGAGCACGGCTTCTACTGGGTGCACACGCCGATCCTGACCGCCAGCGATGCCGAGGGAGCCGGAGAGCTGTTCCGCGTCTCGACGCTCGACCTGGCCAACCTCCCGCGCACGCCCGGGGGCGCAATCGACTTCTCCCAGGATTTCTTCGGCAAGCCGGCGTACCTCACGGTCTCCGGCCAGCTCAACGTCGAGACCTACTGTCTGGCGCTCTCGCGGGTCTACACCTTCGGGCCCACCTTTCGCGCCGAGAACTCGAACACCAGCCGGCATCTCTCGGAGTTCTGGATGGTCGAGCCCGAGATCGCGTTCGCCGACATAGCGGCCGATGCGGACCTGGCCGAGGATCTGCTCAGGTACAGCTTCCGCGCGGTGCTGGACGAGCGTGCCGACGACATGGCGTTCTTCGCGGAACGCATCGACAAGGAGGCGGTCTCGCGGCTCGAGGAGTTCGTCAAGTCCAGCTTTGCGCGAATGGAGTACACGGAGGCCATCGACGTCCTGAAACGATCCGGCCGTTCGTTCGAATTCCCCGTGGAGTGGGGCGTCGCCCTGCAGGCTGAGCACGAGCGATACCTCTGCGAGGAGTACGCGAAGCGGCCGGTGGTGGTCGTCAACTACCCAAAGCAGATCAAGGCGTTCTACATGCGCCTGAATGACGGCGAACGCACCGTGGCGGCGATGGACGTTCTCGCCCCCGGCATCGGCGAGATCGTCGGCGGCAGCCAGCGCGAGGAGCGCCTCGACGTGCTCGACGCACGAATTCGCGAGACGGGGCTCGATCCCGCGGCGTATTGGTGGTATCGCGATCTGCGCCGGTACGGCACGGTGCCGCACGCTGGGTTCGGGCTGGGGTTTGATCGGGCGGTGGCCTACGCCACGGGGATGGCAAACATCAGAGATGTCATCCCGTTCCCTCGCACGCCTGCCAGCGCTGACTTCTAGCCGATCAGGGTGCCGAGGAATCCAGTGGCCCGCGGAAGGACGGCCACATTCAATCAACGCCCCTCGCGGCGGTCAATCGAGCGGCCCCACGCGGCCGCGCTCGAGGCGTGGCGCGCCCGCTCCTGCTACGCCGCTCGGATCGCCAGGCTGAACCCATCGCCGGCGGCGACGGCCTTGAAGTCGACCAGGCGCCAAGGGTGGGCGGCCTCGCCCAGCTTCTGGCCTCCACCGCCCCAGCCGACCACGTCCCCGTCGGACCGCAGGGCCAGCGCATGGGAGGCCCCGGCCGAGATCGCGGTCACGTTCTCCAGCCCCGCGGGAACGTCGAGCTGGCCGTAGCTGTTGTCGCCCCAGGCCACGACCGTTCCGTCGGTAAGCAGGGCGAGACTGAAATCACCCCCCGCCGATATTGACGCAACGCGCCTGAGCCTGGCCGGGACGTCCGACTGGCCGTAGCTGTTGTCGCCCCAGGCCACGATTGTCCCGTCCCGGCGCAAGGCCAGACCGTGGTACTCGCCGGCGGAGATGGCGGTCACCTCGGCGAACCCGGACGGCACGAGGGCCGCCCCACAGCTGCCGTCGCCCCAGCCGACGACCGTTCCGTCGGCTCTGAGAGCGAGGGCGAATCCACTGCCGGCCGCGATGGCGATCACTCCCGTGAGGTCGGGCGGAACAGCGGTCTGGCCAAGGTTGTTCGCACCCCAAGCCACAACCGTCCCGTCGGAGCGCAGGGCCAGGCTGAAGCCGTCGCCGGCCGTTATGGCGACCACCCCGGACAGCCCATCTGGAACGTCCGCCTGACCCACGGAATCGTCTCCCCAGGCGCCCACCTGGCCGCGGTCGTCCAAAGCAAGGGCGTGGTCGGTGCCCGCGGCGACGGCCGCGATGGTGCTCATCGGGATCGGCTCGCTGCCATTCGCTTCCGCCGCAGCGCCCCAGGAGAAGATCTCTTCGGGGGCTGCGCGCCCGGGACCCTCGGCATCCATCGCAGCCGACCAGACAGGCGAGGCGAAGGCCAGCATCACCAGGCCGCTGCCGGCCAGCAGGATCGCAGTCGCCGCCGCGGCATCCCAGCCTCTGCCCGCCGGGCCGCTCGTCGCAAAGCTCCCAAGCGGGTCACCGGCCAGTAGTTCGTAGAGGCTGGCGCCGGCAAGCAGGGTGGCCCCTGCCGCAGCGCACTGCCAGAGTCGACTTTGCGCCTCCCCTGCCAGAACGGCCGACAGACATGAGTAGGCCAGAATCATGAGGCACAACAGTCCGAGCGGCAGGGCAGCTCCGCTGATCGATCCGGCGAGATGAAGCGGGTCGAGGCCTCCGCCCAATGGCCGGATTGACTTATTGCCGGCCAATGGCAGCCATGAACTGGCGTTGTAGAGCGTTACAAAGGCCGTCACGGCCGCGGCCCGCGGCGCCAGGTAGGCCAGCCACGCCGTCCTGCGCCTGCGTGCGCGCTCCAGGCCGAACGCCAGGAGGGCCGGGCCGACGTACGCGACGACCGCGACGACGGCCACGACCATCGCCCAAACCTGCCCGAACTGGTCCAGCAGGTGTGGAGATCGCCGCACGATCCACCAACCCAGGCCGGCAATTGCCGGCAAAGTCGTCCAGGCGATCGCACCCAAGAGCACGAGCCTGACCGAGCGCCAGGCATCCGCACGCCAGACCATGACTCCCGCTGGAAGGAGAGTGACGGCGCTGGTGAGTCCCAGTCGGAGAGCCAGGTTCAGGACCGACGGCACCGACCAGTCGCCAGACGACCAGACGTCTACGAGTGCCGTGCTCGCCTGGGCACAGGCGAGCAGAACGAAGAACCCCATCCGTGGAGAGACTCGATCCAGCAAGCGACGCAGGCGGTGCACAGTCCGGCAGCGACGTGGCGGCTCCGGGTAGACGCGGCGGCCGTCCAGCCAGTCCTCCACGATCTGCCCACCGGATGGGGGGCTCGGTGCCCACCAATCACCCTCCAGCGGCTGGAGCCTATCCCGGCTCGGTAGGCCGCCCTGGTCCGACAACTCCAGGGTCTGGGCGCCCCCGACCCCGCGGCCTCCACGGCGCGCGGCGGCCGAGGGAAGGCCCCTCTCCCATTCTGCGCCCGGCCTGTGTTGCCGCACTCCTGCCCTCCAGTTCCGTGTTTGGAGCAGCCGAGGGCATCAATCTTAGTCGTGCCGCTGGCTCGTTTCCATCAGTCGAAAGGGCGACCGAGGGTCAAGGGGAAGCACGGAGAGTGGCGCGCCCGGAGGGGTTCGGGCGCGCCAGAACAACAACGAGCCCGCAGATCGCCGTCAGTCTCCGAGATGTCCTGGAACGTCTCGCGCGCGGATTGGCGCCCGCTACCCGGTCAAGGGCCGAGTATGCTCTGGGTGTTGTGCCCGAGGCGGGCCATGGCGGAACCACGATCCCCAGAGCCTTCGGGCTGCCGCAAGGGAGTCGAGTGCGGCCAGGAGGCGGGAAGTGCCCTCGTTCTTGTCAATTCGCCGTCTTGCCCGGGGAACAGCCGTCGTCTTCCTCGTGGGGTCTGTGGCGGCTTGTTGCGGCACCGCCAAGACGCTCACCGGCGTCCCGACATCTGCTCCGGCCTCTCCGACACCAACCCCGACTCCCACTCCCACTCCGACACCGACACCGACTCCCACTCCGACACCGACACCCATGTCGACGGTGGACAGCTTCAAGGCCATGATCGCAAGCAGCGACTTCCAGGCCCAAGGCCCCGTGGTCGGGTCAATCGCGGCGACCACGATCTTCGGCTCCAGGTCAGGCTCGGTCACGGGGACGTTCAAGGTCAAGGGCGGAGACAGCGCCTACTCGATTAGCACGAAGATCCTGGGCGTCACGGGCACGATCGACAACATCGTCGTCGGCGACTGGGCGTACTCGCGGACGAACGGAGGTAAATGGATCAAGGCGCCAGCCTCGGGTAAGACGCTCCAAAGCCTGGTGGACGGCGGCATCGTCCTGACCGATGAGGGCGTGCAGGCCGAGTTTGGCCAACAGCTCCATCACCTCACCGTCGCGAACGTGGCGGGCCTAGACCTCTCTGCGTTCGGCATTACCGCCAGCCCCGGTCAGGGGAACCTCACCAATCTGTCTTTCTGGGCGGAGGACGACGGAACCCCGGCCGGCCTGAGCATTGAGGCATCTTTCGATCAGAAGATCCTCGGCACGCCGTCCCATGAGACAGTGACGCTGGACATCAGCATCGACACCCTGTCGGGCGTAACGATCACGGCGCCAACGAACTAGGCCCCAGCCGCCGGCCATCTCGAGTTGGCATTCACTCGCATGCCGGGATCAGGACGCCGCCGAGGGCGCAGGCGGCCGCGGATCACGGCTTGGATTCGTGTAGAGGAGCGGGTCGCGAGCACCGCTGATGTCCCCTCCCGACCACGGGTAGCAGATCCACACCTCGAAGTGCAGGTGTGTACCGGCTGCCGCGCCCGTTTCGCCGATGCTGCCGACGCGCTGACCGGCAGCGACGCGCTGGCCGATCTTCACGGTTACGGCCGACAGGTGGTTGTAGGTCGTGTACAACGTGCCGCCGTGCGATATCCACACCACGATGCCGCCGGCCGCGCCGTCCGTCCCGCGCTTCCTCCAGCCGGCGTAGATGACCGTGCCCGCAGCGGCGGCCAACACCGGAACTCCGGTCGGCCCGCCGATGTCGAGGCCATCGTGGAAGTGGGCGCATTTGCCCCACCGCGGCTCACCGTACCATCCGGTGCAGCCGAAGCGCTGAGTGATCGTGTAGTGGTTATGCGCCGGCCAGGTCAGCTTGCCCAGCCAATTCGGCACGACCACGGGTGCTTGTTTGACCGGCAGTGGCGGAGTATCGGCGCCGGGAACGAGGAGAAGCTGGCCGGGGACGAGGGTCGGATCGGACAGGTTGTTGGCGTCGGCCAACTCTTGCGTATCAATGCCGTACTTGTCGGCGATAGATTGGATCGTCGCGCCCGCTTCGACCGCGATTGCCAGACCGTCCATCGGCGGGATCTTCAGGATCTGGCCGATCTTCACCAGCTGCGGGTCCGCAACGTTGCTGCTGTTGGCCCAGTAGAGTGTTGTGACCGATAATCCGAAGGAATTGGCGATCCGGCTGAGCGTGTCCCCGGCCCTGACCCTGTATGCGAGAAATGCCGAGCCGGGGATCGCCGTCCCGACCCGCGGCTGAGCCGTGGCCGGCGCGGCGGAGCCGGCCTGCGGGCTGGGGGACGGGTATGACGGAGAGTCGGAGGGGCTCGGGCTGGCGCTGATAGCGGCGACCGTGGTCGCGTCGTTCGCCGCGGTCTCGCGCTGCGCGATCGGCAGCGAGGCCATCACGGCCGTCGCCACGAGCATCAGGCAGACCGCCAGTGCGACCACGCCCCTCCGCCCGATTACGCCCGATCGCGCTCGTGCGAATCGTGGCCCTGCCCGGTCGATCGAGCGGGCCGAGGCCATCGGAGGTGGCACCTCGCCGAGGTGTCCGGCGGCCCGGTCGACAGCCGGGTCGGCGATTGGCCCGGTCTCCCCCTTCAGTCGAGCTCGCCGCGTGTAGCGCAATCCGGCCGTCCCGGCGGGCTTTTCGCCGCGAAGACGGATGAGGAAACGATGCGCTGCGTTTCTCTTGGCGGACGGCAATACCCACTCCGTGTCGATGCCGGCAATCGGGGCGACCGGCCGATCCTGTAAAGGCGGCGACCGCGTGAGTGACTGGCCGGGTCGCCACCTACCCTACCAGGGGTTGCCCATCGCTGCCAACTCGGCTCCGGGCGACCACGGCGAGCCGGCTCCCTCGATCTCTGACCGGCAGACGCCTCCGCCAGGGGCCGACATGGCCCGTCGGCCAGGCGAGCGAAACCGGCCCCGGGATGGAGCATTGCATCCCCCCGGAGTTCGCATTGGAAAGTCAGCTCGGACGGCTTCGCGTGACCGCGGCGGGACGACCGGCGGGCGAATCGTAAGGCGCGCAACAGCGAGTGGCGGCCCTCTCTCTCACATGCGCCCCAGCACCAGGCCCATGAGCTGCACCCCGGCGGCACGCAACGTGTCTTCCTGTATCGGCTCGACATCCCCGACGCCATCGCCCTCGCAGACGAGACCGAGGCCTACCGGCGCCTCTACAACGAGATCCGCCCCCACGAGTCGCTCGACTTCGCTACGCCGATTTCGCGCTATCTCGCCGACCCCCTCGAATCACACCTATTCGAGCCCGAAAGTGTCCAAGATTCTTGACGCGGGACACAGGCGTGCCACGATCGCTGGATCGTAACGATGTCTGGCTGCGCCACAGGACGTGGGCGCGGTCATCAGGCTGGCGGCCCGATCCTCAGCGTCTCCGTTATCATTCGCTGCGCTGGGCCGTTCGGCTGCCGGACCGTTTCTAGCCTCGCGAGATGCGCGACTCCTCCCAACCGGGAGTTCGACGCAGGTCACATAGCTCGCGTCTGCCCCCAAGCGGGAACGTTCGCCCGATCGGAGGCTTCCAACCACATGGCGTCTCGCCTCGGGCCTGATGTTCGCTCCACAAAGAAGTCGCACCGCCGATGAGCTACGAGGAAAGCTACTCCCGTGACCCAGCCCTGTTCGGCACTGCGCCCGACTCGCTGCTGGTCGATCACCTTGTGCTCATCGAGAAAGAGGAGCCGCTCCTAGACGTCGGCGCGGGTCAGGGCCGCAACGCGCTCTACCTCGCCCGGCTCGGGTACCGCGTCGACGCCCTGGAACCGTCCGCCGCGGGCGCGGCTCAGATCGCCGCAGCGGCAGCACGGGTCGGACTGACGATTGGCGTGATCAATCAACGGTTCGAGGACTTCAAACCCCCAGGACACAGCTATGGCACTGCTCTGGTCTTGGGTCTCATCCCGGACCTGACTCGCAGCCAGGTCGCGGCATTGCTTGAGCGTACTGGTCAGTGGCTCGCTCCCGGCGGTCTGGCTTTTCTGACCGGGTTCACCACTGAGGACCCTTCGTTCGCCATCTGGAGCTCCCGCCGCCGGGTCGGCAGAACCTCATTCGAAGATCCGCTGGGCCGGATCCGCACCTTCCTGGAACCCGGCGAGATCCTGCGCTTGTCCCGGCAGTTCGAGGCCGTCGTCTGTCACGAGGGTCTAGGGCCTGAGCACCGTCATGGCGATGGCCCGCTTGAGCGCCACGCGCGTTTCGAGGCGGTGCTTCGACGCCGCTGAGCTCACTAACTGCTCATCGTGTTGCTGTTGCACTAGCGGGACGACGCCGTGGCGTCGCTACGGGGACGGGAACCGTGGGCCCTTCGGCACGTAGTCGAAGAAACGCTCGGTGACCCCACCCGCTGTCCATGCCGCCCGCAGGCGAGTGCGCCGCTCGACCGAGCGGAGGCCGGAGAGCAATGATCGGTTCAGGTCCTGGGCGGACTCACCGGAGAGCGTCGCCACCACATGGAAGCCGTCGGCGGTCGGCCTGATCTCCCCGCCGACGAGCCGACGCAACACTGGTTCGATCGCCGCTGGGTCGGCCGAACTCACGTCGGCCACGAGGTCGAAGCGGCGGCTGCTCATGGCGTGATCGTCCACCCTGCCCCAGCCCACCGGCGGTCAGCAATACCCAATGCGCAGGATTCTGGACCGTTCGTGCGTGGGTTGCCTAGAGACCGTCGCACAGCATCGCGCAGCCGTCTACCTTAACGGGGTTATAGTCACCGAAGGGTGAGGCATGACCTCGTCGCTCGAGCAGCTCGCGACGTATCGCCGGCTCCATCAGCGGCTGGATTCCTGCTGGCCGGCGTTTGTCGCCAAGCGGCACGATCGGCTGGCCCAGGCCGAAAGGCTCGGCCACGCCGCAGAGAAGGTGGCCGAGGGCATCCTCGAGGACCTCTTCACCGGACCGCTCGACTGGTCGCTCGCTGACGTGAACTACCAGGTCGAATACGCCGATCTCCTGCTCACCAGGCTCGGCATCAAGCACCTCCTGGTCGAGGTCAAACGGCCGGGCGCGCTGGCATGGAGCCGCCACGCCGTCGATGCCGCATTGGTCCAAGCGGCCGGCTATGCCCGTAAGCAGAAGGTGGGCGCGATCGCCGTGAGCGACGGCCACATGCTCTACGCGGCGGACGTCGGAGAAGCGGGCCTGCATGATCGGGCCTTCGTGGCCCTAGACTCCCCCGCCCCGCACCTCGATCTGTGGTGGGTCAGCGTCGACGGCATCTACCGGCCGCGCGAAGATCTGGCCGGCGGGCCTGGCCTGCTCCCCGCGCCCGGGACGGCCGCAGCCTCCGAGCCGAGCTCCGCCGAGGGCGAGCTGCTGGACTCGAAGTACCGCCTGCCTGCCCGCTGCTTCGCCTACGTCGGCGATCCGGCCCGCCCGTCGAGCTGGCATCTGCCGTACCGGCTGGCCGACGATTCGGTCGACCACGCTCGGCTGCCAAAGGCTATCGAGGCAATCCTGTCGAACTACCGCGGCGGCCACGTCACCTCGATTCCCGAACGAGCGATCCCCGACGTCCTCGTCTGTCTGGGCCGCGCGGCCCAGTCGCTGGGCAAGATGCCGGGGCAGGCGCCAGAGCCTGCACCTTCCTACGTCGCGCTCGCCCGAGCGCTGGACCAGCTCGGCCGTCTCGGCGAGGTGAGCTGAGATCGGTCCCGCCTGCGCGCCCTCGTCGTGTGCCCACAGCGATCGCGCACTACGCGAACATCGTGGCGGTGAAACCCTTTGCTGGACTGCAGGTCTGCTTACCCAGCCTCGAGCCAGAGATGCCAGTAGGCAGCGGAGAAGTCGCCCAGGGCCTTTGGCGGTACCCAGCAGCTCGAGCTGGAGGAGGTCCTGCTCTCGCGCCGCCAGACCCGACCTAGAATGAATGAGAAGCCTTTGGGCAGAGCGCCTCCCTGGCGGTGGTCTTGGTAGCTCCGCTTTCCCGGATGCCTTGGGCCGCAAGAGGCGCACGGAGGAACCCATGGCCACACCGACGCAGAACCAGGCCAAAGAAGGGCCGCCTCTCAACGTGCTCCACGATCAACGCATCCCAAATACCCTGGGCGGGATCGGCCCTCCAGCCACGGCCGCGCGACCCCGCCTTCCGGTGGGCGTGTTCGTGGCAGCCGTGGTCGTGATCGCGGCCGTGGTCGTGATCTTGGCAGGGCGCTAAGGCTGATCTGCGGCTTGAGGCCACGTGCCACTAACCGCTCATAGCGTCAGGTCACATCGGGTGAGGGTCAAGATTTCGACGGACATCGGTCCGCATATTCCTGGAAGGAGGCACTCATGGCATACGGGAAAGCCCCGCACGAGGTCGTCGTCGTAACCGGCACCGGCGGCATGGGCATGGCGATCGCGCGACGACTTGGCACCGGTCGGCACCTCGTGCTCGCGGAGTACGCGAAGGAGAGCCTCGCCACCGCCGCGGAGGTGCTCGCGGGCGAGGGACACTGGGTCCACCAGGTACGCGTCGACATCTCGGACGCCGCGGCGGTCAAGGACCTTGCGGCACAGGCCGCAGGACTCGGGCAGATCCGGGCCGTCGTCCACACGGCAGGCGTGTCACCGGTGCAGGCCAGCCCGGCGCGCATCGTCGCCGTCGACGTGATCGGGACCGCGCTGCTCCTCGATGCGTTCGAGCAGTACGTTGGGCCCGGGACCGTCATGGTGTGCATCGCGAGCATGGCCGGTTCGATGACGCCGCTGCCGCCCGACGTCGAGGCGCTCCTCGCAACGACTCCGACCAACCAACTCGCAGGCCTGCCGCTTCTCGATCCGGCGACCATCGACCCGGGCGCGGCCTACGGCATCGCCAAGCGTGCCAACCAGGTCCGCGTACAGGCCGCCTCGGTCGGGTGGGGCAAGCGCGGTGGCCGCGTTGTCTCCCTGAGCCCCGGCATCATCTCAACCCCGATGGGCCAGCAGGAACTCGCCGGTCCCTCGGGCGACATGATGCGGCACATGATTGACGCGTCGGCGACGCAGCGCCTCGGGACGCCGGAGGACATCGCGAGCGCGGTTGAGTTCCTCGTCAGCCCCGCCGCTTCGTTCATCACCGGGACAGACCTGCTCATAGACGGCGGGGTCGTGGCCGCACTCCGCTACGAATCACGCTGATCGTCGCGCCTGAGAGCCCGATCTCCAGCGGATGGGCCCCCCGCGTCAGTTCCATCGCTGCTCGTGCTTCGCGGGCGTGTCACCCCGCCCGCTACGGCGACCTAACATGGGCGAGGGTGCCGTCCCGCGAGTACCCGCCGGCTGAAGCCCGCGGTTCGTGCCAACGCCGCCCTGACAGATCGCCCGACGCGATCCCGCACTACGTGGTCATCGTGGCGCGACGTGGCAAAAGCGACATGGCATAGAAGTTGACCACGATCTCGACTGCGGGCGTAACATGGACTCTCAGTCACCGACGTCTGATCGTCCATGAAGCACGGGTCGTCGCACGCGAGCGGGTTGGATAGGGTCGAGCCGAGGGGCCGTCGGACGGCATTGCTCGCCTGTTTGCTGGTGGTCGCGTTCGTCGGGGTCGCCATCGCAAAGCCATGGGGTACACCGGCCCCAGCCGCCACTCCGAACGGTGGACCTACTCCCAGTCGGGCGGCGCCCACGTCCCAGGAGGTCACGGTCCCACCCGCCACTGCGACTCAAGCGCCAGTTGAGCCGGTCGCGGTCGCCTTCATCACACCCGTCCCGCCACCCGCCAAAGCGGCGTGGACAGGCATTCAGTGGCACCGGCTGGCGCCCGATGACCCCCTTACCTTGGTGGCGTCTGTGCGGCGCTGGCGTGGCGGATTCATCGCGCTCGGGTGGGAAGTTTCTGAAGGGAGGACCACGACCCCGGTATGGACTTCGGCCGATGGCGCTCATTGGGATCTACTGCCCTTCGACACCAGCACAACGTTCTGGCCCGGCATGTCCATAGTCGGTGTGGCCGAGGCGCCCACGGGTCTCGTTGTGCTCACCGAACCCGGTGTGGGCAGCAGTTGCAGCGACTCGCCGTGTTCGCTGGCATACGGGCCGCCGACCATGTCGTGGACATCGCCCGATGGTCGGACGTGGTCCCCCAGCGAGTCTCTCTACCTCGGATTGCCCGGGCCGGCCGCGGACGAGCCGATGCTGGCGGCGGGGCCGGCTGGGCTGGTCGCGATGTCAAGCGGCCCGGGTGCCCAAGTAGCCATTTCCTCCGACGGCATCAGTTGGCGGACCCTACCTGATGGAACTCTCCCAAAGGCCATCGTGATAGCCGACCTCCGGGCCACCGCAACCGGATACGTGGCGGGCGGCCGGTGGATGACGAACGACTCGCACTGGGACGCTGCAACGCTGTGGTCGGCCGATGGGCGCGTTTGGACTCCGACACGGGCGATGCCTCTGGCAACGGCCCGCGGCCCCATGCCAACAGGCGCCGGGACGTCGTCCGTTGTCGACTCATTCGCCGCCGGTCGTGACGGTCTGATCGCGATCGGCCGAGACTTCCTCAACCCCGGCGCCGAACTCTGGTGGCAGTCAACTGACGGGCGCCACTGGCGGCCACTGCCAACGTATCTGCCCCTCGGGCCGACCACGTGCACAGGCCCAGATTGCGGTCTCCATGCCAACGGGGCACTCGTCGGGGACGGGGAGCGGATGGTGGCCCTGCGAGGCGGCCCCGACGCCGGTGTCTGGACGTCCTTCGACGGCCTTGCGTGGCTACGGCTCCCCGTGACCGGCGACCTGCCGAGCGATCAGGCGACGCAGGCGGTGCTGCTGCCGGGCGGAGTGCTGCTATCTGACGCCACCGAATCCTGGTTCGGTGAGGCGGTCAGCGCGTAGGTTCAAAGACGGGCCCATGCACGGGCGAAGCGACTATTCAGCTCAGTGCACGCGGCCCGCCATACTGTTGGGAGCGACGCCACCGGCTGGGAGTCAGCTCGACACCATCAAGCTCTATGAAAAGGGACCTCGCCGTCAAGGCGGATGTCCCGTCCATCCACGAACCGGTCCAGTCCGTCACGGACCCTCGGATCGTCGACGGGATCGAGCAGCGCTCATCTCTCT
>JBEKMM010000030.1:0-18085 GCA_050008515.1 Candidatus Limnocylindrales bacterium
CACGCTGCCTGGTTGAGGGCAGGCACCCGACCGTCCGCTGCCGCGCGCGCAACTTCCGACACATGGGCCCAGGACGGATACGACTTCACATCCTGGCGGTTTGGATAGGCGACACCAACTTGCCATAGCGTCCCTGGCAGGGGACTCAGATAAGCGCGACCCGCTCCCGCAGTGGTGCAGTGCAGAGCGGGACGCGACGACCTGAGCGCACCGAGGCGACGGGGAGGACCTCGCCAATCCTCGACCACGAGATCCCCGAACAGCGTGCGCCCCGGTCGAGAGGATCAGCTCGACATTGACGCCGGCGGTGGCGAGCTTGCGGGCGGCCTTCGCCAGCGCACCGGGCTCGTCGGCCAGGGCAACCCGGACGACCTCGAGTTCCAGCGCTTCGATTCCTGCCACACGCACGGGTGCGGAGACATCGATCGCCCGTCATCGTGCCGCACCGTGCGGCTCCTACTCATCACTCCGACGCTCAAAGGCACAGTCCCCTCCAGGGCTCATTTCGGCGCCTTCCGACTCCTCGCCTATTTGGCGAAGGATTGCTAGATGATCCATCTCGTGCCAGTGCTGAATGATTCGACCGTCGAGGAGGAGGAAGAGCTCCAGGCCAGTGACACGAATGCGATGGCCAGTAGGCTGAAGCCCCTCGTAGGGGCCGGTCTGCGTGCCGTAGTACACGACGCGCGTTAACACGCGATCGTCGAGTGCCATCACGTCCTCTATCGACACGTGAACATCGGGGAACGCCTGAAAGAACCCCGCGAGGGAGCGCTCGAAGGCGGCGGTCCCAAGCGGCACCCCGTTCTGGGCAAACGTTTCGTGATGAGTCTCGAGAATCGCACTCGGATTCTGGTGGTTCCAACAACGCTCCCAGTACCTAAGCACGATCGCCTTGTTATCGTCTGTGCCCATTTGTGTTTGGCTGGCCTCCTATGGTCGGCCATCTCAGGCTTCCATCCCGAATCAGGCGCTGGAGGGGTGTCTCAGTCCCTCACTCGCCGGACGTCGTACGAAAAGTGGTCGCCCCTCATGTAGTCGTGGGCGTATAGCAGGAACACGCCTGACTTGGAGACGATCGTCTGCACGAGCAGCAGGCAAGGCAGGGTGGCCGGGAGGCCGCTCGCCTGCGCCGCCTGCCGAGGGAGCGTGGCGGCCTTGATCTGGGTGTTCGCTGCCGCCTCCCGGTGCCCAACTGATTCCAGAAGCTGGTGCATGGGCAGGGACCATTCGTAGTCGCCGATCGGGCCGGGGAACAGAGAGCGCGGGATCGTTTGGACTGAGTAGGTGAGTGGCTCGGAGCCCTGCATCCGAACCCGCTCAAGGTGGATCACCTCCGCTGTTGGTGCCAGTTGCAGGGCTCTTGCCTCTTCTGGTGTCGGTGGCCCCACCGAGAGGCTCAGCACGCGATCGGAGATCTGGTAGCCCATGGCTTTCAGGAGCTCTGTGATCCCTTCGAGTCGCGTGATGGGGCGCTCGACGACCGGGAGAGCCGCCACGTAGCGCCCATTGCCGTGACGGACCTCGACAACGCCATTCTGCTCAAGGAGACGCAGCGCCTCACGCAGAGTTGTTCGGGACACCTCGAACCGATCTGCCAGTTCCTCTTCGGTGGGCAGCTGGTCGCCCGGCCCAAGACCCTGCTCGACAAGGAACTGGCGGACACCATCGCGAACCTGCAGCGGCAACGCCCGGCGATCTCGTGCCACCGTGGAACACCACCCTTCCTGCGTTAGGTCCCAATGATACGACGGCCCAACGCACCCCGAGCCTATGATAGATCGGTCGTCCAACAACCAACGTCTTGCATCCGACCTTGTGTCGTTCTAGACTCGGCGGGAGCGCCCCCTTTTCGAGGTGCCGTCCACTCCATGAAGCCTCAGCACGCGAGGTGATGCAGATGACCATGACGGAATCCGAGGCGGGCTTGATCGAGGCGCGTCGCAGCGGAGTACGGGCGAGCCTTCCCGAACTCGAACAGATCACGGATCCGGGGCTGCGCGAGAAGTGCGTGGACGCCTGGGTGATGGCCCTTTCGGAGACGGAGTTCGAGCGCATCGAGGATATCCCGCCGACCGGTACGCCAACCAGTCCCTACCTGAAGGTGCCCCTGACGCAGGCCGACCACATGAGGGGCACGGCCACGATCGCGTTGGGGATGGTGGACGGTCTCGAGCAGGTTACCGGCAAGACTCGAATCGACCGGGACCTGGTTCTCGCCGCCGCGCTGCTTCATGACGTCGGGAAGGCGTGGGAGGTAAGCCCGCGGAACCTCGCTCGCTGGAAGGCTGACCCAGCCGCGACGGGCTACCCGTCGTTTCGCCACTCCGCCTACGGCGCGCACATCTGCCTGACCGTGGGCCTGCCCGAAACGGTGGCCCACACGGCTGGCTACCACTCCGGTGGCGGCGAGGGTGAATGGATCCAGCGGAGTATGGAGAACACGATTGTCTACCTCGCGGACCTCGCCTTCTGGAAGATGACGGAGCGCGCGGGGCTCCTAGAAGAGGAGATGTTTGACCCCGACCGGACGCTGTTCAAGCTCGGGGTGCGCCAGCGGACGCAGCACCTCGACGAGTGATCGCTCTGCACTCGGACCGAGAAGAGAGGCGGCAGGCCTATGGCGGCACGTTTATCCGGACTCGTGAGCGGCATGTGAGCGAGCTGGTGATTGCTTTGCCAGACTCGTTAGGAGGAGAGGTATGAGAAGGCTAATCGGTCTTGTGGCGGCCTGTGGGCTCGTAGCGAGCGCTTGCGGAAGCTCAACTGCAACGCCCACTACGGGTGCACCGGTGACATCGGCACCAACGTCCCAGTCAAGCGGAGCCTCGACAGCACCTACGACCACGGCCAGCAAAGACACGATGATCATCGCGATCCCGGGAACGCCCCCAGGGATTGATCCGGACACTCAATCGGCGCCACAAATGTGGACGATTGGTGCCCAGCTCTACGGCGAGTCCGGTCTTCGCTGGGCTCACGCTGCGTACACGGCGCAGCAGACCATCGCCGATCCAAACAAGGTTCCCGGCTTCTGGATCGCCAACACCGACCTGAGCACCACTACGCCCGGCATCGTTCAGTCCTGCACGCTTGCACCAGACGGCACGAAAGTGACTATGGTGCTCCGACAGGGTGTGAAGTCTGCATACGGAAACGAGCTTACGACCGCCGATATCACGTGGGGCCTGCAGCGGAGCGTTGCCGACAAATTCATCGGCGCCTTCTTCATGGGCGTCGGCGGCGCAGGCGACATCTCCCAGTGGCACGCCATCGACAAGTACACCGAGGAGATCGACCAGGCGAACGGCAATTCCATGGTCAACCTCTGCCCGCTGCTGGCTCATCTCGGCGCGGCACCGTCGTGGATCATGGACTCGACGGAAGCCAAGAAGCACGTCACGAGCTCCGATCCGTGGGCCGGCGACTGGATCAACCACTCCGGCTCCTGGTACGGCGCCTACTACATCACTGACTGGGAGGCCGACAAGCAGGTCGTCCTGCAGGCCAACCCCAACTACTACCTGCCCCAGCCTCCGATCAAGAAGATCATCTACCAGGTGGTCCCGCAGTCGGCCGACCGCATCGCCCTGCTCGAGGCCGGCAAGGTCGATCTGGTTGAGGGCCTCTCGCCGACCGAGGCGCAGGCCCTCGACGGTCAGGCGGGTGTGCGACCGATCGCCGTCCAGTCGAACAAGCAGTTCTTCGCTTTCATGAACGACTCGAAGGCGCCGTTCAACAACCCGCTCGTCCGCCAGGCCCTGAGCTACGCGATCGACCGCGATACGATCGCCAGCAGCATCTACCACGGCCTCGCGGTCTCGTACGAGGGCTGGCTGCCGGTGACCTATCCGGGCTACCAGCCGTTCACCAACTACGCCTACGACCTGACCAAGGCCAAGTCGCTTCTAACCCAGGCCGGCTTTCCGAACGGTTTCTCCACCGAACTCTCGTACTCGTCGGGTGAGCCGGAAGAGGAGCAGGTCGCCATCGCCTGGCAGACGTCGCTGGCGCAGATCGGCGTCACTCTGACGCTGAAGAAGCTCCCGCCCGCCGCCATCTCCACGATGGTCGTCGGCGGCACGGCGACGAACTTCGTGTTCGCCATGTGGCAGGACGCTCCCTTCCTGCCGGACCCGGTGTTCTCGCTCCAGCTCTGGTACGCCTCGTACGGCAATGCCAAGTGGTATCACTTCGCCGATGCGAAGACCGACTCCGACATCAAGCAGTGCGGGAACGTGGCTGACTTCGCTCAGCGCACCTCCTGCATCCAGACAGTCGCGCAGTACGTCTCGACACTGGCGCCGGCTGTCAACATCGTGGCTCCCGACTTCATCTACGCGGTGACCGACAAGGTCAGCAACGCGAACTTCAACTACGGCCTGTCCTACGTCGTGGAAGGGATGACCATCACGCCGTAGGGACGACGTCCCCTCGGAGTTGGTCGCGCAACACTTGGTCTCTGGGCACGCCGGGCGGCCTCTGCGCCGTCGGGCGTGCCCAGAGAAACGTGATCCTCGGCATCCGCGGATCTGGGGCGCGCCGCCGGACCCTCGGCGGGCCGGAACGACGCCTGGTTGAACGATCGGGCCACGGGAGTCCATCATGAAGGCGCAAGCCACACCGGTGGGTAGGTCGCTGTGAACATCGGGATCTACGTAGTACGCCGCCTGCTGCTCGCCATCCCCCAGATGCTGCTGATCTCCGTGGTGACGTTCACCCTGATCCGGATGCTCCCCGGGGACCCTGCGCGGCTCCAGGTGGGTCCGAATGCCTCTGAAGAGGGTGTCCAGGCGCTCCGCGTCAAGATGCACCTCACCGGGTCCATCCCCGAGCAATACGAGTACTACCTGAGCAGCATCGTGCAGGGCGACCTTGGCCGGTCGTGGTCGCGCGGGACCGCCGTAGTCGACGATCTGTCCTCGAGGCTCCCGGCGACCCTCGAGCTCATCACCTTCGGGATGCTCTTCATACTGCTCGTCCTCCTGCCCCTCGGTGCCATCACGGCCGCTCGAGGTGGCGGCATCGTCAATCGCTTCCTCAAACGCGTGACGTTCGTCTACGGGCTCCTGGCCGGCGCCCTTCCGGACTTCTGGATGGGACTGCTCTTCCTGTTCCTGTTCTTCACCATTCTGGGCTGGGCGCCCGGGCCCGAGGGACGGCTGTCGATCGGCGCGATTCCGCCGCCGAGCGTCACCGGCTTCTACACCATCGACTCGCTCCTCGCCGGCCAGGTCGGCACGTTCCTGGACGCCGTTGGCCACCTGATACTCCCGGTCCTTACCCTCGGTCTCGTGTACGGCGGCCAGATCTACAAGACGACCCGGCTAACGGTGGGGCGCGCACTGAGAAGCGACTACACGACCTATCTCGAGGGGCTTGGCGTGCCCCACCGTCAGGTCCTCATCCTCGCCCTTCGGAACGCGGCTCCCCCGATCATCGTCATGACTGGCATCATCGTCGGCTTCTTGCTCGGCGGAGCCGTCCTGATCGAGACGGTTTTCAACCTGAACGGCATCGGCCAGTACGCGGTCCAGTCAGTCATTTCGGCGGACTACGCGCCCGTCCAGGCTTTCGTTCTCGTCGCCGCTCTCTTCACAATGCTCGTGTACCTCGTCGTCGACCTGCTCTACTTCGCGGTCGACCCGAGGGTCCGAGCGCGCGTGTCCAGGTAGGCCGTGGCCAGCCCGAAGGCTCAGGCGAGCGGGATATCGGCATCGCTCGGAGCACGCTGGGGGCGCCGACTGTCGTCCCTGCGCACCATGGAACTCTTCGGCCTGGCCGCAGTCGGGGTCTTGCTCCTACTGGCGGTCATCGGGCCCGTGATCGCGCCCTACCCGACGACGACGGCCAATCCACCCCTGCGCCTAGAGCCGCCGAGTTTCGCTCACTGGTTCGGGACGGACGAGAACGGGATGGACATCCTGTCACGCATCATCGCCGCGCCGCGCGTCGATGTTTCGGTCGCATTCATCTCGATCTCCATCGCCGTGGTGGTCGGTACCAGTCTGGGTGTCTTCGCCGGGTTCTTCGAGGGCTCGCGGCGCAGGGTGGCGGCTCTGCTCGGTGAGACGATTCTGCGGCTGCTCGACGTCATCCAGGCGTTTCCGGTGTTCATCCTCGCGATGGTCCTTGTCGCCATCAGGGGGGCCTCAACCGAGAACATCATCATCGCCGTCGGGTTCGTGAACATGCCGGTCTTCCTGCGCATCGCGCGGGCCGAGCTCCTTTCATTGCGCCAGCGACCGTTCGCCGAGGCCGCACGGTCGATCGGCGCCAGGGACCGCTCCATCGCCTTTCGGCATCTGCTGCCCAACGCTTTCCCGCCCTTGATCGCGCAGATCTCGGCGACTATGGGCTTCGCGATCCTGCTGACGGCCGGCCTGAGCTTCGTGGGCGCCGGCGTCAACCCGCCCACGCCCGAACTCGGCGGCATGATCTCGACCGGTGCGGGGAGCATGATCATCGGGCAATGGTGGCCCTCATTGTTCCCGGGGATCGCCCTCGGATTGGTCGTCTTCTCGTTCGCCGAGGCCGGCGAGGCGCTGGCGCACCTGCTCGAGCCGCACAGTACCGACGCTGAAGGGACGGCGGCTCGGGAGGGTGCGGGCCTCGCCGTCGGGGCGGGATCGGGGGCTGCCGCGGGGGCGGTGGCACAGAGCGTTCTCTCGTATTCCGGGTCCTTCGGGGCCTTTGGCGGCCCCGAGGAGATTGTCTCTGCGGCGCAGGCCGGGGCGACGGATGCGAATGGGTTAGGCAAGACCTACGACCACGGCGCCTCTCGCCCAGCCGAGTGTGTGCTGGCCGTCGATGGCCTTTCCGTCGAGTTCAGGAGCGCGGGACGTACAGCCCGTGTCCTCGACGATATCTCGCTGTGGGTGGCACCTGGTGAGGCTTTCGGTATCGTCGGTGAAGCGGGGTCTGGCAAATCCGTGCTCGTTCGGGCGATCTTGCGCCTGCTGCCCGAGGAAGGGCACGTCGTCGGGGGATCGGTCCGGTACAAGGACCAAGACATTCTCGGTATGGATCCCGACAAGCTCCGGCGGATGCGTGCGGTGGAATTCTCGCCGATTCTGCCCAACGCGAAGGCCCAGCTTAGCCCAGTGACGAAGGTCGCCGACCTCATGGTTCTCGTCTACAGGGCCCATGCCAGTGCGAGCCGCAAGGTCGCTCTGGCGAAGGCCGTGGAAGCGTTGCGCCTCGTCGGGATCCAGGATCCGGAGCGTCGCCTCAACGCCTACCCCCATGAGCTCAGTGGCGGCATGGCACAGCGCGTCTGTATCGCCATGTCGCTGCTGCACTCCCCGCGCCTGCTGATTGCCGACGAGCCGACCGCCGGTCTCGATGTCACGGTCCAACGCCAGGTTCTCGACCAGCTGCTCGCCGCCGCGCGCGAGCGACAGGCGGCCCAGTTGATCGTGACTAGGGACCTCGGGATCGTGGCCCAATATTGCCAGCGCGTGGCGGTCATGCAGGGAGGCCGGATCGTGGAGAGTGGCTTCACGGAGGACGTCTTCAGGCACCCCCAGCACCCCCACACCCGCCAGCTCCTCGAGTCCGTGGGGATCATGCACACCGACGCGCCGGGCAACCCGAACGACACCCGGACGACCGCCGCCTCGACATGGTTGGCAAGGTGAACGAGCTCCTCCGCGTCGAGCATCTCACGAAACTGTTCCCGCTCGATCGCCGCTCCGCCATCTACGCCGTCAACGATGTGTCGTTCTCGATCGGACGGGGCGAGACGTTGGGCCTGGTCGGCGAGTCAGGCTCAGGCAAGACCACGGTCGGTCGGTGCATCCTGCGCCTCATCGAGCCAGACTCTGGGAAGATCGTCTTCGATGGTCAGGAGATCACGGCTCTGGGCGACGAGACCCTTCGATCGATGCGCCACCGCATGTCGCTGGTGTTCCAGGATCCGTACACGTCGTTGAACCCCATGCGCACAGTCCAGCAGACGGCGGAAGAGCCTCTGCTCATCGAGGGCCAACTCGGCAGCGAGGCCCGTGAAGAGCGGACGCTCGAGACGCTCGAGGCCGTTCGCCTCGGCCGGCGGTACCTGAGCCGCTATCCCGGCGAGCTGACCGCGAGCGAGCAGCAGCGACTGGCGATCGCGCGGGCTCTCGTGACCCACCCGGCGCTCGTCGTCGTGGACGAAGCGACGTCCACGCTCGACGCGCGCGCCCGGGCGGCGATCCTGGACGTCTTAATCGGACTCCAGCGCGACCTCGGTGTCTCGTATCTGTACATCTCGCACGACCTGACCGCCGTCGAACGGATCAGTCACCGAGTCGCCATCATGTACCTGGGCCGCATCGTGGAAGTCGCCTCTACTGAGGTCATCTTCTCTAAGCAACTCCATCCGTACAGCCGCGCGCTCCTGTCGGCGGTCCTGTTCCCGGACCCCGCCCGCAAGCTCGAGCCTTTTCACCTTGCAGGCGAGATCCCGAGCGCGATCAACCCACCGGCCGAGTGCCCGCTGGTCGGGCGGTGTCCGTTCGTCCTGCCCGAGTGCCGCACCGCCGTCCCGCCGCTCGTCGAGTTGGAGCCTGCCCACCTGACCGCATGTATCCGTTCGGGCGAGTTCGTCGCAGGAGGGGTACCCGCGTCCCAGGAGGAGGCGCGTCAAGAGCCCCCTGCTCGCCCGGGTCACATCTCTCAGCCGAACGACCAGGATGTCCGGCAGCCGTGGCCGTTAGGTGGCCCCGGGCCTATGGTCGATGCCTGACGGCGATCGCTGCTCCGCAATCGGGGAGGAAGAGCCATGCCAGAACGCTTGAAGGGAAAGCACGCCCTGGTAACGGGCGGGACCATGGGCATCGGGGAGGGCATTGTTCGCCTTTTCGCAGCCGAAGGCGCACGAGTCGTCACGGTCGCCCGACACACCGAGCTCGGCGAAGCCTTGGCCCGAGAGCTCGCGCCCGCCGTCTCGTTCCGGGTTCTTGACGTCACCGACGAGAGTGGCTGGCGCGCACTCGCTTCTGACTTCGCAGGCGATCCGTTTGACGTGCTGGTGAACAACGCCGGCGGCCTCCACTACCCCAAGGCCCTCGTCGACTGCGAGCCTGCCGAATGGCGTCTTGAACTGGAGATCAATCTCACGGGGCCGTTCCTAGCCATGCGCTATCTGCTGCCGCCGATGCTCGAGCGCCAGGCCGGGTCGATCATCAATGTCGCCTCTATGTCGGGCCTACGGGCTCAGCGGGATGCCCCCGCTTATCAAGCCGCGAAAGCCGGACTCCGATGGTTGACCAAGAACGCGGCGACGACCTATGCGTCCCATGGCGTCAGGGTCAACACCATTAATCCCGGGGTCATCGCAACAGCGAGCCAGTCCAGCATGCCGTCCCGGCGTGAGCAGTGGTTCTACGACCGTATTCCGATGGGCCGGCGGGGAGCATCCATCGACGTTGCGTGGGCGGCGGTCTACCTCGCGAGCGACGAATCGTCTTACGTGACGGGCATCGACCTGCAAGTTGACGGCGGATATGAGATTTGAGGCCATCGCCGGGTCGGCTCGTACCGTGGAGGATGGGGCTGACAGGACCCTTGAGGTTGCTGAACCAGACGTACAGACGGGTGGACCCCAACGTCTGATCGATGCCCATCATCATCTCTGGGACCTTGAGCGCCATGTCTACGCCTGGCTCCGGGCGGAAGGCGACCCCGGCACAACTGCGTGGATCGGTGACTATGTCTCGATCCGCCGCCCTTACCTGCTCGATGATTACCTGCGAGACGCCTCCGGCAGCGGCCTGTACAAGTCGGTCCATGTTGAGGCACTTTGGGGCGGTTCTGACAGCGTGGAGGAAACCCTATGGCTGCAGGCGATCTCGGACCAGCACGGGTTTCCCCACGCAATCGTTGCCGCTGTCGACCTGTGTGCGCCCGATGTCGAGACCCAGCTCGACCGGCACCTGGCGTCGCCGAATCTGCGGGGGGTGCGTATGGCTCAGATAGGTGACCTGGTCTCCCGCAGAGACTTTCGGCGCGGCTTCGCTGCACTGGCCGAGCGCGGCCTCAACTACGATCTCAACATCCGGTTGGAAGACGCCACCCATGCGCTCGGGCTCGCCGCTGCCTTTCCCGGGACGACCATCCTCGTTGACAACATGGCGAACCCGATCTCACTTGACAACAACTACCTGGTTCGTTGGAAGACGGCCATGCGAATGCTTGCTCGAGCACCCAATGTTGTGATGAAGATCTCAGGGCTCGGCATGGCGGACCACCTCTGGACCGTTGAACGGATCCGACCATGGGTGCTGGCAGCCATCGGGATCTTTTCTCCGGGTCGGTGCATGTTTGGATCCAACTGGCCAGTCGACCGGCTGTACAGCAGTTACGAGTCGCTGGTGGATGGCTTCCGCCGCATCACCACCGACTTGGGCGCGGACGAACGCGACGCCCTTTTCCGTGGGACCGCGGAGCGGTGCTACCGCATCTAAGCCGGACGCCCTCCGCCGCTCGACTCTGGACAACCGCTGCGTTCCCGAGATCCTTGTGGGCGCCTGGGAGCCGGGCGAGATCGTGTCGCGCCATAGCAGGCCGACGCTGCGGGCCCGCCAGACTTTGTAGCTGACACAGGCGCTCCGCTCGCAGCGAACCACGCGGTAGCATCCGCTTACGGTCAGAGCTGATCGGGGGCGGCATCACCCACGAACTGACGCGCTGAGTTCAGGTGGGCCGCGCCATCCCGTCGCGAGGCCAGAACCAGAACAAGGCCCAAGGGTCGTGTGCATTTGCCAACCGCGCAGAATGTCTGCCCGACCGAAATGCCTTGGCCAGGCCCCTTCTGCCCCTCTCGCGCGATCTGATATAACTTGTGCCTGCTCGCCGAGCGGGAGTAACTCAGCTGGCAGAGTGTCTGCTTCCCAAGCGAAGCGTGACCCGCCCCCACCCCCTCCAGGTCTGACCGCTGTTCGCCTGCGTCCTATCCGGAAGGCTAACCTTCCGGATCACCGGAAGGGAAGGACGAAGTATCCGTGGGCCTCTGTTCGCCGTGACAAGCTAGCTGTCAGTCCGGGTCTTCAAGCTCGCTTCAATGCGTAACCTATGGGTAGCCGCAAACGCTGAGCAGGTCGCTCGACTTATCGACGCTGCTCGCCATGCCGATGAAGGTGACCTGTAGACCCGCGGGCCATAGACGGCAGGTCCGAAACCGCCTAGTCTCACCCCGACGCCGTAGGCCACGAGGGCCAAGGCGCATCGAGTTGATGGAGGTGCCAGTTCCCCAAGGTCCATGCCCCTGTCGGGTCGTCCCAGCCGGGGACGCTCGAGAGGTGGTCAAGCGTGCGAGGCGCGCTCAGGTGATCACCCACAAGGCAGGACCGAAAGGGAAACTGGCATGCACGCCTCGCTCGCTACCCGCACCGTCACCGCTGCCCAGGCGCAGGTCGCGCCCGCCCTGGTGCCGCTTCTCGTCCCCATCGACAGCGTCGAACTCCATCCCCGGAACCCTCGCCTGGGCAATGTCGAGGCGGTCGCCGCAAGCCTGCGCCGCTTCGGCCAGCAGAAGCCCATAGTTGTCCAGGCCAGCACCCGCTGGACCGTAGCCGGCAACCACCTGCTCCGGGCCGGGCGCTCGCTCGGCTGGACAGCGATCGCGGCCAACATCGTCGAGCTCGATGACGCGAGCGCTACCGCGTTCATGCTCGCTGACAACCGCACCAGCGACATCGGCGGATACGACGAGGCTCTCCTCGCCGCAATCCTGGGGGAGCAGCAGGCAGCCGCCAACCTGGCCGCCACCGGATACGACGCCGATGCGGTGGCGGCCATCCTGGCCGCGGCGCACATCGCCGAGGTGCGCGATCCCGATGCGGTCCCCGCGCTGCCCGAGCCTGCCGCGCTGTACGTCAGGCCCGGACAGCTGTGGGCGCTCGGCAGGCACCGCATCCTCGTGGGTGACTCGACCCGGGCAGGAGACGTTGCACGCCTGACCGGCGGCGAGACGGTGGATTGCGTCTGGACCGATCCACCTTACGGGTGCGGGTACGTCGGCAAGACGGCCCGGGCTCTGAAGATAGCCAACGACAACCTGGGCGTCGAGGGCACCCGCAAGCTGGTGCGCGATGCCCTCGCCCTCGCGCCGCTGCGCCCGGGCGGGTCCTTCTATGTCGCGTCACCGGCCGGTCCCGACCTGCACCTCGCGTTCCTGCTCGCCATCGCCGATGCCGGCCTGGCCGCCCACCAGACGCTGGTCTGGGTCAAGGATCGGATGGTGATCGGGCACTCCGACTACAGCTACCGCCACGAAAACCTCATCTACGGCTGGCGGCCCGGGGCGGCCCATCGTTTCCGCGGCGACCGGCGCCAGGACAGCATCTGGGAGATAGCGCGGCCGGCGCGGAACGAGCTCCACCCCACGGTCAAGCCAGTCGAACTAGTGACGCGGGCTCTGCGCAACAGCACCGCGCCCGACGAGCTCGTGTTCGATCCGTTCGGGGGCTCGGGCACGACCATCATCGCCGCGGAGCAGACCGGCAGGGTCGCCCGGGCGATGGAGATCGATCCCCGTTACGCCCAGGTCAGCATCGAGCGCTGGGCGGCCTTCACCGGCAAGGCTCCGGCTGAGGTGGCCTAGCCATGGCGCCACAGATGGAGGGGCCCGCCCCGCGGGCTCCCAAGACTCCCGGTGTCCGCGGTCGCCGCAGCGAGCAGGACCTGGCCGGGCTGCGCGAACGGATCGAGACCCTCATGGTCAGCGGCCTCGCCGCTCCGGCCATCCACCGCGCCCTGACGGGGTCGGAGAACCCCTCGCCTATCGCGCTCAGCGAGCGGGCCGTGCGGGGCCACATCAGGGCCATCCAACGCAGCTGGGCGAGGCGGGCGGGCGCCGAGGCCCTCGAGGCCGACCGGGCGCGGGGCATCGCGGAGGTCGAGGAGATGAGGCGGACGGCGTTGCGCCGGTCTGCCCTCTACGCCAACTCCAACGTGGGCGTGGGCTGGGCCAACGTGTATGTCAAGTCCACCGACCAGTGGATCACCCTGCGCGGTCTCGCTGCTCCTGGCCGGACCGAGATCAGCGGCCCCGGAGGCGCGCCGCTGGCCCTAGTGCTCGGCGATCACCCGGCCGACCACCACTCGCCCGACGAGCAGATCAAGCGCACCAGGCTCCTGCTCGCGGATCTGGAAGCCGAGGCGGCCCAGGCCGCCGAGACAACCACTGACCCCGAGGGAGACCGGCCATGAGCCCCACGTACCGCGAGCTCCTGCTCGCCCGTGCCCCCTATAGCGACGCGGCCTTCGCCGAGTACATGAGCGACCTGGTCTTCCCGCACCACCTGCGGGACGCGAGCCTCTTCGCGGAGCGCCACGAACGCGGCCTCATCCTCGCCCCGCGAGGCCATGCCAAGACGACGCTCTTCCTCCACCGCGCCGCCCGCCGGATCGGGGCGGCCGAGGGCCGGCGCCGCCTCGGCATCCTGACGGCGGTCGACGCCGATGCCGAGTACCGCTCCCGGGCCATCCGTGCTCTTATCGAGGGCCCTCGCTTCGCCGAGGTGTTTCCATGGGCCGCTGCCGGGGTCGAGGGCCGGCCGTGGACCGACGCGGCCTGGAGCGTCCGGGGAGTCGATCTGGGCAAGGACGTCACCTGTCTCGCGATGAGCCTCGGTTCGGTCCGCGCCGGGGCGCGCCTCGATGAGCTGGTCGCCGACGATCCGGTGGGCGCCCAGGAGAACCTGACTGCGGCTGGACGGGCTAAAGCCCTCGAGACGTATCTCACCGTCGTCGACCCGATGGTCACCCCGGGGGGTAAGCGGATCTTTCTGGGCACCCGCTGGCACGAGGACGATATCTACGCCGAGCTGATCCGCCGCGGCTGGCCGCATCTGACCTACAGGGCGATCCGAGACGGCGGGACCGCGCTCTGGCCCGATTACTGGTCGCTTGAGCGCCTCGAGGCCAAGCGGGCCGAGCTCGGCTCGGCGATCTTCGATTTGCAGTATCAGAACGATCCCTCAGGCATGGGCGGCAACGTCTTCCGGCGCGACTGGTTCCGCTGTGTAGACCGGGTGCCCGACGGGCAGCGGCGGGTCGGCATGGACCTCGCGGCCTCGTCGAAGGAGCGCGCCGACTACACCGCGGTAGTCGAGTGGGTCGAGGACTCCGAGCACCGCCTGTATATGTGTGGTGCCTGGCGGGCGCGACTCGACGAGGGCCACCGACGCTGGCTGACAGGGCTCGATGAGGCAGGCGCGCCGGACGGGTCGCTGACAGACGGCCCGAGGCTCCTCTGGCCGACGGTATCTCTTCCTTCTGGCTTCGTCGGGCTCACGAGCGCCAACTCGGCCGCCCGCCCTCTGAGTGTGCTCAACATCGAGGCCACCACGTACCAGTCGACGTTCACCCGGGAACTGCTCGCCCGGACCCGTCTGCCCGCTGCGGCCGTGTTCCCCGACCGTGACAAGGTGACGCGGGCCCGGACCCTCGCCGCCCGATACGAGTCGGGCACGGTCTTCCACCTGCGGGGTGCGCCTGGGTTGGATGCCTACGAGCGCGAGGCGGTCGCCTTTCCCAACGGCGAGCACGACGATCTGGTCGATGCAGCTGTGTATGGGGCCGATCTCAACGGGACCACCAACGACTTCTACTTCACGGCAGGACGACGCTGATGAGCAGAGGGCATCGCGCAAGCACGCCCGGTATCTTCGTGACGTTCGGGGGCTGGTCGACGAAGCATGGAGGGCCGGGCCCGACCGGCCAGGTCAGGAGTAGCACGGGCGGGGTGAACCCATCCACCGACCTGACGCTGTGGTGCTATCCCAAGGATGACGAACAGTTCCGCGCGGACGTCGTGCGGGCGATCAGCGAGTGCCGCGGCAAGGTCTGGCCTAACCGCAAGCTTGCCGGGGCAGTCCAAGTCATGCTGGCTAGCCGCTACCCCAAGGCATTTGTCTCAGCCCAGAACCCTCTGGCCTGGTGCGAGGCGGTCGACATCTGGTACTGCTATCGAGACGGCCCATTCGGGTGATGGGGGCCGCTCGGCCACCTGCGCGCCGCGCCGGGGCTCAGCCTACTTGGTCACGCCAAGACGACCCTGTTCATCCATAGGGCGGCCCGTCAGATCGGTCTCGCGCAGGGACGGCGCCGACTCGGGATTCTCACCGCCGTCGAAGCCGACGCCCACGCTCGCTCGGCCGCTGTGCGCTCGATCGTCGAGAGCGAGAGGTTCGCCGAGATCTTCACCTGGGCCCGCCGTGGCGTTCGCGGATCCTCCTGGGCCGACGCCGCCTGGACGGTGCGCGGGGCGGACCTGGGCAAGGACTTCACCTGCGTCGCCCGCGGCCTGCGGGGCGTCCGCGCCGGCGCTCGACTCGATGACCTGCTCGCCGACGACATGGTGGGCCTTCAGGAGAACGAGACCGCCGGGCAGCGCGAGAAGTCGAGCCGGACCTACTGGTCGGTCGTCGACCGGATGGTCGTCCCGGGCGGGACGCGCTGGTTTCTCGGAACCCGCTGGCACGAGGGCGACATCTACGCCGAGCTGATCGCCAAGGGCTGGCCGAGCCTCACACGCAAGGCAATCCAGGATGACGGGACTGCGCTCTGGCCGCAGGTCTACGGGCTAGAGGAGCTGCGCAAGGTGCGCGACGACCTCGGCTCCGCGATCTTCAATCTCCAGATGCAGAACGACCCCTCGGGCATGACCGGCAACATCTTCAAGCGCGAGTGGTTCGATTGGGTCGATAGCGTGCCGGCCGGCCCCCGGCGCGTGGGTGTGGACCTCGCGGTCAGCAAGGGCGAGCGTTCCGACTACACCGCTGCGGTCGAAGTCGTGGAGGACCCCGCGGGCCACGAAGTCTACTTCGTAGCGCCTCTATGTCAAGACGCGATAGCGAGACGATGGGCACGATCGGCGACGAGACGGCGATAGACGACCTTCGCCAGCTGGCGCTTGAGGCTGCGCAGCGCTTCGCGAGAGGACTTGTGCTCGGCGAGCTTGCGCTCGTAGTGGTCCCGCCCCGGACCCGGGTACATGACCTGGACCCGGGCCGCGAGGTGGAGCGCGTTGTTGAGCGAGCGGTTGCCACTGCGCGAGAGCCGATGGCGGGTCACCTCGCCGCTCGAGACCTCGATCGGCGCCGTGCCCGTGTAGCTCGCGAAGCGGTCAGCAGACCGAAAGCGGCTGACGTCGCCGACATGGCCGAGGATCTTGGCCGCGAGCACATCGCTGATGCCGAAGATGGCCGTCACGGTGGTGCCGCTGGCGGCCACGGCAGCGGCACAGCGCGTGCGGTTCTCGACCAGGGCCCGGTCGATCCTCCGCAGGTCGGCGACGAGCGCTCGGGCCATCGCCTTGCGCTCGAGGTCGACGGCGGCCGCCGGTCGGATGCGGCCGAGAAGCCCTGAGGCAGCCGCCGCCGATAGTTCAGTCGGGGCACCGCCAGGGTGCAGGTCACGGAGCAGACGATGGAGCCGGTTGATCACGGTGCGGCGCCCCTGGGCGAGCTCATCGCGGCGATCGGAGAGGAGCCGCAGCACGGTGCTGTGGTCCTCGGGACCGACGCGCCGCAGATCGGACTGGCTCTGAGCCACCCTCGCCACGCTGGCCGCATCGATGCCGTCCGTCTTGCGGCCATGGCCCCGAGCGAGCAGGCGAGCCCGGGCAGCGAGGGTCGCCGGCACGTCGAGCACGGTCTCGTCGCGGGCGACGAGTTGCTGAGCCAGGAGATGGCCGAGGCCTGTGGCGCCCTCGATTGCCCAGATCCGCTCAGGCCAGCGCTCCGCCCAGCGCAGGAGTCGGTCGAGCATGGCCTTGGTCGCGGCGACTCGCAGCTCAGCGAGAACGCGACCTGCTTCGTCGAGCGCCACGGCCGTGTGCGATGACTTGTGGGGATCGATGCCGATGGTGATCACTTGGTGCCTCCTCGCATCACGCGGACGATGGAGCACCGCGGCGGGCAACCTGAGTTCCGGGGAGCGTGTCACGCCTCTATTGAGCCACGCCGGCGGCGGTCGGTGGCCGGCCGGCACGCTATGAGAGAGCCACATCCAACGGGTGGGCAAGGAGCGTGGGAGCCAACCGGTCACCGACCTCGCACCCTACGGCCTGCGCGACCCGGGTGCTGTGCGCATCTAAACAAGTCAGGAGCCTTTGCGGCCCGACTCGACGAGGGCCATCGGCGCTGGCTGACCGGGCGCGGTGACGATGGCACCTACTGCGACACGGTTGGGGACAACCCGCCCGGGCCTCGTCTGCTCTGGCCGATACGGCTTCTGCCACCGCTGTTCTGTGGTGCGTCGGGCCATCCCGAGGTGCCACGTGCGCTCACCGCGCTCAACATCGAGGCGACCCAGCACCAGAGTACCTTTGTCCGCGAGATGTTGAGCCAGACCCGCCTGCCGGCGAGCCCGGTATACCCCGACTCTGACAAGGTGACCCGGTCGCGCACGCTTGCCGCCCGCTTCGAGGGGCGCAAGGTCCATTTCCTGCGGGGCGCGCCGGGCATGGGCACAGGGCCGAACGACCTGGGTGAGTTCCCCCGCCAGCTCCTCGCCTTTCCCAACGGCGAGCACGACGATTTCGTCGATGCCGCCGTGTATGGCGCCGATCTGGGGGGCAACGAGTTCTACTTCACCAGCGCCAACCGCTAGGGTCTAAGGCGCGGCTCAGGTGCGCGAGGCTCGAGGGCGTGTGTGGCGCGCGGCGAGGAAGGCGATGTAGTCGGCCACGCTCGCTCGCTCGGCGTCGCTCAACCCCGCGAGTCGCTCGTCGAGTGAGAGACCCACCCCGAGTTCGGCGAGCTCGCCGGCCAGGCGCGAGGGATCGATCCCCCACAGCGACTCCAGCAACTCAACGAAGGCAATGCCGGTGGCTTCTGAGGCTGCCAGCAGATCGGCCGGTGTCGGCCGTGCCCGTGACGGGCGGGAGGGATCCAGAAGGGCTGCGATGTATCCCGGGTCGCGGCTCATCGCGGCCGACAGGGCCCGCATCGAGAGACCTGATCGGGTCAGGATGGTGCGGAGGGCTGCTCGGAACTCGTCGTCTTTCGGAGGCATGGGAGTGATCTCCTGCGGTCGAGTCATGGTTGCTGGAAGCGTGAGACTGACGTAATATAGCGTCATGCTAGCGCGAGTG